>CP070603.1:1369719-1374113 GCA_016939855.1 Kluyvera ascorbata
GCGAGAGTGTCGGGAAACCCCGACATAGAGAGGGTTGCGGTGTCGCCAAATGGAGACATTTAACGTGATGATTTATATGTTATTTTTAATTATCGATTTTAGGTGTTGCTAATTAGCGACAAAAAGCCTAAAACCCGTTCAGCAATGAACAATATGATAATTGGTATATTTTCTATATTTATCATTATGTTAATTTATTGTTTTGTATTGTGGCACGCATCGTGCATAATATTAACCAGTGGCTCATTCACCTTCTTATGTCAGCCCCTTCGGGACGTGCTACATAAACTTCGAATGACGCACAACAAGGTGCCTGCCGTCCAGCAACTGATAATAGCGATGCTTTATCAACCATCGGGCGAAACGTTGAGTTAGGCACCGCCTTATTCCATAACAAAGCCGGGCTTCTGCCCGGCTTTGTTATTTCTGGCCTTTCCCTCATCGATAACCTCAGTTAGCATTCCGTTACGTTGATTGACTGAGACCTCTCTTTTGAAACGCCTCTCGCTTTCCCCACGATCGCTTCGCCAACTGGTGACGCTGGCTTTCCTGCTGATTCTGCTGCCGCTGCTGGTGCTTGCCTGGCAGGCATGGCAAAGCCTCAACATGCTCAGCGCTCAGGCTGAACAGACCAACCGCACCACGCTGATGGATGCCCGACGCAGCGAAGCGATGGCGAACGTCGCGCTGGATATGGAGCGTAGCTATCGCCAGTACTGCGTGCTGGATGATCCGACGCTGGCGAAGGTGTACCAGAGCCAGCGTAAGCGCTATAGCGACATGCTGGAGGCGCACGCGGGCGTGCTGCCTGATGACACGCTGTATCAGCGTCTGCGGCAGAATCTTCATGACCTGACGACCCTCCAGTGCACCAACAGCGGCCCGGAAAAGCAGGCGGTGGTGAAGCTCGAAGCGTTTTCCAGTGCTAACGGCGAGCTGGTGCAGGAGACCCGCACCGTGGTCTTCTCTCGTGGACAACAGTTACAGCAAGCGATTGCCGAGCGCGGCCAGTTCTTTGGCTGGCAGGCGCTGGTGCTGTTTCTTGTAAGCCTGGCGATGGTGCTGCTGTTTACCCGTATGATTATCGGCCCGGTGAAGGGCATTGAGAGCATGATTAACCGTCTGGGCGAAGGGCAATCGCTGGACGGTGAAGTGATGTTCCGAGGCCCGCGGGAATTGCGATCCGTTGGGCAGCGTATTATCTGGCTCAGCGACCGGCTCTCCTGGCTTGAGTCGCAGCGTCACCAGTTTCTGCGTCATCTCTCACACGAACTGAAAACGCCGCTGGCCAGCATGCGCGAGGGCACCGAGCTGTTAGCCGACCAGGTTGTCGGCCCGCTGACGGCGGAGCAAAAAGAGGTGGTGGATATTCTCGACAGCAGCAGCCGCAACCTACAAACCCTGATTGAACAACTGCTGGACTACAACCGTAAACTCAGTGAAACCACCGTACGCATGGAGTACGTGGCGCTGGCGCCGCTGGTGGAGATGGTGGTTTCTGCGCACAGTCTCCCGGCACGGGCTAAACTGATGCACACGCAGGTTGACCTACAGGCGCCAGCTTGCCTGGCTGAGCCGACGCTTCTGATGAATGCGTTGGATAATCTCTACTCGAATGCGGTGCACTATGGCACTGAATCCGGTAACATTTATCTTCGTAGCCATCGGGATGGTGCGCGGATAGCCATAGACGTTATCAATACCGGTACGCCGATCCCGGACGGCGAAAAATTAATGATTTTCGAGCCTTTCTATCAGGGCAGCCATCAGCGCAAAGGTGCGGTGAAGGGAAGCGGCCTGGGGTTAAGCCTTGCGCGTGACTCCGTTCGGAAAATGCACGGAGAGCTTCAGCTTCTCGACACCCAGGACGGCAACGTCTGTTTTCGTATTGAGCTTCCCGTACCTGGGCTTGAAAAAACAATCACATGAATCGAAATCGAGTCACTATGCCCCAATTTTTAGCACGGACAAGTCGGTTGCCACGGCGGTGGTGCGGCGGGTTATTTGGGCTCGCCTGCCTGATGCTTTCCGGCTGTAATAGTACGCTGACGCCACACAGCCTCGGCAATAGTACCGAAAGCGGCGAACCGCGCCAGCAGGTCGCGGATTATCTGTCGACCAACTGTGATGATATCTGGTCGCTGGACGGCGACACCGCAGAGAACAACCCCCTTTACTGGCTGCGCAGCGTAGACTGCGCCAACCGTCTATCGGCAGCGCGCGCGCGCGCCGAAGCCAGCCCGCTGACAACGGATACCTGGCAGGGCGCGTTGAAGCGCGGCATCCTGCTGGCGAACGCCAAAATTACCCCGACCGAGCGTCGGCAGGTGGTCACGGCGATTGATACCCTCAGCCCGCAAATACCGGTTCGCATTCGCCCGCTTTATCAGCTCTGGCGCGATGGACAGGTGTTACAGCTGTCGCTGTCTGATGAACGTCAGCGATACAGCAAGCTGCAGGAGACCAGCGACGGACAACTGGATGCGCTGCACTTACAACAGCAGCAGCTACAGGGCGAACTGGATTTAACCACCCGCAAGTTGCAAAACCTGACGGATATCGAACGCCAACTCTCCACCCGTAAACCGGGCGCTGATATGTCTCACGGCGCGGCAGCTGACGAGGATAAACATGACCAACCGTAAACCCGCGCACCTGCTGCTGGTGGATGATGACCCCGGCTTGCTGAAACTCCTCGGGATGCGTCTGACCAGCGAAGGCTATCGGGTTGTGACGGCAGAAAGCGGCCAGCAGGGGCTGCGAGTGCTGGCGAAAGAGCGCATCGACCTGGTGATAAGCGACCTGCGCATGGACGAGATGGACGGCCTGCAGCTGTTCAGCGAAATTCAGAAAGTACAGCCGGGAATGCCGGTCATTATCCTGACTGCCCACGGCTCAATTCCGGAAGCGGTCTCGGCGACCCAGCAGGGCGTGTTCAGCTTCCTCACCAAACCGGTGGATAAAGACGCGCTTTATAAAGCCATCGACGAAGCGCTGGAGCGCACGTCACCGGCAAACGATGAGCGGTGGCGGGAAGCGATCGTCACCCGCAGTCCGCTGATGCTGCGTCTGCTTGAACAAGCGCAGATGGTGGCGCAGTCCGACGTCAGCGTGCTGATTAACGGCCAGAGCGGCACCGGTAAAGAGATTCTGGCGCAGGCCATTCACAATGCCAGCCCACGCCACGCCAAGCCGTTTGTGGCCATCAACTGTGGTGCGCTGCCGGAGCAACTGCTGGAGTCTGAACTGTTTGGCCACGCGCGCGGCGCGTTTACCGGTGCGGTCAGCCACCGGGAAGGCTTGTTCCAGGCGGCGGAAGGCGGCACGCTGTTTCTTGATGAAATTGGCGATATGCCCGCGCCGCTGCAGGTGAAACTGCTGCGCGTACTACAGGAGCGCAAGGTGCGGCCGCTCGGCAGCAACCGTGACCTCGACATCAACGTGCGCATTGTCTCCGCCACCCACCGGGATCTGCCGAAAGCGATGGCTCGCGGTGAGTTCCGTGAAGATCTCTTCTACCGCCTGAACGTGGTGAATCTCAAGATCCCAACCCTTGCCGAGCGCACCGAAGATATTCCGCTGCTGGCAAACTACCTGCTGCGCCAGGCGGCGGATCGCCATAAGCCGTTCGTTCGCGCTTTTTCTACCGATGCGATGAAGCGTCTGATGGCCGCGAACTGGCCTGGCAACGTGCGCCAGTTGGTCAACGTGATTGAGCAATGCGTGGCACTGACTTCATCGCCGGTTATCAGCGATGCGCTGGTTGAACAGGCGTTGGAAGGTGAGAACACCGCGCTGCCCACCTTTGTGGAAGCGCGCAATCAGTTTGAACTCAACTACCTGCGCAAGCTGCTGCAAATTACCAAAGGTAACGTCACTCATGCGGCACGTATGGCCGGACGAAACCGCACGGAGTTCTACAAATTGCTCTCCCGACATGAACTGGATGCGAACGACTTTAAAGAGTAGCACCCGAAATACGTCTGATTTATGATACGGTAAGCAACCGGTTACGCGATAAAAACGACAGGAACACCATGAAAAAGATTGATGCGATTATTAAACCCTTCAAACTCGATGACGTACGTGAAGCGCTGGCGGAAGTTGGCATCACCGGGATGACGGTAACGGAAGTGAAAGGCTTTGGCCGTCAGAAAGGTCATACCGAGCTGTACCGCGGCGCGGAGTACATGGTGGACTTTCTGCCGAAGGTAAAAATTGAGATCGTGGTGACCGACGATATCGTCGATACCTGTGTGGATACCATTATCCGCACCGCGCAGACCGGTAAAATCGGCGACGGCAAAATCTTTGTCTTCGACGTCGCGCGCGTGATTCGTATCCGTACCGGCGAAGAAGACGACGCAGCAATCTAATAGACGTAGGCCGGATGA
>CP070603.1:1374122-1379484 GCA_016939855.1 Kluyvera ascorbata
CGCCTTATCCGGCCTACAGTATTACTCGTCGGTCTGTGCTAAAGGTACGCTGGACGAACCCAGCAAACGCTTCAACGCCACCAGCACCACAATCAACGCCACCACGCCCAGCGTCCATTCCCCCATCTGCGAGAAAAAGTGCCCATAGGCATCGATAGCCGTATCGCTAATCTGTGATTCGGTGGTTTTCTGCGCCACCACACCCGCCAGCCAGTTGGCCACCGAGCCGGTTGCTAACATATAGATGCCGGTCAGCACGCCGGTTACGCCGGGCAGGTTCAGACGCGTAATCTGCGCCATCGCCACCGGGTCAATAAACAGCTCGGCGAAGCCCATCAGCGCCAGCCCGGCGACCATCATGCCCATCGAAGCCTGACCGTGAAGTTGCGCCCCGTGCGCATTCAGCGCCAGCAGCATAAAGCCCGCGCCCATCAGCACCAGCCCGAACGCGAACTTCAGCCATACTCGCAAGGCGGAACTGACGCTGCTTTCGGGACGCGCCAACCAGGCCAGCACCACGCCCGCCGCCATCACCGCCACGGCGTTGACCGACTGGAAGAGGGCGGTAGGTACGTCGAAGCTCAGCCAGTGACGGTTAACAAAATGGTCAATAAACAGGCTGATTGAGCTGCCGCCCTGCTGGGCCAGTACCCAGAACAACGTGCCGGTCAGCATCAGCAAAATGATTTGCCACAGCGCGCGGCGCTGCGCCGGAAAGCGCAGCATAATGCGCGCCACGATAACGGCGGCGGCAGCGCAGACAATCGCCAGCAGATAACCAGACCCGTCGTTTTGCAGCAACAGGGTGAAGAATAGTGGTGCGATGCACAGCGTCAGCGCCAGCCAGCCCCAGGTCGGCAGGACAAACTTCACTGCTTTCAGCGCCGGTTTGTTCATTCCTTGGGTATGGCGGAAATGGCGATGACCGCTTAAGAAAACGATCAGACCAATGAACATGCCGATGCCTGCCAGCGCGAAGCCGACGTGCCAGCCGTACCAGTGTGCTGCCAGCCCGCAGGCGATAGGCGCTGCAATGGAGCCGATGTTACCTGCGGCGTACAACAGCGAAAAACCACCGTCTCGACGGTTGTCGTCGGGTTCGTACAGTTCACCCAGCAGGCAGCTGATRTTGGATTTAAAYAGSCCGTAGCCGCAGAYGATAATCSCCAGTGCAAGATAAAAACTCCACGTTGAATCCGATTCCACGCCGAGCACGATATGCCCAAGCGTCATCAGCAGCGCGCCTGCGATGACGGCGGTTCGGTTGCCGAGCAGGCGGTCGGCGAGCCAACCGCCCAGAATAGGGGTCACATAGACCAAAGAGGCGTAGGCGCTGAAGAGGTCGATAGCGTGGCTATCGTTGAAGCCAAGCTGGTGGGTAAGATAAAGGATGAGCAGGGCGCGCATGCCGTAAAAACTGAAATATTCCCAGATTTGAATCGCCACGATGTAATAAATCGCGCGCGGTTGTGAGGGTGTTTTCATCTCGACTCCTTGCTGTGTGAATGCATGAAAAAGGGAAGTGGCAAGCCACTTCCCTTTGGTCTTTCTCGTTATTTATTATTTTCTTTCAGTACTTTAACCGTGTAACGACCATCGGCTTGACGATACGCACCGTGGATGTCGGTTTCGAAGCCTGGGTAATGCGCGCCGATTTCACACAGCATCTGCAGGAACTCCAGCACCGGACGGCTCTCCTCGGTGATCATCTCACCCGGCATCACCAGCGGCACGCCTGGAGGATAAGGCAGGATCATGTTGGCGTTGATACGACCCACCACGTCATCCAGATAGACCTCTTCCGTTTCACCGTGCAGCTCTTTCTGGAACGCTTCGAACGGGGTAATTTCCATGGCTGGCAGCACTTCAAAGGCGCGGAACATCAGGTCCGGCAGGTTGTGATGCTCAACCAGTTTGTGGATGTCCTGTGCCAGTTCCTGGATACGCATGTTTTCATAGAATTCCGGCGCTTCCTGGTACAGCGAAGGCAGAATGTTTTTCACACGCAGGTTCAGGTCAAAGGCGCGTTTGAACTCGGTCAACGCGCGCAGCAGGCTCAGCGCTTTGGTCTTATCGATCCCGATGCTGAACAGGAACAGCAGATTGTACGGGCCGGTTTTCTCAACGATGATGCCGCGTTCGTCGAGGTATTTAGCCACCAGACTCGCCGGAATACCGAAGTCATCCATGGTACCGTCTTTTTTCATGCCCGGCGTCAGGATGGTGACTTTGATCGGGTCGAGGTACATGTGTTCGTTATCGATGTTTTTAAAGCCGTGCCATGCGCTGTCAGAACGCAGCGGCCAGCAGTCAGGGCCGTCGATGTGCTCAGGCTGCCAGACGTCAAAGAACCAGCCTTCGGACTCGCCTTTCAGACGTTTGATCTCTTTACGGAACTTGATCGCACGTTCGATAGAACCGTTGATGAGACGCTTACCGGCATTACCTTTCATCATCGCTGCCGCGGTTTCGGTGGACGCCACGATACCGTAATGCGGAGAGGTGGTGGTGTGCATCATGTAGGCTTCGTTGAAGGTCTCTTCGTTGATGTCGCCCTTCACGTGAATCATCGATGCCTGAGAGAACGCCGCCAGCAGTTTGTGCGTGGACTGGGTCTCGTAAATCACTTTGCCTTCAACACGGTCGCCGCTCATCCCACATTTGCCCGCATAGATTGGCGAGAAGTTGGTGTAAGGCACCCAGGCAGAGTCGAAGTGGATGGATTTCACATCCAGCGTCTTCTTGATGTAGTCAGTGTTGTACAGCAGACCGTCATAGGTGGAGTTAGTGATCACCGCATGCACCGGCCAGGTGGCGTTTGGTGTCGCTTTCACACGCTTTTCAATGGTGGCGCGCTGGAATTCGCTCTGTGGGATACCGCCGAGAATGCCGTAAGCGTTACGGGTCGGGCGGAAGTAGATCGGCGTAATGTTGCTCATCATCATCAGATGGGTGAGCGATTTATGGCAGTTACGGTCGATAAGCACCGTGCTGCCGGCTGGAGCGGAGTACATGCCAACGATTTTGTTCGCGGTAGACGTACCGTTAGTCACCATATAGCTGCGCTCAGCGTTAAAGACGCGGGCGATATACTCTTCGGCTTCTTTGTGCGGGCCGGAATGGTCCAGCAGAGAACCCAGCTCGGAAACGGAGATGGAGATATCAGATTTCATGGCGTTAGGGCCGAAGAAATCATRGAASAKGCWGCCKACCGGGCTTTTCTGGWARGCSGTRCCGCCCATGTGSCCAGGSGTACAGAAGGTGTATTTGCCTTCACGCACGTATTTGAACAGCGCTTTGGTCAGCGGTGGCAGAATAGTGTCGATGTATTCGTCGGTGCTCTGGCGGATTTTTGCCGCAATGTCAGCCGCTGCGCCCAGCGCATACTCGAAGAAGCGAACCTGCATACGCAGATCGTTGAGGCTAACGTCGAGCGTAGAGTAGCTGTTGGCAAAAGCATAAACCGGCATGTACTCGTTCAGCGCGCTGATCTCTTCACACAGCTCAAGGTTGTACTTATCCCAGTCAAAAATCACGCCGCAAAGATTGGCATTATTTTCAATCAGCTTCAGCAGGTCTTCACGGTCATTTGGGTAAACGATGCGGAAGTTCAGGCCTTCCAGCGCGCGATGAAGCTCACGAATAGGCTCTTCTTTAAAGTAGACGCCCATGTGGTTCATGATAGCAATAACGTTCATAGTCATAGTCATGTTTCCGGATAAAGAAGGCCCCTCCCGCCATGATGTAGCAGGTGAAGGTAGGAGCCTTAGAGAAATTAGGGGGAGCGATTAAAGCGCTTCAGCCGTTTTGTTTTCGTCGTCGTTATGCTGACGCTGGTGCATTTTGCGACCGTAGAACATCAGGATGACCAGGCTGACGATGAAGGTGCCGGACAGTTCGAAGGAGCTTGCGCCCATCAGCGCGATGAAGCAGAACGCACAGCCCAGAACCGAACAGATAAGGCTCACGAAGTTGCGCACGTTGATGCCTTCGAAGCGAATCAGGTCAACGCAGGAGTAGAAGTAAGGCAGCATGGTCAGCAGTACGGCAATACCGGTCAGTTCACCGAACAGGTCGGAAGCTTTACCGCCGTTGGAGTTCATCACGGTGATGATAATCATCAGACCGGTCATTTTCAGGCCAGCTAACAGCAGGCCTTTCTTAGGAATGCCGTTTTTATCGAGTTCGCCATACACTTTCGGGAAGTTACCGTCGTTGGCAGCACGCACGCCAGCCTGACCAACCAGCATCATCCAGGAGCCCAGAGACGTCAGGCACGCAAAGGCGGTGAAGGCAGAAACCAGTGGAGCGGCCCAGCTACCCAGAATGGTAGAGGCGCTGACGGCAAACGGTGCACCGGAAGAGGCCATGACGGAAGCCGGGTACATACCGGAGATAACCTGAGTGGCGGCGATATAAACGATACCCGCCAGCGCGGTACCCAGCATGGTTGCCATCGGTACGGTACGTTTCGGGTTTTTCACCATGCCGGTGCTGACGGCGGCAGATTCCACGCCGACGAACGCCCACAGGCACAGCAGAATACTTTTGATAACCGCATGAGGATCGGTAGTGGTGGAGGTGTTCCAGTTTGCGTGGTAGGTCGCCATATCAAACCAGTGCCAGCCGACAACGGCGGTCAATACCACAGGGATCAACACCAGGAACAGGCCGATAGTGGTCAGACGGCTAACCCAGGTACCGCCCAGCATGTTGATAAAGGTGAACAGCCACACGATGGCGATACACGCGATACCTGCAGGAATAGGGTCGTTTAATACCGGGAAGTAGGTGGATAAATAAGAAACGGCGGTAATACCGATAGCCAGGTTACCGATCCAGTTAGCGTGGTAATAAAGAACGCCGGTCTGGAAACCGAAAGCCGGAGATAATTCACCGGCGTACGCAATTGGGCCACCCTGCTGCGGGTTTTTTGTCGCCAGTCGGGCGTAAACGTAAGCCAGTGACATGGCACCAATAATAGAAATAACCCAGCCCCAAATAGCAATACCACCGATGCTGGCGAGGTTCGCGGGTAATAATGCAATACCGCTCCCCATCATATTCCCGGCAACAACGCCGGTACAGGCAAATAGCCCGATCTTCTTGGCAGAACTCATGTTCGTTTCTCCTGAACAGTATTTTTAGGACCGGATCGCAGAATGAGTAATACCAAGTGATCCGACCAACTGACGGCAATTATTACTGAGCAGGCTAAGAGAAGTCCTAAAGTAAAAGTGAAATTAAAACAAACATGAAAAAGATGAGGTCTTTACCTTTTTTGATTAACACATCAGGATAAAAACTTTATATCAGGAAAAGGTAAATGGCTTCTAATTACAAGTGGTTAGGTGGTGGTATC
>CP070603.1:1379626-1379814 GCA_016939855.1 Kluyvera ascorbata
GGGACTATTTTCTCAATGGATGTCTGGAATACACCATTTTGGATCCAGTACAGCGTGTTCTCGCCCGGTCGTAAATTAAAAGCTGTAATATAGGCATCAGCCGCCAGACGACTCTCGCCTTTCATTTCATAAACTTTACCCAGCAGTACGTAGTTAAGCCATGACATCTCAATTTCAATGCTTTTATT
>CP070603.1:1380091-1380675 GCA_016939855.1 Kluyvera ascorbata
GAAACCAGCTGCAGCGCCTGGTAAAACTGTGCCAGCGCCTGAGTTTCCGGCAGCTTCAGCCGGGTCAGTTGCTTCTGCATCTCTTCTGGCCACGGCTGCGCCAGCGCGCTGGAGAGGCTATCGAACAGATCGCCCTGGATGGAGACCAGGTTGCTATCGGTGACAAAATAGCGCTTATCAAGCATGGTTGAGCCATCAGCGTTGTCGATAAGCAGTACCGACATAAAGCACTGCTGGGCGCGGTAGTGGCGTTGATTCACAAAGCTGATAGTCAGCGTCTTCCCGGAACTGCTCGGTTCATTCACGTTGTAGTTGGTTTTGTCGTGAACCATAAAGGTGGAATAGGTGTTCAGCGAGGTGGTAATCAGCGTGCCGAGGCCGATGGCATAAGACTGCTGCGAGGCCCAGTTATTACAGGATGAGCCCGGCTCAAAGCGGACATCAACATCGCGTGGGTTAAGCAGCAGATGGGAGCGCGTGACCTGTGGATGCGGGCGCACCACGCTCAACAGGACCATGGCAATCAGCACGCCAAGCGATAGTGTAAAGGCACACTGGGTCCAGAAGTTGGCAAACCAGCGGCG
>CP070603.1:1380823-1381045 GCA_016939855.1 Kluyvera ascorbata
CCGCGTTTCGGCACGGTAATAATGTATTCAGCGTGGTTATCGCCACCGTCGCGCAGCGATTTACGCAGTTCAGAAATACTCTGAGTGACCACATGGCTGGTCACAATATTCCGCATCCAGATATTATCAATCAGCTCGTCGCGGCTGAGCACTTCTCCAGGATGACGGGCAAAATACATCAGTAGATCGATTAATCGAGGTTCCAGAGTGAGCTGGCGTCCG
>CP070603.1:1381054-1381135 GCA_016939855.1 Kluyvera ascorbata
ATTTGATTAACTGAAGGCGTGACAAGCCATTCCCCAACGCGCACAACGGGTTGTTGCATAAAAATGAGTCACCAAAGGAAA
>CP070603.1:1381225-1384081 GCA_016939855.1 Kluyvera ascorbata
GCGGGTAGGAAACTMCCCGCCTGGAAAGAAAAGATTACAGGACTTTATGCGGGCCAAAGCATTCGTAATGGATGCTGTCGGCGTTGACGCCAAGCTCAACGAGCTGTTTTGCCGCGTGCTGCATAAAGGCAACCGGGCCGCACAGGTAGAATTGCATCTGCGGGTCTTGCAGCTTATCGGCAAGCGTTGAAAGCGCCATCAGGCCTTCGCTGTCGAATGCGCCGGACTGGCGGTCCGCGTCGGTCGGGGTGCGATACCACAGGTGTGACGTGAAGTTTGGCAGCGCGCTGCCCAGCGTTTTCACTTCATCGGCAAAGGCGTGAACGTCGCCGTTTTCGGCTGCATGGAACCAGTTAACCTGTGCCGGGTGGCGGTTTTTCGACAGCGTATCCAGCATCGCCAGCATTGGGGTTTGCCCCACGCCGCCGGAAATCAGCGTGACCGGTGTTTGCGGCGTGACGTTCAGGAAGAAGTCGCCCGCAGGTGCAGCCAGATAGACCACATCACCTTCTTTAGCCGCATTATGCAGCCAGTTTGATACCTGGCCGCCGTTTTCACGTTTCACGGCAATGCGATAGCCTTTGCCGTCCGGCTTGCGGGTCAGTGAGTACTGACGAATTTCCTGATACTCGAAATCTTCCGGCTTCAACCATACCGCCAGATATTGACCTGGCTGATAATCCGCCACCGGCTGACCGTCTACCGGTTCCATCTCGAAGCTGGTAATCAGGTCACTGCGCGGGGTTTTTTTCACGATGCGGAAGGCGCGGGTGCCTTCCCAACCGCCGGTTTTGCTGGCGTTATCCTGATAAATCTCGGCTTCGCGGTTGATAAACACGCCCGCCAGCACGCCGTAGGCTTTGCCCCAGGCGTCCAGCACTTCCTGGCCTGGGCTAAACATCTCATCCAGCGTCGCCAGCAGGTGCGCACCGACGATGTTGTACTGCTCTGGCTTAATCTGGAAGCTGGTGTGCTTCTGGGCAATCTTCTCTACCGCTGGCAGCAGCGCAGGCAGATTTTCAATATTGCTGGCGTAGGCGGCAATGGCGTTAAACAGCGCCTCACGCTGGTCGCCGTTACGCTGATTGCTCATATTGAAAATCTCTTTCAGCTCCGGATTGTGGGTGAACATCCGATCATAAAAGTGGGCGGTGAGCTTCGGGCCGGTTTCAACGAGCAGGGGAATAGTGGCTTTTACGGTGGCGATGGTTTGAGCGTCTAGCATGGCAGGTCTTCCTTTCAATGTTATCTAATGTTGCATGTTAAATGCATCTTATAAAAATACCCCTGCTTTGTAAATGGTTCTTTGAAAGAATGCACCATTGCGGTTACAACTTGAATTATTCACATCACAATCCTGAAAAGAAATCCGTTTCCCCTCCGTAGGCCTTTATTCCTCAACCCCTTGTGTGGCGCGGAGGTAAACGTTTGCGTAATTTCGTTTGTCAAGACCTGTTATCGCAGAACTAATCAGTTATACTGTTGGCCGTTGTCCAATTGGACTGCCTTTTCAGGCCAAAATTTAATTGTTAGCTGAGTCAGGAGATGCGGATGTTAAAGCGTGAAATGAACATTGCCGATTATGATGCCGAACTGTGGCAGGCTATGGAGCAGGAAAAAGTACGTCAGGAAGAGCACATCGAACTGATCGCCTCCGAAAACTACACCAGCCCGCGCGTTATGCAGGCGCAGGGTTCTCAGCTGACCAACAAATACGCTGAAGGTTACCCTGGCAAACGCTACTACGGCGGTTGCGAATACGTTGATATCGTTGAACAGCTGGCGATTGACCGTGCGAAAGAACTGTTTGGCGCAGACTACGCTAACGTGCAGCCGCACTCCGGCTCCCAGGCTAACTTCGCGGTCTACACCGCGCTGCTGCAGCCGGGCGATACTGTACTGGGTATGAACCTGGCACAGGGCGGCCACCTGACTCACGGCTCCCCGGTTAACTTCTCCGGTAAACTGTATAACATCATCCCTTACGGTATTGATGAGTCCGGTAAAATTGACTACGACGAGATGGCTAAGCTGGCTCAGACCCACAAACCGAAAATGATCATCGGTGGCTTCTCCGCTTACTCCGGCGTTGTAGACTGGGCAAAAATGCGTGAAATCGCAGACAGCATCGGTGCTTACCTGTTCGTCGACATGGCGCACGTCGCCGGTCTGATTGCCGCAGGCGTTTACCCGAACCCGGTTCCACACGCTCACGTTGTGACCACGACTACCCACAAAACCCTGGCCGGTCCACGCGGTGGCCTGATCCTGGCGAAAGACGGTAGCGAAGAGCTGTACAAAAAACTGAACTCCGCCGTGTTCCCAAGCGCGCAGGGTGGCCCACTGATGCACGTTATCGCGGGTAAAGCGGTTGCGCTGAAAGAAGCGATGGAGCCAGAGTTCAAAGTTTACCAGCAGCAGGTTGCTAAAAACGCCAAAGCAATGGTGGAAGTGTTCCTGAACCGTGGCTACAAAGTGGTTTCTGGCGGTACTGAGAACCACCTGTTCCTGCTGGATCTGGTGGATAAAAACCTGACCGGTAAAGAAGCGGATGCTGCACTGGGCCGCGCTAACATCACCGTTAACAAAAACAGCGTACCGAACGATCCTAAGAGCCCGTTCGTGACCTCCGGTATTCGTATCGGTTCCCCAGCGGTAACTCGCCGCGGCTTCAAAGAAGCTGAAGTGAAAGAGCTGGCTGGCTGGATGTGTGATGTGCTGGACAACATCAACGATGAATCCGTCATCGAAAGCGTCAAAGCGAAAGTGCTGGATATCTGCGCTCGCTTCCCGGTTTACGCGTAATCGCTAACCGTAAGATGCAAAAAAGGCCGCGTATGCGGCCTTTTTTTATGC
>CP070603.1:1384110-1384581 GCA_016939855.1 Kluyvera ascorbata
CAGCGCCTATCTAACGAAATTTTCCCCGGCCCAACAATCGCCAGCAGCAAGAACGCCCCTGAAATACTGATGTTCTTGTAGAAGTTAATCATGTTTGGCACCACCGCATCACCGGTCATGTTCCAGAAGTGGTGGCCAATCACCGCTGTCCCCAGGGTGTAGAAAATAAAAATCACCGCCAGCGGACGGGTAAAGAAGCCCAGAATCACCAGAATAACGGCAGGCACTTCCATCACAATCGCAATAATGGCGGCGAGAGAAGGCATCGGGGCACCCGACGCCGCCATATACTGCACCGTTCCGTCGAAGTGGAGCATTTTGGGATAGCCGGAGAGAATAAACAGCAGGACGATAGCGATACGGGCAATCAACAGTAACAGATCGCGCGAAGCGCCGAAGTCGAGATAACGGAGAGCGTTCATGGTCATTCCATTGTGTAAGTACGTGTGATTTAAACGTAATACACAATTT
>CP070603.1:1390008-1403743 GCA_016939855.1 Kluyvera ascorbata
TTAGTTCTCTTCAGAATGTGGGTTGAGTCATTAGACTAGGGGCTCCACAACGGGAGGAACCATGGTTTTGCACTCCACGCGCTGGCTGGCGCTCAGTTACTTCACCTACTTTTTTAGCTACGGTATTTTTCTTCCTTTCTGGAGCGTCTGGCTCAAAGGCGCAGGGCTGTCGCCCGAAACCATCGGTCTGCTGCTGGGCGCGGGGCTGGTTGCTCGTTTTCTGGGGAGCCTGTTGATTGCACCGCGCGTAAGCGATCCTTCGCGCTTAATCAGCGTGCTGCGCATTCTGGCGCTGATGACGCTGTTGTTCGCCGCCGCGTTCTGGGCTGGGACGCAGGTCGCCTGGCTGATGGTGGTGATGATCGGCTTCAACCTGTTCTTCTCTCCGCTGGTGCCGCTGACCGATGCGCTGGCAAATACCTGGCAAAAACAGATAACCATGGACTATGGCCGAGTGCGGCTATGGGGCTCGATTGCCTTTGTGATTGGCTCAGCGCTCACCGGTAAGCTGGTCAGTCTGTTCGATTATCACGTTATTTTGCTGATGCTGAGCCTCGGCGTGGCGTCGATGCTGCTGGGGATGCTACTAAAGCCGTCGGTGATGCCGCTTGGCGAATCCCGCCATCAGGAGAGCGTCGGTTGGCCAGCCTGGCGTTCGTTAGTGACGCAAAACTGGCGTTTTCTTGCCTGCGTCAGTCTGCTTCAGGGGGCGCATGCTGCCTACTACGGTTTCAGCGCTATCTACTGGGAAGGGGCGGGGTATTCGGCATCGGCTATCGGCTATCTGTGGTCATTAGGCGTGGTCGCCGAAGTGGTGACCTTTGCGCTGAGCAAAAAGGTCTTCCGCCGCTTTAGCGCTCGGGATCTGCTGCTGCTGTCGGCAATTTGCGGCGTTATTCGCTGGGGGCTGATGGGCTGGACCACGAGCTTGCCGTGGCTGATTCTGATTCAGATCCTGCACTGTGGCACCTTCACCGTCTGCCATCTGGCGGCGATGCGCTATATTGCGGCCCGGCAGGGGAGCGAAGTCATCCGCCTGCAGGCGGTCTACTCGGCGGTGGCAATGGGCGGTAGCATTGCGGTGATGACCATGTTCGCAGGCTTCCTGTATCAGCACCTTCACCAGGGTCTGTTCTGGGTGATGGCGCTGGTGGCGCTACCGGCTCTGGTGCTACGACCGAAAACCGTCGCCCGCTAGGTTTCCAGAATTTTGCAGATATGCTGCTGCTGGTGCTCGCTGAGCGGTTGTTCAGCGTGGATCAGCGGCGGTGAAAAGAGAGGAAGGGCAATCGCGTAAGGCGAGATAACCAGCGTGCTATTTTTCGGCGCTCCCTCTTTCTGGAACGTATTGACCTCCAGGTACTTCACGGTCAGCGGCAGCAGCGTCAGTTCACGAAGCTGCTGTTCTATTTCTTGCTCAAGCGCCGGATTATTTCCGGTCAGCAGTACCACCTGTTTTTCCTGTAGATCGCTTTCCTGCATCAATCCTGCTCCAAAAATTACCGCAATCAGTGCTGCTTCATCGTCGCTAAAGTTCAGGCTATAGCGCGTTTCAAAATCGCTCAGCGCCGCGCGGGTGGTACGAATTAAGCGTGGATAAAGACGGTGGATCTCTTCGGGCAGATGATGATCGATACCGATCTCAAACACGCAGCGGTTCAGCGCCTGCGACAGATGCACATAGAGTTGATCGTGCAGGCCGCGTTCATCGGCGAAACGGTAGTGTGCTTCGTGTTGAAAACGCTCAACCAGTCTGGCAATCGCCAGATGCAACTGCTTATCCTGCTCACGGCCATCAAATAAAGGATTGGGTACCTTCAGCAGCATAAACAGCAGCGCGAGGAAGTGCTGCTCGTTGCGGTTCGGCGTCTGCATGACGCGTCGCTGCCAGTGATGGACAATATCCGCCGCCATCTGGTATTCAACGGTCGACTGTGTCCAGGCGCTTTGTAGCGGGGTAAAGCACGGGCTTTCTCCCTGATGGTGCTGTAACAGGCAGTACTGCAGATACAGGCGCAGGAAGTGCCCGTCGCGACATTCGAATTCGCGCTGTAGGCTTCGGGCGCAACGGTTTACCAGCGCCTGTAGGTTGGTTTCATCATAAAGCGTCCGGGGGATCTTCATCTGTTTGAGCTGCGTTTTAAGCGCCGGGGTAAAATGATGCGACACAAAGTGCGGACACAAACGCAATGCGCGGCGAAGCCAGTGCAGTAAGCACAGGCGCAGGTCGAGAGCGGTGCCTTCAATCCGATAGCAGCCATCCGCCTGAGTGGCGATCGCCAGACGATGGTAACGCTCAACCTCCTCTCCGGCTTCAATGACATCTTGCCGGGCAGTGGAAACATCGACATTATTCACCATGCCAATGTATTCCGCCGTGATGGAATGACCAGGGAGATAGAGCATCAGCAGCGCCTGGCAGCGGCGCTGCGGACTGGAAAGCACAGATGGCGTTTCGAGTATGGTCATCATCTGTTGGGATCCAGCAGCAGGTTATGAGCTTAAGAATAGACAAAAGATAACGGCAGCTAATGAGCTTTAGCTAAGGAATGCAGGTGACGGTCACAGAATTTTTCACTGAGGAACGGATGAAGAGAGTGAAACAATGCGCGGTTCTGATGTTTCTTACGCTTTTATCGGTAAACGCCAGCGCACATCCGCATAGTTTTATTACCATCACTAATCAACTGGTGGTGGTGGACGGCAAGCTGACCGGCATGAAAATGCGCTGGGTGATGGATGAACTCACCTCGGCGGACTTGCTCTATGACGCCGGGAAGGCGAAACCGGGCGATGAGGTCTGGAAAAAACTGGCGGCGGAAGTGATGGCGAATGTACTGGGGCAGCACTATTTTACCGAATTCTGGCACGACGGGAAAAAGGTGAAGTTCGAGAACCTGCCAACGGCATACGGCCTGGCTCGTCAGGGGCATCAGGCGGTGCTGACCTTTACGCTACCGCTGGCAACGCCGCAGCCGCTGGCGGGGCAGACCTATACCTTTTCTACGTTTGACCCAACGTACTATGTCGATATGAGCTATGAAAAGGACGGTGACGTTGCGTTTGCCCCTGATTTCAAAGGGGCATGCAAAGTGAGCGTTCATACGCCAAAGCCGAATGAAGACATGCTCTCCTACGCGCAGTCGCTCGACAAAGCGGATGCGCCGCCTGAGGACATGGATCTTGGAAAACAGTTTGCTCAGAAGGTGACTATCGCATGTCAGTAATCTCCTTTAGCCGCCGAACATCGCGCCGCTGGCTTCCTCTCTGGCCGCTTTTGTTGTTCTTTATCGTCGCTGCTGTCGGCCTGCTGTGGCTTTGGCACGCCTGGCCACAGGTCATGCTGAAAAGCGTTATCTGGCAGCGCGATGTTAACCAGCAGATGAGTGGCCTGTTAAAAGCGGTGGCGGAGAACCCGACTCAGGCGGGTGGGGCGCTGCTGCTGTTCAGCTTTGTCTACGGCGTGCTGCACGCGCTGGGGCCGGGGCACGGAAAGGTCGTCATCACGACATGGCTGGCAACCCATCCTTCAAAATTAAAATCCAGTATTGGCCTCACGCTTGCCGCTTCTTTATTGCAGGGACTGGTAGCGATAGGGCTGGTGGTGGTGGTTCTGACGCTGTTGCAGCTGCCGGCGCGGCAGTTGCATCTCAGCAGCTTTTGGCTGGAGAAGGGGAGCTACGCGCTCGTGGGCGTACTCGGACTCTTACTGTGCTGGAGGGCGCTTAAAAAGCTGCGCGCACTGCTGAGAAAACCAAAGTTCACCGCTTTTACACCGCATCATGTCCACGACCAGCACTGTGGCTGCGGCCATCAGCATATGCCTGATCCTAAACAGCTTGAACGCGATGAAGACTGGCGTGCCAGGTTGGTGATTGTGCTATCGATGGGAATGCGTCCCTGCTCCGGGGCCATTATGGTGCTGCTGTTCAGTAAAGTGATTGGCGTGTTCGGCTGGGGCGTTGCCTCCGCGCTGGCGATGGCGGCGGGCACATCGATCACCATCTCTTCTCTGGCGCTGCTGGTCCACGGTTTTCGCACTCTCGCGGTGAAACTCAGCGGCAATCGCGCGCCGGTACTGTGGCGACAGATTGGCTGGACGACGCTGGCGCTGGCAGGCGGAGTGATTCTGGTGGCGGCGGCAGTGGTCATGTGGGTGAGTGCGGTGCCGGTCGGCCGTGGGCTAAGGCCATTTTAAAGTTGAAATGCTGGTCAATAAGGTGACCAGCATGCTTTCACGGGGCAAGTTGGCCCGTTTTAACGTTAGTTCAACGTATATTCCAGCGTGATTTCGGCCTTCAACACCTGGGAAACGGGGCAGCCCGCTTTCGCTTTCTGGATGATGCCGTCAAACTGCTTCGGGTTGATACCGGGCACTCTCACCTTACTTTGCAGGGCGATTTTGGTAATGGCAAACCCGCTATCAGTTTTGTCCAGCGAGACGTCCGCGGTGGTATCAATGGTATCAGCGGTATAGCCCGCTTCACCCAGCATCAACGATAACGCCATCGAAAAACAGGCTGCGTGTGCGGCGCCAATTAGCTCTTCCGGGTTGGTGCCCTTTGCGCCTTCAAAACGGGTATTAAAGCCGTAAGGTTGTTGGTTAAGAACGCCGCTTTCGGTAGAAACCGTCCCTTTTCCGCGTTTGATATCGCCTGACCAGTGCGCTGAACCGTGCTTGTGAATTGTCATTCTCATTCTCCTTTTGGCTAACAAAAGGTTAAGTATAGACGACGGATTTGGTGGCAACGGGAAGAGAGATAATTCTGGGGTCGGGTAGGGGTAAAAAAAAAGAAGCCCGCGAAGGGGCTTCTTCTTAATGACGCCGCGTCTGGACTTAGCGCTTCAGCGCTTCGCTCAGTTCGTCACGCATGTTCGCCAGCATCGCTTTCACGATGCGTGGGTTACCAGCAACGATGTTGCCGGTCATCATGTAGTTGTGGCCACCGGTGAAGTCACAGACGATAGCGCCTGCTTCACGAGCGATCAGTTCGCCAGCGGCGAAGTCCCATGGTTTCAGACCGATTTCGAAGAAACCGTCAACGCGTGCAGCGGCAACGTAGGCCAGATCCAGCGCGGCGGAACCGGAGCGACGGAAGTCCGCGCATTCGGTAAACATTTTGCCGAGGATGTTCATGTAGGCAGGTGCGTGCTGTTTCACTTTGAACGGGAAACCGGTCGCGATGATAGTGCCATCCAGGTCGCGGGCAGTGCTGCCGCGCAGACGGTAACCGTTGAGCTGTGCGCCCTGGCCGCGGGTTGCGGTGAACAGTTCGTTGCGCATTGGATCGTAAACCACAGCCACTTCAGTACGGCCTTTAATGCGTACGGCGATGGAAACGGAGAAGTGTGGAAGACGTTTAATAAAGTTGGTGGTGCCATCCAGTGGATCGATAACCCATTGAACATCCAGATCTTCGCCAACATGTTCACCGCTTTCTTCGGTGATGATGGTGTGTTGCGGGTAAGATTTGCGAATGGTGTCGATAATCATCGCTTCAGCGGCTTTATCAACGTTAGTCACGAAATCGTTGCTGCCTTTCTGGCTCGCTTCAACAGCTTCTGGTGTTTCGTAGTTTTTGGCAATCAGGTTACCCGCCTTGCGCGCTGCGCGCACGGCGATGTTCAGCATCGGATGCATCAGGTTACTCTCACTGGATGTTAAAGAACGGGGAAAACGGCGCATATCATAGCAGCGAATTCGGATTCTGTCTCAGGTTTATGGTAATATGGTCGAATAATCTTTAGACGAAGAATGACAATGCTGCAAAATATCCGAATTGTGCTGGTCGAAACCTCTCACACCGGCAACATGGGCTCCGTAGCCCGCGCTATGAAAACCATGGGTTTAACCAACCTGTGGCTGGTCAACCCGCTGGTGAAACCAGACTCCCAGGCCATCGCCCTGGCAGCCGGTGCCAGCGATGTGATTGGCAATGCGCAGATCGTTGACACCCTCGACGAAGCGCTGGCCGGTTGTAGCCTGGTGGTCGGCACCAGCGCGCGTTCCCGTACGCTGCCGTGGCCGATGCTCGACCCGCGCGAATGCGGCCTGAAAAGCGTCTCAGAAGGTGAACATGCGCCGGTCGCGCTGGTGTTCGGTCGTGAGCGTGTTGGCCTGACCAACGATGAACTGCAGAAATGTCATTACCACGTCGCAATTGCCGCTAACCCGGAATACAGCTCGCTGAACCTGGCAATGGCCGTGCAGGTTATCTCTTATGAGGTGCGCATGGCCTGGCTGGCGAAGCAGGAAAGCAATGAACCGAAGGTTGAGCACGAAGAGACGCCATACCCGCTGGTGGACGATCTTGAACGTTTCTACGGTCACCTGGAGCAGACGCTGCTCTCTACCGGTTTCATTCGCGAAAACCATCCGGGACAGGTAATGAGCCGTTTACGTCGTCTGTTTACCCGTGCACGCCCGGAAAGCCAGGAGCTGAACATCCTGCGTGGGATTCTGGCTTCAATTGAGCAGCAGAACAACGGTAAGTAACCGCGTTAATGCCGGATGGCGCTTCGCTTATTGGCCTACAAATAGTGCGGCCTGTAGGCCGGATAAGCGAAGCGCCATCCGGCAAATCAATACCGCACGGAACGCCAAATACCTGACTAATTTACTCAAGTAAATAGTTGACTGATTTAGTCAGGAATGTCAGACTTGGCCCTGCTATGCAATACCCACAATATTATTAAAAACCCCGGGCAGGGGCGAGTTTGAGGTTAAGTAAGACATGAGACTGACATCTAAAGGGCGTTATGCCGTAACCGCGATGCTGGACGTTGCACTCAACTCCGAAGCGGGCCCGGTGCCGTTGGCTGATATTTCTGAACGTCAGGGAATTTCACTCTCCTATCTGGAGCAGCTGTTCTCCCGTCTGCGTAAAAATGGCTTAGTATCCAGCGTACGCGGACCTGGCGGTGGTTATCTGCTGGGTAAAGAAGCAAACCACATCGCAGTGGGTGAAGTGATTAGCGCAGTGGACGAGTCCGTTGACGCTACCCGCTGTCAGGGGAAAGGTGGTTGCCAGGGCGGCGATAAATGTTTGACCCACGCACTCTGGCGCGATCTGAGCGACCGTCTGACCGGCTTCCTGAACAACATCACCCTCGGTGAACTGGTTAATAACCAGGAAGTTCTGGACGTGTCTGGTCGCCAACATTCGCACGACACCTCCCGCAATACCCGCGTACAAGACGCAATCGACGTTAAGTTACGTGCATAATCCACCTGCTCTGCCGTGTGCCTTATCAGGCGCACGCAGCAGGGCTGGTTATAGATAAAAATGAGATTTCAGAGTCAGGCCGGGACAGCGTCCCGTCAACACGGTCGTACATCCAGCCGGTTGCCTGACTCCTTGCATTGAGTGATGTACGGAGTTAAAGAGCAATGAAATTACCGATTTATCTCGACTACTCCGCAACCACGCCGGTGGACCCGCGTGTTGCCGAGAAAATGATGCAGTTTCTGACCCTGGACGGGACCTTTGGTAACCCGGCCTCTCGTTCACACCGTTTCGGCTGGCAGGCTGAAGAGGCGGTAGATATCGCCCGTAACCAGATTGCCGACCTCGTGGGTGCAGACCCGCGTGAAATCGTCTTCACCTCCGGTGCGACTGAATCCGACAACCTGGCGATTAAAGGTGCAGCCAACTTTTATCAGAAAAAAGGCAAGCACATTATCACCAGCAAAACCGAGCATAAAGCCGTGCTGGACACCTGTCGTCAGCTCGAGCGCGAAGGTTTCGAAATCACCTATCTGGCGCCACAGCGCAACGGCATTATCGATCTCAAAGAGCTCGAAGCAGCCATGCGTGACGACACCATCCTCGTCTCCATCATGCACGTGAACAACGAAATCGGCGTGGTGCAGGATATCGCGACCATCGGCGAAATGTGCCGTGCGCGCGGCATCATCTATCACGTTGATGCGACCCAGAGCGTGGGCAAACTGCCTATCGACCTGAGCCAGCTGAAAGTTGACCTGATGTCCTTCTCCGGTCACAAAATCTACGGTCCAAAAGGTATCGGCGCGCTGTACGTTCGTCGTAAACCACGTATCCGTATCGAAGCGCAGATGCACGGCGGCGGTCACGAGCGCGGCATGCGTTCCGGTACCTTGCCTGTTCACCAGATCGTCGGCATGGGCGAAGCTTACCGTATCGCGAAAGAAGAGATGGAGACCGAAATGGCCCGTCTGCGCGGTCTGCGTAACCGTCTGTGGAACGGCGTGAAGGATATGGAAGAAGTCTACCTGAACGGTGACCTTGAGCAGGGCGCACCAAACATCCTCAACGTGAGCTTTAACTACGTTGAAGGTGAATCCCTGATTATGGCGCTGAAAGACCTGGCGGTTTCCTCCGGTTCCGCATGTACTTCCGCAAGCCTTGAGCCATCCTACGTGCTGCGCGCACTGGGCATGACCGATGAGCTGGCGCATAGCTCCATTCGTTTCTCTTTAGGTCGTTTCACTACCGAAGAAGAGATTGACTACACCATCAATCTGGTTCGCAACTCCATTGGCCGTCTGCGCGACCTTTCTCCACTGTGGGAAATGTTCAAGCAGGGCGTGGATCTGAACAGCATTGAATGGTCGCATCATTAATCGGTACCGATAAGGAGAATTCATCATGGCTTACAGCGAAAAAGTAATCGATCACTACGAGAACCCACGTAACGTTGGTTCTTTCGACAACAGCGACGAGAGCGTCGGCAGCGGTATGGTCGGTGCTCCGGCCTGCGGCGACGTGATGAAGTTGCAGATTAAAGTCAACAATGACGGTATCATTGAAGACGCGCGTTTCAAGACCTACGGCTGCGGTTCCGCCATTGCTTCCAGCTCCCTCGTGACCGAGTGGGTGAAGGGGAAATCCCTGGACGAAGCACAGGCCATTAAAAATACCGATATCGCAGACGAGCTTGAACTGCCACCAGTGAAAATTCACTGTTCTATCCTGGCAGAAGACGCGATTAAAGCCGCCATTGCGGATTACAAAAGCAAACGTGAAGCAAAATAATTAAGAGTTGAGGTTTTTATGTCGATTACCTTAAGCGACAGTGCAGCAGCGCGAGTCAATACCTTCCTGTCAAACCGCGGTAAAGGGTTTGGTCTGCGTCTTGGCGTGAGAACGTCCGGTTGTTCAGGTATGGCCTATGTACTGGAATTTGTTGACGAGCCGGCGGCAGAAGATACCGTTTTCGAAGACAAAGGCGTGAAGGTTGTCATCGACGGTAAGAGCCTGCAATTTCTTGACGGCACGCAGCTCGACTTCGTAAAAGAAGGTCTGAACGAAGGGTTTAAATTTACGAACCCGAACGTAAAAGACGAGTGCGGTTGCGGCGAAAGCTTTAACGTCTGATTTTGAGTCCTGCCAACCCCACCATGGTTTCATCGCTGTGCGTGGGGTTTGTTTTAAATAGTTAACCCTGAGATCGTCATGGATTACTTCACTCTCTTTGGATTGCCAGCCGGTTATCACGTAGACACTCAGGCCCTCGCGGCACGCTTCCAGGACCTGCAGCGTCAGAATCACCCCGACCGATTTGCTAACGGCAGCGAGGCTGAACAGCTCGCGGCGGTGCAGCGTTCTGCGAACATCAACCAGGCATGGCAAACGCTGCGTCATCCGCTGACGCGTGCTGAATATCTGCTCTCCCTTCACGGTTTTGATCTTGCCTCCGAACAGCACACTGTGCGCGACACCGCGTTCCTGATGGAACAGCTGGAACTGCGTGAAGAGCTGGACGAGATTGAACAGGCGAAAGACACTGACCGTCTGGAAGGGCTTCTCAAGCGTATCAAAGCGATGTACAGCCAACGCCAGCAGCAGATGGTGGCAGAACTTGATTCGCAGACGTGGGAAGCGGCGGCGGATACCGTACGCAAACTGCGTTTTCTCGATAAACTCCAAAGCAGCGCTGAATTACTCGAAGAAAAGCTGCTCGATTTTTGATTCTGGAAGCTTAACATGGCCTTATTACAAATTAGTGAGCCGGGTCTGAGCGCCGCGCCGCACCAGCGTCGTCTGGCGGTGGGCATTGACTTAGGCACCACCAATTCCCTGGTGGCTACCGTGCGTAGCGGTCAGGCAGAAACGCTGGCCGACAATCAGGGGCGTCACCTGCTGCCTTCTGTTGTGCACTATCAGGAGCAGGGCCACGTGGTCGGCTACGATGCGCGCACCAACGCCGCACTTGACCCCGCCAACACCATTAGCTCCGTAAAACGCATGATGGGCCGCTCGTTGGCAGACATCCAGGCGCGTTACCCACACCTGCCGTACCAGTTCCAGGCAAGCGAAAATGGCCTGCCGATGCTGGTGACCAAGGCCGGTGTACTGAACCCAATCCGCGTCTCTGCCGATATCCTCAAAGCGCTGGCGGCTCGTGCCACCGAAACGCTTGAAGGCGAGCTGGATGGCGTGGTGATTACCGTTCCCGCATACTTTGACGACGCACAGCGTCAGGGCACCAAAGACGCCGCGCGTCTGGCTGGCCTGCACGTGCTGCGTCTGCTGAACGAACCGACCGCCGCGGCCATTGCCTACGGTCTCGATTCGGGTCAGGAAGGGGTGATTGCCGTCTACGATCTGGGCGGCGGTACCTTCGATATTTCTATTCTGCGCCTGAGCCGCGGCGTGTTTGAAGTGCTGGCCACCGGCGGCGATTCTGCGCTGGGCGGCGACGACTTCGACCACCTGTTGGCCGACCATATCCGCGAACAGGCGGGTATTGCCGATCGCAGCGACAACCGCGTACAGCGCGAGCTGCTTGACGCTGCTATCGCCGCCAAAATCGCCCTGAGCGATGCCGACCGCGTGACCGTTGAGGTCGCTGGCTGGAAAGGCGAAGTGACGCGCGAACAGTTTAACGATCTGATTTCCGCGCTGGTGAAGCGCACGCTGCTGGCCTGCCGCCGCGCGCTGAAAGATGCGGGCGTGGAAGCTGAAGACGTGCTGGAAGTGGTGATGGTTGGCGGTTCTACCCGCGTGCCGCTGGTACGCGAGCGCGTCGGCGAATTCTTTGGCCGTACGCCGCTGACCTCTATCGACCCGGATAAAGTGGTCGCTATTGGCGCCGCCGTACAGGCTGATATTCTGGTCGGCAACAAGCCGGACAGCGAAATGCTGCTGCTTGACGTGCTCCCGCTCTCTCTCGGCCTCGAAACCATGGGCGGCCTGGTAGAGAAGGTTATTCCACGTAACACCACCATTCCGGTGGCGCGTGCGCAGGAGTTCACCACTTTCAAAGATGGCCAGACCGCGATGTCCATCCACGTGATGCAGGGCGAGCGCGAACTGGTGCAGGACTGCCGTTCACTGGCGCGCTTTGCGCTGCGCGGTATCCCGGCGCTGCCGGCTGGCGGCGCGCACATTCGCGTCACCTTCCAGGTGGACGCCGACGGTCTGCTGAGCGTCACCGCCATGGAGAAATCCACCGGCGTTGAGTCGTCAATTCAGGTGAAGCCGTCATACGGTCTGACCGATGGTGAAATCGCCACCATGATTCAGGATTCCATGAGCTATGCCGAGCAGGACGTGAAAGCACGTATGCTGGCAGAGCAGAAAGTGGAAGCCGCTCGCGTGCTGGAAAGCCTGCACAGCGCGCTGGCCGCTGATGCCGCGCTGTTAAGCGCCGCAGAGCGTCAGGAAATTGACGAGGCCGCCGCCGTGCTGAGCGCGGTAGCCGAGGGCAATGACACCGACGCCATAGAACAAGCCATTAAAAACGTTGACAAACAAACCCAGGAATTCGCCGCTCGCCGCATGGACCAATCCGTCCGTGTCGCGTTGAAAGGCCAATCCGTGGACGAGGTTTAATATGCCAAAGATTGTTTTTTTGCCACATCAGGACCTGTGTCCGGATGGCATCGTTGTGGAAGCTGAGACCGGTGAAACTATTCTGGATGCTGCGCTGCGTAGCGGTATCGAGATTGAACACGCCTGCGAAAAATCCTGTGCCTGCACAACCTGCCACTGCATCGTGCGTGAAGGTTTCGACTCGCTGCCTGAAAGCACCGAAGACGAAGACGATATGCTGGATAAAGCATGGGGGCTGGAACCAGATAGCCGCCTGAGCTGCCAGGCGCGCGTCACGGATGAAGACCTGGTGGTCGAAATTCCGCGTTACACAATTAACCACGCGCGCGAGCACTAAGAGGATAGTATGGGACTTAAGTGGACTGACAGCCGCGAAATCGGCGAAGCGCTGTACGATGCTTACCCGGATACCGATCCGAAAACGGTGCGCTTTACCGACATGCACCAGTGGATTTGCGACCTCGAAGATTTTGATGATGACCCTCAGGCATCAAATGAAAAAATCCTTGAGGCAATTCTGCTAGTCTGGTTGGATGAAGCAGAATAAGTCACATAACGGGCTGCCATTCGGCGGCCCGTTTGCTAATAAGGATAAAAAAATGACAGAAGCCATGAAAATTACCCTTTCTACTCAGCCAGCCGATGCGCGCTGGGGTGAAAAAGCGGCCTATAGCATTAATGATGAAGGTATTGTCCTGCACCTGACCGGCCGCGACGACGCGGGCCTTATCCAGCGCGCGGCGCGTAAAATCGACGGCATGGGCATCAAACATGTTGCATTGAGCGGTGAAGGCTGGAACGTTGACCTCGCCTGGGCCTTCTGGGCAGGCTACAAAGGGCCGAAAGGCACCCGTCAGGTTGTATGGCCTGAGCTTGATGATGCACAGCGCCAGGAGCTCGACAACCGTCTGACCTACATTGACTGGGTGCGTGACACCATCAACGCCCCGGCGGAAGAACTGGGCCCAGAACAGCTGGCGCAGCGCGCGGTTGACCTGCTGTGCGGCGTGGCGTGCGACAACGTCTCTTATCGCATCACCAAAGGTGAAGATCTGCGTGAGCAGGGCTATGCGGGCCTGCACACCGTGGGCCGTGGTTCTGAACGTCCGCCGGTTCTGCTGGCGCTGGACTACAACCCAACCGGCGATAAAGAAGCGCCGGTTTATGCCTGCCTGGTGGGGAAAGGCATTACCTTTGACTCCGGCGGCTACAGTATTAAACAAAGCGCGTTCATGGATTCCATGAAGTCCGATATGGGCGGTGCGGCGACGGTGACCGGCGCGCTGGCGCTGGCGATTACCCGTGGCCTGAACAAGCGCGTAAAACTGTACCTGTGCTGCGCGGATAACCTGATCAGCGGCAACGCCTTCAAACTTGGCGATATCATCCACTACCGTAACGGTAAAAACGTGGAAGTGATGAACACCGATGCAGAAGGTCGCCTGGTACTGGCCGACGGCCTGATTGACGCTAGCGCGCAGAAGCCAGAACTTATCATTGATGCGGCAACCCTGACCGGGGCGGCTAAAACCGCGCTGGGCAACGATTACCACGCGCTGTTCAGCTTCGATGACAAGCTGGCTAACCGCCTGCTGGCGAGCGCCAGCGCGGAAAACGAAGCCTTCTGGCGTCTGCCGCTGGCTGAGTTCCACCGTCATCAGTTGCCGTCTAACTTTGCTGAGCTGAACAACACCGGCAGCGCGGCTTACCCGGCAGGCGCGAGCACCGCGGCGGGCTTCCTGTCCCACTTCGTCGAGAACTATCACGAAGGTTGGCTGCACATCGACTGTTCCGCAACCTACCGTAAAGCGGCCGTTGAGCAGTGGTCTGCGGGTGCGACCGGGCTGGGCGTGCGGACTATCGCGAACCTGTTGACCGCGTAGGCCGGATAAGCGTAGCGCCATCCGGCAAAATAC
>CP070603.1:1403795-1408853 GCA_016939855.1 Kluyvera ascorbata
TTATGTCTGAAAGCAAAAACGAACTTGAAACGCTGCTGGAACAAGCGGCGACCGAACCCGCTCATCGCCCAGCCTTTTTCCGCACCTTACTGGAGTCCACCGTCTGGGTGCCCGGCAGCGCGGCTGACGACCAGCAGGTTGTTGACGACAGCGCCTTAGAATTACAGCACTGGGAAAAAGACGACGGCACCTCCGTTATCCCGTTCTTCACCTCGCTAGAAGCCTTGAAAGAGGCGGTGACTACCGAGCAGGCCTTTGTGGTCATGCCGGTGCGCACGCTGTTTGAAATGACCCTCGGTGAGACGCTGTTCCTGAACGCGAAGCTGCCAACCGGCAAAGAGTTTACCCCGCGTGAAATCAGCCACCTGATTGGCGAAGAGGGCAACCCGCTCAGTACGCAGGAAGTACTGGAAGGCGGCAGCGCGCTACTGCTCTCTGAAGTGGCGGAACCGCCGGCGCAGATGGTGGAATCGCTGACCACGCTGTTCAAAACCCTGAAGACGGTGAAACGTGCGTTTATCTGCTCCATTAAAGAGCATGCGGACGAACAGCCTAACCTGCTGATTGGTATTGAAGCAGAAGGGGATATCGAAGAGATTATTCACGCCGCTGGCAGCGTGGCGACCGACACGCTACCGGGCGACGAACCGATTGATATCTGCCAGGTGGTGGAAGGCGAGAAGGGCATCAGCCACTTTATGCTGGCGCATATCACGCCGTTCTATGAAAAACGCTGGGGCAGTTTCCTGCGCGATTTTAAGCAGAACCGAATCATTTGAAACCATGCCGGATGGCGGCGTAAACGCCTTATCCGGCCTACATGCGTAGCCCGGGMGAGGCGTTCACGCTGGCCCCGGGATGGCTTTACGCCTGAGGTTCAATCGGCAAATCGTCCCGTGCGCCCCATTCGCTCCAGGCGCCGTCATACAGCACCACCTCTTTTGCATCCAGCGTTTTCAGCGCCAGCAGCACCACCGCCGCCGTCACCCCAGAACCACAGCTGGTGATAATCGGCTGGCTAAGATCAACGCCCTGACGGGTAAAAATCGCCGCCAGCTCGTCCGTGGTCTTCAGCTCGCCGTTGAACGTCAGTTCGTTCCACGGCACGTTCAGTGCACCGGGAATATGGCCGCGGCGTAGGCCGGGACGCGGTTCATCCACTTCCGCATTAAAACGACCGGCTGGACGCGCATCGACAATCTGCACCGAGCGCTCATGGCTTGCCAATAGCACATCGGTCAGGCGCACAACGGCCTCGGCGTTAAACTTAACCTCAAACTCGCCTTCACCGGCATCAACATCGCCTTTTTTGAGCAGCAGTTCATCGCGCTGCCAGCCCGCTAGGCCACCCGCCAGAATAGAGACGTTTTCCACGCCGAAGGTTTTTAGCATCCACCACGCGCGCGGCGCGGAGAACAGGTTGCCCTCGTCATAGACCACCAGATGTTTATCGCTGCTGACGCCCAATTCGCGCATGGCAACGGCGAAGGCCTCAGGACGTGGCATCATGTGCGGCAATGAAGTGGTGTGGTCGGAAAGCGCTTCAATATCAAAGAACAGCGCGCCAGGTAGATGACCCGCGCGGTACTCGCCCGCCATATCCCGGTGCTCCTGCCCCGGAGGGGCCATCCGGGCATCAATGATTTGAACTGCCGGGTCGTTAATGTGCTCAGCCAGCCAATCGGCGGCGACAAAGAAAGAGGTGGTCATGAAGTGCCTCCATTTGCAAACGTAGAGGAATTGTCGACGTTTTCCCTTAGGCTGACAAGTTAACTACGCCATGGTTGTGATTGAGGCTATATGGAATCTGAAAAGGATGTCCGGAAGTGACCATTCTATTGGTAAAAGTCACGTTTGCGCATAATACTGTGTGCATTAACGAAATAGAGACTTAACGTCAGAGGTTCTAAGGATGAAACCGTTCCGTTTAGCCGTGCTTGCTATGCTGACCGCCACGCTTCTTGTCGGATGTGACGACAGCAAGAAAGCGCCGGAGGTCAAACCCGCCGCTTCCGCATCGCAGAACGCCGCGCCCGCCAAACCAGATGCTGCGCAGTTGGAAAAACTGGCCCAACAAAGTCAGGGTAAAGCGCTTACGCTGCTTGATGCCTCTGAAGTGCAGCTTGATGGCGCAGCCACGCTGGTGTTGACCTTCTCTATCGCGCTTAACCCCGATCAGGATTTCAGCAAAACCGTTCACGTTGTGGATAAGAAAAGCGGCAAGGTTGACGGCGCTTGGGAGTTGGCACCAAACCTGAAAGAGCTGCGCCTGCGCCACCTTGAGCCTAAGCGCGACCTGATTGTGACGGTCGACCCCGAACTGGCGGCGCTGAATAAAGCGACTTTCGGCTCAAGCGTTGAAAAAACGCTGACCACCCGTGATATCGCGCCAAGCGTAGGTTTTGCCAGCCGTGGTTCGCTGCTGCCAGGCAAAGTGGTCGAGGGGCTGCCGGTGATGGTGCTCAACGTGCCGCACGTCGACGTTAACTTCTTCCGCGTGAAAACCGAGTCGCTGGCGGCGTTTGTCAGCCAGTGGGAATACCGCAGCTCGCTCAGCAATTGGGAATCTGATGAATTGCTGAAAATGGCGGATCTCGTCTATACCGGGCGTTTTGACCTCAACCCGGCGCGCAACACGCGGGAAAAATTGCTGCTGCCGTTGAAAGATATCGCACCGCTGCAACAGTCTGGCGTTTATATTGCGGTGATGAATCCGGCCGGACAATACAGCTACAGCAACGCCGCCACGCTCTTTACCTTAAGCGATGTTGGCGTATCGCTGCATCGCTACCATAACCAGCTGGATGTCTTCACTCAAAGTCTTGAGAACGGCGCGGCCCAGTCGGCAGTTGAGCTGACGCTGCTTAACGACAAAGGGCAAACGCTGGCTCAGGCCAATAGCGATAGCCAGGGCCATGCCACCCTCAAAACCGATAAAGACGCCGCGCTGCTGCTGGCACGAAAAGAGGGGCAAACCACCTTACTCGACCTCAAACTTCCGGCGCTGGATCTGGCTGAGTTTGATATTGCCGGTGACCCTGGCTACAGCAAACAGTTCTTTATGTTTGGCCCTCGTGACCTTTATCGTCCTGGTGAAACGGTGATCCTCAACGGCCTGCTGCGCGACGGCGACGGCAAACCGCTGGCCGAACAGCCGGTGAAGCTGGAGGTGGTGAAACCGGACGGGCAGGTTATTCGTAGCGTGGTGAGCCAGCCGGTTAACGGTCTGTATCAGTTTACCTATCCGCTGGACGCGAGCGCGGCAACCGGTATGTGGCATATTCGCGCTAACACTGGCGATAACCAATTGCGCGAGTGGGATTTCCACGTCGAAGATTTTATGCCAGAGCGCATGGCACTGAACCTGACGCCGCAGCCTGAACCGCTGGCACCGGATGATGACGTGAAGTTTGACGTGGTGGGCTACTACCTTTACGGTGCCCCGGCTAGCGGTAACAGCCTGCAGGGTAAGCTCTTTTTACGTCCGCTACGCGAGGCCGTGGCCACGCTGCCGGGCTTCCAGTTTGGTGATATTGCTGAAGAAAATACTTCCCGCAGCCTCGATGAAATGAACCTGACGCTGGACGCCAAAGGCCGTGGCGAGGTCACTACTGCCAGCCAGTGGCAGGAGACGCACTCACCGCTGCAGGTCATCCTTCAGGCCAGCCTGCTGGAATCTGGCGGTCGCCCGGTCACCCGTCGTGCCACTCAGGCAATCTGGCCCGCCGCTGAACTGCCGGGTATTCGCCCGCAGTTTGCCAGCAAAGCGGTGTATGACTACCGCACTGATACCACGGTGAATCAACCGATCGTCGATGAAAACAGCCAGGCCGCGTTCGATATTGTTTACACCAACGCACAGGGCGAAAAAAAGGCCGTTTCTGATCTTCAGGTTCGGTTGATTCGCGAACGCCGCGACTACTACTGGAACTGGTCGGAAAGCGACGGTTGGCAGTCCCGTTTTGATCAAAAAGATCTGATCGAGGGTGAAGAATCGCTGAGCCTGAAAGCCGATGAAACTGGCAAAGTCAGCTTCCCGGTCGAGTGGGGCGCATATCGGTTAGAGGTTAAAGCGCCGGATGACGCGGTAACTAGCGTGCGCTTCTGGGCCGGTTATAGTTGGCAGGACAACAGCGACGGCAGCGGTGCGGCACGTCCGGATCGCGTTACTCTGAAGCTCGACAAACCTAACTACCGACCTGGCGATACCATTAAACTGCACGTCGCGGCTCCGGCGGCGGGAAAAGGCTATGCTATGGTCGAGTCCAGCGATGGCCCGCTGTGGTGGCAAGAAATTAACGTTCCAGCGGAAGGGCTGGATCTCAGTATTCCGGTGGATAAGAGCTGGAACCGTCACGACCTTTACCTCAGTACGCTGGTGGTGCGTCCGGGCGATAAATCCCGCTCAGCCACGCCGAAACGGGCGGTGGGCGTGCTGCATCTACCGCTTGGCGATGAACAGCGTCGGCTGGGTGTGACGCTTGAACGCCCGCAAAAAATGCGGCCAAACCAGCCGCTGACCGTCAAGGTGAAAGTGAATCGCAAAGAGGGCGGTACGCCGAAGCAGGTGAACGTGCTGCTCTCCGCCGTCGATAGCGGTGTGCTGAACATTACCGACTACACTACCCCAGACCCGTGGCAGGCATTCTTCGGCCAGAAACGTTACGGCGCGGATATCTACGATATCTACGGCCAGGTGATTGAAGGCCAGGGACGCCTGGCGAGCCTGCGCTTCGGCGGCGACGGTGACGAACTTAACCGCGGCGGTAAACCGCCTGTTAACCACGTGACGATTATTGCCCAGCAGGCGCAGCCCGTGACGCTCGATGAAAACGGCGAAGGCACCATTACGATGCCTATCGGTGATTTTAATGGCGAGCTACGCGTGATGGCACAGGCCTGGACGGCGGAGGAGTTTGGCAGCGCTGAGTCTAAAGTGGTGGTCGCCGCGCCGGTCGTCGCTGAACTTAATACGCCGCGCTTTATGGCGGGTGGCGATAGCGCACGTATGACGCTGGATATCACCAACCTGACCGATAAACCGCAAACGCTCAACGT
>CP070603.1:1409154-1422311 GCA_016939855.1 Kluyvera ascorbata
CCGGTGACGCTTCAGGGGCAACTGCTGCTAAGCGGTAAACCACCGCTGAACCTGGCGCGCTATATTCGCGAACTGAAGGCCTATCCTTACGGCTGCCTGGAGCAGACTGCCAGCGGCCTCTTCCCGCAGCTTTATACCAATGCGGCGCAGTTGAAAACGTTGGGCATTGTCGGCGATAGCGACGATAAGCGCCGCGCGTCGGTGGATATCGGCATCTCGCGTCTGCTGCAAATGCAGAAGGATAACGGTGGCTTCGCGCTGTGGGATAAAGACGGTTCGGAAGAGTATTGGCTGACGGCCTACGTGATGGACTTCCTGGTTCGAGCGGGTGAGCAGGGCTATAGCGTGCCAGCAGAGGCCATTAATAAAGGCAATAACCGTATGCTGCGCTATTTGCAGGAGCCGGGGCTGATGAGCGTGCGTTATACCGATGATAACGCGGCAAGCCGCTTCGCTATTCAGGCCTATGCAGGTCTGGTGCTGGCTCGGCAGCAAAAAGCGCCGCTTGGTGCGCTGCGTGAACTGTGGGAGCGTCGCGCTCAGGCCGGTTCTGGTCTACCGCTGATGCAGTTAGGCATTGCCCTGAAAGCGATGGGCGATGCGCCGCGTAGCGAACAGGCTATCCAGCTTTCGCTCACCACCAAACGTCAGGATCAGCGACGCTGGCTGGCGGACTACGGCAGTGCGCTGCGTGATAATGCGCTGATGCTCTCGCTGCTGGAAGAGAACAAATTGCTGCCGGACGCACAAAACACGCTGCTGCAAACGCTCTCCGAGCAGGCATTCAGCGAGCGCTGGCTGTCGACGCAGGAGAATAATGCGCTATTCCTGGCGGCGAAAGGTCTACTGGATCTACCGGGCAACTGGCAGGCGCAAACCTCGTTTGAAAGCCAGCCGCTGCAGGGGAATAAAGCGTTGACGCGGAATCTCGACGGCGACCAACTCTCCGCACTGACGGTGACGAACAAAGGAGAGCAGCCGCTGTGGCTGCGCCTGGATAGCACCGGGTATCCGGAAAATGCGCCTGCGGCGTCCAGCAACGTGCTGCATATCGAGCGGCAGTTCTACGGCACCGACGGGCAGCGTAAATCGCTCTCTTCCCTGCGCAGCGGTGAACTGGTACTGGTGAAGCTTGACGTTAACGCCAGCCAGAACGTACCGGACGCATTGGTTGTCGATATGCTGCCGGCAGGGCTGGAGTTAGAAAACCAGAACCTGGCGAACAGCAGCGCCAATCTGCAGGACAACGGCACTGAGGTGCAGGAGTGGCTCAACCAGATGCAGCAGGCGGATATCCAGCATATGGAATTCCGCGACGATCGCTTTGTGGCGGCGGTTTCCGTTACTGCGAATCAGCCGGTCACGCTGATCTATCTGGCTCGTGCGGTCATGCCGGGTACCTACCGCGTGCCGCCGTCGCAGGTTGAGTCTATGTATGTTCCGGGCTGGCGCGCCGTTGGGGCGGCGGACGATATGCTGATCGTTGTGCCGTAGAATGCGTCTTGTCTGGAGTAAACGCCCCGTCTGGCGATGGCTTGCCGGGGCGGTCGTGTTGTTGTGCGCTGTCGTTGTGCTGGCGGATAAACTCTGGCCGCTGCCGCTCCATGAAGTCACTCCCGCTCGGGTGGTGGTGGCGGAGGATGGCAGCCCGCTGTGGCGTTTTGCCGATGCCCAGGGAATATGGCGCTACCCGGTGACTATCGAAGAGGTGTCACCGCGCTATCTTGATGCCCTGATCCAGTATGAAGACCGCTGGTTCTGGGAACATCCCGGTGTGAATCCGTTATCTATTGCCCGCGCGGCCTGGCAGGATGTGACCTCTGGCCGCGTGGTGTCCGGCGGCAGTACCCTGACTATGCAGGTCGCGCGCTTGCTTGACCCGCACCCGCGAACCTTCGGCGGCAAATTTCGTCAGCTCTGGCGCGCGATGCAGCTGGAATGGCATCTCTCCAAACGAGACATCCTTACCCTTTACCTCAATCGCGCCCCGTTTGGCGGCACGCTACAGGGCATTGGCGCGGCAAGCTGGGCCTATCTGGGTAAACCTCCCGCCCAATTGAGCTATGCCGATGCCGCACTGCTGGCGGTGCTGCCGCAGGCGCCAAGCCGCTTACGTCCGGATCGTTGGCCAGCACGCGCTCAGGCGGCGCGTAATAAAGTGCTGGACCGCATGCTGGCGCAGCAGGTCTGGTCGGCCGAGGTGGTGAAAGAGGCGAAAGAGGAGCCGGTCTGGCTGTTTCCGCGGCAGATGCCGCAGCTTGCACCGCTCTTCTCACGCCATATGCTGGCCCGCAGCCGGGATGAGAAAGTGGTTACGACTCTGAATGCCGGGTTGCAGCGCCAACTTGAAGAGATTGCCCTGAACTGGAAATCGCGCCTGCCGCCGCGCAGCTCGCTCGCGATAGTGGTAGTGGATAACCTGAATATGAAGGTGCGCGGCTGGGTGGGGTCGGCAGATATCGCCGACGACAGCCGGTTCGGCCATGTGGATATGGTAACGGCGGTTCGCTCGCCGGGGTCGGTGCTGAAACCGTTTTTGTACGGCATGGCGCTCGACAGCGCACTGATCCATCCGGCTGCGTTGTTGCAGGATGTGCCTCGGCGGGTGGGGGACTACCGGCCTGGTAATTTTGACAGCGGCTTTCACGGCCCGGTAAGCATGAGCGATGCGCTGGTGCGTTCGTTGAATCTTCCTGCGGTACAGGTGCTGGATGCTTACGGGCCGAAGCAGTTCGCTGCTCGCTTGCGTAATGCCGGGCTGCCGCTGATTTTGCCTGCGGGTGCAGAGCCAAACTTGTCGCTGATTCTTGGCGGCTCCGGGGCAAGGCTTGCGGATATCACCGCCGCCTATAGCGCTTTCGCCCGCCATGGCAAAGTGGGAAAACTGCGCCTGCTGGCGAGCGAACCGTTGGTGGAGCGCCCCTTGCTCTCTGCGGGCGCGGCGTGGATTATTCGCCGCATTCTTGCCGGAGAAGCCCAGCCGGTACCCGATGCCTCATTACCGCAGGTTGTGCCGCTGGCATGGAAAACCGGTACCAGCTATGGCTATCGCGATGCGTGGGCCATCGGTGTCAACGCGCGCTATAGCATTGGCGTCTGGACGGGCAGGCCGGACGGTACGCCGGTGGCCGGACAGTTTGGTTTTGCCAGCGCCATTCCACTGCTCAATCAGGTGAGCAATCTGCTGCTGGCCAGCGCGACGCGCCAGCAGGAGGGCCGCGATCCGCGACCTGCGTCGGTGAGCTCGGCGGAAATTTGCTGGCCTGGTGGACAACCCTTACCGGCCGGGGACAGTAACTGTCGTCGACGGCTGTCTACCTGGGTACTGGATAACAGTCTGCCGCCGACGCTGTTGCTGCCGGAACAGGAAGGGATGCAGGGGATTCGTTTCCCGCTGTGGCTGGACGCTGAAGGTAAGCGCGTGGCGGCGGATTGTCCTGATGCCCGTGAAATCACGCTCGACGTCTGGCCGCTGCCGCTGGAGCCGTGGCTGCCTGTCGGAGAGCGCCGCGCGTCACGGTTGCCGCCGGTCTCGACGACTTGCCCACCGCGCCAATTGCAGAACGCCGCTCCGCTGATGCTTTCCGGTATTCGTGAAGATGCGGTTATCCGGCGTTTACCTGGAGAACCGAGCGCAAAAGTGGTGCTGCAGGCAAGCGGCGGGGAGGGGCGACGCTGGTGGTTCCTCAACGGTGAGCCGCAGGCCAGCGCTGGCGATAATCTGATTTTAACGCTGACCAACCCGGCGCTTTATCAACTGGTGGTGATGGATGAAGCGGGGCAGACTTCGGTGGTGAATTTTACGCTGCAATGAGTGACGTTGCCGGGTGGCGCTGCGCTTACCCGGCCTACAATATGGCAGATACCCGTAGGCCCGATAAGCGTAGCGCCATCGGGCAGAAGCAGCGCACAATAGACAAAGCGGGCTTGTTACAAAATGTGTTGCTTAAAAGTGTTTTATTTTAAAAAAATGTTACCTTCATCCATAGGCAACGACGCATCCGGTCTTTATAATCCGCGCCAGGTCATACAACAGCTGTATGCACGACAACATAAAATTAGAGGTAATCATGGCTATTGAACGTACTTTTTCCATCATCAAGCCAAACGCGGTGGCAAAAAACGTTATTGGCAGCATCTTCGCTCGCTTTGAATCAGCAGGGTTTAAGATTGTTGGCACCAAAATGCTGCACCTGACCGTTGAGCAGGCTCGTGGCTTCTACGCTGAGCACGATGGTCGTCCATTCTTCGACGGTCTGGTTGAGTTCATGACCTCTGGCCCAATCGTGGTTTCCGTACTGGAAGGCGAAAACGCCGTTCAGCGTCACCGTGACCTGCTGGGCGCAACCAACCCAGATAACGCGCTGGCTGGCACTCTGCGTGCTGACTACGCGGACAGCTTCACCGAAAACGGCACCCACGGTTCTGATTCCGTAGAATCCGCCGCGCGCGAGATCGCTTTCTTCTTCGCAGAAGGCGAAGTGTGCCCACGTACCCGCTAAGGGCACGTTTACACTTTATTTAGCGAATGCCGCGTGCAGACGTGGCATCCGTGCGCCAGAATTTGTACAATGCAGCGCCCCCGGACGAGCAGACCGCTTTCCTGGGGCGCTTCTTTTTATCAACCCTCCAGGGGCCATAACGTGTAACAACGAGGCCGGAATAGAAAATGTCTGAACAAATTGTCACGCCTGAGAGCGCCATCCCGGCGGTTCCCAACAAAGATGGAAAAATAAACCTGCTGGATCTTAGCCGTCCGCAGATGCGCGAGTTTTTTAAAGACTTAGGCGAAAAACCCTTCCGCGCCGATCAGGTGATGAAGTGGATGTATCACTACTGCTGCGACGACTTTGATGAAATGACTGACATCAACAAAGTCCTGCGCGGCAAGCTCAAAGAAGTCGCTGAAATTCGCGCCCCGGAAGTGGTGGAAGAGCAGCGTTCATCTGACGGCACCATCAAATGGGCGATTGCCGTAGGCGATCAGCGCGTTGAAACCGTTTATATCCCAGAAGACGATCGCGCCACCCTGTGCGTCTCTTCACAGGTCGGCTGTGCATTAGAGTGTAAATTCTGCTCTACGGCTCAGCAGGGCTTTAACCGTAACCTGCGGGTATCGGAAATCATCGGCCAGGTCTGGCGCGCGGCGAAAATCGTCGGTGCCGTCAAAGCGACTGGCGTACGTCCTATCACCAACGTGGTGATGATGGGCATGGGTGAACCCCTGCTGAACCTGACCAACGTGGTTCCGGCAATGGAAATCATGCTGGACGATTTCGGTTTCGGTCTCTCCAAACGTCGCGTAACCCTGTCTACCTCAGGCGTTGTGCCTGCGCTGGATAAACTGGGCGACATGATTGACGTGGCGCTGGCGATTTCCCTGCACGCACCGAACGACACCATCCGTGACGAAATTGTACCTATCAACAAAAAGTATAATATCGCGACGTTCCTGGAATCCGTTCGTGGCTACATTTCGAAATCCAATGCCAACCAGGGCCGCGTGACCATCGAATACGTGATGCTTGACCACATCAACGATGGTACCGAACATGCACATGAGCTGGCTGCACTGCTGAAAGATACGCCGTGCAAGATCAACCTCATTCCGTGGAACCCGTTCCCGGGCGCGCCGTATGGTCGCAGCTCCAATAGCCGTATTGATCGTTTCTGTAAGGTGATGATGGGCTACGGTTTTACCACTATCGTGCGTAAAACCCGCGGTGATGATATCGATGCCGCCTGTGGTCAGCTGGCCGGTGATGTTATCGACCGTACCAAGCGTACAATGCGTAAGCGTATGCAGGGTGAAGCGATCGACGTGAAAGCGCTGTAATTCAGCGTGGCGTGCGCCTGAAAAGGCGCACGCAAAGCCAAGTGCTTAAGGATTAGGCGAAACGTACTGATTTGGATAATAATTACGGTGCGTTTCGACAAGTATTGAGGCAGTATGTAGCGTTGCAATCACAGCGTGAATACTGCCTTTGACGCTGTTTTGGATAGGGTATACCCGACAGCCAGTCTGTCAGTTCGAACACACGACCGGATGTTTCGCGGTGCGGACATTGTTTCGCATCAGAACCTTAAATTTCACGAATCAGCAGTTGTAGCGAATGAATACTGAAACCAACCACGACCAACAAGAAGCACAAACCACGGGTGTCCGTTTGCGTAATGCCCGTGAACAACTCGGACTCAGCCAGCAAGCCGTTGCAGAACGCTTGTGCCTGAAGGTTTCCACCGTTCGTGATATTGAAGAAGATAAGGCGCCTGCTGAACTCGCTTCAACATTCTTGCGTGGTTATATCCGCTCCTACGCTCGCCTCGTGCATATTCCCGAGGAAGAACTGCTGCCGATGATGGAAAAGCAAGCACCGGTACGCGCGGCGAAAGTCGCCCCGATGCAGACCTTCTCCCTCGGCAAACGTCGCAAAAAACGCGATGGCTGGTTGATGAGCTTTACCTGGCTCGTGCTGTTCGTGGTGGTCGGTTTAACCGTTGCCTGGTGGTGGCAGAACCACAAAGCGCAGCAGGAAGAGATCACCACGATGGCCGATCAATCCTCCGTTGAGCTGAAAGCGAACGGCAGCGACGCTCAGGATATCCCGCTGAACACCGGCGCGGATGCTAACCAGGCTCCAGCAACCGCCGATTCCGCAGTTGCACCAGATAACGCCGCTGCCGCGCCAACGGATGCCGCACCGACTGCGACTACCGCACCTGCCGCGACCGCACAGAATAACGCCGTTGTGGCACCGTCTCAGGCTAACGTCGACGGTACCGTAGCGCAGACTACAACTCCTGCACCACAGACCGCTACGCCGGGCGCACTGCCAACTGACCCGGCTCAGACCGCAGCCCCGGTTGCTGATGCTAACGCGCTGGTGATGAACTTCTCCGCCGACTGCTGGCTGGAAGTGACCGACGCTACCGGTAAGAAGCTGTTCAGCGGCCTGCAGCGTAAAGGTGGTAACCTGAACCTGAGTGGTCAGGCACCTTACAAGCTGAAAATTGGTGCACCGGCCGCAGTACAGATTGAATACCAGGGTAAACCGGTCGATCTGAGCCGCTTTATCAGAACTAACCAGGTTGCGCGCCTGACCGTGAGTGCTGAACAATCACCAGCACAATAACAGACGCGTAATGCGGGAGATTTTTCATGCACAACCAGGCTCCAATTCAACGTAGAAAATCCACACGCATTTACGTTGGGAACGTGCCGATCGGCGATGGGGCTCCTATCGCCGTACAGTCGATGACCAATACGCGCACAACAGACGTTGAAGCGACGGTTAATCAAATTAAGGCGTTAGAACGCGTAGGGGCGGATATCGTTCGCGTATCCGTGCCGACGATGGACGCCGCAGAAGCCTTCAAGCTTATCAAACAGCAGGTTAACGTCCCGCTGGTTGCCGATATTCACTTCGACTACCGTATCGCCCTGAAAGTGGCGGAGTACGGCGTTGACTGTCTGCGCATTAACCCAGGCAACATCGGCAACGAAGAGCGTATTCGCATGGTCGTTGACTGCGCTCGCGATAAAAACATCCCTATCCGTATCGGCGTTAACGCCGGGTCGCTGGAAAAAGATCTGCAGGAAAAATACGGCGAACCTACGCCCCAGGCGCTGCTGGAATCAGCAATGCGTCACGTGGATCACCTCGATCGTCTGAACTTCGACCAGTTCAAAGTCAGTGTGAAAGCGTCCGACGTTTTCCTGGCAGTGGAATCTTATCGCCTGCTGGCGAAACAGATCGATCAACCGCTGCACCTTGGGATCACCGAAGCCGGCGGCCTGCGTAGCGGCTCCGTGAAGTCGGCGATTGGCCTGGGTCTGCTGCTGTCCGAAGGGATCGGCGACACGCTGCGCGTTTCGCTGGCGGCGGATCCGGTTGAAGAGATCAAGGTCGGTTTCGATATTCTGAAATCACTGCGTATCCGCGCGCGCGGGATCAACTTCATCGCCTGCCCAACCTGTTCACGTCAGGAGTTTGACGTTATCGGGACGGTCAACGCGCTGGAGCAGCGTCTGGAAGATATCATCACCCCGATGGACGTATCGATCATCGGCTGCGTGGTAAACGGCCCTGGCGAGGCGCTGGTGTCGACGCTGGGCGTGACCGGTGGCAACAAAAAAAGCGGCCTGTATGAAGACGGCGTACGTAAAGACCGCGTTGATAACGACGATATGATTAGCCAGCTTGAAGCAAGGATCCGTGCGAAAGCCTCGGTGCTTGATGAAGCGCGTCGTATCGACGTTCAGCAGGTTGAAAAATAACGAGATGGGAAGCGGCTTGCTTCCTGTGTATGATTGAACCCCAGGCGCCAGTCGCGCCGAGGGTTCATTTTTATATATAAAGAGAATTAACGTGGCAAAAAACATTCAAGCCATTCGCGGCATGAACGATTATCTGCCTGGCGAAACCGCCATCTGGCAGCGCATTGAAGGCACACTCAAGCAGGTGCTCGGCAGCTACGGTTATAGCGAAATCCGTTTGCCGATTGTAGAGCAGACCCCGTTGTTCAAACGCGCTATCGGTGAAGTGACCGACGTGGTTGAAAAAGAGATGTATACCTTCGAAGACCGCAATGGCGATAGCCTGACGCTGCGTCCGGAAGGTACTGCGGGCTGTGTACGCGCCGGCATCGAACATGGTCTTCTGTACAATCAGGAGCAGCGTCTGTGGTACATCGGGCCGATGTTCCGCCACGAACGCCCTCAGAAAGGACGTTATCGCCAGTTCCATCAGCTGGGTGTCGAAGTGTTTGGCCTGCAGGGGCCGGATATCGACGCCGAGCTTATCATGCTGACCGCGCGCTGGTGGCGTGCGCTGGGCATGGCAGAACACGTTAATCTGGAGCTGAACTCCATCGGTTCTCTGGAAGCCCGTGCTAACTATCGCGATGCGCTGGTGTCCTTCCTTGAGCAGCACGTTGACGTGCTGGACGAAGACTGCAAACGCCGTATGTACAGCAACCCGCTGCGCGTGCTGGATTCCAAAAACCCAGACGTTCAGGCGCTGCTGAATAATGCACCTGCGCTTGGCGACTACCTGGATGAAGAATCCCGCGAGCACTTTGCTGGCTTGTGCGCACAGCTTGATGCTGCCGGTATCGCCTACACCGTTAACCAGCGTCTGGTTCGCGGCCTGGACTACTACAACCGCACCGTTTTCGAATGGGTCACCAACAGCCTCGGCTCGCAGGGTACCGTGTGTGCCGGCGGTCGTTATGATGGTCTGGTTGAGCAGTTGGGCGGTCGCGCGACCCCTGCGGTAGGCTTCGCGATGGGTCTGGAACGTCTTGTTTTATTAGTTCAGGCAGTTAATCCGGAATTTATTGCCTCTCCTGTTGTCGATATATACCTGGTCGCTTCAGGTACCGGAACTCAGTCAGCCGCTATGGGGCTGGCAGAGCAGGTGCGTGATGCATTACCGGGCGTAAAACTGATGACCAACCACGGTGGCGGCAACTTTAAGAAACAGTTCGCGCGCGCTGATAAATGGGGTGCACGTATTGCCCTGGTTCTGGGTGAGTCTGAGGTTGAGCAAGCCACTGTTGTCGTGAAGGATTTGCGCTCTGGTGAGCAGACAACCGTAACGCAGGAAGGCGTTGCCGCGCATTTGCGCACTATTCTGGGTTAATCTCCAGGACATTATTATCAGGAGAAGGGCTGCGTGGAAATAAATAACGAAAACGATCAGGTTGATGCGATTAAACGCTTCTTTGCCGAAAACGGTAAAGCACTGGCCGTTGGGGTAATTTTGGGGATTGGTGCGCTGGTTGGCTGGCGTTACTGGAACTCGCATCAGGTAGACTCGGCCCGGGAATCTTCCGCGGCTTACGAAAATGCCGTTTCTTCTCTTAGTTCAGGGAAACCGGAAGCGCTGGCCGCGGCTCAGAAATTTGCCGCAGAGACCAAAAACACCTATGGTGCGTTTGCTTCTCTGGAACTGGCTCAGGTCTTCGTGGATAAAAGCGACCTTGCTCAGGCTGAAAAACAGCTGCAGCAGGGCCTGGCAGCCGCATCTGATGATAATCTGAAATCCGTTATTAGCCTGCGTCTGGCGCGCGTTCAGCTACAGCTGAAGCAGCCAGATGTTGCTCTGAAAACGCTGGAAGGCGTGAAGGGTGAAGGCTGGACGGCCATTGTTGCTGATTTACGCGGGGAAATCCTGCTCAGTAAAGGTGACAAACAGGGCGCACGTGCGGCGTGGGAAGCTGGCGCTAAGAGCGATGCATCGCCCGCGCTGAGCGAAATGATGCGCATGAAAATTAATAATTTGTCCGTCTGAGAGGGACCCGATGCAATTGCGTAAATTACTTTTGCCAGGACTGCTTTCTGTCACTCTGTTGAGTGGTTGTTCACTGTTTAGCGGCGAAGAAGATGTTGTTAAAATGTCTCCTCTGCCAACCGTAGAAAACCAGTTTACGCCGTCTACCGCATGGGATGTCTCCGTCGGCAGCGGAATCGGTGATTTCTACTCCAACCTGCATCCGGCCTATGCGGACAGCGTGGTTTACGCGGCTGACCGTAAAGGTACCGTGAAAGCGTTGAACGCGGATGACGGGAAAGAAGTGTGGTCCGTTAACCTGGCAGAAAAAGACGGCTGGTTCTCTCGTAAGCCAGCGCTGCTCTCCGGCGGCCTGACCGTTGCCGGTGGCCACGTGTATGTGGGCAGCGAAAAAGCGCAGGTTTATGCGCTGGATGCGGGTGACGGCGCTGTTGTCTGGAAAACCACGGCAGCAGGCGAAGTGCTTTCTCGTCCAACCGTCAGCGATGGCCTGGTTCTGGTTCACACCAGCAACGGTCAGCTGCAGGCGCTGGATGAAAACAGCGGTGTTGTGAAGTGGACGGTAAACCTGGATATGCCAGCACTCTCTCTGCGCGGCGAATCTGCACCGGCTGTCGCTTATGGCGCGGCGATTGTTGGCGGCGATAACGGTCGCGTGAGCGCGGTACTGATGCAGCAGGGTCAAATGATCTGGCAGCAGCGTATCTCTCAGGCGACAGGCTCGACTGAAATCGACCGTCTGAGCGATGTGGATACCACTCCGGTTATCGTGAATGGCGTTGTCTACGCGTTAGCCTACAATGGTAACCTGACGGCACTGGATCTGCGTAGCGGTCAGATTATGTGGAAACGCGAACTGGGCTCGGTGAATGACTTCATCGTTGACGGCGACCGCATCTACATCGTTGACCAGAATGACCGTCTGCTGGCGCTGACCACCGACGGTGGCGTGACCCTGTGGACGCAGAGCGATCTGCTGCACCGTCTGCTGACCTCTCCGGCGCTGTATAATGGCAGCCTGGTAGTGGGTGATGCAGAAGGCTACATGCACTGGATTAACCCGGAAGATGGCCGTTTCGTGGCTCAGCAAAAAGTTGATAGCGCGGGCTTCCTGACGGACCCGGTTGTTGCCGACGGTAAACTGCTGATTCAGGCGAAAGACGGTACGGTTTACGCGATTACGCGTTAACAACGGCGTTAATTCAGCAATGGACGGCTCCTGAATGCTCAGGGGCCGTTTGCTATTTATAGATTTTGTCAAAATTTTGAGTATATGAGGCTTTAACATGGTACCTGTGGTCGCGCTTGTCGGGCGCCCTAATGTTGGAAAATCCACGCTTTTTAACCGCCTGACGCGCACTCGTGATGCGCTGGTTGCGGATTTCCCGGGTCTGACTCGTGACCGTAAGTACGGTCGTGCTGAAGTTGAAGGGCGTGAGTTTATCTGTATCGATACCGGCGGTATCGATGGCACGGAAGAGGGCGTGGAAACGCGCATGGCGGAGCAGTCGCTGCTGGCGATTGAAGAAGCCGACGTTGTGCTGTTTATGGTTGATGCACGTGCGGGGCTGATGCCTGCGGACGAAGGCATCGCCAAACATTTGCGTGCTCGTGAAAAGCCAACCTTCCTGGTGGCGAACAAAACGGACGGGATTGACCCGGATCAGGCCGTTGCTGACTTCTGGTCGCTGGGCCTTGGTGAAATCCACGCGATTGCGGCCTCTCATGGTCGTGGCGTGACCACCCTGCTGGAAACCGTTCTGCTGCCGTTTGTTGACGATATCAACCCGCCGGAAGAAGTGGACGAAGACGCCGAGTATTGGGCGAAATTCGAAGCTGAAAATGGCGAAGAGGTAGAAGAGCCGGAAGACGACTTCAACCCGCAAGACTTGCCGATCAAAATCGCTATCGTCGGTCGCCCGAACGTAGGTAAGTCTACGCTTACTAACCGTATCCTCGGCGAAGACCGCGTGGTGGTTTACGATATGCCGGGCACCACCCGCGACAGTATCTATATCCCGATGGAACGCGATGAGCGTGAATATGTGCTTATCGATACCGCAGGCGTGCGTAAGCGCGGCAAGGTAACGGATACGGTTGAGAAATTCTCCGTTATCAAAACCCTGCAGGCCATTGAAGACGCTAACGTTTGTCTACTGGTCATTGATGCCCGTGAAGGTATCTCCGATCAGGACCTGTCGCTGCTGGGCTTTATCCTCAATAGTGGGCGCTCACTTGTCATTGTCGTCAACAAGTGGGACGGCCTGAGCATGGAAGTGAAAGAGCAGGTGAAAGAGACCCTGGACTACCGTCTGGGCTTTATCGACTTTGCTCGCGTACACTTTATCTCCGCGCTGCACGGCAGCGGTGTAGGTAACCTGTTCGAATCTATCCGTGAAGCGTATGACAGCTCGACCCGCCGTGTGGGTACCGCGCTGCTAACTCGCATCATGACCATGGCGACTGAAGATCACCAGCCGCCGCTGGTTCGTGGTCGCCGCGTGAAGCTGAAATATGCCCACGCCGGTGGTTATAACCCGCCGATTGTGGTTATCCACGGTAACCAGGTGAAAGACCTGCCGGATTCCTACAAACGCTATCTGATGAACTACTTCCGCAAATCGCTGGACGTGATGGGTACGCCTATCCGCATTCAGTTCAAGGAAGGCGAGAACCCGTATGCGAACAAACGCAATACGCTGACGCCAACCCAGATGCGTAAGCGTCAGCGTCTGATTCGACACATTAAGAAGAGCAAATAAGCGATTCTTTCAGTGCCGACTAGCCAAAAACCCGCGAAAGCGGGTTTTTTTATGGTCATTGTTGGCAGGATAAGCAGAGCGCGATCCGGCGTCAAAGCGC
>CP070603.1:1424040-1424787 GCA_016939855.1 Kluyvera ascorbata
GGTCAGAATAAATGTGCCTAAACGGCGGCTTATGACGGTGTTTGCTCGCGTAGCTGAAAATTATCACCCAGACTTAAGCCAAAGGCATAGTTTGTGCACGCATTGTGCTTTACACTGCGCGCTGCAAAAATTGAGTCAACAAACGATTAAAGTAGGCGGTAAGGTCGATGAACGGAACAATCACAACCTGGTTTAAAGATAAAGGTTTTGGGTTTATCAAAGATGAAAACGGCGATAACCGCTATTTTCATGTGATTAAGGTTGCCAACCCCGATCTGATTAAGAAAGATGCCGCGGTGACCTTCGAACCCACTACCAACAACAAAGGGCTGTCTGCTTACGCGGTAAAAGTTATCCCGGAAAGCAAACATATCTATATCGCGGGCGAACGCATCAAACTGACGTCGATAAAATCCTTCCTGGTTTACAGCGAGGAAGTGCCTGCCGATGCCCCGATTGATAAAGAGAATGCGGTGCTGTCCGTGGGGCTTTTGATGAACAGCATCAAGCCAAAATCAGCGGAGAAAGCGGGTGAAATGCGTACGCTGAAGAAGCTGGCGATCACCACTTTCCAGGGTACGACGCTCATTTTCTCGGAAGATGAGATTGATATTGAAGCTACGGTAAAAATGCTCAAGGTCTGAGACCTATGCTACCGCGAAGAATGAGACTAACGCCAGGAGCGACGAATGAATAATGATATCCCATTGAAGTACTATGATATTGCCGAAGAGTATGCGTCAGAAT
>CP070603.1:1424827-1424902 GCA_016939855.1 Kluyvera ascorbata
GCATTACTTCCAGTTGCTGCTGACCCGCCTCATGAACAACGAAGAGATCAGCGAAGAAGCGCAACATGAAATGGC
>CP070603.1:1430586-1435283 GCA_016939855.1 Kluyvera ascorbata
ACGCTGTAACCACGGGCCAGCGTTGCCAGTGGGCTGACGGCTTCAAGGTGCGTGACGGCGTTACCAAAACGTTCGCGCTGCTCGCTCAGACGGGCGCGAATATTCTCGGCCAGACGATACTCCAGTTGCTGAATACGCGACTGGGCGCGATGAATGCGCGGCTGCGGGTTCTGCTGATTCAGGCGCTGCACCATGCGTTGCTGGCGTTGATTGGCCTGTTTCATCTGGTTTTCCAGCGCCGAGCTCATGCGCTGGCGAAGACGTTCCAGCGTCGTCTGCTGGCGCGCCAGTCTTAGCTGCGGGTGCTGCTGCTGGAGGCGATGGAATATCTGGGTAAAGCGACGGCTGCGGTTGGCCAGGTAGTAGTCCATCGCCATGCCGAGACGCTGCTGGGCGGATTGGATCTGGCGGACTAACTCCTGCTGATTGCGGCTGACGATTTCCGCGGCGGCAGATGGCGTTGGCGCGCGCAGGTCACCGACAAAATCAGCAATGGTGACGTCAGTTTCATGGCCGACGGCGCTTACCACCGGAATACGGCTGGCAAAAATAGCCCGCGCCACGCGCTCATCGTTAAAGCTCCACAAATCTTCCAGCGAGCCGCCGCCGCGCCCGACGATCAGCACGTCGCATTCGTGGCGGGCGTTGGCCAACTCAATGGCGCGCACGATTTGCCCCGGCGCATCTTCGCCCTGGACGGCGGTAGGGTAAATTACCACCGGCAGCGACGGATCGCGGCGTTTCAATACATGAAGAATATCGTGCAGCGCGGCGCCCGTTTTGGAAGTAATCACCCCAACGCAGTGCGCGGGGGAGGGGAGCGGCTGCTTGAACTGCTGGTCAAAGAGGCCTTCAGCCTGAAGCTTTGCTTTTAGCTGTTCATACTTTTGCTGTAATAGACCTTCGCCCGCCGGCTGCATGCTCTCGACGATGATTTGATAATCACCGCGCGGCTCGTACAGCGTAATATTGGCGCGGACCAACACCTGTTGCCCATGCTGCGGGCGGAACGTCACGCGGCGGTTGCTGTTGCGGAACATCGCGCAGCGCACCTGGGCGTTATCGTCTTTTAAGGTGAAGTACCAGTGGCCGGAAGCGGGCTGGGTGAAGTTTGAAATCTCGCCGCTAATCCACACCTGGCCCATCTCCTGCTCAAGCAGTAGACGTACCGTCTGGTTAAGGCGGCTAACGGTAAAAATTGAGGGGCTTTGTGAGGATAACATGTGAGCGGGATCAAATTCTAAATCAGCAGGTTATTCAGTCGATAGTAACCTGCTAACAGGTGAGTGCAAGCATTTTATGCAAAAAAGTGTGGATGCAATCGCTTACGCTCTGTATAATGCCGCGGCAATATTTAATAACCTCCCAGGTGAGATATTGCCCATGCTACGTATCGCAAAAGAAGCCCTGACGTTTGACGACGTCCTCCTCGTTCCCGCTCATTCTACCGTTCTGCCGAACACTGCTGACCTCAGCACTCAGCTGACCAAAACGATTCGCCTGAACATTCCTATGCTCTCTGCGGCAATGGACACCGTGACTGAAGCGCGCCTGGCAATTGCCCTGGCACAGGAAGGCGGCATTGGTTTTATCCACAAAAACATGTCTATCGAGCGCCAGGCGGAAGAAGTTCGCCGCGTGAAGAAACACGAATCTGGTGTGGTTACCGACCCACAGACCGTTCTGCCAACCACCACTCTTGCCGAAGTGAAAGAGCTGACCGAGCGTAACGGCTTCGCGGGCTACCCGGTTGTGACCGAAGACAACGAACTGGTCGGTATCATTACCGGTCGTGACGTGCGCTTCGTAACCGACCTGAGCCAGCCGGTGAGCGTTTACATGACGCCGAAAGAGCGTCTGGTTACCGTTCGCGAAGGCGAATCCCGTGAAGTGGTCTTCGCTAAGATGCACGAACGCCGCGTAGAGAAAGCGCTGGTGGTGGACGATAGTTTCCACCTGCTGGGCATGATCACCGTTAAAGACTTCAAAAAAGCCGAACGTAAACCAAACGCCTGTAAAGACGAGAAAGGTCGTCTGCGCGTAGGCGCGGCGGTTGGTGCGGGTGCGGGCAACGAAGACCGCGTTGATGCGCTGGTTGCAGCGGGCGTTGATGTCCTGCTGATCGACTCCTCCCACGGCCATTCCGAAGGCGTTCTGCAACGTATCCGTGAAACCCGTGCGAAATACCCAGACCTGCAAATCATCGGCGGCAACGTGGCTACCGGCGCAGGCGCTCGTGCGTTGGCTGAAGCGGGTTGCAGCGCGGTTAAAGTGGGTATCGGCCCTGGCTCCATCTGTACAACTCGTATCGTAACGGGCGTAGGTGTACCGCAGATCACCGCCGTTTCCGACGCGGTTGAAGCACTGGAAGGCACCGGTATTCCGGTTATCGCCGACGGCGGTATCCGTTTCTCCGGTGATATCGCTAAAGCGATCGCCGCAGGCGCTGCTGCCGTGATGGTAGGCTCCATGCTGGCAGGTACCGAAGAATCCCCGGGTGAAATCGAACTCTACCAGGGCCGTTCTTACAAATCTTACCGTGGTATGGGCTCCCTGGGCGCGATGTCCAAAGGCTCTTCCGACCGTTACTTCCAGAGCGATAACGCTGCCGATAAACTGGTACCAGAAGGTATCGAAGGTCGCGTAGCTTATAAAGGTCGCCTGAAAGAGATCATTCACCAGCAGATGGGCGGCCTGCGTTCCTGTATGGGTCTGACCGGCTGTGGTACCATCGACCTGCTGCGTACGAAGGCTGAATTCGTGCGTATCAGCGGCGCGGGTATCCAGGAAAGCCACGTTCACGACGTGACCATCACCAAAGAGTCCCCGAATTACCGCATGGGCTCCTGATAAGTTTCCGCGCCCGGTTTTCACCGGGCGCTTTGTTATTGTTTCACTTGCCTCGGAATTAACGTCAAATGACAGACAATATTCATAAACATCGCATTCTCATCCTTGATTTCGGTTCCCAGTACACCCAGCTGGTTGCACGTCGCGTACGTGAACTGGGCGTTTATTGTGAGCTGTGGGCATGGGATGTTACTGAAGCGCAAATCCGTGAGTTCAATCCGAGCGGTATCATCCTCTCCGGCGGCCCGGAAAGCACCACCGAAGCAAACAGCCCGCGTGCGCCAGAGTACGTGTTTAGCGCTGGCGTGCCGGTCTTCGGCGTATGCTACGGCATGCAGACCATGGCAATGCAGCTAGGCGGCCACGTTGAAAGCTCTACCGAGCGTGAGTTCGGCTATGCGCAGGTTGAAGTACAGACCGACAGCGCGCTGATCCGCGGCATCGAAGACTCCCTGACCGCTGAAGGCAAACCGCTGCTGGACGTGTGGATGAGCCACGGCGACAAAGTGACTGCCATCCCGGAAGGTTTCGTCACCGTTGCCAGCACCGACAGCTGCCCATTCGCTATTATGGCACACGAAGAAAAACGCTTCTACGGCGTGCAGTTCCACCCGGAAGTGACCCATACCCGTCAGGGCCTGCGTATGCTGGAGCGTTTTGTACGCGACATCTGCCAGTGTGAAGCGCTGTGGACCGCAGACAAAATTATCGAAGACGCCATTGTTCGTATTCGCGAGCAGGTGGGTGACGATAAAGTTATTCTGGGCCTGTCCGGCGGTGTGGACTCCTCCGTTACCGCCATGCTGCTGCACCGCGCAATCGGTAAAAACCTGACCTGCGTGTTCGTTGACAACGGTCTGCTGCGCCTGAATGAAGCCCAGCAGGTGATGGATATGTTTGGCGACCACTTCGGTCTGAACATCGTTCACGTCGAAGGCGAACAGCGCTTCCTCGACGCGCTGAAAGGCGAGAACGATCCAGAAGCCAAACGTAAAATCATCGGTCGCGTATTCGTTGAAGTGTTCGACGAAGAAGCGCTGAAGCTGGAAGACGTTAAGTGGCTGGCGCAGGGCACTATCTACCCTGACGTTATCGAATCTGCGGCCTCCGCAACCGGTAAAGCGCACGTCATCAAATCTCACCACAACGTGGGCGGCCTGCCGAAAGAGATGAAGATGGGTCTGGTTGAACCGCTGCGTGAGCTGTTCAAAGACGAAGTGCGTAAAATTGGCCTGGAACTGGGCCTGCCGTACGACATGCTGTACCGTCACCCGTTCCCAGGTCCAGGTCTCGGCGTTCGCGTGTTGGGCGAAGTGAAGAAAGAATACTGCGACCTGCTGCGTCGCGCGGACGCTATCTTTATCGAAGAACTGCACAAAGCCGACCTGTACAACAAAGTGAGCCAGGCGTTCACCGTGTTCCTGCCGGTCCGTTCCGTTGGCGTGATGGGCGATGGTCGTAAATACGACTGGGTTGTTTCCCTGCGCGCGGTCGAAACCATCGACTTTATGACCGCACACTGGGCGCACCTGCCATACGATTTCCTCGGCCGCGTATCCAACCGCATCATCAACGAAGTCAACGGTATTTCCCGCGTGGTGTATGACATCAGCGGTAAGCCACCGGCTACGATTGAGTGGGAATAATATTCCTGCGGTCGTGACGTTAAAAAGCCTCTGCAAGCAGAGGCTTTTTTTTATAACGGCTTCTTACCCACGTAGCCGCCTGAACATCAAGCTCGGCTCCTTTCCCGGCACATCGTCAATCTCTCGCACCAGCGTCAGCCCGCACTTAAGCAGTACCTTCTGTGAGGCAATATGGTTTTTGCGCACGATACCCACCACGTC
>CP070603.1:1435531-1436356 GCA_016939855.1 Kluyvera ascorbata
ATGCGATATCTACATGCGGGCCTGCGGGGTTAAAGGTGTTGGTCGCCGGGTCACCGTAAATGCGATAAAGATCGTCGAGATCGTCTGCCGTTGCCGGACGTAAGGTGAGATGTTCAGACTGCAGGTGCATGGGGATTATCCTTGTCGATAAGGTTGTTCATCGCGCGTTTTTATTGTGCGACTAGCCTGGCACAGCGCAATCGACACTGCCAGCCCCGCAACGATCAGTGCCAGTACGGCAGAGACCATCAGGCTGCCATTGAGTCCCAGATGCTGGTTCAACCAGGCATAGGCAAACGGCGAAGCGGCGGCCAGTAGCTGCGCGGGAATTAATAATATGCCGGTGCGCTGGGCATAGTCTTCGGCGGCGAAGAGTTGCAGTGGCAGCGTGGCCTTAAAGACGGTGGTTAGCCCATTAATAGCGCCATAGCCGAAAACAAAGCCCCCGGCAGCCCAGGCGATATGCGCGCTGCTAATGCCAAGAAGAAAACAGAGCGGGATGAGAAAGGTGGTAAGCAGCGTGAGCGTCATCGGCGTTAACGCTGAACCTGAGGCCACCTCAAGAAAACGTGCGCCGGTCTGCCCGATGCCCCAGAGTATGCCAATAGTGATGGGCAGACCGTGAGCGGTGATAAACTCGGGCAGGTGCGTGGAGGTGCCATTGGAAATAAAGGTCACCAGCGCAATCAACAACGCGAAGAGCAGGCTAGTGCGGCGGTCATGCTGTGATGCGGGGGCGCGACGCCGAGATTTCACCGGGGGTAATTTTTGGTTTGGCAGCGTTTTTAACAGCAGGGCGCTGATAATCCCCAGTAGAGCGTAAAC
>CP070603.1:1436402-1445658 GCA_016939855.1 Kluyvera ascorbata
AGCGGCCAGAATACGGCGGAGGCAAGCCCGCCGGCGAGCGTAACGCGAGAGAGGGTCGAGCGGGCGCGCTGGCCGTACAAATTCACCAGAGCGGCGAAAAGTCCGTCGTAAAGCGCCAGCCGCATACCGATACCGGTTATCAGCCAGGCGGCATACCAGCCTGTGAGCGTGTGAATCACCGACATCAGCAGGCAGCCTACGGCTATCAGCAGCGTGCCGCTCACGACCACGCGCTGACCGCCAAAATGCGCCAGCAGCCGGGCCACCCAAGGGGAGAGTAGCGCCATTGCCAGCATCGCCAGCGTCAGTCCCAGATAAATATGCGTTGGTGCCCACCCGGTATCCTGCGCAATGGCGCGGGCGAAGGTGCCCGGCATATAAAACGAAATTCCCCAGTTGATGAGCTGGTTGCCTCCGGCAGCGAGAGTGATGGAGAGCGGTGCGGCAGGTGTTTTCATTAGCTTTCCGTAAGTTATGCAGTTGCTGGCAGCATAACCTGCGCGCTATTGTGCAGGCAGAGCCCCCCGTTTATGACCCTGATAAGAGAAACTTTGAATGATGACGCTAAACCTGGGATATCTGGCGACGTTTCGTTTGGTCGCCCAACGCGGCAGCTTCTCCGCGGCGGCGGATGTACTGGGTATTTCGCAGCCTGCGGTGAGCCTACAGGTGCGGCAGCTTGAACAGTTTTTGCAGGCCAGGTTGATTGAACGTACCGGGCGCGGTGTGAAGGCCACGGCGGCGGGTATGGCGCTGCTGTCGCATAGTGAACGTATTGAACAAGCGGTGAATGAAGCGGTGCAGTCGGTCAATGATTGCAGCCAGAAAGTGAGCGGCACCATCTCGCTTGGCACCGGCGCCACGGCCTGTATTCATCTGTTACCGCCGTTTTTACAGCAGCTTCGTGAACGATACCCGATGCTGGTGGTAGGGGTGACCACCGGTAATACGCAGGATATTACCCGCGCGGTAGAAGAGAACCGTCTCGATATGGGATTGGTGACGCTTCCGGCCAGCGGACGTGGCCTGGACGTCACGGCGGTAATACGTGAAGAGTTTGTGTTTATTAGCGCTGACGCCCAGGCTGAACTTAGCCCTGAGGTGCTACAGCGCCTACCGCTGATTGCCTTTGAAGCCGGGAGCGGGACGCGCGCGCTGATTGATGGCTGGTTTCAGCAGGCAGGGTTACAGGTGACGCCGGTGATGCAGCTTGGCAGCATTGAAGCCATTAAACGAATGGTGGCTGCGGGTTTGGGTTACAGCATTATTCCGCGTATGGCTGTAACACGTCGCGACGATAGTGAAGGGCTGCACGTCCGGTCGCTGTCGCCGCTGCTTTATCGTCAGCTGGGCGTGGTGCTGCGTCAGGATAAAATTCGCAGTAAAGGGATGACGGAAGTTATCCGGTTATTACAGCAACACGAGTGGAAGACTCCCCTCTGAAAAGAGGGGAGACGGCAGTTAGTCTACCAGTTGCAGCTGTTGCTGAGGCCGGTTGGTGACGTTCTCTACGCGAATATCCATCTGTGGGTACGGTAGGTCGATGTGATTGGCATCCATCGCTTCTTTGATGTTTTCCAGCAGATCGTAATAGGTGTTCCAGTATTCTGCGTTACGTACCCATACGCGAACGTAGAAGTTCAGCGATGAAGCTCCCAGTTCACCCAGACGGACGGTCGTCCCCCGCTGTAGATCGATACGATTATCCTGCTCAATGATGCGCGTAATCACTTTTTTCACATCAGCGATACGGCTCTGATAGCCAACGCCAATGACCAGATCGATACGGCGGAATGGATGGCGTGAGTAGTTGATGATGTTGTCGGCGATGATCTTACCGTTCGGAATAACCACTTCTTTACTGTCGCCGGTAAGCAACGTGGTGGAGAAAATATGGACCTTCTCAACGGTGCCGGTCATGGCGCCAATCTGTACCACTTCACCGGCACGGAAAGGACGCAGGGAGACCAGCATGACGCCGGCGGCAAAGTTTGACAGCGAACTTTGCAGCGCCAGGCCAACGGCGAGACCTGCGGCACCGATCACCGCAATGATGGATGAGGTTTCAATGCCCAGGCGACCCAGCGCGGCGACCACGGAAAAGGCGAGCGTGATGTAACGCACCAGCGCGGTAAAGAACTGGACAATGGTGATGTCAACCTTGCGCTTTAACAGCAGCTTCTCCAGACCATGGGAGAGCACGCGGGATATAAACTTACCGATAAATAATAGAATAATCGCGGCAACGATGTTCCAGCCAAACTGGATAACGGCATCACTATGCCCCGACATCCACTCCAGGCTGCTTTTTATTTTAGGAAATAAGGTAAAACCAGTCATGCTCAAACCCTGTCGCGTTATAATGAATAGTGGCTAAATCAATTAAATATCCAAAACATATATAAATTTTTTATGTATTGGGTTGATTTTTGAGTTATGTATTGGTGACTATTAGTGCGCTTACTGATTCTTTTTTATGCGCTTTATCAGGGCTACAAAAAATCAGCGCGGCATGTTGCGACTGTAGAAAAAGAAAAGTTTGCGTAATTGTGCGGGAAGAAATTTTTTTACCAATATCGGCGGATAAAGGTCAGCGTTTGATCAGAAAGAGGGGTAACTAAATTCCTTACCGGATGGTTAAAAGTCGGGTTGTTAGCCATCCGGTAAGGAATCTCGGTGTAAAAAAATGGTGGATGCAGGGCGTTAACGAACGTCTGTTTGTGCGGGAGGCGTCTTTTGCGACAGGCTGCTCTGCTGGGATTCTTTTTTGTCCTGGTGGTGATGCCACGCACCGATAGAGGAGTAGACGAAGCGTCCGAAGAAGAAGATAAAGCTGATAAGCAGTACGATTCGGGTCATTCGACCGTTAAATCGGTGTCGCTTGCGTAGGCTGGTAACCTGGCTCACAAAGGGGTCCTTACGTTATACCCATAGACGGGCGATGGGTACATTAAGGCACAGAGAGGGGCAGGGGTCAATTGCGGTGAATGTAAAGAACCGTCAGATAAAACATTAATTAATGTTATATAAGATATTATTCGTATTCACAAGCAGGCATTGATAATTGGCGATAGACCTAAAAATAGAAAATTAATGTTTTGATGTGTGCTATTTGTTGACTCATATCAAACTTCATTCGTAACCGATAACTAAAATCTTCGCCTGACCCGCGTAATAGCTTCTGTCGCGGCCTTTTTAAGCCAGGTTGGATGCCTGTCTGAAAATACCCAGCTGGATTTGGGGTATCCTTAGAGCATCTATGAATTTCTGTAAATTATATAAGCAATATCGAGATGAATGGTGGGGACTCCCCCTGATATTGCCTCTTCTTGTGTTACCAATAATCAAAATTGCTAATACATATACCTATATTGGCGGTGGCAGGGCTTACCTTTATTACCTACCACTGCCTTTTATGCTTTGCATGATGTTGTTTTTTAGCTGGAAAGCACTGCCCGGGCTTATCACTGGCATTGGCTGCTACCTGACGAAAGATTTACATCTCGTTGAAAAACTGGGCATCACGCTACAGTTCCTCATTCCGACGATCGTGTCATGGGGAGGCTATCAGTTTTTTAACCAGCAGCGAAAGATGGTCTCGCACGGCGATACGCGGCTGATGGCATATAGGCTGTTCTGGCAAATGTTCGTCCCTGCGACCATTTTCCTGCTGTTGATCCAGTTTACTCTGTACCTGGGGCTCTATCCGAGCCTGGGGGATACGGAGTGGACCTCGCCGCTGACCCAGCGTAATTTGATTAACTATCAGTCGCTGCTGATGGGTTATCTCACAGGGGTACCGCTGTGCTATTTACTGATTCGTTTAATCCGTAATCCTTACTATTTCCGCAGCTTCCTGTCGCAGGTGCGGCGTGACTTCGACCCTAAGGTGACAGGGCCGGAGATGCTGGTCTGGACAGTGATAGTGGCCGGTATCTTTTCGATGCTGATGTCCCCGCTGACGAAAGCCAGCTCTATTTTTAGTACGAATTACACGATCTCGTTGCTGTTGCCGATTATGCTCTGGGGCGCAATGCGTTTTGGCTACCGCTTTATCTCGGTTGTCTGGACGGTGATGCTGATTGTGGCCATCCACTATCACTATCACTATGTTCCCCGAAGCGCGGGCTACAGCGTGCAGATGGCGATTACGTCATCCAGCTTTCTCATTTTCTCGTTTATTATTGCGTACATGGCGATGCTCTCCAGCCGCCAGCGGGCGATTCATGAGCGCGTACGCCGTATAGCGTTTATCGACCCGGTCGTCAGCTTGCCCAATATGCGCGCCCTGAGCCGCGCGATTAACCATACTCCCTGGTCGGTGCTCTGTTTTTTGCGGATGCCGGACCTCGAAGTACTGACGCGCCACTACGGCATTATGCTGCGTATAAACTACAAGCAGAATCTGGCGAAACATATCAGCGACGTACTTCGCCCTGGTGAGGACGTGTACCAGCTCACCGGCAGCGATTTAGCGGTGTTGTTGCATACCGAATCCTATAAAGATCGCCTTGACGATCTGTACGCCCATATACATCAATTTCGCTATAGCTGGAATGGGATGCCGCTACAGCCGCAGGTTGGGGTCAGCTACTGCTATATTCATTCGCCGATCGCTCATCTCTCTTTAATGTTGGGCGAGCTCAATACGGTCGCAGAGCTCTCTCTGGTCACTAACCGGCCGGAAAACCTGCAACGCCGTGGCGCGCAGTATCTGCAGCAGGAATTGAAAGATAAGATTGCGATGATGGTAAGGGTGCAGCAGGCGCTGGAGAACAATGGTTTCCGCCTGATGGCGCAGCCTATTGTCGGCGTACGCGGCGATGACTATCACGAAGTGCTGCTGCGTATGCTGGGCGACGACGGCGAACTGATTTCGCCGCTGCTGTTCTTACCTGTTGCCTATGAGTTTGGCATGGCGTCGCGTATCGATCTCTGGGTGCTGGAAAATACGCTGCGCTTTATGGCGAGTCGTCGAAAGAGCAATCCGGGTATGCGTTTAGCGTTGAACCTTTCCCCCTCAACGGCGAGCGGGACTGGTTTTTCTCAGCAGGTTAAGGACCTACTGGCAGAGTACAGTATTGAGGCCTGGCAGTTGGTCTTTGAAATTACCGAAAGTCATTCTTTGGTTAACGCCGAGCAGGCGCGGCGAACGCTGCATGAACTTCAGGATCTGGGCTGTCGGGTGGCGATTGACGACTTTGGTACTGGCTATGCCAGCTATGCGCGTCTCAAACATATCAGCGCCGATATTCTGAAAATCGACGGCAGCTTTATCCGTAATATTGCGACCAGCAGCCTGGATTACCAGATTGTCGCGTCTATCTGCCACCTGGCGCGCATGAAGAAAATGCGGGTAGTGGCGGAATACGTCGAGAACGAAGAGATTCGCATGGCGGCGATTGCGCTGGGGATTGATTATCTGCAGGGGTACGGTATTGGCAAGCCAGCTCCCCTGGAGGAGCTGGCGGTAGCAGAAATAGCGGCGTGTGAATCAGGCAGCGACGACTTCGTCGGGCGCCCGCTCCTCAGTGATTTTTAACAGCCAGCCGGTGACGCTTTCCCAATACTGCTGCTCTTTTTCCAAATCGAGCAGCACCAGCGCGTTCTGGGTAAACCAGTCGTGCGGGAAGCAGAGCGTCCAGTGGTTCGCTTCAGTCGTCAACTTCAGCGTCGGTGGCGTTGTCGTCGCCTGGCGCTGATTATTCAGCAGCACGCCAAGGCGCAGTAGCTGAATCATCGGCAGGAACTGTTTCTTTTTGAACAACGTAAAGCGCGGCAGCTCGTCGAGCTTAATCGCCTTACGATGGAAACGAACCAGCGTCGACATCAGGTACTGCTGCTCCTGGTTGAAGCCCGGCAGATCGCTGTTTTGCAGAATATAGGCGGAGTGGCGATGCATACCGCTGTGGTTAATATTCAGCCCCACTTCATGCAGCATTGAAGCCCATTTCAGCAGTGCGGTCAGCTGTGGATTACCCAGTTTAGGGTTCTGCTCCAGCCACTGATCGTACATTTGCATAGTGGTTTCCAGTACGCGCTGCGCCTGTTCACGGTCGATGTTGTACTGATTTGCCAGGCTTTGCGCGGTGCGACTGCGCACATCCTGATGACGGAAGCGGCCTTCCATTTCATACAGCACGCCTTCACGCAGCGCGCCGTCGGAAAGACGAAGCTCTTTAATCGCCAGCGAATCAAACACGCCACAGAGGATTGCCAGCCCTGGCACGAACACGCCTTTACGTTCTTCTGACAGGCCCGGCAGGCTCAGGCTATTGAAGTTTTTATACTTCAGCACCTCTTCAACCAGCATTTCGAGTCGTTCTGGGGTGATAAACCCGTCCTTCTCGCCCATCTCGACCAGCACTTCATGCGCCGCTTTAATGGTGCCCGATGCGCCCATGGCAAAATTCCAGCCCTGAATACGGTACTGCCATGCCAGCGTCTCCAGCTTCTGCACCGCCGCCAGGCGTGCACGCTGGAAGTTTTCACGGTTGATGGTACCGGCGAGGAAGAACTGTTGTGCAAAACTCACGCAGCCCATACGACGGCTTTCAACCAGCCGAGGTTCAAAGTCCTCACCAATTACCAGCTCCGTAGAGCCGCCGCCGATATCGATAACCAGCTTGCGGCCTTTTTCTGGCTGGGTGTGCTCTACGCCCATAAAAATCAGACGGGCTTCTTCGTTCCCCGAGATGATTTCAATGGGGTAAGGGATCACCTTTTCCGCGCGTGTCAGAAACTCGGTGGCGTTCGCCGCCTGACGCAGGGTGTGCGTACCCACGATGCAGACGCTGGAAGGGGAGAACCCCTGTAGCCGTTCAGCAAACAGTGACAGGCAGCTCAGCCCGCGTTCAATCGCCTCTTCGCTCAGCATGTTGTTTTCATCCAGCCCATCGGCCAGATGAACGCGTTGCTTCAGGCGGCCAATAATCTGCATCGCGCCGTCGACAACGCGCGCGATAACCATATGAAAACTGTTCGAACCGAGATCAACCGCCGCAAACTCCTGCGGCCGGGGTGCTTTGCTTTTTATTGGCATAGGTTAGTCAGGTTGTTCAAGTAATTTGAGGTAATCGTAAATCGCCTGCTGCGCGCGGACCTTGCGTCGGTTACCGCGTGGCACATAGCGATTACTCAGTTCTTTATCAATAAAGCGGGCCTTCACCGTATCACTGAACAGAATATCGATAATATCGAGGATCCGCTGTTTAAGACGCGGGTCGAGCAGCGGTGTGGCTACTTCGATACGGTAGTCGATATTGCGAGTCATCCAGTCAGCGGAGGAGAGATAAACGCGTTTATCGCCGCCGTTCTCAAAAATATAGATGCGATCGTGCTCAAGGAAACGATCAACGATACTAATTACGCGAATATTATCGCTGATCCCTTCTAATTCTGGAATCAAAGAACACATACCGCGGATCAGCAGATTAACCTGCACACCAGAACTGGAGGCTGCATACAGGCGATCGACCAGCCCTTTATCGACCAGGTTGTTCAGCTTCAGGGTGATCCCCGCGGCCTGGCCGTTCTGCGCATTGGCAATTTCACGGTCGATCATCTCATAAAGCAGACGACGCGAGTTCTGCGGCGATACCAGCAGGTAGTCGAAGGTGACCGGGCGGTACGGGTTCTCAATAAAGTTGAACACCCGACGCACTTCGTTGGTGATACGGGCATCGGCGGTGATTAACGAGTAGTCGGTGTAGATTCGCGCCGTTTTCTCGTTAAAGTTGCCGGTACCAATGTGCGCGTAACGCACCACGTCATCGCCCTCTTTACGGGAGATAAGGAACAGCTTGGCGTGAATTTTCAGCCCCGGCGCGGAGAAGATAACGTGAACGCCCGCTTCGGTCAGGCGCTTCGCCCAATGGATGTTGGCTTCTTCATCAAAGCGCGCCTGCAGCTCCACGACCACGGTAACTTTTTTACCGTTGTGGGCGGCATGGATCATCGCATCAATAATGCGTGAGTCTTTCGCCACGCGGTAGATGTTGATCTTAATGGCCAGCACGTTCGGGTCAAACGAGGCCTGACGCAGCAGCTCGAGCACGTGCTCAAAGGTGTGATACGGGTAGTAGAGCAGAACATCGCGTTCGCGAATGGCATCAAAGCCATTGCGGAACTTATCAAACCAGATGTGGCGCAGGCGCGGCATCGGTTTGTTGACCAGGTTGGCTTTGCCGACGTTCGGGAAGCCAATGAAGTCTTTAAAGTTATGGTAGCGACCGCCCGGCACGATGGAATCGTAGCGGGAAATGGTCAGCTTTTTACGCAGCATTTCTACCATGGCATCTGGCATATCGCGCTGATACACAAAGCGTACCGGCTCAGCGGTGAGACGCTGCTTCAGGCTTGAGGACATCAGCTCCATCAGGCTCGACTCCATCTCGTGTACCAGATCGTACTCGGCGTCACGGGTCATTTTCATGGAGTAGGCGTTGAGGGCATCGTAGTCGAAGAAGCCTTTGAAGATATCATCCAGACAGTAACGCAGGATGTTATCGAGCAGGATCATCGGCTTACGGCGGCGCGGCGTTTCAGGTGGCAGGTTAACGAAGCGCGGCACTTTATCTGACGGGATCTCCAGCAGCGCGTAGTTGATCTCATCGCCGCGGATTATCTCAACGGCCAGGTAGGTGTAATCGTCTTTCAGGAACTGGACCAGGTCGGTCTCCCGGTTCAGCAGAATCGGGGTGATATGCTGGCGCAGATGCTGTTTAAAGTAGTGACGAAGCCAACCCTGTTGGTTCACGGAAAGCTGGCGTTCGTTAATCAGGAAGATTTGGTTGCGCGCCATCTCCAGCAGGAGTTCGTTGTACAGGCCATCAAACTCTTGATCGGCTTTCAGCACCCGCGCCTGAATACGGCTCAGCAGATGACGGGAATGCGTGGTTACGCCCTGTTCTTCACTAATGATGATGCGGCGCTTCAGCTCTGCAAAGCGGACCTTATAGAATTCGTCGAGGTTGTTGGAGTAAATCCCCAGAAAACGCATGCGTTCAATCAGCGGGTTACTTTTGTCTGCCGCTTCCTGGAGGACGCGCTCGTTGAATGACAACCAGCTCAGTTCTTTTTCGATGTACAGTTTTTCCTGACCCATTACTACTTACACTCCGGTTTGTTCACGGGACGCGGCAAAGTCGTCTCACTGTTTATATTGCTAGCTTTGCCGGGCTATGTCCAACTGTGTCATCTAAGTATGACAGTTATCCTGATTTGCATAAAAAAGAGGGCCATAAGGCCCTCTTAG
>CP070603.1:1445736-1447645 GCA_016939855.1 Kluyvera ascorbata
GATTTATTCTGCGGCATGGCCTTCCGGCGGCAGCTTCACGTCATCAAGCCAGGCGTGATTATCCTGCATCTTCAGGCGACCGTTAAGGAACCAGCCCACCACCAGAGGATAGATAGCGTGCTCCTGCGCCTGAACGCGAGAGGTGATTTCCTCTTCATCATCGCCGTCAAAAACCGGTACCTTGGCCTGCAAAATAACCGGTCCGCCGTCCAGCTCTTCGGTGACAAAGTGCACCGAGGTGCCGTGTTCTGTATCGCCGTTATCGAGCGCCTGGCGGTGGGTATTGAGCCCAGGGTATTTTGGCAGCAGGGAAGGGTGGATGTTGAGCAGCTTGCCCTGATAGTGCTGAACGAACTCAGCGCTCAGAATGCGCATATAGCCCGCCAGCACCACGACATCGGGCGCATAGGCGTCAATTTCATGCATCAGCTCGCGGTCAAAGGCCTCGCGGCTGGCAAACTGACTTGCCGCCAGTGCGTGCTGGGGGATGCCCGCCTCGCGCGCCCGCTCAAGGCCGAACGCATCGGCCTTGTTGCTGAATACCGCTCGAATGGTGCCAGGAATCCTTTTCTGCTCACAGGCGTCAATAATTGCCTGTAAGTTGCTGCCGCTGCCGGAAATCAGCACCACGATATTTTTCATTTATTCGATGACCACACGCTGTTCGGAATCAGAGGCTTTGATATAGCCGATTTTCCACGCGTTTTCACCTTTTTCGTTCATCAGCGCAATTGCTTTGTCAGCCTGGTCAGCCGCCAGCGCGATAACCATGCCCACGCCGCAGTTGAAGGTACGGTACATTTCATGCTGGCTTACGTTGCCGGCATCCTGCAGCCAGTTGAATACCGCCGGCCACTGCCAGGAGGATTCATCGATAACGGCCTGAGTGTTGTCTGGCAGCACGCGCGGGATATTTTCCCAGAAGCCGCCGCCGGTCAGGTGCGCAATGGCGTGAACGTCAACGCTGGCAATCAGTTCCAGAATCGATTTCACGTAGATACGGGTTGGCGCCAGCAGGTGGTCGGCCAGGGTTTTGCCTTCCAGTTGGGTGGTGTCCGGGTTGCAGCCGCTGACTTCAACAATTTTACGCACCAGCGAGTAGCCGTTAGAGTGCGGGCCGCTGGAGCCGAGGGCAATCAGCACGTCACCGTCGGTCACTTTGCTACCGTCGATGATTTCTGATTTCTCAACCACGCCGACGCAGAAACCGGCCACGTCGTAATCTTCGCCGTGGTACATGCCCGGCATTTCAGCGGTTTCGCCGCCAACCAGCGCACAGCCAGACTGCAGGCAGCCTTCAGCGATGCCGCTGATAACGCTTGCGGCGGTATCAACGTCGAGCTTACCGGTCGCATAGTAGTCGAGGAAGAACAGCGGCTCAGCGCCCTGAACCACCAGGTCGTTCACGCACATGGCTACCAGATCGATCCCGATGGTGTCGTGACGTTTTAAATCCATCGCTAAACGCAATTTGGTGCCAACGCCGTCAGTGCCGGAAACCAGCACCGGTTCGCGATATTTTTGTGGCAGCGCGCACAGTGCGCCGAAACCGCCTAATCCACCCATCACTTCTGGACGGCGAGTTTTCTTCACCACCCCTTTGATACGGTCAACCAGAGCGTTTCCTGCGTCAATATCAACACCGGCATCTTTATAGCTGAGAGAGGTTTTGTCGGTCACTGCTAAGTCTCCACGCGTTTGCGATAGCAAGAAAAATCGGCGCAATTCTATCAGTCCAGGCAAACGTTTGCGAGCCTATTCTGATCCCAATTTTTGCCGTCCGGATTTTCCATTGTTTCCACCTATATATCGGTCAAATATGATACTGCTCACGAAAATGAAACCGGGTACACCCTTGTCCTTGCATCCCTTTCGCACAATCCACATCATATTAATGAAACCGGTTTCT
>CP070603.1:1448537-1466105 GCA_016939855.1 Kluyvera ascorbata
ATCGGCGCGGTTTACCATTTCAATCAGCACTATTCGCAGCGACAACTTACTGTTTAACGAGGGAAAGATATGTCTGGATTCAAAGCTGGGTTTCTCTGGGGCGGCGCGGTAGCCGCACACCAACTTGAAGGCGGTTGGCAGGAAGGCGGAAAAGGCGTGAGTGTGGCGGACGTGATGACCGCCGGGGCGCACGGTGTGCCGCGCGAAATTACCAACGGCGTACTGCCAGGAAAAAATTATCCAAACCACGAAGCCATCGACTTTTACCACCGTTATAAAGACGATCTAAAGCTGTTCGCTGAAATGGGCTATAAGTGCTTCCGTACCTCTATTGCCTGGACGCGTATTTTCCCCAATGGCGACGAGCTGACACCAAACGAAGCAGGCCTACAGTTCTATGATGACCTGTTTGATGAATGCCTGAAGCTCGGTATCGAACCGGTTATTACCCTGTCGCACTTCGAAATGCCGTATCACCTGGTTACCGAATACGGCGGCTGGCGCAACCGTAAGCTAATTGAATTCTTCGTTCGCTTTGCCAAAGTGGTATTTACCCGTTACCAGCACAAAGTGAAGTACTGGATGACGTTCAACGAAATCAACAACCAGGCGAACTTCCACGAAGATTTTGCGCCGTTCACTAACTCTGGCTTGAAGTATCAGCCGGGGGAAGACCGTGAGCCGGTGATGTATCAGGCCGCGCACTATGAGCTGGTGGCGAGTGCGCTAGCGGTGAAAGCCGGGCATGAAATCAACCCTGCGCTGCAAATTGGCTGCATGATTGCCATGTGCCCAATCTACCCGCTGAGCTGCGCGCCAAACGATATGATGATGGCGATGAACGCCATGCACCGCCGCTACTGGTTCACCGACGTGCACGTGCGCGGCAAATATCCACAGCATCTGCTGAACTACTTCGAGCGTCGCGGTTTTGAACTGGATATCACTGACGAAGACCGCCAGGCGCTGACTGAAGGCTGCGTCGATTACATCGGCTTTAGCTACTATATGTCGTTTGCCACCAAGGCCACCGACGATAACCCGCAGCTCGACTACGATGAAACCACCAGCCTGGTCTCCAACCCGTACGTGCAGAAATCTGACTGGGGCTGGCAGATTGACCCGGTGGGTCTGCGCTACTCCCTGAACTGGTTCTACGACCATTATCAGCTGCCGCTGTTTATCGTGGAGAACGGCTTCGGGGCGATTGACGTGCTGGAGAGCGACGGCACGGTGAACGACCAGTACCGCATCGACTATCTTTCTGCGCATATTGCCGAAATGAAAAAAGCGGTCGTGGAAGACGGCGTGGATCTGATGGGCTACACCCCGTGGGGCTGTATTGACCTGGTGTCCGCCGGTACCGGCGAAATGAAGAAACGCTACGGCTTTATCTATGTCGATAAAGACAACGAAGGTAACGGCACGTTGGCGCGCAGCCGTAAAAAATCTTTTGCCTGGTATCAGAAGGTGATTGCGACCAACGGTAGCGAGCTATAACCCGCTGAATATGTAAAATAAAACCCCGCGAGTCGGGGTTTATTTTTATCCTGTCTTATACTCTTTGGGGACCCATTCGCCGCTTTGCTTGATCCTGGTCAATCATCATAGGTATGGCGCAATCGGAAAAAAGCGGTATAATCCCGCGATTTTTTTTGTGGCTGCCCCATCTAAAGGAGAAAGAGAATGAAGATTGTGGAAGTTAAACACCCACTCGTCAAACACAAGCTGGGCCTGATGCGCGAGAACGACATCAGCACCAAACGCTTCCGTGAACTCGCCTCCGAAGTCGGCAGCCTGCTGACTTATGAAGCTACCGCCGGTCTGGAAACCGAGAAAGTGACCATTGAAGGCTGGAACGGCCCGGTAGAAATCGACCAGATTAAAGGTAAGAAAATTACCGTTGTGCCAATCCTGCGTGCGGGCCTGGGCATGATGGACGGCGTACTGGAAAACGTACCAAGCGCGCGTATCAGCGTGGTCGGTATGTACCGTGACGAAGAGACGCTGGAGCCGGTTCCTTACTTCCAGAAGCTGGTTTCCAACATCGATGAGCGTATGGCGCTGATCGTTGACCCGATGCTGGCAACCGGTGGTTCCGTTATCGCGACCATCGACCTGCTGAAGAAAGCGGGCTGCTCAAGCATTAAAGTGCTGGTGCTGGTTGCTGCGCCAGAAGGTATTGCGGCGCTGGAAAAAGCGCATCCGGATATCGAGCTGTACACCGCGTCGATTGACCAGGGCCTCAACGAGCACGGATACATCATTCCGGGCCTCGGCGATGCCGGCGATAAGATTTTTGGTACTAAGTAAACGAAAAAATAAAAAGAGCCGACTTTGATAGTCGGCTTTTTTTTGAATAAAAAAACTCAGACTAATAACACAGAGGAAAACACAATGACGCGCCGTGCAATTGGGGTAAGCGAAAGACCACCGTTGTTACAGACCATCCCGCTTAGCTTGCAGCATTTATTCGCCATGTTTGGCGCAACCGTGCTGGTGCCAGTCCTGTTTCACATCAACCCGGCCACCGTTCTGCTATTCAACGGTCTCGGGACGCTGCTGTACCTCTTCATCTGTAAAGGTAAAATCCCGGCCTATCTGGGCTCCAGCTTTGCTTTTATCTCCCCGGTTCTGCTGCTGCTGCCGTTAGGCTACGAAGTGGCGCTGGGCGGCTTTATTATGTGCGGCGTGCTGTTCTGCCTGGTCTCTTTCATCGTGAAGAAAGCGGGCACCGGCTGGCTTGACGTGATGTTCCCCCCTGCGGCGATGGGCGCAATCGTTGCCGTTATCGGTCTGGAACTGGCGGGCGTTGCGGCGAACATGGCGGGCCTGCTGCCACCGGACGGTCAGTCTGCCGATACCAAAACCATCATTATCTCGCTGGTGACGCTGGGTGTGACCGTATTTGGTTCGGTGCTGTTCCGCGGCTTCCTGGCCATTATCCCGATTCTTATCGGCGTGCTGGTGGGATATGCGCTCTCCTTCGTTATGGGCGTTGTGGACACCACGCCGATTGCCGAGGCGCACTGGTTCGCGCTGCCAACCTTCTATACCCCTCGCTTTGAGTGGTTTGCTATCTTCACTATCCTGCCAGCGGCGCTGGTGGTCATTGCCGAACACGTCGGTCACCTGGTGGTGACGGCGAACATCGTCAAGAAAGATCTGATTCGTGACCCGGGCCTGCATCGCTCGATGTTTGCCAACGGTCTCTCCACCGTGATCTCCGGCTTCTTTGGTTCCACCCCGAACACCACCTACGGTGAAAACATCGGCGTGATGGCGATTACCCGCGTGTACAGCACCTGGGTTATCGGCGGCGCGGCAATCATTGCGATTCTGCTCTCCTGCGTCGGTAAGCTGGCGGCGGCGATTCAGATTATCCCACTGCCGGTCATGGGCGGCGTTTCTCTGCTGCTGTACGGGGTCATCGGGGCTTCCGGTATCCGCGTGCTGATCGAATCCAAAGTGGATTACAGCAAGGCGCAGAACCTGATCCTGACCTCCGTCATTCTGATAATCGGCGTGAGCGGCGCGAAAGTGCACATCGGCGCGGCTGAACTGAAAGGCATGGCGCTGGCGACGATCGTTGGCATCTGTCTGAGCCTGGTCTTCAAGCTGATAAGCGTCCTGCGCCCGGAAGAAGTGGTGCTGGATGCGAAAGAGGACGAGACGTCTACGTCGTGATCCTAAAGCCGGGCGGATCGCCGCCCGGTTCTCTCCCCAGTAATTTCTGTGTTAAACTCTTCCCGTTTTTTCGTAAGCCCATGTTGAGGTCTCCTCTGAACGCACCGGCACAGCTCTCTTTGCCACTTTATCTTCCTGATGATGAAACCTTTGCGAGTTTCTTCCCGGGCGATAACCCTTCTTTACTTGCCGCACTGCAAAACGTGCTGCGGCAGGACCACAGCGGATACATCTATATCTGGGCACGTGAAGGCGCGGGGCGCAGCCATTTGCTGCACGCAGCCTGCGCAGAACTCTCCCAGCGCGGCGATGCCGTGGGCTACGTTCCGCTGGATAAGCGCACCTGGTTTGTACCGGAAGTGCTGGAAGGAATGGAGCAGCTTTCGCTGGTTTGCATCGATAATATCGAATGCGTGGCGGGAGATGAACCGTGGGAAATGGCGATTTTTAATCTCTATAACCGGATCTTAGAGTCGGGCAACACCCGCCTGCTGATCACCGGCGATCGACCACCGCGTCAGTTGAATTTGGGTCTGCCGGATCTTGCTTCGCGCCTCGACTGGGGGCAAATCTACAAGCTCCAGCCGCTGTCTGATGAAGATAAATTACAGGCCTTGCAGCTACGCGCGCGTCTTCGTGGCTTTGAGATGCCGGACGATGTGTGCCGCTTTATGCTTAAACGTCTGGATCGCGAAATGCGCACACTATTCCAGACGCTGGATCAGCTCGATCACGCTTCCATCACTGCTCAGCGCAAGCTGACTATTCCGTTTGTGAAAGAGATTCTGAAGCTGTAATACGCTTCCCGGCGGCGCTTCGCTTGGCCGGGCTACACGATACAGTAGCCCGGCCGAACGGAGTGACGCCGGGTTTACTCACCAATATCCAAATCGTTCAGCAAATGCTGCATCAGCAGCGGTATTGGTCTGCCTGACGCCACGCTTTTCCCCCCTTCGCGCCACAGCGCCGTGCCGCTGACGTCAAGATGCGCCCACGGAATATCTGCCGGGCAGAAGTGGTGCAGCAGCCAGGCCGCAGAGGCGCTGATCGCCGCGTTGTTGGTCGGCGTATTGCACAGATCGGCAATGGCGCTCTCCGTTTGTTTTTTCAACCGGGCATCCAACGGCAGCGACCAGACTTCATCGCCGCTCTGTTCCCCGGCGGTCGTTAACGCCGAACGTAGCGCGTTATCCTGAGTCATCAGCCCGCTCAACTCATAGCCCAGCGCTTTCACCACCGCACCGGTTAGCGTGGCGAGGTCGATAATATACTGCGTGTGCGCATGACGCTGGCTGGCCCAGGCGATGGCATCAGAGAGCACCAGGCGACCTTCGGCGTCGGTATTATTAATTTCCACCGTCATGCCGTTACAGGCGCGGGCCACGCTGCCTGGCTGCATGGCGTCGGGGCCGATGGCGTTTTCCGCCAGCGCCAGTACGCCCATCACTCGCACCGGTAGTCCTAGCTCGGCGATGCTTAGCATCAGCCCAAGGACGTTGGCTGCGCCGCACATGTCATACTTCATGGTGTACATGCCCGCGCCTTCTTTCAGCCACAGGCCGCCGGTGTCGAAAGTCACGCCCTTGCCGACATAGCTGCGTACTGGGCCATGACTTGCGCCTTCGTAATGGATGGCCAGCAGGCGCGGCGGGCGGCTGGAACCTTTGCCGACCGCATGCAGCAGGCCAAGGCCTTGTTCGACGATCGCCTGTTCATCCAGCACTTCGCAACGTAGGGTAGGGAAGGGGGCGCACAGACGCTGGGCTTCTTCCACCACATACTGCGGTGTGCACTGTTCGGAAGGTGTATCCGCCAGGCGGCGGGCGGCAATCATGCCGTTGGCTATTGCCTGCTGTTGGCTGAACAGGTTCTCAAGGCGTGCCCGTTCTACGTCGGAACAGAAAGCATCAATATGCGCCAGGCGCACATCGCTTCGCGCCGACGTTTTCAGCCCGAGGTCCGTCAATGTATGGGCCTGGTTAAATAAGAAACGCAACGTTTTAGCCAGGACCGTGTCGTGAATGCGCGTACAGTCGAGCAGCACTTTGCTGCATGCCGGCGCGGCAAACAGCGGGCGCAGGAAGGTAAGCAGCGAGTCGGTCAGACTGTCCTGCCAGGCGTTTTGCGGCACGATGGTGATACGGGCGAATGGCTCACAGCCGAAACTGGTGTCAGCCAGCTTTCCTTGGGCCGCGCTCGCGGTCATCTCAGCAATCAGCGGGTTATTGCGCAGCACATCCTGCTGGAGCACAGGGCTGTTGGGCCAGGTGATGAGATGGCTCTGTTCCTGCTCGCGGGCGAGTGTCGTCACTAAGCGGTAGTTAATCATCATTTATTCCTCGATAGGGGCGCGAATGCGGTCGGCATAGGCCTGCATCCAGGCGTCGTCTACCGGCTGATAATGGGTTTTCTCTTTGACGCGCTCGGCGCGGAACACCGTCAGCGGCTGCGTGGCGGTGGCCACCACAAAAGAGAAGGTCTTGATGTTGGTGGCCGCACCGAACTCGCCTTTGCGGTTCATGCACACCACGGACAGATCCCCCGCACGGCCAAAGCGCGACATCAGCTTATCTTCCAGTTCGTACACTACCGAATCTGCCGCCTGCTGCGGGGTCATGCCCTGTTCCATCCGGCGAACGATTTCGTAGCTGGTGCAGCCTTTCATTAAATCTTCGCCCACGCCGGTGGCGGTGGCCGCACCGATTTGGCTGTCGCAGTAGAAGCCGGAGCCGATAATCGGTGAGTCGCCAATTCGCCCGCGCTTTTTCATAAACAGGCCGCTGGTGGAGGTGGCCACGCTCATCGACCCCTGCTTATCAAGGGCGATGACGCCGACGGTGTCGTGACCGTCATAGGGGCTTAACCCTTTGTCCAGCGTCTCGCGGCAGCGTTTACGGTAGTGCTGCATCGCGCGTTCAGTGAGCATTTTTTTCTCGGCAAAGCCCTGACTCAGCGCCCATTCGCGCGCGCCCTGGCCGACCAACAGCGAGTTGTAGCGCTGGCGACCCAGCGCCTGCGCTACTTTCACCGGGTTGGCGATATCGACCAGATTACCCACTGCGCCAAAGGCCAGCGTATCGCCGTCCATCCAGGCGGCATCCAGCTCTACCTCGCCGTTCTCGGTTGGCAGGCCGCCATAGCCGACCGATTTGTAGAACGGAAAATCTTCTACCGCGACCACGGCATCCACCACGGACGTCGCCGCAGCGCTGCCCGTAGCCAGCGCGGACGCCGACTCTTCTACGCCTTCCAGCGCCATACGCCAGGTTGCAATAATTCCCCACATCTTTGTGTTACTCCTGTTTTGCTAGCGTGCTGGACTCTTCAACGGCAATGATCTCCGCATTGCGATACTGCTTATCGACGATGCGCATAAACGGCAGGTACAGCATCGCGCCAATCAGCAGGTTAATGATTTGCATCACGCTGCCGGAAATATGCCCGGTAACGATAAATCCGCTGATAACCGGCGGCAGCGTCCACGGGATAAACACCCCGGTAGTCACGGCGACGGCACCCACCTTCATCGCCAGATACTGGATTGTCACCAGCACCAGTGGTACCAGGTTGAACGGGATCAGCATTATCGGGTTCATGATGACCGGCAGGCCGAAAAGCACCGGTTCGTTGATGTTGAAGATGGATGCCCCCGCGCCCAGTCGCGCCACTTCACGCATGTTTTTACTGCGTGCGAAAATCAGCATCGCGATGACCAGCGACAGCGTGGCCCCTGCGCCCCCCATCCAGATCATGTCGAAAAACTGTTCGGTAATAATGTGCGGCGGCGTAACACCCGCCTGAATGGCCGCAATGTTGTCGGTCTGGTTTTCCATCCACAGTGGACGGATGATGCCGTTGACCATCGAACCGGAGTTAATCCCTACAGACCACAGAATAGTGATGCTGAATACGGTCATCAGCGCGCCAAAATAGGAGGTGCCGAAGTGGCGAACCGGGGTGGCGACAACGTCGTAAATGAATTGGTGAATGGTGTTGTAGTGGGTGTTCTCAAAGCCGATGCGAATCGCCAGCACCAGAATCATCACCACCAACGCGGGGATAAGCGCGGCGAAAGATTCCTGCACGGCAGGCGGTACGCCTTCCGGCATCTTGATAACCAGCTTTTTACGCTTCAGCCAGCAGAATAGTTCGGTCCACAGTAGCGAGCCAATCATGGCGACGAACAGGCCTTTGGTGCCAATCCACTCTACCGGCATTACGGTAATACCGCCGTTTTCGGCAACCTTAATAAACGGCGTCAGGATCAGGAAGCAGACCAGCGCCAGGATGCCGCTGGAGATGCGGTCATCGCCGTAGTGCTCCGCGAGCCGGTAGGCGACAAGGAAGCTGATAAACAGTGACATCGTAGAGAAGACCGCATTAAACGGGATCTCGATAATGGCGCTCCAGCTTGCACCGAAGGTGCTGGACATAAACTGCTGATAGCCCTGATTCGGGAACGACGAGATAACCAACAGAATGGAGCCGACGATAATAAACGGCATAAAGGAGACATAGGCGCCGCGGATGGCGCCGAGATGACGCTGCTGAGCGGTTTTCGCCGCAATCGGCATCAATTTCTCTTCTAAAAATCCCAGAACATTGTTCATTGTGAACTCCGTATAAGATTAACGGACATTGTGTGTGTTATGTAATAGAAAACGACGAAGGGGATTATGGGAGAAAGCCTGGTACGGAAAGGTGAAACGGGTCACAATGCACCGACTTGATTAATATAAATCTCATATGATTAGTTATAAATATTTCAAGGAAAGCCATGGAAATTAAGCTGCATGCTAACGCGACGACGACACCGCGTATTCGCAAATACCTCCAGGAATCGGATAAAAGTGACCGTGAACTGGCGCTGGAACTGGGTATTTCCGTCACGACAGTACGACGCTGGCGTAAGCGTGAGCAAACGGCAGATAAAAGCACGACGCCTGTGGTTGTACACAAAGCAATGAGACAAGAGCAAGTTGTGTTGATTAACGCACTGCGCGAAATCCTCCGCGCGCCGTTAGACGACCTGCTGTTTATGGTGCTGGAAGGGTTAGGCATTCCGCTCTCCCGCGCGACGCTCAGCCGCTATCTGACGCCGTCTTACCCAAAAAATGCGGAGGCCATACTGCAAGGTAAGAAGGCGCTTAAAGCGGGCATTCGGCCACAAACGCTGACGTTGCATTACCGCCTGTTGTCGCTGCATATGGATGATGACGGTGACCACCACCTGCTGTGGGCGCAGGAACCCGTAAGCGGCTGGTGTGCGGCGCGCATCTACTCGGGTATGTCATCGCCGCTGGTTATCCACTGGCTGGATGCGGTGCTGGAACCGTTTCCGGGTGATATCCAATCTGTTGAGATTAAAAGTGATGAGTGGTTAAGCGAAGCGTATGTTACCGCGCTGAGTCAGCATCTGGCCGCGCGTGAGATAAACGTCAGCGTAACGACGATGAAAGAAAAGCATCAGGCGGTGGCGGTCACCGTACCGCTGGTGGAGATTATCCCCGCGCTGCGAACTTGTACGCCGGACGAGCTCGTCGTGAAGCTGTGCGCGCTATTTAACGACGAAAAGGAACAGAAAAAACTGGGGAATATGACGCCGCAGGCTTTTCTGGAAGCGCTGCGGCCTTAGGGGGAATCAGCGGACGATTTCCAGCACCTGCTCCGGTGGGCGGCCAATGCGCGCCTGCCCGTTGTGGACCACGATAGGGCGTTCAATCAGCTTCGGATTCTCTACCATCGCCTGGATAAGCTGTTTTTCGCTGAGCTGGCTATCGCCAAGGTTCAGCGACTTGTAGAGATCTTCTTTCTGGCGCATCAGTTCGCGCGCGCTGCCAAGACCCAGCATCTTAATCAACTTGCCGAGCGTAGCGGCATCCGGCGGCGTATCGAGGTACAGCACCACCTCAGGGTCGATACCGTTATCCTTCAGTAGGCTTAACGTCTCGCGGCTCTTTGAGCAGCGCGGGTTGTGATAAATCGTGACCGAATCCGTCATCGTCTCTCCTGTTACATTTTCTGATAAGGGCGGAAGCGTTCCTGCAGCTGACGCAACTGATCGATACGGGCATCGTAACGAGCCTGCTGCAGACTGCGCAATTTCACCTGCGCGCTGGCCGCGCTGAGCATGGAAATGGCCTGATCGAGCCTTCCCACCAGTGCCATATTTTCGGCGCGAGCGGCCAGTTCCTGATCTCTGTTACCCAGTGCGGCTTCCGCCTGGGCTAGCAGATCCCAGCCGTTGGTGTCGTCTTTATTGTTAAAGGTGTAGCGATTAAGAATGGTTGCCGCTTCCGCTGGCTGCCCGCCTTCAAGCAGGGCGTTCGCCAGGTTGAGTTGCAGCACCGGGTTTGTGCGCAGTTCACGGGCATTCTTCAGGCGGGTAATGGCTTCGTTGGTTTTCTTCTGCCCGAGGTCGATATCCGTTGCCAGGTCAAGATACCAGGCATTTTGCGGCTCGGCGCTCAGCAGTGGTTGAAGCAGTTTGCTGGCTTCCGGATAGTTTTTCGCTTCCATGGCCAGCAGCGCACGGCCGTACTGCGCGGCATGCTGTTCGCGAATATTGCCCTTTGACCAACCGTCAAGCAGGTCGCTGCCGAGCTGATTCTGCCCGGAGTTGTACATGCCGAGGGTACGTGCTTTGGCAAAGTAGAAATCCGCGGAAGACTGTACGACCACTGGACGCATCTGGTTAGCGCGGTTACGCGCATCGGCCAGGCGGCTTTCCGGCAGGGGGTGAGTCAGCAGCATTTCCGGTGGGCGCGATGAATAACGCGACTGGTCGAGCAGCTTTTCCATAAAGGCCGGCATGGCCTGTGGGTCGAAGCCTGAACGTTGCAGTACCTGAATACCGATACGGTCAGCTTCTTCTTCGTTCTGACGGGTAAAGCTGATGATGCCCTGTTGGGTCCCTGCCAGCGTACCGCTTAATGCGGCCATACCCGCCTGCGGGCTGGCCATGGCCAGCAGAATGGAGCCGAGCGCGCCGACCCAGGTCAGCGGGGCATTGCGTTTTTGATCTTCCATCGCGCGCGCCAGGTGGCGCTGCGTCACGTGGGAGATTTCGTGCGCCATGACCGAGGCCAGCTGGCTCTCGGTGTCAGAATAACGGAACAACGCCGAGTGCAGCACCACGTTACCGCCGAAGAAGGCGAAGGCGTTGATATCGTCGTTATTGATCAGATAAAAGTGGAACGGCGTCCGCACGGAAAAGGCGTGGGAGACCAGCCGCATACCAAGTGAGTTAATGTACTGGACCAGCAGCGGGTCGTTAATCAGCGGTGCGCTTCCGCGTAGCTGGCGCACGTAATAATCCCCCATCTGCATCTCCTGACCAATGGAGAGCGTGCTCCCTGCGGAGGTACCCATATCCGGGAGGTTGTCCGCAGAATCCGCAAAGGCGGGAGCAATTTGCCCGAGCGCAAGCGTCGCAATAAGGGATGCCAACAGCGTTTTTTTCAACGGCCTGAACATAACCTCTGTCCTGTAATGTGGGGATGTGCCTGTTTTGACCAACAGCCTAATGTTACGTTCCATTATGTGCTGCTCTGGGAGTGTATCTATCTGCTCACGGGTTGAAAATGATAATCGCGTGATTGTTGGGATAAATATAAAAAGCGGAGTCTTTTTTGTGACACTTCGATACAATTCATCTTCTGTGTGCAAGCAAAGCGTTCAGGGAATCGATTTATGCTCGAGATGTTGATGCAGTGGTACCGCCGCCGATTTAGTGATCCGGAGGCGATTGCGCTGCTGGTTATTCTGGTGGCAGGTTTTTGCATTTTGTTCTTCTTCAGCGGCCTGTTGGCGCCGCTGCTGGTTGCGCTGGTGCTGGCCTACCTGCTGGAGTGGCCGACCGTCCGTCTGGAGCGGCTGGGCTGGTCCCGTACCTGGGCCACCACCGCGGTGATGGTGCTGTTTATCGGCATTCTGCTGCTGATGTCCTTCGTGGTGATGCCGATTGCCTGGCAGCAGGGGATTAACCTTATCCACGACATGCCTGGCATGCTCAATAAACTCTCCGATTTTGCCGCCACGCTGCCGCGCCGTTACCCGGCATTGATGGATGCGGGCATTATCGATGCAATGGCTGAAAACATGCGTACGCGGATGCTGACGCTGGGCGATTCGGTGGTCAAATATTCCGTCGCTTCGCTGGTCGGACTGCTGACGCTGGCGGTCTATCTGGTGCTGGTGCCGTTGATGGTTTTCTTCCTGGTGAAGGACAAAGAGCAGATGCTGAACGCCGTGCGTCGCGTGCTGCCGCGCAACCGTGGCTTGGCGGGTCAGGTGTGGAAAGAGATGAACCAGCAGATTACCAACTATATCCGCGGTAAGGTGCTGGAGATGATCGTCGTTGGGGTTGCCACCTGGCTTGGCTTCCTGATGTTTGGTCTTAACTACTCGCTGCTGCTCGCTGTGCTGGTCGGGCTGTCGGTGCTGATTCCTTACATTGGCGCATTTGTGGTCACCATCCCGGTGGTCTGCGTGGCACTGTTCCAGTTTGGCCTGGGCACCGAGTTCTGGAGCCTGTTTGCGGTCTATCTGATTATTCAGGGACTCGACGGGAACCTGCTGGTACCGGTGCTGTTCTCCGAAGCCGTGAACCTGCATCCGCTGGTGATTATTCTGTCGGTGGTGATTTTTGGCGGGCTGTGGGGATTCTGGGGCGTGTTCTTTGCGATACCGTTGGCGACGCTGATTAAAGCGGTGGTGCACGCCTGGCCGGATGGGCTGGTGACGGAAGAGGAAGTATCGAATTGACGCGTAGCCCGGGCGAGGCGTTTACGCCGACCCTGGGATAACCCCGGCGTCGTTGCGCTCGGCCGGGCTACGTTATTGGCTTAGGCGTTCGCCTGCAGCCAGCCCAGCACGATATCGTGGTGGTTGGTGGTTTTGAAGTCGTCGAAGACGTGCTCGACTTTACCGTCTGCGTCTATCAGGAAGCTGGTACGGTGGATGCCGTCATAGGTTTTGCCCATAAAGGTTTTCTCACCCCAGATACCAAACTGCTCGCAAACCTGGTGATCTTCATCGGAGAGCAACGTGAAGTTCAGCAGCTCTTTTTCGGCAAAGCGGGAGAGCTTTTCCGGCTTATCGGTGCTGATGCCCAGCACTTCAACGCCCACTTTTTTCAGCTCATCCATATTGTCGCGAAGGCCGCAGGCCTGCACGGTGCAGCCAGGGGTCATTGCTTTCGGGTAGAAATAGACCAGAACACGTTGTCCCTGGAAGTCGGTCAAATTTACCTGCTCGCCGTCTTGATCGGGCAAACTAAATTTCGGTGCGATATCACCGGCTTTCAGTGGGTTCATTACTCAGCTCCATCCTGTTCGTCATGCTGTGAATAATTGATCACGTTTATACTGCCTTGTGCATTGAGTTCTGTACATAGGGCTTTGAACGCTTGCTCAATATTTGATGCATTTTTCGTAGCGGGGCTATGGGCCGTAATCTGGATAAACAGCTGTGCAACGCCTGCGTTATCGCCCGGCTGCGTGCGCGATACTAGCTCGGCAATGTTCATCTCCCAGCTATCAAACAGCGCGGTAAAGCGCTCAATAATATGCGGCGAATCAGGCACCTCGACCTGCACCCAGACCGTTGCCGGCATCGCCGGGCGTGGACGCGCGGTGGTACGTTTCATCACGATAAGCAGGTCCAGCTCTGCGCCTTTCAGCGGCAGGGTGGATTCAATCAGCGTAATCGCATTCCAGGAACCGGAAAGCAGCATAATAAAAGTGAATTCATCCCCCAGCATGGCCAAGCGACTGTCTTCGATATTACAGCCGCAGCTGCTCACGTGACGGGTAATCGTATTGACGATGCCAGGGCGATCCGCGCCCAGGGCTGTAATGACCAGATAGTGTTGTAATGAGGCTGTCAAACCTGTTCTTCCTTTAAAAAGGTGCGGTATTCATTAGGAAAGCATAAAAAAAACCGGCATACAACATTCTGAGGGGCTTCAGTCTCTTGCTTTTATTACAAGACCAAACGTACCATTGAGATTCATGTCCGCACGTCAGCACAGAGGATGGCCCATGTTCACGGGAAGTATTGTAGCGCTTGTCACGCCGATGGATGAAAAAGGTAATGTCGACCGTTCAAGCCTGAAAAAACTGATTGATTACCATGTCGCCAGCGGAACCTCGGCGATTGTCTCGGTAGGGACTACCGGCGAATCAGCAACGCTCAGCCACGAAGAGCATGGCGATGTCGTGATGACCACGCTGGAGCTGGCCGATGGCCGCATTCCGGTTATTGCAGGAACGGGGGCAAATGCAACCGCAGAGGCGATTAGCCTGACCCAGCGTTTTAATAATAGCGGCGTGGTAGGTTGTCTTACCGTTACCCCGTATTATAACCGTCCAACTCAGGAAGGTTTGTTCCAGCACTTCAAAACGATCGCTGAGCATACTGACCTGCCGCAAATTCTGTATAATGTGCCGTCCCGTACCGGTTGCGATATGCTGCCGGAAACCGTAGGTCGCCTGGCGAAAATTAAAAATATTATCGCGATTAAGGAAGCCACGGGGAACTTAAGCCGTGTTCATCAGATCAAAGAGCTGGTTTCAGATGACTTCATCCTGCTGAGCGGTGATGATGCAACCGGTCTGGACTTCATGCAGCTCGGCGGTCATGGCGTTATTTCAGTGACGGCAAACGTCGCGGCGCGTGATATGGCGGAAATGTGCAGACTGGCAGCTGATGGCCAGTTTGATAAGGCGCGTATCATTAACCAGCGTCTGATGCCGCTGCACAATAAATTATTTGTCGAACCCAATCCGATCCCAGTGAAATGGGCATGTAAGGAATTGGGACTTGTGGCGACCGATACCATGCGTTTGCCGATGACACCTATCACCGACCACGGTCGTGATGTAGTGGCATCTGCATTGAAGCATGCCGGTTTGCTGTAAAGTTTAGGGAGATTTGATGGCTTACTCAGTACAGAAGTCGCGCCTGGCGAAGGTTGCGGGGGTATCGCTGGTTTTACTGCTTGCGGCCTGTAGTTCCGACTCGCGCTATAAGCGCCAGGTGAGCGGTGATGAATCCTACCTGCAAGCAACACCGTTAAGTGAACTTCACGCCCCTGCGGGCATGATTCTGCCGGTTGAAAATGGCGACTATAACATTCCAGTCGCCAACGGCAGCGGTGCCGTCGGCAAAGCGCTGGATATCCGTCCGCCTGCACAGCCGCTGGCGCTGGTTTCCGGTGCGCGCACCCAGTTTACGGGTGATACCGCCACGCTGCTGGTAGAAAATAGCCGTAGTGGTTCTCTGTGGCCGCAGGTTGTCAGCATCGTTCAGGGGAAAAACTACGCTATCACCAAACGTGATGATGCTAGTCAGACGCTGACGACGGACTGGGTTGAGTGGAACCGTCTTGATGAAGACCAGCAGTACCGTGGTCGCTATCAGATCTCCGTACAGCCTCAGGGTTATCAGCAGGCCGTCATGGTGAAACTGGTTAACCTCGAACAGGCTGGTAAGCCGGTAGCTGATCGTGCTTCCCTGCAGCGTTATAGCGCTGAAATGCTGAACGTTATCTCAGCGGGCCTCGATAAGAACGCGACGGATGCCGCGAACAACGCCAGAGGCTCTGCCGGTGCAACCTTCGACGTTCAGAGCGCCGCTGACGATACCGGTCTGCCAATGCTGGTCGTCCGTGGTCCGTTCAACCAGGTGTGGCAGCGTCTGCCAGCCGCGCTGGAAAAAGTGGGCATGAAAGTGACCGATAGCACCCGTTCTCAGGGCAGCATCGCGGTGACTTACAAACCGCTGTCCGACAGCAGCTGGAGAGATCTGGGTGCAAGCGATCCGGGCATGGTTTCCGGTGACTACAAACTTCAGGTCGGTGACCTGGATAACCGTAGTAGCCTGCAGTTCATCGATCCGAAAGGCCATCCGTTGACGCAGTCTCAGAATGACGCCCTGGTAGCTGCATTCCAGGCCGCATTTACGAAGTAATTTAAGAGGGCTGGAGCAATCCGGCCCTTTTTTCTGTATAGTGACGCAATCGTGTGCGTCGGCAGAAAATGCACAAATATTTATCTTAATTCTCACTGGAGTGACAAAGATGCAAAAGCTAGCTGAGTTGTATCGTGGTAAAGCGAAAACCGTATACAGCACCGAAAACCCGGATCTGTTGGTACTCGAATTCCGTAACGATACGTCAGCAGGGGATGGTGCTCGCATTGAGCAGTTCGATCGTAAAGGCATGGTGAACAACAAGTTCAACCATTTCATTATGAGCAAACTGGCAGAAGCGGGGATCCCAACCCAAATGGAAGCGCTGTTGTCCGATACCGAATGTCTGGTGAAAAAGCTGGATATGGTGCCGGTGGAATGCGTCGTGCGTAACCGTGCCGCAGGGTCGCTTGTGAAACGCTTAGGGATTGAAGAAGGTATCGAACTCAACCCACCGCTGTTTGACCTGTTCCTGAAAAACGATGCCATGCACGACCCGATGGTTAACGAATCCTACTGCGAAACCTTTGGCTGGGTGAGCAAAGAGAACTTGGCACGCATGCAGGAACTGACCTTCAAAGCGAACGACGTGCTGAAAAAGCTGTTTGACGATGCGGGCCTGATCCTCGTCGACTTCAAGCTGGAATTCGGTCTGTTTAAAGGCGAAGTGGTGCTGGGCGATGAGTTCTCGCCAGACGGCAGCCGTCTGTGGGACAAAAAGACCATGGATAAAATGGACAAAGACCGTTTCCGTCAGAGCCTGGGTGGCCTGATTGAAGCGTACGAAGAAGTGGCACATCGTTTAGGCGTGAAGCTCGACTAAGTGATGTATTCCCCGGCCTCGCCCTGCGCGTAGGCCGGATAAGGCGTTTACGCCGCCATCCGGCAATGTGCGCGTTGCTTGCCGGATGGCGCTGCGCTTATCAGCCCTATATCCTCATCGTCGGGAATCTCCGCACAACATTTCCAGTGGTAATCCCCCCCGTAACCGCCTACGATCGTATCAGTATTTCTGATAATAAGACTGAGGTAGTTATGCGTTGGCAAGGTCGTCGCGAAAGCGACAATGTAGAAGACCGGCGGAACAGTTCGCAGCCCCCGATGATGGGAGGGCGCGGCCCAGGTTTTCGTATTCCGAGCGGTAAAGGCGGCATTGTACTGCTGATTATCGTGCTGGTTGCCGGTTACTACGGCGTGGATCTGACCGGCCTCATGACCGGTGAACCAGTAGGCCAGCAGCAAACCTCTCAGCGGGTCAGCGGCCCGAAAGATGACGAAGCGGCGAAATTTACCTCAGTGATCCTTGCCACTACCGAAGACACCTGGGCGCAGGAGTTTAAGGCGATGGGCAAAACCTATCAGCCGCCGCGTCTGGTGATGTACCGCGGTGCGACCCGTACCGGTTGCGGTACCGGACAATCGGTCATGGGGCCGTTCTACTGCCCGACCGACAGCACGGTCTATATCGACCTCTCTTTCTACGATGACATGAAAAACAAGCTTGGCGCGGGCGGCGATTTCGCTCAGGGCTACGTGATTGCGCATGAAGTCGGCCACCACGTACAAAAGCTGCTGGGCATCGAACCGAAAGTGCGCCAGATGCAGCAGGGGGCTTCACAGGCGGAGGTCAACCGACTGTCCGTACGTATGGAGCTTCAGGCGGACTGCTTTGCCGGCGTCTGGGGTCATAACATGCAGAAGCAGGGCATTCTGGAAGCCGGTGATCTGGAAGAGGCGCTGAACGCCGCTCAGGCCATTGGCGATGACCGTTTGCAGCAGCAGGGGCAAGGGCGTGTGGTGCCTGATAGCTTTACGCACGGTACCTCACAGCAGCGCTATACCTGGCTGAAACGCGGCTTTGATAGCGGCGATCCGGCGCAGTGTAATACCTTTAGCAAATCGCTCTGA
>CP070603.1:1467055-1467128 GCA_016939855.1 Kluyvera ascorbata
ACCAGCCTATCCGCTGGGCCGCAGGGTGCCCGCTGGAAGCGCTGGTGAACGATGCGCTGATTTTTCACGATGA
>CP070603.1:1467408-1471343 GCA_016939855.1 Kluyvera ascorbata
CGTGGTAATCTGGTGGCGCAGTCATTGGCGGCCCACGGCGGTAGCCCGCTGGCAGCGACCCTTATCGGACGGCGTATTAGCCGGGTTGCGGTCCACCCACAGCGTCAGTGCGAGGGTATCGGGCAACAGCTGATAGCGCAGGCGTGGGCGACGGCGACGGAATGTGACTATCTTTCGGTCAGTTTTGGCTATACCGAAGCGCTGTGGCGGTTCTGGCAGCGCTGTGGTTTTACGCTGGTGCGTATTGGCACCCAACGGGAAGCAAGCAGCGGCTGCTACGCCGCGATGGCGCTGCGCCCGCTTACCGCTGCTGGAGAGGCGCTGACGCAGCGCGAACACCGTCGGTTGTGTCGTGAGTGGCGCTGGCTTTCCCAGTGGGTCGATGAAAAAGTGCCGCTTGCGGAAATGACCGAGACTATCCTTACTGATGATGACTGGTGGGATCTGGCCGGGTTTGCTTTTGCGCATCGCCCGATGCTGGCAGCGCTCGGAAGCTTGCATAAGCTTTGTGACGCCAGCACGCTGTCGCTACCAGCGTTGCGTGGGCGGCTTTCCGGTGAGAGCGAACCCGCGCTTTGCACTCGCCTACGGCTGCACGGGCGAAAAGCGCTGTTGGTGCGCCTGCGCGATGAAGCGGCGCAGGCTATGCTGAGTCTTGACGTTGAACGGACAAACCAACTCGCCAAACGCGCCCAACAACTGCAATTTTTTTAACTGACTCATTCAGTTAAATGGCATGGTCATTATTTTGGTGCGGCGTAAACTGACCGTCAAAACCAAGGAGACAGCCATGACACACGATCACTTTGTTGTTCAAAGCCCCGCGAAGCCCGCTCAACAGCTGCTGCTGTTGTTTCATGGCGTGGGCGATAATCCGGTGGCAATGGGACAGATTGGCAGCTGGTTTGCGCCGCTGTTTCCTGATGCGCTTATCGTTAGCGTCGGTGGCGCAGAGCCTTGTGGTCCGGCACCGGGCCGCCAGTGGTTCTCCGTGGCAGGCGTGACGGAAGAAAACCGTCAGGCGCGCATTGATGCCATCATGCCGACCTTTATTGAAACCGTGCGCTACTGGCAGAAACAGAGCGGCGTTGGTCCACAGGCCACCGCGTTAATTGGCTTCTCTCAGGGGGCGATTATGTCGCTTGAGGGGATTAAAGCGGCGCCGGGGCTGGCGTCTCGCGTGATTGCCTTTAACGGCCGCTACGCGACCATGCCGGAAAAAGCGGACACTGCGACGACCATCCACCTGATTCACGGCGGGGAAGACCGGGTTATCGATCTTGCCTGGGCGGTGAAAGGTCAGGAGGCGCTACAGGACGCAGGCGGCGATGTGACGCTGGATATCGTTGAGGATTTAGGCCATGCGATAGACGATCGCAGCATGCAGTTCGCGCTGGATCACCTGCGTTATACCGTGCCGAAGCACTATTTCGATGAAGCGTTGAGCGGCAGCACGCCGAAAAATGACGATCTTATCGAGATGATATAAGTCATGTGGGTTCCCGGTTCGCCGGGAACGTGTAGGCCGAATAAGGCGAAGCCGCCATCCGGTCATTCATGGCGGCGATGCCTGATGGCGCTACGCTTATCAGGCCTACATGAGACCGCACGACTGATGAAGCGATTTATTTCTTCGGCTGGTCTTTCTTCGGCCAGTCGTCGTCATCGTCCCATTTGTCGTTAAAATCGCGATGCGGAGGCAGCTCCGGTTTATCGGCGAGGAATTTTTTGTGATCGACGCGATTCAGATCTTTAATCACGTTGATAATTACCCCAACCAGAAACACCAGCACCAGAATCCACCAGTATTTTGACAGCCAATCCATGCGCATTACCCCTTATGTTGTGCCGTCAGGCGACAAGTTGTTCCATGATACGCTGGTACATCCGTGCCAGCATTTGCAGGTCAGCGGCGTTTACGCACTCATTAATTTTATGAATGGTGGCATTCACCGGGCCTAGCTCGACAACCTGTGCGCCCATCTGGGCGATAAAGCGACCATCTGACGTACCGCCGGTGGTCAGCAACTGTGGTTCAATTTCATTATAGTGCGCGATAGCGTTCACCACCGCGTCGACCAGTTTACCGCGAGCGGTCAGGAACGGCTGTCCGGAAATCCACCAGTCGACGGTATAACGCAGCTGATACTTATCCAGCAGGGCGATGACGCGGGCTTTGATCATCTCGTCGGTGAGCTCGGTGCTGAAGCGGAAGTTGAACTGCACGAACAGATCGCCCGGGATCACGTTGTTGCTGCCGGTACCCGCCTGAATGTTGGCAATCTGCATGCTGGTCGGCGGGAAAAATTCGTTGCCCTGATCCCACTCGATCGAAACCAGTTCGTTCATCCACGGTGCGGCGCGGTGAACCGGGTTATCGGCGAGGTGCGGATACGCCACGTGCCCCTGAACGCCATGAATGGTCAGGTTGCAGGTCATTGAACCACGGCGACCGTTTTTAACGACATCGCCGACCACTTCGGTGCTGGACGGTTCGCCCACCAGGCAGTAGTCCAGGCGCTCATTGCGCGCCATCAGCGCTTCAACCACTTTTACCGTACCGTGAGTGGCGCTGGCTTCTTCATCGGAAGTAATCAGGAACGCCAGGCGACCTTTATGGTTCGGGTTCTGAGCGACGAAACGTTCGGCCGCCACAACCATCGCTGCCAGCGAGCCTTTCATGTCGGCAGCGCCGCGGCCAAACAGCATGCCGTCGCGGATGGTTGGTTCAAACGGTGGGTTAATCCAGCGATCAGCATCACCGGCAGGCACCACATCGGTGTGGCCTGCGAACGCCAGCGTTTCTCCTTTGCCGCGCCACGCCCAGAAGTTCTGGGTATCGCCAAAGTCCATCGGCTCAATGGTAAAACCTACTGCGCGCAGGCGTTCAATCATTAACGCCTGACAGCCCGCATCGTCCGGGCTAAGAGAAGGGCGGCGAATAAGCTGCTGAGCCAGCTCAATGACTGGGCAAGACATAAACTAGACCTCGTTATTTTCGTTATCTGAAAACGGTAAAGCAGGGCCAATGGCGTTAGCGCGCTTTGGCTACCCATTGGCTATAACTGGTATCACTAAAACCCAGCAGCATAGGCTGTGCGGGCGCGCAGAGCAATGGCCGTTTGATGATGGCTGGCATTTCCAGCATCAGCGCGGCAGCGGCATCGGCGTTGTTGATTCCGGCGCGCACCTGCTCATCCAGCTTACGCCAGGTGGTGCCACGGGTATTCAGCAACGCTTCCCATCCCAGCTCGCTAATAAAGGTTGCCAGCAGTTCTGGCGTCAGGCCATCAACGCGATAATCGTGAAAGCGATATTCAACCTGATGCTCATCCAGCCAGCGGCGGGCCTTCTTTATGGTATCGCAGTTCTTTATTCCGTAGAGAGTGGTCATGTTCCGCCTTTATATCTGCAGGTTTTAGGGGACTCGAATATACACGTAATTCAGGCCGCTGCCCGTTTTAATTTCCTCCGGCCAAAGCGGCTGAAAAGCGGGCAGTTTATCATGCTAGCTACGTGCTTTGACGTAGTTTGATTGCTTTGTCGTAGGGTAAATTTGTATCATATGATTCACATTCTGATAACTATTTCAGAATGTTGCTGTTCGTCACATTAAATGTCAAAATTCCGGCCCATAGTGACCTCAAGCAGTAAAGAAAGGTTGGCAGCGGCAATCAAAGTAATCGGATTAACCGTATTCACAGGTCATACATTTGTACGTAAAATACGCATAATAATAAGAGAGGTAGTTATGATCGAACGTGAACTGGGGAACTGGAAAGATTTTATTGAAGTGATGCTTCGTAAATAATTTTCAGCAATGTGATTAAAAGCGCTGTGTTCTTTCAATAACCATGATGGTGTTGTTTGCAGTACAGAGTAGTTGCATCACATAAAGGTCAAAAGGCGACATTCAAATGTCGCCTTTTCTGTTT
>CP070603.1:1471396-1485288 GCA_016939855.1 Kluyvera ascorbata
TACTCTGGCTTCTCTTTTAGCGGGAAGCGGCGGCGCACCAGCACAAAGAACAGCGGCACAAAGAAGATAGCCAGAATCGTCGCGGAAATCATCCCGCCCACCACGCCGGTACCCACGGCATGCTGGCCGCCGGAGCCTGCGCCCGTGGTGAGGGCCATTGGCAGCACGCCGAAGATAAAGGCCAGCGAGGTCATTAAGATCGGGCGCAGACGCTGGCGGCAGGCTTCAAGCGTTGCGGTCAGTAGATCTTCCCCTTTCTGGTTCAGATCGTTGGCAAATTCGACGATCAGAATGGCGTTTTTCGCCGATAGCCCGATGACCGTTAGCAGCCCCACCTGGAAGTAAACGTCGTTTTCCAGCCCGCGCATCCAGGTTGCTAGTAGTGCGCCGATAACCCCCAGCGGAACCACCAGCATGACCGAGAACGGTACGGACCAGCTCTCATACAGCGCCGCCAGGCAGAGGAAGACGACCAGCAGCGAGATGGCGTACAGCGCCGGAGCCTGTGCGCCCGACAGCCGTTCCTGATAGGACATCGCCGTCCACTCAAGGCCGAAGCCGGTCGGCAGCTGCTGCACCAGATTTTGCATCACGTCCATGGCGGTACCGGTACTGACGCCCGGCGCGGCCTCACCAATAATTTCAACCGCTGAATAGCCGTTATAGCGCTCCAGACGTGGTGAGCCGGTCTCCCAGCGTGAAGTGGCAAAGGCGGAGAACGGCACCATCTGCCCGGCATTATTGCGCACGTACCACAGGTTCATATCTTCCGGCAGCATGCGGTATTTTGCTGCGGCCTGAACGTACACTTTCTTCACGCGTCCGCGATCCATAAAGTCGTTCACGTAGCTTGAGCCCCATGCGGTTTGCAGCGTGTCGTTGATATCATCAATAGAGACGCCCAGCGCCTGTGCTTTACGCTGATCGATATCGACCTGCAGCTGCGGGCTATCGTCCAGACCGTTGTGACGTACGCGGGTTAACTCAGGATCGTTGCCCGCCAGTTCCAGCAGCTTATCGCGGGCCGCCATCAGCGCATCGTGCCCGGCACCGGCGTGATCCTGCAACTCCATATCGAAACCGGCAGAGCTTCCGAGGCCGCTAATGGCCGGTGGGCTGCTGGCGTAGACACGGGCTTCTTTGATTTTGTTCAACGCTTTAGTGGCGCGTTCGATAATGGCAAACGAGGTGCCGGTTTTGCTGTCACGTTCGTCCCAGTCTTTCAGGCGCACGAACATACGCGCGACGTTTTGACCATTACCGCCGGGGCCGGAGCCGATGGTGGCAAATATCGACGTGACGTTGTCTTTCTCGTTTTTGAAGAAATAGTCTTCAACTTGTTCAACCACCTTCAGCGTCTGCTGTTGGGTTGAACCACTTGGCAGCTGTACGGAGGTGGTGAACATGCCGCGGTCTTCCAGCGGTAGGAAGGAAGAGGGCAGGCGTAAGAACAGGAACACCATGCCGCCCAGCAGCAGCACGTAAATCAGCATCCAGCGAATGCTGCGATGGAGGATTTTGGCCACGCCCGACTCATAGCGACGCGCGCTGGCATCAAAGTGGCGGTTGAACCAGCCGAAGAAGCCTTTGGTGCCGTGCACTTCTCCTTTATGAATGGGTTTGAGGATCGTCGCGCAGAGCGCCGGGGTCAGAATCATCGCCACCAGCACCGACAGCACCATCGCCGAAACAATGGTAATGGAGAACTGGCGATAGATTGCCCCGGTGGTGCCGCCGAAGAAGGCCATCGGAATAAAGACCGCCGATAACACCATGGCGATACCCACCAGCGCGCCCTGAATTTGTCCCATCGATTTGCGCGTCGCCTGCCGTGGCGTGAGCCCCTCGGTACTCATTATTCGCTCRACGTTYTCGACCACCACGATGGCATCATCCACCAGMAGGCCGATGGCRAGCACCATCSCGAACATCGTCAGGGTATTTATGCTGTATCCACAGGCGTAGAGGATGGCGAAGGTGCCCATCAATACCACCGGCACGGCAATGGTGGGRATCARCGTSGCGCGGAAGTTCTGCAGGAACAGGTACATSACCAGGAACACCAGSAKGATGGCTTCSASCAGCGTTTTYACCACGTCCTTGATGGAGGCTTTGACGAACGAAGTGGTCTCGTAGGCTACTTTATATTCCAGCCCATGTGGGAAGTACTGCTTGAGTTCATCCAGACGTTGAATCACGCGTTCGGCGGTGGCCATTTCGTTGGCGCCGGAGGCGAGCTTAACCCCTAAACCGGAGGCCGGATTGCGGTTATAACGGCTGAGGTAGTCATACTTTTCGGCACCCATTTCCACGGTGGCGACATCGCCCAGCGTCACCTCTGAACCGTCCTGGTTAACGCGCAGCGTAATGTCACGGAACTGCTGCGGCGTTTGCAGCAGCGATTGGGCGTTAATCGTGGCGTTCAGCGCTTGCTTGTCGATAGACGGCGTGCCGCCAAGTTGGCCGACCGCAATCTGGGCGTTCTGCGATTTAATCGCATCCGTCACGTCCGCGGTGGTCATCTGGTAGCTATTCAGTTTTGCCGGGTCCAACCAGATACGCATCGAATACTGCGAGCCATAGGCATCGATATCGCCTACGCCGTCGACGCGGCTGATGGGGTCCTGAACGTTACTGGCGACGTAGTCGGAAATATCCTGCTTATCCATGCTGCCGTCGGTGGAGACGAAGGCGATGGTCAGGATGTTGGTATCCCCGGTTTTTCGCACCGTAACGCCCTGGGTTTGCACTGCCTGCGGCAGTTTGTTCATGGCGGTTTGTAGCTGGTTTTGCACCTGCTGCACCGCTTCATCAGGATCGGTGCCGGCGACGAAGCTTAAGGTGATTGTCGCCTGCCCGGTGGCGCTGCTTTGGGAAGACATGTACATCAGGTTATCGATGCCGGTCATATTCTGCTCGATAACCTGCGTGACGGTGTTCTCCAGCGTTTGCGCGGAGGCGCCAGGATAGTTCGCCGTCACGCGCACGTTCGGAGGCGCGAGATCCGGGTATTGCTCAACGGGTAAAGAAAATATCGCCAGGGCCCCTGTGAGGCACAAAAGGATTGCCAGCACCCAGGCAAAAATGGGGCGATCAATAAAGAAATTCGCCATCAGGATCCGAACCTCGTGTTGTTCATTTTTTTATGTATTGAATTGCGTGAAACACTGTAGCCGTAAGGCTCCCGGCAATCGTGGAGAAAAAAAGGAGATAATGTAAATTATCATTCCGCTTTCCTGAAACGGTTTGCACATCCTTACGCTGCCAGCCTCAGAACCTGAAACGTAATTTCATTGAAGCTGAAATTTTTTGATCTGCCACATCATACTGATAAATAGTCCCCGTTTCTGGGCAAATGGACATTGCCTGGGTGAGGAATACTCGGCTAATAAATAGGACTTATAAATATAAGGTTAATTTGAACCATAGGCTGAGAATGTATGAACCGTTTTATTAGGGTAGATAGCCAAAAATGCATTGGATGCAAGGCGTGTGAAGTAGCCTGCGTAATGTCGCATAACAATGAGCAGCATGTGCTAACTCCTGCTCAGTTTATTCCGCGTATTACGACCGTAAAGATGAATAACCAGCGAGGGGCGGCAACCTGCCATCACTGCGAGGATGCCCCCTGCGCGCGTAGCTGCCCGAACGGCGCTATTCGTCAGAGTGATGATGCTATTCTGGTCGATCAGGCGAAATGCATCGGCTGCAAATCCTGCGTCGTTGCCTGCCCGTTTGGCACCATGCAAATAGTGCTGACGCCAACCAAAGAGGGGCGCGTTAAAGCGAGCGCCCATAAATGCGATCTGTGCCATGACCGCGCGGCGGGTCCGGCGTGTGTGGAAAACTGTCCGGCGGATGCGCTTCAGTTGATGACCAGTCAGCAGCTTACCGACATTGCCAAAAACCGCCGTCTACAGACCGCCTGCCGGGAAGCGCAGCCGTGGCACAGCGACAGCCGCGCTGTTGCGCCGGAAGTGAAGCGCAGTAAAGTCGAGCAGATGGCGCAAACGCCAGCACGCGGCGAGGCCGATAAGCTCAACATCGCGGCCCGCAAAACCGGCTTTGCAGAGATCTATCTGCCGCTGCAGGAAGATCAGGCGCAGCAGGCCTCTTCTCGCTGCCTGACCTGCGGAGAGCACAGCATCTGCGAATGGACCTGCCCGTTGCACAACCATATCCCGCAGTGGATTGAACGGGTGAACGCCGGGGATATCGACGCAGCGGTAGAGTTGTCGCATCAGACCAACCCGCTGCCGGAAATCACCGGTCGTGTCTGCCCGCAGGACCGACTCTGCGAAGGGGCCTGCACCATTCGTGATGAACATGGCGCGGTGACTATCGGTAATATCGAACGCTATATCTCAGACCGCGCTCTGGCTAAAGGCTGGCGGCCTACCGTCGGTAACGTTGTCAGCAGCGGCAAGCGAGTGGCGATTATCGGCGCGGGTCCAGCGGGGCTGGCGTGCGCCGATATCCTGGTGCGCCAGGGGGTGGAACCGGTGGTATTTGACCGCCATCCGGAAATCGGCGGCCTGCTGACCTTCGGCATCCCTTCCTTCAAGCTGGATAAATCGCTGATGGCGCGCCGTCGTGAGATCTTCACCGAAATGGGGATCCGTTTTGAGCTGAACTGCGAGATTGGTAAAGATATCGCCCTGGAGACGCTGCTTGCCGATTACGACGCGGTGTTTGTCGGCGTTGGGACCTATCGCTCGATGAAGGCCGACCTGCCAAATGAAGACGCGCCGGGCGTTTACGACGCCTTGCCGTTCCTGATTGCCAATACCAAAAACGTGATGGGTATCAGTGAGCTACCAGACGAGCCTTACATCAATACCAAAGGGCTGAACGTGGTGGTGCTCGGCGGCGGCGACACGGCGATGGACTGCGTGCGTACCGCGCTGCGCCACGGCGCGCAAAAAGTGACCTGTGCCTATCGTCGCGACGAAGCCAACATGCCGGGGTCGAAAAAAGAGGTCAAGAACGCCAAAGAAGAGGGCGCCGAGTTTGAATTTAACGTTCAGCCGGTGACGCTGGAGCTGGATGACAATGGCCACGTTTGCGGTATTCGCCTGCTGCGCACTCAGCTTGGTGAGCCGGATGCTCAGGGCCGCCGACGTCCTATGCCTATCCCCGGCAGTGAATTTGTGATGCCCGCCGATGCGGTGATCATGGCTTTTGGTTTCCATCCGCATAGCATGCCGTGGCTCAATGCCAAAGGGGTTGATGTCGATGACTGGGGACGTATCCGCGCTAACGTCAATTCGCCTTACCGCTATCAGACCAGCAACCCGCAGATTTTCGCTGGTGGTGACGCGGTACGTGGGGCTGATTTGGTGGTGACGGCCATGGCGGAAGGACGGCATGCCGCGCAGGGTATTCTCGACTGGCTGGGGGTAAAAATAACCCCAGCGCATTGACGATAGCCGGGCTCGGCGGCGTAATATGTCTTATCTGTATTACGCCGTGGAGCCCGCATGTCCCTGAATATCACCGTCATCAAAGATAAAATCCTCTCCGATAACTACTTTATCCTGCGCAATATCACCTACGATTTAACCCAGCGAAACGGCGAAGTCGTCCAGCACAAACGTGAAGTCTACGACCGTGGCAACGGTGCGACGGTGCTGCTTTATAACCGCCAGAAACAGAGCGTGGTGCTGGTGCGTCAGTTCCGTGTCGCCACCTGGGTTAACGGCAACCTCGACGGTATGCTGATTGAAACCTGCGCGGGGCTACTGGACGATGATGAGCCGGAAGCCTGCATCCGCAAAGAGGCGATTGAAGAGACCGGCTACCAGGTGAGTAACGTGCGTAAGGTCTTCCAGCTTTATATGTCGCCGGGTGGCGTTACCGAGATAGTTCACTTCTTCATTGCCGAATACGATGAGCGTCTGCGGCAAAATAACGGTGGTGGGGTGGAGGATGAAGACATTGATGTGCTGGAATTACCGTTCGCGCAGGCAATTGAGATGATTCGTAGTGGCGAAATTTGCGACGGTAAGACAGTGATTTTACTTCAGTATCTGCAAAGTTCTGGCCTTATGCCGCAATAAAGGACAATGCTCAATCCGATAATTCTGATTGAGACTCGCCGCTTCGCTAGTGAAGATACCCCCCAGTATATTGATGTTTTTTTCTTCTGGGGTTGTACCGTCCATGCGTTACCACGTTCTCCTCTTTTTCTTCTGCATCGGGTTGCTCCCGACGTCGTTGACGTGGGCGGCCCCGGCGCAGCAGCTTTTCTCTGATTGGTTAGTGACCTGTAATAACCAGAATTTCTGCGTAGCGCGCAACGTGGGTTTGCACCATGGCCTGGTTATGACGCTCAGTCGCAGCGCGGGGGCGCACACCGATGCCCAGCTCCGTATCGAACTGGGAGGTCTGGTCAACCCGGTGGCGGCCGTACCGGCGATAGAGCCGCGTCTGTTGCTGGACGGTCAACCGCTGAAGCTGACCGGCGAGCACTGGAAGGTGCAGCCTAAGCTATTGACGACCGGTGATAGTGTCACCATTGATGCCTTCCTTCAGCAAATTCAGGATGCTGATGCCATCACGTTAGTGAAGGGCGTTCAGGTGATGTCGCTGAAAGGACTGAAGGCCGCGCTGCTGTTTATCGATGCCCAGCAAAAACGTGTGGGGAATGAAACGGCATGGGTGCGCAAAGGGGATGAACCGCCGATGAGCGTACCGCCCGCACCGGCGCTAAAGTCGGTGGTGAAAGCGATTCCTGCACCGACGCCGCTTAGTCGCGACGAGTACAACGACCTGCTCGATTTCGGGACCTGGCGGATGAACAATAATCAATGCTCACTGGATCCAGGCCGTCGTGAAGTCTGGGTGACGGCGTTAAGCGATGATAAAGCGTTGATAATGACCAGCTGTGAATCCGGGGCTTATAACACCATCTATCTCGCCTGGCTGGTGTCGCGTAAGAAACCCTTTATCACCACGCCTATTCGTCTTCGTCTTCCGTTTCTGCCCGCTGGAAGCGACAGCCGCGATATTGAGTTGGTCAATCTGACCTTCAATGAGAACTCGCGGGAGCTGGTGACGTTGGATAAGAGCCGCGGGCTAGGCGACTGCGGCGTGCAGACGCGCTGGCGCTTCGATGGGCAACGCTTCCGCCTGGTGCGCTACGCCGCGCAGCCAGAGTGCGATAACTGGCAAAGCGCCGACGCGTGGGCGACGCAGTGGGTCTCGGGTTAGCGTTTTCTGATTTCCGTAATGTAGGTAACGGCCACGTTGGCGGCGAAATTGGGTACGTCGTCAAACGCCTCCTGGCCTACCGGGGAAGCAAAGGCGGCCATTGCATCCTCCAGTGAATCAAACCACAGCTCAGAAAACCCATCGATCGGCGAGTCGGGATAGACCCGGCGGTCGATAGGGTTCAACACATAGCCGCGAAGTCCCGGTAGCCCGAGGGCAATCTTGCTGTGTACTGCCTGCCAGTGGGCCACAAACTCTTCAAAACTCTGCGTCGTTTTTTTCGTCAGCAGACCGACGTGTTTAAAACCGTTTGCCGTTGTCATCGTCTTCTCCAGATTACCAACTTAATGATTAATTTAACTATTTAGGATGATGGCTTAACAGGCCTGCTTTGCCACATGATGGGGGTTCGTCATCACGTTGCATACTATGATTGATTTTATTTAAGCGATAAATAGGGTTTGAGTTGCTTCTTTGTAGACATAAATTCTCCAATGCGCTACAGCATAGCGATGGCAATCCGGTGGATGAAGAACGATGCGAAAAACCGACAATCTTGGCGGTATTACGGCCTTTGTAACGACCGCACAGCAGGGAAGTTTTACCGCCGCTGCAGAGCTGCTGGGGCTGACTAAATCGGCCGTGGGCAAGAGCGTAAGCCGCCTGGAAGCGCGCCTGGGGTTGACGCTGTTCCAGCGCTCCACCCGACGTTTGAGTCTGACGCCGGACGGCGAAGCCTTCCTCTCTCGCTGCCAGCAGGCCATTGACATCCTTGAGCAGGCAGAAGCGGAACTTACCGCCCACGTGATTCGCCCGTCGGGCAGGCTCCGGGTTGACCTGCCGTCGGCCTTTGGCCGGCAACGTATTCTCCCCATCCTGCTGGCGATTACTCAGCGTTATCCTGAACTGTCGCTGACGGTGACCTTTAGCGAACGCTTTGTCGATCTGATTGAAGAGGGGATCGATTTGGTGGTGCGGATCGGTGAACTGGCGGACAGCAGCGGGCTGGTGGCGAGAAGGCTTACGACGCAGAAGCTGGTTATCTGCGCGGCTCCCGCATATCTCAAGGTGTTCGGCGAGCCGCAGTGCGTCGACGCGCTCGCTCGCCATCGCTGCGTGGTCGGTTTTCGGCGTAATCAGCCTATATCCTGGCTGATAAAGTCCGCGGACGGGCAGATAACGCGCTGCACGCCGCCGCCTACTTTTGAGATGGCCGACGGCGACGCGATGCTTTCCGCAACACTTGCGGGCTGCGGGCTATCGCAGCTTCCACGCTGGCTGGTGGCGGAATCATTGGCGTCGGGGGCGCTGGTAGAAGTGCTGGCCGAAACCGCGGGTGGTGAAATGCCCATCAGCGCTATCTGGCCGAAAAACCGTCAGATGTTGCCGAAAATTCGTTATGCGGTGGACGAACTGGTAAAGGCGGGACTTGAAGGACAGCTGGATTAAAACCATAACTTTTTGGTTATGGTTGGCATAACGAAAAAGCATCTATGGATATCATGATCTTGCTATCGATAATTGATAACATATGGGTAATAAATCAATAACAAAACAAGGCGTGTTCGCAAGAGTATGGCGGCCTTCAAAGTTTACCGGGCTGTCAAAGGCGATACTAGGCGCTTCCTTCGGGAGTGCATCAGGAACGTAATTGCGCTTCACCCTTTTAGTTCGATACGTGAAAGGAACCCTAAATGGACGACCAATTAAAACAAAGTGCCCTCGATTTCCATGAATTCCCTATCCCAGGAAAAATTCAAGTCTCCCCGACCAAACCGCTGGCAACGCAGCGCGACCTTGCGCTGGCCTACTCTCCGGGCGTAGCGGCCCCGTGCCTGGAAATCGAAAAAGACCCGCTGGCGGCGTACAAATATACGGCGCGCGGCAACCTGGTCGCGGTGGTGTCAAACGGCACCGCGGTACTCGGGTTGGGGAATATCGGCGCGCTCGCCGGTAAACCGGTGATGGAAGGCAAGGGCGTTTTGTTCAAGAAGTTCGCCGGTATTGATGTTTTCGATATCGAGGTGGACGAAACCAACCCTGACAAATTTATCGACGTGGTTGCCGCGCTGGAGCCAACCTTTGGCGGCATTAACCTGGAAGATATCAAAGCACCGGAATGTTTCTACATTGAGCAAAAACTGCGTGATCGCATGAACATTCCTGTGTTCCATGACGATCAGCACGGTACGGCTATCATCAGTACTGCGGCTATTCTTAACGGCCTGCGCGTCGTCGAGAAAAATATCTCCGACGTGCGCATGGTGGTTTCCGGCGCGGGCGCGGCGGCGATTGCCTGTATGAACCTGCTGGTAGCGCTGGGGATGCAGAAGCACAATATTGTGGTCTGCGACTCGAAGGGCGTGATTTACGAAGGCCGCGAGCCAAACATGGCGGAAACCAAAGCCGCTTACGCGGTGAAGGATGACGGTAAACGCAGCCTCGACGACGTGATTGCTGATGCTGATATCTTCCTTGGCTGCTCCGGCCCGAAAGTGCTGACTCAGGAGATGGTCAAGAAGATGGCACGCGCGCCGATGATTCTGGCGCTGGCCAACCCTGAGCCGGAAATTCTGCCGCCGCTGGCGAAAGAAGTGCGTCCGGATGCCATTATCTGTACCGGCCGTTCTGACTATCCGAACCAGGTGAACAACGTGCTGTGCTTCCCGTTCATCTTCCGCGGCGCGCTGGACGTTGGCGCAACGGCAATTAACGAAGAGATGAAGCTGGCGGCAGTCCACGCAATTGCGGAACTGGCACACGCCGAGCAGAGCGAAGTGGTGGCCTCCGCCTACGGCGACCAGGACCTGAGCTTTGGCCCGGAATATATTATTCCTAAGCCGTTCGATCCGCGCCTGATCGTCAAGATCGCCCCTGCGGTAGCCAAAGCGGCGATGGATTCCGGCGTGGCGAATCGACCGATTGCCGATTTTGATGCTTACGTCGAAAAACTGAGCGAGTTCGTCTACAAAACCAACCTGTTCATGAAGCCGATTTTCTCCCAGGCGCGTAAAGAGCCGAAGCGCATCGTGCTGGCGGAAGGGGAAGATAACCGCGTGCTGCACGCGACGCAGGAGCTGATCACGCTGGGTCTGGCGAAGCCGATTCTGATTGGCCGCCCAAGCGTCATTGAAATGCGTTTGCAGAAACTGGGCCTGCAAATTAAAGCGGGCGTGGACTTTGAAATCGTCAACAACGAGTCCGACCCGCGCTTTAAAGAGTACTGGCAGGAATACTACAGCCTGATGAAGCGCCGTGGCATCACCCAGGAGCAGGCGCAGCGTGAAATGCGCAGCAACACCACTGCAATTGGCTCCATTATGGTGCTGCGCGGTGAGGCTGATGGCATGATCTGCGGCACCATCGGCGACTACCACGAGCACTTTAGCGCCGTACAGCCGCTGTTTGGCTACCGCGATGGCGTTCACACCGCGGGCGCAATGAACGCGCTGCTGCTGCCAAGCGGCAACACCTTTATTGCCGATACCTACGTCAACAACGACCCAACGCCAGAGCAGATTGCTGAAATCACTCTGATGGCGGCGGAAAGCGTGCGTCGTTTTGGTATCGAACCGCGCGTGGCGCTGCTGTCGCACTCTAACTTTGGTTCGTCCGATTGCCCGTCAGCCAGCAAAATGCGCGATGCGCTGGAGCTGGTGAAGGCGCGTGCGCCTGAGTTGATGATTGACGGTGAGATGCACGGCGATGCCGCGCTGGTGGAAAGCATCCGTAATGACCGTATGCCGGACAGCCCGCTGAAGGGTTCCGCGAATATTCTGGTGATGCCAAATATGGAAGCGGCGCGTATCAGCTACAACCTGCTGCGCGTATCCAGCTCTGAAGGGGTAACCGTGGGGCCAGTGCTGATGGGGGTATCGAAGCCGGTACACATCCTGACGCCGATCGCTTCCGTTCGCCGTATCGTCAATATGGTGGCGCTGGCGGTAGTCGAAGCGCAGACCCAGCCGCTGTAACCATGTCGCCCGGGGAGGCGTTTACGCCGACCCCGGGAATGGCACCGAGCTAGCCCCGGCGGTGCTTCGCTTGGCCGGGCTACAGGAGCCAGTCTTTCACTTTAATGAATTCGCTTAAGGCAGCTTCCGGGCTGCCTTCTTCTGGCAGGTAGTTATACTCCCAGCGCACTAGCGGCGGCATCGACATCAGAATCGACTCCGTGCGCCCGCCGGTTTGTAGACCGAACAGCGTGCCGCGGTCCCATACCAGATTGAACTCCACGTAGCGCCCGCGGCGATAGAGCTGGAAATCGCGCTCGCGTTCGCCGTACGCCATCGCCTTGCGTCGCTCAACAATCGGCAGGTAGGCGTTGGTGAAGCCTTTCCCCACCGCCTGCATAAAGCCAAAGCAGTGGTCGAAATCAGGCGTATTCAGGTCGTCAAAGAACAGGCCGCCAATGCCGCGCTGCTCGTTGCGGTGCTTGAGATGAAAATAGTCGTCGCACCACTTTTTATAGCGCGGATAGACATCCTCGCCAAACGGCAGACACAGGTCGCGAGCGACGGTATGCCAGTGAATCGCATCTTCCTGAAAACCGTAGTAGGGGGTTAAATCGAAGCCGCCGCCGAACCACCATACTGGCTCAGCGCCCGGTTTTTCGGCGATAAAGAAGCGCACGTTAGCGTGGCTTGTCGGCACATATGGGTTACGCGGGTGCACTACCAGCGACACGCCCATGGCCTCAAAGCTGCGCCCGGCGAGTTCAGGGCGATGTGCCGTAGCGGATGCAGGCATCGCATCGCCGTGGACGTGGGAGAAGTTCACCCCGGCCTGTTCAAAGACGTTGCCGTCGCGCAGTACCCGGCTGCGACCGCCGCCGCCGGCTTCACGCTGCCAGCTATCCTCAATAAAGGCGCCGCCGTCTACGTGCTCAAGCTGCTGGCAGATATCGTCCTGCAGCTTAAGCAGAAAGACTTTCACCTGCTGTACGTTGATGGTCATTAACGTCTCTTAGCGTGGGCTTTCTGGTTATCAAACCAGTGGAAATAACTGATGATGCCGGAGGCAATCGCGTTGGCAATTTTCTGCCTGAACGCGGTGGTGCCGAGCAGCTTTTCTTCCCCTGGGTTGGTGATAAACGAGGTTTCCACCAGCACCGACGGAATGGACGGCGACTTCAGCACCACAAAGGCGGCCTGTTCAGTACTGCGGCTGTGCAACTTGTGCACCGGCTTAATTTTCTTCAGCACGTGCGAACCGAGCGTCAGGCTGTTTTTAATGGTGTCGGTCTGGACAAGGTCAAACAGCACCTGCTGGAGCAGATGGTCTTTATCCTTGGCCTTTTTACCGGCGAGTTCATCGGCAGCGTTTTCTTTGTCCGACAGGTATTTTGCCATGGCGCTACTGGCCCCGCGGTTGGAGAGGGCAAACACCGATGCACCCGCCGCAGAAGGATTGGTAAAGCCGTCCGCGTGAATCGACATAAACAGATCCGCGCCGTGCTGATGGGCAATCTCGACCCTGTCGTACAGCGGAATGAAGGTGTCGCCAGAGCGGGTCAATTTGGCATCGATGCCATTTTTTTGCAGAATGGCGCGCACGTTTTTGGCGATTGCCAGCACCACGTGTTTCTCTTTCGAACCATTATGCCCAATGGCGCCGGTATCAATACCGCCGTGGCCTGGGTCCAGCATCACTAAGCGTCTGCCTGACGATTTTTTCGCCGGTTTGCTGTGACCGTTGCTGGTTTTTAAATTGGTCTCTTTAGCGACTGCCTGAGAGGCGATCCCCGACAGCGTGAGTGCAGCCAATCCGGCTTTTAGCACCTGGCGGCGCGAAGTCAGTATTTTTAAGGGTTTAAAAGTGCTCATTCCGGCCTGAGTTGTAAAAACAAGAATCCATATGTTATATCGTATCGCGAATTTCGTTACGACTGTTCGTGATGAGAATTGTTTTACTTTTCATTTCAATACGTGTCTGTACCTTATTATGCCATTTTTTTCACTGTGCCGCGTCAGATATTGGCTAAATTGCCCGTTCACGCCATAATCACTGTTTTTAAACCTGAAAAGGCGGGCAATACCATGGAGATACGCGTTTTTCGCCAGTCGGACTTTGAAGAAGTCATCACCCTGTGGGAGCGATGCGATCTGTTGCGCCCGTGGAATGACCCGGAGATGGACATCGAGCGCAAGGTTAACCACGACGTGAGCCTGTTCCTGGTCGCCGAAGTCAACGGTGAAGTGGTCGGTACCATTATGGGCGGCTACGATGGCCATCGTGGTTCGGCGTACTACCTGGGGGTGCACCCGGAATACCGTGGTCGCGGCATTGCGAATGCGCTGCTCAATCGGCTGGAGAAAAAGTTGATTGCCCGCGGTTGCCCGAAAATCCAGATCATGGTGCGTGAAGAAAACGACGTGGTACTTGGCATGTACGAACGTTTAGGCTATGAACACGCCGATGCGCAAAGTTTAGGTAAGCGCCTGATAGAAGATGAAGAGTACTGAGTTTTCGCCCGCTGATTACGACCCGCAGGGCCGCCTGCGCCTGCCTTTCCTGTTCTGGTGCCTGCTGCTATTGCAGGCGCGGACATGGGTGCTGTTTCTGATGGCAGGGGCATCGCGCGATCAGGGCGATGCGCTGCTGAATCTGTTTTATCCCGACCATAGCCTTTTCTGGATTGGACTGCTTCCCGGCATACCGGCGGTACTGGCCTTTTTGCT
>CP070603.1:1485327-1487209 GCA_016939855.1 Kluyvera ascorbata
GCTGCGCCCGATCTTGATCCTCGCCCAGCTGATTTTACTGCTCTGGCAGCCGTGGATGTGGCTGAGCGGTGAAGCGCTCTCCGGTGTGGGATTAAGCCTGTTTTTACTCGATATTTTTGCCCTGTGGTGGCTCACCACTAACCGGCGTTTACGCGCCTGTTTTATGGATGTCGCAGAATAGACGGCACTTTTTGTGTTTACTGGACTCCAATAGGCCTGACTTGAATCTATAGGAAGTATCAATGAAATCGCTGCGTTTACTTTTGTGTGCCCTCCCTCTGGCGCTGACCGGCTGTTCTACGCTGTCGTCGGTGAACTGGTCTGCCGCCTATCCGTGGAACTGGTTTGGTTCCTCTGCTGGCGTAACGGAGCAGGGTGTTGGCGGGCTTAATGGGTCCACCGCGCTGAACGAACAGGCGATTAGCGATGCGCTCGGCAGCAACTATCGTCTGCGTAGCGGGATGAAGGCGCACGACGGTAACATCGTTCACTATTTTGAAGCGCTGCGCGGCGACAAGCTGGCGCTGGTGATTAACGGCGATAGCGGTACCGTCAGCCGTATTGATGTTCTTGATGACAATATTGAAGCCGCTGATGACGTGAAGGTCGGTACCCCGTTCAATAAAGTTTACGATAAAGCCTTCGGCAACTGTCAGGCGACAACGGGAGACGACAGCAACGTCGTCGAGTGTAAAGCCAAAGGCAGCGAGCACATCAGTTATCAGTTCTCGGGCGAGTGGCAGGGGCCGCAGGGTCTGATGCCGCCGGATGATACCCTGAAAAACTGGACATTGAAGAAAATTATCTGGCGGCGCTAAATTTGACGCCAGATAGCCCGTGGGTGCCAAAAGCGGGTACAATGTGTGAGGTTTTTATATGCCACGACGTCGTGGCATTTTATTTTCAGGAGGAGCGATGTCTCAGGTTCAGAGCGGCATTTTGCCGGAACATTGCCGTGCGGCGATTTGGATTGAAGCCAATGTTAAAGGGGACGTTAACGCCCTGCGTGCCGGTAGCAAAATTTTTGCCGAAAAGCTGGCGGCGTTTCAGGATAAATTCCCGGACGCGCATTTAGGCGCGGTGGTAGCGTTTGGTCACGACACCTGGCGCGAGCTGAGCGGCGGCGTCGGTGCAGAAGAGCTGAAAGACTTCCCTCCGTACGGTAAAGGACTTGCGCCTTCTACGCAGTTTGATGTGCTGATCCACATTCTGTCGCTGCGTCACGACGTGAACTTCTCTGTTGCCCAGGCGGCGCTGGCGGCGTTCGGTGATTCCCTGGACGTGCAGGAAGAAGTGCACGGCTTCCGCTGGGTTGAAGAGCGCGACCTGAGCGGTTTCGTTGATGGCACCGAGAACCCGGCGGGTGAAGAGACGCGCCGTGAAGTGGCGGTGATTAAAGACGGCGTTGACGCGGGCGGCAGCTACGTCTTCGTTCAGCGTTGGGAGCACAACCTCAAGCAGCTTAACCGCATGAGCGTGCCGGATCAGGAAATGATGATTGGCCGTACCAAAGAAGCCAACGAAGAGATTGATGGCGACGAGCGCCCGGAAACCTCTCACCTGACCCGCGTCGACCTGAAAGAAGACGGCAAAGGGCTGAAAATTGTTCGCCAGAGCCTGCCTTATGGCACCGCGAGCGGCACCCACGGCCTCTATTTCTGCGCCTACTGCGCACGTCTGCACAACATTGAGCAGCAACTGCTGAGTATGTTTGGTGATACCGATGGTAAGCGCGACGCGATGCTGCGCTTTACTAAGCCGGTGACCGGTGGGTATTACTTTGCGCCTTCGCTGGATAAGCTAATGTCGTTGTAGTTTGGTGCTGACCCCCTCACCCTAACCCTCTCCCCGTGGGGGAGAGGGGACCGTYCGGTGCGGTTTG
>CP070603.1:1487398-1493048 GCA_016939855.1 Kluyvera ascorbata
GCATCATACCCAGCCCGCTCATCATGCTGCCCACCGTCCAACTCCACCGCCAGGCGAGCAGCACAGCAGGCAAAATCAAGAATATACGGCCCCATAGGATGCTGGCGACGGAACTTGTAACGCGCAAAACGCCGGTCACGCAGTAAATACCACAACCGACGCTCCTGTGGCGTCAGCTGGCGTCGTAACTGGCGAGCGAAATCATATCTAGTGTCCATCAGCGCACTCTGCCTGTGATGGGCAGCGTTGTCAGAATGGTGTTATCGTTGTGGAATCCTGCTTCAGAAAATATCTTCAGACGCCTTATTCTCTTTTCAACTTCCAAATCACCAAACGGTATATAAAACCGTTACTCCTTTCGTCCCCGTTATAAATACACTGATGCTCAGAGAGTCCTCAAACGATAGGGTGCGCAATGGCTATTAAGTTACTGAAAAAAAGATACCTGGCGCTGGCTGCTTCAATGCTGCTGGTGGCACAAGCACAGGCGACGGAGCTGTTAAACAGTTCTTATGATGTCTCCCGTGAGCTGTTCGCCGCCCTGAATACGCCGTTTGAGCAGCAGTGGGCGAAGGATAACGCAGGTGACAAGCTGACCATTAAGCAGTCGCATGCCGGCTCTTCCAAGCAGGCGCTGGCTATTTTGCAGGGCTTAAAAGCTGACGTTGTAACTTATAACCAGGTGACCGATGTGCAAATCCTGCACGACAAAGGCAACCTGATTCCGGCCGACTGGCAGTCTCGTTTGCCAAATAACAGCTCACCGTTCTACTCGACCATGGCTTTCCTGGTGCGTAAGGGCAACCCGAAGCACATCGAGAGCTGGAATGACCTGGTGCGTCCGGATGTGAAGCTGATTTTCCCGAACCCGAAAACCTCCGGCAACGCGCGCTATACCTATCTGGCAGCGTGGGGTGCGGCAGATCAGGCTGACGGCGGCGATAAAGCCAAAACTCAGCAGTTTATGACCCAGTTCCTGAAAAACGTCGAAGTGTTTGATACCGGCGGCCGTGGGGCAACTACCACCTTCGTGGAACGTGGTCTCGGTGACGTGTTGATTACCTTCGAGTCCGAAGTGAACAACATCCGTAAGCAGTATGAAGATCAGGGCTTCGAAGTGGTGGTGCCGAAGGTCAACATTCTGGCGGAGTTCCCGGTCGCGTGGGTGGACAAAAACGTCAAGGCTAATGGGACCGAGAAGGCGGCAAAAGCCTACCTGAACTATCTGTATAGCCCGCAGGCGCAGACCATCATTACCGATTACTACTACCGCGTGAACAACCCGCAGGTGATGGACAAGCTGAAAGACAAATTCCCGCAGACCGAACTGTTCCGCGTGGAAGACAAGTTTGGCGCGTGGCCGGAAGTGATGAAAACGCATTTCGCCAGCGGTGGCGAGTTGGACAAGCTGTTAGCGGCGGGGCGTAAGTAATGTTTGCAGTTTCTTCCAGACGCGTGCTGCCGGGCTTTACCCTGAGCCTCGGCACTAGTCTGCTGTTTGTCTGTTTAATTCTGCTGCTGCCGCTGAGCGCGCTGGTCATGCAACTGGCGCAGATGAGCTGGTCGCAGTACTGGGAAGTGATCACCAACCCGCAGGTGGTGGCGGCCTACAAAGTGACGCTGTTGTCGGCGTTTGTGGCATCGATTTTTAACGGCGTGTTCGGCCTGCTGATGGCGTGGATTTTAACCCGCTACCGTTTCCCGGGCCGCACGCTGCTGGACGCGCTGATGGACCTGCCGTTTGCGCTGCCAACGGCGGTGGCGGGCCTGACGCTGGCGTCGCTGTTCTCGGTGAACGGCTTCTACGGCGAGTGGCTGGCGAAGTTTGATATTAAGGTGACCTACACCTGGCTTGGCATCGCGGTGGCGATGGCGTTCACCAGCATCCCGTTTGTGGTACGTACCGTTCAGCCGGTGCTGGAAGAGTTAGGCCCTGAATATGAAGAAGCGGCGGAAACCCTGGGCGCGACGCGCTGGCAGAGCTTCCGTAAGGTGGTGCTGCCGGAACTGTCCCCGGCGCTGGTGGCGGGCGTCGCGCTGTCGTTTACCCGCAGCCTTGGCGAGTTTGGTGCGGTGATTTTCATCGCCGGGAACATTGCCTGGAAGACGGAAGTGACCTCGCTGATGATCTTTATTCGCCTGCAGGAGTTTGATTATCCGGCGGCGAGCGCGATTGCGTCGGTTATCCTCGCGGCCTCTCTGCTGCTGCTGTTCTCCATCAATACCTTGCAAAGTCGCTTTGGTCGACGTGTGGTAGGTCACTAATGGCGGAAGTTACTCAATTGAAGCGCTATGACGCACCCCGCATCAACTGGGGTAAATGGTTTCTGATTGGTACTGGGATGCTGGTTTCGGCCTTTATCCTGCTGGTGCCGATGATTTATATCTTCGTCCAGGCCTTCAGCAAAGGGCTGATGCCAGTGCTGAATAACCTGGCCGATCCGGACATGCTGCACGCTATCTGGCTGACGGTGATGATTGCGCTGATTACCGTGCCGGTGAACCTGGTGTTCGGCGTGCTGCTGGCTTGGCTGGTGACGCGCTTTAACTTCCCGGGGCGTCAGCTGCTGTTGACGTTGCTGGATATCCCGTTTGCCGTCTCGCCGGTTGTCGCGGGTCTGGTTTATCTGCTGTTTTACGGTTCCAACGGCCCGCTTGGCGGCTGGCTGGAAGCGCATAACCTGCAAATTATGTTTGCCTGGCCGGGCATGGTGCTGGTCACCATCTTCGTGACCTGTCCGTTCGTGGTTCGCGAACTGGTGCCGGTAATGCTGAGCCAGGGCAGCCAGGAAGACGAAGCAGCGGTGCTGCTTGGCGCGTCCGGCTGGCAGATGTTTAAACGCGTTACATTGCCTAACATTCGCTGGGCGCTACTGTACGGCGTGGTGCTGACCAACGCTCGCGCCATCGGCGAGTTTGGCGCGGTGTCGGTGGTCTCCGGCTCGATTCGCGGCGAGACCCTGTCGTTACCGTTACAGATTGAACTGCTGGAGCAGGACTACAACACCGTCGGTTCCTTTACCGCCGCCGCGTTGCTGACCCTGATGGCTATTTTGACCTTGTTCTTAAAGAGTGCGTTGCAGTGGCGTTTGCATAATCAAGAAAAACGCGCGCAACAGGAGGGAAATCATGAGCATTGAGATTGCCAATATTAAGAAGTCTTTTGGTCGCACCCAGGTGCTGAATGATATCTCTCTGGATATCCCTTCCGGCCAGATGGTCGCGCTGCTGGGGCCTTCCGGCTCTGGGAAAACCACGCTGCTGCGTATTATCGCCGGGCTGGAGCATCAGACCAGCGGGCATATTCGCTTCCACGGCACCGACGTTAGCCGTCTGCATGCCCGCGATCGTAAAGTGGGGTTTGTGTTCCAGCACTATGCGCTGTTCCGCCATATGACGGTGTTTGACAACATCGCCTTTGGCCTGACGGTGCTGCCGCGCCGCGAGCGTCCAAACGCCGCGACCATTAAAGCAAAAGTCACCAAACTGCTGGAGATGGTGCAGCTTGCCCATCTGGCAGACCGCTTCCCGGCACAGCTTTCTGGCGGACAAAAACAGCGCGTGGCGCTGGCTCGTGCGCTGGCAGTTGAGCCGCAGATTTTACTGCTCGACGAACCGTTCGGCGCGCTGGATGCGCAGGTGCGTAAAGAGCTGCGTCGCTGGTTGCGCCAACTGCATGAAGAGCTGAAATTCACCAGCGTCTTCGTTACCCACGACCAGGAAGAGGCGATGGAAGTTGCCAATCGCGTAGTGGTGATGAGTCAGGGCAATATCGAACAGGCCGATGAGCCGGATCAGGTATGGCGCGAGCCGGCGACCCGCTTCGTACTGGAGTTTATGGGCGAAGTAAACCGCCTGCAGGGCACCATTCGCGGTGGGCAGTTCCACGTTGGCGCGCACCGCTGGCCGCTGGGCTATACGCCGTCCTATCAGGGGCCGGTGGATCTGTTCCTGCGCCCGTGGGAGGTGGACGTCAGCCGTCGTACTAGCCTCGATTCTCCGCTGCCGGTTCAGGTACTGGAAGCCAGCCCGAAAGGCCACTACACCCAATTAGTTGTCCAGCCTCTGGGGTGGTATCAGGAACCATTAACGGTGGTGATGCGCGGTGACGACGCGCCGCTGCGCGGCGATCGTCTGTTTGTCGGCTTGCAGAATGCACGCCTCTATCACGGCGACCAGCGTATTGAGAGCCATGAGACGCTTGCTCTGGCAGAAACGGCCTGATAGCTTAATCGCACGTGGTTTTGCCGGGTGGCGCTACGCTTACCCGGCCTACAAAGCAATATTGACAGGCCCGGTAAGCGAAACGCAGCCGGGCTTTTTATTGGACAGCAGAAGTGAATACATTAGAACAAACGATCGGCAACACGCCGCTGGTCAAATTACAACGTCTGGGGCCGGATAACGGCAGCGAAATCTGGATCAAGCTGGAAGGCAACAATCCGGCGGGCTCGGTCAAAGACCGCGCGGCGCTGTCGATGATTGTCGAAGCGGAAAAGCGCGGTGAAATTAAGCCGGGCGACGTGCTGATTGAAGCGACCAGCGGTAATACCGGCATTGCGCTGGCGATGATTGCGGCACTCAAGGGCTATCGCATGAAGCTGCTGATGCCCGATAACATGAGCCAGGAACGACGTGCGGCAATGCGCGCCTACGGTGCTGAGCTGATTCTGGTGACTAAAGAACAGGGCATGGAAGGGGCGCGTGATTTAGCCCTGGAGATGGCCCAGCGCGGTGAAGGCAAGCTACTGGATCAGTTCAACAATCCGGATAACCCGTACGCACACTACATCACCACCGGCCCGGAGATCTGGCAGCAGACAGCGGGACGGATTACCCATTTTGTCTCCAGCATGGGCACCACCGGCACCATTACCGGCGTGTCGCGCTTCCTACGAGAGCAGGATAAAGCGGTCACAATTGTGGGCTTGCAGCCGGAAGAGGGCAGCAGCATTCCGGGGATTCGTCGTTGGCCTGCTGAATATATGCCGGGTATTTTTAACGCCAGCCTGGTTGACCAGGTGCTGGATATTCACCAGAACGACGCGGAAAACACCATGCGCGCGCTGGCGGTGAAAGAAGGCGTGTTCTGCGGCGTCAGTTCCGGCGGTGCGGCGGCGGGTGCCATTCGCGTGGCGGAACAAAACCCGGGAGCGGTAGTGGTGGCGATCATCTGCGATCGCGGCGATCGCTACCTCTCAACCGGCGTGTTTGGCGAAGAGCACTTCAGCCAGGGCGCGGGGATTTAAACGTCGGGATTATCCAGCAGGTCTGTACCGTAGGAGTTATCTACGGTACAACGCCAGCGGCCCTCGAGCTTTTGAAAAACGTAGGTGGCGCGGCGCGTGACCTGCGTTGAACCACCTTCCGCCAGCGGAATATCCAGCCGGGTTTCCATAATCACCAGCGCGTTATCGCCACCTTCAATTACCTCCATTCTCCCCTGCGTCACCACTAGCCGGTGCTGAAAGTAGTCGGCGATTGCAATAAACGCTTTGCGAATATTCTCTTTGCCGCTGACGATCATCCCCGGTTTCACCACCAGGGTGGCGTCGTCGGCGTAGTATTCCATCAGCGTGGCATAGTCTTCCTGCGAGATGGCGCGGTCACAGGCTTCGATAACGGCTTTTAGCGATGATGCTGGCATGGA
>CP070603.1:1493895-1494330 GCA_016939855.1 Kluyvera ascorbata
GCAAGCCGGTGGATGTCGTTGTCGTTAAGTGTTGAGAGCGTAATACGCAGGCCCTGCGTTGGAGACTGCACGCCAAAAGCGTCGCCTTCGCGTACCAGCCAGCCGGATTTGGCAAGCGCAAAGGCCATTTCACGGCTGGAATTCTCCAGGGGTAGCCAAAAGTTCAGGCCGTCGCCGGGGGCCATATCGGCTATCCCTTGCGCCTGGAGCGCCAGCGCCATTTTTTGATGCTGTCCGGCGTAAAACTGGCGGGTTTGGACGAGGGATTGCTGGAAGTCCGCGTCGCTTAAGCAGGCGTAGACCAGGTCCTGCAACAGGTGGCTGACCCACTGGCTACCCGCGTTAAGCCGCAGCCTCAGCTTCGCCGAGGTGGCGCTATCGCTGGCGACAAAGGCTAACCGTAGGTCCGGGCCTAGCGTTTTCGACATTGAGCGA
>CP070603.1:1494358-1496334 GCA_016939855.1 Kluyvera ascorbata
CAATGACCGGATACCAGGGCGTTTTGGCGAGCAGGGCAAAGTGGTCGTCAATAATTACCAGCGTTTGCGGGTAGCGGCTCAGCACCTGCTGTAATGCGGCGGCGCGGGCGGCGCTTAGGCTACACCCGGTGGGGTTGTGGGCGCGCGGCGTCAGGATCACGGCACGAGCGCCTTTACTCAACGCCTGCTCCAGCTGTTCTGGCTGCATCCCTTCATGGTCGATGCTGACCGGGCTGGCGTTAAAGCCGCTGTAGCGCAGCATGCTGATGCTGCTTAGAAAGCAGGGGTCTTCGACGGCAACGCTGTCGCCTGGCAACAGGTGGGCGCTCAGAAGGCGCTCAATGGCATCAATTGCTCCGCTGGTGAGGTCAATTTCACCTTTTGTGGGCATGGCATCCTGCATCCACCGCGCGGCCCAGTCAGCAAGCGTTGGCGACACCGGCGTATCACCGTACAGACGCGGCGTGCTGCTGATGCGCGAGAGGTACTGTGCCAGGTTTGGTAGCCGTGCCGTGGCGGGATTACCGCTGGAGAGATCGGTGAGCGGCGTATGCGGATTACCGCCTTCCAGCGCCAGCGGGGCGGCGGTCTCTTTAACCACGGTGCCGTTACGACCAAGACTCAATGCCAGCCCGGATGTGACCAGCCGCTTGTAGGCGGACGCCACCGTATTGCGGTTAACGCCAAGCTGGGTCGCCAGTTCACGCACCGGCGGCAGCGTTTCTCCCTTCGCTAATGTCCCGCGGGTGATATGCTGACGAATACTGTCAAAGATTTCGTTGGCGCTTTTTCCGTCGATCATTATTGACCTATGACAAAATGAATTTTAGCATATGACGATAATAGTGGGGCGTTAGCCCGCTGTCCAGAGTCAGAGGAGAAGGTGATGGGGCAGGATAGTGAAATACAGTCGGTGCTCTTCAACGATACGCACCGGGCTTTACAGACGGATATCGTGGCCGTCCAGTCGCTGGTGGTCTACGGCAGCGTAGGTAACAGCATTGCGGTGCCAGCAATAAAATCCCACGGCCTGCGGGTGACTGCCGTGCCGACGGTGCTGTTCAGCAATACGCCGCATTATGAGACATTCTACGGCGGCGTTATTCCCGGTGAGTGGTTCGGCGGCTATCTGAAGGCGCTGAATGAACGCGATGCGCTGCGCGAGCTGAAAGCGGTCACGACGGGCTATATGGGGAGCGCGGAGCAGATTGCGCTGCTGGCCGAGTGGCTGAAAACGGTGCAGGTGTCGCACCCGGATATCTGTATTCTGGTTGACCCGGTGATTGGCGACGTCGACAGCGGTATCTACGTGAAGGCTGAAATTCCGGAGGCCTACCGTACCCATCTGCTGCCGTTGGCGCAGGGGCTGACGCCGAACGTGTTCGAGCTGGAAATGCTCAGCGGCAAGCCTTGCCGTACGCTCGATGAAGCAATTCTGGCAGCAAAATCTTTACTCAGCGCTACGCTGAAGTGGGTGGTGATCACCAGCGCGCCAGGACGGAAAACAATATTACCGTCGCCGTCGTGACGCCTGAATCGGTGGAGGTGATTGAACATCCACGTCTGGAAACGGACTTAAAAGGTACGGGCGATCTGTTCTGCGCTGAGCTGATTAGCGGCATCGTACAGCAACAACCGCTTGCCGCGGCGGCGCATGCGGCGGCAGAGCGAGTGCTGGCGGTGATGAGTTGGACGCAGAAATGCGGTTGTGATGAGTTAATACTGCCACCGGCAGGGGAGGTGCGATGAAGTGTTATCGTCTGGTTATTCGGCATAATGGCCGTCTGGTAGGGCATTTTGATACCAGCGGGCAGGATGCCCTTGAGGATGCCTGCGTCGCGCGGGCGATGTTTGGCGTAACCGGTGGCTATCAGTGCGAATTGCTGGTGTCCGATTCTGAGCGTCGGATGCTGGAAAGCGGGCCGGAAGGGATGAAGATTCTGATGCGCGAGCCGTGCTTTCGCCCGGTGACGTCA
>CP070603.1:1496352-1500494 GCA_016939855.1 Kluyvera ascorbata
TGGCGCAAGCGCCTTATCCGGCCTACAGGTAAAAAAAATGGCGCCAATCGGCGCCATTTTTATATGCGGTTAAGCATTATTTTTTAATGCGGATTACCGGGGTTTCGCCCACGGTTACGCTACCGGACAGTTTGGTCAGTTCTTTGATCTCGTCCATGTTGGAGATAACCACCGGAGTCAGGGTAGACTTGGCTTTTTCTTCCAGCAGGGCCAGATCGAACTCAATCACGGTATCGCCAACTTTAACGCGCTGGCCTTCTTCCGCGATACGAGTGAAACCTTCGCCTTTCAGTTCAACGGTGTCGATACCGAAGTGAACGAACAGCTCGATGCCGCTATCGGATTCGATAGAGAAAGCGTGGTTGGTTTCAAAGATTTTACCGATGGTGCCGTCAACCGGTGCAACCATTTTGTTACCGGTCGGTTTGATAGCAATGCCATCACCAACGATTTTCTCAGCAAACACTACGTCCGGCACGTCTTCGATGTTGACGATTTCGCCAGAGAGCGGTGCAATGATCTCAATGGTTCCGGTGTCTTTTTTATCATCAGAAACCAGAGATTTCAGTTTATCGAACAAACCCATGATCTTCTCCTAAGCAGTAATTTGGGCCGCATCTCGTGGATTAGCAGATTGTTTTTTCTTCAATGAACTTGTTCACCAACGCCAGCAGTTCGTCTGTAGTTGGTTGAGCAAGTGCTTGCTCTGCTAAAACCTTTGCATCTTCGAAGTTCGTGTTACGGATAATCTTCTTAATGCGTGGGATAGAAATGGCGCTCATAGAGAATTCGTCCAGACCCATACCCAGCAACAGAAGTGTAGCACGTTCGTCGCCTGCAAGCTCACCACACATGCCAGTCCATTTGCCTTCAGCATGAGAAGCATCAATAACTTGCTTGATCAAAGTGAGGACAGACGGTGACATTGGCTGGTAAAGATGTGAAATCATATCATTACCACGGTCAACTGCCAGAGTATACTGCGTTAAATCATTGGTACCGATACTAAAGAAATCAACTTCTTTGGCTAAATGACGAGCGATAGTTGCTGCGGCAGGTGTTTCCACCATCACGCCAACTTCGATTGATTCGTCAAATGCTTTACCTTCGTCGCGCAGTTCCTGTTTGTAGATTTCGATCTCTTTTTTCAGTGCACGCACTTCTTCAACAGAGATGATCATCGGGAACATGATGCGCAGTTTACCGAAAGCAGAGGCACGCAGGATAGCGCGAACCTGGTCACGCAGGATCTCTTTACGATCCATCGCGATACGCACGGCACGCCAGCCCAGGAACGGGTTCTCTTCTTTCGGGAAGTTCATGTACGGCAGCTCTTTGTCGCCACCGATGTCCATGGTACGGACGATAACCGCCTGAGAGCCACACGCTTCAGCAACGGCTTTATACGCGGCAAACTGCTCTTCTTCAGTTGGCAGCGCGTCGCGGTCCATGAACAGGAATTCGGTGCGGTACAGACCAACACCTTCAGCGCCGTTGCGCTCAGCACCGTCGATATCACGCACGGTACCGATGTTGGCACAAACTTCAACCTGGTGGCCATCAAGGGTGATTGCCGGCAGGTCTTTCAGTTTAGCCAGTTCGGCTTTCTCATTGGCAACCTGCTCCTGGATGGCACGCAGCTGCTCAATTTCTTCGTTAGTTGGGTTGACGTAAACCTTGTTGTTTACGGCATCCAGAATCAGATAGTCGCCATTTTTCACCTGAGTGGTGACGCTACCGGTACCCACGATGGCAGGCAGTTCCAGGGAACGCGCCATGATAGAGGTGTGGGAAGTACGGCCACCGACGTCAGTGATAAAGCCCAGCACCTTCTTCAGGTTTAGCTGTGCGGTTTCAGACGGCGTCAGGTCTGCGGCAACCAGGATAACTTCATCCTGAATAGCGCTCAGGTCAATAATGGCCAGACCCAGGATGTTGCGCAGCAGGCGCTTACCGATGTCACGTACGTCAGCCGCACGTTCCTTCAGGTATTCATCATCCAGTTCTTCCAGGGCAGTTGCCTGACCTTCGATAACTTCATGCGCAGCTGCATCAGCCGTCATGTTCTTATCTTTAATCAGGGCTATGATTTCCTGCTCCAGCTCCTCATCTTCGAGCAGCATGATGTGCCCTTCGAAGATGGCTTCTTTTTCTTCACCGAAAGTTTCGCCAGCCTTGGTCTTGATAGCTTCCAGCTGAGCTGACGCTTTAGAACGACCGCTCAGAAAACGTTCAACTTCCTGCTCTACTTTATCGGCAGAAATTTTCTTCCGGTCGATGACAATCTCATCTTCTTTCAGCAGCAGTGCGTTGCCAAAAGCGATACCCGGGGATGCTAAAATGCCTGAAATCATAACCCTACCTTACTTGTGACTGATATTTAAAAGAACTCGTTGAACTTACTCGAGTTCAGCCATCAGTTTAACCAGATGTTCAACTGCTTTCTGCTCGTCTTCACCTTCTGCGGACAGGGTAACAACGGTGCCCTGGGTCAGACCCAGAGTTTGCAGTTTGAACAGGCTTTTTGCGCTAGCGCTTTTGCCGTTGGAGGTCACAGTGATCTCGGAAGTGAAGCCTTTCGCTTCTTTAACAAACTGAGCAGCAGGGCGGGTATGCAGACCGTTCGGAGCGGTAATGGTAACTTCTTGCTGGAACATTATATTTCCCCAACTTATAGGTTTAGTGTTGTGGAACTAAAGTCTAGCCTGGTGGATAGACTTTAGCCTGTATTACAAATCAAGCGACGCCCACAAAATCAGCACTACCATCGGCGACAAACCATCCGACGCAGACGCTTCTGGCCTTTGACGTTTCGCTTATCATTAAACATTATGCCGTGAAAGCAGGATTTGAACCAAATCATAAAATCGATTCAGCTAGCGGAAAACCTGTTAAGAATAATTTCGCGGCTCAAAATAAATATGAGAGGTTAAATACCAGACCTACGGAGGTGAATCAATGCCAGGGGGGGTAAAAGTTTGATGTATGCCACAAAAAAGCACCCGTTTGGGTGCTTTTTTACACGATTTTAACCGACTGGCATTACTGTTGCAGTTCTTTCTCGGTGAAGAGATCTGCGAACAGCGCCGTGCTTAAATAACGCTCACCCGAAGACGGTAGGATAACCACAATATTCTTATTGGTAAAGGTTTCATCTTCCTGGAGTTTCAATGCTGCGGCAACCGCTGCACCGGAGGAGATACCCGCCAGAATGCCTTCTTCTTCCATCAGGCGACGCGCCGTGGAGATAGCTTCTTCGTTGGTAATCGCGACAACTTTATCGATAAGCTTCAGATCGAGGTTGCCTGGGATAAAGCCTGCACCGATGCCCTGAATTTTGTGTGGGCCTGGTTTCAGCTCTTCGCCCGCCAGCGCCTGGGCGATAACCGGGGAATCGGTTGGTTCAACGGCAACGGCAATCAGGTCCGTTTTACCTTTGGTATTTTTAATGTATCGCGTTACGCCGGTAAGCGTACCGCCGGTACCTACACCTGAAATGAATACGTCAACCTGACCGTCGGTATCTTCCCAGATTTCCGGACCGGTGGTTTTTTCGTGAATTTCCGGGTTAGCCGGGTTGCTGAACTGTTGCAGCAGCAGGAATTTTTCCGGGTTGCTGGCCACGATCTCTTCAGCTTTCTGAATGGCACCTTTCATGCCTTTCGCGCCTTCGGTCAGCACCAGGTTCGCGCCCAGCGCTTTCAGCAGCTTACGGCGTTCAACGCTCATGGTTTCCGGCATGGTCAGCGTCAGTTTATAACCACGGGCAGCTGCAACATAGGCCAGAGCAATACCGGTGTTACCGCTGGTTGGCTCAACCAGTTCGATGCCAGGCTTCAGCACACCGCGTTTTTCGGCATCCCAAATCATATTGGCACCGATACGGCATTTGACGCTAAAGCTTGGGTTACGTGACTCAACCTTCGCCAGAATGCGTCCGTTACCGATGCGGTTCAGTCGTACCAGTGGTGTATGACCGATAGTCAGGGAGTTATCTTCAAAAATCTTACTCATGGCCTATCCTTAACTGTATGAAATTTGGGGTACTCGACCAGCATACCTGCTTAAAGATTCTGCGGAAGTAAGGATTTCGCATATCTATATACTGAAGGGAAATAATGGCAAGCGGGATGGAATAAGGC
>CP070603.1:1500650-1506718 GCA_016939855.1 Kluyvera ascorbata
GAATAATCACCAGGTTCAGTACCGGGATGAGGGTAAACAGGCTTACCAGTGACCCAAACTGCATATTGGTGACCTTGCGGGTGCGCAAGGCCTGGCGCATGGTCTTAAACGGCACTTTATGGTTGTCGAACGGATAGTCGCAGTACTGAATGGCTAGCATCCATGCACTGAACAGGAACCACAGCACAGGTGCTACCGTCTGACCGATACCCGGAATAAAGTACAGCAGGAGCAGCACAATGGCGCGCGGGAGATACCACGCGAGCTTCTGCCATTCGCGTTTCATGATGCGCGGCAGATCCTTCATGATGCCAATCACCCCGGTATCCGGCGGCGTCGCGCCGGTTAAGCGCGCCTCAAGTTGTTCTGCCAGCAGGCCGTTAAACGGCGCGGCAATCCAGTTGGCAATGGTGGAAAAGAAATAGCCGAATACCAGCAGAATGGAGATAACCACCACCGGCCATAGCAGGTAGCTCAGCCACTGCAGCCAGTCGGGGATACGGCTCATTAAGGATGGGATCCAGCTTTCCAGCTTGCTGAATAGCCACCAGAAGGCACCGCCCATCAGAACGATATTGACCAACAGCGGTAAGATGACGAATCGGCGTATGCCCGGCATACCGATCAGTTTCCAGCCCTGGGAGAAGTAGTAAACGCCGCTGCGTGCGGCAGGGGTGGACGATGAAACCATGGTCAGGTGAAGCTCCTTTAACTGACTACATTGAAAAGACGTCTATATATTATCGGGTTGTTGGACAATGACCAGTTAGGAAATGTTCGAAAAACCAGCAAAAAATACGATTTTACTCATCTTTCTGCGGTGAATGTCATGTGCACACTTGCACTTGACGTGATGGGCAAATACTCTTAGTGAGTAAATGTTTGCCGTGGTGGCAAGGTGTTAGAACAACAGAGAATATAATGATGCAGGATTTGCGTCTGATATTAATCATTGTTGGCGCGATCGCCATACTTGCTTTACTGGTTCATGGTTTCTGGACGAGCCGTAAAGAGCGTTCATCGATGTTCCGCGATCGTCCAATGAAGCGAATGAAGTCTCGTGATGCCGATGATGAATCGGAAGAAGACTTCGATGACAATGTTGAAGGCGTGGGTGAAGTTCGTGTCCACAAGGTCAATCACGCCCCTGGGGTTGCTGGGGAGCATGAAGCCCCTCGTCACGCGCCTCAACACCAGTACCAGCCGCCTTACGAGCGTCAGGCGCCTCAGCCTGCTCGTGCGCCAGAGCCGGTACCGCAGCCGCATGCCCAACAGCCGCATCAGCCTGCACAGCCCGCGCCGGTACCACCGCCGCAGCCTGTACAGCAGCCTCAGCGCCCGCCGGTGGTAGAGCCTCAGCCTGTAGGCCAAGCGCCGCAGCACGTTGCTCAGCAGCCCGTCGCGCCTCAGGCACCCCAGCCGGTTGCAGAACCCGTACAGCCGCCGCAGCCAGAACCGGTTGCTGCCCAGCCTGCGCCTGAACCTGCTCCGCCTGAGAAACCAGAGCGTAAAGAAACGGTTATCGTGATGAACGTCTCTGCGCATCAGGGTACGCAAATTAACGGTGAACTGCTGTTGAACAGCATCCAGCAGGCCGGTTTTAAATTTGGCGATATGAATATTTTCCATCGCCATCTCAGCCCGGACGGCAGCGGCCCGGCATTGTTTAGCCTGGCAAACATGCTTAAGCCTGGTACCTTTGATCCGGATACCATGGCCGATATGCTTACGCCTGGCGTCACCATCTTTATGCAGGTGCCGTCCTACGGCGATGAACTGCAGAACTTCAAGCTGATGCTGCAATCAGCACAGTATATTGCTGACGAAGTAGGTGGTGTGGTGCTGGACGATCAGCGCCGTATGATGACGCCGCAAAAGCTGCGTGAGTATCAGGACCGTATCCGCGAAGTCAAAGACGCTAACGCCTGATAAGTACGCGCGTTGCCAATCCTTCCTGAACCCCCGCCTGTCGGGGGTTTTTTATCATTGATGGTGTGATATGCAATCTATAGAACAACAACTGAATGAACTGCGAGCGACGCTTCGCCATCATGAATACCTGTATCATGTTTTAGATACCCCCGAACTGCCGGATGCGGAGTATGACCGCCTGATGCGTGAACTGCGCGAGCTTGAAGCGCAGCACCCAGAGCTGATTACCCCCGATTCGCCGACTCAGCGCGTCGGTGCCGAGCCGTTGGCGGCATTCAGCCAGATTCGCCATGAAGTGCCGATGCTGTCGCTGGATAACGTTTTTGACGAAGAGAGCTTCCTTGCTTTTAACAAGCGCGTCCAGGATCGCCTCAAGAGCGCGGATAAACTGACCTGGTGCTGCGAGCTTAAACTGGACGGCCTGGCAGTCAGTATCCTGTATGAAAACGGTGTGTTCGTCAGCGCCGCGACGCGCGGTGACGGCACCACCGGCGAAGACATCACTTCGAACGTCCGTACTATTCGTGCCATTCCGCTGAAGCTGCGTGGAGATAACATTCCGGCTCGACTGGAGGTGCGCGGCGAAGTGTTTATGCCGCAGGCTGGGTTTGAAAAAATCAACGACGAAGCCCGGCGCACCGGCAACAAAGTGTTTGCCAACCCGCGTAACGCCGCCGCAGGCTCGCTGCGACAGTTAGATCCGCGGATTACCGCGAAGCGACCGCTCACTTTCTTCTGCTACGGCGTGGGTGTTCTGGAAGGCGGCGAACTACCGGATACTCATCTGGGGCGCTTGCTCCAGTTTAAAGCCTGGGGGTTGCCGGTGAGCGACCGGGTCACGCTGTGCGACTCCCCGGAGGAAGTGCTTGCTTACTATCACAAGGTAGAAGCAGATCGTCCGACGCTCGGCTTTGATATCGATGGTGTGGTCATCAAGGTGAACTCGCTGGCGTTGCAGGAACAGCTCGGCTTCGTAGCCCGTGCGCCGCGCTGGGCGGTGGCGTTTAAGTTCCCGGCGCAGGAACAGATGACCTTTGTGCGCGACGTGGAGTTTCAGGTAGGGCGTACCGGGGCGATTACGCCAGTGGCGCGTCTTGAGCCGGTTCAGGTTGCCGGTGTGCTGGTGAGTAACGCGACGCTGCATAACGCCGATGAAATCGAACGTCTTGGCCTGCGCATCGGCGATAAAGTGGTGATTCGCCGCGCGGGTGATGTTATTCCGCAGGTGGTCAACGTGGTGCTTTCCGAGCGCCCGGATGACACTCAGGAAATCGTCTTCCCGGCCCATTGCCCGGTGTGTAATTCCGATGTAGAGCGCGTGGAAGGGGAAGCCGTAGCCCGCTGCACCGGTGGCCTTATCTGCGGCGCACAGCGCAAAGAGGCGCTCAAGCACTTCGTTTCCCGCCGCGCGCTCGACGTGGACGGCATGGGCGACAAAATCATCGACCAGTTGGTGGAGAAAGAGTACGTCCATACTCCGGCCGATCTTTTCACCTTGACCGCAGGCAAACTGACCGGTCTTGACCGTATGGGGCCGAAATCGGCACAGAACGTGGTGAGTGCGCTGGAAAAAGCCAAACAGACCACCTTCGCTCGCTTCCTCTACGCGTTAGGTATTCGTGAAGTGGGTGAAGCAACGGCAGCCGGCCTGGCGGCCTACTTTGGTACGCTTGAAGCGCTGGAAGCCGCTTCCATTGAAGAGCTACAAAAGGTGCCGGACGTTGGTGTGGTGGTGGCGAATCACGTATTCAACTTCTTTGCCGAAGAGAGCAACCGTAACGTCATCCAGCAACTGCTGAAAGAGGGCGTGAACTGGCCTGCGCCGGTGGTGATTAATGCCGAAGAGATAGACAGCCCGTTTGCCGGTAAAACCGTGGTGCTGACCGGCAGCCTGAGCCAGATGTCCCGTGACGATGCCAAAGCACGTCTGGTTGAACTAGGCGCGAAAGTGGCTGGTAGCGTGTCGAAGAAGACCGACCTGGTGATTGCGGGTGAAGCCGCGGGCTCGAAGCTTGCGAAAGCACAGGAGCTTGGCATTGAGGTTATCGACGAAGCCGAAATGTTGCGTCTGTTAGGAGTCTGAGGTGGATAAAGCACAGCTGATTGAAATCGCCAACACCGAGATGCCGTTCGGCAAGTACAAAGGTCGGCGGCTGATTGATGTACCGGAAGAGTATCTGCTGTGGTTTGCCCGTAAGGATCAGTTTCCGGCCGGGCATCTTGGCGAGCTGATGCAGCTCACGCTGCTCATTAAAACTGAAGGGCTGAGCCAGCTGGTTCAGCCCCTGAAACGTTAACTTCCTACGCGGGCCTGTTCTTTGGCCTGCGCTTTTTCGGCCTGCGCTTTGTAGCGGCGGGCCAGCACCGCACAGGTCATCAGTTGGATCTGGTGGAAGATCATCAACGGCAGCACCATCATCCCCAATACTGACGTCGGGAAGAGGATATTGGCCATCGGAATACCGTTGGCCAGACTCTTTTTCGACCCACAGAACACAATCGTAATCTCATCCGCCTTGTTGAAGCCCAGACGACGGGCGACCACGGTGTTTATCAGAATTACCAGCGCCAGCAGTACGATGCTCACTACCACGATAAACAGCAGCGATCCCACGCCAACTTTATGCCAGATACCGTTGACCACCGCTTCGCTGAAGGCGGAGTAGACCACCAGCAAAATAGAAGTCTGGTCGGTTTTGGATATCCACTTTTTGTGTTTGGTCACAAACGCCGCCGTCCACGGACGGGAAAGGTGGCCCAGCACAAACGGCAGTAGCAGTTGCAGCATGATTTTGCCCACCTGCTCAAGGCTACCGCCTGCGCCGTGTACGTTCATCACCAGGCCAACCAGCAGCGGCGACAGGAAGATCCCCAGCAGGCTGGACGCCGATGCAGAACACACTGCGGCCGCGACGTTACCGCCAGCGAGTGAAGTAAAGGCGATAGCGGACTGTACGGTAGCGGGCAGAATACACAGATACAGGAAGCCAGCATAAAGCTGCGGGTCAACGTTGAACGGCGCCCACCAGGCAAACAGTACGCCCAGCACCGGGAAGACCACGAAGGTGCTGCACATTACCCACAGGTGCAGTCGCCAGTGGCTACCGCCAGCAATAATCGACTCACGCGACAGCTTAGCGCCGTGCATAAAGAACAGCAGCGCGATGGCGGCGGTAGTCAGATTTTCAAAAAAGGGAACGAAGTCGCCGCGTGCCGGGAAGAAGGTGGCAAGCAGGACAACCGCAATAAGCGTCAGCGTAAACGGATCTAAAATGCGGAAAAGTTTCATAAAGACTCCTGAAGATCGATGCATACATTTTGCTTTTTTATTGTTGAGAAATAAAATTGATTTATTGCATCCATTCATGAATAAAACAGATGAATTACTCATTGCGGCAGTTGAAGGTGTTTGTCACGGTAGCGCAGGCGAAGAGTTTTAGCCGGGCAGGGGAGATAATTGGCCTCAGTCAGTCGGCGGTCAGCCATAGCGTGAAGGAACTGGAGAGTCAGACGGGCGTGCGCCTGCTCGACCGCACCACGCGCGAAGTGGTGCTGACGGAAGCGGGGCAGCAGCTCGCCGCTCGCCTGGAGCGGCTGCTGGATGAGTTACAGGGCACACTGCGAGAAGCGGGGCGCACCGGGCAGCAGTTAAGCGGGACGGTTAGGGTGGCGGCTAGCCAGACGATTTCAGCGCATCTGATCCCGCAGTGCATTGCCCAAAGCAACCGTCTGTACCCAGATATTCGTTTTGTGCTGCACGACCGGCCGCAGCAGTGGGTGCTGGAGAGTATTCGTCAAGGGGATGTTGATTTCGGTATCGTTATCGATCCCGGCCAGGTGGGGGATTTGCAGTGTGAAACGGTACTTTCTGAGCCGTTCTTCCTGTTGTGCCGTAACGATCACCCGTTTGCTGATTTGCCGGAGGTAGATTGGCAGGCGCTACAGGGGGCAGAGTTAGTATTACAGGATTATGCTTCCGGTAGCCGAATGCTGATAGATGCGGCACTACAGCTGCATCAGATTGAGGCGAATATCGTGCAGGAGATTGGTCATCCGGCGACGCTTTTCCCCATGGTGACGGCGGGCATTGGGATCAGCATCATTCCGGCGCTGGCGTTACCGTTGCCGGAAGGGAG
>CP070603.1:1506950-1509687 GCA_016939855.1 Kluyvera ascorbata
AGTTTTTCTTGAGCTTTTTCTGCCTGCTGGTTCTGTAACTGTGCCAGCTGCGCTTCCAGCATGGCAATTTGCTCCTGAATCATCTCAGCCTGCTTTTGCTTTTCTTCCGTGCTGCCGCTGCCGTCCGCAATCTCTTTGAGCTGCTGGGTCAGTTTAACAATCTGCTGGGTGATGCGCGCCATTTGTGATGCCGCATCGTTACCGCTTGACGCGGCGCTGCTGGTCGTGGTTTTGAGCGAAGCGATAGAGGGAGCGCTGATGGTGGTCATGGTGAACGCCTTATTCGGAGAAATATAAGGAGTATCGGCAGAATGGGGGGAGACTTGAGCTTTTCCCGGCGGCGCTGCGCTTGGCCGGGCTACGTAAAACACAGATAGCAAAAAAGCGCCTTTAGGGCGCTTTTTTACATTGGTGGGTCGTGCAGGATGACTCGCTACGCTCGCCCTTCGGGCCGTCGCCGCAGGCGGCTCCGTTGTCTCACTGCGTTCGACACCGAACCTGCGGCAGGTTCGAATCGTCTATATCGCAGATAGCAAAAARGCGCCTTTAGGGCGCYTTTTTACAYTGGTGGGTCGTGCAGGATTCGAACCTGCGACCAATTGATTAAAAGTCAACTGCTCTACCAACTGAGCTAACGACCCGAAGTGGTGGGTGATGACGGGATCGAACCGCCGACCCCCTCCTTGTAAGGGAGGTGCTCTCCCAGCTGAGCTAATCACCCACTTCGGTACTTCACATTTTGACAGAAAATCCAGCTGGCGAGAAAGTGGTGGGTGATGACGGGATCGAACCGCCGACCCCCTCCTTGTAAGGGAGGTGCTCTCCCAGCTGAGCTAATCACCCACTTCTCAATTTTCTGTTCTACACGGCGGAGACTACATAAAGTAGTTGGTGGGTGATGACGGGATCGAACCGCCGACCCCCTCCTTGTAAGGGAGGTGCTCTCCCAGCTGAGCTAATCACCCCCGCTGTGTGGAGTCGCATTATAGGGAGAGTTGAAAATGAGTCAACGCCTTTTATAAATAATTTATCTGTTCGTCGTAAAATTAGACGATGTGATCGCAAAACACGCTATGGTGTATGAATTGTATGCAAAAAATGCAAACCACACGCTTGCGGTGGGAACAACCGAGTGGGAGTGATAGAATATTGCCCACTTCTATTTCCAGGATTTGCCGGTTGTCGGCATGTTTATAAACGTAAGGCCATTTCATGAAAATCAAAACTCGCTTCGCGCCTAGCCCGACTGGCTATCTGCACGTCGGCGGTGCTCGTACTGCTCTTTATTCCTGGCTTTTCGCACGTCACCATAAAGGTGAGTTTGTGCTGCGTATTGAAGACACCGATCTCGAGCGCTCAACGCCGGAAGCCATTGAAGCCATCATGGATGGTATGAACTGGCTGAATCTGGAGTGGGATGAAGGCCCGTATTATCAGACCAAACGTTTCGACCGCTACAACGCGGTAATTGATGAAATGCTGGAAGCAGGCACGGCGTATAAATGCTACTGCTCCAAAGAACGTCTGGAAGCGCTGCGCGAAGAGCAGATGGCCAACGGCGAGAAGCCGCGTTATGACGGCCGCTGCCGCCACGGTCATGAACATCATGCTGACAATGAACCCTGCGTGGTGCGTTTTGCTAACCCACAGGAAGGTTCCGTTATCTTTGATGACCAGATCCGTGGGCCGATCGAATTCAGCAACCAGGAGCTGGACGATCTGATCATCCGTCGTACTGACGGTTCCCCAACCTACAACTTCTGCGTTGTGGTTGACGACTGGGATATGGAAATTACCCACGTAGTCCGTGGTGAAGACCATATCAACAACACCCCGCGTCAGATCAACATCCTGAAAGCGCTGAACGCGCCGGTACCGGTTTACGCACACGTATCGATGATCAACGGCGACGACGGTAAAAAACTGTCTAAACGCCATGGCGCGGTCAGCGTTATGCAGTATCGTGATGACGGCTACCTGCCGGAAGCGCTGCTGAACTACCTGGTGCGTCTGGGCTGGTCCCACGGCGATCAGGAGATCTTCACCCGTGAAGAGATGATCGAGTTCTTCTCTCTGGACGCGGTCAGCAAATCCGCCAGTGCGTTCAACACGGACAAACTGCAGTGGCTGAACCACCATTACATCAATACGATGGCGCCGGAATATGTTGCGACGCACCTGCAGTGGCATATTGAGCAGGAAAATATTGATACCCGCGTGGGCCCGCAGCTGAGCGAGCTGGTGAAACTGCTGGGTGAGCGCTGCAAAACCCTGAAAGAGATGGCGCAGAGCTGCCGTTACTTCTACGAAGACTTTGCTGAGTTTGACGCGGACGCTGCGAAGAAACACCTGCGCCCGGTTGCACGTCAGCCGCTGGAAGTCGTACGTGATAAAATTTCCGCTATTACCGACTGGACGGCTGAAAACGTGCATCATGCGATTCAGGCAACGGCTGATGAGCTGGAAGTAGGTATGGGCAAAGTGGGGATGCCACTGCGTGTTGCCGTTACCGGAGCAGGGCAGTCGCCAGGCCTGGACGTCACCGTTCACGCGATTGGTAAATCCCGTAGCATCGAGCGCATCAACAAGGCGTTGGCGTTCATCGCCGAGCGTGAAAGCCAGCAGTAATTGGCGTTCAGATGTGAAAAAAGCGGGGAAACCCGCTTTTTTTATACCTTATCGTTCTGATCGCCCAGCCCGAGTCGTGCCAGAAAGCCGCAAATGCCTTCACGCGCCA
>CP070603.1:1509824-1510830 GCA_016939855.1 Kluyvera ascorbata
CGGAAAGCCGGTGTATTCACCAGAAAATCCATCACCTCATCGGTAATAAAGATCAGCCGCGCACGACCACCTTTAATGCCGGGCATCGGTTCAGTCTGCCAACTCTTTTCACGAATCCAGCGATTGACTGTCTGTCGGGTCATACCCAGCATTTCAGCCAGTTCTTCTGTGGACATCTTTGCGGGAAGTTTTTTCATAGACATTGCTTAACCGCGAATTCCTAGACGTTGCAATAAACCGCTAATCCCTTCCCGTAGCAGCAGTGACGTGAGCTGTTTCTGCTCGGTCTCGGTCATTTCATCAACCAGCGTCAGCAGCAGCGTATGGAAAGGGTTGTCGCTGCCGTTCACCGCATAGGGAGCCGAAGATTCAGAAGCACGTTGAGCGCTATGGATGAATTCCATCACTTCGTCGTTCACATGTACCAGTCGGGCCTTGCCTCCCTGGACGCCGGGACGGGGCGACGTTTTCCAGCCTTCCTTACGCACCCACTTGTTGATGGTTTGTCGGCTGTACCCTGTCAGATGAGCAATCTCCTCCGGCGTCATTCGTTCCTTGAGCATACAATTTCCTGAGTCGCAGTGTGGGAATTACATGTCCATGTTATAGCATCGTTTTATTAGAAAATGTGACAGGTTTAACTCCAACCTGCGAGGAGGCGAGCAATATGGCGCGTTTGTCTGCTTTTTCAGCGATTAGAACTTTTTCGCGTATTTTGCCGTTGACACTGTGTAAGGGAATTCATATTATGCCGCCCGTCAACACGACAGCTTTACGTTGGGGCTATAGCTCAGCTGGGAGAGCGCTTGCATGGCATGCAAGAGGTCAGCGGTTCGATCCCGCTTAGCTCCACCAAATCCTGCTCCCATCAGGTTTGGAACGTAAAGACACTGTGGGGCTATAGCTCAGCTGGGAGAGCGCTTGCATGGCATGCAAGAGGTCAGCGGTTCGATCCCGCTTAGCTCCACCAAAATTCGAAACCCTCGCCTATGGCGGGGGTTTTTTT
>CP070603.1:1512022-1512118 GCA_016939855.1 Kluyvera ascorbata
CAGCGTGTGCTGCCTGCATATCAAAAATCTGGACTTTCTTAGCCGTCACTACGGCATGATGATGCGTATTCAGTGCAAACGCAGCATCACTCAGGT
>CP070603.1:1513208-1521774 GCA_016939855.1 Kluyvera ascorbata
AATTACAGAACCAGTGCTGCGATAGAAGCAGACAGTACGCTCACCAGCGTAGAACCGTAAACCAGCTTCAGACCGAAGCGGGAAACCACGTTACCCTGCTCTTCGTTCAGGCCTTTAATGGCACCTGCGATAATACCGATGGAAGAGAAGTTGGCGAAGGAAACCAGGAATACGGAGATGATACCGACGGCGCGCGGAGAGAGCTCAGCGGCAACCTTTTGCAGATCCATCATCGCAACGAATTCGTTAGAAACCAGTTTGGTCGCCATGATACTACCGACCTGCAGGGATTCGCTTGCCGGTACACCCATAATCCATGCAACTGGATAGAAGATGTAACCCAGAATGCCCTGGAAGGAGATGCTGTAGCCAAACCAACCGGTCACAGTAGCGAACAGGGCGTTCAGCGCGGCGATCAGGGCGATAAAGCCGATCAGCATCGCAGCAACGATAATCGCAACTTTGAAGCCTGCCAGAATGTATTCACCCAGCATTTCGAAGAAGCTCTGGCCTTCGTGCAGGTTAGACATCTGGATGTTCTCTTCGCTGGCATCAACGCGGTATGGGTTGATCAGCGACAGAACGATAAAGGTGCTGAACATGTTCAGTACCAGCGCCGCCACAACGAACTTCGGCTCCAGCATGGTCATGTAGGCGCCAACGATAGACATCGAAACGGTAGACATCGCCGTGGCCGACATGGTGTACATGCGGTTACGGGACATTTTACCGAGGATATCTTTATAGGCGATGAAGTTTTCAGACTGGCCCAGAATCAGGGAGCTGACGGCGTTGAAAGACTCGAGCTTACCCATGCCGTTGATTTTAGACAGCACGGTACCAATCGCACGAATAACAATCGGCAGAATACGGATATGCTGCAGAATACCGATCAGCGCAGAGATGAAGACGATAGGGCACAGAACCTTCAGGAAGAAGAATGCCAGGCCTTTATCGTTCATGCTGCCAAAGACGAAGTCGGTCCCGTTGTTCGCAAAACCAAGCAGTTTTTCGAACATTTCGGCGAAGCCACGTACGAAGCCCAGACCAATGTCAGAGTTCAGGAAGAACCATGCCAGTAAAACTTCAATGACAAGTAATTGAATAACATAACGAATGCGAATCTCTTTGCGGTTGGTGCTGACCAGCAAGGCCAGGATCCCTACCACCACGAGCGCGAGAACAAAATGCAAGACGCGGTCCATATTTGCTCCAAACATGAGACGGGTTAAATTTTCTTGCACATTCTATGTAACATCATTAAATAAAACGAGATCCCCGTCCCACTATATTTAGTTCCTGTGAGCAAACTCAAAATTAGTGATCAAAGATACATTTTTGTGATGTTAAGTAAATGTATGAAAAGTTCCTCTGTTGTACTACTCTCAACATAAGCGTACACCAAACCCCCGCAACCTCCAGTCTGGCAATTGATTCCGGCTATCAGAGTAATCATTATCATCTCTTACAAATGAACTTGATAATCATTCTCATTCTGTTAGCCTGAAACATAGCAAAGGCTATGTTTTTGAGGCAGAGAATGAACAACAGTCGCGTTGAAAGTAACACCGGTCGTGCAGCGCGCCGTATGAGGCTTGCGCTGATGGGACCCGCATTTATTGCCGCCATCGGGTATATCGATCCCGGCAATTTCGCTACCAATATTCAGGCGGGGGCGAGCTTCGGCTACCAGCTGCTGTGGGTCGTTGTCTGGGCAAACCTGATGGCGATGCTGATTCAGGTGCTGTCGGCTAAGCTCGGTATTGCTACGGGAAAAAACCTGGCGGAGCAAATTCGCGACCACTACCCGCGTCCGGTGGTGTGGTTTTACTGGGTGCAGGCGGAAATTATCGCCATGGCGACCGACCTCGCTGAATTTATTGGCGCGGCTATTGGTTTTAAACTGATCCTCGGGATTTCGCTGCTGCAAGGCGCGGTGCTTACCGGGATTGCGACCTTCCTGATTCTGATGCTGCAACGCCGCGGGCAAAAACCGCTGGAAAAAGTGATCGGCGGTCTGCTGCTGTTTGTCGCGGCGGCCTATATTGTAGAGCTGATTTTCTCCCAGCCACAGCTGGCACCGCTCGCAAAAGGAATGATTATTCCGTCGTTACCTAACTCCGAAGCGGTGTTTCTCGCGGCGGGCGTATTGGGGGCGACCATCATGCCGCACGTTATTTATCTGCATTCATCACTGACTCAGCATCTGCATGGCGGGAGCGCAAAAGAGCGCTATCACGCGACGCGGTGGGACGTGGCGATTGCCATGACCATTGCCGGTTTTGTTAACCTGGCGATGATGGCGACGGCGGCAGCGGCGTTCCATTTCCACGGACACACCGGCATTGCCGACCTTGACGAAGCGTATCTCACCCTCGAACCGTTGTTGAGCCATGCGGCGGCAACCATCTTTGGCCTGAGCCTGGTCGCGGCGGGGCTCTCCTCTACGGTCGTCGGGACGCTGGCCGGTCAGGTGGTGATGCAGGGCTTTATTCGCTTCCACATCCCGCTGTGGTTCCGCCGCGCGGTGACGATGCTACCGTCATTTATCGTCATTCTGATGGGGCTCGACCCGACGCGTATTCTGGTGATGAGCCAGGTGCTGTTAAGCTTTGGGATCGCGCTGGCGCTGGTGCCGCTGCTGATTTTCACCAGCAATCGTCAGCTAATGGGCGAGTTGGTCAACACGTTGTGGATTAAACGGATTGGCTGGGTGATTGTGGCGATTGTGGTGGCGCTGAATGGGTGGCTGCTGTTGGGAACGCTGATGTAGTCAACCCGGAGTCGCTGCGCTCGTCCGGGCTACCGTTCAAAAGTAGCCCGGACGAGCGCAGTGACTCCGGGAAAATCAATGATGATGCCCGTGTCCATGACCGTGGCCTCTCCCGCGACCACGATGATCGTCACGGTCGCGCCAGCCTTCACGATAGCCGCGCTCATAGGCTTTGCGTTTATCCCAGCCTCGGTGCCAGCCGTTATCGCGGTGATACCAGTTCCGATGCCAGTAATCACGGTCGCGCCAGCGGCCGCCGTCCCAGTAGTTACCGTAATTATCGCGATCGCCAATTTGTAATTTTACGGATGGCAGCAGGGTGATTTCACCAGCATTCGCGAACATCGGGGCCGATGCTATCAACACTGCCGCCAGAATCAGTGACCTGAACATACTTCTCTCCTATTACGATCGTGGCCTGAAAGGCCTGTTAACGCAATATTACAATTCGGTAAATACCCGGATTATTGGTGTAACTCTTAAATCGCCAGGAGAGAGCACTTTTTGCTAAACTCGCTGTTATTTTATACCGCTCAAAATACGATCAATGTCGGCACATTCCTGCGCGCTGAAAAGACGGTTTTCCAGCATGCCGACGGCGTCATCAAGCTGTGCGGTCTTACTGGCGCCAATCAGAACTGACGTGACCGCCTGTTGACGCAGTACCCATGCCAGCGCCATCTGCGATAGCTTCTGTCCGCGCTGTTCGGCCATCGTGTTGAGCTGGCGTACGGCCTCGAGCTTGCCGTCAGTCAGTTGCTCAGGCTTCAGGAAGATACTGCCGCTGGCGGCGCGGGAATCGGCCGGAATGCCGTGCAGGTAGCGGTCGGTGAGTTGACCCCCAGCCAAGGGTGAAAAGGCAATACAGCCCACACCTTCTTGCTTCAGCACCTGAAGCAGGCCGTTTTCTGCACCGCGCTCAAGCATTGAGTACTTCGGCTGGTGAATAAGACACGGCGTGCCGAGATCGTTAAGAATTGCAATCGCCTGGCTTGCCAGTTCAGCCGGATAATTGGAAAGCCCAATGTACAGTGCTTTACCCTGGCGAACGATATGATCCAGCGCGCGCATGGTTTCCAGCAGCGGCGTTTCCGGGTCTGGACGGTGGTGGTAGAAGATATCAACATACTCCAGCCCCATTCGCTTAAGGCTTTGATCAAGACTGGAAATCAGATATTTACGAGAACCCCAATCGCCGTATGGACCGTCCCACATGGTATAACCGGCCTTAGTGGAGATAATCAGCTCATCGCGATAGGGCAGAAAATCCTCTCGCAGAATACGGCCAAAGTTGCTTTCAGCTGAACCTGGAGGTGGCCCGTAGTTATTGGCTAAATCGAAATGGGTGATGCCAAGGTCGAATGCATGGTGCAGCAGCTGGCGGCTATTTTCGACCCGCGTTTCGTCACCAAAGTTGTGCCATAGCCCCAATGAAACGGCTGGTAGCTTGAGGCCGCTATTGCCGCAGCGCTGAAACGTCATGGTTTCATAACGCGTGGGACTTGCCTGGTAAACCATTGTGTCCTCCAGATTATCCGGTTGTGTATACGCTTACACTAACCAATGTCCATCGGCTCGTACACTCCTGAAATCTGTAAAATTAGCTTTCCAGAGGACTTTCTTATGAATTCTGGACAGCCTTAACACTTCTTCAATACTCAAAGGAACAGCTGACTGGAGGAGGTGCATGATGACAACGTCCTATACCGTGGCAGATTACCTGCTAGACCGCCTCGCCGACTGCGGCGTTGACCACCTGTTTGGCGTCCCCGGAGACTACAACCTCCAGTTTCTCGACCATGTTATTGCCCACCGCCAGATACGCTGGGTCGGCTGTGCCAACGAACTCAACGCCGCCTATGCCGCCGATGGCTATGCGCGGATGCAGGGCTGCGGGGCACTGCTCACCACCTTTGGTGTCGGGGAACTTAGCGCGCTGAACGGGGTAGCGGGAAGCTTTGCCGAACACGTCCCGGTGCTGCATATCGTCGGGGCGCCCAGTACTGGCGCACAGCAGCGACGTGAGTGTTTACACCACACGTTGGGGGATGGCAATTTTGACCATTTTCGCCAGATGAGCGCCCCGGTTTCGGTGGCTCAGGGCGTGCTGGATGCGGCTAACGCTCGCGATGAAATTGACCGGGTGCTGCGTGATATTGTGCGCCACAGCCGCCCTGGTTATCTCCTGCTACCGGCGGATATCGCTTCACTGCCGACCTCACGTCCTGTAAACGCTCTCACCGCGCACAATGCACCGGCAGACGCAACTGAACTGGCCGAGTTTGTCTCTCATGCCCGCGCTTTGCTGCGCGACGGTCGCCGCGTGTCGCTGCTGGCGGATGTGCTGGCGCTACGCTTTGGCCTTCAGTCGACGTTAAACAAATGGGTAGATGCGGTGCCGATCCCTCACGCCACGATGCTAATGGGGAAAGGACTATTTAATGAGGCTCACGCGGGGTTTGTGGGGACTTACAGCGGCGGGGCGAGCCTGCCGGAGACGCGCGCGGCGATTGAAGATGCTGACGTTATCTTTTGCATCGGCACCTGTTTTACCGACACCATCACCGCAGGCTTTACCCACCATATACCGGTGGAGAAATCCATTGAGATCCAACCTTCTGCGGCGCGAGTCGGCAAGCGCTGGTTTAGCGGGATAAGTATGCAGGAGGCGGTTAACGCGCTTATCACGCTGAGTCGCGACGTCTCGGCTCAGTGGCAAATCCAGCCGGCCCGGGTGATGACGTCCGCGTCAGCGGATAACGGGCATCTGACCCAGCGCCATTTCTGGCAGACGCTGGAGAAATACCTTCAGCCGCACGACATTTTACTGGGTGACCAGGGGACGGCGGCGTTTGGCCTTGCTGACCTGACGCTGCCGCAGGGGGCGAGCCTGATTGTTCAACCGCTGTGGGGCTCGATTGGCTATACGCTGCCTGCCGCGTTTGGCGCGCAGACCTCGCAGCCGGACAGACGCGTGGTGCTGGTAGTGGGGGACGGTGCGGCGCAGTTGACCATTCAGGAGCTCAGTTCAATGCTGCGTGATGGGCTCCGTCCATTGATTCTGCTGCTGAATAATGAAGGCTACACCGTGGAGCGCGCGATCCACGGCCCGGAACAACGCTACAACGATATCAGCCTGTGGAACTGGACCCAGATCCCGCAAGCGCTCAACCTGGACTGCCAGGCCGAGTGCTGGAAGGTGACCAATGCGTCGCAGCTCAACGATGCGCTGACCCACGCGGCATGGGGTGACAAGCTGATGTTGCTCGAAGTCATGTTGCCAAAAATGGACATTCCTCCGCTGCTAAAAGCCGTCACCCAGGCGCTGGAAGCGCGCAACAGCGGGCATTAATCCTTTTGTTTGCGCGGCACCATCATCGTCGGTTTACCCGCCAGCAGGAGCCAGGCGGGGAGCATGACGATACACAGCAGTGGGAGCAGCGTGGTATCAGGCACGACGACGGCGGCCATAAACAGGCTCAACCACGCATCGCGGGTGACCACCAGAACTAGCCCCAGAATGGCGCAGGAGACGGTAATCGCCGCCGGAACGGCGTCAACGTGCGCGTGGAGCATCAGACCGAGTGCGACGGCGACAAATACTGCCGGGAAGATGCGACCACCGCGGAAACCGCAGGCCGCGGCAACGACCAGCGCCGCCAGCTTGCTGAGCGCAAATAGCATATAGTCGCCCGCGCCGAAGGATTGTCCGGCCGTTAGCCTCTGCATCTCATCCAGCCCTTTAAATAGCGTAATCGGGCCGCCAACGGTGCCGATAATCCCCAGCACAAAACCGCCCACGCCGAGGATAATGACCGGATGCTTCAAACGATGCACCAGCGAGTGCAGGTGGGGCAGGCACCAGACCGCCACCATACCGATGGCGATAGCAAAGACGGCCACGATAGCGCCGCTGAAAATGTCGACCAGACGCAGGCCCTGATAGGGCTCAATTGGCAGAGAAAATTGCGGATGGAAGAACATGCCGGTGGTTAACGCCCCGGCGGCAGCGGCGAGCAGGGGAGCAAACAGCCTATCCCACAGCGGGGAATCATTATTGCTCGTCAGCGTCTGGGAGAAAATCAGCGCGGCGGCAACCGGCGTACCAAACAGTGCGCCGATGGTGCCGGCGGCGGCGAGAATGGTCCAGTCCAGCGAACTCACGCGCGGGAAAAAGCGGGCGCCGAGCGCCACGGCTAGCGCAATGTTCACTGACATAATGGGATGTTCAGGACCGAGGCTGACGCCACCCGCCAGCCCGATAATTAAGGCGATGGTCAGGCCCGGCAGATGAGACGGCGGAACCGCCGCGCCGATGAGCGGCTCACTGGCAGGGTCCGGGCCAGCATGGCCGGGACTATAGCGAATGACCAGACCGACGGCGATGCCGGTCAGGGTCAGCATCAGGATTATCCAGAACGGTGAATCAAAGGATACGCCGAACACGGCGGGCAGATTACGCCACAGCAGGTGTTGCAGCACGGCCGCTATTTTCATCACCACAATCAATATCAGGCTGGAAGCGACGCCGATAAGCACAGCGGGAACAGAGAGCAACAACATTGTTCGGGCTCGCGGGTGGAGCATGTTTTTATCCTTTTAACTGAATGCTGCGGTTACTTTGCATTTTCCTGCGTTTACGTTCAGCGCAAATGGTGCTGAAACGATACGGCGCTACGGCCTGTGCATCTGATAAAAATGACGCAAAAAATGTGACCTGGATCGATAATCCTGGGGTGCTCACACAAACGTCATTGTCGTGAAAGCGCCTTGAATTTACAGTGTGACAAAGATTTATTCTGACTTTAGCGGAGCCGTAACGGAATGACAAAGTTTGCTTTAGTGGGTGATGTTGGGGGCACCAATGCGCGTCTGGCATTGTGCGATTTAGCCAGCGGTGAAATTTCGCAGGCGAAAACCTATTCCGGCCTTGATTATCCAAGCCTGGAAGCCGTAGTCCGCGTCTATCTTGACGAGCATAACGTGTCGGTTGAAGACGGCTGCATCGCTATTGCCTGCCCGATTACCGGCGACTGGGTGGCGATGACCAACCACACCTGGCAGTTCTCCATTGCGGAAATGAAGAAAAACCTCGGTTTCTCTCACCTGGAAATCATCAACGACTTTACCGCGGTCTCGATGGCGATTCCGATGCTGAAAAAAGAGCATTTGATCCAGTTTGGCGGCACCGAACCGGTTGAAGGTAAACCGATTGCCGTCTACGGCGCGGGCACCGGCCTTGGCGTCGCGCATCTGGTTCACGTCGACAAACGCTGGGTCAGCCTGCCAGGTGAAGGTGGTCACGTCGATTTCGCGCCGAATAGCGAAGAAGAAGGGATTATCCTTGAAGTACTGCGTGAAGAGATTGGCCACGTTTCCGCCGAGCGCGTGCTCTCCGGCCCGGGTCTCATTAACCTTTACCGGGCAATTGTGAAGTCCGACAACCGCGTGCCGGAAAACTACAAGCCGAAGGATATTACCGAACGTGCGCTGGCTGACACTTGCACCGATTGTCGTCGTGCGCTGTCGCTGTTCTGCGTCATTATGGGCCGTTTTGGCGGTGACCTGGCGCTCACCCTCGGCACCTTCGGCGGCGTTTATATCGCCGGTGGTATCGTGCCGCGCTTCCTCGAGTTCTTCAAAGCCTCCGGTTTCCGCGGCGGGTTTGAAGATAAAGGCCGCTTTAAAGATTACGTTCACCCGATCCCGGTCTACCTGATTGTTCACGACAATCCCGGCTTGCTCGGTTCCGGCGCGCATCTTCGTCAAACGCTGGGCCAGATTCTGTAATCT
>CP070603.1:1528265-1528350 GCA_016939855.1 Kluyvera ascorbata
CCCGTAGGCCGGATAAGCGCAGCGCCATCCGGCAATCATGTAGACCGATGCCGGATGGCGGCGTAACCGCCTTATCCGGCCTACG
>CP070603.1:1528357-1533466 GCA_016939855.1 Kluyvera ascorbata
GGGGTTTTCGACCCAGGATCTCTTTACGTATAATCTCGGCCCCCGCGTTCAACGCCTTGAGCTTGCCACGCGCTACCTGACGAGGCAGCGGCGCCATACCGCAGTTGGTTGATGGGTAGAGGTTCTCTGCATCGACGAACTGCAGGGCTTTGCGCAGCGTATTGGCCACCTCTTCAGGTGTTTCAATCGCGTGGTTTGCCACGTCAATGGCCCCAACCATCACCTTTTTGCCGCGAATCAACTCCAGCAGATCCATCGGTACGCGGGAGTTGTGGCACTCCAGCGAGATAATATCGATATTCGAAGATTGCAGCTTAGGGAATGCTTCTTCGTACTGACGCCACTCTGAACCCAGCGTTTTCTTCCAGTCGGTGTTGGCCTTAATGCCGTAGCCGTAGCAGATGTGCACCGCGGTTTCACACTTCAGACCTTCGATAGCGCGCTCTAATGCCGCGATACCCCAATCATTTACCTCATCAAAGAACACGTTAAACGCCGGTTCATCAAACTGGATAATATCCACGCCTGCGGCTTCTAACTCGCGAGCTTCCTGGTTGAGGATTTTGGCAAACTCCCACGCCAGCTTCTCGCGGCTTTTGTAGTGGTTGTCATACAGGGTATCAATCATGGTCATCGGCCCCGGCAGCGCCCACTTGATAGGCTGCTTGGTGAGCTGACGCAGGTAGCGCGCATCGTCAACAAATACGGGCTTTTGACGCGCCACTTCGCCGACAACCGTCGGCACGCTGGCATCGTAGCGGTTACGGATTTTTACGATCTCGCGTTTTTCAAAATCCACGCCGCTCAGGTGTTCAATAAATGTGGTCACGAAGTGCTGACGGGTCTGCTCGCCGTCGCTAACGATATCAATACCGGCCAGCAGCTGTTCTTGCAGGGAGAGACGCAGCGCATCCTGTTTCCCTTCAACTAACTCGTCGTTCTGTAATTTCCATGGTGACCACAGCGTCTCGGGTTGAGCAAGCCAGGACGGTTTCGGCAGGCTGCCAGCGGTGGAAGTCGGGAGCAATGTTTTCATATTCAATAACCTGATATTATTCGTTAATCAAAGAGCGTAGTTAGCGGACCATTGCTCAAGAATGTGCTGATATGGCTTGATAAAGTGCTCTTCGGTAAATTTCCCCTGCTCAATCGCTAAGCGGCTGCGCTCTTCACGGTCATAAACAATTTTGGTCAAGGAGTGATCCTGTTGGTTCAGGTCTGGCTGATAGCACAGGCCCGCCGCCGAGTTGGCATTGTAAATTTCCGGGCGATAAATCTTCTGGAACGTCTCCATGGTGCTGATGGTGCTGATAAGCTCCAGGCTGGTGTAATCACTCAGCAGGTCACCGGAGAAGAAAAACGCCAGCGGCGCAACGCTGTTTTGTGGCATGAAATAGCGCACTTTCAGGCCCATCTTGCCGAAATACTGTTCGGTAAGGGATGCGCTGCTCGGCTGGTATTCAATGCCCAGTACCGGGTGCTCATTGCCCGTGCGGCGATAGATATCTTTGCTCGACACGCTAAGGCAGATAACCGGCGATTTTTTAAAGTTCGCTTTGTACTCGGGTGAGTTGGCAAAATGCTTAAAGATATTGCCGTGCAGCTCGCCAAAGGTATCTGGAATGTTAAATTCGGCTTTGTTTTTATTATGCTCCAGCAGCAATACGCTGAAGTCATAATCACGCACGTAGGAAGAGAAGTTATTGCCAACAATACCTTCGATACGTTCGTTGGTTTTCTTATCAACAATATGGGTTTTCAATATTTCGATGGCCGGAAACGCTGTCGTTTTACCTTCCGCGTCAATATTCATCTCAACGGAAATAATCTCAAGCTCAACGCCATAACGATCGCCTTTAGGGTTATCCCAATGTGCTAACGTATTGAAACGATTGTCAATCATCTTCAGCGTATTGCGCAGGTTCTCCTGACGGTTTTCCCCTCGAGCCAGATTCGCGAAGTTCGTGGTAATACGCGTATTTTCTGACGGGTTATAGTTTTCGTCGAAGGTGCTGCTCTTGATAGTAAAGGTAAAATCTTTATTCATCGTCTCTGTCATCCCGAGTGCTGATATGAAAATTAAATTCACTTACTGATTGCCAGAGTTCGTGCTCTGGTTTTCTCATTCAGCCGTCTTAATGTTGCCGATAAGTTAATGTTGATAATTTATGCCAGAGGTGGTGAATGAGGGAAAGCGACTTAATTTCAATGCAACATGAGGGAAGTTCATGATGAGGGAAAACGGTGAAAAAGAGAGCTGGATCACGAAAGGCCGCAGCGGGTTCTCCGGTGTGTTTTACACCGGAGAATAGGGCTAATCAAGCTCTGAGAGCATCTGACCGTTGCTGAAGCTCCAGTCATCGGCAGTATTGAACTGAATCATCACCATCACATCATCAGGAGAAATATTCATCTTTGCAGTGAGCCGTTCACATAGCGTCCTGCAAAGGTTTTTCTTTTGCATTGATGAACGCGGTTTCCCGGCAAGAATATGAAATTGAATAAAGTTGTCGCTACGCCCCGCGCTGTAATAGTGGCTATCAAACACGCGCTGGTTTGCCGACAGCGTTTCAAACACCTGAAAGCGATCGTGGGGTGGAACGGAAAATTCATCTTCAAGACTTTGCTGCAGAATGTCAGAAATCTGCACTATCTGTGCGTTGCTGTAGCCCTGGCGCAAGGTAATCCGGGTAAATGGCATCGTCGCTATTCCTCTTCCAGACATTCGAGTGCTGACACCGCCGCAGGCCAACCTGCGTAGAATGCCAAATGGGTGAACGCTTCCACTATTTCGGTTTTTGTCAGGCCATTTTGCTGTGCAAAGTGGATGTGCCAGGGGATTTGCTGCACGCGCCCGAGCGCGGTGAGGGCGCCAAGCGTAATCAGGCTACGTTCGCGTGATGAAAGACCTTCACGTTGCCAGATATCGTTAAACAGCAGTTCCTGGCTTAGCTCGGCTAACTTTGGTGCAACGCGGGCCAGGGTTTCACGATCCAGGGGCTTTGACATGGTGTTCTCTCCGTATTGACAGTGACCCCATTCTGACGAGATATTTTCGTCCTGAAAATTGAATCATTTTTGATGGTCAATCCCGAATTTCAGGACAATTATGAAGAAACTTCCCCCGTCGCTCGACCTTGACGCGCTGCGCAGCTTCGTTACCGGCATGGAGTCCGGCAGCTTTGCGCAGGCGGCACAACGTCTTTGCCGCTCAACCTCTGCGGTGAGCGCGCAGTTGAAAAAGCTGGAGCAGCAGTGCGGTAGCGCGCTGGTGGTCAGGAAAGGCCGTCATCTTGAACTGACCCGTAACGGTGAGATTTTGCTGGGCTATGCCCGTCGGTTGTTGGCGCTGAATGATGAAGCGCAGCGTGCGCTGAACAGCGAACCGTTACAGGGTGAGATCCGTATTGGCATGCAGGAAGATTTCGGCGAATCGCTGATGCCCGGCATCCTTGGCGAGTTTAAGCGTCACCATCCGGGAATGCGGATGTCAGCCCGCATCGACCGTAACCTGGCGTTGCTCGAAGCGCTTAACAACAATACGCTCGATCTAGCGCTGCTCTGGCAGCCGGAGGGAGAACTCAAAAACGGCAGGCTGATAAGCCAGTGCTCGCTGGAATGGATAGCGCATCCGGATCTTAATATTGCCGCACTGCTGGCGCAGGGCGAGCCGTTGCCGCTGGTGATGTTCGAGCATCCTTGTATGATGCGCTCCCGCGCCATCGACAGCCTGGATCGGGCGAATATTCCCTGGCAGGTGGTTTTTGTCAGCCACAGCCTGAGCGGTATCTGGTCGGCGGTACAGGCTGGCTTGGGCATTACGCTGCGAACGCGTATTGGTATGCCGGGCAGTCTGCGCGTCGTTGATAATCTACTGCCCTCGCCGGGAAATTTAGGCATTACTCTGAAAATGAATAGCGGAACGGCGACGGTGAACGACGCGCAAACGGTGCTCGGCGCGCTGATGGAGGCCGCGTTATCCGGCGTGGCACGCGTGCGCTGATGATACGTTGGGTGAATAAAATTCATTTATGTTAAAAAGGGAGCGGGCAACAATGCCTGAAACCTGACGGAGCAGACAATGAGAACGCAAAAAAGGTGTTTGGGGCACGTCGCCATCGTGGTGGATGATTACGATCGCGCCATTACGTACTACACGCAGAAGCTTGGATTTACCCTCGTCGAAGATACGCCGCAGCCCGGTAAACGCTGGGTGGTGGTCTCTCCAAACCCAGAAAGTGACTGCAACTTACTTTTGGCTCGCGCTTCAAACGAGCGGCAGGAAGGGTTTATTGGTAATCAGTGTGGCGGGCGGGTGTTTCTGTTCTTGCAAACCGATGATTTCTGGCGTGATTACAACGCCATGCAGGCAAATGGTGTGACGTTTTGTGAAGCGCCGCGAGAAGAAGAGTACGGTACGGTGGTGGTATTTGAAGACCTGTACGGTAACCGCTGGGATCTCTACCAGAACAAGCAAAGCTAACGTTGTGCGTATAATACGACGTCGACACACTACACCTGGCACTATTGACTGATATGAATCTCAATCGTTTTTGTTTTCTGCTGCTGGGCCTCGCGGCGCTCGGCAGTTTCTTTACGCTGCATCCTTTTATGATGTGGCTTCTCCTGGTCAACGTTCTGACCGTCGTGATTTACGGTGTCGATAAACTGGCGGCGTGCAAAGGCTGGCGGCGAGTGCCGGAATTAACGCTGCTGGTGTTTGGGGTGGTGGGTGGCTGGCCTGGGGCAATTGTGGGACAGCAGTGTTTCCGCCACAAAACGCAAAAGCAGCCGTTTAAAACCTACTTTGTCATCAGCGTGATTGTGAATATCGTCGCGATGGTGGCGGTCTATCTGCTCCTCAGCAAGGGGATGGTATGAACCTCTACATCACTGACTCGAGCGGTAACTTAGCCTCACAAGATGGCCGTAGCGTCGTGGCCAAGTTTGATGACGGTAAGATGCTCGAACTGACGGACAGCCCGCAGCCGCTACCGGCTGAAATTCCAGAAGGTATTCATATCTGGGGTGGCAGAATGCCGTCTGAGACGGATTATACCGCGTTCTCACCGCTGAACATGATGCCGGTTGCGGCGAACGGCGTGATTA
>CP070603.1:1533606-1534835 GCA_016939855.1 Kluyvera ascorbata
GATTATGCCAAAAAGGGCCTGCTTATTTGGGGCGGACGTGAGCCTATTCCCGGTTTGTCCCTGGAGGAAACCCGGAAAAGAACCGAGAGTCTGGGGATATTCCCGTTAGCCAGTAATGTAGTGCACCTCTTTCCCTATCAACTGGCGTAGTGCCGCGCCGCGCTTCTGAGCGGCGCCGGCGATCGCCATCGTTGTGATTAATGGTCTTTATCGGCGGGGGTATTTTCGCGTGCTGGTGAGATATTTTTTTCGCGTAATAGCCGCAGCATTCGGTTGTGTTGCCACTGTGCAATGCGCTCCCGGAAGACAAACGTCCTTAGCGCGCGAACGGCGATCAGCGAGCCCCAGATAAGCGTGACTATCAGCGACCAGTAACTACCCGGCGAGTAAAAGTAGTTCACCGCCATCAGCGCGGCGCAGATCAGAAAAGCAATGGTCAGCGTGCGATAGAAGCGGGCCTCTTCCCGCACGCGGCGCCTGGCATCGAGAATGCGCGTATCCAGCGCGTCGTTTGCCAGGTCTGCCTCATCGGACAGCTCAGAGACCGTGACATTAAAGACGGAGGCCAGCGCACTGATGGTTTCTAGCCCCGGTGTATGTCCCTTTTCAATTCGTTGTACCGTTCTTACCGACAGAGAGGCCAACTGGGCAAGCTGTTCCTGTGACCATGCATTCTTGAGCCGGTAAGCTTTAATTTTTTCACTGGTACTCATGGATACTTCCTCGCAGATACGTGATAGGAAGATTCTTGCACATCTTTTCCCACCGTGGCACGACAGGCAGGCGACACCAACCTGACATGTAGGCGACATCCTGATTTGGGTGGCTTTTTTAATCTGCCGCGCAACGGTAAAATTCACTATACAGGCCAGGATAGCGGATGCTAAAAACGTTAACGTATTGAGATAATAAATAAGGATAGCGTTGTGTTAAAAAAATTAGTCACAGGGCAACTGAGCTTGCCGATGACGTTCTGGGGATGGGGATTTTGTGGTGCGCTGGTGTTGGGCCTTCTGGGGCTGGCTGGCGTCCATACCGGCTATGCGGCGATGGTGCCGCTGTCTTACCTCATTAAGGTGATTCTGTTCTGTGCGGTATTATCCGGAATTACGTTTATTCAACGCCGGAAAATCACGGTGTTCGGTGTGCTGGCGTTTTTGATTGTCCTGGTGCTTTTGGTGCTTAACGCCATCATGTTTATCGGGCTTTCTTCGTTATTATTTGAATAA
>CP070603.1:1536918-1537036 GCA_016939855.1 Kluyvera ascorbata
GGGCGGAGCAGGGAAGCCGTGCGATTATCGTAAAACGATAGCCCCAGCCAGGCCGGAGAAAAAACCAGGCTGAGCCGCATCACCGGTTTATCGCTCACCGGCAGGTTTGTGGCGCGAG
>CP070603.1:1537200-1543173 GCA_016939855.1 Kluyvera ascorbata
TGTGAATTGAGCACCAGGCCGCTGAACAGATCGGCAAAAAATTGTTGGTCTGCTGGTCGTTCCGATGCTTTCATTCCCCATCCCGCGCTATAAATGCATTATCTGCCGGAATTCTTTCACCTTGCTGCGGCTTACCGGCACCTGAAACTCAAGGTCGCGTAGGCGCAGAATATAGGTGTTATTAAACCACGGCTCTATCTCGCGTATTTTATTCAGGTTCACACAGAAGGAACGATGGCAGCGGAAAAACTGGCTGGCGGGTAGCTTGGCGCAAAACTCAGTGATGTTCATCGGCATCACGTACGACTCGCGGCGGGTATAGACAAACGTCATCTTCTCGTGCGCTTCGGCGTAGTAGATATCGTTAACCGGCGTGACGATGATGCGTTCGTCTTTAATCAGGTTAACGGTGTCATTTTCACGTGGCGCGCTGCTAACCACGTTAGCACTGCCAGCTTGCTGCTGTTGCCAGCTCGATTCCAGCTTTTGCAGCATGGTGACGATACGCGATTCCTGATACGGCTTCAGAATGTAGTCGAATGCTTCCAGCTCAAAAGCCTCTACCGCATGCTCTTTCCACGCGGTGATAAAGACGATAAAGGGCTTGTGGGCAAACTGACTGATGTTCTGCGCCAGCAGCACGCCATCGAGTGACGGGATGTTGATGTCGAGAAAAATGGCATCGACTTTGTTGTGCTGCAAAAATTTAAGCACGTCGAGCCCATCGTCAAACGTACCGATAATCTCCATCTGGCTGTGCTGTTGAATCAGCCAGGTGAGTTCCTGCTGAGCCAGGAACTCATCTTCAACAATGATGACTTTCATACGGGCTCCGGGTTAAGGCAGTAACGTGGCGGCGGCCGGAGCGGCCGTACGCTGGTTTGGAATATAGAACGCAATCTCGGTGCCCGGCTCCAGGCGGCGGATGTGCAGCCCTTCGCCGTACAGCAGTTTAACGCGATGGTGTACGTTCAGCAGGCCAATTTTGTTGCCCGGCATTTCATTGGCTTCGACTCGCGCAATCACCAGCGGGTCGATGCCTGGGCCGGTATCCCGCACGCTGATACGCACGCGGTTGCCGGACTCCGTTACGCTAATGGTGACCACGCCTTTCCCTTTGCTGCGCTGAATACCGTGCACGATGGCGTTTTCCACCAGTGGCTGGATCAGCAGGCTTGGAATAAAGCAGTTCACCTCCTCATCAATATCGTAAATCACCGTGAGCTTATCGCCGAAACGCGCCTGCTCAATGGCGATATAGTCTTTAATCTGGTACAGCTCTTTGCGGATATCAATCTGCTCATCATCTTTTAATTCAATGTTATAGCGCAGATAGCGCGAGAGATTGAAAATCAGCCGCCGCGCGGTATCCGGGTTCATGCGAATCGACGACGAAATGGCGTTCAGCGCGTTAAACAGGAAATGGGGATTAATTTTACTTTGCAGCGCGCGCAGCTCTGCCTTATTTGCCATTTCCCGCAGTTGTTCGGCGCGGGAAACCTCAAGCTGGGTCGAAATGATCTGCGATAAGCCTATCGCCATTTCCTGTAGCGAGGACGTTATCTGGTGCGCGTGGCAGTAATAGATTTTCAGCGTCCCGGTTACCACCCCGGTTTCCAAAAGCGGGATCACCAGCATCGAGTGGATTTCCGGCGTGCGGTAGGCTTCATCATTGTTTTTAATGATGATTTCGTTGTTGTTAATGGCCTGCCTGGTGGTTGGGCTGATGGCGTCATCGTTATTATGGTAGTTATCTTCCCCCACGCCAACGTACGCCAGCACCCGATCGGTGTTGGTAATGGCGACCGCATCGGCATGAATATCCTGGCGGATGATGTCGCAAATCTGGCGCAGCGTGTCGCTGTTAATCTGGCGAAATAGCGGCAGGGTTTTATTGGCGATATCCAGCGCCAGCTTGGCCTGACGCGCGGCGCTGGCCTCTTTTTCTCCCTCAACGCTCTGCACCAGCAGGACGATAAAGCCGATACAGACGCTGCCGGCAATCATCGGGACACCGATTTTCGACACAATATCGACCCCAAGCGCCATGGTTGGTGCAAAAAGGATAACCAGAATCATGGTGCCTGTTTCGCATAACATTCCGCCGAGGATCCCTACACGCCAATGCCGTTCTTTTGGGACTTTGCGGTGAATGATGCCCGAAATAATGCCTGCGGCGATGGTAGTAATAAAACAAGGAATCGCGGTCACTCCGCCGATATCGCTTAAATAGCGGTACGCGCCGGCAATGATGCCGGTAATGATGCCCACCCATGGCCCGAAGAGGATCCCCGCAGACATCACCGAAATAATCCTGACGTTCACCAGCGACCCCTCTACCGGCACGCCGGACCAGGTGCTGAAGATAGCGAACATCGAGAAAATAACCGTTACTGCCAGCAGTTCTTTCGGGGTATGCGCTGATTTATGCAGCAGTTCGCGGAACAGTCGGATGCGAATCAGGAAAAAAAGGCAAATCAGCATTAATGCGGCTCGGTCATAGACCGCGAGCAGCATATTGAATATTTCGTGCATGGGGACGCCGGGTTTTTCAGGAAAGTCTTATGATAAGAAACCCGGCGGCGGATGACCAGCGATACGCATGAATAGGGATAAACCTTATTTTAAAAAGGGGATTGATAGAGGAAATGAATCATTCAGGTGAGATGGCGAATATGCGGTGCATCACGACCGCTACAATGCAAAAATCTGGATAATGTACTGTTATTATAATGTTCTGTTTTTCTTTGATTCGAGCAGTGGTGATTGATTTGTTTTGCCGCGACTTCCCCTTTTAACCACCGCAATATTTTTTTACATCCCCTCTCGACAGCGCCATTTTTTTCAGGTTATTTTCTAGTCGTGCCACATCGGTGGCAGCGTCGCTCGAACGGTTCGGGCGCTAACGTAAATCTGAGGAACCTATGGCTGACTCCAGTCCTGAACGCCGTTTTACGCGTATCGATCGCTTACCCCCTTATGTTTTTAACATCACCGCTGAACTGAAAATGGCTGCGCGTCGGCGCGGCGAAGATATTATCGATTTCAGCATGGGGAATCCGGACGGTGCGACGCCGCCGCACATCGTCGAAAAGCTCTGCACCGTGGCACAACGCCCGGACACCCACGGCTATTCCACTTCACGGGGTATTCCACGCCTGCGCCGCGCGATTTCTCGCTGGTACAAAGATCGTTACGACGTTGAAATTGACCCGGAAGAGGAGGCGATCGTCACCATTGGTTCGAAAGAGGGCCTGGCGCACCTGATGCTGGCTACGCTCGATCACGGTGATACCGTGCTGGTGCCAAACCCGAGCTACCCGATCCACATTTACGGCGCGGTGATCGCCGGGGCTCAGGTACGATCCGTACCGTTGGTGGAAGGCGTCGACTTCTTTAACGAGCTGGAACGTGCGATTCGCGAAAGCTACCCAAAACCGAAGATGATGATCTTAGGTTTCCCGTCTAACCCGACCGCGCAGTGCGTCGAGCTGGAATTCTTCGAAAAAGTGGTCGCGCTGGCCAAACGTTACGATGTGCTGGTGGTGCACGACCTGGCCTATGCCGACATCGTCTACGATGGCTGGAAAGCGCCGTCGATTATGCAGGTACCCGGCGCGCGTGACGTGGCGGTAGAGTTCTTCACGTTGTCCAAAAGCTACAACATGGCGGGCTGGCGTATTGGCTTCATGGTCGGCAACAAAACCCTGGTCAACGCGCTGGCACGTATTAAAAGCTATCACGACTACGGCACCTTCACGCCGCTACAGGTTGCAGCCATTGCCGCCCTGGAAGGGGATCAACAGTGCGTACATGATATCGCCGCGCAGTATAAGCGCCGCCGCGATGTGCTGGTGAAAGGGCTGCATGAAGCGGGCTGGATGGTCGAAATGCCGAAAGCGTCAATGTATGTGTGGGCTAAAATTCCAGAGCAGTACGCGCATATGGGCTCGCTGGAGTTCGCCAAGAAGATGCTGCAGGACGCGAAGGTATGCGTCTCACCGGGTATCGGCTTTGGTGATTATGGCGATACCCATGTCCGTTTTGCGCTGATTGAAAACCGTGACCGTATTCGTCAGGCCATCCGTGGGATTAAAGCCATGTTCCGCGCCGACGGCCTGCTGCCTTCAGAGCACAAACCGGCGGGCTGATTTTCGTTGCCCCATCAATGCAAACAGGAGCCAATTGGCTCCTGTTTTTTTTGCATTTTTATTGGCTAGATCATCAGGGCGAACGTGCCGGCAAAAACGATGACCATAAAGGAAATGCCCATAAAGAAATATTTCACGACTCATCTCTCCGCGTAATTTTTTCTACGCATTTATGACCAGGTGGTACTGCGAGCTGATATCAACCGACGGATAAAGACTGACCCATTTTCGCGGCTGGCATCACCTCAAAATTCTGTGCATTTGTGCTCCAGATGGCGCTAATGTACGCCTAAAGATGAGGGGAAACAAGAGGGAATTTTTTATTAATTTTTAGTTACTTACGAGTGTCGTGATTCGGCGACACTTTAATTTCATCCGGTAATAAATTTCATTCTGGCGACGTTTCTTTTGAGCGATTCTCGCCCTTTAAACCCTATTGATTTCATGGCTAATTTTGCGACAGACGTCAAAAAAATTTGCCGCGCCTCTGTACCCTTCATCTCATTTTCCGCTGGGGCAAAATGTGCTGCTGCTTTCGTGAGCGATCTCTGATTTTTGCTTTTTCGCTGCGGCGTAAATCTGGGTCAGGCTCAATTGTGGAAATATTGGCAGGTTTTGTTTTTACTTTTTGTTTTTTCAATGAATACTTGAAGGTCGAGGGATAATACTAATAGAGGATTTTTTATGATGACGCAGAGCATTCGCCGCTCAATGTTAACGATGATGGCGACGCTACCGCTGCTATTTGGCAGCGTCACGCTGCATGCGCAGACCAACAGTGTGCAACAGCAGCTGGAAGCCCTGGAGAAAAGTGCGGGAGGCCGGCTTGGCGTTGTGCTGATTAACACCGCCGATAATTCGCAAATTCTCTACCGTGCAGATGAACGTTTCGCGATGTGCAGCACCAGTAAGGTGATGGCGGCCGCGGCGGTGCTTAAACAGAGCGAGAGCGATAAGAACCTGCTGAATCAGCGCGTTGAAATTAAGAAGAGCGACCTGGTTAACTACAATCCTATCGCGGAGAAACACGTTAACGGCACGATGACGCTGGCTGAGCTTAGTGCGGCGGCGCTGCAATATAGCGACAATACGGCCATGAATAAGTTGATTGCCCATCTGGGGGGGCCCGATAAAGTGACGGCGTTTGCTCGTTCGTTGGGTGATGAGACCTTCCGTCTGGACAGAACCGAGCCAACGCTCAATACCGCCATTCCTGGCGACCCGCGTGATACCACTACGCCGCTCGCGATGGCGCAGACCCTGAAAAATCTGACGCTGGGTAACGCGCTGGCGGATACTCAGCGGGCGCAGCTGGTGACGTGGCTTAAGGGCAACACTACCGGCAGCGCGAGCATTCAGGCGGGTCTGCCAAAATCATGGGTGGTGGGAGATAAAACCGGCAGCGGTGATTATGGCACCACCAACGATATCGCGGTTATCTGGCCGGAAAACCACGCGCCGCTGGTTCTGGTGACCTACTTTACTCAGCCGGAGCAGAAGGCGGAAAGCCGTCGGGATGTTCTGGCTGCGGCTGCGAAAATCGTAACCCACGGTTTCTAATACAATAAATGGAGCGAGGTATCGCTCCATTTACGCTAAAAATGAGCTCCTGAACTTCTGCCCTGTCTTGCGACGACTCATCATCTCTTCCTATCATTCCGCTCTTTTTTCTCAACCAAATATCTTAGCATTAGGAAGGTAATAGATAACGGTTGCTAATATGAACTATTTTATTTTAAATAATGCTTCAGGGGTTTAATTGTTGGGTTGTTTATTTTTATTGTAATTATCTGATTTACATTTGCAATATTCCTATTTTTTT
>CP070603.1:1543195-1544038 GCA_016939855.1 Kluyvera ascorbata
CCGTATCGCCTTTGTGTCTGCATGGTTGTTTTTTCATGATTTTTTGTGTTTTAGGAATTTTATGTATTCTTAATAATTGAACTAAGAACCTTCTGAAAATATTATTGACAATAAATTACCCCGATGAAATTATTCGAATATGGATAAGGAGGGGACAATGAAGTCGCTCAATAATAATTTTGTAAAAATCACCTGTATGAGCTGCCCTTCTCATTGTGAAGTTAAGCCAAACGCCTCTCTACGGGTTTCATTTTGTCAGGACTATTGTTTTTGTACCTGGCCAGAAGCCAGTCGTTATTTCTCACTCGGGATTATGGAAGGACTCCTTAAGCATCACTATCACTACCTGTATCTTGGGTGTGTTTTTGTTGATTTTTCTATTAGCTATCTGCGTTTTTTTACCGATAAAAAATGGTTGGACTATTTGTACGAAACAAAATTAAAAATTGTTCTCGTTTGCGATAGGCACCTCAGGCCATTGGCTAATTACTGGTATAAGCATCATAAAGATATCTTTTTGATTATTTACCAACAGGATAATTTACGTTCAGCGGGTGAGAAGTTAAAGAAACGGTTTGTCTATCAGAGGGATGCATTTTTTCATGGCGTAGCGCTCTCAACCCTGGAGTTCGATGTCCTGGCGGCGCTAATTGCGGGTGAGAATTGTAACCATCTGGCCAAGGGGCGCCATCTTGATATCCGCGCGGTATATGCCGCAAAGCGACGAGCGGAGAAGAAAATGGGTGCTGATATCAATACGCTGTTTCGATTTTCGCACTCATTATAAACGTCATTAAATAGGCTTGTTTTTATGTTTATTAAATCACCTAACGGTGAGGGAGG
>CP070603.1:1544061-1546702 GCA_016939855.1 Kluyvera ascorbata
GGATGCGTTTCATCATTAAAACATTGGCGTAAATACGTCATTGCGGGCTCCCTGCGTCTTAATAAAAGGTAGCCTGATAAATAAATATTAAAACAACAATCTGGCAGCAACACAAAAAGGAAGAAGAGAAGGAGTTTATTATGATGCCAAAACCACTGAAGCGAAAGCCGTTAGCGTTGTGTATCACCGCCGCGTTACTGACGGCCAATTTCTATTGTGTCTCCGCGCATGCCGAAACGTTTATTGCAACCAATACACTCTATTACTATGCGTCCGGGAATAGCAATGGAAATAACAGCGATTTCACCAACTATGATGAGGTGAATATCACGACCACCGACAGAGGAACAACCAGCAATGGTCTGAAGGGCTGGGCTATCTACATGAACGGTGAGAACTATAAGTTTAACGATCTTACTGTTAAGACCTCAGGTATGGCTGCGGACGGTATCCACACCAAGAATGGCGGCGGCAATATCGTCATTGAAAACTATAACGCCATAACCAGCGGCTTCAGCTCTGACGGTATCAACCTTGGACGGGAGCTTAACGCGAACTATTCCCGCGTGACGGTCAATAATGAAACCAACATTAAGGCGACGGGCATGGGCGTTCGTGCCAACGCCTCAATTAATAACGCCAATGCGGTTGCCACCATCACCCTCAATGGGCCAACAAACGTTGAGACCACCTCAGCAGGTTCTAATGTAGCGGGCTATGCGGTGTATGCCGGCCAGGATACTGAAGCCAGCGGTACGGCGGTGAAAGGCAAGGCGGAAATATTCCTCAATGGCGACAGCACGCTTAAAACGAGCGGCAAGAGCGCGCACGCCGTTTATGCCCGGGCTGCGGGCACCGTGTCGTTGGGTAATGTGAATATTTCTGCAATGGGTGACTTAGCCAACGGGCTGTTTGCCTCTTCGTCATCGGCAGGTCAGCAAGCGGCCATTTATCTGGCGAAAGATGCCGTGATTAACGTTGGCACCGGCTCGGCGGTCTATGCCTCCGGCGCCGAGGCGCTGGTGAGATCTTACGATATAGATAGCGGTACAGCGGAAGCGGGCGTCTACCTGATAAACGGTAATATCGTTGCCGATAACGATGGGCAGGTTTTGCTGAATATGACGGACGGCAGCGTGTTCACCGGTATCACTAACTCAAATCAGTTGGCCACCTCAGCCACTAATGCCGGGACAATCGACCTCAATATGGATGGCAGTAACAGCCTCTGGAAAATGACCGGTGATTCAGTGCTGTCCTCACTCACGCTGAATAACGGTACGGTTGAGTGGGCGGGAGCGACGGCGGGAAACGTATTGACTGTGGCTGGCAACTACCAGGGGAACAACGGCCTTCTGCGGATTAATACGGTGCTGGGTGATGATAACTCTGTGACCGATAAGCTGGTGGTGGAAGGGGATACTTCCGGCACCACGTTTGTTGCCGTCACCAATGCCGGGGGCAGCGGTGATAAGACGATTAACGGGATTGAAGTTATCCACGTTGATGGCGCTTCTGACGGCAACTTTGTTCAGTCCGGACGTATTGTCGCTGGAAGCTATGAGTATGCGCTGCGTCGGGGAGAAGGGACAGCGTTTAACCACTGGTATTTGATGAACGCCACCACCACCACGGAACAGCCGGTGCCAGAAAAGCCGACGCTGCGCCCGGAGAGCGGCTCCTATATCGCCAACCTGGCCGCGGCCAACACGATGTTTACGACGCGTCTGCACGACCGACTGGGTGAGACGCAGTATATCGACCGGTTAACGGGGGAGCAGAAGGTCACTAGCATGTGGATGCGCAACGTCGGGGGGCATACGCGCTTCAACGATTCCAGCGGGCAATTGAGTACCCAGAGTAACCGCTATGTGCTTCAGTTGGGCGGCGATATTGCTCAGTGGAGTACCAACGGCCTTGACCGTTGGCATCTGGGGCTGATGGCAGGCTACGGCAATAGCCAAAGCAATACGCGGTCTGATGTGAGCCGTTATCACTCCCGAGGGCAGGTAACGGGCTATAGCGCCGGGATTTATGGTACCTGGTATGCTAACGAAGCGGATAAAACGGGCAGTTATCTGGATAGCTGGATCCTCTACAACTGGTTTAACAATAAGGTGTACGGAGAGAAACTGGCGAGTGAGAAATACGATTCAGACGGCATTACCGCCTCCGTTGAGGGAGGCTATAGCTTCCTGATGGGCGAACATCGCGACGGGCGATCGACTTATTGGCTTCAGCCAAAAGCCCAGCTCACCTGGATGGGCGTGCAGGCCGATAATCACACGGAAGCAAACGGTACGCGTGTGAAGGGGAAGGGCGACGGCAACCTGCAAACCCGACTTGGACTGAAAGCGTTTATCAAAGGATATAGCGCGATCGATGAGGGGAAGGAACGCGAGTTTCAGCCGTTTGTGGAGAGCAACTGGATCTATAACACGCAGTCCTACGGCGTTGTTATGAATGGTGTAACCAACTACCAGGCGGGGACGCGCAATATTGGGGAACTGAAAGCCGGCGTTGAAGGACAGATAGGGAAAAACCTGCACCTCTGGGGGAATGTTGCACAACAGATTGGGGATAAAGGTTACAGCGATACTCAGGCCATGCTGGGCGTGAAGTACGCGTTCTGATATCTGTC
>CP070603.1:1547166-1549165 GCA_016939855.1 Kluyvera ascorbata
TAGCGGTCGCCAACCTGCGCCATGGCATACCAGGCCATCAGCTCGGCCGTACCCGCTTCACCTTCAGCCGGAGACCACGGCGCATAATCTTCTTCTGCAACAGGTTGATACGCCCCCTGCTTCACTTCAAAAATCACGCCGCCGTTATCGAGCGATAGCACCGCGTGCCAGGTACCGGCTTCCATTTCCAGCACGGTGCAGGTTTCGCCGAGCACCGCCCGGTGCGTCACCGCACCTTGTTCATCAAAATTCAGCACTACAAAGCGCCCGCTGAGCGGTAGCAGCAGCTCAAAGGTGTGCGGATGGCGGTGTGGGCGCACATAGGTGCCGGGCTCCATGGCAATCGCCAGGCGCTGAACCGGATCGCTTAACTGCGGATGAAAGTTACGGTGCGCGCGCAGGCGAGGGGAGCGTGCGGCGGCGGCACTTTGTTGTTGCATATCGTTACAGGTGATTTGTTTCATCCTGAGGCCCTTGTTAACAGAGGAGATCATGCTCGCCAGATTGCCAGAACCTGGTAGGCAAGAGAAGCACCCGCTTGTGTCTTCCGTCACCAGGGCTCATAGTTGCATTGGTGTTATTTAATTTATGAATAATTGTTATGTGAGAGATGCCCATGGAGATTTACCTGAAGAAGATGAAGAGCGAATGGCATTCGCTACTTGAGCAGACAGAACCTCACATAAGAGCGTTGGCCGCCGACATTGCGGCGGCCAACGCACGCACGCTGTGCGACGAGTTTTATAAGGTGGTGCTGGCTGACCCGCATGCTGAAGAGTTTCTCAGCAATGAGCAGGTAGAAAAGCAGCTAAAGAGTGCGCTCGAAAAGTGGATTATCGATATTCTTTCCTGCAAAGAGGAGGATATTGACCGCCTTATTGAAGCTCAGCACACCGTCGCGGAAGTGCATGCGCGCATAGGCATACCGGTTGAACTGGTGGAGATGGGCTTCCGGGTGCTGAAGAAAATCCTCTATCCCGCCATTATTTTTAGTGATCAGGCACCGGCGGACAAACTACAGATTTATCATTTCTCTATCAACAGTATCGACCTCGCGATGGAAGTGATGTCGCGGGCCTTCTCCTTTAGCGAAAGCAGCATGTCGAAAGACGATGAAAACTACCGAATTTTCTCGCTGCTGGAGAACGCTGAAGAGGAGAAAGAGCGACAGATTGCGACATTGCTAACCTGGGAACTCGATATTCTTTATAAAGTCGTGCTTGATGCTGACTTCGGTAATGGTATGCCGCTCAGCCAGTCTGATTTCGGCCTCTGGTTTAACCATAAAGGTCGTCACTATTTTAGCGGTATTGCCGAGGTGGGGCATATTTCGCGGCTGATGCAGGATTTTGACGGCGTGATCCATTCCCTGAGCGCCGAGGGGAAATCACTCGGCAATAAAGGCCAGCGTAATAAATTCCTGATTCAGCTCAGGAGTACGGTATCGCAGATACTGACCCTGTTACGCGAACTTTTTGAAGAGGTCTCCCGCCATGAAGTGGGTATGGACGTCCTGACCAAACTGCTCAACCGCCGATTCCTGCCGACCATTTTCAAACGCGAAATTGCCCATGCTAACCGGGTTGGCACGCCGTTGTCGGCCCTGGTGATTGATGTGGATAAATTCAAACAAATCAACGATACCTGGGGTCATAACACCGGCGATGAGATTTTACGTCGCGTGTCGCAGGTCTTTTATGACAACGTCCGTAGCAGCGACTACGTTTTCCGCTATGGCGGCGATGAATTTGTTATTGTGCTGACCGAAGCGACGGAAACCGACACGCTGCGTACCGCCGAGCGTATCCGCAACCGGGTAGAAAAAACCAAGGTGAAGGCACCAGACGGCAACGATATTCCGCTGTCGCTGTCGATTGGTGCGGCAATGTTTAACGGCCACCCTGACTATGAGCGTCTGATTCAACTGGCGGATGAAGCGCTTTATATCGCGAAAAAGCGGGGAAGAAACTGCGTGGAGATGTGGAAGGCTGGGCAGTAA
>CP070603.1:1577147-1578340 GCA_016939855.1 Kluyvera ascorbata
GCTTTAGTTCCACGCACTTTTTGAGAGTTCCGGTTTTTCAGCCATCAGCCGGCACTCTTCCGGCGTCAGGTTGTTCAGGGATTCGTGAGGTCGCTCGTTGTTATATTCCATCAGCCAGCGTCCGGTGATTTCCCGTGCTTCATTCAGTGTTCTGAACAGGTAAAAATCCAGGATTTCTGTCCGGTATGTCCGGTTGAACCGTTCGATAAACGCATTTTGCGTCGGCTTACCCGGTTTGATAAATTCGAGCTGCACGCCATGTTCTTCGGCCCATTGTGCCAGCGCCAGTGAGACCAGCTCTGGCCCGTTGTCCATCCGCATCTTCAGCGGGTAGCCGCGGTTTGCCGCGATCCTGTCCAGCACCCGGATGACTCGCTGAGCCGGGATATTCAGGTCGATTTCTATCGCCAGTGCTTCGCGGTTAAAATCATCCACCACATTGAAGGTCCGGAAGCGTCTGCCGCAGACCAGGGCGTCGTGCATAAAATCGATGGACCAGCTCTGGTTTAATGCTTGCGGTGTCGCCAGTGGTGCTGGATTACGCACTGGCAGCCGCTGTTTTCCCTTGCGACGAAAATTCAGTTTCAGCAGGCAGTAAATCCGGTGAACACGTTTATGGTTCCAGGTATTGCCCTGCCTGCGCAGCAGCTGGAACAACTTCTTAAAACCGTAGCGCGGATAGCGTTCTGCCAGTTCAGTCAGCGCACAGATCACCGGTTCATCACGTCGGGTATCGGGCTGGTAAAAATAGACCGTCCTGCTCAGCGATAACGTCCTGCAGGCCTGGCGTAAACTCATGGCAAATTGTGCCGTCAGATAGCTGACGAGTTCACGCTTTATCGCTGGTTTTAAAGCTTTTTTTCGATGACGTCTTTCAGTGCCCGGCACTCAAGGCTGAGATCAGCAAACATCTGTTTCAGACGTCGATTCTCATCCTCAAGGTCTTTGATTTTTTTAATATCGGCCGCTTCCATCCCGCCATATTTTGCCTTCCAGTTGTAATAACTGGCTTCCGAAATAGCGGCCTCACGGCACACATCCTTGACGGTACGTCCGGCTTCGACGGACTTCAATACGGCGATGATCTGGTGTTCAGTGAATCGGATCTTACGCATAGCGATCTCCTCAGGGGACATAATCAGTATGTCGGAAGATCTCTAAAAGTGAATGGTTCGTTTTGCCGGGATACTTAC
>CP070603.1:1591472-1594151 GCA_016939855.1 Kluyvera ascorbata
GAAATATGGTGTCCCCTGCAGGAATCGAACCTGCAACTAGCCCTTAGGAGGGGCTCGTTATATCCATTTAACTAAGGGGACAAAGTGGCGCCGAGTATAGCGTTTTTTGTCCCCAGGGGTAAGTATATCGCTGTTTAACTGCTCAAACCGTCGCCACTCAAGGATGATTATTTTCACCTTTTTGCTTTATTTCGTTCTGTTCTGCTTGTAAACGCGCTTTTTCCTTACGCGCATTGCTCATATCGTTGCGAATCTGCGCATGGCTCATCAGGGCGAAAATAAACGTCCCGCCACAGATATTGCCTGCAAGGGTTGGCAGGGCGAAAGGCCAGATAAAATCACTCCAGTGCAGCGTGCCGCTGAAGACTAGATAGAGTATTTCGACTGAACCGACAACAATATGCGTGGTATCACCCAGCGCGATAAGCCACGTCATGAGGATAATGACCACGATTTTTGCCGCCCCGGCAGAGGGAAACATCCAGACCATCGTCGCGATCAGCCACCCTGATATAATGGCGTTTGAAAACATCTCTGTCGGGTTATTCTTCATCACGTCCATGCCGATTTTGGTGAAGGCATCGCGCGTCGGTTCATCGAAAATAGGCATGTACTCAAATGCCCATGCTGCGATGCCCGTTCCGATAATATTTCCAAGGAGCACCACGCCCCAGAGCCTCATCAGTAAACCAATATTCCCCAGGGTAGGTTTTTGCATCACGGGCAGTACGGCGGTGACGGTATTTTCGGTAAAAAGCTGCTGTCGGGCCATAATGACGATGATAAAGCCGAAGGTATAGCCAAGGTTCTCAAGCAGAAAACCGCCGGGTACACCATCGAGCTGAACATGAAAAATACCTTTCGCGAGCAACGATGCACCCATCGATAGCCCCGCGGCGATGGCGGACCAAAGCAACGCCATCGCATCGCGTTCCATCTCCTTTTCGCCCTCCTGGCGAATATGTTCATGAATCGCCATGGCGCGGGAAGGGAGCCGGTCTTCATCTACCTCGATTTTTTTACCTTGCTGTTTTTCTTCGCTTTCTACTGCTAAGTCATCATGGTGATGACCCATGGTCTCTTTTTTGATTTCATCCATCGCGGTGGTCCTGAATAAGCACGTATAGCCTAAGCGTAGCGGGTTACAGGCAATGCAGGTTTGGCGCTATTCTGAAATACTGGCACTACTGTATAGATTTAATTGGGTTAGGCGGGCAAAGCGCGCCACAGCCCTGTCTTTACCAGGCTATGATAAAATCAACAAAACTTGGCTATATAGACATCGTCCGATGGGCTGTTACAATCGCTCACATCTAAACAGGCGGATACGTAAACGTGCCGCATGGATGGCAATCAGCGATAGCCATAATCAACAGGGAGACATTTATGAAGCTTCGCCTGTCGGCGCTTGCGCTCGGGACGACACTGCTGGTGGGCTGTGCGAGTTCCACTACTGAACAGCAGGGGCGTTCAGACCCCTTCGAAGGCTTTAACCGCACGATGTACAGCTTCAACTTCAACGTGCTGGATCCTTATGTCGTTCGTCCAGTGGCTGTAGCCTGGCGTGACTATGTTCCTCAACCGGCGCGTAATGGCCTGAGCAATTTCACCAGTAACCTGGAAGAGCCAGCAACCATGGTGAACTACTTCTTACAGGGCGACCCGTATCAGGGGATGGTTCACTTTACTCGCTTCTTCCTCAACACCATTCTGGGGATGGGCGGCTTTATTGATGTGGCCGGTATGGCTAACCCGAAACTGCAGCGCGTTCAACCGCACCGTTTCGGCAGCACGCTGGGCCATTATGGCGTGGGGTATGGTCCGTACCTGCAATTGCCGTTCTACGGAAGCTTCACGCTGCGTGAAGACGGTGGTGACTTTGCAGATACCACCTATCCGGTTCTTTCCTGGTTAACCTGGCCGATGTCTATTGGCAAGTGGATGGTGGAAGGGGTAGAAACGCGTGCCCAACTGCTCGACTCTGATGGCCTGCTGCGTCAATCTTCCGATCCGTACATTATGGTGCGTGAAGCCTACTTCCAGCAGCATGACTTTACCGCCAACGGCGGCAAGCTGAAGCCTGAAGAGAACCCTAACGCTCAAGCGATTCAGGATGATCTGAAGGATATCGATTCTGAATAACGAATCGGTGGCAATAAAAAAAGGGTGAACATGATGTTCACCCTTTTTTATGTTGATTAACTATCAGAAGCGATAGTTGAAGTTAGTACCGAACAGCCAGGCTTTACCTTCGGATTTGAAGGTGTAGCCGCCTTCCTCGATAGTCACGTCCTGACCGTGCATATAGGAAGCACCGAAGTCGATAGAAGCATCATCGTTAAAGGCGTAGGTGGTACCTGCGCTAATCCAGAAGCGGTCCTGGTCCGGGATAGAGATGGAACGGTTATCTGCCGGAACCGGGCTATCATCAAATGCGATACCGGTACGGAAGGTCCAGTTCTTATCGTAGTAGTAGGTGGTGCCCAGCGCGATGCGGTAAGCATCTTTAAAGCCTTCTTCTTTATAGAAGAGCTGCTGGCCGTTAGAACCGGTAGCTTTCAGCTCCTGGAACTGACTCCAGCTGGTATAGGCGATGCTGTAGTGGATAGCCCACTGTGGATCGACTCGGTTATAACCGGAAACTTCCCACATTTCAGGCAAGTTCAGGGTCAGAGAACC
>CP070603.1:1594581-1599954 GCA_016939855.1 Kluyvera ascorbata
GTCGCCAGACCGTAGTTGGAAGTGACAGAAGCACCCCAGCCAAACTGTTCGTTAATAGGCATAACGAAATGCATGTTAGGAACCCATGCTGTTGGCGCAATATTATCGGCGTTGGTACTTTTGCCTGTATTTGGTGATTTACCCGTAATATTTACATCCGGATCGATAAACACCGCACCGATAGAAAACTCCGGGCGGTCGAACATCATAATCAGCGCTGGGTTACGGCTAGCATTACCCGCATCATCTGCGATAGCACCTTCGCCGGAATAGGCACGGCCCAGACCAGAGGCTGAAAATTCATTAAGCTGGAAGCCTGCTGACCAGGCTTGAGTTGAAACAAGTGCCACTGCGACAGCAAGAGCAGACTTCGTATAACGGGTTTTCTGGCTCATGACCATAACCTCATTGAGTTATTTTTATACAAACAATGTTACATGTAGTAACAGAAGCGCGAAGTGTAGGGGCTGGACTACAACAGAGAAATCAGACCAGTGACGAGAGTATAGGTCTGACCAGATGGTATGTTGCAATATTGTTTATTAAGTTTTTCAAAGATGTTGTTTAAAACGAGATCTGGTTGGCAAAAATGCGGGGATGGTCATAGGGTATGTAACACCAATTTTGTTTTAGATCATTTTTAATTGTGATTTCGGTCACTTAAGGGGTTAGATCACATTATCGACTGGAGGCGTAAAGCAGGCGGACGTAAAATAGGCTCATCGTTTATCTGGCACCTTGAGTGCACAAAACAGAGGAAATCTACAATGAGCAAATGTAGTGCTGATGAAACCCCAGTTTGCTGCTGCATGGACGTGGGTACCATTATGGACAACTCCGACTGCACAGCCTCTTACAGCCGTGTGTTCGCAAACCGTGCTGAAGCTGAAGAGACGCTGGCGGCGCTGTCAGAAAGAGCGCGTAACGTAGAATCTGAACCGTGCAAAATCACTGCAAACTTCAAAGACGTTGAAGGCGGTGTGCAGCTGGATATTGATTTTGTCTTCGCTTGCGAAGCAGAAACGCTGATTTTCCAGCTGGGCCTGCGCTAATCACGTCTTTCGTACAACGGCTTTAAATAACGCCCCTGTTACCCGCGTAACAGGGGCGTTTTCTTTTGTTCTCAGTGTGTTTTAGCTCTCAATTTTTTCTCTCCCCGATTGGCTAAGTGTAATAAATTAGTTAAAACTGCTATCAGGTCAGACCACTTAGATTTATTTCTTTAACAGGGGAGAGTTATGAGTCAGGCGTTACCGCTTATCACCCGCCAGGGCGATCGCATTGCTATAGTCAGTGGATTACGTACCCCGTTTGCCCGACAGGCGACCGCGTTTCACGGCGTGCCGGCCGTCGACCTCGGTAAAATGGTCGTGGGCGAAATGCTGGCCCGAAGCGAAATCTCCCCTGAAGTTATCGACCAGTTGGTATTTGGCCAGGTGGTGCAGATGCCCGCTGCGCCAAATATCGCCCGTGAAATCGTGTTGGGTACCGGTATGAACGTGCATACCGATGCCTACAGCGTCAGCCGTGCCTGCGCAACCAGCTTCCAGGCGGTGGCGAACGTAGCCGAAAGTCTGATGGCCGGGACGATTCGCGCCGGCATTGCGGGCGGAGCCGATTCTTCTTCTGTTCTGCCCATTGGCGTTAGCAAACAGCTGGCGCGCACGCTGGTGGATGCGAATAAGGCTCGCACTCTCGGTCAAAAACTCAAACTCTTCTCTCGTCTACGTTTGCGTGACCTGATGCCGGTACCACCGGCCGTCGCGGAGTATTCTACCGGACTGCGGATGGGCGACACCGCGGAGCAGATGGCGAAAACCTATGGCATCACGCGTGAGCAACAGGATGCGCTGGCGAACCGTTCGCATCAACTGGCGGCACAGGCCTGGGCGGAAGGGAAACTGAACGATGAGGTCATGACGGCCTACTCGCCGCCGTACCGCAATCCGCTAGAGCAGGACAATAATATTCGTGCAAACTCTACGCTTGCCGACTACGCCAAACTGCGCCCCGCATTTGACCGTCAGCACGGAACGGTAACCGCGGCGAACAGTACGCCGTTAACCGACGGCGCGGCAGCGGTTATCCTGATGACGGAATCCCGTGCTAAAGAGCTGGGGCTGGTGCCGTTGGGCTATCTGCGCAGCTACGCTTTTACTGCCATTGACGTCTGGCAGGACATGCTGCTGGGCCCGGCCTGGTCAACGCCGCTGGCGCTGGATCGGGCAGGGTTGACCTTCGCCGATCTGACGCTTATCGACATGCATGAAGCTTTTGCCGCGCAGACGCTGGCCAACATTCAGTGCCTGGCGAGTGAAAAATTCGCGCGTGAAGTCCTCGGGCGCAGCCACGCCACGGGCGAGGTTGATGAAAGCAAATTCAACGTCCTGGGTGGGTCAATCGCTTACGGTCACCCATTTGCGGCGACGGGCGCACGCATGATCACCCAAACGCTAAATGAACTGCGTCGTCGCGGTGGTGGCTTCGGGCTGGTGACCGCCTGTGCGGCAGGTGGACTCGGTGCGGCAATGGTTCTGGAGGCAGAATAATGGAGATGAAATCCGCATTTACACTCACCGTGCGCCCGGACAACGTGGCGGTGGTGACCATTGACGTGCCCGATGAAAAGATGAATACCCTGAAGGCCGAGTTTGGCGGTCAGGTACGCGCTATCCTTAAGCAAATCAGAGAAAACAAAGCGCTACTGGGCGTAGTACTGATTTCCGCAAAACCGGATAACTTTATTGCCGGGGCTGATATCAACATGATTGGTCGCTGTCAGAGTGCCCAGGAAGCGGAGTCCCTCGCGCGCCAGGGCCAGCAGGTCATGGCTGAAATTCAGAGCCTTACTATCCCCGTGGTGGCGGCGATTCATGGCGCCTGTCTGGGCGGAGGGCTGGAGCTGGCGCTGGCCTGTCATGCGCGTATCTGTTCTGATGATGGGCGGACGGTGCTGGGGCTACCGGAAGTACAGCTCGGCCTGTTACCGGGGTCTGGTGGCACTCAGCGTTTACCGCGTTTGATTGGCGTGAGTACGGCGCTGGATATGATCCTCACCGGCAAGCAGCTTCGTGCCCGTCAGGCGCTGAAAGCGGGGCTGGTGGATGAAGTGGTGCCGCACTCAATCTTGCTTGAGGCTGCTGCGGAGTTAGCGCGCAAGTCGCACCATGAAAATCGCCGCTTGCCGGTTCGTGAGCGTATTCTGGCGGGGCCGCTGGGGCGTAATCTACTGTTTAGTATGGCCGCCAAAAAGACCGCGCAAAAGACGCAAGGTAACTACCCGGCGACGGATAAAATTTTAAAGGTTATTGAAACCGGCCTGGCGCACGGGCTTAGCAGCGGTTATGAGGCTGAAGCACGCGCCTTCGGCGAGCTGGCCATGACGCCGCAGTCAAAAGCGCTGCGTAATATCTTCTTTGCCAGCACCGATATCAAAAAAGATCCCGGCGCTACCGTGGCACCGGGTCCATTACGTTCTGTGGGCGTGCTGGGCGGCGGGCTCATGGGCGGGGGCATTGCCTACGTTACGGCGATAAAAGGCAAACTGCCGGTTCGTATTAAAGATATTAATGCCAATGGTATTAACCATGCGCTGAAATACAGCTGGGATCAGCTTGAACAAAAAGTGCGTCGCCGCCATATGAAAGCGGCGGAGCGTGACGCCCAGCTGGCGCTGATTTCCGGTAGCACCGATTATCGCGGTTTCGCCCATCGTGACCTGGTGATTGAAGCGGTATTTGAAGATTTATCCCTCAAGCAAAAGATGGTTGGCGAGGTTGAACAATATTGCGCACCTCACACCATTTTTGCCTCGAACACCTCATCTTTACCGATTGGCGATATTGCCGCCTTTGCACAACGGCCTGAGCAGGTCATCGGGCTCCATTTCTTCAGCCCGGTGGAAAAAATGCCGCTGGTGGAAGTGATCCCTCATGCAGGCACCTCGGAGCAGACCATTGCCACCACGGTGAAGCTTGCCAAGAAACAGGGAAAAACGCCGATTGTGGTGGCAGATAAGGCGGGATTCTATGTAAACCGCATCCTCGCGCCCTATATCGCTGAAGCCATGCGCATGCTGGTGGAAGGGGAGAGCGTTGAACATATTGATAATGCACTGGTTAAATTTGGTTTTCCTGTCGGGCCCATTCAGTTGCTCGATGAGGTGGGAATAGACACCGGGACAAAAATCCTGCCTATTCTTGAAACCGCTTACGGCGAACGTTTCAGTGCGCCTGCAAGCCTGATTCAGGCGATTTTGAATGACGATCGCAAAGGCAGAAAAAATGGTCGCGGTTTCTATCTTTATGGGAAGAAAGGGCGTAAAAGCAAGAAACAAGTTGATAGCGCGGTCTATTCCCTACCGGGAATGGCGGCTCGGCATAACCAATGCTCCGCAGAACAGGTTGCGGAACGGTGCGTGATGCTGATGCTCAATGAAGCGGCACGCTGTATGGATGAAGGTATCATCCGCAGCGCACGCGACGGCGATATCGGCGCAGTCTTTGGCATTGGTTTTCCACCGTTCCTCGGTGGCCCGCTCCGCTATATGGATTCACTGGGCGCGGGTGAGGTAGTTGCCCGGTTGCAACGATTGGCTACCCAGTATGGCTCGCGATTCACCCCAAGTGAGGCACTTTTACTTCGGGCAGAGCGCGGCGATACCTTTTGGCCAGGTGATGAAACAGTTTCACCGAACTGAGGTCAAAGAGTGTGATCCCAGATGAAATGCGCGGTTTTTGGTTATTTTGTAAACGGATGTTGACTATACTTACGCCAGTAAGGTAAAAATCAGCGTTTCATTCAGTGAATGGATAAGGCACAATGCCCGGCTACCGCGTCACCGTCATGGTGACGCTGGTGCTTCTGGTCAACAAAAGCGGTGCAATATGCAAGTTTTTATTATGCGTCACGGCGACGCTGCCCTCGATGCAGCCAGTGACTCGGTTCGTCCTCTTACCGGTTGCGGTTGCGATGAATCTCGTCAGATGGCAACCTGGTTTAAAGACCAAAAAGTGGATATCGATCGTGTTCTGGTGAGTCCATACCTGCGTGCGGAACAGACGCTGGAAGTGGTAGGGGAGTGTGTAAACCTGCCAAAAGAGGTGGAAGTTCTGCCTGAGCTCACTCCGTGTGGTGATATCGGGCTGGTGAGTGCCTATCTTCAGGCGTTAGCGAATGAAGGTGTCTCATCGGTGCTGGTGATTTCTCACCTGCCGCTGGTTGGCTACCTGGTCGCAGAACTTTGCCCGGGCGAAGTTCCGCCAATGTTTACCACCTCAGCTATTGCCAGCGTCACTCTGGACGCGAACGGACAAGGTGTCCTGAACTGGCAAATGAGCCCATGTAATCTGAAAATGGCGAAAGCGATTTAAT
>CP070603.1:1599996-1605331 GCA_016939855.1 Kluyvera ascorbata
TGTAGCCCGGACGAGGCGTTCACGCCGACTCCGGGAGNNNGTCAGGGAAGTTCCGGCGGCAGCCACTCTTCAACTTCAATCAACACCAGCAGCGCGGCATCTCCGCCGTATTCTTTCGACGCCTGATGAAACGCCATTACGTGCGGATGCTGAGCCAGCCACAGCGGCGTTTGCTGTTTCAGAATATGTTTGCCGTGCCCGTGCATCACGCAGGCGCAGAACACATGCTCACGACGACAGGCGGCAATCAGCGCGCCCAGCTCCTGTTTGGCCTGCATCTGCGTTAACCCATGCAGGTCGAGAAACAGTTCGGGTGAATAATCACCGCGGCGCAGTTTTTTAAGCTCAAAATGGCTGACATCTTCGCGCACGTATTTGACCGGACCGTTAGTGTTGAGCAACGGCTGGAACTCATCGGAAAAATAGTGGCTATTGTCGGCCTGCTCCTGGAGCAGACGCTTTGGCGGCACTTCGCTGATTTTTTTTCGTACTGGACGATGAACGATAGTGTCCTGCTTAATTTTCCGCGTGCCCGTCATGAGCTGCTGGAAGAGTGCCTGATCCTCCTCGCTCAAAGCGTTTTTGTTTTTCATTGATTCTTCTCAATTCATCTTTTCCCCTAGTTTACCTTTTCACGCCGCTCCCTGCAGCGAAAACGCTTTTTTCCCCGCGGCCTACGCAAGAATGCTGATTTATCGCCGTCTTCATGGCAAACTAGCCGCCGAATTTACCCCGACGCATGCCCCTGGAGGACAATGTGGATAAGATTTTTGTTGATGAAGCAGTCAATGAGCTGCATACCATTCAGGACATGCTCCGCTGGGCGGTAAGCCGCTTTAGCGCGGCCGAGATCTGGTACGGTCACGGCACCGATAACCCATGGGATGAAGCGGTGCAACTGGTGCTGCCTACGCTCTACCTGCCGCTGGATATTCCAGAAGATATGCGCAGCGCGCGCCTGACCACCACGGAAAAACAGCTGATCGTTGAACGCGTGATCCGCCGTGTGAACGAGCGTATCCCGGTGGCCTACCTGACCAACAAAGCCTGGTTCTGTGGTCACGAATTCTACGTTGACGACCGCGTACTGGTGCCGCGTTCGCCAATTGGCGAGCTGATTAACAACCGCTTTGCGGGTCTGATTAACCACCGCCCTGAGCATATTCTGGATATGTGCACCGGCAGCGGCTGTATCGCGATTGCCTGCGCCTATGCTTTCCCGGAAGCGGAAGTGGACGCGATTGACGTCTCCCCAGACGCATTGGCCGTCACCGAGTTCAACATTGAAGAGCACGGCATGATCCACAACGTCACGCCGATCCGTTCCGATCTGTTCCGTGACGCGCCGCAGCTGCAATACGATCTGATCGTCACCAACCCGCCGTACGTCGATGAAGAAGATATGTCTGATCTGCCGTCAGAATATCGCCACGAACCGGAGCTGGGTCTGGCTTCCGGCGCAGACGGCCTGCACCTGACTCGTCGTATTCTCGGTTGCGCGCCGGATTACCTCACCGACGACGGTATTCTGATTTGTGAAGTGGGTAACAGCATGGTACATCTGATGGACCAATACCCGGATGTTCCGTTCACCTGGCTTGAGTTTGATAACGGCGGTGACGGCGTCTTTATGCTGACCAAAGCGCAGCTGATTGCCGCGCAGGATCACTTCGCACAGTACAAAGACTGAATAATCCAGCACGCAACAACAGAACAACGATAACGGAGTCGTGATGGCAGGAAATACAATTGGACAACTCTTTCGCGTAACGACCTTTGGCGAGTCGCACGGTATTGCGCTGGGCTGCATCGTTGACGGCGTGCCTCCGGGCATCCCGTTGACCGAAGCTGACCTGCAGCATGACCTTGACCGTCGTCGCCCGGGCACGTCGCGTTACACCACTCAGCGTCGCGAACCGGACCAGGTGAAAATCCTCTCCGGCGTGTTCGAAGGGGTGACCACCGGTACGAGCATCGGTCTGCTGATTGAAAATACCGATCAGCGTTCCCAGGATTACGGCGCCATTAAAGACGTCTTCCGTCCAGGACACGCAGACTATACCTACGAACAGAAATACGGCCTGCGCGACTATCGCGGCGGCGGTCGTTCTTCTGCCCGTGAAACAGCGATGCGCGTAGCGGCTGGGGCGATTGCCAAGAAATTCCTCGCGGCGAAGTTTGGTATCGTTATTCGCGGTTGCCTGACCCAGATGGGTGACATTCCGCTGGCGATTAAAGATTGGGATCAGGTCGAGCAGAACCCATTCTTCTGCCCGGATCCGGACAAGATCGACGCGCTGGATGAACTGATGCGCGGCCTCAAAAAAGAGGGCGACTCCATTGGTGCGAAGGTGACCGTGGTTGCTGATGGCGTACCGGCTGGTTTCGGTGAACCGGTGTTCGACCGTCTGGATGCCGACATCGCCCACGCGCTGATGAGCATCAACGCGGTGAAAGGCGTGGAAATTGGCGATGGCTTTGAGGTGGTGAAGCTGCGCGGCAGCGAAAACCGCGACGAAATCACCAAAGACGGTTTCCAGAGCAACCACGCGGGCGGCATTCTCGGTGGTATCAGCAGCGGTCAGCAGATTGTGGCGAATATTGCGCTGAAACCGACCTCCAGCATTACCGTACCGGGCAAAACGCTGAACCGTTTTGGTGAAGAAGTGGAGATGATCACCAAAGGTCGTCACGACCCTTGCGTGGGCATCCGCGCGGTGCCGATTGCCGAAGCGATGCTGGCGATTGTGCTGATGGATCACTTTATGCGCCAACGCGCGCAAAACGCCGATGTGACGACGTCTATTCCACGCTGGTAAACATGAAAAAAACCGTTATAGCGCTGCTGGCTCTGGTGGCCAGCAGTACGGCGTTGGCGGCAACGCCGTGGCAGAAAATCACGCAACCCATCAGCGGCAGCGCCCAGTCTATTGGCGCATTTGCTAACGGCTGTATCGTGGGTGCGCAGGCGCTCCCGTTGCAGTCTGAAACCTATCAGGTGATGCGTACCGACCAGCGTCGCTACTTTGGTCACCCGGAACTGGTGCAGTTTATCCAGCGTTTGGGTAGCCAGGTGCAGCAGCATGGTATGGGCACGATGCTGATTGGTGATATGGGGATGCCTGCTGGCGGGCGCTTTAACGGTGGGCACGCCAGCCACCAGAGTGGTCTGGATGTTGATATTTTCCTGCAGCTACCGAAAGCGCGCTGGAGCTCGGCTCAATTGCTGAAACCCCAAGCGCTGGACTTAGTCAGCGCAGACGGCAAACGGGTCGTTCCTACGCTCTGGAAGCCGGAAATTGGCCAACTGATTAAGCTGGCGGCTGAAGATAGCGAAGTGACGCGCATTTTCGTTAACCCTGCCATTAAACAGCAGCTTTGCCTCGACGCGGGTAATGACCGCGACTGGCTGCATAAAGTTCGCCCGTGGTTCCAGCACCGTGCGCATATGCACGTCCGCCTGAAGTGCCCGGCGAACAGCCTCGAATGTGAGGAGCAGGCACCGCCTCCCGCCGGAGACGGCTGCGGCGCCGAACTGCAAAGCTGGTTTGAACCGCCAAAACCTGGCACCACTAAACCTGTGAAGAAGACGCCTCCTCCGTTGCCGCCTTCCTGCCAGGCGCTACTGGATGAACACGCACTCTAATGGATAGTTTCTCCACACTCTTTATGGTTGAGCCACTCATGCTGGTGGCGCTTTTCTTTATTGCGATTCTGGCAGGGTTTATTGATTCACTCGCGGGCGGCGGCGGTTTGCTCACCGTTCCGGCGCTGATGGCCGCGGGTATGCCACCGGCTCAGGCGCTGGCGACCAACAAGCTGCAGGCCTGCGGCGGGTCGCTTTCCGCCTCTCTCTATTTTGTTCGTCGCAAAGTGGTGAACCTTGCGGATCAAAAGCTCAATATTCTGATGACCTTCATCGGCTCTATGACTGGGGCGCTATTAGTGCAGCATGTGCAGTCGGAGATCCTCCGCCAGATCCTGCCGTTGTTGATAATTGGTATTGGTCTCTATTTCCTGCTGATGCCGAAACTCGGCGAAGCTGACCGCCAGCAGCGCCTTTACGGTCTGCCGTTTGCGCTGGTCGCCGGTGGCTGCGTCGGTTTCTATGATGGCTTTTTCGGCCCCGGTGCGGGCTCGTTCTACGCGCTGGCGTTTGTGACGCTGATGGGCTTTAACCTCGCTAAATCGACCGCACATGCCAAAGTGCTGAACGCCACTTCCAACGTTGGCGGGCTGCTGCTGTTTATCATCGGCGGCAAAGTCATCTGGGCAACCGGATTCGTCATGATGATTGGGCAGTTTTTCGGCGCCCGCATGGGCTCGCGCTTAGTGCTAAGTAAAGGGCAGACGCTGATCCGCCCGATGATCGTGGTGGTTTCCGCGGTGATGAGCGCGAAGCTGCTGTATGACAGCCATGGACAGCAAATTTTGCATTGGTTAGGGATGAATTAATGACGAACACACATGATTACCAGCAACTGGTAACGATTTTCGATGGCTGCTTTGCCGATGAGTTTAATACTCGTCTGATTAAAGGCGACGACGAACCTATTTATCTTCCGGCTGATGCCGAGGTGCCCTATAACCGCATCGTCTTTGCGCACGGCTTTTTCGCCAGCGCGCTGCACGAAATTTCGCACTGGTGTATTGCCGGAAAAGCCCGGCGTGAGCAGGTGGATTTTGGCTACTGGTACTGCCCCGACGGGCGCGATGCCAAAACCCAAGGGCAGTTTGAAGACGTCGAAGTGAAGCCACAGGCGTTTGATTGGTTGTTCTGCGTGGCAGCGGGATTCCCGTTTAACGTCAGCTGCGACAACCTGGAAGGTGACTTTGAGCCGGACCGCATTGTGTTTCAGCGACGCGTCCACGCGCAGGTGATGGCCTATCTTGCAGAAGGTATTCCGCCGCGCCCGGCGAAGTTTATCAAGGCACTACAGAATTATTACCATACGCCGGACTTAACGGCGGAACAATTTCCATGGCCGGAAGATCTCTAAAGCCATGTTACCGAAAGAGGAAAGAAGATGATCGCGGAGTTTGAAGCACGCATTCTGGCGTTAATTGATGACATGGTGGAGCACGCCAGTGATGATGAGCTGTTTGCCAGCGGTTATCTGCGCGGCCACTTAACGCTCGCCGTGGCGGACCTGGATGAAGGTGAAGTCCATAACGCCGATGCGCTGTATCGCAACGTGACGCAGAGCCTGGAAACGGCTATTAGTGCCGGTGAACTCTCCCCACGCGACCAGGCGCTGGTGAAAGAGATGTGGGATAACCTCTATCAGCAGGCCTCCCACTAAGTGCTATTGCCCGGTATCGCTGCCGGGCAATT
>CP070603.1:1605343-1605433 GCA_016939855.1 Kluyvera ascorbata
ATATTGTAGGCCGGATAAGCGCAGCGCCATCCGGCGGCCTCTGCCGATTGCCGGATGGCGGCGTAAACGCCTTATCCGGCCTACCGTTTG
>CP070603.1:1605453-1606251 GCA_016939855.1 Kluyvera ascorbata
TCATTTTACCGCCTTTCCCTTCAGCAGTTTTCTTACCCATAGCCGATTTGGATTGAGCGCCGCCAGCGTTTGCGCGTCCAGCGGCAGCGGTTCATCGCTCATTTGTGCCGCAAGCACTTCCGCCGTTAACGGTGCCGTACACAGCCCGCGCGAGCCCAGCCCGCCCAGCATAAACAATTCCGGATAGTACGGTGCAGAAGCCGCCGTTTGCGGAGCCTCATTAAGCTTCGCGTACTCGGTAAGCGTGGCGGCATAATCCGGAACGTTGCCGACCATCGGCAGGTGATCGCGCGTGGCGCAGCGTACGCCGCAGCGGGCTTCATTGGCGCTAACGTCCACTTCCTGCGCCCAGTCTTGCTGCGGGAAACAGTCAATCAGGCGCTGACGGTTATGCCGCTGGTCTTCCTCGTTAAACACCATGTCGCGCTGCCCGCGATGGTAGCTTGCGCCGATACAGTGCTGCTGGTTATTAGGATTTTGCGGCGTTAAATATCCGTCATAGCACAGCACCTGGCGAAGATTTGCCAGACGCTCGCTGGTGGGGATATGGCTGACCTGGCCGCCGACGGCATACACCGGCAGCGCCTCCGTCTGGGCTAGCTGATTGATATTATGCCCGGTTGCCAGCACCACGGCAGGTGACGAGTCCGTTTGCCCATCGGTAAAGCTAAGCTGCCAGCCATCGGCTTCATGGGTGAGGGCAGTTAACGTTTTTCCCCAGTGTACCTGAAGACCCTGCTGGCGAGCCAGTTCAAACGCTCCGCTAGTCAACTGCGCTGGGCACAGCCAGCCGCCGAG
>CP070603.1:1606327-1606659 GCA_016939855.1 Kluyvera ascorbata
ACCTCGGCAGGTAGATCCATTGCGAGCATGTTGGCGATTTTATCCGCGCTTTTTTCATCAAAGCCAAGCTGGGTCACGCCGCACCACTGCTTCTCAAACGTCACGGGCAGAGCGTCGTAGAATCGCCGGGCGTAGAGAAACGCCGCCGGGAAGAATTGTGCCAGCGCGGCATCATGGGCGCTTAACAGGGGATACAGCGCGCCCTGGCGATTGCCGGATGCACCCTGAGCAGGGGCTTCATCGGCACAATAGAGCGTCACCGCCCAGCCACGGCGCAACAGGGCAAGCGAAAGCAGAGCGCTGGCAATGCCGCCGCCGACGATCGCAACCTC
>CP070603.1:1606712-1610221 GCA_016939855.1 Kluyvera ascorbata
GTGCGGTGGTCATTTCGCCGGTCAACATTTCTCGCTTGCGGCCAAAGCCCTTGGTCTTACGCATGGTGAACCCGGCTTCCTGCAAGCCGCGGCGGACAAATCCTGCCGAGGTGAAGGTAGCAAGCGTGCCGCCCGGTCTGGCGGTTCGCGCCATCGCGGCAAACAGCGTAGAGGTCCACATATCCGGATTTTTGGAAGGAGCAAAGCCATCAAGGAACCAGGCATCGACCTGCTGATTAAAACTGTCGTCGAGTTTGTCGGTGAGTTCATTGATATCGCCAAACCACAAATCCAGCGTGACGCGGCCTTCGTCGAGCAGCAGGCGATGGCAACCCGCCAGCGGCAGCGGCCACTGCGCCTGAAGCTGCTCAGCCCACGGTGCCAGCTCAGGCCAGTGCTGATGCGCCAGACACAGGTCGTCGGCCTTCAGCGGAAATTTTTCAAAACTGACGAAATGTAATCTTTGTAGCGTAGCCTCAGGATGCTGGCGGTGAAATGCGTCGAACGCCTGCCAGAGCGTCAGAAAATTGAGGCCGGTACCGAAACCGCTTTCTGCCACCACAAAGAGCGGGCGCGGGTGGTGGGGGAAGCGTTCATCCAACTGGTTCCCGCCGAGAAAGACGTAGCGAGTCTCTTCCAGACCGTTGTCATTAGAGAAGTAGACATCATCGAAATCTCGGGAAACAGGTGTACCCTCACTGTTAAATTCGAGGTTGGCAGATTGTATGGCGTTATGTTTCACGTAAGTTACTCGTGCGGCAAGGAGTCTGAGGATCTTAACGATGCGGGCCCAATGGCGCAAATTTCTGCATAAAATTGCTGATCGGACTTGTTCGGCGTACAAGTGTACGCTATCTTGCGACTCGAAACTTTAAAATAGTGATGACTTACAGAGGTATTGAATGAAACGTGCAGTGATTACTGGCCTGGGTATCGTTTCCAGCATCGGTAGCAACCAGCAGGAAGTCCTGGCATCTCTGCGTGAAGGACGCTCGGGGATCACTTTCTCTCAAGAGTTCAAAGATTCTGGTATGCGTAGCCACGTATGGGGTAACGTCAAACTGGACACCACCGGTCTTATCGACCGCAAAGTGGTCCGTTTCATGAACGATGCCTCTATCTACGCTTATCTCTCCATGCAGCAGGCGGTTGAAGACTCTGGCCTGAAAGCAGAAGATTATCAGAACAACCCGCGCGTAGGCCTGATTGCCGGCTCCGGTGGTTCTTCTAAAGCTCAGGTATTCGGTGCTGACGCAATGCGTAGCCCGCGTGGCCTGAAAGCGGTGGGTCCATACGTTGTGACCAAAGCGATGGGTTCTGCGGTTTCCGCGTGCCTCGCTACGCCGTTCAAAATTCACGGCGTGAACTACTCCATCAGCTCCGCGTGTGCCACTTCCGCACACTGTATCGGTAATGCGGTAGAGCAGATTCAGCTGGGCAAACAGGACATCGTTTTTGCTGGCGGCGGCGAAGAGCTGGGCTGGGAAATGGCCTGTGAGTTCGATGCGATGGGCGCACTGTCCACCAAATACAACGAAACGCCAGAGAAAGCTTCCCGTACCTATGACGCACACCGTGATGGTTTCATCATCGCTGGCGGCGGCGGTATGGTTGTGGTTGAAGAACTGGAACACGCTCTGGCTCGCGGCGCGCATATCTATGCAGAAATCGTTGGTTACGGCGCAACGTCCGATGGTGCAGACATGGTTGCTCCATCCGGTGAAGGCGCAGTGCGCTGCATGAAAATGGCGATGCACGGCGTTGATACCCCAATCGATTACCTGAACTCCCACGGTACTTCTACTCCGGTAGGTGATGTGAAAGAACTGGGCGCCATTCAGGAAGTATTCGGCGACAACAGCCCAGCAATTTCTGCAACCAAAGCAATGACCGGTCACTCTCTGGGCGCTGCTGGCGTACAGGAAGCTATCTACTCTCTGCTGATGCTGGAACACGGCTTTATCGCCCCAAGCATCAACATCGACGAGATGGACGAGCAGGCTGCGGGTCTGAACATCGTGACTGAACCAACCGAGCGCGAACTGACTACCGTCATGTCCAACAGCTTCGGCTTCGGCGGTACTAACGCCACGCTGGTTATGCGTAAACTGTAATTTTTACAGTTGGTGAGAAAAAGGAGCCCGTGGGCTCCTTTTTTTATGCGTTGACAATCCCCTGAAATAACAGGCAAACTCCTGGCTCAACATTATCATCACGGTAATGCGTAAGCGTTCAACGTCAACCAACGCACCTTAATCCTGATTCGCAGGTAGAGGGGGCGTGGCTACAGCACCTCGCCTTACTCGTTTTCTGGAGTAAAGCATGACAGCAGTAACTCAAACTGAAACAACATCGTCTTCGAACGGGTCGTTATTTCGCATCGCTTTTGCGGTGTTCCTGACCTATTTAACCGTCGGCATTCCGCTGCCGGTCATTCCGCTATTTGTGCACCAGGAGCTGGGCTACGGCAACACCATGGTGGGCATTGCCGTGGGCATTCAGTTCTTTGCCACCGTGCTGACGCGCGGCTATGCCGGACGCCTGGCGGACCAGTATGGCGGTAAGCGCTCGGCATTGCAGGGCATGGCCGCCTGTGCCTTTGCCGGGGCCGCCTGGCTGGGTGCGGCGCTGCTGCCGGTGGATGCGATGGTCAAATTTGGCCTGCTTATCGTCGGACGCTTGATTCTGGGCTTTGGTGAAAGCCAGCTATTAACCGGAACCCTGACCTGGGGCATGGGGCTGGTGGGGCCGAAGCAGTCCGGCAAGGTGATGTCCTGGAACGGCATGGCGATATTTGGCGCGCTGGCTGCAGGGGCTCCGCTGGGCCTGTTTATCAACGCACGCTACGGTTTTGCCGTGCTGGCCGGGGTTACGATGGCGCTGCCGCTGCTGGCCTGGGCCTTTAACGGTTCAGTGCGTAAAGTTGCCGCCATGGCCGGTGAGCGCCCGTCGCTGTTCAGCGTGATTGGCCTTATCTGGAAACCGGGCATGGGCCTGGCGTTACAGGGTGTAGGCTTTGCGGTGATTGGTACTTTCGTATCGCTCTACTTTATGAGCAAGGGCTGGTCGATGGCTGGCTTTACGTTGACAGCATTCGGCGGCACCTTCGTGCTGGTGCGTATTCTGTTTGGCTGGATGCCGGATCGCTTCGGCGGGGTGAAGGTTGCCGTGGTTTCCCTGTTAGTTGAAACGGTGGGTCTGCTGCTGTTATGGCAGGCACCGAGCGCATGGGTGGCGCTTTCCGGCGCGGCGCTGACCGGGGCCGGTTGCTCGCTGATTTTCCCGGCGCTGGGTGTGGAAGTGGTGAAACGCGTGCCGCAGCAGGTTCGCGGTACGGCGCTGGGCGGCTACGCCGCGTTCCAGGATATTGCACTGGGCGTATCCGGGCCGCTGGCGGGGATGCTGGCAACCTCGTTCGGTTATCCGTCCGTCTTCCTCGGCGGGGCTATTTCCGCGGTGCTGGGAATTGTGGTCACCCTCTGGTCATTCCGTAAGTAATCGTTATTGCC
>CP070603.1:1614760-1614835 GCA_016939855.1 Kluyvera ascorbata
CCCTGCACCCCCGGGCTCTGGCGGCAAAATCGCCACTTCGTGGTTCCCTCAGCTTATTCCCTCCGGCTTCGGGTC
>CP070603.1:1614862-1615273 GCA_016939855.1 Kluyvera ascorbata
GCGCCCTCAGCCCACATCCCTGTGGGCTGACCCGGCCTACGGGAAACGCTTCGGCGATTTAGACGCCACCAAAAACCGTGCGGYCTTTAAGYTMACAGAAAAAACAAAGTCACTGAAACCGATGAGTCCCCGCTGGAAATCGGCGAGCCGTAGCACGGAAGACAAGGTCAGTCCGCCATGGATGGCGGACTGAGGCGAACCGAGACAGGACGTCGAGTTTCGCCGTGCCGCAGGCTGGAGTTCGTAGGCGAGCGTAGTGCGAAGCACCGATTTCCCTGCGGGGCCGCGGGGATTGCCAAGGGGGGCGCGGCCGCCCCCCTTGGCCCGTTCACCGGTGAAGGAACTTCATATTCCACCCGACGTAAAGTGAACGGAACCCTTCACCTTACTGACAAATATCAGGTTTTGTCC
>CP070603.1:1615360-1625657 GCA_016939855.1 Kluyvera ascorbata
TTGCCGAGCTTACAGCAGCACCCAAAGCAGCACCGCCACCACAATTAGCACCACAAAAGCCAACCCGGGGCGTGCCGACAGCGACTTAATTGACGTAATCATCGGCGCAAACGGCGCGTAAATCGGCTGGATATTACGCGCCTCCAAGACCTGCGCCTCGGCATGCGCCACGCGCTCACGCTCAATACGCTTAAGGAACAGCAGATTTAGCAATTCCTGAACCTGAACGGGGGTGAGCGCCGTCTGCGGCGTAATATTCCAGTTCTGCTGCCCGTAATCACGCAGAATCTGAAACTCCTGATCGCCTAGCGGTTGCTTAAGCGCTGCCTGAAGAACGTTAAGCGTAGGCGCAGGGTGCGTGCTCAGCGTCAACCGCGCTTGCAGCAAGGTCACCAGCGAAGTGAAATATTTAGCGGGAATAAGCTCGCTGGTTTTGACCGGAGAAAACTCCTGAAGCGACTGCCATAGCGGCTTACTGGCCTCGGTGGATGATGCCTGCGCTTTATCTGAATAGAGCGCATCGGGCTTCACGCTGGCGAGCTCAATCAGCGACTGCCAGATTTGCTTACTCGGCTCACCGGTGGCCGCAGAAAGCTTGCCAACCAGCTGATTGAGCGTGGTGTACTCTGCCGGTAGCAGCGGACGGTCTGTCGCCGGACGCTGCTGTGGTTGAGGAATAGAAAGCTGGCCGCGCTGGAGGAGCTGCAGCACATTTTTAAGCTGCGGCAGCGTGAGCTGGTTCAACGCGGTTTGCCCGTACTGCTGGCGGATAAAATCACTGACGGCCTGACGGTTATTTCCCTGGCTCAGCAGCTCGGTCAACTGAGACAGCGTTTGTCTCATACTGAAGTTCTGCTCGGCAGTACCGATGCGCTGATTTAAATTCTGTTCGGCTGCCGGAAAGTGACGCGACAGCAGCGGCGTATCGCTTTTCACGCCCAGATCGTGCTTCACGCCAGCCCATACCTCAGCATTTTGCTGTGAGGTCATAGTGATAAGGCGCGTGATCAAACGTTCCAGCACGGTGCGTTGCTGGAGACTCAGCGGCTGCTCTCCAGCATTGGAAAGCGGTGTAGGGTCGGCCCCCGGAGGGCGCGCAGGCATACCTGAGATGGGTTGCGTCATGATTATTCCTTTCTGCAAAGCGGTACTGATACCAGGCGCGAGTATTCCTGGCGGCAAGATTATGGCACACTTCCCCGGTTTACTCTCGCTCTCAGACAGGTACTGAACCGTGAAAATCCTTGTTGATGAAAATATGCCCTACGCCCGTGAGCTTTTTAGCCGCCTGGGCGAAGTGAGGGCGGTTCCTGGCCGGCCAATCCCGACCGATGCGTTAAACGATGCTGATGCGCTGATGGTGCGTTCGGTAACGAAGGTGAATGAAGCGCTGCTCGGTGACAAGGCAATTAAATTTGTCGGTACGGCGACGGCGGGCACTGACCACGTCGACCAGTCGTGGCTGACGCAGGCGGGAATTGGATTCTCGGCTGCGCCAGGCTGTAACGCGATTGCCGTGGTGGAATATGTTTTCTCGGCGCTGCTGATGCTGGCCGAGCGCGACGGTTTTGCGCTGGCTGACCGCACCGTCGGTATCGTCGGCGTGGGCAACGTGGGTGGCCGTCTGCAAAAGCGCCTTGAAGCGCTGGGCATTAAAACATTGCTGTGCGATCCGCCGCGTGCGGATAACGGCGACGAGGGCGATTTCCGCTCGCTCGACGAACTGGTCGCTGAAGCTGACGTTATTACCTTCCACACGCCGCTGTATAAAGAAGGTCAGTATAAGTCGCTGCACCTTGCCGATGAGGCGCGGATTCGCCGCCTGAAGCCGGGGACGATTTTAATCAACGCCTGCCGTGGTCCGGTGGTAGATAACGCTGCGCTGCTGAAATGTCTGGAAGAGGGACAGAACCTTAGCGTCGTGCTGGATGTCTGGGAGCCCGAGCCGGATCTTAACCTGGCGCTGCTCGATAAAGTCTGTCTGGGCACCTCGCATATCGCGGGATACACCCTGGAAGGCAAAGCGCGCGGCACCACTCAGGTGTTTGAAGCCTACAGTCAGTTTATCGGTCAACCGCAGGAAGTGGCGCTCTCTACGCTGCTGCCGGCGCCTGAGTTTGGCCGCATCAACCTGCATGGCCCGCTCGATCAGCCTACGCTGAAAAGACTGGTCCATTTGGTGTATGATGTGCGCCGCGATGACGCACCGCTGCGAAAAGTGGCGGGGATCCCGGGCGAGTTTGACAAGCTGCGAAAAAATTATCTCGAGCGTCGTGAGTGGTCATCATTAACCGTTGAGTGTGATGATGCCGATGCCGCCGCGCTGCTGCAAAAACTCGGGTTTAACGCCGTACATTGTTAATGTCTTCTTAATGCCTCTGCCGGATACTCCGGCAGGGTCGCTTTTTCTGGAGTAAATCACCATGTCTGAAGGCTGGAATATTGCCATCCTGGGCGCAACCGGCGCCGTAGGCGAAGCCCTGCTTGAAACCCTTGCTGAACGTCAGTTCCCGGTGGGTGATATCTATGCGCTGGCGCGCACCGACAGCGCGGGCGAACACCTGCGTTTTAATGGTAAATCAGTCAGTGTGCAGGACGCCGCAGAGTTCGACTGGACGCAGGCTCAACTGGCATTCTTTGCCGCGGGTCAGGAAGCGTCGGCAAGCTATGCCGAAGAAGCCACCAACGCGGGCTGCCTGGTTATCGACCTTAGCGGTCTGTTCGCGCTCGAGCCGGACGTGCCGCTGGTGGTACCGGACGTGAACCCGTTCGTGATGGCGGATTATCGCAACCGCAACCTGATTGCCGTCGCCGATAGCCAGACCAGCCAGCTGCTGGCTGCGCTGAAACCGCTGATTGATGACGGTGGCCTGTCGCGTATCAACGTGACCAGCCTCATCTCCGCCTCCGCGCACGGCAAAAAAGCCGTCGACGCGCTGGCAGGGCAGAGCGCCAAGCTGCTGAACGGTATTCCGATTGATGAAGATGACTTCTTTGGTCGCCAGCTGGCGTTCAACATGCTGCCGCTGCTGCCGGACCGTGAAGGCTCCGTGCGTGAAGAGCGTCGTATCGTCGACCAGGTACGCAAAATTCTACAGGACGAAGGCCTGATGATCTCTGCAAGCTGCGTGCAGTCGCCGGTGTTCTACGGCCACGCGCAGATGGTGAGCTTTGAAGCCATGCGTCCGTTGTCCGCAGAAGAAGCGCGCGATGCCTTCTCCCGTGGCGAAGATATCGTGCTGTCTGAAGAGGGGGAGTTCCCGACTCAGGTTGGCGATGCTACCGGCAACGCGCACCTTTCCATTGGCTGCGTTCGTAACGATTACGGCATGCCGGAACAGGTTCAGTTCTGGTCCGTTGCCGATAACGTTCGCTTTGGCGGCGCGCTGATGGCGGTCAAAACCGCTGAGAAACTGGTGCAGGAGTATCTGTACTAATGTCTGACAAAGAGCTGCTGCCGGTCTATCGAATTGCGCTGGGCATTGAGTACGACGGCAGCAAATACTACGGCTGGCAGCGGCAAAACGAAGTGCGCAGCGTGCAGGAGAAGCTCGAAAAAGCGCTCTCGCAGGTGGCAAACGAGCCTATCAACGTGTACTGCGCCGGACGTACCGACGCCGGCGTTCACGGCACGGGTCAGGTGGTGCACTTTGAAACCCGCGCGTTGCGTAAAGACGCCGCCTGGACGCTGGGCGTAAATGCGAATTTACCTGGTGACATCGCGGTGCGTTGGGTGAAAGCTGTTCCCGACGATTTCCACGCCCGCTTTAGCGCAACGGCGCGTCGCTACCGCTACGTCATCTACAACCACCGGCTGCGTCCGGCGGTGTTGGGGCAGGGGGTGACGCATTATCACCAGCCGCTGGACGCGGAGCGGATGCACCGCGCCGCGCAAAGTCTGCTGGGTGAGAATGATTTCACCTCGTTTCGCGCGGTGCAGTGTCAGTCGCGTACGCCATGGCGCAACGTTATGCATATTAACGTGACGCGCTATGGCAACTATATTGTGGTGGACATCAAAGCGAACGCCTTTGTGCACCACATGGTAAGGAATATTGTTGGCAGCCTGATGGAAGTTGGCGCAGGAAACCAGCCGGAGAGCTGGATGGCAGAACTGCTGGCGGCAAAAGACAGGACGCTTGCCGCCGCAACGGCAAAAGCGGAAGGGCTGTATCTGGTGGCGGTAGATTACCCCGCGCACTTTGAACTGCCCAACGCGCCGATGGGCCCGCTTTTCCTGGCGGACTAACGAAGTCATTTGGGGCTAAGACAATATGGATCTCATCCGTTTTTTAATTGATTTTATTTTGCACATTGACGTGCACCTGGCGGAGCTGGTTGCGCAGTACGGCATCTGGGTTTACGCCATTCTGTTCCTGATCTTGTTCTGCGAAACGGGGCTGGTGGTGACGCCGTTCCTGCCTGGCGACTCGCTGCTGTTTGTTGCCGGTGCGCTATCCGCACTGCCAACCAACGATCTCAACGTCCACCTGATGGTGGTACTGATGGTCATTGCGGCGATTGTCGGCGATGCGGTGAACTACACCATTGGTCGGCTGTTTGGTGAGAAGCTCTTTAGCAACCCGAACTCGAAAATCTTCCGTCGTAGCTACCTCGATAAAACCCATGCGTTCTACGATAAGCATGGCGGAAAAACCATTATTCTGGCGCGATTTGTGCCTATCGTCAGAACATTTGCGCCATTTGTGGCGGGAATGGGACATATGTCCTATCGTCATTTTGCTCTCTACAACGTGACCGGCGGGCTGCTGTGGGTGCTGTTGTTCACCTACGCGGGCTACCTGTTTGGCGATCTGCCGGTGGTTCAGGAAAACCTGAAGCTGCTGATTGTCGCTATCATCGTGCTGTCGATATTGCCGGGCGTGATTGAAGTGATTCGTCACCGCCGTAAGGCGGCAAAAGAGGCAAAATAAACCCTGCACGTAGGGCACGATTCAGCCGTGCCCTGTTACGACATGTTTCGCGGTTCGACCACTTTTTTATGCCAAGTTTCGGGCTGTTATGTTTTAATGTGCAACATTCATGGTCTATGAGGGGCAAAAGTGGCATTATGCGCGCCCCCTTATGGCAAAACTGGCATCGACCAGGTTCAGGCAGAAAGGTTATCAATGAGCTGGATTGAACGAATTAAAAGCAATATCACACCTACCCGTAAGGCGAGCATCCCGGAAGGGGTGTGGACCAAATGCGATAGCTGTGGTCAGGTTCTGTATCGCGCTGAGCTGGAGCGTAACCTCGAGGTTTGCCCGAAGTGCGATCATCACATGCGTATGTCAGCGCGTAATCGCCTGCATAGCCTGTTAGATGAAGGGTCCCTGGTAGAACTGGGTAGTGAACTTGAGCCGAAAGACGTGCTGAAGTTCCGTGACTCTAAAAAGTACAAAGACCGTCTGGCATCTGCTCAGAAAGAGACAGGTGAAAAAGACGCGCTGATCGTCATGAAAGGCACTCTGCACGGTATGCCGGTTGTCGGTGCGGCCTTTGAGTTCTCCTTTATGGGCGGCTCAATGGGTTCTGTTGTCGGTGCGCGTTTTGTCCGTGCCGTTGAACAGGCGCTGGAAGACAACTGTCCGCTGATCTGCTTCTCCGCTTCCGGCGGTGCGCGTATGCAGGAAGCGCTGATGTCTCTGATGCAGATGGCGAAAACCTCTGCGGCGCTGGCGAAAATGCAGGAGCGCGGTTTACCGTACATCTCCGTGCTGACCGACCCAACCATGGGTGGTGTCTCCGCGAGCTTCGCGATGCTGGGCGACCTGAACATCGCTGAGCCAAAAGCGCTGATCGGCTTTGCCGGTCCACGCGTTATTGAACAGACCGTTCGTGAGAAACTGCCGCCGGGCTTCCAGCGCAGTGAGTTCCTCATCGAGAAGGGCGCTATCGACATGATCGTTCGCCGTCCGGAAATGCGTCTGAAGCTTGCTAGCATTCTGGCGAAGCTGATGAATCTCCCGGCACCGAACCCGGACGCGCCGCGCGAAAGCGTGGTGGTACCACCGGTACCGGATCAGGAACCAGAGGCCTGATAATCCAAAGGGCAGGGCCGGGTGGCTCTGCCCTTTTTGCTTTTACTCACCGCTGTTGGACGTTGCGACACCATGGACAAACATCTTATTCCTCAGGCCACGTCGCCCCTAGCTACGTGGCTTTCTTATCTGGAAAACCTTCACTCCAAGACCATCGATCTCGGCCTGGCGCGCGTAAGCCAGGTGGGCGGGAATCTGGGCGTGCTGAAGCCTGCGCCGTTTGTCTTTACCGTTGCGGGTACGAACGGCAAGGGCACCACCTGCCGTACGCTGGAAACTATCCTGATGGCGGCAGGCTACAAGGTGGGGGTTTACAGCTCCCCGCATCTGGTTCGCTACACCGAACGCGTGCGCGTGCAGGGCGCTGAGCTGCCAGAAAGCGCACACACCGCCTCGTTTGCGGCGATAGAAGCGGCGCGTGGTGAAACATCGTTGACCTACTTTGAGTACGGAACGCTTTCGGCGCTGTGGCTGTTTAAGCAGGCCGCGCTGGATGTGGTGATTCTGGAAGTGGGCTTAGGCGGGCGCCTGGACGCCACTAACATTGTCGATGCCGACGTCTCCGTCGTCACCAGCATCGCGTTGGACCACACCGACTGGCTGGGGCCGGACCGTGAAAGCATTGGCCGCGAGAAAGCGGGCGTGTTTCGCGCTCATCGTCCTGCGGTCGTCGGCGAGCCGGATATGCCGCACACCATTGCGGATGTGGCGCGCGAAAAAGGCGCACAACTGTTGCAGCGTGACGTTGACTGGCGCTATAGCGTTGAAGGCGATAGCTGGACCTTCAGCGATGCGCACGGCGAACTGCGCAACCTACCGCTGCCAAATGTGCCGCAGCCAAACGCTGCTACGGCGCTTGCCGCGCTGCGCGCCAGCGGGCTGAAGGTGAGCGAGGTGGTTATCCGCGAAGGCATCGCCAGCGCGATTCTGCCAGGCCGTTTCCAGACCATCCAGCTTGAGCCGCGCGTCATTCTCGACGTCGCGCATAACCCACACGCCGCAGCCTACCTTGCCGGGCGTCTCAAATCGTTGCCGAAAACCGGGCGAGTGCTGGCGGTTATTGGTATGCTGCATGATAAGGACATCGCCGGTACGCTGGCGTGCCTGGAAGACGTTGTGGATAGCTGGTACTGCGCGCCGCTTGAAGGGCCGCGCGGTGCAACGGCGGAGCAGCTGTGCGAGCATCTGCGCGCAGGTGCTATTTATAGCAATGTGGCGCAGGCGTGGCATGCCGCCATGGCTGATGCAGCGCCTGAAGATACGGTGCTGGTGTGTGGTTCATTCCACACGGTAGCGCATGTGATGGAAGTGTTGGACGCGGGGAGTGCTGGTGGCAAGTAAGTTTCAAAACCGTCTCGTCGGGACGATTGTATTAGTCGCGCTGGGGGTCATTGTACTGCCAGGGCTGCTTGACGGGCAAAAAAAGCATTATCAGGATGAGTTTGCTGCCATCCCGCTGGTGCCTAAGCCTGGCGATCGCGATGAACCAGATATGCTGCCAACGGCGACGCAGGCGCTGCCTGCTCAACCGCCGGAAGGCGCGGCTGAAGAGGTGAGGGCAGGCGATGCCGCCGCGCCATCGCTGGATTCCAGCCGGCTGTCAGTCAGCGGCAACGGCGAGCTCGAGCAGATCCCGCCTGCGGCTGAGCTGCCGAAGCCTAAGCCGGTAGAAAAACCGAAGCCGAAGCCAAAACCGCAGCCAGTGGCCGAGCAGGTCGCGGCGACTACGCCACCGCCGAAAGCCGCGCCGGAAGAGAAACCGGCGCCGGTTGGTAAAGCGTATGTGGTACAGCTCGGTGCATTGAAGAATGCAGATAAGGTGAATGAAATTGTCGCGAGTCTGCGCGGTGCGGGTTATCACGCCTACACGTCGCCTTCGACGCCTGTTCAGGGTAAAATCACCCGTATTCTGGTTGGCCCGGATGCCTCGAAAGATAAGCTGAAAGGCTCACTTGGTGAGTTGAAGCAGCTGTCGGGGCTGAGTGGCGTAGTGATGGGATATACGCCGAACTAAGGCGTTTGTTTTCCCCCTCACCCCNGAGGGGCGAGGCCTAAACAACGCCAAAAGCCACCAAAAAACGATGGCGTTGAATATTTTTTCAGCGCCATTTTTTATTTACGCCGGGGAAGGAAATCCCTACGCAAACGTTTTCTTTTTCTGTTAGAATGCGCCCGAACTGGATGACAGGGCGTAAAATCGTGGGACGTATATGGTCTGGATTGATTACGCCATTATCGCGGTGCTGGGCTTATCTTGCTTGGTGAGCCTCATCCGCGGCTTTGTTCGTGAAGCATTATCGTTGGTAACATGGGGCTGTGCCTTCTACGTTGCTAGCCATTACTACACTGACCTGTCTGTCTGGTTTACGGGCTTTGAGGACGAACGGGTTCGAAATGGGATTGCTATTGCGGCGCTATTCATCGCGACGCTCATCGTCGGCGCTATCGTCAACTTTGTGATAGGTCAGCTGGTGGAGAAGACCGGTCTGTCGGGTACAGACAGGGTATTGGGGATCTGCTTCGGCGCGCTACGTGGGGTGCTGATTATCGCCGCTATCTTGTTCTTCCTTGATACCTTTACCGGAATGTCCAAAAGCGATGATTGGCAGCATTCGCAGTTTATTCCCTATTTCTCGCCGGTTATCAGATGGTTTTTTGAATACCTTCAAAGCTCGTCAAGTTTCTTGCCCAAAGTATAAGCTTTGGGTCGTTGCTTAACGAGGAAAAGACGTATGTGCGGTATTGTCGGTATCGCCGGTGTCATGCCGGTTAACCAGTCGATTTATGATGCGCTAACGGTGCTGCAGCACCGTGGACAGGATGCCGCTGGCATCATCACCATTGATGCCAACAACTGCTTCCGCTTGCGTAAAGCGAACGGTCTGGTGAGCGATGTCTTTGAAGCCCGCCACATGCAGCGTATGCAGGGCAACATGGGTATTGGCCACGTGCGCTACCCAACGGCGGGCAGCTCCAGCGCGTCTGAAGCCCAGCCTTTTTACGTCAACTCCCCGTATGGTATTACGCTTGCGCATAACGGCAACCTGACCAATGCGCACGAGTTACGTCAAAAGCTGTTTGAAGAAAAACGCCGTCACATTAACACCACCTCCGATTCTGAAATCCTGCTCAATATCTTTGCGAGCGAGCTGGATAACTTCCGTCACTATCCTCTGGAAGCGGACAACATCTTCGCGGCCATCGCCGCTACCAACCGCCAGATTCGCGGGGCGTATGCCTGTGTGGCGATGATTATCGGCCACGGTATGGTGGCCTTCCGTGACCCTAACGGTATTCGTCCACTGGTGCTGGGCAAGCGCGATATCGGCGACGGTCGCACCGAATATATGGTGGCTTCCGAAAGCGTGGCGCTGGACACCCTCGGCTTCGAATTCCTGCGCGACGTTGCGCCGGGCGAGGCGGTCTACATTACTGAAAATGGCCAGCTGTTCACCCGTCAGTGCGCTGACAATCCGGTGAGCAACCCGTGCCTGTTCGAGTACGTCTACTTCGCGCGTCCGGACTCCTTTATCGACAAGATTTCCGTCTACAGCGCTCGTGTGAACATGGGGACCAAGCTTGGCGAGAAAATTGCGCGTGAATGGGAAGATCTTGATATCGACGTGGTCATTCCGATTCCGGAAACCTCCTGCGATATCGCGCTGGAAATTGCGCGTATTCTCGGCAAACCCTACCGCCAGGGCTTTGTGAAAAACCGCTACGTGGGTCGTACCTTTATCATGCCGGGCCAGCAGCTGCGTCGTAAGTCCGTTCGCCGCAAGCTCAACGCTAACCGCGCTGAATTCCGCGATAAGAACGTACTGCTGGTGGATGACTCCATCGTGCGCGGTACCACCTCTGAGCAGATCATCGAGATGGCGCGTGAAGCGGGCGCGAAGAAGGTTTACCTGGCTTCCGCAGCGCCGGAAATTCGTTTCCCGAACGTTTACGGTATCGATATGCCAACCGCCACTGAGCTGATTGCTCACGGGCGTGAAGTGGATGAGATTCGCCAGATAATCGGCGCGGATGGGCTTATCTTCCAGGATCTGGACGATCTGATTGAGGCAGTACGCGCGGAGAACCCGGATATTCAGCAGTTCGAATGCTCGGTGTTCAACGGCGTGTACGTGACCAAAGACGTCGACCAGAGCTATCTGGATTTCCTCGACTCTCTGCGTAACGACGACGCGAAAGCGGTGCAGTTGCAGAACGAAGTGGAAAATTTAGAGATGCATAACGAAGGGTAAATG
>CP070603.1:1625727-1626453 GCA_016939855.1 Kluyvera ascorbata
TTTACGCCTCGTCCACCCAAATCCGCATTTCGCCTTCGCCACGGTTGGCCCAGCTAAACCACGGGATAAAGGTTAACGTCTGCTTCTCAACCGCCGTCTGACGATTATCAAAGCTGANNNCCGATAGTGACGCGTTGCGGTTGCGTCTGGCGCCGTAATCCGGCAAAGTTTGCCCCATTATGGCTACAGGGCGGTCTGTGTGAAACGACTCATCATTGGTATTTCCGGCGCAAGCGGCGCTATTTACGGCGTGCGTTTGTTGCAGGTGCTGCAAACCGTCGCGGATGTTGAAACGCATCTGGTGATGAGCCAGGCAGCAAGACAGACGCTGGCGCTGGAGACGGATTTTTCACTGCGCGAGGTTCAGGCGCTGGCGGATGTGGTGCACGATGCCCGTGACATCGCCGCGAGCATCTCTTCCGGCTCGTTCAAAACCGCGGGGATGGTTATCCTGCCGTGCTCGATAAAAACGCTCTCCGGCATCGTCAACAGCTATACCGATGGCCTGCTAACCCGCGCCGCCGATGTGGTGCTAAAAGAGCGCCGCCCGCTGGTGCTGTGCGTGCGTGAAACGCCGCTGCATTTAGGCCATCTGCGCCTGATGACTCAGGCGGCGGAGATAGGTGCCGTTATCATGCCGCCGGTTCCGGCGTTTTATCATCGCCCACAAAGTCTGGACGACGTGATTAACCAGACCGTTAACCGCGTACTCGATCTTTTCGATAT
>CP070603.1:1626511-1631388 GCA_016939855.1 Kluyvera ascorbata
GTGCATGATGTCGCTTTTGCCCTGTTTCAGGGCAATTGTGTAACACCGATCAAATCCTCGCTATTTAATCATCCCATTTGCATTTTTGTGCTCGATTTATACGCTGCTGCTGATATCTTTCCTGATGATCACCTCTCGTTATCTTTTTGTTAACATATTTAACATTGCTGCTTTTGCAGCGTTAAAGATGGCACGGAAGATGCAGAGTAGGTTTTGCAGACACAACACACCATAACTATTAGCAGTTAACGACATCACGGTTTAATAGGGGAACGTATGAAAAAGACGGTTCTGGCTCTCTCTTTGCTGCTGGGTCTCAGCAGCGCCTCCAGCGTATTTGCCGCACTGCCACAGAGCATCCGCATCGGTACCGATACCACCTACGCACCGTTCTCATCGAAAGACGCCAAAGGCGATTTTATCGGCTTTGATATCGATCTGGGCAACGAAATGTGTAAACGCGCCAGTATCAAGTGCACCTGGGTGGGGAGCGATTTTGACGCGCTGATCCCGTCGCTGAAGGCGAAGAAAATCGACGCGATTATCTCTTCACTGTCGATCACCGAAAAACGCCAACAGGAGATTGCTTTCTCCAACAAGCTGTACGCGGCGGACTCCCGCCTGATTGCCGCCAAAGGCTCCTCGGTTAAACCGACGCTGGACGGGCTGAAGGGCAAGCATATCGGCGTGCTGCAGGGGTCTACACAAGAAGCCTATGCCAATGAAAACTGGCGTAGTAAAGGCATCGACGTGGTGGCCTATCAAAACCAGGACCTGATCTACGCCGATTTGGCCGCGGGCCGTCTGGACGCAGCGTTGCAGGATGAAGTCGCGGCAAGCGAAGGCTTCCTGAAACAGCCTGCCGGTAAAGATTTTGAGTTTGCTGGCCCGTCGGTGAAAGACAAAAAATACTTTGGCGATGGCACTGGCGTTGGGCTGCGTAAAGATGACGTGGAGCTGAAGGCGGCATTTGATAAAGCGTTAGCTGAACTGCGTGCCGATGGCACCTACGACAAGATGGCGAAGAAGTATTTTAACTTCAACGTCTACGGCGACTAATCTGCCGTATGTATCATCATGGTGCATGAATTTTTCTCTGCACCATGATGGTGCGTTTTTTGTTCGAAAGTTGCGCGAGGTTGCATAATTAAGCATTTTTAATGAGAAAAAAGCCAGCCTGAAGGGCAGAATGCTTTGCCTTGAAGGGCCGAAAGATGGCACGATAACCGCTCAGATTATTTCTAAAAAACACACAAAAATCACAGCTTGTAGAGGATGATTATGAAAAAACTGGCGTTGTCTTTTTCTCTGGTATTAGCGCTTGCTTCTGCATCAAGCGCATCTGCAGCAATCCCGCAAAAAGTGCGTATCGGTACTGACCCTACGTATGCACCGTTCGAATCAAAGAATGCACAGGGTGAATTAGTGGGTTTTGACATTGATCTGGCAAAGGAGCTGTGTAAGCGCATCCAGGCACAATGTACCTTCGTGGAAAACCCGCTGGACGCTCTGATCCCCTCGCTGAAAGCGAAGAAAATCGATGCCATCATGTCATCGCTGTCGATCACTGAAAAACGTCAGCAGGAAATTGCTTTTACCGACAAACTCTACGCCGCAGACTCTCGTCTGGTGGTGAAAAAGGGTTCCCCAATTACGCCTGATCTTGCCACGCTGAAAGGCAAACGCGTGGGCGTACTGCAGGGCACCACTCAGGAGACGTACGGTAATGAACACTGGGCGCCTAAGGGTATTGAAATTGTTTCCTACCAGGGACAGGACAATATCTACTCTGACCTGACCGCCGGTCGTATTGACGCGGCATTCCAGGACGAAGTGGCGGCGAGTGAAGGTTTCCTGAAACAGCCTATCGGTAAAGACTACCAGTTCGGCGGCCCGTCAATTAAAGACGTGAAGCTGTTTGGTGTGGGTACCGGTATGGGTCTGCGTAAAGACGACACCGAACTGCTGAACGCGCTGAATAAGGCGTTTGCAGAAATGCGTGCCGACGGCACCTACGACAAGCTGGCGAAAAAGTACTTCGATTTTAACGTTTACGGCGAGTAATCATCACGAGTAACCCATCGTTTCGCACGCACGAAACGATGGGCGTAAAGACAGGACTGGCAGCATGCTGTACGGGTTTTCACAGGTAATTTTTCAGGGCGCCCTTGTCACCCTTGAGCTGGCAATCAGCTCAGTGGTTTTGGCCGTGCTTATTGGGCTGGTCGGCGCGGGAGCGAAGCTCTCCCGAAATCGCGTGCTGGCGTTAATTTTTGAAGGCTACACTACATTAATTCGTGGCGTGCCAGACTTGGTGCTGATGCTGCTGATTTTCTACGGGCTGCAAATGGCGCTCAACGTGCTGACCGACGCGCTCGGGCTGGCGCAGTTTGATATCGACCCGATGATAGCCGGTATCATCACCCTTGGCTTTATCTACGGGGCCTATTTCACCGAAACCTTTCGCGGCGCGTTTATGGCGGTGCCGAAAGGTCATATTGAAGCCGCCACAGCCTTTGGCTTTACTGGCGCACAAACCTTCCGTCGTATTCTGTTCCCGGCCATGATGCGCTATGCGCTGCCGGGCATTGGTAACAACTGGCAGGTTATTCTTAAAGCGACCGCGCTGGTCTCGCTGCTGGGGTTGGAAGACGTGGTGAAAGCCACTCAGCTTGCCGGGAAAAGTACCTGGGAGCCGTTCTACTTCGCCATCGTCTGTGGCTTGATTTATCTGCTGTTTACTACCGTTTCCAATGGCGTGTTGCTGCTGCTCGAACGCCGCTACTCCGTGGGTGTGAAGAGGGCTGACCTGTGATTGAGATCATTCAGGAGTACTGGAAATCGCTGCTGTGGAGCGACGGTTATCGCTTTACCGGCGTGGCGATTACGCTGTGGCTGCTGGTGCTATCGGTGGTAATGGGCGGCGTGTTGGCGCTGTTCCTGGCGATTGCGCGCGTTTCCAGCAATAAATACATCAAGTTTCCGGTGTGGCTGTTTACCTATATTTTCCGCGGTACGCCACTCTACGTGCAGTTGCTGGTGTTTTACTCAGGCATGTACACGCTCGAAATTGTCAAAGGCACCGAGCTGCTCAACGCGTTCTTCCGCAGCGGCCTGAACTGTACGGTGCTGGCGCTGACGCTCAATACCTGCGCTTACACCACTGAAATTTTTGCTGGGGCGATTCGCTCGGTACCGGCAGGTGAAGTGGAAGCGGCTCGCGCGTACGGCTTTTCATCGTTTAAGCTTTATCGTTGCATCATTTTGCCGTCGGCGCTGCGCATTGCGCTGCCGGCCTACAGCAATGAAGTTATCCTGATGCTGCACTCAACGGCGCTGGCGTTTACTGCCACCGTGCCTGACCTGCTCAAGATCGCGCGCGATATTAACTCGGCAACCTATCAACCCTTTACCGCCTTCGGCATTGCGGCGGTGCTCTATTTGGCCATCTCTTATGTACTGATTAGCCTGTTCCGCAAAGCGGAAAAACGCTGGTTACAGCACATGAAACCGTCTTCTACGCACTGAGAATATGATGTCTGATAAAAAACTAAACGTAATCGACCTGCACAAACGCTATGGCGAGCACGAGGTGCTGAAGGGCGTGTCGCTGAAGGCAAACGCCGGGGATGTGATTAGCATCATCGGCTCGTCCGGCTCCGGCAAAAGTACCTTTTTGCGCTGCATAAACTTCCTTGAGAAGCCAAGCGAAGGCACCATTATTGTTAACGGCGAGAACATTGGTCTGGTGCGTGATAACGACGGCCAACTGAAGGTGGCGGATAAAAACCAGCTTCGCCTGCTGCGCACGCGCCTGACGATGGTGTTCCAGCACTTCAACCTGTGGAGCCACATGACGGTGCTGGAAAACGTCATGGAAGCGCCAATTCAGGTGCTGGGCTTAAGCAAACAGGAAGCGCGCGATCGCGCGGTGAAGTACCTGGCAAAAGTCGGTATCGACGAGCGCCAGCAGGGTAAATACCCGGTGCATTTGTCTGGTGGTCAGCAGCAGCGTGTTTCTATCGCCCGCGCGCTGGCGATGGAGCCGGAAGTGCTGCTGTTTGATGAACCGACTTCAGCCCTCGACCCTGAGCTGGTGGGTGAGGTGCTGCGCATTATGCAGAAGCTGGCGGAAGAGGGGAAAACCATGGTGGTGGTAACCCACGAAATGGGCTTTGCTCGCCACGTTTCATCGCACGTGATTTTCCTGCATCAGGGCAAAATTGAGGAAGAGGGCAATCCGGAAGAGCTGTTTGGCAACCCGAAGAGCCCGCGTCTGCAGCAGTTCCTGAGCGGCGCATTAAAGTAAGCTTCACTCGCCCTCACGCGTGCGTGGGGGCGTTTTCCCGCCGATAGACCCAGTCATCGTAATCCTTACCGTTCAGCCTATAGGCTTTGGTCAGCACCTGTGTACGGATAAATCCGTGCTTTTCCAGGAGCCTTGCTGAACCTTGATTATCGCCCAGTACCCAGGCATTAATGGCCCATAGGCCAAGCTGTTGAAAGCCGTAATAGCATAGTGCACCGAGCGCCTCGCTGGCAAACCCTTTGCCTTGCGCCTCTGGTAGCAGCGCGTAGCCGACATCCGCCTCATGGGGATTTTTACTGCTGATCTGTAGCCCTATATCGCCAAGCGTCGTACCGTTTTCATCGCGGATAACAAAGATCGCGGGAGAGTTGCAGCGTAGGGTAAAGATTGCACGTATCGCCGCTTCGTCCAGCATTTCCCCCATAAACTGCATCACCTCAGGATTTTGTCGCAGCTGAAGAAAGAAGGGCCAGTCGCTTTCATTAAACGGAGAAAGCCGTAGTCGCTGGGTGGAGAGGATTGTCATTTTACAATGCCATTGAGCCAAATCTTAGGCTGTACTTTAACA
>CP070603.1:1631461-1632850 GCA_016939855.1 Kluyvera ascorbata
GGGCGAGAATATCGCCTAGCGCTTCGTCTAAATCGTACCAGCGAAACGCGAATCCGGCGGCTTCAAGCCGTTTGGGGAGCGCGCGCTGGCCGCCCAGCACCAGCACCGAGGATTCGCCCATCAGCAGGCGTATAACGGTGGCGGGAACCCGAAGAATAGCCGGGCGATTTAGCGCCTGGCCAAGGGCATGAGAAAACTGCTCGTTGTGCACCGGGTAAGGTGAAACCATGTTGAAAGGCCCGCGCAAATCGTTATCCAGCAGCCAGAGGATACCGTTGACCATATCGTCGATATGGACCCATGCCAGATACTGTCTGCCGTTGCCGATAGGGCCGCCGAGGCCGAGCTTAAACGGCGGCAACATTTTGCCAAGAATGCCGCCTTTTGGCGCCAGCACCACCCCGGTGCGCAGCAGACATACACGGGTGCGGTCACTCTGCGCTGTGCAGGCAATTTGCTCCCAGCGCGCGCATAGCTTATGGGTAAACTCGTTATGCGGTGGCTCTTCTTCCGTCACCACGACTTCACCCAGATCGCCATAATAGCCGGTGGCAGAGCCAGAAATCAGTACCGAAGGAGGCGTGGTGCTCGCCTGAATCAAATCGCTAATCCGCTGGGTGATATTCCAGCGGCTGTCGCACAGTTTCTGTTTTTGCTGCGCCGTCCAGCGCTTGTCGGCGATAGGTTCACCAGCAAGATTGATAACGGCGTCAATACCGTCGAGCGATGACATATCCTGTAGCCCAGGCCAAAGCTCAACGCGTGAGTCGAGCGTCTGGCGGGCTTTCTCCGGCGAGCGGGTCACGACGCAAACCGTATGCCCGAGCGTCAGTAAACGCGGAACTAAATGGCGGCCAATCAACCCGGTGCCGCCGGTAATCAGAATTTTCATGCCACCTCCCAAAGGGAGCGCTTAGCGTTGCCAGCTCAGGGTAATGGATACCGAATCGGCGTAGCGCAGCGCGTGAACTTTATCGACTTCCACTTCAGCATAAGTGACCCAGTGATGTTCGCGTGCGATATCGAGCACATCCTGAGTTAATTTTTCCAGTAAAGAGAAACGGTTATTCTCAACGTGGCGAATAATGCTTTTGGTGATGGTGCGGTAGTTCAGCGCATCGTTAATATCTTCGCTATTGCGGGACTTATCCGCCGGGTAACGAATTTCAAGATTGATAACCACGTCCTGGCGGTTAGCAATCTCTTCTTCCTTAATGCCGATAAACGTACGCAGGCGTAAATTTTTGATGCGAATGATGGCGTCAGACTGAGACATTGCAGGTGTTCTCCTTAATTTTTGTTTTCCTCTACATCATACACTAAAGCATCTTCAGCGCGGCAGCGTCTGGCGAGCGTTCAGTTCGTGCGCCAGTTCAATAAATGCGCGGA
>CP070603.1:1635181-1637331 GCA_016939855.1 Kluyvera ascorbata
TGCAGGCCTATCTTGAGCCGAAAACGCTGGCAGTGGGGTGATTGCAAAATCCTCATGTTGCGGGCAAGTGACATAGCCTGTCAGACAGGCTATGTTGGCTATTATGTTGGATGGGTGCGTCCTGCGCCCATCGTTCGTGCATCTCTTGCCTGTGATTGAGGACGCTATGAGCCAGCCTGTGATAACGCTTTGGTCTGATTCTGATTTTTTCTCGCCTTACGTGATGTCCGTCTATGTTGCCCTACAGGAAAAAGGGCTGCCATTTACCCTCAAAACCGTCAATCTTGACTTGGGTGAACACCTTCAGCCGGGCTGGCGCGGTTATTCAGCGACCCGTCGCGTTCCCTTACTGGATGTGGATGGTTTTGAACTCAGTGAATCTTCCGCTATTACCGAATACCTTGATGAACGATTTGCGCCGCCGGAGTGGGAGCGCCTCTATCCTCACGACCTGCAAAAACGCGCTCGGGCGCGCCAGGTTCAGGCATGGCTTCGCAGTGACCTGATGCCCATCCGCGAAGAGCGATCCACGGCGGTGATTTTCGCTGGAGAGAAAAAAGCACCATTGACTGAAGCAGGGCGCAAAAGCGCAGCTAAACTGTTTGACACCGCCAGTGCATTACTCGCCGATGACCGCCCAAACCTGTTCGGTGAATGGTGTCTTGCCGATACAGACCTGGCGCTTATGCTTAATCGCCTGATACTGAACGGCGACGATGTGCCGGAGAGACTGGCTGACTACGCGACATTCCAGTGGCAGCGGGCTTCCGTGCAGCGCTATGTTGCACTCTCGGCCAAACGGGCTGGCTGAAAAAAGTGTGAAAATCCATTATGATGGCAAGGTTATCATTGTGGGGATTTGATTAATGAAACTGATGTTTGCATCGGATATTCATGGTTCGTTACCGGCCACGGAACGGGTACTGGCGCGCTTTGCTGAGAGCGGCGCGCGCTGGTTGATTATTCTGGGCGATGTGCTCAATCACGGGCCGCGTAACGCGCTGCCGGAAGGTTACGCCCCGGCGCAGGTTGCCGAACGTCTGAACACGGTTGCAGACCGTATTATTGCGGTTCGCGGCAACTGCGATAGCGAAGTCGACCAGATGCTGTTGACGTTTCCTATCACCGCGCCCTGGCAACAGGTGCTCACCGAATCGCAGCGCCTGTTTTTGACCCACGGGCATCTTTATCACCCTGACAATCATCCGCCGCTGTCGTCGGGCGATGTGCTGGTTTATGGCCATACGCATCTGCCCGTCGCAGAAAAGCGTGGCGACATATTCTTATTTAATCCTGGTTCGGTTAGCATTCCTAAAGGCGGTTTTGCCGCAAGCTTCGGGATGCTTGACGAGGGTAAGCTGCAAGTTTTCGCACTCAATGATCAACAGGTTATTGCAGAGGTTGCTATTAACCCGTAAGTTACCCATCAATCATAAAACGCGCCGTAAGAGCGCTTTCAATTTAAGGTTTACGGATGGTCGAGCAGAATCATTTGGCAAGCACGGAATGGGTCGATATTGTCAACGAAGACAATGAGGTCATCGCGCAAGCGAGCCGTGAGCAGATGCGCGCACAGTGTCTTCGACACAGGGCAACCTACATCGTCGTTCACGACGGTATGGGGAACATTCTGGTGCAGCGCCGTACGGAGACGAAAGACTATCAGCCAGGTATGCTGGACGCCACCGCTGGGGGTGTTGTTCAGGCTGATGAACCGCTGCTGGAGTCCGCTCGCCGCGAAGCGGAAGAAGAGTTAGGTATTGCTGGCGTTCCGTTTGCCGATCACGGGCAGTTCTACTTTGAAGATAAGAACTGTCGCGTCTGGGGAAGCCTGTTTAGCTGTGTTTCTCACGGACCGTTTGCGCTGCAGGAAGAAGAGGTGAGCGAGGTTCGCTGGATGACGCCGGAAGAGATCACCGCGCGCTGCGATGAGTTTACCGATGATTCGCTGAAGGCGCTGGCGCTGTGGATGACCCGCAATGCCAACAACGAAGCCCACGTTGAAGAAGAAGCGGAATAAGCGCGACTAAACGACAGATACAAAAAATCCGGAGCGGTTTCCCGTCTCCGGATTTTTTTTGCCTTTAAACCGCCCGCGAACGGGCGGAATAAGGATTAGTGCTGCTGCTGTGAAGACTGGATCGCGGTCA
>CP070603.1:1638389-1645794 GCA_016939855.1 Kluyvera ascorbata
AGATTAGTGCTGCTGCTGTGAAGACTGGATCGCGGTCAGAGCGATGGTGTAGACGATATCGTCTACCAGTGCGCCACGAGACAGATCGTTCACCGGCTTGCGCATACCCTGCAGCATCGGCCCGATGGAGATCAGGTCGGCAGAACGCTGTACCGCTTTGTAGGTGGTGTTACCAGTGTTCAGATCCGGGAAGATGAACACGGTAGCGCGACCTGCAACCGGAGAGTTCGGTGCTTTGGATTTCGCAACGTCAGCCATAACAGCGGCGTCGTACTGCAGCGGGCCATCGATCATCAGGTCAGGACGTTTTTCCTGCGCCAGACGAGTCGCTTCACGCACTTTCTCTACGTCGCTACCTGCACCAGAGGTACCGGTGGAGTAGGAGAGCATTGCAACGCGTGGTTCGATACCGAAGGCAATCGCGGATTCAGCGGACTGAATAGCGATTTCTGCCAGCTGCTCAGCAGTTGGATCCGGGTTGATCGCGCAGTCGCCGTAAACGTAAACCTGTTCAGGCAGCAGCATGAAGAACACGGAAGACACCAGAGAGCTACCCGGTGCAGTTTTAATAAGCTGCAGCGGTGGACGAATGGTGTTCGCGGTGGTGTGAACGGCACCGGAAACCAGACCATCAACGTCGTCTTGTTCCAGCATCAGGGTACCGAGAACCACGTTGTCTTCCAGCTGTTCGCGGGCAACGGTTTCGGTCATGCCTTTGTTCTTACGCAGTTCGACCAGGCGAGCAACGTAGCTTTCGCGAACCACTTCTGGGTCAACGATTTCAACGCCAGCGCCCAGTTCAACGCCCTGAGACGCTGCAACACGGGTGATTTCGTCTGGGTTACCCAGCAGTACGCAGGTCGCAATACCGCGTTCAGCACAGATAGCAGCTGCTTTAACAGTACGTGGCTCGTCGCCTTCTGGCAGAACAACGCGTTTGCCTGCTTTACGTGCCAGCTCGGTCAGCTGGTAGCGGAACGCTGGTGGAGACAGACGACGGCTGTGTTCAGAGGTCGCAGTCAGGGAATCGATCCACTCTGGATTGATAAAGTTCGCGACGTATTCCTGAACTTTCTCGATGCGCTCGCGGTCATCAACTGGAACTTCCAGGTTGAAGCTCTGCAGGCTCAGGGAGGTCTGCCAGGTATTAGTGTTCACCATGAATACCGGCAGGCCGGTTTCAAATGCACGTTCGCACAGCTTAGTGATGCGCGCGTCCATTTCGTAGCCGCCGGTCAGCAGCAGGGCACCGATTTCCACGCCGTTCATGGCAGCGAGGCACGCTGCAACCAGAACGTCAGGACGGTCTGCGGAAGTCACCAGCAGGGAACCTGCACGGAAGTGCTCCAGCATGTGCGGGATGCTGCGTGCGCAGAAGGTGACGGATTTCACGCGGCGAGTGTTGATGTCGCCTTCGTTGATCACGGTCGCATTCAGGTGACGTGCCATATCGATAGCACGCGTTGCGATCAGGTCAAAGCTCCATGGCACCGCGCCGAGAACAGGCAGGGTGCTGGTGGTTTTCAGCTGGTCGGCATCGATTTTAACGACTTTCGCTTTGGAGGAATCGTCGAAGATCTCGGACAGATCCGGGCGAGTACGGCCCTGTTCATCAACCGGTGCGTTCAGTTTGTTAACGATAACGCCGGTGATGTTGGTGTTTTTTGCGCCGCCGAAGCTGTTGCGAGTCAGTTCAATACGCTCGTTCAGCTGTTCTGGGGTGTCGGTACCCTGAGACATAACGAAGACGATTTCCGCGTTCAGCGTTTTCGCGATTTCGTAGTTCAGAGACTGAGCAAACTGGTGCTTACGGGTTGGGACCAGGCCTTCAACCAGCACCACTTCAGCATCTTTGGTGTTAGCGTGGTAGTTAGCGATGATCTCTTCCATCAGCACATCTTTCTGATTGCTGGAGAGCAGGGCTTCTACATGGCTCATCTTCAGCGGTTCAGCCGCAGTGGTGGTAGATGAGTTAGCGCGAACGATAGTGGTCGTCTGGTCTGGTGCATCGCCACCGGTGCGCGGCTGAGCGATTGGCTTAAAGACGCTCAGACGAACGCCTTTGCGTTCCATAGCACGGATAACGCCAAGGCTGACGCTGGTCAGGCCGACGCTGGTTCCGGTAGGGATCAGCATAATAATACGGGACACGGTTTATCCTCTTTCGTTACCGCCAGTTTCAGGCGGGATACAAAACAGCACCGCCAGCTAAGCTGGCGGTGTGATATTAGGCAGTCAGACGGCTTGCGTCTTGTGCGATGACCAGTTCTTCGTTGGTCGGGATAACGATGGCAGGACGGGTGCCTTCTTTGTTGATGAAGCCAGACTTGCCGAAACGCGCAGCCAGGTTACGTTCGTGATCAACTTCGAAGCCCAGAACGCCCAGTTTGCCCAGGGACAGTTCGCGAACCATTGCGGCGTTTTCACCGATACCACCGGTGAAGATAACCGCGTCCAGACGACCTTCCATCAGTGCAGTGTAAGAACCGATGTATTTCGCCAGACGGTGGCAGTAAACGTCCATTGCACGTTTAGCGTCAGCTTTTTCTTTGTAGTTATCTTCTACATAACGGCAGTCGCTGGTCACTTCGGTCAGACCCAGCAGGCCGGACTCTTTGGTCAGCATCTTGTTGATCTGGTCGATGCTCATGCCCAGAGTGTCATGCAGATGGAAAATGATGGCCGGGTCGATGTCGCCAGAGCGAGTACCCATTACCAGACCTTCCAGTGGGGTCAGACCCATGGAGGTATCAACACATTTACCGTTACGGATAGCAGAAACAGAACCACCGTTGCCCAGGTGACAAGTGATGATGTTCACTTCTTCAACCGGCTTGTTCAGTACTTTAGCGGCTTCCTGAGTCACATAGAAGTGGCTGGTGCCGTGTGCGCCGTAGCGACGTACGCCGTGCTCTTTGTACAGGCTGTACGGCAGAGCATAAAGGTAAGATTCTTCCGGCATGGTCTGATGGAACGCGGTGTCAAACACAGCAACGTTCTTGTCTTTCAGGTTAGGGAAGGATTTCAGCGCTTCAGCGATACCGATCAGGTGAGCCGGGTTGTGCAGCGGTGCGAAGGACGCAGAGTCTTTGATACCCTGGATCACGGAATCGTCGATCACAACGGAGCTGGTGTACTTCTCGCCGCCGTGTACGATACGGTGGCCGATTGCGGTCAGCTGAGCGGACAGTTCTGGTTTTTGTGCCAGAATAGTATTAACGATGAAGTTCAGCGCTTCACTGTGAGCGGCGCCTGCACCTAAAGCGGCCTCTTGTTTACCGCCATCCATTTTCCACTTGATACGCGCTTCTGGAAGATGGAAACATTCGGCTAAACCAGAGAGGTATTCTTCACCGTTAACTGCATCAATGATGGCAAATTTCAGGGAGGAGCTACCGCAGTTCAGAACCAGTACTAACTTACTCGACATGGAAGTACCTATTTATGATACGTGGCTAAAAAAACGTCAAAGAGTCATAAGCGTAGCGCAGGATGACATCGACATTTATGATTAACATCATGCCCGGAACACTTTTCAGGCATGATCTAAGAAATACATATTGATTCTACGTCATTTTGCATAATTTTCCGCCAATGGCAGAATATGCGATAATTTGATATGCCGGAGCGTATAGGATCGCGCTATCTCAGGCTGGCACAGGATACCCGATTGCAGTGTCTATGCCAAAATTTTTTGAACGATGTCATACTCAGTTGTTGTTTTAAAAAATATTTTAATTTTTATATATGAAGTTGAGGTAAGCCATGTCGACACCCGAGCAACGCCCGGTTAGTTTCTTCAGTTTGTTTAGCCGAGGGCAGTATTATGCAAAGACGTGGCCGCTGGAAAAACGGCTCGCACCGGTGTTTGTTGAAAACCGCGTCATTCGCGCCACACGCCACGCCATCCGTCTGATGCCGCCGCTGGCCATTTTTACGCTGTGCTGGCAAATCGCCCTTGGTGGGCAGCTTGGCCCGGCGGTCGCCACCGCCTTGTTTGCGCTTAGCCTGCCGATGCAGGGGCTGTGGTGGTTGGGTAAACGTTCCGTCACGCCGCTGCCTCCTTCTATATTACAGTGGTTTTATGAAGTGCGCGGCAAGTTGCAGGAGTCGGGGCAGGCGCTAGCGCCGGTTGAAGGCAAACCAGATTACCAGGCGCTGGCTGACACGCTTAAGCGCGCCTTCAAACAACTGGATAAAACTTTCCTCGATGATTTGTAATTGAGGGCGAAAAACGCATATAAAAGAAGACACAAATATTGTGTCTTTTTTTATGCTGCAAAGCGCAACAGGAGTCGAAGAATGGAAATGACCCATGCTCAACGTCTGATTTTGTCTAATCAGTACAAAATGATGACTATGCTTGATCCCGACAACGCTGAGCGCTACCGCCGCCTGCAAACCATTATCGAACGTGGTTATGGCTTACAGATGCGTGAACTGGACAGGGAATTTGGGGAACTCAAAGAAGAGACCTGTCGTATTGTTATCGACATTATGGAGATGTACCACGCGCTTCACGTCTCGTGGACCAACCTGAAAGATGCCGATACCATCGATGAACGCCGCGTCACCTTCCTTGGTTTTGATGCGGCTACCGAAGCCCGTTTCCTCGGCTATGTCCGCTTTATGGTCAACGTTGAAGGCCGCTATACCCATTTCGATGCGGGCACCCATGGCTTCAACGCGCAAACCCCGATGTGGGACAAATACCAGCGCATGCTGAACGTCTGGCACGCCTGCCCGCGTCAGTATCATCTGAGCAGCAACGAAATTAACCAGATAATCAATGCCTGAGGAGGCAGACGTGCAGTGTAAAGGTTTCCTGTTCGATCTGGACGGTACGCTGGTTGATTCACTGCCGGTGGTGGAACGTTCCTGGCAGTTCTGGGCCGAAAGCTATGGCGTAGACCCGCATGCGGTGCTGGACTTTATTCACGGTAAGCAGGCCATCACCACGCTGCGCCACTTTATGCCGGGCAAGTCAGAAGCGGAAATTCAGGCCGAGTTTCTGCGCCTTGAGCATATTGAAGCAACCGACCTTGACGGGATCCAGGCGCTGCCGGGGGCTCTTGAATTGTTGAAACATCTGGACGCTAACGCGATTCCCTGGGCGATTGTCACCTCGGGTTCCATTCCGGTAGCCCATGCGCGCCACCGTGCGGCGGGTCTGCCGCAGCCGGCGGTGTTTGTCACCGCCGAGCAGGTCAAGCGCGGTAAACCACAGCCGGACGCCTATCTTTTAGGCGCTGAGCTGTTGGAGATCGCTGCACGGGATTGTCTGGTCGTTGAAGATGCGCAGGCTGGCGTGCAGTCAGGACTGGCCGCGGGCTGTCATGTGGCAGCGATCAACGTGCCGCCGGAAACGCCTGAACTGCTCGAGGTTGATTTTGTGCTCTCTACGCTTGCGACGCTACGCGTTGAGAAACTGCCGGATGGCACCATCAACGTCACGCAGAATGCATGATCTTATGATTTAGCCCCACATCGTTGGGGCTTTTTTCTGTCACTATGGTCAACGCCTTATAGTTGAAAACCTTACCGATTATCTGATGACAAGGAAATGTTGTGAACGGTGAACTGATTTGGGTGCTCTGTCTGTTAGCCATTGCGGTTGTGCTGTTTGCCACCGGCAAAGTACGCATGGATGCGATAGCTTTGGGCATTATTGTCGCTTTTGTTCTTAGTGGTACGCTCACGCTTAGTGAAGCCTTTTCTGGCTTCAGCGATCCAAACGTCATTCTGATTGCCGCGCTGTTTATCATCGGCGATGGGCTGGTGCGAACCGGCGTGGCAACCAACATGGGCTCCTGGCTGGTACAGGCGGCGGGCAGCAGTGAAACCAAAATGCTGGTCTTCCTGATGCTGACCGTGGCCGGGCTTGGCGCATTTATGAGCTCAACGGGTGTGGTGGCGATTTTTATCCCGGTGGTGCTTAGCGTCTCGGCGCGCATGAATATTTCGCCTTCACGTCTGATGATGCCGCTCAGCTTTGCTGGGCTGATTAGCGGCATGATGACGCTTGTGGCTACGCCGCCGAACCTGGTTATCAACAGTGAGCTTATCCGCGAAGGGCTGGAAGGGTTTAGCTTCTTCAGCGTAACGCCAATAGGTCTGGTGGTATTGGTGCTCGGTGTTCTCTATATGCTGGTGATGCGCTTTATGCTTAAAGGCGATGAAGGCAACCTGACACGCGATGGCCGTAAGCGCAGCACTTTCCGCGATTTAATCCGTGATTACCATCTTACCGGCCGCGCGCGCCGCCTCGCTATTCGCCCCGGCTCCCCGATGATTGGCCAGCGCCTGGACGACATGAAGCTGCGTGAACGTTACGGCGCTAACATTATCGGCGTGGAGCGCTGGCGTCGTTTTCGGCGGGTGATTGTGAACGTGAACGGGGTCTCTGAATTTCGCGCTCGCGATGTGCTGCTGATTGATATGTCCGCCGCGGAAATTGACCTGCGCCAGTTCTGCAGCGAGCAGTTGCTGGAACCCATGGTGCTGCGCGGTGAATATTTCTCTGACCAGGCGCTGGATGTCGGCATGGCGGAAGTGTCGCTCATCCCGGAATCGGAGCTGCTGGGGAAAACCGTACGTGAAATGGGCTTTCGTACCCGCTACGGCCTGAACGTGGTCGGCATGAAACGCGACGGCGTGGCGCTGGACGGATCGGTGGTCGATGAGCCACTGCAGCTTGGCGATATCGTGCTGGTGGTGGGTAACTGGAAATTGATTAGCCAACTGGGGCAAAACGGCCGCGACTTCGTGGTGCTGAATCTTCCTGTTGAGGTGAGCGATGCTTCCCCGGCACACAGTCAGGCGCCGCACGCGATCTTCTGCCTGGTGCTGATGGTCGCGCTGATGCTGACTGATGAAATTCCCAACCCCATTGCGGCGATCATCGCCTGCCTGTTGATGGGGAAATTCCGCTGTATTGATGCCCAGAGCGCCTACAAATCGATTCATTGGCCGAGCATTATTTTGATTGTTGGCATGATGCCGTTCGCCCTCGCGTTGCAAAAAACCGGCGGTGTGGATTTAATCGTGAAAGGGCTGATGGATATTGGCGGCGGACAGGGGCCTTATCTGATGCTCGGCTGTCTGTTCGTGATGTGCGCCGCAATTGGCCTGTTTATCTCCAATACCGCCACAGCGGTGCTGATGGCGCCGATTGCGCTGGCCACAGCAAAAACCATGGGCGTGTCGCCTTATCCGTTTGCGATGGTGGTGGCGATGGCGGCATCCGCGGCGTTTATGACGCCGGTCTCCTCCCCGGTGAATACGCTGGTGCTGGGGCCGGGGAAATACAGCTTCAGCGATTTCGTGAAAATCGGCGTGCCGTTTACCGTGCTGGTGATGATGGTCTGCGTGGTGCTGATTCCGATTTTGTTCCCATTCTGAGGCT
>CP070603.1:1645861-1655119 GCA_016939855.1 Kluyvera ascorbata
ATTACAGCGGTGAATCCTGGCTTATTTCATCGAGCGAAAGATGGAAGCTCGGTACAAACACCGCCATAAAGTAGTCCATCTCCTCGCTACGGCGCGAGGCCAGCGTCTTCTCCAGACGGCCTTTCGCCAGCAGGAATTCGTTGTTTCCCGCCGACAGCTCCTCCAGACACTTCAGATAAGCGCACAGCGCGTCAGCCTGTTTCACAATCGCTTTTTCTTCATCGCTGCTCTGATGCTCGTCGATGAGCGGCGCAAAAATATCGTGCAGCTCTTCCGGCACCATATCGATAAGCTTCTGCTGGGCGATTTTCTCGATGGCTTTGTATTCCTGCGCAATCTGCGAATTGAAATACTTCACCGGGGTCGGCAGATCGCCGGTTAACACTTCAGAGGCGTCGTGATACATCGCCAGCAGCGCAATGCGTTCGGCGTTGACCTGTCCATTGAATTTACGATTTTTAATCGCCGCGAGAGCATGGGCGACCATGGCAACCTGCAGACTGTGTTCAGAGACGTTTTCGGTGCGCACATTGCGCATCAGCGGCCAGCGGTTGATTAACTTGAGGCGGGAGAGGTGGGCAAAAAAATGACTCTGATTCATAACAACCCTTACGCATTAACAACAGTAAAGGCATTGTGCGCAGAGATGACCGCCGGATGCAAATTCCGGCGGTCGTGAGCTGCATTAAAGCTGGTGGTAGCCTGACAGGAAACGACCGAAGCGGGTAATCGCCATTTCCAGATCGTCTTCGCGTGGCAGGGTCACGATACGCACGTGATCCGGCCACGGCCAGTTAAAGGCGGTACCCTGAACCAGCAGGACTTTTTCCTGTAGCAGGAAGTCCAGCACCATGCGCTGATCGTCATGAATGTTAAACCGCTTGGCATCGATTTTCGGGAACATATACAACGCACCCTTGGGCTTCACGCAGGAGACGCCTGGGATTTCATTGATAAGCTCCCACGCGCGGTTGCGCTGCTCGTACAGACGCCCGCCCGGCATAATGAACTCGCTAATGCTCTGATAGCCACCTAATGCGGTCTGAATGGCATGCTGTGCCGGGACGTTGGCACACAGACGCATGGACGCCAGCATTTCCAGCCCCTCAATATAGCCTTTAGCATGCTTTTTCGGCCCGTTCAGTACCATCCAGCCCTGACGGAAACCGGCGACACGATAGGTTTTAGACAGACCGTTAAAGGTAATGGTCAGCAGATCCGGCGCCAGTGCGGCGATCGAATGGTGCTGGGCTTCGTCATAGAGGATCTTGTCGTAGATTTCATCGGCGAAGATGATCAGGTTGTGCTCGCGGGCGATCTCAACAATCTCCAGCAGCAGCTCTTTGGAATACACTGCACCGGTCGGGTTGTTCGGGTTAATGATGACGATCCCGCGGGTGCGTGGGGTGATTTTTGCGCGAATATCGTCTAAGTCCGGGAACCAGTCGGCGGATTCATCGCACAGGTAATGCACCGCTTTGCCGCTGGAGAGGGACACGGCCGCGGTCCACAGTGGATAATCCGGCGCGGGAACCAGCATTTCATCACCGCTGTTCAGCAGCGCCTGCATCGCCTGGACGATAAGTTCGGACACGCCGTTGCCGATGTAAATGTCTTCTACCGTTACGTCGCGCATGCCGCGCGCCTGGTAGTGCTGCATGATGGCTTTACGGGCGGAGTACAGCCCTTTGGAGTCGCAGTAACCCTGTGCGGTAGGCAGGTTGCGGATCACGTCGACCAGAATCTCATCCGGCGCGTCAAACCCGAAAGGTGCTGGGTTACCGATGTTAAGTTTGAGAACTTTATTGCCTTCTTCTTCAAGGCGTTTTGCCTCTTTAAGAACCGGGCCACGAATGTCGTAACAAACGTTGTCTAACTTGCTGGATTTTTCAATCGGAGACATGAACCTTTAACCTTTTTAGCTGTTATTGCCACTCCCTGCCGTGGAAGTCAGCACGGAACAATGTACTCCGCATCCCCGGGGTTTTGAAGGGTTAACAGTAGAAGATTTCGTGCATCCTTTGTTGTCGGTACATTCTTTTACGCCACTCTTTGGTGTCTATCATTGCGTGATCTTTTGTTAATTTATTGTTCAATAGATTAAATCACTACCATTGAAACAATGTGTAGCTTTTATCGCTGACAAAAAGAAAATGGTTTAGCTTAGGTGCTAATATTGCTGGATATACTTTAAGCATTCTTCAACATTTTTAATTTTTAATTAAATAATGACGAATAAGGATTAGAGATGATACTCATTTTTGTGAAGTTGATGTTAAGGATGGCTTATGATCAATATTAATATTTTCTTATATTTTGAAAAGTAATGCCGATGATTTGTTAGTTTTCTTAAATTGTTTTGATTCTAAACCTTTTTCTTTATTGAGATAGATCTTATTTAGGCTTATAAAACTTATGGTTTTCGGTTAATATGGAAAAGAGCATCAGACTCCCATTAGCTGTTTTTGTTGATGATTATCAAGATTGATATCATAACTTGATGTTATTCATTGGATTTATTGGCTTCTTTTATAAATCCCGTTTTCTCTCTGAAGCATTATCGCACTGTCGCTACCTACAACTTCTTACGCGAGAGGGTTATCAGGGCGAAAAGGATTATTAGCCTCTGGGTCGAAGGATATATTGCAAAAGGAACTGTTGCTCACGGTAGTAACAGAAAATTTAATACTGACACTCGTCAGGCAGTCATTCGTCAATGATTGGTGAAAGATGATTTAAAAGGATTTGCCTGAACTTTTGAGTGCAGCATCAATAAGGCAGGTCGGTCCCCGAACCTGTAAGTGGATTAATATGATAAATGCCAATCGTCCGATACTGAACCTCGATCTCGATCTGCTGAGAACCTTTGTTGCTGTAGCCGACCTAAGCACTTTTGCGGCGGCGGCGGCGGCAGTTTGCCGTACCCAATCTGCCGTAAGCCAGCAAATGCAACGTCTGGAGCAACTGGTTGGTAAGGAACTGTTCGCCCGTCATGGGCGCAACAAACTGCTTACCGAACACGGCATCCAACTGTTGGGCTACGCGCGTAAAATCCTGCGTTTTAACGATGAAGCATGCACATCGTTAATGTTTAACTCCCTTCAGGGGCAGCTGACTTTAGGGTCGTCTGATGAATCAGCCGATACCATTTTGCCGTTCCTGTTAAACCGCATCAGTTCGGCCTATCCGAAGCTGGCGCTTGATGTACGCGTCAAACGCCACGGCGAGATGGCCGCTATGCTAAGCAATAAAGAGATCGATCTGGCGCTGACGACTCACCCATTGGAAGGCTTCGAGTCGACGGTTTTGCGCACCTCGCCTACGCTTTGGTACTGTGCGGCAGAATTTACGTTGCGCCAGGAAGAGCCGGTACCATTGGTACTGCTGGATGATCCTAGTCCGTTCCGCGATATGATTATTAATACCCTGGACGCCGCCGGCATTGCGTGGCGACTGGCGTATGTCGCTTCAACGCTTTCAGCCGTACGCGCGGCGGTCAAAGCGGGGTTAGGCGTCACCGGCCGGCCTGCTGAAATGATGAGCCCGGATCTGCGCGCGCTCGGCAAAGGTGAGGGCATGCCCGATCTGCCGGAAACCGAATATATGTTGAGCTACAACGTAGCCAGTGAAAACGAGCTGGCACAGATGATTTTTCAGTCTCAGGAGCCGCGCTACGAACCCTGGCCGAACGGTGGGAGTTATACCCCTGAAGGGGGAGATAATTCCCTCATACATGAAAGGGATTTTGATTAACAATCTGCTTGAAATGTAGTAACAAAATGTAAATGTAAAAAAGAATCGTAGACGATGAAAAGCGTGTTTGCGGTTCTTTTTTCGTACTTCTGCGTAGATAGTTTAAAAATAAATCTAATAATGTGAGAGTAATCATGTAATTAGAAATATTTTTACCCTCGGTTGTCCTATCATCATACCTAAAGTCATATCTCCTGCTAATGTTAAAAAAACGGATAGATTGTTGCCGTTTTTCGGGTCGAATTAACAAAAGCGTGTCTTAGATCAAGAAAATACTCCTCATTGGGGGGAGGAATCATTAGTAAATCCTGTCAAAATAGAAGGGTAATTCTTGTTATTGCTACAAAACGGACACGATTCAACAACAGGTAAACCGCAGGGTCTATTGAGCTGAATCAAATCAAAGGGCACGTAATGTTAATGAAATGCTTTTGATGTAAATTAATGTGAGGAAGCTTTTGTTAAAGTTGACAAAAGGTTATAGAAAGGAGTAAAAAACCTCAACATTTTGCGGTCTATGTTTCGAATTGGGCTGTTTGTAGGTTTTTTAATCCTCCCCATGAATCGATGTAGCGTCCATCTGCCGGTAAGAGCAGAGGTGGTAATGCTACCTATTTGGTAAAGCTTTGTGTATGTCAACATCCACTGAAATCATCGCCCATCACTGGGCATTCGCTATCTTTCTGATCATTGCCATTGGCCTGTGCTGCCTGATGTTAATCGGCGGTTGGTACTTGGGTGGTCGCGCACGCGCAAGAAGCAAAAACACGCCGTTTGAATCGGGTATCGACTCCGTTGGCTCCGCACGTTTGCGTCTGTCGGCGAAGTTCTATCTGGTCGCCATGTTCTTCGTCATCTTCGACGTGGAAGCGCTTTACCTCTACGCCTGGTCAACGTCCATTCGCGAAAGCGGTTGGGTTGGCTTTATCGAGGCCGCCATTTTCATATTTGTGCTGCTGGCCGGTCTGGTTTACCTCGTTCGCATTGGCGCGCTTGATTGGACGCCTGCGCGTTCTCGCCGCACGCTGGCTAACCCAGAAACCGACAGCGTCACTAACCGTAATACGCAGTAAAAGCGAGGCAATAAGATGGATTATACGCTCACCCGCATAGATCCTAACGGTGAGAACGACCGTTACCCCCTGCAAAAACAGGAGATTGTTACCGATCCCCTTGAGCAAGAGGTGAACAAAAGCGTGTACATGGGGAAACTCGAACACGCGCTTCACGACATGGTCAACTGGGGCCGTAAGAACTCAATCTGGCCTTACAACTTCGGCCTTTCTTGCTGCTACGTTGAAATGGTGACGTCATTCACTGCGGTGCATGACGTTGCGCGTTTTGGTGCGGAAGTACTGCGTGCGTCCCCACGTCAGGCTGACCTGATGGTGGTTGCCGGTACCTGCTTCACCAAGATGGCTCCGGTTATTCAGCGCCTGTACGACCAGATGCTGGAACCGAAATGGGTTATCTCAATGGGCGCCTGCGCCAACTCCGGCGGTATGTACGACATCTACTCCGTCGTGCAGGGCGTGGATAAATTCATTCCTGTCGACGTGTACATTCCTGGCTGTCCTCCGCGCCCGGAAGCCTACATGCAGGCGCTGATGCTGCTGCAGGAGTCCATTGGTAAAGAACGTCGCCCACTGTCGTGGGTCGTTGGCGATCAGGGCGTTTACCGCGCCAACATGCAGTCGGAACGCGAGCGTAAACGCGGCGAACGTATTGCGGTGACGAATCTGCGGACACCGGACGAGATTTAATTTGCGCCTGCGGGCGGTGGCATCTTTTTGACTTCGCAAATCAATATACAACAGCGCGAAGGCCACCCCGGCAGTCACCACGGACCTTTTGCAATGGTGAACAATATGACCGATTTAACCGCGCAAGACGCAGCCGCATGGCAAACCCGCGATCACCTTGATGATCCGGTCATCGGCGAGTTGCGCAACCGTTTTGGGCCGGATGCTTTTACCGTTCAGGCCACTCGCACCGGGATACCCGTTGTTTGGGTTAAGCGCGAACAGCTGCTCGAAATTGTCGACTTCCTGAAGAGGTTGCCAAAACCTTACGTCATGCTTTTCGATCTCCACGGCATGGACGAACGTCTGCGTACGCACCGCGAAGGTTTACCTGCCGCGGACTTTTCCGTTTTCTACCACCTGATCTCAATAGACCGCAATCGCGATATCATGCTCAAGGTGGCATTGTCTGAAAACGACCTCAACGTCGCGACGATCACCAAACTTTTCCCGAACGCCAACTGGTATGAGCGTGAAACCTGGGAAATGTTCGGCATTACCTTTAACGGCCACCCGAACCTGCGTCGCATCATGATGCCGCCGACCTGGGAAGGCCACCCGCTGCGTAAAGACTACCCGGCGCGCGCCACTGAATTCGATCCGTTTGAGCTGACCAAAGCCAAGCAGGATCTGGAAATGGAAGCGCTGACCTTCAAGCCTGAAGAGTGGGGCATGAAGCGCGGGACCGAAAACGAGGACTTCATGTTCCTCAACCTCGGCCCGAACCACCCGTCTGCGCACGGTGCATTCCGTATTATTCTGCAGCTTGATGGCGAAGAGATTGTCGACTGCGTACCGGACATCGGCTACCACCACCGTGGTGCGGAGAAGATGGGCGAGCGTCAGTCCTGGCACAGCTACATTCCGTACACCGACCGTATCGAGTACCTCGGCGGCTGCGTGAACGAAATGCCGTACGTGCTGGCGGTCGAGAAGCTGGCGGGTATTACCACGCCGGACCGCGTAAACGTGATTCGCGTGATGCTCTCCGAACTGTTCCGCATCAACAGCCACCTGCTGTACATCTCGACGTTTATTCAGGACGTCGGCGCGATGACCCCGGTGTTCTTCGCCTTTACCGACCGTCAGAAAATCTATGACCTGGTCGAAGCGATTACCGGTTTCCGTATGCACCCGGCCTGGTTCCGCATCGGCGGCGTGGCGCACGACCTGCCTCGCGGCTGGGATCGTCTGCTGCGTGAATTCCTCGAGTGGATGCCGAAGCGTCTGGACTCCTACGAGAAAGCCGCGCTGCGTAACACCATTCTGAAAGGCCGCTCCGTCGGCGTTGCGGCTTATACCGCCAAAGAAGCGCTGGAGTGGGGTACCACCGGTGCTGGCCTGCGCGCCACCGGTATCGGCTTCGACGTGCGTAAATGGCGACCATATTCTGGCTACGAAAACTTCGACTTCGAAATCCCGACCGGCGGTGGCGTTTCTGACTGCTACACCCGCGTGATGCTGAAAGTGGAAGAGCTGCGCCAGAGCCTGCGTATTCTTCAGCAGTGCCTCGACAACATGCCGGAAGGCCCGTTCAAGGCGGATCACCCGCTGACCACGCCGCCGCCGAAAGAGCGCACGCTGCAGCACATTGAAACCCTGATCACCCACTTCCTGCAGGTTTCCTGGGGCCCGGTTATGCCGGCACAGGAATCCTTCCAGATGGTGGAAGCGACCAAGGGTATTAACAGTTACTACCTGACCAGCGACGGCAGCACCATGAGCTACCGCACCCGTATCCGTACGCCGAGCTATGCGCACCTGCAGCAGATTCCGTCGGCGATCCGTGGCAGCCTGGTATCAGACCTTATCGTCTATCTGGGTAGTATTGATTTTGTTATGTCAGACGTGGACCGCTAATTATGCACGAGAATCAACAACCACAAACCGAGGCTTTTGAGCTGAGTGCGGCAGAGCGTGAAGCTATTGAGCACGAGAAGCACCACTACGAAGACCCGCGTGCGGCGTCCATCGAAGCGCTGAAGATCGTTCAGAAACAGCGTGGCTGGGTACCGGACGGGGCGATTTATGCGATTGCCGACGTTCTGGATATTCCGGTAAGCGACGTAGAAGGTGTTGCAACGTTCTACAGCCAGATTTTCCGCCAGCCGGTTGGCCGTCACGTGATTCGCTACTGCGACAGCGTGGTGTGCCACATCACCGGTTATCAGGGCATTCAGGCCGCGATTGAGAAGAAGCTCGACATCAAACCGGGTCAAACCACTTTTGATGGTCGTTTCACACTGCTGCCGACCTGCTGCCTGGGCAACTGCGATAAGGGGCCGACCATGATGATTGATGAGGACACTCACAGCCATCTGACGCCGGAAGCCATTCCTGACCTGCTGGAGCAGTATAAATAATGAAAAATATTATTCTGACTCCCGAAACCCATCCGCTGACCTGGCGTCTTCGCGACGACAAGCAGCCGGTGTGGTTGGAAGAGTATCAGGCGAAAAATGGCTATGCCGGTGCGCGTAAAGCGCTCTCCGGGATGGCCCCGGACGAGATCGTCAACCAGGTAAAAGACGCTGGCCTGAAAGGGCGCGGCGGCGCGGGCTTTTCCACCGGTCTGAAGTGGAGCCTGATGCCGAAAGACGAATCCATGAACATCCGTTACCTGCTGTGTAACGCCGATGAAATGGAGCCGGGTACCTATAAAGACCGCCTGTTGATGGAACAGCTGCCGCACCTGCTGGTGGAAGGTATGCTGATCTCCGCGTTCGCCCTGAAGGCGTACCGCGGTTACATCTTCCTGCGTGGTGAATACATTGAAGCCGCGCAGCACCTGCGTCGTGCCATTGCGGAAGCGACCGAAGCAGGCCTGCTTGGGAAAAATATTCTCGGTACCGGTTTTGACTTCGAACTGTTCGTGCACACCGGGGCAGGGCGCTACATCTGCGGTGAAGAAACCGCGCTGATTAACTCCCTTGAAGGCCGTCGTGCTAACCCACGTTCCAAGCCGCCGTTCCCGGCGAGCTCTGGCGTATGGGGCAAGCCGACCTGCGTCAACAACGTCGAAACCCTCTGCAACGTTCCGGCGATTCTGGCCAACGGCGTGGAGTGGTATCAGAACATCTCCACCAGTAAAGATGCCGGCACTAAGCTGATGGGCTTCTCCGGGCGCGTGAAAAACCCGGGCGTCTGGGAGCTGCCGTTTGGCACTACGGCGCGTGAAATCCTGGAAGACTACGCTGGCGGCATGCGTGATGGCCTGAAGTTTAAGGCCTGGCAGCCGGGCGGCGCAGGGACTGACTTCCTGACCGAATCGCACCTTGACTTGCCGATGGAGTTTGAAAGCATCGGTAAAGCGGGCAGCCGTCTGGGTACGGCGCTGGCGATGGCCGTCGACCACGAGATTGGCATGGTGCCGCTGGTGCGTAACCTGGAAGAGTTCTTCGCCCGCGAGTCCTGCGGTTGGTGTACGCCATGCCGCGACGGCTTGCCGTGGAGCGTCAAAATTCTGCGCGCCCTTGAGCGCGGTGAAGGCCAGCCTGGCGACATCGAGACACTTGAGCAACTGTGTCGATTCTTAGGGCCGGGTAAAACCTTCTGCGCGCACGCGCCTGGTGCGGTTGAGCCGCTGCAGAGCGCCATTAAATATTTCCGCGAAGAATTCGAAGCAGGCATCAAGCAGCAGTTCAGCAACACCCATGCAATTAACGGGATTCAGCCGAACCTGCTAAAGACGCGCTGGTGATTC
>CP070603.1:1655187-1660457 GCA_016939855.1 Kluyvera ascorbata
TGGAAGCACGCTAATGGCTACGATTCATGTAGACGGCAAAGAATACGAGGTCAACGGAGCGGACAACCTGCTACAGGCATGTCTCTCTATGGGCCTTGATATTCCATACTTTTGCTGGCACCCGGCGCTTGGGAGCGTCGGTGCTTGCCGCCAGTGTGCGGTGAAGCAATATCAGAACGCGGAAGACACGCGTGGCCGCCTGGTGATGTCCTGTATGACACCGGCATCCGACGGCACCTTTATTTCTATCGACGACGCAGAAGCGAAGCAGTTCCGTGAGAGCGTGGTGGAGTGGTTGATGACTAACCACCCGCACGACTGTCCGGTCTGTGAAGAGGGCGGTAACTGCCACCTTCAGGATATGACCGTAATGACCGGCCATAGCTTCCGTCGCTATCGCTTTACTAAGCGTACCCACCATAACCAGGACCTGGGGCCGTTCATCTCTCACGAAATGAACCGCTGCATCGCCTGTTACCGCTGCGTGCGTTACTACAAAGACTACGCTGACGGCACCGATCTTGGTGTGTACGGCGCGCACGACAACGTCTATTTCGGCCGTCCAGAAGACGGTACCCTGGAAAGCGAATTCTCCGGTAACCTGGTTGAAATTTGCCCGACCGGCGTATTTACCGATAAGACGCACTCCGAGCGCTACAACCGTAAGTGGGACATGCAGTTTGCGCCAAGCATCTGCCAGCAATGTTCCATTGGCTGTAACACCAGCCCGGGCGAGCGCTACGGCGAACTGCGTCGTATCGAAAACCGCTACAACGGTACCGTGAACCACTACTTCCTCTGCGACCGTGGTCGTTTCGGCTATGGCTACGTGAACCTGAAAGATCGTCCGCGTCAGCCGGTTCAGCGCCGTGGCGATGACTTTATCACCCTCAACGCCGAACAGGCGATGCAGGGCGCGGCGGATATTCTGCGTCAGTCGAAGAAAGTGATTGGTATAGGCTCCCCGCGCGCCAGCGTTGAAAGCAACTTCGCGCTGCGTGAACTGGTGGGTGCGGATAACTTCTACACCGGCATCGCCAAAGGCGAGCAAGAACGTCTGCAGCTGGCGCTGAAAGTGCTGCGCGAAGGCGGCATTCATACTCCTGCGCTGCGCGATATCGAATCTTACGATGCGGTACTGGTGCTGGGCGAAGACATTACCCAAACCGGCGCTCGCGTCGCGCTGGCGGTTCGTCAGGCGGTGAAAGGTAAAGCGCGCGAAATGGCAGCGGCCCAGAAAGTGGCTGACTGGCAGATTGCGGCCATCCTCAACATCGGCCAGCGTGCGAAACACCCGCTGTTTGTCACCAACGTTGACGATACCCGTCTGGACGATATCGCCGCGTGGACCTACCGCGCACCGGTAGAAGACCAGGCGCGTTTAGGCTTCGCCATTGCCCATGCGCTGGACAACAACGCACCGGCGGTTGAAGGTATCGATCGTGACCTGCAGGGCAAGATCGACGTGATCGTTCAGGCGCTGGCCGGGGCGAAAAAACCGCTGATTATCTCCGGCACCAACGCCGGTAGCGCGGAAGTGATCCAGGCCGCAGCTAACGTGGCGAAAGCCCTGAAAGCCCGCGGTTCTGACGTTGGCGTGACGATGATTGCCCGTGCGGTGAACAGCGTCGGCCTCGGCATGATTGGCGGCGGCTCTCTGGATGACGCGCTGAATGAACTGGAAAGCGGCGCTGCCGATGCGGTTATCGTGCTGGAAAACGACCTGCACCGTCATGCGGCTGCCAGCCGCGTTAACGCCGCGCTGGATAAAGCACCGCTGGTCATGGTTATTGACCATCAGCGTACGGCGATTATGGATCACGCGCACCTGGTGCTGTCGGCGGCAAGCTTCGCTGAAAGCGACGGTACGGTCATCAACAACGAAGGCCGCGCACAGCGCTTCTTCCAGGTGTATGACCCAAGCTACTACGATAGCAAAACTATCATGCTGGAAAGCTGGCGCTGGCTGCACTCGCTGCACAGCACCCTGGAAAACCGTCACGTTGACTGGACTCAGCTGGACCACGTGATTGACGCTGCCGTCTCCGCGCTGCCGCAACTGGCAGGCATTAAAGACGCCGCGCCGGACGCGACCTTCCGCATTCGCGGTCAGAAGCTGGCGCGTGAACCGCACCGCTACAGCGGTCGTACGGCGATGCGCGCGAACATCAGCGTTCACGAGCCGCGTCAGCCGCAGGATAAAGACACCATGTTCGCCTTCTCTATGGAAGGGAACAACCAGCCGGGCGCGCCGCGCTCGCAGATCCCATTCGCTTGGGCTCCAGGCTGGAACTCCCCGCAGGCATGGAACAAGTTCCAGGCGGAAGTGGGCGGCAAACTGCGTCACGGTGACCCGGGCGTACGTCTGATTGAAGCCTCTGCTAACGGTCTGGATTACTTCACCACCGTACCGGCAGGCTTCCAGGCTGAAGCCGGGAAATGGCGCGTGGCTCCGTACTACCATCTGTTTGGTAGCGACGAAATGTCACAGCGCGCACCGGTGTTCCAGAGCCGCATGCCGCAGCCTTACCTCAAGCTCAACCCGGCCGATGCCGCGGCGCTTGGCGTAAACGAAGGCGCGAAGATGGCGTTCAGCTTTGATGGTCAGACCGTCACGCTGCCGCTGGTGATTTCCAGCGGGCTGGTGGCAGGGCAGGTTGGTTTGCCGATGGGCATGCCGGGCATTGCTCCAGCACTGGCGGGCGCGCGTCTTGAGAATCTGCAGGAGGCACAGCAATGAGTTGGTTAACGCCGGATCTGATTGAGATCCTCCTTAGCATCATCAAGGCCGTGGTCATCCTGCTGGTGGTTGTCACCTGCGGGGCGTTCATGAGCTTCGGCGAACGTCGCCTTCTGGGCCTGTTCCAGAACCGCTACGGGCCAAACCGCGTGGGCTGGGGCGGTTCGCTCCAGCTGGTTGCCGACATGATCAAAATGTTCTTTAAAGAGGACTGGGTTCCGAAATTTACGGACCGCATGATCTTTACGCTGGCGCCGGTTATCGCCTTCACCTCGCTGCTGCTGGCCTTCGCCATTGTACCGGTCAGCCCTAGCTGGGTAGTCGCAGACCTCAACATCGGGATCCTGTTCTTCCTGATGATGGCGGGTCTCGCGGTTTACGCGGTGCTGTTCGCTGGCTGGTCGAGCAACAACAAATACTCGCTGCTGGGTGCGATGCGTGCGTCTGCGCAGACCCTGAGCTACGAAGTGTTCCTGGGTCTGTCTCTGATGGGCGTGGTGGCGCAGGCCGGTTCATTCAACATGACCGACATCGTCAATAACCAGGCTCACCTGTGGAACGTCATTCCTCAGTTCTTCGGCTTCATTACCTTTGCGATTGCGGGCGTGGCGGTATGTCACCGTCACCCGTTTGACCAACCGGAAGCGGAGCAGGAACTGGCCGATGGTTACCACATTGAATATTCCGGCATGAAGTTCGGTCTGTTCTTCGTGGGTGAATACATCGGTATCGTCACCGTGTCAGCGCTCATCGTGACGCTGTTCTTCGGTGGCTGGCAAGGCCCGTTCTTACCGCCATTCATCTGGTTCGCGCTGAAAACCGCGTTCTTCATGATGATGTTCATTTTGATTCGTGCGTCGTTACCGCGTCCTCGTTATGACCAGGTAATGTCCTTCGGCTGGAAAGTGTGCCTGCCGCTGACGCTCATCAACTTGCTGGTAACGGCGGCTGTCATTCTCTGGCAGCAGCCATAAGGGGCTATAGACCATGACCTTAAAAGAATTACTCGTAGGCTTCGGCACCCAGGTACGCAGTATCTGGATGATCGGCCTGCATGCGTTCGCCAAACGCGAAACGCAGATGTACCCGGAAGAGCCGGTCTACCTGCCGCCGCGCTATCGTGGCCGTATCGTGCTGACGCGCGACCCGGACGGCGAAGAGCGCTGCGTTGCCTGTAACCTGTGCGCGGTAGCCTGCCCGGTTGGCTGTATCTCTCTGCAAAAAGCAGAGACCAAAGATGGCCGCTGGTATCCGGAGTTTTTCCGCATTAACTTCTCACGCTGCATCTTCTGCGGCCTGTGTGAAGAAGCGTGCCCAACCACGGCGATTCAGTTGACCCCGGACTTCGAGCTGGGCGAATACAAACGTCAGGATCTGGTGTACGAAAAAGAGGATCTGCTGATTTCCGGTCCGGGCAAATACCCGGAATATAACTTCTACCGGATGGCGGGTATGGCAATCGACGGCAAAGATAAGGGCGAAGCAGAGAACGAAGCTAAGCCTATCGACGTCAAGAGCCTGTTACCGTAAGGAGAGGGGCAATGGAATTCGCTTTTTATATCTGTGGCCTGATTGCTGTCCTCGCGACCCTGCGAGTGATTACGCACACTAACCCGGTACACGCGCTGCTGTATCTGATTGTCTCGCTGCTGGCTATCGCCGGGGTGTTCTTCTCGCTGGGCGCTTATTTCGCCGGTGCGCTGGAGATCATCGTTTATGCGGGTGCCATCATGGTGCTGTTCGTCTTCGTGGTGATGATGCTGAACCTGGGCGGTGCTGAAATTGCCCAGGAACGTCAGTGGCTGAAGCCTCAAATCTGGATTGGCCCGGCGGTACTTTCTGCCGTGCTGCTGGCGGTGATGGTGTACGCCATCATGGGCCTGAACGACCAGGGCATCGAAGGCAACGCTATCAGCGCTAAAGAAGTCGGTATTGCTCTGTTCGGGCCGTACGTGCTGGCGGTTGAACTGGCATCGATGCTGCTGCTGGCAGGCCTGGTTGTGGCCTTCCATATCGGTCGTGAAGACCGCATGGGCGAAGTGCTGAGCAACCGTGCAGGCGATAGCGCGAAAAGGAAAACGGAGGAACGCGCATGATTCCTTTACAACATGGGCTGATCCTCGCCGCGATTTTATTCGTGCTAGGACTGACCGGTCTGGTTATCCGTCGCAATCTGCTGTTTATGCTGATTGGGCTGGAAATCATGATTAACGCCGCCGCGCTGGCCTTCGTGGTCGCCGGTAGCTACTGGGGCCAGGCCGACGGTCAGGTGATGTATATCCTCGCCATTACCCTCGCGGCTGCGGAAGCGAGTATTGGTCTGGCGCTGCTGCTGCAGCTCCATCGTCGCCGCCAGAACCTGAACATCGATTCAGTAAGTGAGTTGCGCGGATGAACATGCTTGCCTTAACCATTATTCTGCCATTTATTGGCTTTGTTCTGCTGGCCTTCTCCCGCGGACGCTGGTCGGAGAACCTCTCCGCCACCGTTGGCGTCGGGTCAATTGGCCTGGCGGCGCTGGTCACGGCGT
>CP070603.1:1660470-1665312 GCA_016939855.1 Kluyvera ascorbata
CTTCTTCGCCAACGGCAAACAGGCGTTTAGCCTGCCGCTGTGGACGTGGATGTCCGTCGGTGACTTCAACATCGGCTTTAGCCTGGTGCTGGATGGCCTGTCGCTGACCATGCTTTCCGTGGTCACTGGCGTCGGCTTCCTGATCCACATGTTCGCCTCCTGGTATATGCGTGGGGAAGAGGGTTACTCCCGCTTCTTCGCCTACACCAACCTGTTTATCGCGAGCATGGTCGTTCTGGTGCTGGCTGATAACCTGTTGCTGATGTACCTCGGCTGGGAAGGCGTGGGCCTGTGCTCCTATCTGCTGATCGGTTTCTACTACACCGATCCGAAGAACGGTGCAGCGGCAATGAAAGCCTTCGTGGTGACCCGTGTCGGTGACGTATTCCTGGCGTTCGCGCTGTTCATTCTCTACAACGAGCTGGGCACGCTGAACTTCCGCGAAATGGTTGAACTGGCACCGGCGCACTTCGCCGCGGGCAACAACATGCTGATGTGGGCAACCCTGATGCTGCTGGGCGGTGCGGTGGGTAAATCCGCGCAGCTGCCGTTGCAGACCTGGCTTGCGGACGCGATGGCTGGCCCAACCCCAGTTTCTGCGCTGATCCACGCGGCGACCATGGTTACCGCCGGTGTTTACCTGATTGCTCGTACCCACGGCCTGTTCCTGCTGACGCCGGAAGTGCTGCATCTGGTCGGTATTGTTGGGGCGGTAACGCTGGTGCTGGCAGGCTTTGCCGCGCTGGTGCAGACCGACATCAAACGTGTTCTTGCTTACTCCACCATGAGCCAGATTGGCTACATGTTCCTGGCGCTTGGCGTCCAGGCTTGGGATGCGGCTATTTTCCACCTGATGACCCACGCGTTCTTCAAAGCGCTGCTGTTCCTGGCGTCCGGCTCGGTGATTCTGGCCTGCCATCACGAACAGAACATCTTCAAGATGGGTGGCCTGCGTAAGTCGATTCCGCTGGTGTATGCCTGCTTCCTGGTCGGTGGTGCCGCGCTCTCCGCGCTGCCGCTGATTACCGCGGGCTTCTTCAGTAAAGACGAAATCCTTGCCGGTGCGATGGCCAACGGTCATATCAATCTGATGGTAGCGGGTCTGGTCGGTGCGTTCATGACCTCGCTCTATACCTTCCGTATGATCTTCATCGTCTTCCACGGTAAAGAGCAGATCCACGCGCACGCAGGGAAGGGGATTACCCACCACCTGCCGCTGATTGTGCTGATGATCCTGTCGACCTTTATCGGCGCGCTGATTGTGCCACCGCTGCACGGCGTACTGCCGGCAACGACCGAACTGGAACATGGCCGCGTGCTGACGCTGGAGATCACCTCGGGCATCGTGGCGATTGCCGGTATCCTGATTGCCGCATGGCTGTGGCTGGGTAAACGCCAGCTTGTGACCTCCATCGCCAACAGTGCGCCTGGCCGCCTGCTGGGGACCTGGTGGTATAACGCCTGGGGCTTTGACTGGCTGTACGACAACGTGTTCGTGAAGCCGTTCCTTGGCATCGCCTGGCTGCTGAAGCGCGACCCGCTCAATGCCTTGATGAACATTCCGGCTATCCTCTCCCGCTTCGCAGGCAAAGGCCTGGTGTTGAGCGAGAATGGATACCTGCGCTGGTATGTTGCGTCAATGAGCATCGGTGCCGTGGTGGTGCTGGCGTTGTTGATGGTATTGCGTTAATTCGTTGGGGAGGAGTTTCCTCCCCATGAAAATGTCGTGCTGTTTTCCTGTTCTGGCGGGCATTGTCGCCCCCGGATAGATTAATAAGGAAATGAATTGCCATGTTATTACCCTGGCTAATACTGATTCCCTTTATCGGCGGTTTCCTCTGCTGGCAGACTGAACGCTTTGGCGTGAAGATGCCGCGCTGGATAGCGCTGATTACCATGGGACTGACGCTGGCGCTTGGCCTGCAACTGTGGTTGCAGGGCGGCTACTCACTCACCCAATCCACCGGTCTGCCGCAGTGGCAGTCTGAGTTTATTCTGCCGTGGATCCCACGCTTCGGTATCAACGTCCACCTGGCGCTCGACGGTCTGTCGCTGCTGATGGTGGTCTTGACCGGTCTGCTGGGTGTGCTGGCGGTGCTCTGTTCCTGGAATGAAATCCAGAAATACCAGGGCTTCTTCCACCTCAACCTGATGTGGATCCTGGGCGGCGTTATCGGCGTGTTCCTGGCCATCGACATGTTCCTGTTCTTCTTCTTCTGGGAGATGATGCTGGTGCCGATGTATTTCCTGATAGCGCTGTGGGGCCACAAGGCATCCGACGGTAAAACGCGTATCACGGCGGCCACCAAGTTCTTCATCTATACCCAGGCGAGCGGTCTGGTGATGCTGATTGCCATCCTGGCGCTGGTGTTCGTTCACCACAACGCGACCGGCGTATGGACCTTCGACTATCAGGACCTGCTGAAGACGCCAATGTCCCACGGCGTGGAATACCTGCTGATGCTCGGCTTCTTCATCGCCTTCGCGGTGAAAATGCCGGTGGTGCCGCTGCACGGCTGGCTGCCAGACGCGCACTCGCAGGCACCAACCGCCGGTTCCGTTGACCTCGCTGGTATTTTGCTGAAAACCGCGGCCTACGGTCTGCTGCGCTTCTCGCTGCCGCTGTTCCCGAACGCTTCCGCAGAGTTCGCGCCTATCGCCATGTGGCTCGGTGTGATTGGTATCTTCTACGGCGCATGGATGGCGTTCACGCAGTACGACATCAAACGTCTGATTGCCTACACCTCCGTTTCCCACATGGGCTTCGTGCTGATTGCTATCTACTCTGGCAGCCAACTGGCATACCAGGGCGCGGTAATCCAGATGATTGCGCACGGTCTGTCCGCAGCTGGCCTGTTCATTCTGTGTGGTCAGCTTTACGAACGTCTGCATACCCGCGACATGCGTCAGATGGGCGGTCTGTGGAGCAAAATCAAGTGGCTGCCTGCGCTGTCGCTGTTCTTCGCAGTCTGTACGCTGGGGATGCCGGGTACCGGTAACTTCGTCGGCGAATTCATGATCCTGTTCGGCAGCTTCCATGTCGTTCCGACGATTACGGTGATTTCGACCTTTGGTCTGGTGTTCGCTTCCGTTTACTCGCTGGCGATGCTGCACCGTGCGTACTTTGGTAAAGCGAAGAGTGAAATCGCGGCAAAAGAACTGCCAGGGATGTCGCTGCGCGAGCTGTTTATCGTCCTGTTGCTGGTCGTGCTTCTGGTTCTGCTGGGCTTCTACCCGCAGCCGATTCTGGACACGTCACATTCTGCGATGAGTAACATCCAGCAGTGGTTTGTTAATTCTGTTTCAACTACAAGGCCGTAATTCGCCATGACAATAACTCCACAACAACTGATCGCGCTATTACCGCTGCTGATCGTCGGCTTGACGGTGGTGGTTGTGATGCTCTCCATTGCGTGGCGACGCAATCACTTCCTCAATGCCACGCTGGCGGTGCTGGGGCTTAACGCCGCGCTGGTCTCGCTCTGGTTTGTTGGCCAGGCGGGGGCAATGGACGTCACGCCGATGATGCGCGTTGACGGTTACGCGATGCTCTACACCGGCCTGGTGCTGCTGGCGAGCCTTGCGACCTGTACCTTTGCCTATCCGTGGCTTGAGGGCTATACCGACAACAAGGAAGAGTTCTACCTGCTGGTGCTGATTGCAGCCCTCGGCGGTATTCTGCTGGCGAACGCCAACCACCTGGCGGCGCTGTTCCTCGGTATTGAACTGATTTCCCTGCCGCTGTTTGGCCTGATTGGTTACGCGTTCCGCCAGAAACGTTCTCTGGAAGCGAGCATCAAGTACACCATTCTGTCCGCCGCCGCATCGTCGTTCCTGCTGTTTGGTATGGCGCTGCTGTACGCGCAGTCTGGCGACCTGTCGTTCCTGGCGCTCGGTAAGAGCCTCAGCGACAACATGCTGCACGAACCGCTGCTGCTGGCTGGCCTGGGGATGATGATTGTTGGCCTCGGCTTTAAACTGTCTCTGGTACCGTTCCACCTGTGGACGCCGGACGTTTATCAGGGTGCGCCTGCGCCGGTATCCACCTTCCTGGCGACCGCCAGCAAGATTGCTATCTTCGGCGTGGTGATGCGTCTGTTCCTGTACGCCCCGGTTGGCGACAGCGAAGCGGTCCGCGTGGTGCTGGGCCTTATCGCCTTCGCCTCCATCATCTTCGGTAACCTGATGGCGCTGAGCCAGACCAACATTAAGCGTCTGCTCGGTTACTCTTCCATCTCTCATCTCGGCTACCTGCTGGTGGCGCTGATTGCGCTGCACAGCGGCGAGATGTCGATGGAAGCCGTTGGCGTGTACCTGGCAGGCTACCTGTTCAGCAGCCTCGGCGCGTTCGGCGTTGTCAGCCTGATGTCCAGCCCATACCGTGGCCCGGATGCAGAATCGCTGTACGCCTACCGTGGTCTGTTCTGGCACCGTCCGATTCTGGCAGCGGTAATGACCGTGATGATGCTGTCTCTGGCCGGTATCCCGATGACCCTTGGCTTTATCGGTAAGTTTTACGTGCTGGCCGTTGGCGTCCAGGCGCACCTGTGGTGGCTGGTTGGCGCAGTGGTGGTTGGCTCCGCGATTGGTCTCTACTACTACCTGCGCGTAGCGGTGAGCCTATACCTGAGCGCGCCGGAAAAACCAAACCGCGATGCGCCGTCAAACTGGCAGTACAGCGCGGGCGGTATCGTGGTGCTGATCTCCGCGCTGCTGGTGCTGGTGCTGGGTATTTATCCGCAGCCGCTGATTAGCATTGTGCAGAAAGCGATGCCGTTGATGTAATCCATCGTTACCGATGTGAAAAAACCCCGCAATGCGGGGTTTTTTATTGCCGGATGG
>CP070603.1:1665352-1667228 GCA_016939855.1 Kluyvera ascorbata
GCACGCTACGGAGGCTAGCGTGAATCTCTTCCGGCACGATACGCGTCAGGGAGAGCAGCGGCAGATTGTCCGGGTCAACGTAGGCGACATCCAGCGATTCATGGCTGACGGCAAGCTCACCGCCCAGCGTTTCACACAGGAAAATCAGCTTATAAACATGCCAGGGATAGGGCGGATGACCATGCTGATTACGATCCCACACGCCCAGCAAACGGCTCACTTTCACTTCAAGTCCGGTCTCTTCGCGCACTTCGCGCTCCACCGCCTCCGTAGGGCTATCGCCAATATCAGCCCAGCCGCCCGGCAGACTCCAGCCTTTATCGTCAGCTTCCTGCACCATCAGCAGCTTACCTTCATGCAGGATAATCGCGCGGACGTCAGTTTTCGGTGTAGCGTAGCCGGTGTCGACCTTATGCAGGTTTTGCAGCGTCTCTGCGGGGAGATCAAAACGCGCGGTTAATAATCGTTCCGCTATGCCCATCAGGTCTTCGTAGCGTTCGCGGTCGTAGACGTCCCCGGAATAGGTCAACCCGGTCTGTGCAAGCGCCTGCAGGCGTTGGGCAATAAGCGTGAGTTCGTTCTCGTTGAGTACTTCTGACATGCTTCCTCCCGTTGTGTCTTCCGGTAAAGGTGCCGGAAAACGGTTTTTGTAGGATACCTGGCGCGGCCACTCGCGCGTCAGGGGTTATGAAATGTTGCCTCAATGTTACCTGGTAAATCCGGCTAAACGCTTCTATAGTCGAGACAGTTTCCCCGCAACAGGACTCACTAATGCGTTTTAACGGATTGACCAAAGGCTTTTTCATTTTCATTCTCGCGCTCGTGACCTGGGCATTCTTCGATGTATTGTCGCCGTACTTTTCCGCGATTCTGTGGGCTGCGATCCTCACCGTTGTCTTCAACCCGGTGAAAAATAAACTGCGCAGCGCACTGGGCGATCGTAACGGATTGGCCTCGCTGCTGACTATCGGCATTATCTGTCTGATCGTTTTTATTCCACTAATGGTGATCCTCTCGTCGCTGGCGCTCGAACTGAATGTGGTTTACACCAAGCTACAGGAGGACAACACGCGCTTCCCGCAGGTGATAGCGAGCCTCTTTTCCCATCTTCCACATTGGGCGCGCGGATTCCTGATAGAACACGACCTGGATAACGTCGCCCAGATCCAGAAAAAACTCTCTGAGGTGGCGCTGGCAGGCGGGCAGTACCTCGCCGGCAGCGCGTTCCTGATTGGTAAAGGTACCTTCGGCTTTGCTATCAGCTTCGGCATCATGCTCTACCTGCTGTTCTTCTTACTGAAAGATGGGCCGTACCTCGTGGGCCAGATCCTCGACTCACTCCCATTAACCGATTTTGTGAAGCAGCACCTGTTCGCCAAGTTTGTCGGCGTCACGCGGGCAACGGTCAAAGGCACGGCGGTTGTCGCGGTGGTGCAGGGGACGCTCGGCGGCATTGCCTTTGCCATTGTCGGCATTGACGGCAGCGTACTGTGGGGCGCGCTGATGGCCTTCCTGTCACTGGTTCCCGCCGTGGGGTCGGCCATTATCTGGGTGCCGGCGGCAATATTCCTCTTCGCTACCCAGCAGGTGTGGCAAGGGCTGTTTATCGTCGGTTTCTTCGTGATTATTGTCGGGCTGGTGGACAACATTCTGCGTCCGCTGCTGGTGGGGAAAGACACCAAAATGCCGGACTACCTGATTCTTATCACCACCATCGGCGGCATGGAAATTTACGGCATCAACGGCTTTGTGATAGGCCCGCTTATCGCCGCGCTGTTCCTCGCCTGCTGGAATCTCTTCTCCGGGCGCGATCACGCCGGGAACGTCGAGGGGCTCGACGAAGAGTTTATCGAAGAGGGTAAAAATCCCCCCGAGG
>CP070603.1:1667267-1668681 GCA_016939855.1 Kluyvera ascorbata
CCTTTTTATTGTCACGATAAATCAGGCATTTTCTATAATTTTAATCATGATCCGTGATGACAGGTTGTAGAAGGAACCGACAGGTGAGAATAGCCACAATAACCAACTGGGCCTATGGCGCAACGGTATGCCTGACGATTGTTTCCGGTATCGTCATGCTGATGGCCTCCAGCGCGGATAACGCAGAACGGCAGGCGGTGCAGCAGCGTCTGGTGTTCGATCGGTTGACGGATGAAATCGAGAGCAATGCCTGGTCGCTCTCTGACCTGGCACGTCTGTACGTGGTGAATAAAGACCCTGAAGTGCTGAGTGAATATCACCAGCGGGAAAAGCAGCAGGTGGAGATTGAACACCATCTGTCGAAGCTCGAAGATGTCGGGGCGACGGGTGAAGAGCTGGCGCTGCTGCACGAAGGGCTACAGATTGTGTATGAGCTTCAGGACGAACAACAAACCGCGCTCGCCAACTTAGCGCATGAAGAGGCACCGATTGCCGTCTCGCTGCTGTATGGCAAAATCTACGAGCAGGAGCTCGACCGGGCGCAGGAGCGCATGGATCATTTCCGCCAGATGCTTGATGCTCGCGCGCTGCGTGTGGTTCAGGAGGCGACCCGCGACTCCCGCATTCTGCGCACGCTATCCGAGGTGATGGTCGGGCTGACGGCGCTGCTGTTTTTATTTGTCCTCGGCTTTATTTTAAAACGCCGCGTGCTGCGCCCGGTGGTGCGGCTCAGCGATGTGGTGCATCGCCTGGCCTCTCAGGACTACGCCGTGGATACGCCGAACTTTAAGCAGATTGATGAAATCGGCGACATGGCGCAGGCGATTCGCATCTTCCGCGAGAACGGCCTGGTGCGGCAGCAGCTTGAACGCCAGCGCGATGCCGACTGGGCGATACGTGAACTGCTGGCGCGCATGACCCAGCGTCTGCAGGGCTGCGAGTGCTTTGACGACGTGGTGAACGTGGCGGAACTCTTTGCCCCCAATATTGCGCCGGGCGTCGCGGGAAGACTCTATATTCTCGACAAAGACCCGTGGCAGATGCGCTGCGTGGCTTCCTGGCTATCGCCTCAGGGCGAACCGACGCCGTTCCATCCGGACGAATGCTGGGCGGTGCGCCGTGGGCAGAGTCACCCGCCGGTTTACGGCGAGCCGGATATCGGCTGCTACCACCTCCCGGAATCGTGCCTTGACCATACGCTGTGCGTTCCGTTAATTGCCCAGGGCGAGGCCATCGGCCTGCTCTCCTTCCAGAACCTCAACGAAGAGACGACGCCTTCCCGGGCTTACCTGGAGCTGATGGCTGAAGCGCTCGGCCTGGCCCTGGCCAACCAGCGCCTGCGCGATGCCTTACTGGAAAAAGCGCTCTACGACCCGCTGACCGGCCTGCGTAATCGTCACCATCTCGAAGATAC
>CP070603.1:1668721-1669191 GCA_016939855.1 Kluyvera ascorbata
CCGATGAGCTGCCTGATGATCGATATCGATCACTTTAAAAACATTAACGATCGCTTTGGTCATGAGGCGGGGGACGGTGTTATCAAAAGCGTCGCCTCCACTATTCAGCGCGTGGTGCAAGACCGCGGCCTGGCGTTCCGCTACGGCGGCGAAGAGTTTCTGGTGCTGCTGTACGATATGGATGACGAAGGCGCTAACCGCATCGCCCGCGAGATTTACGACGGCGTGCGTGAACTGGTGCTGCGTTTTAGCGGTGCGGAGATTGGCCATGTGGATGTTTCCATCGGCGTGGCAAGCTACCCGCAGCACGCCCAGAGCGACAGCCTGCTGCGCGCCGCCGACGTGGCGCTGTATCGGGCGAAGGAGTTGGGGAGGTCGCGGATTGTGAGTTTTGGGGCGCTGGCGGGGTAATGCATTTTTTACGATGAGAGTCATATTGGTAAAGCACGCTGAAACGCAATGGAATAATG
>CP070603.1:1680844-1690299 GCA_016939855.1 Kluyvera ascorbata
TTACCTCACCGCATGCAACCCACTCTCCCCCCGCCCAGCCGCCTTATTCAGCACTCGCTCAATCACCGCCGCCAGCTCATTAATCTCAAACTTCGCCACATACCCATCAGCGTTAACCTTACGAATATGGTCCTCGTTAGCATTCCCAGAAAGCGAGGAGTGGATCACCACCGGAATATTGCGCAGCCGTGGGTCGGTTTTGATTTTGCGAGTCAGGGTAAAGCCATCCATCTCCGGCATTTCGAGGTCGGTCAGTACGAGGGCGATTTTATCGCTTACCGGCACACCTTCTTTCGCTGCTTCCTGGGCGATAAGCTCAATTTTTTCCCACGCTTCTTTGCCGGTCACGTGCAGTTGGGCGGGGATATCCATCGCCTTCAGCCCTTTCTCCAGCATGGCGCGCGCTACCTTCGAGTCCTCGGCGACAATCGCCGTGGCACCCGGCTTAATATTGAATTTGCGCGGGTTCAGCGCTTTGGCGTGCAGGTCGTGGTTGGAAGGGGTGATGTCGTAAAGAATTTGCTCCACGTCGATAACCATCGCCAGGTTGTTGCTCTCCTGATGGTCGTCAAGGCAGGCGATGCTGGTGATGTACTTGCCGTTCACCGCTTTCTCGGCGGTGTGGATCTGCGTCCAGTCGAGGCGGGTAATGTTCTCGACGGATTCGACGGCGAAGGCCTGCACGCTGCGGGCATATTCGGTAATCAGCAGAATATTCAGGCCGGTGGCGGGTTTGCAGCCCGCGACGGCGGCGAGGTCGATAACCGGAATGATCTGGTCGCGAATATTCACCATGCCCATCAGCGGCGGCTTGATGCCGGCGGGGCGGGTGAAGCTCGGCATCGGGACAATTTCCCGCAGCTTAAAGACGTTAATGCCGTACAGTTCCGATGAATCGCTCTGCGATGACGCGCCGAGGCGGAAAAGCAGCAGCTCAAAACGGTTAGACAGGGTCAGGTTAGCCCTGTCGTCGATCTCTTTCTGGAAGTTATCCATCATGCCCTCAGCGTAAAAAGCGTTCTCTATTAGCTGAGTTATCGGCAGGCGCGGCTAAAACGTTATCACAGCGTGAAGGTGGCGAAATCCTCGGCCAGTTCGCACGCCGGAAAATAGGCCTGGCACTCGGCGAGCAGACGGCGGCAGCCTTCGGCGTCGTAGCGCGAGCTGACGTGGGTGACGATAAGCCGCTTGGCGTTGGCGGCCCGCGCCAGTTGGGCGGTCTGCTCGGTGGATGAGTGTCCGCGGCTGTTGGCTTTCTCCGCCATGGCGGCTTCCAGCGTCGCTTCATGCACCATCACATCAACGTCGCGAGCCATCGCCAGCGCGGCGTCGCACGGCGCGGTGTCGCCAAAAATCGCCACTTTTTTACCGGGCGTGGCGGGGGAGAGGTAATCCGCGCCGTTAATCACGCGACCGTCCGCCAGTGTCACCCGTTCACCAGCTTTAAGCTGCTGGAACAGCGGGCCGGGCGCGACGCCTGCGGCAACCAGCCTACGCGCATCCAGCGCCCCCGGCTTATCGTGCTCTTCCACGCGAAAGCCGTAGCACTCGACCGGGTGATTCAGCGGGAAGGCGGTGACTTTACGCAGGCCGTCGTCGAGGATCTCCCCGCCGCTGATTTCGACCACTTCCAGTGGAAAATCAGTCCACGAACCGCTCAGGCGCAGGGTGGTTTCAACAAACTCCTTCAGCCCTTTTGGCCCGTACAGGGTGAGTGGCTGAGCGCTGCCCGACATCGAACGGCTGCAAATCAGTCCCGGTAGGCCAAACAGATGGTCGCCGTGCAGGTGGCTAATAAAGATGCGTTCGATTTTGCCCGGATGAAAAGCAGTGTGCAGCAGTTGGTGCTGGGTGCCTTCGCCACAGTCGAAAAGCCACAGCCCCGGCTGCGTCGGGTGTTGCAGATTCAGCAGCATTGCTGTTACGTTGCGAGTTCGGGTTGGCACGCCCGCGGATGTGCCTAAAAACGTCAATTGCATAGCGCCGCGCCCCTGGCGGTAAAAATAAGGTTTAAGGAGCCTACCATGATTCGCTGGCAAGATTTGCACCATTCTGAATTAACCGTCCCGACGCTGTACGACCTGCTGAAGCTGCGCAGCGAAGTCTTCGTGGTGGAACAGGCCTGCGTGTATCTGGATATCGACGGCGACGATCTGGTGGGTGAAAACCGCCATCTGCTGGGCTGGAAAGACGACCAGCTGGTGGCCTACGCGCGCATTCTGGTCAGTGAGGAAGAATTTGAACCGGTGGTGATTGGCCGGGTGATTGTCAGTTCAGCCGTGCGCGGCGAACGTCTGGGTTATCAGCTGATGGAGCGCGCGCTGGCAAGCTGTCAGCAGCATTGGCCACAGCGGGCGCTGTATCTTGGCGCGCAGGCGCATCTGCGGGCGTTCTACGGCCATTTTGGGTTTATCACCGTCACCGACGTCTACGACGAAGATGGTATTCCGCACGTGGGGATGGCGCGCGAAGTGGCGCAGGCATAACCCCAAATCCCGGCTATAGTGAAAGGCAAAGAGCGTTGATTTTCAGTGCGATATTGCCTTGTTACGTTTCCGCTCCCTAATCGTGGGTACTGCATTTTATAACAAGTACCCCGTATACTATGTGGTTTTTATGATAGGGAGGTTTGCGTGCGATCCATTCTAGCGGCGTTGCAGAGCCTGTCAGGGCAGCTGACAGACGATTTTCCAGCGTTGCCCGGCACGCGAATCATCGAAGTCTCTTTCCCCCTGAGCGATGCCTTCGATCCGCTCGCCTGGCTTAGCGGGCAGGCGGTCTGGCCGCAGTTCTACTGGCAGCAGCGCAGCGGCAAAGAAGAGATTGCCTCGCTGGGTTCGGTCAAATCCTTTACCTCCCTGGCTCAGGCCAATGATTTTCTGTGCCCCCTTGAGCGTGACGATCTGCGCATTTGCGGCGTAAATGCTTTCGACCCGAAGGTCGGGCAACTGTTTCTGCCACGCCTGGAGTGGCGACGTGAGGCCGGGCGCGCCACGCTTCGCATCAATCTGTGGAGCGACACTTCGCTCCAGCAGGATGCCGAACAGGCGCGGGCATGCCTGGCCTTACTTTCCGCCCATCACGCCTCGGCGGAGCTGGCGTTGCAGCAGGAAAGCGAAACCCATCGCCCCGGCAAAGAGGGCTGGTGTCGGCTGATTGAGCAGGCGACGCAAGCGATTCGCGACGGCGCGTTTAGCAAAGTGGTGCTGGCGCGGGCAACGGATCTGGTCTTTAGCGGTGCGCCGGACGCCGGTGCGCTGATGGCCGCCAGTCGCCGGGTCAATTTCTCTTGCTATCATTTCTATATGGCGTTCGACGCGCAGCAGACGTTTCTCGGTTCATCGCCGGAACGCTTATGGCGTCGGCGCGGTACGGCGCTGCGTACCGAAGCGCTGGCGGGCACCGTGGCGGCGCACGACGATACGGCAATCGCCAAGCGACTGGGCGACTGGCTGATGCGCGATGATAAAAACCAGCGGGAAAACAGCCTGGTGGTGGAAGATATCTGCCAGCGCCTGCAGGGGCTGACGGAAACGCTTGATGTTCTGCCAGCGGAGATCGTTCGTCTGCGCAAGGTGCAGCATCTTCGCCGCTGCATTCAGGCGGAGTTGACCGCGGCGGACGACACGCGCTGTCTGCTGCAACTGCAGCCCACGGCGGCGGTGGCGGGGCTACCTCGCGCGCTGGCGCTGGACTTTATCGACCGCTTTGAGCCGTTTACCCGCGAATGGTACGCCGGGTCGGCGGGCTATCTTTCTCGTCGCCAGAGCGAATTCTGCGTGACGCTGCGTTCGGCGAAGGTGGAAGGCAATACGGTGCGGCTGTATGCCGGTGCCGGCATCGTTGATGGCTCCGATCCTGAACAGGAATGGCAGGAAATCGAAAATAAAGCGGCGGGTCTGCGTTCTTTGCTGTTCCCTGAATAGAACATTACCGATTCATATCAAAATCCTACTGAGTCGTAGAATTTATACTGAGTCGATTATTTGATACCGGACAACTTCATGTCAGTAAGCGCATTTAACCGACGCTGGGCGGCGGTGATCCTCGAAGCATTAACCCGTCACGGCGTGCGGCACGTTTGCATTGCGCCCGGGTCTCGTTCAACGCCGCTGACATTGGCAGCAGCGGAGAACCGCACCTTTATTCATCACACCCATTTTGATGAGCGCGGTCTCGGGCATCTGGCGCTGGGGCTGGCGAAGGTCAGCAAGCAGCCGGTGGCGGTGATTGTCACCTCCGGTACGGCGGTGGCGAACCTCTACCCGGCGCTGATTGAAGCAGGGTTGACCGGTGAAAAAATTATTCTGCTGACGGCGGACCGCCCGCCAGAGCTGATTGACTGTGGCGCGAATCAGGCCATTCGTCAGCCCGGTATGTTTGCCTCGCACCCTTCCAGCACCCTTTCGCTACCGCGCCCGAGCCAGGATATCCCGGCCCGCTGGCTGGTCTCCGTGGTGGATGACGCGCTGGGCTCGCTGCATTCCGGCGGCGTCCACATCAACTGTCCGTTTGCGGAACCGCTGTATGGCGACATGGACGACACCGGCCTTGCCTGGCAGCAGGCGCTGGGCGACTGGTGGCAGGGGGAAAAACCCTGGCTACGCGAAGCGCTGCATCAGGAAAGCGCGGTTCAGCGCGACTGGTTCTTCTGGCGGCAAAAGCGCGGCGTGATTGTCGCCGGGCGCATGAGCGCGGAAGAGGGCAAAAAGGTTGCCGAATGGGCGAAAACCCTGGGTTGGCCGCTGATTGGCGACGTGCTGTCGCAAACCGGGCAGCCGCTGCCGTGCGCGGATCTCTGGCTCAGCAACCCGGCCGCCATCAGTGAGCTGGAGCAGGCTCAGATTGTGGTGCAGCTCGGCAGCAGCCTCACCGGCAAACGCGTGCTGCAATGGCAGCTGGCCTGTGAACCGGACGAATACTGGCTGGTCGACCCGCTCTCCGGTCGTCTCGACCCGGCGCACCATCGCGGTCGCCGACTGGTGAGCAATATCGGCCAGTGGCTGGAAAAACACCCGGCGGAAAAACGCGCGCCGTGGACCACGGTCATCCCTACACTCTCCGAGCAGGCATGGGATGCGGTCGCCGCGCAAAGCGAACGCTTCGGCGAAGCGCAGCTGGCGCACCGTATTCGTCGTTATCTTCCGGATCAGGGGCAACTGTTCGTCGGTAACAGCCTGGTGGTGCGCTTAATTGACGCCTTGGGCCAGCTTCCGGCGGGCTACCCGGTTTACAGCAACCGCGGCGCCAGCGGTATCGACGGCCTGATTTCTACGGCGGCTGGCGTGCAGCGCGCCAGCGCGCGGCCGACGCTTGCCATCGTTGGCGACCTGTCGGCGCTCTACGACCTCAACGCGCTGGCGCTGCTGCGTCAGGTGTCCGCGCCGCTGGTGCTGATTGTGGTCAACAACAACGGCGGGCAGATTTTCTCCCTGCTGCCAACGCCGGTGGAGGAGCGCGAGCGCTTCTACGCGATGCCGCAAAACGTTCACTTCGAGCACGCGGCGAAGATGTTTGGCCTGCGCTATCAGCAGCCAGAGGATTGGGCCTCGCTGGAAGCTGCGCTGAGCACCGCCTGGCGTACGCCAGCGACGACGGTGATTGAGCTAGTGGTCAACGACACTGACGGCGCACAAACGCTGCAACATCTGCTGGCGCAGGTCAGCAAGTTATGATTTTGCACGCCGTCGCCGAGCGGGGCGACCCAACGCAGCCGTGGCTGGTTTTCCTGCACGGCTTTTCCGGCGACCACCGCGAGTGGCAGCCGGTGGGGCAGCGCTTTACGCGGGCGAATCGGCTGTATGTCGATCTTCCCGGTCACGGCGGCTCTTCGTCGGTGCGGGTCAATAACTTCACTGAGATGGATGCCGCACTCCAGGCGACGCTGCTTAGTTACAACATACTCAACCACTGGCTGGTGGGTTACTCGCTGGGCGGGCGGATTGCTATGCACTATGCCTGCTCGCGACCAGAAGGCCTCGCAGGGCTGATTGTCGAAGGCGGTCACCCTGGGCTGACGGACGACGCGGCGCGGGAATCGCGCTGGCGCAACGACGAAACCTGGGCGCAGCGTTTTCGCACGCTTCCGCTGGCGGACGTTTTCAGTGCCTGGTATCAACAGCCGGTATTTGCCAGCCTCACCGACGCACAGCGCGCCTCGCTGGTGGCGCTGCGTCAGCAAAACGACGGCAACGCGCTGGCAGCGATGCTGCTGGCCACCTCTTTAGCTGTGCAGGCAGACCTCCGTCCTGCGCTGCAAACGCTTTCACTGCCATTCTGGTATCTCTGTGGCGAACGCGACCGCAAGTTTCGGGCTATTGCCGAGGAACTCGTGCGCCCTTGCCACCTTATTCATGATGCCGGGCACAACGCGCACCGGGAAAACCCCGCGGGCGTGGTCGCGTGCCTGGCTCAGATTCTGCCTGTTAACTTATAGGACTCGCTATGATCTATCCTGATGAAGCTATGCTGTACGCCCCCGCTGAGTGGCACGATTGTTCCGAAGGTTTTACCGACATTCGCTACGAAAAATCCGCTGACGGCATCGCCAAAATCACCATTAACCGCCCGCAGGTTCGCAACGCGTTTCGTCCGCTGACGGTCAAAGAGATGATTCAGGCGCTGGCGGATGCCCGCTATGACGACAACGTCGGCGTGATTATCCTGACCGGTGCGGGCGACAAAGCCTTCTGCGCTGGCGGCGACCAGAAAGTGCGCGGCGACTACGGCGGATACCAGGACGACAGCGGCGTTCACCACCTGAACGTGCTGGACTTCCAGCGTCAGATCCGTACCTGCCCGAAACCGGTCGTGGCGATGGTCGCAGGTTTCTCCATCGGTGGCGGCCACGTGCTGCACATGATGTGTGACCTGACCATTGCGGCGGATAACGCCATCTTCGGCCAGACCGGCCCGAAAGTCGGCTCCTTCGACGGCGGCTGGGGCGCTTCCTATATGGCGCGCATCGTGGGTCAGAAAAAAGCGCGTGAAATCTGGTTCCTGTGCCGCCAGTACGATGCTAAAGCAGCGCTGGATATGGGCCTGGTCAACACCGTGGTACCGCTGGCTGACCTCGAAAAAGAGACCGTGCGCTGGTGCCGTGAAATGCTGCAAAACAGCCCGATGGCGCTGCGCTGCCTGAAAGCCGCGCTGAACGCCGACTGTGACGGTCAGGCAGGTCTGCAGGAGCTGGCGGGTAACGCCACCATGCTGTTCTACATGACCGAAGAAGGTCAGGAAGGCCGTAACGCCTTCAACCAGAAACGTCAGCCTGACTTCAGCAAATTCAAACGGAATCCGTAATGCGTAGTGCGCAGGTTTACCGCTGGCAGATACCGATGGACGCAGGTGTGGTTCTGCGCGAGCGGCGGCTGAAAACCCGTGATGGGTTATTCGTCTACCTGCGTGACGGCGAACGGGACGGGTGGGGAGAAATCTCCCCACTGCCGGGCTTTAGCCTGGAGTCGCTGGACGACGCGCAGTCGGCGCTGCTCGGCTGGGTTAACGCCTGGCGGCAGGGCGACGATGGCGCGTTGCCAGAGGTTCCTTCGGTGGCTTTCGGCATTAGCTGCGCGCTAGCGGAGCTGAACGATGCGCTGCCCGAAGCGGCGGATTATCGCGCCGCGCCGCTGTGCACCGGTGACCCGGACGATTTGGTTATCAAGCTTGCCGACATGTCCGGCGAGAAGGTGGCGAAGGTGAAGGTCGGCCTGTACGAAGCGGTCCGCGACGGCATGGTGGTGAACCTATTGCTGGAAGCCATTCCAGAGCTGACCCTGCGCCTTGACGCTAACCGCGCCTGGACGCCGCTGAAAGCGCAGCAGTTCGCCAAATACGTCAATCCGGACTATCGCTCGCGCATCGCTTTCCTTGAAGAACCGTGCAAAACCCGCGATGACTCCCGCGCCTTTGCGTGTGAAACGGGTATTGCTATTGCCTGGGACGAAAGCCTGCGCGAGGCGGATTTCCGCTTCGAAGCTGAACCCGGCCTGAAAGCCGTGGTGATTAAACCGACGCTCACCGGCAGCCTGCAACGTGTAAAAGCTCAGGTGGCGGCGGCGCATGCGCTCGGGCTGACGGCGGTGATTAGCTCCTCGCTGGAATCAAGCCTTGGCTTAACCCAGCTGGCGCGCATTGCGGCGTGGCTGACACCAGACACTATTCCGGGTCTGGATACCCTGAATCTAATGCAAACTCAGCTTATCCGCTGCTGGCCTGGAAGCTCCCTGCCGTGCGGCGCGATTGAGGATATGGAGCCGCTGCTGTGACCTTTTCAACCTGGCCGTGGCGGCACTGGCGCGAGGTGCGCGGCGGCGCCATCGCGCTGCGTCTCGATGACGAAACCCTGAGCTGGACGGCGCTGTGCGAACGTATCGACGCGCTGGCCGCCGGGTTTCAGGCGCAGGGGGTTAACCCTGAAGACGGCGTGGCGCTTTGCGCGCGCAATCGCCCGGAGGCGGTGCTGGCCTGGCTGGCGCTGTTGCAGTGCGGCGCGCGCATTCTGCCGTTGAACCCACGTCTGCCGTCGACGCTTATCAGCCAACTGCTGCCGGGGCTCAGCCTGCGTCACTTTTTAAATCTGGAAGCCGATGAGCACTATGGTCTTGCGCCATTGCAGCTGCGTTCCGCATCGCTGACAGCCCCCTGCAACTGGCGTGCTGAACGCTTGGCGTCGATGACGCTCACCTCGGGTTCAACCGGTCTGCCGAAAGCGGCGGTGCATACCTGCGCGGCGCATCTGGCGAGCGCGCACGGCGTGCTGAGCCTGATGCCGTTTGCAGAAAATGACGGCTGGCTGCTGTCGCTACCGTTGTTCCACGTCTCCGGTCAGGGCATTTTCTGGCGCTGGCTGCTGGTGGGCGCACAGATGGCGGTGAGCGAGCGTCCGCTTGCACAGGCGCTACAGGGTTGCTCCCACGCGTCGCTGGTGCCGACGCAGCTCTGGCGACTGCTCAATGATAAACAACCACTTTCTCTGAAAACGGTGCTGCTGGGCGGCGCGGCTATTCCGGCGGTGCTGACCGAGCAGGCGGCAGCGCGGGGGATTCAAACCTTCTGTGGCTACGGTCTGACCGAGTTTGCCTCCACCGTTTGCGCGCGCGAAGCCAACGGCGGCGAGGATGTTGGCGTGCCGCTGCCGGGACGTGAACTGCGGCTGGTCGACGGTGAAATCTGGCTGCGCGCCAGCAGCATGGCTTCAGGGTACTGGCGCAATGGCGAACTGCTGCCGCTGACCAACGCCGAAGGTTGGTTTGCCACCCGCGATCGCGGTGAAATCCGCGACGGCAAGCTGCACGTGATTGGCCGGCTGGATAATCTGTTTTTCAGCGGCGGTGAGGGCATTCAACCAGAAGAAGTTGAGCGCGTACTGGTACAGCATCCGGCGGTGAATCAGGTCTTTATTGTCCCCGTTGACGATATCGAATTTGGTCAACGTCCGGTGGCAGTGCTGGACG
>CP070603.1:1690384-1692473 GCA_016939855.1 Kluyvera ascorbata
GCTGCCGGAAGCGATGAAAGGGACGGGCATTAAGGTATCCCGCCATCCGTTGATCCAGTGGGTTAATGCGCAGTCAAAACCATGAATAATAGATGTGAGTTATTTCATTTGGATAGGTCATTATTCATGGTGATGTATTAGACGTAATTCGTTACAATCCCACTGATTATTGCCTGTTTCGTACATTGAATCCGCTGCGTATCGCAGTACAATTCAGCGGTTTAAGGGCGTTTATTTTTGCGTTTGCGTGAAAGGATGAAGATGAAAAAGAGCGTGTTATTTGGTCTGGCGGGGCTGATGTTTGTCTCCGCGTCAGCGAGTGCAATCAGCTTTAACGGTCAAGCTGGTAAAGATTACACTAACCTGGGCTTTGGTGTCGGTACTGAGACCTCTGGCCTGGCGTTAACCGGTAACTGGACGCACAGCGACGACGATGGTGATGTGGCAGGTCTGGGCCTGGGGCTGAATATCCCTCTCGGTCCATTCATGGCAACCGTGGGTGGTAAAGCGGTGTATACCGATCCTAACGACAGCGATTCCGGCTATGCCGCAGCGGTCGGCGGCGGCCTGCAGTGGAAAATTGGTGACAGCCTGCGTCTGTTCGGCGAGTACTACTACTCCCCAGACTCACTCTCCAGCGGCATCGACAGTTACACCGAAGCGAACGCGGGCGCGCGTTATACCATTATGCGTCCAATCAGTATCGAAGCAGGTTATCGTTACCTGAACCTCGCGGGTAAAGACGGTCATCGCGACAACGCCGTGGCCGATGGCCCGTACGTTGGTGTGAGCGCATCGTTCTAATCCCCCTCCGGCGCGGCGACACCGCCGCGCCAGTTTTTCTCTTCTTAAATCCTCTGCTTGCGTTATAGTGACTCGTCCTCTTTTTATTGGAGAAAGTGATGATAACGGTTGAGATGCTGTCCACCGGTGACGAAGTCTTATCGGGGCAGATCGTCGATACAAACGCTGCCTGGCTTGCCGATTTTTGTTTCCAGCAGGGTATTCCACTGACGCGACGTAACACCGTTGGCGATAACCTGGATGACCTGGTGGCGATTCTGCGTGAGCGCAGTACCCAGGCGGATATTCTGATTGTGAACGGCGGCCTCGGGCCGACCAGCGATGACCTTAGCGCGCTGGCGGCGGCAACGGCGAAAGGTGAATCGCTGATTATGCACGAAGAGTGGCTGGCGTTTATGGAGCGCTTCTTCAGCGAGCGTGGCCGCGTGATGGCGCCGAGCAACCGCAAACAGGCGGAGATCCCGGCCAGCGCCGAGCTTATCGACAACCCGGTTGGCACCGCCTGTGGCTTTGCTGTTAAGCTCAACCGCTGCCTGATGTTCTTTACGCCGGGCGTGCCGTCTGAATTTAAAGTGATGGTCGAAAAAGAGATCCTGCCGCGCATTCGTCAGCGTTATCCGGTCGGTGAACCGCCGCTGTGCCTGCGTTTGACCACTTTTGGCCGCTCGGAAAGCGATCTCGCCCAGAGCCTGCAGCACCTTGAACTGCCGCCGGGCGTGAGCATGGGCTATCGCTCCTCAATGCCGATTATCGAACTGAAGCTGACCGGGCCTGCGGAACATCGTGACGCGATGCTGGCGCTGTGGCCGGAAGTGCAGAAAGTTGCGGGTGAAAGCCTGATTTTTGAAGGCACTGAAGGGCTTCCTGCGCAGCTTGCTCGCGTACTGAAAGAAAAACAGCTTAGTCTGACGTTAAGTGAGCAGTTCACCAGCGGGCTGATTGCCCTGCAGCTTTCCCGCGCTCAGGCGCCATTGCTGGCAAGTGAAGTGGTACCGCCGCAGGATGAAACCCTGGCGCAGACCGCCCGCTGGGCCGCCGAGCGCCGGGTGAACCATTTTGCGGGGTTAGCGCTGGCGGTAAGCGGTCTTGAGAGTGAGCACATTAACTTTGCGCTGGCGACACCGGAAGGGACGCATGCGCTGCAGGTGAAGTTCAGCAATACGCGTCATGGTCTGGCGGTGCGTCAGGAAGTGTGTGCGATGATGGCACTGAATATGCTGCGTCGGTGGCTGAATGGGCGTCCGGTTGCCAGTGAACATGGCTGGATTAACGTGGTGGATTCGCT
>CP070603.1:1692550-1696721 GCA_016939855.1 Kluyvera ascorbata
AACGCTCGCGCCAACAGCGTAATCGGATGTTCACAACGTTTACTGGTGGACATCTCAATCTGCCATTTGCAGGTCTCGCAGTCGGTAATCACCAGGTCTGCTCCGCTCGCTTCAATTTGTTCGAAGAGCGGTGCGCCTATCGCCTGTGACGTTGGGTAGTTCTCCGTTTTAAAACCGTATGTTCCCGCAATTCCGCAGCATTGAGAATCCAGCACCTGCAGCTCTATACCCGGTATGCGGCGTATTAACTCCAGCGTGTACAGCGACCAGCCCATCTTCTCCATATGACACGGCGTGTGGTACACCACCTTCAGCGGCAGTGGCTGTAGCGGCAGCTCTGTGCCCGCGTCCAGCTTGCGCCACAGCCAGCGGGTCGCCAGCTCAATGTTGTCGCGTAGATCGTGGTTATCGACGTCCAGCAGGTGCGGGTACTCATCGCGCAGCGTAAAGGTGCAGGTGGATGAGGTGGCAATCACCGGCAGCTTTTTGCCGCCAATGGCTTCCCGCAGCGACTTGACGTTGCTCTGCGCCTGGCGGCGGGCTTTATCAAAGAAGCCGTTAGCAATCAGCGGTACGCCGCAGCACTTCTCTTTGCTCAGCAGCTGCACGCCAATGCCTATCGCATTCATCACCTTAATCAAATCCAGCCCGAGCTGTGGGTGATTGTAATTCACGTAGCAGCCGTGGAAAAACGCCACCTGCTCGGCAAACTGCGCTTGTGCTGCGGCGAGGCGCGCGTAGCGGCGGCGAAAAGTGCCAAAGGAATATTTCGGCAGGGCGCGGTGGTGGTCAATCTTGAGGGCGCTATCGAGAAGCTGACGCACGGGCTTAAGAACGGTGGCGGCGTTGACGATCGGGGCGAAGGGCGTAGAGAGCGTGCCCATCAGGTCGGTATGGCTAAGGATGGTATCGCGGATACCCGGCTTTTGCTGGCTATAGTTGGCGCGGGCGCGCTGGATAATATCGCCAATTTTCACATCCGATGGGCAGGCGACCTCGCAGCGTTTGCAGTTGATGCAGTATTTTAGCGCCTCGTCATACAGCCCCGCGTCTTTGCGGCGCAGGCGTTCGCCATCCGGCCCGGCCTGTTTCGGCCCCGGATAGCGCGGGTTAACGCGGCTGACGGGGCAGACGGTGGTGCAAACGGTGCATTTAATGCAGTTTTCGAAACTTTGCTGGCTCATGCTTCACCTCCCGCTAAACGGATAATCTGCGCGGCAGCGTGTAGCGCGGTGACGGCGCACACGCCCCCGCCGCAGCCCTGCGCGATCGGGTCGAAGCCGCCAAGTACCGAGCCGATGGCAAACAGGTTGCGCATCGGCAAGCCGTGGAGCGCGGGATGCAGTTCGGCATCGACAATAGCGCCGGACTGCTGCCACGGCTGGGGTTCAAAGAAATCATCGCGGTAGCCCGCGCTGCGCGAGGCGGGTTGCTGAATATCCAGTCCCATAATCGACTCGCGGATGCCGTCACGCCCGGCAGTCAGGCCGTTGCTGAAGAAACTGCCGCTGGCCAGCACCGCAAAGCGCGGGCGTAAGGGAATATCGCCGTGATTGCGCGTCCAGATTTCGCCAACGTCACCGCCGTCGTGGCTGACGCGCACAACTTCATCGCCCGCCATCCAGGTTCCGCCCAGCGCAACAAACCGCCGTTGCAGGGTGGCGTGAAGCCGCATACCCGGCACCGAAGGTGGCAGCGTTGGCAGCAACAACAGGGTGCAGGGAAGGTTGTGATTTAACCAGTCGAACAGCGCCGTGTCGCGCAGGCCAAAGCAGGCGGGCATCACCAGCGTGTCGCATCCTTCGCTGAGCGGCAATAGCGCCTGATGGAGCGTTGACCAGTGCGCTTTTTCATCCAGTACTCTGGCGATATTGACCGCGCGGAACTCGGTCGGGTTCTCTCGTAACACGTCCAGCTCCGGTAAATCGATTTCAGCGGTATCGGCATTAAGCCCCTGCTGCTGGAGGGATTCGGCGACCAGATGCGGTTGGAAATCGAGAAATCCGCTAATACCGACGACCCGAACACGCCCGTGCCTGAGCGGGATAATCGGTACTTCCGACGGGCTTAGCCAGGCGGCGCGTTGGGTGCCCAGCGGGGTAATACGCTGATGCGGCTTCGCTATATCGCCATGCATTTTTATTCCGCACTCTGCCAGCAGCGCCTGCGTCTGCTGCGCGTAGCGCTGCACAAGGTCTGCGCCGATCTGGCTATAAGGATGCTGTGGGGATTGTTCGTGCAGCGCGGCCAGTCCGTATGAAAGGTGGGTGACCGGCTGACCGTCGGGCAGGGCGCTGAGTAAGTCCAGCGAGCCGGAAGAGAAGTGCAGCGCGCTCTGGCCGCGGCTGACAATCACCGTGCGCAGGCCTGCTTTTTGCAGCTGAATGCCGCACAGCAGCCCGGCAAGCCCGCCGCCGATAATCACGCTATCAAATTTCATCTTCAGGCTCCTTTTTAAGGCCGCATAATCCCTGGTATACCCAGCGGGTCAGCTCGCATTCGCGCAGCGCATCGCCCCATGCAATCGGCTGGACGCCTTTCCAGCGTTCATTCAGGAAGGCGGAAAGTTGGGTAAGTGATTGCGCTGAGGTGGCGACGCGATAACGCTGGAGCAGGCCAGCGGCGCGACAGGCGCACAGCTCGCCCTGACAGGTTCCCATGCCAACGCGGGTGCGGCGGCGTAAATCCAGCAGGTTATTGACCGCCAGATTTTCCACCGCGTACTGTACTTCGCCTGCGGTCACGGCTTCGCATTCGCAGACGACGCTTCGCTGTAGCCGACTGTTGCCGAGCCACTCCGGCGTGCGGTCGCCGTGACGGTAGACCGCCGAACCGCGCAACGGCGCGGGCAGCGAAATCATGCGTTGCAGCGTTTTCTCTGCCGGCTCACGGGAGCCGGGCAGCGGCGTTTGGGCAGTGGTGCAGATGCCGTCGTGATGAAGCTTGCGGCAAACGGCATCGGTGGCCCATTCTGCCATCAGGCGATAGGTCATCAGCTTGCCGCCGGTAATGGTAATGAATCCTTCCAGCCCGTCGCGCTCAGCGTGATCCAGCAGAACAATGCCCCGGCTGACGTTGCGTCCGCTGGGGTCGTCATCGCTGGCAACCAGCGGACGCACGCCGCAGTAGGCGCGAAGAATGCGGGTATTCGCCATAACTGGCGCCAGCTTTTCACCTTCGCGCAGCAGAATATCCACTTCGTCGGCGGTGACGCGGCAGCGGCCAATATCGTCGTAATCGATATGCGTTGACGTGGTGCCAATCAGCGAAATCGTGTCGCCGGGTACCAGAATATCGGCATCGGCAGGCGGGCGGCAGCGGTTGATCACGTGCTGGTTGATACGGTTTTCAAATATCAGCAGCGAGCCTTTCGCCGGGAACATGCGAATGCGTAGGTCGGCGTATTCAGCAATGCGCTGGCCCCAGATCCCGGCGGCGTTGACGACGACCGGCGCGCGCAGCGATTGCGGTTGTCCGCTGGTGTGGTTGAGCAGGCGAACGCCGTGGATGCGATCGTTGTGGCGAATCAGGCCGGTGACTTCATGGGCGGTAAAAATCGTCGCACCGTGTTCGCGGGCGTCGAGCATATTGGCGGCGGTCAGGCGGAAGGGGTCGACGGTGCCGTCGGGCACGCGCACTGCGCCAACCAGCGCGGGGTTTACCGCGGGCTCCATCCGCCGTGCGAGCGCAGGGTCGATAGCTTCAGCCTGAATTCCAGCCGCCTGGCAGGCGGTCATAAAAGTACGCTGATAGTTGAGGTCGTCTTCTGGCAGGGTGATAAACAGCCCGCTGGTGGGTTCAATGCAGTGGCGGGCGATGCGCCGCAGGATTTGGTTTTCACTGATGCATTCGCGCGCGGATTCGCTGTCGGTCACCGCATAGCGTGCGCCGCTGTGCAGCAGGCCGTGGTTACGCCCCGTCGCGCCAGTGGCAATATCAAAACGCTCAACCAGCGCCACCTTCAGGCCGCGCAGGGAGCAGTCGCGGGCTATCCCGGCTCCGGTGGCGCCACCACCGATAATGATGGCGTCGTATTCAGTGACGGAGGCGCTGTCCATAATGTGTCCTCAATGTTCGTTTTAAAAACATTAAGTCATGTATATGGATTAATTTGTTTGATTTCGAACATATTCGCGCATTTATCGAAAAGGATAATGGTGAGAAATGTGCC
>CP070603.1:1698944-1703169 GCA_016939855.1 Kluyvera ascorbata
AGCGCCGTGGCGCGATGCCGGTAGTTAGCGCGCACCAAGCGCGCTAACCGTTACATCTCAATTTCTATATCACCCTTTGCCCGGCAGCAGCAGGGCAAAATTTCACCCGGCTGGATAAAGGCCAGCGGCTCGGTCAGCCAGTCGACCTGGCCCGATACTAGCCGCGTGCGGCAGGAGCCGCAGTAGCCTTCGCGGCACTGGTATTCGACCTCAACGTTGTGAGATTCCAGTGCCGCCAGCAGGGAAGGGTGTTCATCCTGGCACTGCAAACGCGTGCCAGAGATGCGCAGAAAAACGCGGCTCATTAGAGCTGGAAGTCGCTGAGATCGTCAGTATTGACTTCCGAGTCAATCTGGCCGACCAGATAAGAGCTGACTTCCACTTCCTGCGGGGCAACCTGCACGTTATCGGACACCAGCCAGGTGTTGATCCACGGGATTGGGTTGGATCGGGTCTGGAACGGCAGATCCAGGCCAACCGCCTGCATACGGATGTTGGTAATGTACTCAACGTACTGGCACAGAATATCTTTGTTCAGGCCAATCATTGAGCCGTCGCGGAACAGATAATCCGCCCACTCTTTTTCCTGCACGGCAGCCTGTACGAACAGGTCATAGCATTCCTGTTTGCACTCTTCCGCAATCTCCGCCATTTCCGGGTCATCCGCGCCGCTGCGCAGCAGGTTCAGCATGTGCTGGGTGCCGGTCAGGTGCAGCGCTTCATCGCGGGCGATCAGGCGAATAATTTTGGCGTTGCCTTCCATCAGTTCGCGCTCGGCGAAGGCGAAGGAGCAGGCGAAGCTGACGTAAAAGCGAATGGCTTCCAGCGCGTTCACGCTCATCAGGCAGATATAAAGTTTCTTTTTCAGTTCGCGCAGGTTCACGGTTACGGTTTTGCCGTTAACGGTGTGGGTACCTTCGCCCAGCAGGTGCCAGTAGCTGGTCATCTCGATCAGCTCGTCGTAATAGCTGGAGATGCCTTCGGCACGTTTCTGAATTTGTTCGTTGGTCACGATGTCATCAAACACAATCGCCGGATCGTTGACGATGTTGCGGATGATGTGGGTGTAAGAGCGCGAGTGGATGGTTTCAGAGAACGCCCACGTCTCAACCCAGGTTTCCAGTTCCGGAATGGAAATCAGCGGCAGCAGCGCGACGTTCGGGCTACGGCCCTGGATGGAGTCCAGCAGGGTTTGATACTTCAGGTTGCTGATGAAGATATGCTTTTCGTGTTCCGGCAGCGCCTGGTAGTCGATACGGTCGCGGGAAACGTCAACCTCTTCCGGACGCCAGAAGAAGGAGAGCTGTTTTTCAATCAGCTTTTCGAAGATGTCATATTTCTGCTGGTCGTAGCGTGCCACGTTGACCGGCTGGCCAAAGAACATCGGCTCTTTGAGCTGATCGTTTTTCGTCTGTGAAAAAGTGGTATATGCCATTGATGTCAATCCTGTCTGGAGAGTAATGCCGGATGGCGGTTACTTACCTGCTTACAATATCATCGCAAATAAATCCGTACACCGAATAAGGTTTTGGTCGCTACGGAAATCAAAGGCCGGGTCAGCGTATCGCTGCCCGGCAATCGTTATTAGATCTTACAAGCGCCGCTTTCGCAGCCGTCATCCTGAATGGAAGGGGCCAGATCGTCCTGCGCATCTTCCGCACCGTCACGGGTGTTCTGGTAGTACAGAGTCTTCACGCCAAATTTGTAGGCGGTGAGCAGGTCTTTCAGCAGCTGCTGCATCGGGACTTTGCCTGATGGGAAGCGCGTTGGGTCATAGTTGGTGTTGGCAGAGATCGACTGGTCGATGAATTTCTGCATGATACCCACCAATTGCAGGTAGCCGTCATTGTTTGGCATTTCCCACAGCAGTTCGTAGGCGTTGTGCAGGTGTTCATAGTCCGGCACTACCTGGCGCAGGATACCGTCTTTCGACGCTTTAATGCTCACGTAGCCGCGCGGCGGCTCGATGCCGTTGGTGGCGTTGGAGATCTGCGAAGAGGTCTCGGACGGCATCAGGGCAGAGAGCGTAGAGTTACGCAGGCCGTGGGTCTTGATGGACTCACGAAGCGCTTCCCAATCCAGATGCAGCGGCTCGTTTGTAATCGCATCCAGGTCTTTCTTATAGGTGTCGATCGGCAGAATGCCCTGCGAGTAGGTGGTTTCGTTGAACCACGGGCACGCGCCTTGCTCTTTTGCCAGCTCGTTGGAGGCTTTCAGCAGGTAGTACTGAATAGCTTCAAAGGTCTGGTGCGTCAGATTGTTGGCGCTGCCGTCGGAGTAGCGCTTGCCGTTTTTCGCCAGCCAGTAAGCGTAGTTGATAACGCCAATACCCAGCGTACGACGGCCCATTGCGCCACGTTCAGCGGCTTTAATTGGGTAGTCCTGGTAGTCCAGCAGGGCATCGAGTGCGCGCACCGCCAGCACCGCCAGCTCTTCCAGCTCGTCCAGGCTGTTGATTGCACCCAGGTTGAACGCGGACAGCGTACACAGGGCGATTTCGCCGTTTTCGTCGTTGACATCGTCCAGCGGTTTGGTCGGCAGGGCGATTTCCAGGCACAGGTTAGACTGGCGCACTGGGGCAACAACTGGGTCAAACGGGCTGTGGGTGTTGCAGTGGTCAACGTTCTGAATGTAGATGCGGCCAGTAGAAGCACGTTCCTGCATCATCAGGGAGAACAGTTCAACCGCTTTCACGCGCTGTTTGCGGATGCTGTCGTCGTTCTCATATTTTGTGTACAGACGTTCGAACTCGTCCTGGTCGGCGAAGAACGCATCGTACAGGCCTGGGACGTCGGACGGGCTGAACAGGGTGATGTCGCCGCCTTTCAGCAGACGGGTGTACATCAGCTTGTTGATCTGCACACCGTAGTCCATGTGACGCACGCGGTTGCCTTCAACGCCACGGTTGTTTTTCAGGACCAGCAGGCTTTCGACTTCCAGATGCCACATTGGGTAGAACAGGGTGGCCGCACCACCGCGTACGCCGCCCTGAGAGCAGGATTTAACCGCCGTCTGGAAGTGCTTGTAGAACGGAATACAGCCGGTGTGGAACGCTTCACCGCCGCGAATTGGGCTACCCAGCGCACGAATGCGGCCGGCGTTGATGCCGATACCGGCGCGCTGGGAAACGTATTTCACGATAGCGCTGGAGGTAGCGTTAATGGAATCCAGGCTGTCGCCGCACTCGATCAGTACGCAGGAGCTGAACTGACGCGTTGGGGTACGCACGCCGGACATAATCGGCGTAGGCAGAGAAATTTTGAACGTGGAAACCGCATCGTAGAAGCGCTTCACGTAGCTCAGACGGGTTTCACGCGGGTAGTTCGAGAACAGGCATGCAGCGACCAGAATATAGAGGAACTGGGCGCTCTCGTAGATTTCGCCGGTCACGCGGTTCTGGACCAGGTATTTCCCTTCCAGCTGCTTAACCGCCGCGTAGGAGAAGGTCATGTCACGGTCGTGAACAATGAACGAGTCCATCTGCTTGAACTCTTCTTCCGTATAGTCTTCCAGCAGATGATTGTCGTATTTACCCAGGTTAACCATGTGTTTGACATGGTCGAGCAGGACCGGTGGCTCAAACTGACCGTAGGCTTTTTTGCGCAGGTGGAACACCGCCAGGCGCGCGGCCAGATACTGGTAGTCTGGTGCTTCGCTGGAGATCAGGTCTGCGGCTGCTTTGATAATAGTTTCATGAATGTCGGACGTTTTAATCCCGTCGTAGAACTGGATGTGTGAACGCAGTTCGACCTGAGAAATCGAAACGTTGTGCAGCCCTTCGGCGGCCCAATCCAGCACGCGATGAATTTTGTCGAGGTTAATGCGTTCTGTGCGGCCGTCACGCTTAGTCACCAGCAGACTCTGATTCATGTGATTTTTACCTGTCCGTGAAAAGGAAAATATCCCCTGATTTATCCACAATTGCCGTTGTAGCAAAACCTGTGGATAAATACTACATGTAGGGGTTCGTTGATTAATTAAACGCTATATGGTGAGTATTCTAGTCTGGATTCTTTTGAGCACAAGGGTTGATTTTGGCGTTAACTTGAGGTTGATAAAGCGTAAAAAAGGCTAAGTCCACGGCGCATAAGGGCTGGCGGGAATGTCAATAATTTGCAAAAAAAAATGAAAATTTGATCGAGTGCTGATTTCTTCGTCGAAGGGGGAAATTGCGCAATATGATGTAGCGCAATATTGCAGTAAACGCCTCCCATGATTGGTAGGC
>CP070603.1:1703276-1706849 GCA_016939855.1 Kluyvera ascorbata
GTTTTGGCGGTGGTGTGCAGCATATAGTTAACGTCGACGCCCGGCGCCAGCTTGAAGCTGTTGGTGATCGGGTTGTAGTGCAGGCCAATCATATGGCGCTCTTTCAATACGGTCTGATCAACCCAGCTCAGCAGCTCGGCCGGTTTGATGAATTTCTTAATGTCGTGGGTGCCTTTTGGCACCATGCGCAGAATGTATTCCGCGCCAACCACCGCCATCAGCCAGGATTTGCCGTTGCGGTTGAGCGTGGAGAAGAAGACCTGGCCGCCGGGTTTCACCAACTGGGCGCAGGCTTTCACTACCGACTGCGGGTCCGGCACGTGTTCCAGCATCTCCATGCAGGTCACCACGTCATACTGCCCGGCGTGCTTCGCCGCGTGTTCTTCTACCGTTTCCTGAACGTAATCGACGGGAATACCGGTTTCTAATGCGTGCAGCTTTGCCACCTGCAACGGCTCGAAGCCCATATCCAGACCGGTGACCGTCGCGCCTTCACGCGCCATGCTTTCGGCCAGAATGCCGCCGCCACAGCCGACATCCAGTACCTTTTTGCCAAACAGGCCGCCGGAACGTTCGGCGATGTAGCCCAGGCGCAGTGGGTTAATGCGGTGCAGAGGCTTAAATTCCCCTTCCAGATCCCACCAACGTGACGCGACCGCCTCGAATTTGGCGATCTCTTCGTGGTCTACGTTGTGCGCTACCGCAGCTTTTTCGGCATTCATGGCTGTTCCTGCTCCTTATTTCGTTATTGAGAGCGAGTATATCAGTACCACGGCGTGAATAAAGCGTTCGGCGGGTGCTAATGGGTTTACCTGTCTTTACGCTAATGTGTTATAATTTGCGACCTTTGAATCCGGGAATACAGTAGAGGGATAGCGGTTAGATGAGCGACCTTGCGAGAGAAATTACACCGGTCAACATTGAGGAAGAGCTTAAGAACTCTTATCTGGATTATGCGATGTCGGTCATTGTTGGCCGTGCGCTGCCGGATGTCCGAGATGGCCTGAAGCCGGTACACCGTCGCGTACTTTACGCCATGAACGTATTGGGCAATGACTGGAACAAAGCCTATAAAAAATCAGCCCGTGTCGTGGGTGACGTGATCGGTAAATATCACCCGCATGGTGATACTGCCGTCTATGACACTATCGTCCGTATGGCACAGCCATTCTCACTGCGATACATGCTGGTAGATGGTCAAGGTAACTTCGGTTCTGTCGATGGCGACTCCGCCGCAGCGATGCGTTATACGGAAATCCGTATGTCGAAAATCGCCCATGAGCTGATGGCCGATCTGGAAAAAGAGACGGTGGACTTCGTCGATAACTACGACGGCACCGAACGTATTCCAGATGTCATGCCGACTAAAATTCCTAACCTGCTGGTTAACGGTGCCTCTGGTATCGCCGTAGGTATGGCCACCAACATTCCACCGCACAACCTGACGGAAGTGATCAACGGCTGTCTGGCGTATGTCGACAACGAAGACATCACCATCGAAGGTTTGATGGAACACATCCCAGGCCCGGATTTCCCGACTGCCGCCATCATTAACGGCCGCCGCGGGATTGAAGAAGCCTATCGTACCGGTCGTGGCAAAGTGTACATTCGCGCCCGCGCGGAAGTCGAAGCCGACGCTAAAACCGGTCGTGAAACCATCATCGTGCACGAAATTCCGTATCAGGTGAACAAAGCGCGCCTGATCGAGAAAATCGCCGAGCTGGTAAAAGATAAACGCGTTGAAGGTATCAGCGCACTGCGTGACGAGTCTGATAAAGACGGTATGCGCATCGTGATTGAAGTGAAACGCGACGCGGTCGGGGAAGTGGTGCTGAACAACCTCTACTCCCAGACCCAGCTGCAGGTTTCCTTCGGTATCAACATGGTTGCACTGCACCATGGTCAGCCGAAGATCATGAACCTGAAAGAAATTATTGCTGCGTTCGTGCGTCACCGCCGTGAAGTGGTGACTCGCCGTACCATTTTCGAACTGCGTAAAGCGCGCGATCGCGCGCACATCCTGGAAGCGCTGGCTGTTGCGCTGGCTAACATCGACCCGATCATTGAACTGATCCGTCGCGCACCAACCCCGGCTGAAGCGAAAGCAGGCCTGGTGGCGCAGTCGTGGGAACTGGGCAACGTTTCCGCGATGCTGGAACGTGCGGGTGATGACGCGGCGCGTCCAGAGTGGCTGGAACCTGAGTTTGGCGTTCGTGACGGTAAATACTACCTGACCGAACAGCAGGCGCAGGCGATTCTGGATCTGCGTCTGCAGAAACTGACCGGCCTTGAGCATGAAAAACTGCTCGACGAGTACAAAGAGCTGCTGGAACAGATTGCTGAACTGCTGCGCATTCTGGGCAGCGCCGAGCGTCTGATGGAAGTGATCCGCGAAGAGCTGGAGCTGGTTCGTGAACAGTTCGGCGACGAACGTCGTACTGAAATCACCGCCAACAGCGCCGATATTAATATCGAAGATCTGATAAGCCAGGAAGATGTTGTCGTCACGCTGTCTCACCAGGGTTACGTCAAATATCAGCCGCTTACCGATTACGAAGCTCAGCGTCGTGGCGGTAAAGGCAAGTCAGCTGCACGTATTAAAGAAGAAGACTTTATCGACCGCCTGCTGGTGGCCAACACCCACGACACGATCCTCTGCTTCTCCAGCCGCGGTCGTCTGTACTGGATGAAGGTCTATCAGTTGCCGGAAGCAAGCCGCGGCGCGCGTGGCCGTCCGATCGTCAACCTGCTGCCGCTGGAAGCGAACGAACGTATCACCGCCATCCTGCCGGTACGCGAGTACGAAGAGGGCGTGAACGTCTTTATGGCGACCGCCAGCGGTACGGTGAAGAAAACGGCGCTGACCGAGTTCAGCCGCCCACGTTCTGCCGGTATTATCGCGGTGAACCTGAACGAAGGCGACGAACTGATTGGCGTTGACCTAACCTCCGGTTCCGATGAAGTCATGCTGTTCTCTGCCGCTGGTAAAGTGGTGCGCTTTAAAGAAGATGCCGTTCGTGCCATGGGTCGTACTGCGACCGGCGTACGCGGTATCAAGCTCGCGGAAAAAGACAGCGTGGTATCGCTGATTGTTCCACGTGGCGAAGGCGCTATCCTGACCGTCACCCAGAACGGTTACGGTAAACGTACCGCTGCTGAAGAGTATCCGACCAAGTCGCGTGCGACGCAGGGCGTTATCTCTATCAAAGTCACCGAGCGTAACGGCTCCGTGGTGGGCGCGGTACAGGTCGACGACTGCGACCAGATCATGATGATCACCGATGCCGGTACGCTGGTGCGTACTCGCGTGTCGGAAGTCAGCGTGGTAGGGCGTAACACTCAGGGCGTTATCCTCATCCGTACTGCGGAAGACGAAAACGTGGTGGGTCTGCAGCGCGTGGCCGAGCCGGTTGATGACGAAGAGCTGGACGCTATCGACGGTAGCGTGGCGGAAGGCGACGACGATATCGCGCCGGAAACCGACAGCGATGACGACGTAGCGGACGATGCTGACGAGTAATCGTTGAGCAACGCTGAGAAAGGGTCGGTGAAAACCGGCCCTTTTTTTATGTT
>CP070603.1:1706875-1725810 GCA_016939855.1 Kluyvera ascorbata
GACTCTCTGATTGCGGCTAACGGCTTTTCCCGCTACCTTAACCACATCCTGTTGACCCTCAACGGCGGAGTTTCGCCACTTTGAAATATCTTGTCTCCTTTCGCACAACGCTGAAAGTTTCACGTTACCTGTTTCGGGCGCTAGCGCTGCTGCTTTGGCTGCTTATCGCGCTGGTTTCCGTTTTCTATATCGTGAATGCCTTGCATCAAAAAGAGTCTGAAATCCGTCAGGAATTTAACCTCAACTCCGATCAGGCCCAGCGATACTTCCAGCGTACCTCCGATGTGATTAAGGAGCTCAAGTACATTGCCGAAAACCGGCTGACGGCGGCGAATGGCGCGCTCCCCGGTGGGCTGACGAAAGACAGTACCGATATTCCTGACTTTGAACCGCTGTTCCCCGACTCTGACTGCGGTACGCTCGATACCACCTGGCGCGGCCCTCTGGAATCGCTGGCCTGGTTCTTACGCTACTGGCGGGAAAACTTCTCGGCCGCCTACGATCTCAACCGCGTCTTTTTAATCGGCAGCGAGAATCTCTGCATGGCCAATTTTGGCCTGCGCGAAATGCCGGTTGATCGCAGCGAAGCCCTGAAGGCGCTGCATGAACGCATCATGGCTTACCGTAATGCGCCGCAGGACGATCGCGGCGGAAATCTGTTCTGGGTTGGGCAGGGGCCGCGACATAGCGTGGGTTATTTCTATGCGCTGACGCCGGTATACCTGGCTAACCGTCTACAGGCGCTGCTCGGCGTTGAGCAGACGATGCGGGCGGAAAACTTCTTTACCCCAGGCAGTATGCCGATGGGGGTATCCATTCTGGATGATAACGGCAACACGCTGATTTCGCTGGCGGGGCCGGACACTAAAATGCGTATCAGTCCACGGGGCTTGCAGGAACGGCTGTGGTTTGGCTACACCGCAGGTTATCGCGAACTGGTGCTGAAAAAAACGCTGTCGCCTTCTTCACTCAGCATTGTCTATTCGGTGCCGCTGGATGTGGTGCTGGAGCGCATTCGCATTCTGGTGCTGAACGCGCTGCTGCTGAACCTGCTGACGGGGATTGCGCTGTTTACCATGGCGCGAATGTACGAGCGCCGCATCTTTTTACCCGCTGAATCTGACGCGCTGCGTCTGGAAGAGCACGAGCAGTTTAACCGTAAAATTGTCGCCTCTGCACCCGTGGGGATCTGTATTCTGCGTACCCAGGATGGCACCAATATTCTGAGTAACGAACTGGCGCACAACTACCTCAATATGCTGACGCACGAAGACCGTCAGCGTCTGACGCAGATTATCTGCGGCCAGCAGGTGAATTTCGTCGATGTGCTGACCAGTAACAATACCAACCTGCAAATCAGCTTCGTTCACTCGCGCTATCGTAACGAAAACGTGGCGATATGCGTGCTGGTAGACGTCAGTTCGCGCGTCAAAATGGAAGAGTCATTGCAGGAGATGGCGCAGGCCGCGGAGCAGGCGAGCCAGTCTAAGTCGATGTTCCTGGCAACGGTCAGTCACGAACTGCGTACGCCGCTGTACGGGATTATCGGTAACCTCGATCTGTTGCAAACCAAAGAGTTGCCGAAGGGCGTTGACCGTTTGGTGACGGCGATGAATAACTCGTCCGCGCTGCTGTTGAAGATTATCAGCGACATTCTCGACTTCTCGAAAATTGAATCCGAGCAGTTGAAAATTGAGCCACGCGAGTTCTCGCCGAAAGAGGTGATGAACCATATCACCGCCAACTACCTGCCGCTGGTGGTCAGAAAACAGCTTGGTATGTACTGCTTTATTGAGCCGGACGTACCGATGAAGCTGATGGGTGACCCGATGCGTCTTCAGCAGGTGATTTCTAACCTGCTGAGTAATGCCATCAAGTTTACCGATATCGGCTGTATCGTTTTACACCTGAAGCGGGAAGGGTATTACCTGAGTATCAGCATTCGCGATACCGGCGTCGGTATTCCGGCGAAAGAGGTGGTGCGTCTGTTTGACCCATTCTTCCAGGTGGGAACTGGAGTTCAGCGTAACTTCCAGGGTACCGGGCTGGGGTTGGCGATATGCGAGAAGCTGGTCAACATGATGGACGGCGATATTGCCGTGGATACCGAGCCGGGTATGGGCAGCCAGTTTACGCTGCGTATTCCGCTCTATGGTGAGCAGGATTCCACGCCGCTGGCGATTGAAGGGCTGGCGAAAATTCGCTGCTGGCTGGCGGTGCGCAACGCTTCTCTTTCTGAATTTATTCATTCGCTGCTGAGCTGGCACGGCATTGACGTTCGTCTCTATGACGGCGAAACGCCTGAGCCGGATGATCTGCTTATCACCGATGATGAGCTGTCTCAGCCGTGGACGGGCAGGGCCGCCGTGGTCTTCTGCCGTCGACATATTGGTATTCCGCAGGAGTACGCGCCGGGGCAGTGGGTGCACAGCATTGTCTCTCCGCATGAGTTAATGACGCTGCTGGGACGTATCTATCGCGTTAAGGTTGAAACGGGCGATGCTGCGGAGCTGCCAGCGCATGAAGCACTGGCAGATAGTAACGACGATATGATGATCCTGGTGGTCGACGATCATCCTATCAACCGCCGATTGCTGGCCGATCAGTTAGGATCGCTGGGTTATCAGTGTAAAACCGCCAACGACGGCGTTGATGCGCTGAATGTGTTGAGCAAGAACCATATCGATATTGTGCTGAGTGATGTCAATATGCCCAATATGGACGGCTATCGCCTGACGCAGCGTATTCGCCAGCTGGGGCTGACGCTACCGGTCGTTGGCGTCACCGCCAATGCGCTGGCCGAAGAGAAGCAGCGCTGTCTGGAGTCCGGGATGGATAGCTGCCTGTCGAAGCCGGTTACGCTGGACGTGCTTAAGCAGACGTTAACAGTTTATGCCGCGCGAGTCCGTAAAGCGCGGGAATAAGGTATTTATGGGTAGCCCGATGGCGCTACGCTTATCGGGCCTACGTAATGCAGGCCCGACAGGCAACTAAGTTTAGTCTTTGTCTGACGGCGAAAGCGTCACGGAGGAGAGGTAATTCAGTAACGCGATGTCGTTTTCCACGCCGAGCTTCATCATCGCCGACTTCTTCTGGCTACTGATGGTTTTGATGCTGCGGTTCAGTTTCTTCGCGATTTCGGTCACCAGGAAACCTTCAGCAAAGAGACGCAGAACTTCGCTCTCTTTTGGTGACAGGCGCTTGTCGCCATAACCACCCGCGCTGATTTTCTCCAGCAGGCGAGAGACGCTCTCCGGGGTAAACTTCTTGCCTTTTTGCAGCGCAGCCAGCGCTTTTGGCAGGTCCGTTGGTGCCCCTTGTTTCAGCACGATCCCTTCAATATCCAGATCCAACACCGCGCTCAGAATCGCTGGGTTGTTGTTCATGGTCAGTACGATGATGGACAGACCAGGGAAATGGCGTTTGATGTACTTAATCAGCGTAATACCATCACCGTACTTGTCTCCAGGCATGGAGAGGTCGGTAATCAGTACGTGGGCATCAAGCTTCGGTAAGTTGTTAATTAGCGCAGTGGAGTCTTCAAATTCGCCAACAACATTAACCCATTCAATTTGCTCCAGAGATTTACGAATCCCGAACAGCACAATCGGATGGTCATCGGCAATAATTACGTTCATATTGTTCATGTAAAGGCTACCTTGCTACAGCAAGCTCTTGACGTAGGCGTCAATGTCGCTGATGTATTTTTCTATGCCTGAAGCATCTTTTTCACGAATCAGATGTTCAAGCGATTCACATAACTGCTTGCCAGGTACCAGATTTAGCATGGCAAACACACCCTTAAGGCGGTGAGCTGTCTGTGCCAGAGCGGCAAAGTCCTTTGCCGCAGACTCAGTATACAGCCTGCTAACATCTTCCGGTACCGTATCCACAAACAGAGCATAATAGCCACTGGCCTGAAGTTCGGCACTTTCATCTCCGCCCAGCGGCGATTCCGTCATTTCTTCCTGCGCCAGTTGCTCTTCAATAAGCTGGAGTACCGCATCCTGCATGGCGTTGCTCATGTTAAAGTTCACACGCAGCTGACCCGGGCCAATTTTGCGTATCCCAGCCTCATCATCGCTTAAAAGCAAGCCCGAAGCAGTAAGATTAGACGGATTATCTGTTAAAAACAGATCAAATTCTTGACTTGTCGCTCGCTCATCGGGGCTGATGCAGGTCGCGCCCCAGCTTTCGAGCTGACGGGTGACAATGTTGCGAATTTCGTTTGAAGTGATGTCGACCATCACCACAACATCATCCAGCAGCTGTTCCTCTGACGCCATATCTTCTTCGCGCACTGGCATTTTGACGTGCAGGGTGTAGCGGGTGCCCAGCGACTCTCGCGCCTTAATATTAAGATGACCGCCGAGCTTACGGGCTAGCTGATCGCAAAGCCAGAAGGTGAGGGCGTTAGCTTTGCCATAGCGATCGGACTGGGTGTCGTTCAGGTACGGGAAGTGCAGGTTGTCGACTTCACCGTGCGACACGCCGTTGCCTGTATCGAGAATACGGAAGGTTAAGCGTTCTTCGGCTGACTCATCGGCATTCACCTCAAGCGTGATTTTGCCTATCTGGGTAGTGGTTACGGCATACTGAATCAGCAGCAGCAGAATACGGCGTAGCGCATCGCGGTCGCCGTGGCGTTGCTCTTTGGCGGGAAGCTGGTTGTTAATCAGCAACTGTAGCCCTTTGCGTTTAATGGATGGCAGTACCTCGGGCACCACTTCATCAATCAGTTCCTGGAGAGAGAACTGTGTAGACGATCCTTTCCAGCTATCGTTTTCCAGTATATTGGCGAGCTGAATTTCATCCACCAGGCGTACCAGAAGATCGGCATGGTTCGCCAGTTTCTGGCTGTCTGGGGTATCGATAGCGCTGGCTTCGGCCGCTAGCGTTTTAATCGGCTGCTTCAGCGTATCACTGATATTCTGCATAAATGCCGCACGACCTTGCTGGTTCTTCTCATACAGACGTTGGGCCTGTTTGAGCTTCTTGTTCACCAGAATTTCCCGGTCCTGATCGCGAATAATAAAGATCTGCGTGCGCGGGGAGACCTGGCTGCGGAACTGACGAATCTCATACAGTTCATTGTTAATGGTGGCTTGAATCACCCCCTGATGCTGATCCGCCATGCTGGTAATGTTCTGCAAATTGAGATGCGGCAGCAGGTGATCGGCAATTTTGTTGCTGATCACCGTCCGGTTTGATTCCTGGTCATGCACCAGCAGCCCCAACGGCAGCAAAGAGACAATTTCTTCATTTATTGCACGTAGCACGCGCAGCTCATTATTGGTTCCGGCAGACGGCGTACTGGTGTTGCCGCCGCGTGTGGGTAAATTACGGAACGTGGAGTAACCAAACAGCGCCAGCGCCAGCAGGCCAATATTCAGCAGTAGCGGTAGCATGATGTTCTGGAAGGTATCGAGCAGCAGTGTGCCAAACGGGACTTGCCACACCAGACGCATACCGGTGCCATTCAACGCCGACGTGATTTCAATTCGCGAGCTATTAAAGTTGATGGAGACGCTATCGCTTGGATCTTTTTCCTGGGCGCGCTGCGCGTTCTGAACCGGATCGGGCTCCAGGCGGAAACTGTCCAGCGACATGGTTGGCGGCACCAGATCGTTTATCGGTAAATCAAAGGCGACGACGGTCGCCAGGTGTCCTGGCTGGTTGAACGTGGTACGCAGGGTAAAGTAGCGGCCATTTTGCCAGGCCAGGCGACGCAAGGATGAGAAGGTTTCACGCTCATCCAGCGTATTGGCCTGCTGCAGCATCTCGGCGCGGCGTGAATCAACAATGCTTCCTACCGTCGATTCTTTAAAACCGGAAGAGAGGTCTTTAAGCGGTAGGGTTGAGATAAGAATCAGGCTGTTGTCCTGACCATTGAGATAGTACATCGACCACGGGACGTTCTCCGCGCCCCACAGCGTATCGAGATAGGTCGACATACGCTGGGTAATATCGAGCGTCGCGCTGTCGTGTGAGCCAAAAATCAGTGCTTCCGTTTTACGGCGCGGCTTTTCGAGATAGTAGACATCTTGCTTTAAGCGCGTTTCCTGCAGGCCGTCTACCGGAGTGGCATTGGTGCTCGCCGCCGCAATATTGTCGTAGATCTGCCAGGTGGTGTAGCGCCAGGTATCGATACGCTTATGGACGGCATGCGTCATGTCGACAATCTGGTAGCTCTTATCTTTAAGCCACGCGTTAACCGCGCTTTGAATCATCACGCCCATCGTAACCAGCAGGACGATGATCATAAGAAGGAAGAAACGCGTAATGCTCCCGGGAAGTAGGGAGAATTTCGTCGGGCTCGTCTTGTCGGACTGACTCATTGGCGTGTGTAACCCATCATAACGGCATCTGAATGAGGATATGCTCAAGCCCGTAGCGGCATTGAGATGTGAAAACCCTGTTTTTGCACTGCTGGCAGTATATACAAAAAAACCGTTAGGTTGCATCAATGTGGCGAATTCTGCGCAAGCGTTGCGGTGGTGACAGTAATGAAGAAGGGGTGTTCTACTGCGGGGCGATGGGGAAATATTACGTTGCGGAATAATTGTACAATGTAACACTTATTGTACAATTATTTACGAATAATAGCTGAAAAATAGCACTAAATAACAAGACATTATTAATAAAGAGTGTTCAGACAAAATAAATTGTATGCAATGTGATTAGTTAATAGTCGTTATAATTTGTGCCGAGTAGCACATTTTTGTTCAGTTTGCGTAAAGAAAGGTAAAAAAAACCGGATGCGAAGCATCCGGTTGAAATTGGGGTAAACAGACATTCAGAACTGAATGACGGTAATAAATAAAGTTAATGATGATAGCGATGACTATTTTAGTTGTAGGTGAAAGTTTTGTTTTACCATTCAGTGCTATACCTTATTTGTTTTTTAACTCATTGATTTTGTGAATTTATTTTTTCGCTCTTTGATTATTAGTGCTATTTTTCCAGGCTTTTTGTGCTTATAAAAGTTCCCTCAATATTACATTTTGAAACATCTATGTAGATAAATGAAACATTTCAGGGGTTTTCGTATCATATTCTTATTGGATTATTCTAATTTTTACAGCACAATGGGTCTGCCGACTGATTAATGAGGGTTAATCAGTAAGCAGTGGCATATATAAAGGCATATATATAACAACAGAGGGTTATTAACATGAAAGTTAAAGTACTGTCCCTCCTGGTACCAGCATTGCTGGTAGCGGGCGCAGCAAATGCGGCTGAAATTTATAACAAAGACGGCAACAAATTAGATCTGTACGGTAAAGTTGATGGTCTGCACTATTTCTCTAGTGACAACGGCAACGACGGCGACCAATCCTACGTTCGTCTGGGCTTCAAAGGCGAAACTCAGRTTAAYGAYMWGCTGACYGGTTACGGCCAGTGGGAATAYAACGTTCAGGCGAACAACACTGAAGGTTCTTCTGACCAGGCATGGACTCGTGTTGGCTTCGCGGGTCTGCGTTTTGCAGATGCAGGTTCTTTCGACTACGGTCGTAACTACGGCGTTGTTTACGACGTAACGTCCTGGACTGACGTTCTGCCAGAATTCGGCGGCGACACCTACGGTTCTGACAACTTCCTGCAATCCCGTGCTAACGGYGTTGCRACYTAYCGTAACAMYRACTTCTTCGGTCTGGTTGATGGTCTGARCTTYGCKCTGCAGTAYCAGGGTAAAAACGGCAGCGCATCTGGTGAAGGCCAGACCGCTAACGGTCGTCAGCCTCTGAAACAGAACGGTGAAGGCTTCGGCGGCTCCCTGACCTATGATCTGGGTGCAGGCTTCAGCATTGGTGGTGCAATCGCCTCTTCTAAACGTACCTCCGATCAGAACAACAACGTTTACACCATCCGTGATGACAACGGTGTTGCAACTGGCGATACCAGCAAAATCTACGGCAGCGGTGACCGTGCTGAAACCTACTCTGCTGGCCTGAAATACGACGCTAACAACGTATACCTGGCAACTCAGTATACCCAGACCTACAACGCAACTCGTTTCGGCGGTTCCCCGAACGCTGACGTTTACGGTTTTGCTGACAAAGCACAGAACTTCGAAGTGGTTGCACAGTACCAGTTCGAYTTCGGTCTGCGTCCATCCATCGSYTACSTRCAGTCTAAAGGTAAGGACATCAGCAACGGTGGCGTAGGCAAGAACTACGGCGACCAGGACCTGCTGAAATATATCGACCTGGGTGCGACTTACTACTTCAACAAAAACATGTCTACCTACGTTGATTACAAAATCAACCTGCTGGACAAAAACGACTTCACTCAGGCAGCCGGTATCTCTACCGACAACATCGTTGCACTGGGTATGGTTTACCAGTTCTAATTCGGTTAACTCCGAGACAAAAGGGGCCTTTGGCCCCTTTTTTAATGCCTGATTTTAGTGAATTAGTGTACTCTTGCGCCGATTGCAGGAGGGTAATACGGATGGACATGACAATTTTACGCACGATGCTGCTGGGCATCGTTATTTTGCTGGCGGGCTGTGACAATACCAGCGCGCCAGCAACCCCGAAGGCACAGGTGACCGTGCTTGATGGTAAAACCATGGGCACGTTCTGGCGTGTGAGCGTGGTGGGTCTCGATCAAAACAGGGTGGAAGAGTTGCGTCAGAAGGTGCAGACGCTGCTCGATGGTGACGATCAGCTATTGTCGACCTGGAAGAACGACTCGGCGCTGATGCGCTTTAATCATTCTCAGAGTACGACGCCGTGGCCGGTGAGCGAAGGGATGGCCGATATCGTCACCGAATCTTTGCGTATTGGGCAGAAAACCCAGGGGGCAATGGATATTACCGTCGGGCCGCTGGTGAATCTGTGGGGCTTTGGCCCGGATAAACAGCCGGTGAAAACTCCGACCCAAGCGCAAATTGACGCCGCGAAGGCCCGTACCGGTCTGGAAAAGCTGACGGTTATCAACCGCGCGGGCCAGCAGTATCTGCAAAAATCGATTCCCGATCTTTACGTTGATCTCTCAACCGTCGGCGAAGGGTACGCGGCCGATCATCTGGCACGACTGATGACGGAAGAAGGGATCTCCCGCTACCTGGTTTCGGTAGGCGGTGCCCTGGTTAGCCGTGGAATGAATGGTGAAGGCCAGCCATGGCGCGTGGCGATCCAAAAACCGACCGATCGGGAAAATGCGGTGCAGGCCATCGTGGACATCAACGGTCACGGGATCAGTACCTCTGGCAGCTACCGTAATTATTACGAGCTGGACGGGCAGCGTATTTCGCACGTTATCGATCCGCAAACCGGACGCCCCATCACTCACAAGCTGGTTTCCGTTACCGTTATCGCGCCAACCGCGCTGGAAGCTGACGGCTGGGATACCGGTTTGATGGTGTTAGGCACGGAGAAAGCACAGCAGGTCGTCCGCGAGCAGGGGCTGGCGGTATACATGATAATGAAAGAGGGTGATGGTTTTACCACCTGGATGTCGCCGCAGTTCCGCGCCTTTCTGGTGAGCGGGAAAAATTAAAAAGCAAGATTGCGGGTTTTTTAATTCCTCCTTTTGGTCACAGTGACGGTTACACTAGAAGGAGGAGCCCGTTATGACATCTCAAACTCTACATACCGATGACGACCGCTGGCTGGCGGTGACAAATCGCGATGCAAACGCTGACGGTCAATTTGTTTTTGCCGTGCAGACCACCGGCATTTTCTGTCGCCCGTCCTGTCGTGCCCGCCATGCGCTACGCCAGAATGTCCGCTTTTATCCTGATGCCGAAGCCGCGCAGGCAGCCGGGTATCGCCCCTGTAAGCGTTGCCAGCCTGATAACCTTTCCCCAGAACAGCAGAAAATCGATAAAGTCGCCAAGGCCTGTCGCCTGCTCGAACAGGATAATCCCGTTACGCTGGAGACCCTGGCGGAAGCGGTGGCGGTCAGTCCGTATCATTTTCATCGCCTGTTTAAATCTGTCACCGGCGTCACGCCAAAAGCCTGGCAGCAGGCGTGGCGTGCGCGTCGCCTTCGTGATGCCTTAAGCGAGGGTGAATCCGTCACTCAGGCCGTTCTGGGGGCCGGGTTTCCCAGTAGCAGCAGCTACTACCGACAGGCCGACGAGGTACTGGGCATGACGGCTCGCGCCTACCGCCAGGGCGGAAAATCTACCCGCGTTGACTACGCGGTTGGGCGCTGCGAGCTCGGCCACTGTCTGGTGGCGCTGAGCGAGAGGGGGATCTGTGCGGTGTTGCTGGGAGATGATCATGAGACGCTCGTGGCTGAACTGCAGCAAAGCTTCCCGTCCGCCCATTGTATGCCTGCGGCTGTTGAGCTCAGTGAGCAAATTCAGGCCGTTATGGCGAGCCTGAATCAGCAAGCAGCGCCGCTCACGCTGCCGCTGGATATTCGCGGTACGGCCTTCCAGCAGCAGGTCTGGCAGGCGCTGCGTAAAATCCCATCCGGTGAAACCCGCAGCTATCAGCAAATCGCTGATGACATCGGCAACCCGAAAGCGGTGCGTGCCGTTGCTGGCGCATGTGCGGCAAATCGTCTGGCGATTTTGATACCGTGCCACCGCGTGGTGCGCGGTGACGGTAGCCTGTCTGGTTATCGCTGGGGCGTGGCGCGTAAGGCTGCGCTGTTAGCGCGTGAAAAAGAACAGGAGCGCTGATGCTGGATCTGTTTGCTGATGAAGCGCCATGGTCAGAGCCGCTTGCCCCAGGAGCCGTGGTCCTGCGCCGTCTGGCGCGGGAAAGCAGCGATGCGTTGCTGGCCGCGATTGCGCAGGTCGCCACCGTCTCGCCGTTTCGCCATATGGTGACGCCGGGCGGGTACACCATGTCAGTGGCGATGACCAACTGCGGGCCGCTTGGCTGGAGCACGGACAGCCGTGGCTACTGTTATGCAGCCATCGACCCGCTGACCGGGCAGCCCTGGCCGGCTATTCCGGAAGTTTTTCTGACGCTAGCGAAGACGGCGGCAAGCCAGGCCGGCTACCCGGGATTCACCCCCGACGCCTGTCTTATCAATCGCTATCAGCCCGGTGCAAAGCTGTCGCTGCATCAGGATAAAGACGAAGCACGGCTGGATGCCCCGATTGTTTCCGTCTCGCTGGGATTACCGGCTACCTTCCAGTTCGGTGGGCTACACCGCAGCGACCCCTTACAGCGTGTCTGGCTGGAACATGGCGACGTGGTGGTGTGGGGCGGGGAGTCCCGGCTGTTTTATCATGCCATTTTACCGCTTAAAGCGGGCAGCCATCCGCAGGTAGGCGCCTGGCGCTATAACCTTACTTTCCGCCATGCCGCATAATGACAAATAAAAATAAGAATTATTCTTGATGTCGTTGCTCAGCAGTTTACACTGCTGGCTGTTTTTCTTGCCCTGGTTGCTGTTATGGAACTTCTTTTACTCGTCTGGCGCCAGTACCGCTGGCCCTTCATTGGCGTTATCGCCCTGAGCCTGCTGAGCGCCGCGCTCGGTATTGGACTTATTGCCTTTATTAACGTACGTCTGATTGAAATGGTCGACACCACGGTGGCGGTGCTGCCGGAATTTCTCGGACTGTTGCTGCTGCTGATGGCCGTCACGCTGGGCTCTCAGCTGGCGCTGACCACGCTGGGGCACCACTTTGTCTATCGCCTGCGCCGTGAATTTATCAAACGTATTCTCGACACCCAGGTTGAACGCGTGGAAAAGCTCGGCAGCGCATCGCTGCTGGCGGGCCTGACCAGCGACATTCGAGCCATCACCATTGCCTTTGTGCGCCTGCCTGAGCTGGTTCAGGGCATTATCCTGACCGTGGGTTCCGCCGCCTATCTGGCGATGCTGTCGACCAAAATGCTGCTGATTACCGCGCTGTGGATGGCGTTGACCATTTGGGGCGGCTTTATGCTGGTGGCGCGCGTGTACAAACACATGGCGACGCTGCGTGAAACCGAAGATAGCCTTTATAACGACTACCAGACGGTGCTGGAAGGGCGCAAAGAGCTGACGCTCAACCGCGAGCGCGCGCAGTACGTCTTTGAACAACAGTTCACGCCGGACGCCAAAGCCTATCGTCACCATATTATTCGTGCCGATACCTTCCACCTGAGCGCCGTGAACTGGTCAAATATCATGATGCTGGGCGCTATCGGCCTGGTGTTCTGGATGGCAAACGGCCTGGGCTGGGCCGACACCAACGTGGCGGCAACCTATTCACTGACGCTGCTGTTCCTGCGCACGCCGCTACTGTCGGCGGTAGGGGCGCTGCCTACGCTTCTGAGCGCTCAGGTGGCCTTCAACAAGCTGAATAAATTCTCGCTGGCGCCGTTCCGCGAGCCGTTCCCACAACCAACGGCGCACCCGAACTGGCAGACGCTGGAACTGCGCGATGTGACCTTCCACTATGAAGACAACACCTTCGCGGTCGGCCCATTAAACCTGACGCTGAAACGCGGTGAAATGGTCTTTCTGATTGGTGGTAACGGCAGCGGTAAATCGACGCTGGCGATGCTGTTGACCGGTCTTTATCAGCCGATTTCCGGGCAGATTTTGCTGGATGGCCAGCCGCTGGCGGCGGATAAACCGGAAGACTATCGCAAGCTGTTCTCTGCGGTGTTTACCGACGTCTGGCTGTTCGAGCACCTGCTGGGGCCGGAAGGTAAACAGGCGAAGCCGGAGCTGGTCGAGAAATGGCTTGCGCAACTGCAAATGAGCCACAAGGTGAAACTTGAAGATGGCCGTATCCTCGACCTGAAGCTGTCAAAAGGGCAGAAAAAACGCGTGGCGCTATTGCTGGCGCTGGCGGAAGAGCGCGATATCATCATGCTCGATGAGTGGGCGGCCGATCAGGACCCTCACTTCCGCCGTGAGTTTTATCAGGTACTGCTGCCGTTGATGCAGCAAATGGGCAAAACGATTTTCGCCATCAGCCATGATGATCACTACTTCACCCATGCGGATCGCCTGCTGGAGATGCGTAACGGCCAGTTAAGTGAACTGGTTGGGGAAGAACGCGAACGGGCTTCCCGCGACGCAGTGGCGCGTACTGCCTGATTTTTTAGCCGCTCTGCTGATTTTTTCAGCGTACGAGCGGCTCGTTTAATTTTTTTTATATTTCTCCGCGCTATGCTTAATTCGCCTGACTATTCGGTTGGGCGAACTTTCCCGAATAAGGATTATTCATGTCTCTGTTGAAGAAGAACAGCGCCCGCGTGCGTGACGAAGAACGTCAGCGCCTGATCTGGCTGCTGACAACCGATAAGGCAGTCACCTCTGCGCTGCTGGGCAAACTGACGCTGGCCGAGCAGTACGATGAAGGCACGCTTGAGGACGACCTGGCGGAAGTGGGCGCGTTGGTAGCGCACCTGCCGCCGCCGGATCTTGCCGATACCCTTGAAGCGTTGCCGTCAGAAGAGCGTCACGCCCTGTGGAATTTGGTTGAAGACACTCGCCGCGGGAAAGTATTGCTCGAAGTATCGGAGAACGTCTGGGATGACCTCATTGAAGATATGAGCGACCGGGCGTTGCTCGATGCACTGCAAACGCTGGACATCGACGAACAGATTTACATGGTGCAGCATCTGCCGCGTGACCTGACTGGCCGCCTGCTCGCCTCGATGGACCCGACTGAGCGCGCGCGCGTACGCCAGGTGATGAACTATGCCCACGAGCAGGTGGGGTCCATCATGGAGTTCGAGGTGATTACCATTCGCCCGGACGTCACGCTGGCATCGGTACAACGCTTCTTACGCCGGTTGGGCAAGATGCCTGAGAACACCGATAAGCTCTTTGTGGTGAAGCGAGACCAGACTCTGATTGGCGAACTGGAGCTTAAAACCATTCTGCTGAACCCGGCGGAACGCTACGTGCATGAAGTGATGGAGGCCGATCCGGTCGCCTTCCATCCGGAAGAAAAGTCGGAAAGCGTGGCGCGTACCTTTGAACGTGACGACCTTATCAGTGCCGCGGTCATTGATGCTGACGGCAAGCTGATGGGGCGTTTGACTATCGATGAAATTGTGGATGTGGTCTACGAAGAGACCGACAGTGATTTACGCCGTATGGGCGGCCTGAGCAGCGAAGAAGACGTGTTTGCGCCAGTGACCAAAGCGGTTAAAACGCGCTGGGCGTGGCTGGCTATCAACCTCTGTACCGCGTTTATCGCCTCCCGCGTCATTGACGGTTTTGAACACACCATCTCTCAACTGGTGGCGCTGGCTTCGCTGATGCCTATCGTGGCGGGCATTGGCGGGAATACCGGTAACCAGACGATTACCATGATTGTGCGCGCGCTGGCGCTACAGAAAATTCAGCCGGGTAACTTCTCGTTTTTAATTGTGCGTGAAATGGGCGTGGCGCTGATTAACGGCATCGTCTGGGGCGGTATTATGGGCACGGTGACCTGGCTGCTGTATGACGACCCGCATCTGGGGGCCGTCATGACGCTGGCGATGATCCTGAACCTGCTGGTGGCTTCGGTAATGGGGGTACTGATCCCGATGATCATGGTAAAACTGGGGCATGACCCGGCGGTCGGATCCAGCGTCATGATCACCGCCATCACCGATACCGGCGGTTTCTTTATTTTTCTGGGGTTGGCGACCGTGTTTCTGCTTTAAGCTTTGCGCGGTGCTTCAGGCGGGCAGGCACAATGACCATCATGATAATGCCCGCCAGTACCCCAATCGCCAGATTACCGGTACTGACCGTCGCGCCGACGGTGACCAGCATCACCAGCGTTTCCGGCCACGGCGTACGTTTAAGCGTGCCGGGTTGCAGGCTGTGCCAGTTAAAGGTTTTGAAGGCGACAATCACCATAATGCCTGCCAGCACCGACATCGGGATTTTCGCCATCACTTCGCTTAATGCGGTGACCAGCAGCAGCAACACCAGCGCTGCCGCGACCGTTGATACCCGGCTGCGTCCTTTCCCCATCTCCACGTTCACGATGGTTTGACCAATCATCGCGCATCCGGCAATACCGCCGTAGCAGCCCGCCAGAATATTGGCGATGCCAAGCCCTGCGCTTTCACGCGTTTTATTAGATGGCGTGACGGTCAGATCGTCGACCAGCTTAGCGGTCAGCAGCGATTCCATCAGCCCGACAAAAGCAATGCTCAGCGCGCACGGCCAGATGATTTGCAGCGTTTCAAGATTCAGCGGCACCAGCAGTTGCGTCAGACCCGGCAGCCCGCCGCTCATCGAGCCTTCATCACCGACGGTCGGTAAAATTTGCCCGCTGGTGGCGGTGTAGAGCGTTAACAGCACGACGGCGATAAGCGGCGATGGAATACTTTTCATCACGCGAGGAAGCCACAGCACGATGAGAATGGTGGCGGCAAACAGCGCGACAATCAGCGGACTACGGCTCCAGAAATGCGGAACCTGGGCGAAGAAAATCAGAATGCCCAGCGCGTTTACAAACCCGGTCATCACCGACTGCGGGATAAAGCGCATCAGCTTTGCCATGCCGCAGGCAGCAAATAAAATCTGAATAATCCCGGCCATCACCACGGCGGGCAGGATGTAGGCTACGCCGTGCTGATGTACCATCGGCCCGATAACCAGCGCGACGGAACCCGCAGCGGCGGTGACCATGGCCGGGCGGCCGCCGAGAAACGACATCGACAGGCATAGCACCACGGAGGCGATCAAACTGACTTTCGGGTCAACGCCTGCAATAACGGAAAACGAGATAACTTCAGGGATCAGCGCCAGCGCGGTAATCACGCCAGCCAGTATCTCACGCGTTAACATCGAAGGTGATGTCAGGACGGAGAACAGGGAGCCAGAAAGAGGAGAGGGAGAAGCGTTGGACATAGGGTATTCACAGGTTATCGATGGCGGGTTTTCTATAATCCCAGCTTCCGTGCGTACCATCACAAAGGGGAGAATAATACCGCTTTACGTCACATTCTACTAGTACCAAATCTCATTTTCTGTACACATTTATTAAACATTTTAATAACAGATCTCAAAACTCAACTTAAATTTTAAACAATATTTAATTTTATCTTCCTGGGTGGTAACGTAACCGCACGGATGTTTTTACCTGCATGTAACAAATCGCAAGTCAAGTAAGGCCCCCTACGATGAAAAAAAAGATAGCTGTACCCAACTCACAGAAATCGGGTACCGAGAAGGTTTCTGTGGCGACTAAGGCGAAGACTCGTGTGGTTCATGAGACAGATGTATTGCTGATCGGTGGCGGCATTATGAGCGCTACGCTGGGTACGTGGCTGCAGGAGCTGGAACCAGACTGGTCGATTACCATGGTTGAGCAAATGGAAAGCGTAGCCGAAGAGAGCTCAAACGGCTGGAACAACGCAGGCACCGGGCACTCGGCGCTGATGGAACTCAACTATACCCCGCAGAAAGCTGATGGCTCCGTCAGCATCGAAAAAGCGATTGATATTAACGAAGCCTTCCAGATTTCGCGTCAGTTCTGGGCGCATCAGGTCACGCGCGGCGTACTGACGCAGCCGAAAAGCTTTATTAACACCGTGCCGCACATGAGCTTTGTGTGGGGCGATGACAACGTCAACTTCCTGCGCGCCCGTTACCGTGCGTTGCAACAGAGCCCGCTGTTTAACGGCATGCGCTACTCTGAAGACCACGAACAGATTAAAGACTGGGCGCCGCTGGTGATGGAAGGACGCGATCCGCAGCAGAAGATTGCGGCGACTCGTACCGAAGCGGGCACTGACGTGAACTATGGCGAGATTACTCGTCAGCTCATTCAGGGCCTTAAAAAGCGCGATCGTTTCTCGCTGCAGCTTAACACCGTGGTGCGCCGTTTCCGCCGCAACGCAGATAACAGCTGGAATGTCACCGTTTCTGATGCCAACGGTAGCCACGAAAAACGCACCATCAAAGCGAAATTCATTTTTATCGGTGCGGGCGGCGCGGCGCTGAAACTGCTTCAGCAAACCAAAATCCCTCAGGCTAAAGAGTACGCGGGCTTCCCGGTTGGCGGCCAGTTCCTGGTATGTGAAAACCCTGAAGTGGTTAACCATCACCTGGCGAAAGTTTACGGTCAGGCTTCCGTGGGCGCACCGCCGATGTCCGTTCCGCACATCGACACCCGTATTATCGACGGCAAGCGCGTGGTGCTGTTTGGGCCATTCGCTACTTTCTCTACACGTTTCCTGAAAAACGGTTCGCTGTGGGACCTGCTGGCATCCACCAACAAATCCAACATTCTGCCAATGCTGAACGTTGGGCTGGATAACTTTGATCTGGTGAAATATCTGGTAAGCCAGGTACTGCAGAAAGATAAAGACCGTCATGCGGCGCTGCGTGCCTACTACCCAATGGCGAAAAAGCAGGACTGGCGTTTGTGGCAGGCGGGCCAGCGCGTGCAGATAATCAAACGTGATGCGCGTATCGGTGGCGTATTGCGTCTGGGCACCGAAGTGGTCAGCGATGATGAAGGTACCGTTGCCGCGCTGCTGGGGGCATCTCCGGGGGCATCAACCGCTGCGCCTATCATGCTGGAGCTGATGGAGAAGGTCTTCAAGGACAAAATGCAGACGGCTGAATGGCAGCAAAAAATCCGCGCCGTGGTTCCAACCTACGGCTCAACGCTGACCGAAAACCCGCATCTGATTGAGAAAACGCTGGCGTACACCAGTGAAGTGTTGGGGCTGCGCCATGAAGCGACCCGTGAAGCGGATCCTACGCCGGCAGTGCAGGTGACATCAAAACCGATAGAAGCCAAAGAGATGGCGGATATCGCGCTCTAAAAAGAAAAAATCCCGGAGTGACCGGGATTTTACTATTGGTAGCCCGGGCGAGCGCAAGCGACCCCGGGTTTTTTATTAACGCGCGACGGCGCTTTGTACCGTTTCCTGCGCTTCCCAGATACGGTATTTCACTTCTACGTTCTCTGGCGCATAGATAACGATCGGCAGCTTGCTGTTGTAACGGAGCATGCCATCATCACCCAGTGACGCAGTGACAAATTTCTTGGTTTTCTTCTGGTCAGGGCAGGCCATCATAGTCGACACCGGGCCGGAGATTTTCTCAACGACATAGTAATCGTAGCCCCAGCCTTCCAGCGTTTTGCTCTCCAGTTCACCGCCCAGGCGGTGGTGGTTGCAATCAACCTCCAGCGTTTTGCCAATTAATAACTCTACCTTAAAGGCAGACTCATCTTTCTGTTCCGGCAACTGAATCACCTGACGCGTCATACCTTTCTCCGCTTTCGGGAAAGGCGCAACCTTTTCCAGCGGCTGTTCTGCGGCCCAGGCGAAGCTGGTGGTGCAGGCGATGGCAAGTAACGATGCGGCAAGTTTATGTGTGTTTTTCACTGTTCATCCTTTTTATCAGTTTGCAACGAGAGGAGAATATCATTCCTGACATCAATGGTAATCGTATTTTACTGAATTTTGCATTAGGACTAGTTCTAAATGTTGCTTTAATGAATAAAAATAGCGATTAAGACTGCCTTGATCGCTGAGTGGCGTACGGATGTTCTGGGTAATGATGATGATGGCACGATTTCTTATTATAGCTGCACTTCTGGGGGTTCTCCCTGTCGCACAGGCCTCAATCCAGGTTGGGTTCTCACCTGAAGGTTCTGCCCGTGGGTTGGTGCTGAATACTATCGATGGCGCACAGCGCTCCATTGATATGATGGCCTACTCGTTTCAGGCTAAAGACATTGTTGACGCGCTGATTCGCGCCCAAAAACGCGGCGTGAAGGTGAGGGCGGTAATCGATAAGCGACGAAATCAGGGAGAGGTCAGCCAGAAGGCTATTGCCCGGGCGCAAGAAAACGGTATCGACGTTCGCATCGACGGCCACTATCACATTCAGCACGATAAGGTGATGATTGTTGATGGCGATACGCTGGAGACCGGGTCATTTAACTTTGCCAAATCAGCAGAAACGGAAAACTCAGAGAACGTGCTGGTGATACGCGATGAGCCGGAGGTTATTCGCCAGTATCAGGGGCATTTTGACAGCCGCTGGGC
>CP070603.1:1727583-1728193 GCA_016939855.1 Kluyvera ascorbata
AGTTCCACGCACTTTTTGAGAGTTCCGGTTTTTCAGCCATCAGCMGGCACTCTTCCGGCGTCAGGTTATTCAGGGATTCATGAGGCCGCTCGTTGTTATATTCCATCAGCCAGCGTCCGGTAATTTCCCGTGCTTCATTCAGTGTTCTGAACAGGTAAAAATCCAGGATCTCTGTCCGGTATGTCCGGTTGAACCGTTCGATAAACGCATTCTGTGTTGGCTTACCCGGCTTGATAAATTCGAGTTGCACGCCATGTTCTTCGGCCCACTGTGCCAGCGCCAGTGAGACGAGTTCTGGTCCGTTGTCCATCCGCATCTTCAGCGGGTATCCGCGGTTTGCCACTATCCTGTCCAGTACCCGGACGACACGCTGAGCCGGGATATTCAGGTCGATTTCTATCGCCAGTGCTTCACGGTTAAAATCATCCACCACATTGAAGGTCCGGAAGCGTCTGCCGCAGACCAGCGCGTCGTGCATAAAATCAATGGACCAGCTCTGGTTTAACGCTTGCGGTGTCGCCAGTGGTGCTGGATTACGTACTGGCAGCCGCTGTTTTCCCTTGCGGCGAAAATTCAGTTTCAGCAGGCAGTAAATCCGGTGAACACGTTT
>CP070603.1:1728340-1728409 GCA_016939855.1 Kluyvera ascorbata
CAGCGATAACGTCCTGCAGGCCTGGCGTAAACTCATGGCAAATTGTGCCGTCAGATAGCTGACGAGTTC
>CP070603.1:1728684-1728774 GCA_016939855.1 Kluyvera ascorbata
TTTACGCATAGCGATCTCCTCGGGGGACATAATCAGTATGTCGGAAGATCTCTAAAAGTGAATGGGCCGTTTTGCCGGGATGCTTACACT
>CP070603.1:1735006-1741030 GCA_016939855.1 Kluyvera ascorbata
ATGATTTTGGTCGGCACGAGAGGATTTKAACCTCCGAYCCCCGACACCCCATGACGGTGCGCTACCAGGCTGCGCTACGTGCCGACGCATGACAAAAATAGTACCGCTTTTATCCCTGATTGCAAGTCAGGGGTTATCAATTGAGTTAAAATTAATCAATCAGTTAGCGATAAAGCGTTTTTCATCCGTCAGCACCTGCAGCAGTAAACTGAGCTGGGCTTTTTGATCCCGTTCCTTCTCGCCAGCCGCGTTCCAGGTTTTATAGTGACCGTTATGACTGAGCACGACGGTTATCGACGGCGTGGTGATCGCCAGCGTCTCGTTATCTGCTGACGTTACCCAGTTATGGCGGCGCGTGGCGCTGAACAGATCCTGACCCTGTGAGTATTCATTGGCTGGCGTACTGACGTGCAGCAGTCTTTGCATCAGGGTGGTCATAATATCTTTATGATCGGTCAGCAGGTCGATGCGCTGAGCAGGAGTTCCCGGCCAGTGGATCACCAGCGGTACCTGGAGCTGAGCGCGTGACCAGTTAAAGGTACTGTTCCCGTGACTAAGCGGCACACCGTGACCGGCGGTAATAATCACCACGGTGTCATCAAGCTTGCCGGAGTCGCGCAGCGCGTCCAGTACTTTGGCAATTTGTGAATCTACATCCGCTGCTGCACGAGCATATTGACGGTCGTTGGCCTGTGTGTTGTTGATAGTGGTTCCGTTAAACGACACCCACGAGAACCAGCGGTTTTCGTCCTGAGCATTGTTTTTGAGCCAGTTAGTCCACTGGCTTGCTGTCTGGGCATCGTTCTGCGATTTGCCCGGCGGCAGTGAGAAATCTGACAGTAGCGCCTGACGATAAATCGGACTGGTGAAGCCGTCAGAAGAGAACAGACCCAGCTGATAGCCCTGTTGGTTGAGGGCGCTAATCAGTGCTGCCGGAATGCGCGCCGACAGTACGCCATCCATATAGGACGGAGAAATGCCGTAGAACAGGCCAAAGATGCCGTTATCGGCGGTGTTGCCCGCGCTCATATGTTGCGTAAAGTTGACGTTCTCACTCGCAAAGCGCGCCAGCGACGGCATCTGTTGTTCGAAGCGTGAGTAGTTCAGGCCATCTACGGTAATCAGCAGGACGTTTTTGCCGACGCCCATATCCCGATAGCGCAGGTCGCTGAGCGGATACTGGACGGTCACGGCTTCCGGGTCGCCTTGTTCTACCAGACGACGCTGGTAATCCTGCGCGTCCAGCAGACCGTGCTTCTCAAGGAAGCGGCGAGCGGTCATTGGATACGACAACGGCAGGTTGGCACGCTGCATGGTTATCGGACGATAGAAGTTCGCATCGGCCCAGATGTACATCACGTGTGAAGCGATAAACGACGCAAAGAAGAACCAGGCAACCGGGCGAGCATAGTGACGGCGGCGCGTCAGGCTACGCAGCTTCTGCCAACTCCAGGTGGCAAACAGCATCTCAACCAGCAGAATAACCGGCACGCTGATAAACATTAGTTGCCAGTCGCGCGCGGTCTCATTTTGATCGGGGTTGATAACCAGCTCCCACACCACCGGGTTAAGGTGCAGGTGGAAGCGGGTAAAGACCTCGCTGTCGATAAGCAGCAGCGTCATGCCGGCCGTCGCCAGAATGGCGGACAGGAAGCGCATCAGGCGCTGGGACATGACGATAAAGGTCAGCGGGAACAGAATCAGCAGATAGGCGGAGAACACCAGAAAGCTGAAATGCCCGACAAGGCTGATATAGGAGAAAACGCGTCCAGTCAGCGTCGTCGGCCAGTCGGCGACAAACAGATAGCGGCTACCGAGCACCATGGCCAACAGCATGTTGAACAGGGCGAACCAGTGCCCCCAGCTAACCATCTGGGAGACTTTTTCTCGGTAAGGCTGACGATGAGTCACCATAAACTGTTGCTTGTACCCTTAGTGCGCAGGATCGCTGTTAATAGAAGACTGAAGCGCCTGGGCAAAAGAACGCGCGATAGCCTGGCGTTGAGCCGGAGCCACGCTGCTGTTAATCAGGTTGGTAACCATATTGCCCAGCACAATCAAAGAAAGGTCGGTTGGGGCTTTATGTTCTTCCAGCACGTTGGCGAGCTCGCTCAGCAGCTTTTCAACGTGTTCATCACTATAGCGGGATTGTTGTGGCATAAATCGAAATCTGTCTATTCATTAAAGGGCAGTATATTACCGTAGCAGCAGCATTTTTTCCGCTTTTTTTCAGCGTAACGCGTTATCCTTTCGCCATTATGCTGCCGCGAGGGCGGTAATGTGTGAGTTGCACTGTCGCATCGGGGGTGGTTGAATACACCCGATCTTAAAGGAGAGTTTAACATGAGTCTGGATATCGACCAGATTGCTTTGCATCAGCTTATCAAACGCGATGAGCAAAACCTGGATGTGGTCCTGCGCGACACGCTGCTGGAGCCGACTGCACCGGTTGAAGAAATGATGGCCGAGCTGCATCGGGTGTACAGCGCGAAGAACAAAGCCTACGGCCTGTTTACCGAAGAGAGCGAACTGGCGCAGGCGTTAAAGCTGCAGCGTCAGGGCGAAGAGGATTTCCTCGCCTTCAGCCGTGCGGCCACCGGTCGTCTGCGCGACGAGCTGGCGAAATATCCGTTTGCTGATGGCGGCATTGTGTTGTTCTGTCACTATCGCTACCTGGCGGTGGAATACCTGCTGGTGGCGGTGCTGAATAACCTCAGCAGCATGCGCGTCAATGAAGAGCTGGATATCAGCGCGACCCATTATCTCGACATTAACCATGCCGATATTGTCGCGCGTATCGATTTGACCGAGTGGGAGACTAACCCGGAATCGACCCGCTACCTGACCTTCCTGAAAGGGCGCGTCGGACGCAAGGTTGCTGATTTCTTCATGGACTTCCTCGGCGCGAGCGAAGGCCTGAACGCGAAGGTACAAAACCGTGGCCTGCTGCAGGCGCTGGACGACTTTGCCGCCGAAGCGCAGCTCGACAAAAACGAGCGTCAGAACGTGCGTCAGCAGGTTTACTCCTACTGCAACGAACAGCTGCAGGCCGGTGAAGAGATTGAGCTGGAATCGCTGTCGAAAGAACTGTCTGGCGTGAGCGAAGTGAGCTTCAGCGAATTTACCGCAGAAAAAGGCTACGAGCTGGAAGAGAGCTTCCCGGCGGATCGCAGCACGCTGCGCCAGCTGACGAAGTTTGCCGGTAGCGGCGGTGGCTTAACCATTAACTTCGATGCCATGCTGCTTGGGGAGCGTATTTACTGGGACCCAGCGACCGATACGCTGACCATTAAAGGCACGCCGCCAAACCTGCGTGACCAGCTACAGCGCCGGACCTCCGGAAAAAGCTAAAGCCGTCCACCTTAAAGCCCGCTCATCTCCGAGCGGGCTTTGTCTATCCGTATCCCCGCCTGTTTTGAGTGACGCTCCTCTCATTTTCGGTATCGATGTTTTTTCATCCCGGTTAAAACTTGAGCTGACTCTCAGTTAATACTTAATGAAATAAATGAAAATACGTTTCATTTTAAATGCAAAAATATTTTGATTTTATAAATGGAGAGCCATCCTGATACAGGAGGGCTCAAGGACGCGGCAGCTGGGTGCCGCGAATCACTGAGAGGAATAATAACAAGATGCACAATACCTTCAGACACTCCCGACTGGCGCTGGCCACCACAATGATACTCGCGGGCGCATTAAGCGGCTGTGACAATAGCGAAGCCGCTCAGGCGAAGGCGTCAGCGGCACCGCAAAACGTCCAGTCGCCGGTGCTCTCCGTTGATGATGACAGCGTAGTGCTGGTGTGGGAAAAACCGCTTCTGGAGGCGGACAAGGTGGTGGACTATCACGTCTATCGCGGCGGTGAGTTGCTAGGCAGCGCGCGCGACAATCAGGACACATTCTCCCCCGCTAAACCTTATATCGATAACTTCTACCAGACGCTGGATAACGACCATTGGCAGCAGAAGGTCTCCCTACGAAGCTTTACCGTCGATGGGTTGAAAGCCGATACCGACTATCAGTTTACCGTCCGCGCCGTCTATTCGGACGGTAACGAGTCCGCCGATAGCGCGCCGATTTCCCTGCGCACCACCAAAGTGCCGCACGTGGTGGACGCTAAAGCCGCAGGTGCCGTCGGCGACGGGGCAACGCTTGATACCGCCGCGCTGCAAAAAGCGATTGATAGCTGTTCGCTGGCGCAGTATCCGCAAGGCTGTAAGGTCAGCGTGCGTGGCGGCGTGTTTAAAACCGGCGCGCTGTTCTTACACAGCGATATGACGCTGGAGATTGCCGAAGACGCGACGCTACTGGGCTCGGACGACCCGGCGCAATACCCGATGAACAAAGGCTATTTTCTTTACCCCTATACTGATAATCCGCTGCCGAAGCGCCCGCCGTCGTTGATTAACGCCCTGGAAGCGGACGACAAGGGAAGCTCTCACGCGGGGACGTTCCGCAATATTCGCATTGTGGGTAAAGGGACCCTCGACGGTAATGGCTGGACGCGGGGTGTGAAGCACGGCGGGGCGGAGTCTATCGTTGATGAAGCCGGTAATACGCTGCCGCAGTATCGCGCCAGCAATGCCAAAAAAGTGGGCGAAGACGGTATTCTGGCAAAGCATCAGACCGAGCTTGCGGTATCTGAAGGAATGGACCGTGACAGCGCGTATAAAAACCGCCGCTCCAGTCTGATGACGTTGCGCGGCGTCAGCAATCTCTACATCGAAGGGCTGACCATCCTCAACCCGGCATTTCACGGGATCATGGTGCTGGAGTCGGAAAACATCGCGCTGAATGGGCTTAGCCACAAGACCTTTGACGGCAATAACGCCGACGGTATTGAGCTGGGTAACAGCCAGAATGCCCTTGTCTTCAATAACTTCTTTGATACCGGCGACGACGGGATGAACTTTGCCGCAGGCTACGGCAAGGGCGTCGAAACCTTTAGTCAGAAACCGCAGAGCGGGGCGTGGATCTTCAATAACTACTTCCGCAAAGGCCACGGCGCGGTAGTGACCGGCAGCCATACCGGCGCCTGGATAGAGAAGATCAAAGCGGAAGATAACGTCATGTATCTGACCGATATCGGCCTGCGAATGAAAAGCCGTCCGTATTACGGCGGCGGCGCGCGCGAGGTGCTGTTCCGCAATAACGCAATGAAAGATCTGGCGAAAGAGCCGTTTATCTTCACCATCAAGTACAGCGCTGACGTTAACGACACCACCCCAGCCGCCGAGCCTGCGCAGTTCCGCAACGTCACCGTTGAGAACGTCACCGTTGATGGTACGGCGGCGAAGAAAAGCATTCTGGTGGATGGCATGACGGTGCAGGAGATGACGGCAGCATACGGCATTACCTTCCCGCGCGATGCCTATCATCAGAACCTGGCGTTCAGTAACGTGAAGTTCCGCAACGTGCAGGCGAGCAAAATCACCTTCCTGCATGACAGCCAGTTTACGCACGTCACGTTTGATAATACGGAGCATGCCTGGAACTTTGCGCAGGTGAGCGGTATTACGCTTTCAGACAGCGCGAATAACGAGGTAATAACGGCAGCAGGGAAGGAGACGGTCGTGCGGGAGGCGGCGAAGCAGTAAAAAAAACGGCTCCGTAAGGAGCCGTTTTTTCGTCACGTAAACTTGTCGGCGATTAAGCGCGAACGAAGTCGATGTGAGCCAGTTTTGGCTTGAACGGGTGACGCTGCACCGCCTGAGCCTTAACTTTTTCTTCTTTACCATCAACAACGATGGTCAGAACTTCGCTGTAAAATTCAGCGTTGCTCTGCAGGTTCCACAGCTTGTCGTGATCCAGTTCGATAGCAACCGGAGCTGCTTCGCCACCATAAATGATAGCTGGGAACTTGTTAGCTGCGCGCAGGCGGCGGCTCGCACCCTTACCCTGCTCTTTACGTACTTCTGCGTTAATAGTAAACATTGATAGCTCTCTTAATTAATCCTGCTACAGGCGACCCAGCAGCAGGCAAATGATCTGCTTCACGGATGTGAAAGCGGGCGGCATTATAGC
>CP070603.1:1741073-1746565 GCA_016939855.1 Kluyvera ascorbata
TCGTTAAGCGCAGTCGCAGACTGTCCGGATACGGCGAAAAATAGCGCTGTGTCAGCAGGTAATCATCCGGGTGCTCGGCCAGGTAGTGCTTGAGCAGCGTCAGCGGCGCGAGAATAGGCAGGTGCCCGGCGTGATAGTTGACGATAACGTCGCGAAGCTCTGCCCGCTGGCGGTCGTTGAGCTGTTTACGGAAATAGCCCTGAATATGCATCAGCACATTGGTGTGGTTTTTACGCGAGGCGGGGTGGCGCAGAATCGCCATCAGCTTGTCGCGGTAGGCGACAAAAAAGGCCTCCAGGTCCTCCCATTCGTGCAGATGGGCGATAAACGGGCCAATTTCACGATAGCCCGGCTGGTTGTGAGCCAGCAGGTGCAGCTTATAGCGGCTATGAAAGGCCAGCAGAGCCTGACGAGTCAGTCCTTCTTCCCGTAACGCGTTCAGTTCGTGCAGTGCAAAGACACGCGCCACAAAGTTCTCGCGCAGTACCGGGTCGTGTAACCGGCCATCTTCTTCCACCGGCAGCCACGGGTAGCGCGCCTGCAGCGCCGCGGTAAACAGGCCAACACCTTCCTTTGCGCCGCGGTTGCCGCGTTCATCGTACAGCCGTACCCGCTCCATCCCGCAGCTCGGGGATTTCGCACAGACAATAAATCCGGCGAATTGCGCCGCGCCCGGCAGCATCTCATCGGCAAAATGGTGCATTTTATCGGTGAGGTCGTTATCCAGATCCTGGCTCATACGTATGCGGGTATCGCCATTGGCGGTCTTCACCAGACGCAGCGCAGGGCGCGGCGTAGGCAGGCCGATGCCCATTTCCGGGCAGACGGGTTTAAAAGTTACCCATTCGGCGAGCTCGTCCATAATAAATCCCATCCGCTTATGCCCGCCGTCAAAGCGAACGGCGGCACCGGTCAGGCAGCCGCTGATGCCGAGAATCGGTTTGTCGTTCATATTATTGTCCTGTTTGTCGAGGGCCATAGTTCAAGCATAGGTTCTCCCGCTTGTGACAGCGTGGGTTTTTATCCTCTACACTTAACCCATTATTGTCAAAAGGGAGAGGTCGCATGAAGCTATGGCCCGTTGTCACCGGTGTCGCTATTTCGCTGGCTCTGGTAGCCTGCCGTTCACCGACGCCGCCTAAAGGGGTGACGCCAATTAGCCACTTTGATGCCAGTCGCTATTTAGGAAAATGGTATGAAATCGCCCGTCTGGATAACCGCTTTGAGCGCGGTCTGGAGCAGATAACCGCGACCTATGGCAAGCGCAAAGATGGCGGTATCAGCGTGTTGAACCGTGGGTTTGACCCCGCGCGGGGCGAGTGGAAAGAGAGCGAAGGGAAGGCGTACTTCACCGGCGAGCCGAGCGTTGCCGCGTTGAAGGTCTCCTTCTTTGGTCCTTTCTACGGCGGCTATAACGTTATTGCACTGGATGACGACTACCAGTACGCGCTGGTCAGCGGGCCGAACCGCGACTACCTGTGGATTTTATCGCGTACGCCAACGCTGCCGCCGCAGGTACAGCAAAACTACCTGACCATCGCCCGCGGACTGGGGTTTGCCGTCGACGACTTGTTGTGGGTGAAGCAAACGCGCGACTAGCGTAGCTCATTAGCCCGGCGATAGCGGCCTTCATAGTCGAACACTTTTTCGCGCACCTGCCAGTAGATGCCTTTTTTACGGGCAACGACAAAATCCGGTGCGCGGAGCAGCGCCTGCTGAGCGATGATATCGCCCGGCGTTATCCAGCGCAGCGGTACGCCAGGCGTGCGGGTATGCGGGCGGATAAACAGCTGCTCGAACGCCGTTTTCTGCGCGGGCGTGTGCAGGCGGAAGCGCTCACTTACGTCTGCGCCGTCTTCGTCGTAATAGGTGATTTTGAGCCAGCCGCCTTTCTCGTCCATGCCGTCCTGTAACACCATGCCGCTACAGCGCAGCACCAGCGCATCTTTCAGCTTCAGCGCGGCTTTCAACATATCGTCGGGGTCAACCAGCACCGTGTCACACTCCCGACAGCGGCGGGCGGCGATGTCATTTTCAGCATTACACTGCGGGCAGTTTTTAAAGCGGAAACGGTAGTCGCACTGCTCGCGATGGCCTTCATCATCCTCCAGCCAGCCCTGACAGCGACGGCCAAAGTGCTCAATAATGGTGCCGTCGGCGGTGGTTTTCCCCCAGAAGGTATTGGCGAAGCCGCAGCCGGGGCAGAACACCTGCACCGGCACGTTATCGCTCTTGCCTTTTGGCGAACCCACTTCCGGCGTGTAGAGGTCGTGCGGGTTTCCGGCGTAGTCGAGAATAAGGCAGTCCGTTTTCCCCGGCGCCAGGCGCAGGCCACGACCGACGATTTGCTGATACAGGCTGATGGACTCGGTAGGGCGCAGAATCGCAATCAGGTCGACGTGTGGAGCATCAAAACCGGTGGTCAGGACGGCGACGTTAACCAGATAACGGAACTGCTGATTTTTAAAGGCTTCAATCAGCTCGTCGCGCTGCGGGCCTGGCGTTTCACCGGTAATCAGCGCAGCGTCATCGGCGGGCAGCAGGCCGGTAATTTCGCGGGCGTGCTCGACGGTAGCGGCAAAAATCATCACCCCTTTGCGAGTCTCCGCGAACTCCTCAATCTGGCTGATGATATGCGGCGTAATACGCTGTTGCTGCTTGAGTTCACGGTTGAGGTCAGATTCACTGAACAGACCATTGCTGTTGGCCTGCAGGCGGCTGAAATCGTACTGCACCACGGGCATGTCCAGCCGTTCTGGCGGCGTCAGGTAGCCGTGTTTAATCATGTAGCGCAGCGGTAACTCATAGATGCAGTCGCGGAACAGCGCTTTCTCGTCGCCGCGCACCATGCCGTGGTAGTGGAACTGGTAAATCCAGCCTTTGCCCAGACGGAACGGCGTGGCCGTGAGGCCAAGCAGGCGGATGTGAGGGTTCACTTTCCCCAGATGGGTGAGGATTTGTTGGTACTGACTATCGTCGTCGTCGCTGATACGGTGGCACTCATCAACAATCAGTAACGAAAATTCGCCCTGAAAATGGTCAAGGTTCCGCGCGACGGACTGCACGCTGCCGAACACCACCTTGCCGTGGCTCTCTTTACGTTTCAGGCCGGCAGCATAAATATCGGCCTCCAGCCCCAGCGCGCAGTATTTTGCGTGGTTCTGGGCAACAAGCTCTTTAACGTGCGCCAACACCAGCACGCGGCCACGCGCTAGCCGCGCCAGCTCGGCGATAACCAGGCTTTTCCCGGCACCGGTGGGCAAAACGATCACCGCAGGTTGAGTATGACGACGGAAGTAAGCGAGGGTCGCGTCAACCGCTTCCTGCTGATAGGGGCGAAGTGTAAAAGTCATTGGCGTGATGATTGTCCTTAATAGACAAATAGTATGCCATGAATCTTTTCACTTGAGTGGGATAACAACCCCGTTATACTTACAGATTGTTATACTCCTCGTCTTTCCCGTTGTCGGTGTTTTTTGCCCGACGGTGGAAAATCCAGAGAGTAGATTACCCCATTTTTCGGACGTTTCGTCCGGCACCCGGCACTATTACAGGCTAAAAATACTTCATGCGACTTGATAAGTTTATCGCTCAGCAACTCGGCGTCAGCCGTGCTATTGCCGGGCGTTTGATCCGCGGCCACCACGTGACCATCGATGACGAAGTGGTGCGTGACACCGCATTTAAACTGCTACCAGAACACGACGTAGCCTACGAAGGCAACACGCTGACGCAGCAGAATGGCCCGCGCTATTTCATGCTGAACAAACCGCAGGGCTATGTTTGCTCCACCGAAGACCCGGATCACCCAACGGTGCTCTATTTTCTGGACGAGCCCGTGGCGTATAAGCTGCATGCCGCAGGGCGTTTAGATATTGATACCACCGGTCTGGTGCTGATGACCGATGATGGTCAGTGGTCTCACCGCATCACCTCACCGCGCCATCATTGCGAAAAAACCTACCTGGTGACGCTGGAAAACCCGGTGAGTGAAGATACCGCCGAGCAGTTCGCCAAAGGCGTACAGTTGCACAACGAAAAAGATCTCACCAAGCCTGCCGTGCTGGAAGAGATTACGCCGTCCGAAGTGCGTCTGACCATCAGCGAAGGCCGCTATCATCAGGTGAAACGCATGTTTGCCGCCGTGGGTAATCGCGTAGTTGGGCTGCATCGCGAACGTATTGGTGAGATTGCGCTCGACCCTGCACTGGAACCGGGCGAATACCGTCCGTTAACGGAAGAAGAAATTGCCAGCGTTGGCGCGCCCGAGCGCTAATTAATAACCGAGGTAGATTGTGACGTCCAGGCCGCGCTCGTCGTTAAAAATTGTGTTTATTCTTGGCCTCCTGGCCATGTTAATGCCGTTATCGATCGATATGTACCTTCCGGCGCTGCCGGTCATTTCGGAACAGTTTGGCGTGCCGGCAGGCAGCGCGCAGATGACCCTGAGCACCTATATTCTGGGCTTTGCGCTGGGCCAGCTGTTGTACGGCCCGATGGCGGACAGCCTTGGACGTAAGCCAGTCATTCTGGGCGGGACGCTTATCTTTGCGGCGGCGGCGGTGGCCTGTGCCCTGGCGCCGACCATCGATTATCTGATTGTCACGCGTTTCTTCCACGGCCTGGCGGCCGCGGCGGCAAGCGTGGTTATCAACGCCCTGATGCGTGATATCTACCCGAAGGAAGAGTTCTCCCGCATGATGTCGTTTGTCATGCTGGTCACGACCATTGCCCCTTTGGTGGCACCAATGGTGGGCGGGGCGGTGCTGGTCTGGTTTAGCTGGCACGCGATCTTCTGGATCCTGGCAGCAGCGGCGCTGCTTGCTTCAGCCGCAATCTGCTTCTTTATCGATGAAACGCTGCCGGTGGAAAAACGTCAGCCGTTTCGTCTGAGCACGACGCTTGGCAACTTTGCGTCGCTGTTCCGTCATAAGCGGGTGCTTTCTTACATGCTCGCCAGCGGCTTCAGCTTTGCTGCGATGTTCTCCTTCCTGAGCGCCGGTCCGTTTGTTTACATCGAGCTTAACCATGTGTCGCCGCAGCACTTCGGTTACTACTTCGCGCTGAACATTGTGTTCCTCTTTATTACCACCACGATTAACAGCCGCTTTGTCCGTCGAGTCGGGGCGCTGTGGATGTTCCGCGCCGGGCTGACGGTGCAGTTCGTCATGGCAATCTGGATGGTGGTTTGTGCGCTGCTGGGCGTCGGCTTCTGGTCGCTGGTGCTCGGCATTGCGGTGTTTGTTGGCTGCGTATCGATGGTCTCTTCCAATGCGATGGCGGTGATCCTCGACGAGTTCCCGCACATGGCGGGGACGGCATCTTCACTGGCGGGGACGTTCCGCTTCGGTATCGGAGCCATTATTGGCGCGCTGCTGTCGTTTGCGACCTTCACCACCGCCTGGCCGATGCTGATTTCCATCGCGTTCTGCGCGACCTGCTCAATTCTCTTCTACCTCTACGCCAGTAGACCCCGCAAAACCTTACGCAGA
>CP070603.1:1746625-1788418 GCA_016939855.1 Kluyvera ascorbata
GCGTAAAAGCGCGCACTTATCATCCTTTCGGAGGGCGAAATGCACTCCTTTGTTGATACACATCAACAGAAATTGCATTCCTGATAGGGTGCAATGTTTCTTTTATGTAAAATCTATTTATGTAAATAGTCACATTGTTGTAGATAAAAAGGTTGCGTTAGATCACAGATACGGGTACATATAGCGCGAAAACGCATCAGTGCACCGAACTATGTCGTAAGAAGAATGTTGAATGCTGGCGTTTTTTTTCTGGATGCAGGACGATTTGTCAACAATGTGTTAATATGGATGTGAAATAATTGTGAAGCTGTCGCTTCCGGGGAAAAGAACGTAATGACATTACAGCTATCTATCGTACATCGACTGCCGCAGGACTATCGTTGGTCTGCGGGTTTTGCAGGTTCGAAGGTTGAACCGATTCCGCAAAATGGTGCGTCCAGCGACAATACGCTGGTGGCGCTCAAATTGCTGAGCCCGGACGGCGATAGCGCCTGGCCGGTGATGCATTCCCTTAGCCAGGCGTTAACCGATATCTCCGTTGATTGCTCAGTGCTTGAGTGCGAAGGGGAGCCGTGCCTGTTTGTGAAACGTCAGGATGAGTTTGCGGCGACCTGTCGCCTGAAAAATTTCGGCGTTGCTATCGCCGAGCCGTTCTCAGGTAATAACCCATTCTAACCGTCAGCTCAGCGCAATGAGCTGACGCGTGTATTCCTGCTGCGGTGCTGAAAAGACGCGCCTGCATTCCCCTTGCTCGACCACTTCTCCCTGCCGCAATACCATCACCTGGTGGCACAACGAACGCACAACGTGCAGATCGTGGCTGATAAAGATATAGGTCAGCCGATGTTTTTCCTGTAATGCCTTAAGCAGCGTCAGAATTTGCGCCTGAACGGTGCGATCGAGCGAGGACGTGGGTTCGTCCAGCACGATGAGCTCGGGCTGCAGGATCAACGCCCGCGCGATAGCGATACGCTGACGCTGGCCGCCGGAAAAGGCCGACGGGTAGCGCTGTCGGGTTTCGGGATCGAGTCCCACTTCTCGCATCGCGTCAATCACCTTCCGTTCACGTTCCGCCGCGTTCAGCGAAGGGTGATGCACCCGCAACCCTTCTTCGATAATTTGCTGAGCAGTCAGCCGTGGGTTAAGCGACGAGTTGGGGTCCTGGAATACCACCTGGATGCGACGACGCAGCGGCAGCATCTGCTGACGGCTACGCCCCTGAATCTCCTCGCCGGCAAAGCGAATATCACCCTCAGAGCTGATAAGACGCAACAGCGCCAGCCCGGTGGTGCTTTTACCGGAGCCGGACTCGCCGACCAATCCCAACGTTTCCCCTTTGCGCAGGGTAAAACTCAAATTGTTAACCACCTTATTGTGGCTAACGACCCGCCGCAAAATGCCCTTGCGGATGGGAAACGCCACGCTGAGCTGGTTGACCTCAAGCAACGGTACGGCATCCTGCGGCAAAGGCACCGGGTCGCCTGTGGGCTCGCTGTCCAGCAGTTTACGGGTGTAAGGGTGCTGCGGCGCGGCGAAAAGCGCGGTGGCGCTGTTCTGCTCCACGCAGCGGCCCTGCTGCATGACCGCGACCCGGTCGGCCAGCTTGCGGACGATACTGAGGTTATGGGTGATAAACAGCAGCCCCATATTGAGCTCGGTACGAAGCTCTCTCAGTAACTGCAGGATTTGTGCCTGTACCGACACATCGAGCGCGGTGGTGGGTTCATCGGCAATCAAGAGCTCCGGGCGGGTCAGTAGCGCCATGGCAATCATCACCCGCTGGCGCTCGCCGCCAGAGAGCTGATGCGGATAGTCAGCCAGCCTTTTGGCCGCGTTGCGGATGCCCACGCGGTCAAGACAGTCGAGGATCTCCCCGCGCGCGGCCTCTTTACGCATTCCCCGGTGCAAGGAGAGCACTTCATAAAGCTGCTTTTCCAGATTATGCAGCGGGTTCAGCGACACCATGGGCTCCTGGAAAATCATCGCAATGCGGTTACCGCGCACGCCGCGCAGCGTCTGCGGGCTGGCGTGCAGCAATGATTCCCCGGCAAAGCGGATATCGCCAGTAGGGTAGCTGACCGGCGGCTCTGGCAGCAGGCGAAGAATCGACAGCGCGGTGACGCTTTTTCCCGAACCTGACTCTCCGACCAGCGCCAGCGTCTCACCGGCATTCAATGACAGCGACAGCCGATCAACGACGGTGGTGGCGATGCCCTGCTGGTGGAAGGCAATAGAGAGGTTGTCGATTTCCAGAAGTGGTTGCTGCATCTTATACCGCCTTAGAAGGATCGAAGGCGTCGCGCACCGCCTCGCCGATGAAAATCAGCAATGAGAGCAGCACGGCGACGCAGAGAAACGCGGCGATCCCAAGCCAGGGGGCCTGTAGATTGTTCTTGCCCTGAAGCAGCAGTTCACCGAGTGACGGTGAGCCGAGCGGCAGACCAAATCCGAGGAAATCGAGCGAGGTGAGGGTGGTAATCGAACTACACAGAATAAACGGAATAAAGGTCAGCGTAGCAACCATGGCGTTGGGCAGCATATGGCGCAGGATAATACTGCGGTCGCCCACCCCAAGCGCCTGCGCCGCGCGAATATAGTCGTAGTTGCGGGTACGTAAGAATTCCGCGCGCACCACGCCAACCAGCGACATCCAGCCGAACAGCACGGTAATCGCCAGCAGCCACCAGAAATTAGGCTGTACCACGCTTGAAAGCAGGATAATCAAAAACAGCGTTGGCATCCCTGACCACACTTCGATAAAACGCTGTCCCCAAAGATCGATACGCCCGCCGTAGTAGCCCTGAACCGCGCCGACAATAACGCCCATCACGCTGGAACAGACGGTCAGGATCAGCCCAAACAGCAGCGAGATGCGGGTGCCGTAGAGAATACGCGCCAGCACGTCACGACCGTTAGCATCGGTACCGAGCCAGTTTTGCCGCGACGGCGGGGAAGGGAAGGGGACGTCGGTGCTGAAGTTAATGCTGCTGGCGCCGAAGCGGATAGGTGTCCATAGTACCCAGCCGTTTTTTTCCAGCCGCTGCTGGAGCCACGGGTCCTGATAATCCGCGGCGGTGGCGAATTCTCCGCCGAAGGTTTTTTCGCTGTAGTTTTTGACTACCGGCACATACAGGCTGCCCTGGTAGCTTACCAGCAGCGGGCGGTCGTTGGCGATAAGCTCTGCGCCGAGGCTACAGATGAAAATAACGAGGAAAATCCACAGCGACCAGAAGCCGCGTCGGTTGTGACAAAAACGTGCCCAGCGGGCCTGATTGACGGCGTTTAGCGTCATGGTTAGCGGCCCTCAAAATCAATGCGTGGGTCTACCAGCGTGTAGCTGATATCGCTGACGATATTCATCAGCAGGCCAATCAGGGTGAAAATATAGAGCGTGCCGAACATCACCGGGTAGTCGCGTGATACGGTAGCTTCATAACCCAGCAGCCCTAGCCCGTTCAGGGAGAACATCACCTCAATAAGCAGCGAGCCGGTAAAGAACATGCTGATAAACGTCGCCGGGAAGCCCGCTATCACCAGTAGCATGGCGTTACGAAAGATATGCTTCCAGAGGATCTGCTTTTCACCGACCCCTTTTGCCCGCGCGGTAACCACGTACTGTTTGCGGATCTCATCGAGAAACGAGTTTTTAGTCAGCATGGTCAGCGCGGCAAAACCGCCGATCACCGTCGCCAGTACCGGCAGGGTGATATGCCAGAGATAGTCGGTGATTTTCTGATACCACGGCAGGGTGTCAAAGTTGGCGGATACCAGCCCGCGCAGGGGGAATATGTCGTAATAGCTGCCACCGGCAAAGAAGACGATCAGTACAATCGCGAAGAGAAATGCCGGAATGGCATAGCCAATAATAATGCCAGTACTGCTCCAGATATCAAAACGGCTGCCGTTGTACACCGCTTTGCGAATGCCCAGCGGTATCGAAACCAGATAGATAATCAGCGTGCTCCAGAGCCCGAGCGTAATAGAAACGGGAAGGCTCTCTTTCATGAGCTGCATGACCGAAGCGTTGCGAAATAGGCTATTGCCAAAATCAAAGCGCAGATAGTCGCCCAGCATTTTGAAATAGCGCTCGTGCAGCGGTTTATCGAATCCGTAGCGATGGGTAATTTCGGCGATGACCTCTGGGTCAAGCCCGCGCCCTCCGCGATACTGGCTTTCCGCAATATTGCCCACGCCCGCGCGTGCCTGCGTGCGCTCCATCCCGCCGCCAGGTAATCCCCCCTGATGACCGAACTCAACCGCCGCAATCGCCTGGTCAACCGGGCCTCCTGGCGCTATCTGCACGATAAAAAAGTTGAGCGTGATGATGGCCCACAGCGTGGGGATGATAAGCAATAGTCGACGAATCAGATAGGCGCCCATGTTCTCTCCTTAGCGTCGGGAAGCGGGTAACTTCGCCGCTTTGTTCACGTTGTACCACCATGTGTCGAAGCCGGGCGCATCCGTGCCGGAGGCATAAAGCGGGTGTACGCTGGGGTAGGAAAACTTATCCCAATAGGCCGTTCGGCTGCCGGACATATACCACATCGGCAACATGTAATAGTTCCAGGTCAGCACCCGGTCGAGGGCGCGTCCTAGCGGCAGCAGTTTCTGCTTGTTGCCCTGCCAGCGGATTATCTGGTTGATCAGGCTGTCGATGGCCGGGCTGGCGACGCCGGGCGAGTTGTAGGAGGAGTTGATGTACTCTGATGACCAGGAGATTTGCAGGTCTGAGCTTGGCCACGGCATCGCCCGCCATAGGCGCGGCATCATGTCATAGTCACGCTTACGCATGCGGTTGGTAATCTGCGAAATATCGACCTGGCGGATATCCATCTTCACGCCCAGACGCTGTAGATTACGCTGGAAGGGCATCACCCACTGATCGTTACCGCCGGAGGGGAGCAGCAGTTCAAAGCGCAGCGGCTGGCCGGTTTTCGCATTCACCCGCTGCTGGCCCTTCAGCACCCAGCCGGCATCGGTAAGCAGATTGCCTGCTTTTAACAGATTGTCGCGGTCAAAACCGTGGCCGTCAGAAGTGGCTGGTTGATAAATCGAGGTGAAGACTTCTGGCGGCAGTTCGCTTTTTAGCGGTGCCAGCAGCGTCAGCTCATCGGCATCAGGGTAGCCGCGTGCGGCATATTCGGTATTCTGGAAATAGCTGTTGGCGCGGCTGTAGGCGTTGTAAAACAGCGCCTTGTTCATCCATTCAAAATCAAAGGCCATGCTGACTGCCTCGCGCACCCGTCGGTCTGTAAAGACCGGGCGTTGGATGTTAAAGGCCAGCCAGCGGGTGTCCTGCGCGGCATTATTCTTTTGTTCATCCTTAACGATATAGCCGCTGGCGAAGTTTTTGCCGATGTAGCGCGTGGCCCAGTTTTTGGCGCTGCTCTCGGTGCGTACGTCATAGGCTCCGGCTTTGAAAGCCTCAAAGGCAACGTTGTCATCGAGATAGTAGTCGTAGCGAATGGTGTCGAAGTTCCAGCGTCCACGGTTTACCGGCAGGTCCGCGCCCCAGTAATCTTTTACCCGCTGGTAGACGATGTATTGCCCCATACGCCAGTCGCTGATGCGATAAGGGCCGCTTGCCAGCGGTGGTGTGCTGAGCGGTTCGCTAAGGTTATGATCCTTCCAGAACTTCTCCGGCAAGATTGGCAGAGTAAAAAGGCTCAGCATGTCCTCTTTACCCGGCTTCGCGAGCTCAATGCGCACCGTCAGCGGGGCGATAGCCTTGACGGTCGTGCCTTTATAGACCAGACGAAACTGCGGCACGCCTTCGGTCATAAACTTATTGAAGGTGAAGGCCACGTCGCGGGCGGTAATTGGGCTGCCGTCGTGAAAACGGGCGCGTGGGTTGATGGTGAGCTCTACCCAGGAGTAGTCGTCGACATAGCGTGCCCGGTCGGCAACGAGCGGATAGTAGCTGCCCGGTTCGTCATCGGAAGTGGTGAACAGGGCGTCATACAGGGAATCGGTGCGAACGGCCGCGTTTCCTCGCAGCGCAAAGCGGTTAAAGTTATCGAAGGTGCCAAGGGCGGCAAGCGTGACCTTGCCGCCCTTCGGTGCCGCAGGGTTAACGTAATCAAAATGGTTGAAGTCGACGGCGTATTTGGGCTCACCGATAACCGCAAAAGCGTAGCTCTCTTTGATGGTCTGTGCCTGCAATGACAGGCTGAACAGCATCAGCAGGGGTAAAAAGACGCGCGCTACGATCACGATAAGGCTACCCCGCATTGAAAAGTATTGATTGAAAACGGCTTTTGTCCCTGAATCTTAAATGACCTTGCTTAACTTGTGAAATACTTTGCCGGCTTACGATATTCTACAATCAGCTGTTGCAGCGTGAGCGGGCGGCTTATCAGGTAGCCTTGCAGGAAGTCGACGCCGTGATCGCGAAGCCAGGCCGCCTGCTCTTCGGTTTCAACGCCTTCGGCCACGGTGACCAGGTTCAGACGATGGGTCAGGGTGAGTACGGCATCCAGTACTGGTGAGGTAATCGTCTCACGGCCGATGGCGTTGACAAAACCACGGTCAATTTTCAGGTAGTCGAGAGTAAAGCGTTCAAGATAGATAAGCGCGCTGTGCCCGGTGCCGAAATCATCAATAGCGATCTCGATACCTTCACCGCGTAGCCAGGCAAACAGGCTCATCGCTCGCTCCTGATTCAGCATATCGCGCTCGGTTATCTCCAGCACAATCTGGAAATAGTTATCCGGCAGGCTTGCCGCCAGATGACGGATATCGTGCTGGAAGCTCTCGGCGTGCAGATGGCTGGGCGCGATGTTGATACCAAGCTTAGCACCCGGCGGCAGAAGATCTTTCAGCACCTGCGCATCGCGGGCAATCAGTTCGAATAGATGATGGGTGAGGGGAACAATTAAATCCTGCGCTTCGGCGTAACTGATGAACGCATCGGGTGGAATATTCCCGACCGTTGGATGCGACCAGCGCATAAGTGCCTCTACGCCAGTAATCTGGCGGTTTTTCGCGTCCACTACCGGCTGATAAACTACATAGAACTGTCGATGTTTAATTGCGGCAAGGATCTCTTTTCCAGGGCGTGAGCGAATCGCCAGAATATAGAGGCAGAGCAGGCCGCCAATCAGGCCACACGTCAGCCCGAGCAGGAGAGAATAGAGCGAATTATCGGTACTGAGCGCGTTGCTGTAGAGATAGATCTCCAGCGGTACGCCTTTGATCTTTACGTGACGAACGGCGGTATCGGGTATCTGGTCGAGCGTAAGGGGTTTGCTACTGAAGGTGGAAATAGCCGTTTTGCCGTTGACGACCAGCGCGACGCCGTTATAGGGACTTTGCTTAGAGGAATAAAGTACCCAGGGCATCAGGTTGGCGTTAATGGAGGCAAAGATGCCGCGATTTTCCAGCAGCGGGCTTTTGACCCACAGCACGAATGCTGGGGTGGTTGGCATCATTGGCGTGCCGGAGACGATCCCCATTACATGTGATTTTGTGAGATCGAGATCCGGCACCAGTTCCTTGAGCCCCAGTGACATCGGACCGGTGGCGGAAGAGCAGTAAGCAATGTGATCTTTAACCAGCAGAAAGGCGCGTACGTTCATGCTAAACGCCGCGCGTTCGGTGAGTTCCGAAGAGACCGCTTTGCAGGGATCCATGGTGAGCGGTTGCAGGGAGTCTATGGTGACCAGTATCTGGTTAAAGTAGTTGTCCAGGTAGTTTTGCAGGCTGGAGATGGTGTTATCGAACTGGGCCGCACGACGATGGTGAAAGATAGAATACTGTGCCAATCCTGCAGCAAGGGCAATGAGCAGGCCGACGACAACGCTAGTCAGAACAATGCGGCGGTTAATTAATGAGTGACGAGTAAACATGCAACTTCTCTATGCTACGGAACTCTAAAGAAAAGAATACTGATTAAGCATAAAAAAAGCACTGCCGGAGCAGTGCTTTTTTTATGCTTACCGTCAGCCAAGGGAAACCGACGGTAAACGACATTACGAACGACTCAGGACGCGGCGAGCTTCGTTGTAACGTTTATTCCAGTACGGTTCGTTCATGCTGGAAATGGTCACACCGCTGCTGGTGGAAGCATGAACAAACTGGTTGTTGCCGATGTAGATACCGACATGGCGGCCAGTAGAGCCCGCGCGGAACAATACTAAATCGCCGGTTCGGAGCTGGCTGCGTTTAACGGATTTACCCGTTTCCTGCTGCTCCCAGGTGGAGCGCGGCAGCTCTAAGCCAAACTGTTCGCGGAAGGTACGCTGCACAAAGCTGGAGCAGTCGATACCACGCTTGGTGTCGCCGCCCAAGCGGTAACGAACACCTTTCCATCCTGCGTATTGATCCATCAGACGGGACTTCACGTCGAGGTTACGCACCATGGTTTCAAATTCATCCTGAGAGGCTTGCAGTGACGAGGCATCTTCGGTGCCCACTGCATGCGTCTCAGAATGCATGTTCTTAGCGGTGTTACTTGTGTTACTACAGGCAGAAAGCAGAACCGCAACTGCTACTGCTGGAATCGCTCGCAAGATATATCTCAAAATCGGCTGAGATTTGACCATTTTCGTTGTTTTCCCTTGAAGTCCTTAACGATGGAGTCGTTATAAAAAATGCCAAACGCGTCTGAGACTAAATACACGCAATCAATGAGACAATTCTTTGAATTCAGTTTTGTGGCATAGCGCACAAAGTTTTATTTGAGAACCGAATAATTGCTCTTTGAAACGACAAACGCAAATGAGATTACCTTAACGAAAGCGGCATTGCGAGCGCTTTTGGCCGATTTTTTATAAGAAATAGTGATACACAAAGTTAAAAATTGTGAATGGGCAAAATTACGGCATTTATGAATAAAAAGTGGGCAACTCATTCATTATAAAAATGAATATTGTGACGAGAAGATGACCGTTGCGGTAAGCGATTAAAAAAAGAAAAAGAGGGTGAAACCCTCTTTCTGGAATATCAGATGAATTGGTTATTTAATGCGCCGATTTTGCTTTGGTCAAATTGGGCAAATTTCGCTCGAATAGGGCAATCACATTATCGCTTAATGACGTCATCAGAACCCATGGCGCGCCAATCAGTACTGCAGTTAACGAGCCGACGGCAATATCGGTGAACCAGTGAGCGCCAATCATCACGCGCGGGAAGGCAAAAACCACAAAAATGACCAGCGAAATAAGAAACGCGTTACGGCCGAAATAACGCCACATGAAGGTCGCGAATATCAGCAGCATCATTCCGTGGTCGCCCGGGAAACTGTCCCGCGAACCGTCTTTGGTCGAGAAGTCGATAAAGTCGCTAACGCGGTGTACGCCCGGCACAGAGAGCGACGGGCTACTGCGGGTCACCGGCATCAGGTGCTGCGCTAACTGGTTAATAATCACCGCGGCCAGCAGCATCACCAGGCCGATAATCACAATACGGCGACGACCCGCCGTCGTTTCTTTCAGCCAGAAGCTCAGCATCAGGCAACCCATGGCCAGCAGCGAGCAGCCGTCGAACGCGCGGTTATTAATAATGGCTAAGAACCAGGCGTAACCCAGATTATCTGCGTTTAAACCCTGGTTAAAGGCGTGAAAAATAGCGAGGTCAGCAACGGACCAGAATCCGTGGTTGGCCGGCAGAAACCAGGAGAGAAATAACGCCACACCAGCAGCGTTAAGTAGAAGAATCAGGGGAAAACGTGTACGCATCTTAGTCATCATCGCAATTAGTCTCGGCTGAAACCTTAGCGGTTTCACCCTAAACGAAGTTTCAACAGCGCCGTTTGTAGTGGATTCCAGTCGGTTTGCGCATCGTTTATCAACTCAATACGGCTGTCTGGTGGCGCAACATTCTGCGTTTCTATGTGCAGGTCTGCGCCCTGGCGGTTAATGCGCACCAGCCCTTCAGGAATGCGCATGACCGCCTTCAAACGAGTGACAGGCGCCAGACGTGCCCACTCCAGCAGGCCGATGGTGTCAAATGCGGTATCGGCATCAAAAATCCAGCCGCAGGCAAAGTAGCCCTGTCCCTCATTGACGCTGCGGCGCCAGCGTTGGTGCTCCGGCAGGCTCAGTGCGCCAAGCCCCTTATTTGATGGGTGGGAGTGGGAATGCGCGGCGCTGGCTTTCAGTTCCACGGTGTTGCTACGGGGCGTATCCAGCAGGGCAATATCAATATTGCCCTGGGTGGCTTCAACGTGCAGGCGCTCGGCGCCATTGCGTTGCCACCAGTTGGTCATCGCGTGCTGGCTTTCCGGGGTCGCGCGGTCTGCCTTGTTGCTCACGATAATATCGGCCGCCGCGAGCTGATCGCGGAAGTTTTCGTTAGTGGCGATTTTTTCGTCCAGCAGCTGACGCGGGTCCATTACGCACAGGGTGGCGCGCAGGTCGATCCACGGCTCGTAAACCGGAGCGGTGAGCAAGTCGAGGATCTGCTTAGGATGACCGAGGCCAGTAGGTTCAATCAGCAGACGATCTGGCTTTCCCTGACGCAGCAGCGTATTCAGGCCGACCTGCATCGGCAGCCCGTTAACGCAGCACATACAGCCGCCGGGGATCTCTTTTAACAGCGCGCCGCTGTCGGCAAGCAAAGCGCCATCAATGCCGACTTCGCCAAACTCGTTGACCAGAACGGCCCATTTTTCATCGGCGGGTTTATTGGCGAGCAGATGTAGAATTGAAGTGGTTTTCCCGCTGCCGAGAAAGCCGGTGATCAGATTGGTTTTAGTCACGAAAACTCCGCCGAGGACATAGTGAGAGTGTTAACTGGATCACTTTATCCTGGCGAAGCTAGGTCAAAAAGAGAAGTGTTAAGGCGGGCCAATCCGCAGTTAGCCCACAAAACAGCAGAAAATGCTAACTATTGAGCGCGGTCAGCACGGCCTGGCGTGCACCTTGATGAACGAGATTTTGCCAGGCTTGCTGGACCGCCGCGACAAACTGCGGATTGGCAGGTAAATCGCTACCGAAGATTTCCTGCAACGTCAACAGCGCAGTAACCCGGTTTTCATCAGTGCTGTTAGCCACAATACCGCGGATTTTTTCCGCCAGCGGGTCGCGTACATCAATTGGTTGACCGGCATCATCTACCCCGCTCACGTAACGCATCCAGCCTGCTACGGCTAACGCCAGCAGCGGCCAGCGGCTGCCGTTTTTGAGATGAATGCGAATGCCGTTTAGCAGACGCTGTGGCAGCTTCTGGCTACCGTCCATCGCAATCTGCCAGGTGCGGTGCTGAAGCGCTGGGTTGCTGAAGCGATCGATAAGACTGTCAGCATACGCGCCGAGGTCCACATCGGTAATCCGCAGCGTAGGAGCCTGTTCGGCCATCATCAGATGACGCGCGGCGCGGCGGTAGGATTCATCCTGCATGCAGTCGCTGATGTGCGCATAGCCAGCAAGATAGCCGAGGTAGGCAAGGAAGGAATGACTGCCGTTGAGCATACGCAGTTTCATCTCTTCCCACGGTAGGACGTCACTCACCATTTGCGCCCCGGCGCTGCCCCAGTCAGGACGTCCGGCAACAAAGTTGTCTTCTATGACCCATTGAATAAACGGTTCGCAACTGATGGCGCACGGGTCTTCTACGCCTAATTCCTGGCTGATTTCTGCCAGCGATGCTTCAGTCGCCGCTGGCACGATACGGTCGACCATGGTGCCTGGGAAGCTGACGTGTTCCGCAATCCAGCTTGCAAGTGCGGGGTCCCGACGGGTCGCCATATCCAGCACGGCGTTTTTCACCACGTGGCCATTATCAGGAATATTGTCACAGGAGAGTACGGTAAAGGCCTGCAGCCCACGCTCACGGCGGCGATGAAGCGCTTCGACGAGGATGCCTGGCGCAGAGTGCGGCTCGGTTGGATGTTCAAGATCGTGGACGATCCGCGGCTGGGTAAAGTCCAGATGGCCGGTCGCCGGATCGATGCAATAGCCTTTTTCGGTGATCGTCAGCGAGACGATCGCCACCTGGGGCTCGCAGAATTTTTCGATGATGGCGGCAAGCGAGTCGAGTTTAGCGTTCAGGCACTCGTGGACAGCGCCAATGACGATAGGTTGATTGCCCGTAGCGCTCTTTTCCATCACCGTAAAGAGGTGATCCTGCTGACGAAGCTGGCTCATCAGCACGTCGCCGCTGAAAAGGCTGATTTCACAAATACCCCAATCGCCACCGTGCTGGTTCAGCACCCGGTTGGTCAGCAGCGCCTGGTGGGCGCGGTGAAAGGCACCAAAACCGAAGTGCACAATCCGCGAACGTAGCTGTTGTCTATCATATTGCGGTAACTGTACGTTGGCGGGGAGGGCGCTTGAGGCGATTGTATTCATTGTTCACACATCCAATTAACGATTAATTAACGTTTGCAGTGTAAAGTTATATGACAGCAAATTGAATTGGTGTGCCGTATTTATCGCGTTAATGTGAGCTTGATCAATCAATCCCAGCGGATTTATTGACGCTTATAAATAAACATGTATGGTAGTCGTCATTAACAGCGATTTTATTGGTATAACAACTTTAGAGGGTTGAGCAATGGAACAAACCTGGCGTTGGTACGGTCCGAACGATCCGGTATCTCTTGATGATGTGCGTCAAGCTGGCGCGACGGGTGTTGTAACGGCGTTGCACCACATTCCAAACGGTCAGGTATGGCCGGTTGAAGAAATCAAAAAGCGTATCGCGTTGCTGGCTGATAAAGGGCTGACCTGGTCCGTTGTGGAAAGTATTCCGGTTCACGAAGACATTAAAACCGGCTCCGGTGAGTACAAAACCTGGATTGCTAACTACCAGCAGAGCATTCGTAACTTGGCTGAATGTGGCATTGATACCGTCTGCTACAACTTTATGCCTATCCTCGACTGGACGCGTACTGACCTCGAGTACACGCTGGAAGATGGTTCTAAAGCCCTGCGCTTTGACCAGATTGCGTTTGCCGCGTTTGAACTGCATATCCTGAAACGTGAAGGCGCACAGGCGGACTACACCGAGGAAGAGCAGCGCCAGGCGCAGGAATACTTCCAGGCGATGACCGAAGCGGAAGTGACTAAGCTGACCCGCAACATCATTGCTGGCCTGCCGGGCGCTGAAGAGGGTTATACCCTGGACCAGTTCCGTGCGCGCCTCGCGGAATACGACCACATCAGTAAAGAAAATCTGCGTGAAAACATGGCCGTCTTCCTGCGCGCTATCGTGCCGGTTGCTGAAGAAGTTGGCGTGCGCCTGGCCGTTCACCCGGACGATCCACCGCGCCCAATCCTCGGCCTGCCGCGCATTGTCTCCACCATTGAAGATATGCAGTGGCTGAAAGAGACCGTTGATAGCATCAACAACGGCTTCACCATGTGTACCGGTTCTTACGGCGTGCGTGCAGATAACGATCTGGTGAAAATGATCGAGACCTTCGGCGACCGTATCCACTTCACGCACCTGCGCTCTACCTGCCGTGAAGGGAACCCGAAAACCTTCCACGAAGCCGCGCACCTGCAGGGTGACGTGAATATGGTAGCGGTGGTTGATGCCATCCTGACCGAAGAACAGCGTCGTAAGAAAGCAGGCGATCTGCGTCCTATTCCAATGCGTCCTGACCACGGTCACCAGATGCTGGACGATCTGAAGAAGAAAACCAACCCAGGCTACTCGGCGATTGGCCGTCTGAAAGGTCTGGCGGAAGTGCGCGGCGTTGAGCTGGCGCTGAAAATGACTAAGTTCCGCGATCTGCTGTAATTCGTCATTCTCTCGAGATAAAAAAGGGCAGCCAAAACGGCTGCCTTTTTTGTTTGCACTATCGATTAGGCCTGATAAGCGAAGCGCCATCAGGCAGACCGATGTACATTGCCTGTTGCAGATTAGTCTGCACGGCCCATATAGCGTTTTTCTTCGATATGAATGCGGATTTTCTCGCCGGTAGTCAGGTACTCAGGAACCTGAACAACCAGACCGGTAGTCAGCGTCGCTGGTTTAGTACGGGAGCTTGCAGATGCACCTTTGATGCCCGGAGCCGTTTCCACGATTTCCAGGTCAACGGTTTGCGGCAGTTCCAGTGCCAGAACGCGGCCGTCCCACAGCAGAACCTGCATTTCCGGCATACCGCCTTCAGGAATGAACTGCAGCTCTTCAGCAATCTGGTCGTGGGTGAAGATGTACGGGGTGTAATCTTCTTTATCCATGAACACGTATTCGTTGCCGTCGATGTAGGAGAAGTCAACGAAGCGGCGGTTCAGGGTCACGGTATCGACCATGTCGTCGCCTTTAAAACGTTCTTCAACTTTCAGACCGGTGCTGACGTCGGAGAAGCGCATTTTGTACAGCGTTGCCGCGCCACGGGCGCTCGGTGACTGAATATCAATGTTTTTTACAATCAGCAGCTTGCCGTTGTAATTCAGCACCATACCTTTTTTAATTTCGTTCGCTCTTGGCATTGCAATTATCCTGTGAACTAGGGTGTCAAAAATATCGCGTAAAAGTACTCGTGCCGGGCGTTTCAGGCAAGAGGATTTAAAGGCTTTTGCTATGCTTGCTCAAAAGGTGGTACTGTGCGCGCAATCACCTATCAACACAACTGAGAACCCGCGATGGAATGTCGTCCGGACTGCGGGGCTTGCTGCACTGCACCTTCAATTTCTAGCCCAATTCCCGGCATGCCCAATGGCAAACCGGCGAACACGCCCTGCGTACAGCTTGACGAACGTCAGCGCTGTAAAATCTTTGGTTCACCGCTGCGCCCTAAAGTGTGCGCCGGGCTACAGCCCGCACGGGAAATGTGCGGGGTAAACCGAGACGCGGCGATGACCTATTTGCTGAACCTTGAAGCGCTGACCGCGCCCTAAACGTCTTTAATGCGTACCAGACAGCCGAGGGTCGCGACGCAAAGCACCAGCGCAATCCAGAACACGGTGTGGTAGTTCCAGATTTCGGCTACCACGCCTGCCAGTGAACCGGCGATAATCCAGCCAACGCGCGAGGTGTTGGCGTACAACGTGGTTGCTGAACCTGCCTGGCCGGGCATCAGATCCTGGAAGTAAAGCATTCCAATCCCACCGAGAATACCGATATAGATGGCGTTCAGCAGCTGCATCGCAAGCAGTAACGTTGGGCTGTTGAAGGTCAGCATGCCTATATAGAAGCATAGCCCGGCGATGGCCGCCAGACGCATCAGAAAGCGTTTCCCCAACCGTTTAGCAAAATAGCCCGCAATGAGCATGGTTGGGATCTCAAGCCCGGCAGCCGTGCCCATCATCACCCCGGCCAGTTTCTCCGGCAGGTGCAGTTCATTGATGATGTAGAGCGGCATATTAATGATATAGAGGCTGTTGGTGCCCCACATCAGCGTGCAGATAACGAACAGCAGCAGGGCATCGTTACGGTTGGTACGCGGAGCCTGAATCGAACCGCTGGTGACCGCTTTCTCTTTACGCATGGTAGGCAGAAATAGCCAGACCATTGCCCCACACACCACAAACGCGACCGCGGCACTGAGATACATCACCGTAAAGCTGAAGCCCATCGCCAGGGCGTARGCCAGCGGYGGGCCAATCACCCATGCCAGCGATASCTGCGCACGCATMAYCGARCTGAACATCACCGCTTCACGGCCGGTTTTATCGGCGTGCTCGCGGGCAAGGGCGAACATTTGCGGGTTTGCCGTTGAGCCAAAGCTGCTCAGGAAGACGCCGACAAACAGCAGAATAAAGTAGTTACGGTTCCAGGCAAACAGCACGCAGGCGAACACGCCAAGCAGACAGCAGCCAACGATCAGATTTTTACGGTCGCCGCGTTTATCCGAGTAGCTTGCCAGAAACTGGCTGACGAGAATGCCAATAACCGCGCTGCCGGTGAAAAAGAAGCCTACCATTGCCGGGCGAACGTGTACTTCATTACTCAGGAACAGACTCAATGTAGGGGTCTGTAGCGCACCGGCAATACCGGTTAAAAATGCCACAATCAGAAAAGACGACGAGGTGAAATCAAACGATCGCCGTGGGGCGGCGGCGGTACTGTTTTGCATGTTGTTTTATCGGTCACATAAGGAGAGGCGGGGAGTTTACGACGCGACTCAGAAAATGAACAGTAACCTAAATCAAATTCGGCACGAAAAAATAAAAGGCCATTTCAAAATCTGGCTTACGTCTAGCTGAAGTGGCTGATGAGACCGTACGGGCGCTTCAGCAAATGTGGCGAGAATGATAATGAAATGTGCTGTAGATCTAATTTATGCAATCAATTTGTCAGCAAAACTTGCAGGCTGATTAAGAAAGGCACAAAATTATTGAAACGTTTCAGCGTCGTCTTCAGCACCTAACCCGCTAAGTACGGCGATTTTTTCTCACAAAAGCTGAATCGATTCAATTCAGCGAGCGAGGGGAACCATGTTCCAGTTAACTGTTCAGGATATTCATCCCGGCCAGCAGGCCGCGAATAAAGAAGAGGCTATTCGGCAGGTTGCTGCAGCGCTCGTCAGCGCAGGCAACGTCGCTGATGGTTACGTTGCCGGTATGCTGGCGCGTGAGCAACAAACCTCCACTTTCCTTGGCAACGGCATTGCGATTCCGCACGGCACCACTGATACCCGCGATCAGGTGCTGAAGACCGGTGTTCAGGTTTACCAATTTCCACAGGGCGTCACCTGGGGTGAAGGCCAGACGGCGTATGTCGCCATCGGTATTGCCGCCAGCTCCGACGAACATCTCGGCCTGCTGCGTCAGCTGACGCACGTCCTGAGCGATGACGCGGTGGCTGAACAGCTGAAAACCGCAACTACCGCTGAAGAGCTGCGTGCGCTGTTGATGGGTGAAAAACAAAGCGAAGCGCTGAAACTTGATAACGACACGCTCTCGCTTGACGTTGCCGCCAGCGATCTTGTAACGCTGCAGGCGCTGAACGCCGCGCGTCTGAAAGAAGCCGGTGCGGTAGACGCTAACTTTGTGGCGCGCGTGATTAACGATCAACCGCTGAATCTGGGTCAGGGTATCTGGCTGAACGACAGCGCGGAAGGCAACCTGCGTAGCGCCATTGCGGTGAGCCGTGCGGCGACGCCATTTACCGTTGGCGATGCTGCTGCCTCCGTGCTGATTACCGTCGCGATGGCCGATGCTCAGCCGACCGCGGTGCTTAACCGTCTGGTTAACCTGCTGCTGGACAACAAAGCTGAACGTCTGCTGAATGCTGATGCCGCTACGCTGTTGGCGCTGCTGACCAGCGATGACGCGCTGGCCGACGACCTGCTGAGCGAAGAGTTTGTCGTCCGTAACGAACATGGCCTGCACGCCCGTCCGGGCACCGTGCTGGTGAATACCATCAAACAGTTTAGCAGTGACATTACCGTAACCAATCTTGACGGCAGCGGTAAACCAGCCAACGGACGTAGCCTGATGAAGGTTGTCGCGCTGGGCGTTAAAAAAGGTCATCGTCTGCGCTTTACGGCACAGGGTGATGATGCTCGTCAGGCGCTGGACGCTATTGGCGAAGCCATTGCTTCAGGCCTCGGGGAGGGCGCATAAATGAGCAGAAGAGTAGCCACTATTACCTTAAACCCGGCCTATGATTTGGTAGGGTTCACGCCAGAAATCGAGCGTGGAGAAGTTAACCTGGTGCGTACCACCGGTCTGCATGCCGCGGGTAAAGGCATTAACGTTGCGAAGGTGCTGAAAGATCTTGGTATCGACGTCACCGTTGGCGGTTTCCTCGGTAAAGACAACCAGGATGGTTTTCAGCAGTTGTTCAGCGAGCTGGGCATTGCTAACCGTTTCCAGGTCGTACAGGGCCGTACCCGTATTAACGTCAAGCTGACCGAGAAAGACGGCGAAGTCACCGATTTTAACTTTTCCGGCTTCGACGTTACCGCGTCTGACTGGGAACGCTTTGTTAACGATTCCCTGACCTGGCTTGGCCAGTTCGACATGGTGTGCGTGAGCGGTAGTCTGCCAGCAGGCGTTAGCCCGGAAGCGTTCACCGACTGGATGACGCGTCTGCGCAGCCAGTGTCCGTGCATTATTTTCGACAGCAGCCGCGAAGCGCTGGTTGCAGGTCTGAAAGCGGCGCCATGGCTGGTTAAGCCAAACCGTCGCGAGCTGGAAATCTGGGCTGGCCGTAAGCTGCCTGAGATGAAAGATGTGATTGAAGCGGCTCATGCGCTGCGCGAGCAGGGCATTGCCCATGTGGTGATTTCACTGGGTGCGGAAGGCGCGCTGTGGGTTAACGCCTCCGGCGAGTGGATTGCCAAGCCGCCGTCAGTGGAAGTGGTGAGCACGGTAGGGGCTGGGGATTCCATGGTTGGCGGTCTGATTTATGGCCTGCTGATGCGTGAGTCCAGCGAACATACCCTGCGCTTGGCGACTGCCGTTGCCGCGCTGGCGGTAAGCCAGAGCAACGTCGGCATCACCGATCGTACCCAGTTGGCCGCGATGATGGCGCGCGTCGACCTGAAACCTTTTAACTAACAGCAGGGGAGAGGCGTATGAAAACGCTGCTGATTATCGATGCCAAACTTGGACAGGCTCGCGCTTATATGGCGAAGACCCTGCTGGGCGCGGCGGCGCAGAAAGCGCGCCTGGAGTTAATTGATAACCCGAACGATGCTGAACTGGCCATCGTGCTGGGCTCCGCTTTACCGTCCGATACCGCGCTGGCGGGCAAACAGGTTTACCTTGGCGATATCAACCGCGCAGTTTCCCACCCGGAGCTGTTCCTGAGCGAAGCCAAATCTCACGCCCTGCCTTACGAGGCTCCGGCGCAGGCTGAACCAACCGCGAAAGGTGCGGTAAAACGTATCGTAGCGGTCACCGCTTGCCCAACCGGCGTGGCGCATACCTTTATGGCGGCCGAAGCGATTGAAACCGAAGCCAAAAAACGCGGTCTGTGGGTGAAGGTTGAAACCCGTGGTTCCGTGGGCGCCGGTAACGCTATCACCCCAGAAGAAGTCGAAGCGGCTGACCTGGTTATCGTGGCGGCGGATATTGAAGTGGATCTGGCGAAATTCGCCGGTAAGCCTATGTATCGCACCACTACCGGCCTGGCGTTGAAGAAAACGGCGCAAGAGCTGGATAAAGCGATGGTTGAAGCGAAGCCGTATCAACCTTCTGGCCAGACAAAATCTCCGGCGGATGCCGGGAAGAAAGAGAGCGGTGGCGGGGCATATCGTCACCTGTTAACCGGCGTTTCTTACATGCTGCCAATGGTCGTGGCGGGCGGTCTGTGTATCGCGCTGTCATTTGCCTTCGGTATTAAAGCCTTTGAAGTCAAAGGCACGCTGGCTGCGGCGCTGATGCAGATTGGCGGTGGTTCCGCCTTCGCGCTGATGGTGCCGGTGCTGGCCGGTTTTATCGCCTTCTCCATCGCTGACCGTCCGGGTCTGACCCCAGGTCTTATCGGCGGTATGCTGGCGGTGAGCGGCGGTTCCGGCTTTATCGGTGGTATCATCGCGGGCTTCCTGGCCGGTTACGTGGCAAAACTCATCAGCACCAAGCTGAAGCTGCCGCCAAGCATGGAAGCGCTGAAGCCTATTCTGATAATCCCGCTGGTCTCCAGCCTGATTGTCGGCCTGGCAATGATTTACCTCATTGGTACCCCGGTTGCCGCGCTGCTGAACTGGCTGACCCACTGGCTGCAAACCATGGGCACCGCGAACGCGGTCCTGCTGGGCGCTATCCTCGGTGCGATGATGTGTACCGATATGGGTGGTCCGGTGAACAAAGCGGCATACGCATTCGGTGTAGGCCTGCTGAGTACCCAGACTTACGCACCGATGGCTGCCATTATGGCTGCCGGTATGGTGCCACCGCTGGCAATGGGTATCGCCACGCTGATTGCACGTAAGAAATTCGATCAGGGTCAACGTGAAGGGGGCAAAGCGGCGCTGGTTCTGGGCCTGTGCTTTATCTCTGAAGGGGCGATTCCGTTCGCGGCTCGTGACCCGATGCGCGTTCTGCCTTGCTGTATCGTTGGCGGCGCGGTAACTGGCGCTATCTCGATGGCGGTAGGCGCGAAGCTGATGGCACCGCACGGCGGCCTGTTCGTCCTGCTGATCCCTGGCGCGATTACGCCGGTGCTGGGTTATCTGATTGCGATTATCGTTGGTACGCTGGTGGCTGGCCTCTCTTACGCGGTGTTGAAACGCCCGGAAGCTGGGGTTGTCGCGAAAGCGTAATCCAGGTACAAACGTAAAAAAGGGCCGATGATTCGGCCCTTTTTTTATGTCTGATGGCGGCTGCGCCTTATTATGCCTACCCGAACCCGTAGGCCCGGTAAGCGCAGCGCCACCGGGCAATTAAGCGGTGGTGGTCTCGGTCTGCTGCGCTTTCAGCCACGCAATCTCTTCCGCCCAGATATCCGGGTTAATGGTTTCCAGCACCAGCGGGATACCGTCAAAACGGTTGTCCTGCATGATAAAGCGGAACGCATCGTGCCCAATATTGCCTTCGCCCAGGCTGTGGTGGCGGTCAACGCGGCTACCGAACTCGCTTTTGGCGTCGTTCAGGTGCATTCCGCGCAGATACTGGAAGCCGACAATGCGTTCGAATTCCGCGAAGGTGTCTGCACAGGCTTCGGTGGTGCGCAGGTCATAGCCCGCGGCGAAAGCGTGACAGGTATCGATGCACACGCCAACGCGGGACTTATCTTCCACGCCATCAATGATGGCTGCCAGATGCTCGAACTTAAAGCCGAGGTTGCTGCCCTGACCAGCGGTATTCTCGATCACCGCCGTCACGCCCTCGGTCTGGGTGAGCGCAATGTTGATGGACTCGGCAATACGCGCCAGGCATTTGTCTTCGTCGATTTGCAGCAGATGGCTACCCGGGTGGAAGTTCAGCAACGTCAGCCCCAACTGCTGACAGCGCGTCAGCTCGTCGATAAAGGCTTCACGGGATTTCTCCAGCGCTTCTTCTACCGGATGACCGAGATTAATCAAGTAGCTGTCGTGAGGAAGAATTTGTGCCGGGGTGTAGTGATACTTTTCACAGGCGGCTTTGAAGTCGTCGATAATCTCGGTGGTGAGCGGCGCGGCGCGCCACTGGCGCTGATTTTTGGTGAACAGGGCGAAGGCGGTGGCTTCGATTTCCGCTGCCCGAATTGCGGCGTTTGCCAGGCCGCCCGCGGCGCTGACGTGCGCTCCGATGTATTTCATATNNNNAAACCCGCCATACTCAAAAGGGGGAGTATAGCGGGTTAAAAGCGCTTAGTCGTTGTCGATTATGCCATCACGCTGTGGATGAAGTAGTTAATCGCACCGCCGCCAACAATCAGCCAGATGAACAGCACCAGCGCCATCATCAGCGGTTTTGCACCGGCTTTTTTCAGTGCGCTAACGTGAGTGGTCACACCCAGCGCCGCCATGGCCATCGCCAGCAGAATGGTGTCCAGCGTAATCAGCATCTGCACAATGCTGTTTGGCAGCAGGTGGAACGAGTTGAAGATAGTGACCACGATGAACATGATGGCAAACCATGGGATCGTGATTTTACTTTTCTCGGTCGCACCGGCCGGAGCCAGCTGTTTAACACGAGCCGCCATAAACAGCAGGAACGGAGCCAGCATCATCACGCGCAGCATTTTGGCAATCACCGCCGCGTTTTCCGTTTCTGGCGTCACCGCATGGCCCGCCGCAACAACCTGCGCCACTTCGTGCATGGTAGAGCCGATGTAAATGCCGTAAGCCTCAGGGCTAAACCAGTGCGCCAGCAGCGGGTACATCGCTGGATAGATAAAGATAGCCAGAGTACCGAAAATCACCACGGTTGCTACCGCGACGGTGACTTTACTCGCCTCGGCCTTCACCACCGGTTCGGTCGCCAATACCGCTGCCGCGCCACAGATACTGCTCCCTGCGCCAATCAACCAACTGGTGTGTTTATCGAGCCCAAAGACTTTCTGCCCGAGCCAGCAGGCCATCATAAAGGTACTGCATAGCGTCAGGGCGTCGATGATGATGCCGCTTACGCCCACGTCGGCAATCTGAGCGAAGGTCAGGCGGAAGCCGTAAAGAATGATGCCCAGACGCAGCAGATGCTGCTTGGCGAACAGCACGCCACCGTCGCAGGACTGCCAGAGTTTTGGGTAAATCGTGTTACCAATCACCATCCCGAACAGGATGGCCAGCGTCAGTGCGCTCATGCCGACGCCTGCGACGGCCGGGATATTGCCGATCCAGACGGCGGCGCCGGTAATCACGGCGCTAAGCGCGAGCCCTGGGATAAAATGTTTGATACCGCGATGATGATGCGTTTCTAAGGTGACCTGTGTCATAGCCTTCTCCTTTGTCTGGCTAAAAGGTTACGCCTCGCTGGTTTAAAGATAAAATTGATTATATATTTATAATTAATCGTAATAACTGGTAAGGGCGGCCCGACGGGCTGAAGCACTATGCATATCACGCTGCGGCAGTTAGAAGTTTTTGCAGAGGTACTGAAAAGTGGCTCAACGACTCAGGCATCACAGATGCTGGCGCTGTCGCAGTCGGCGGTGAGCGCGGCACTGACCGATCTCGAAGGGCAGCTTGGCGTACAGCTTTTTGACCGCGTCGGCAAACGTTTGGTGGTCAACGAGCACGGCCGCCTGCTGTACCCGCGCGCGCTGGCGCTGCTGGAACAGGCCGGAGAGATAGAACAGCTGTTCCGTGAAGATAACGGGGCGATTCGCGTCTACGCCAGTAGCACCATCGGCAACTATATTCTGCCGGGCATCATCGCCCGCTACCGCAAGGATTTTCCTGCGCTGCCGTTGGAGCTGAGCGTGGGAAATAGCCAGGATGTGATTAACGCGGTGGCGGACTTCCGCGTCGATATCGGCCTGATTGAAGGCCCATGCCACTCTGCGGATATTATCGCCGAGCCGTGGCTCGATGATGAGCTGGTGGTGTTCTCCGCGCCGAACAGCGCCTGGCTGCTGGGGGAGGTGACGCTCGAAAAGCTGGCGATGGCGCCGTGGATCCTACGTGAGAAAGGATCGGGCACCCGGGAAATTGTCGATTACCTGCTGCTTTCGCATCTGCCGCAGTTCCAGATGGGCATGGAATTGGGTAACTCTGAAGCCATCAAACACGCGGTGCGCCACGACCTCGGCATTAGCTGCCTGTCGCGGCGGGTGATTGCTGAACAGCTTGAAGCTGGAACGCTGGTGGAAGTGGCCATCCCGCTGCCGACGCTTAGCCGCACGCTGTGGCGCATCCATCATCGGCAAAAACACCTCTCCAACGCCCTCAAGCGTTTTCTGCGCTACTGCGATATCTAAAATCGCCATCGGATGCTTTACTTATAATAAGAGAGCGATCATGAAGCTCTCTTATAACTGCGCATTTCTACCGTGATATGCCGGAATCGTCTGTTACAATCGCGCCTCATTTTTTGGATGGATAGCATTTTCACATGGGTTCCGAAACAAAAACCACACAAGCGCCCGCGTTACGTCGCGAACTCAAGGCGCGTCACCTGACGATGATCGCCATTGGCGGTTCCATCGGTACTGGCCTGTTTGTTGCGTCCGGCGCAACCATTTCTCAAGCGGGCCCGGGCGGCGCGCTGTTTTCCTATATTCTGATTGGCCTGATGGTGTACTTCCTGATGACCAGTCTTGGCGAACTGGCAGCCTATATGCCGGTATCCGGTTCTTTTGCCACCTATGGTCAGAACTATGTGGAAGAGGGCTTCGGCTTCGCGCTGGGCTGGAACTACTGGTACAACTGGGCGGTAACGATCGCCGTTGACCTGGTGGCCGCACAGCTGGTGATGAGCTGGTGGTTCCCGGATACTCCAGGCTGGATCTGGAGCGCGCTGTTCCTGTGCGTTATCTTCCTGCTGAACTACATCTCGGTGAAAGGCTTCGGCGAAGCGGAATACTGGTTCTCGCTCATCAAAGTGGCGACCGTTATCATCTTTATTATCGTCGGCATCATGATGATCCTCGGCATCTTCAAAGGTGCACAGCCTGTGGGCTGGAGCAACTGGACAACCGGCGACGCGCCGTTTGCCGGTGGGTTATCGGCGATGATTGGCGTGGCGATGATCGTCGGCTTCTCCTTCCAGGGTACCGAGCTTATCGGTATTGCGGCGGGCGAATCTGAAGATCCCGAGAAGAACATTCCACGCGCGGTTCGTCAGGTGTTCTGGCGTATCCTGCTGTTCTATGTGTTCGCGATCCTGATTATCAGTCTGATCATTCCTTACACCGACCCAAGCCTGCTGCGTAACGACGTGAAAGATATCTCCGTCAGCCCGTTCACGTTGGTGTTTGAACACGCGGGTCTGCTCTCTGCGGCGGCGATTATGAACGCGGTTATCCTGACGGCGGTGCTGTCGGCGGGTAACTCCGGGATGTACGCTTCCACCCGTATGCTCTACACCCTGGCCTGCGACGGCAAAGCGCCGCGCATCTTCTCGAAGCTGTCTCGTGGCGGCGTACCGCGTAACGCGCTGTATGCAACAACCGTGATTGCAGGCCTGTGCTTCCTGACCTCTATGTTTGGCAACCAGACCGTTTACCTGTGGCTGCTGAACACCTCCGGGATGACCGGCTTTATCGCCTGGCTGGGGATTGCGATTAGCCATTATCGCTTCCGTCGCGGCTACGTGTTGCAGGGTCATGACCTGAACAACCTGCCGTACCGTTCTGGGTTCTTCCCGCTGGGGCCAATCTTCGCCTTCGTACTGTGCCTGATCATTACCCTGGGCCAGAACTACGAAGCCTTCCTGGCCGATACCATCGACTGGGGCGGCGTAGCGGCAACCTATATCGGTATCCCGCTGTTCCTGGTTATCTGGTTCGGCTATAAGCTGACCCGCGGTACGCACTTCGTGAGCTATAGCGAAATGCACTTCCCGGAACGCTTTAAGAAATAATTAGCCGTTCGGTATACGATGAAAACCTCTCTTCGGAGAGGTTTTTTATGCCTGCCGTCTATGAAATAGACGTAAATAGTTACTTCTTGACATAACTTTAAATAAACTGAATTGATAATCATTATCATTACGTTTATTATCACGCCCCATATAAATGGATGAAGCCACTTCCACTCCTGAGGGATAAAACCTGGAGGGACCAGCCACATCTGCATAAAACAACAGGCCGCCGGTCAGCGGCATTGCAGCAGCATTTGTGAGTAAGACCCCTTTGTTTTAATTCAGTATTCACCTCATGGAGATTGGAAATGTTCAGGTTAAACCCCTTGGTTCGGGGCGGGCTTTGTGCGTCCGTTATGTCCCTCGCGCTGCCGGTCAGCGCTGCCGATGATAAAGACGTGATGGTCGTGACGGCCGCGGCTACCGAGCAAAGCGTCAAGGATGCCCCCGCCAGTATCAGCGTGATCACCCAGGAAGACTTGCAGCGCAAACCGGTGCAGAACCTGAAAGATGTGCTGAAAGAAGTCCCGGGTGTCCAGCTCACCAACGAAGGGGATAACCGTCAGGGCGTGAGTATTCGCGGCCTGGACAGCAGCTATACCCTGATTCTGATCGACGGTAAGCGCGTCAACTCGCGTAACGTCGTCTTCCGCCACAATGATTTCGACCTCAACTGGATCCCGGTAGACGCCATCGAGCGCATTGAAGTGGTCCGCGGGCCGATGTCTTCGCTGTACGGTTCCGATGCGCTGGGCGGCGTGGTCAACATCATCACCAAAAAGATTGGCGCCAAATGGACGGGGACCGTCACAGCCGATACCACCATTCAAGAACACCGCGACCGTGGGGACACCTGGAACGGTCAGTTCTATACCTCAGGTCCGCTGGTGGACGGCGTGCTTGGCATGAAAGCCTTTGGTAGTCTCGCAAAACGTGAGAAGGACGACCAGCAGGCTTCCAGCACCAGCGCAACCGGTGAGACTCCGCGCATTGAAGGCTTCACCAGCCGCGATGCGAACGTCGAGTTCGCCTGGACCCCGAACGACAGCAACGACATTACCGCAGGCTATGGCTTCGACCGCCAGGACCGCGACTCCGATTCGCTCGACCGTAACCGCGTTGAACGTCAGAACTACTCGTTAAGCCATAACGGTCGCTGGGAACTGGGCAACAGCGAGCTGAAATACTATGGCGAAAAGGTGGTGAACAAGAACCCTGGCAACGCCAATGAAATCACCTCGGAAAGCAACACCATCGACGGAAAATACGTGCTGCCGCTGGGGGTGATTAACCAACTGGTGACCTTTGGTGGTGAATGGCGCCACGACAAGCTGAGCGACCCGATTAACCTGACGCGCGGCACCAGCAGCGAAACTTCAGCCAGCCAGTATGCGCTGTTCCTCGAAGATGAATGGCGTATCTTCGAGCCGCTGGCGCTGACTACCGGTATCCGTATGGACGATCACCAGACCTATGGCGATCACTGGAGCCCGCGTGCGTATCTGGTCTATAACGCGACCGACACCGTGACGGTGAAAGGGGGCTGGGCTACGGCGTTTAAAGCCCCTTCTCTGCTGCAACTGAGCCCTGACTGGGCCACCAATTCCTGCCGTGGCGGCTGCCGTATTGTCGGTAGCCCGGATCTGAAGCCGGAAACCAGTGAGAGCTTCGAAGTCGGTCTTTACTATCAGGGCGAAGAGGGTTGGCTGGAAGGCGTGCAGGCCAACGTCACCACCTTCCAGAATGATATCGACGACATGATTAACATTAGTCGTACGCGCGATAAGAATGCTGCACCGGGTTACCCGAACTTCGTTGGATTTGATAACGGCGTACCGGTGTTTGCCTACTACAACGTAAACAAAGCGCGTATCCGCGGCGTGGAGTCCGAGTTAAAGGTACCGTTTGGTGACGACTGGAAGGTGACGCTGAATTATACCTACAACGACGGTCGAGACCTGAGCAACGGCGGTGACAAACCGCTGCAGGAGCTGCCGTTCCATACCGGTAACGGACGTGTAGACTGGAACCCGATTCAGGACTGGACGTTCTATCTGGCGGGAAGCTATACCGGTAAGCAGCGGGCTACTACGGCAACCTCGAAAACACCGGGCGGCTATACCACCTGGGATATCGGCGGGGCATGGCAGGCGACCAAAGACATCAAGCTGCGCGCGGGCGTGCTTAACGTTGGGGATAAAGACCTGAAGCGTGATGATTACAGCTATAACGAAGATGGACGCCGCTACTTTATGGCGGTGGATTACCGCTTCTAAGGCTGTGCTAACCCCGGCGGCGCTTACGCTTGGCCAGGCTACACACCCGGGTAGCCCGGGCGAGCGCAGCGACCCCGGGAGTTGCACCATAATAAAAGGCCCGATAAGCGCAACGCCATCGGGCCTTTTCTCACCAGTAGCTCTGCCAGTTCTGCGTCGCTCGCACCATCGCTTCCATCAGGAAGTAATCCCCCCAGCTACAGCACTCGTCCACGCCAATCCCCCCCTTGAAGTAATAGACCGAATGCTTAAGTAGACCCTGGCCCGGCGTATGCTCGAGGTTAACGTAACCGTCAATCATATTGCCAATCATCCGCAGCGCCAGCGTTTCATAGCTCTCACGATCCGGATGGGTAGCGGGCAGATGCTTAACCAGCTCCAGCAGGGCGCAGGCTACAATCGCCGCCGCTGAACTGTCGCGCTCGCTGGCAGGATCGGTCAGCGCCAGATCCCAATAGCAAATGAGATCCTCCGGCAGCCGATTCAGGTAGTAATTCGCCAGCGTCTGGCTCAGCGTCAGCAGTCGCTCATCCCCGGTGTGCAGGTAGTTCAGCAGGAAACCGTACACGCCCCATGCCTGGCCGCGCGCCCAGCACGAATCGTCGGAGAAGCCCTGATGGGTATTGCCAAAGCGCGGCTCGCCGGTTTCTACATCCATATACCAGGTATGGAAGGTCGAGCCGTCTTCACGCACAATATGGCGACGCGCCCGCTCAATATGCTGCTTGGCCGCCTCGGCGTAGCGCGGGTCACCGCTGGCCGCGCTGGCTTCATACAGCAGCGGCAGGTTCATGTTGCAGTCGATTATCATGCGGCCCTGTTGCTCAGGGTTATTCAGTTCGCCCCATGCCTGGATGATCCCGGCCTTTTCGTTGTAGCGTTCCATCAGTGCCTCGGCGGCGAGCAGGGCGATGTAGCCCGCCTCGCGGTTGCCGGTCAGACGCTCGCCCGCCACGCAGGAGAGGCTATAAAGGAAGCCCAGATCGTGATGGTTGGTGTGGTCGCGGTTAATAATCCGCTGGCCGAAGGAGTGAATATGCTGCTCCGCCAGCGTGCGGTAGCGCTCAAGCCCTGTCCACTCATAGGCCAGCCACAGCTGCCCGGTCCAGAAGCTGGTGGTCCATTCGACGTTATCAATAATCGGATAGACGCCGTTTTTACAGGCCGCATCCGGGAAGCGCGTGCCAAAATAGTCGGCGTTATCATCAATAGCCTTCAGCAGCGCGGGCATCGCCCCGCGAATTTTACGGCTAATCTCTTCACGTTCGCCCGGTTTCAGGGTATGTGAAGCGAGCGGTTCTTTTCTGATCTGTTCAGACATCATGCTGGCATATTCCCGTTTTAATTTAGCGCTTGCTGCTTGATTTCCTGTTCTACAGCGCGCTTTTTGTGGCTGTAGCAGGTCGATAAGGTGAGGGCTGAGACGCCGGTGAACACCAGGGCGATAATGCCCATGATGAGATAGGTGTGCTCAAAGCCGATGGTTTGATAGGCATAACCTGCCGGTGGCGCGACGACGATAGAACCGACGTAGATCATCGCCTGGTAGCCGAGTAGGTACATGGTGGCGTTAACGCGTTTGTCGAAATGCTCGGCAATATATTTGAAGACCGATACCAGAATCAGGGCAATCTCAATGCCGTAGAGCGGTTTGACGAGGCAAATAATCAGCGGGTCGTTGGTCAGGCCGGAGATAATCAGGCGCAGGCTGATAACTAACCCGGTGAGCAGCATGCCCTGCTTGGCACCGATGCGGTTGATAATCGCCGGTACCAGCATCATGCCGAAGAATTCAGCGGCGGACTGTGCGGTGCTCATATAACCGAACATTGCGTTGCCTTCCTCTTTGGTAGAGAAGAAGGTGACGAAGTAGCGTGAGAATTGCTGCTCGGCGATAAACATCATCCAGGCCACGCCCGCGATGTAGAGCGAAAACATCCAGAACTTGCGGTTTTTCAGCAGGTTCAGCACGTCGGTAATCACGATTTTTTCTTTCGATAAGACGTTATTTTCTTCTTTGCCGAAATGGTCCACCTTAAGCGTCAGCAGCACCGCGAACATGCACAGCGCCGAGACGCTACTGATGGCGAAGTTGATTTTGGGCGAAATGTTATAGAGGAAGCCGGAGAAGGAGGAAGCGGTTGCCCAGCCGAGCGCCGCCCACATGCGGATACGGCCAAACTCCATGTTGTACAGACGGCTGAAGCGGTCGACGTAGGACTCTTCCGCCGCCACGCCCGCGTACCAGCCCAGGCTAAAGAACAGTGCGCCGACAATCATGCCGATGATGAAATGGCTTTGCAGCAACGGCAGGTAGATCCAGATATAGAACGGTGCCATCAGCGCCGAGACGATACAGACAAAATAGAGCAGGTGCTTCTTCATGCCGATTTTGTCCATGATGTAGCCGTATACCGGCTTAATCACCACCGCGAACACGCCGTTCACCGCGAAGACGGTGCCGATATCCACGGCATCGAGCCCCGCTTTATCGCCAAGCCAGATGGCGTACAGGCCGAAGCTTGCCGCCCAGGTAAAGGTAAACAGAAAAACAAAGAGACTGAGTTTTATATACGCCGAACGTGTCGACTGAATCATCGTGGTCATTGCGGTCTCCGCCGTTATCCAGAGGTCAGGGTTATTTTATGGTGAGCGTCAGGTCGTTCACGGTTAACTGCTGTGTCGTAACATCAAAATGTAAGGCGTCCGGCAGCGCACGCACCGCGCCCGGGTCGGCGCTGACGTAGCAGGCAAGCCAGTGGGTTCCGGCGCTAAGCTGCGTGCGAAGGCAGGGGATAGTGGCCGATGCGGCGTACAGCAAATTGCTGTTCGGCGGCGTGGTGACGGTGAACGGTTGACGGGCGTTGGTCAGGCTCACCACCCGGCTGTAGTGGTGCGTAGTTTCAAGGGTGACGCCGTTGGCGGTAATGGTCTGGTGCGTTTGCTGGTGGCGGTTAGCGGCAAACCCGCCCTCAACGCATTCCAGCGTTCGCGGCGTGTTTACGCGGTGTACGCGCACGTGGCCTTCCGGCAGCGCAACCAGCCAGGTGCTGACGGTCACGTCGGCCCACGGACGCCATTCGCTGCGTACCCAATCATCCGTCACTTCTGCGCTGTCGCACTCGCGGCGGCCGCGATAGTAGTCATCGCCGTTGCTGAACAGCAGCATGGAGTCTACCGCCGCATGGCTAAGGCCGTAGCGCCCACGCTCCAGGGTAAAACCAAACTGACTGGAGTAGGCGAATTTGCAGTACTTTTGCTCGAAGTTGACGAAGTTGTTTTTGTCGAACTGACCGGACATCAGCATCCACGCGTGTTTCTGCTTATCGCTATGGACGATGATTTGCCCGGCTTCGGGAATCGGGTGAATCGCATCCAACGATGGCAGTGGTTCGCAGGCGGCCTGCCAGAAGGCGCTCTCTTCCGGCAGCGCCAGAATCAGCATCGCTTTCAGCGCCCAGTAGGGGGAGCCGGGGCTGTTGTAGTCCTCGGCCATAATCAGGTTTGGGTAGCTGTAGCCAATGGTGAACAGGCCATCGGCGCCGATAAACGGTTTGTCGAGCCAGCTTTCAAGATGTCGCAGAATCAGCCCCTTTACCACGCCCGGGGTAAAGACCTCCAGTTCGGTAAAGGCGACCGCGCTCCAGAACGCGACCTGCACAAAGCGATAGGTCAGGCTGCGGCCAAACGGAATACCTTCGCCGTTAGCGGCAAAATAATAGGCGTAATCTTTGGCGAACTGCTGGGCGCGTTGGCGATAGCGCAGGCAGCGTTCCGGGTCAACGTCCTGCATAAAGTGGCTGTAGATCAGGCCATAAAAATGGAAGGCGCTGGAGATGTAATAATCGCGCGGCTTGCCTGCGCCGTCGCTGTACCAGCCGTTGCCGAGCCAGAAGGGCTCAATGGCGTCGAGATGACGGTGGATGACTGCCATGTCGTAGGGGCGTCCGACGCACTTCAGCCCCAGTTGGATAAGCACCGGGAAGAAGTGCCAGTTGTTGTCCGGCACCGTAACGTCTGCACTCTGGCTGAGCCAACGGGAGAGATTATCCTGCTCTTCGGTCGAGAGCGACGACCACAGCTTACCGTTGGGCAGCGCCAGGCCGAGGCCAAAGGCCGCCATTTCCACGCAGCGCTGGTCGTTGTCGCCGACATCGCCCCAGTAGCCTGGGTGCTGAGGGTTGCTGCCGTTGCGCACGCCAGTGACGAACGCGTCGTGCCATGTCGGCACGGTACCGCCGCTCACCAGCGGAAACAGGCCCCACATCAGACGAACAAAACCCTCCATTCCGGCAACGTCGTCCGGGTACTGCGCGGCGGTATCGCCCGCGTGAAGCCGCGAGCAGTCTGCCGATAAACGGGGCACCGCCGCTGCTATCCAACCCTCGACTAACGCGCTGTATTCTTGTCTCGTCCGCATGATGAAATCCCGTTTCAGTTTGTTGATGGCGGACGAATAATAGGAATTTGGCGCGGTTGGCAAATGTGATAGTGCTCTTACTTTTAAGCATGAAGGGTAATTAAAAATAATTTTATGGCGTAATTTGGCGCAAAAGTTTTATTCCGATGATGAAAGTTTAAGTTTATTAACCTGCGGGGCTGGCGCTGTGGCACATTCACAACCAACGGAAGACACTACCTATCTCGAACAGATTCATCTCAACGATAAATCTATCTATTTCAACCGGATGCAGAATCTTCCCGCCAACTATTACCACTGGCACCAGTGTGCGGAGATCCTTACCGTTTCACGGGGCGTGGGTATCGCATTGATGGAGCATCAGCAATATACGGTGAAGCCGGGGCGACTGTTTATTTTCCCGCCGGGCAAGCTGCACAAGGTCTACGTCGAGCAGAGCGAGCGCAACCTTTATCACCGCACCACGCTGCATTTTAACCCGTCGTTGATTGAACCCTGGCTGCGGGATTTTCCCCGTCAGCAGATGCTGTTACGCCATCTTTGTGGGCGCGGCGAAAAGGCGAGGGTGTTTGACGTTGGCGATCTGCAACCGGTGATTGAAACGCTGTTACAGCGCTTTGAAACCTTAACGCACGAAGAGAGCTGGAGTACCAGCGACAGCGCGTTGTTGATTATGCAGCTGATTAGCCTGCTGCCGCAGCAGGAGCAGGCGGTGGGGCATAACACCTTCTCGTCGACGATTATCCGCTGGCTGGAGAACCATTATCATGAGCGCTGCTCGTTAGAGGAGATTGCCGCTGTGATGGGCTGTTCGCGCGGGCATACCTCACGGCGGTTTCATGATGAAACCGGTGGGACCATTCAGGAGTATTTGATGATGCGGCGTATTCGCCAGGCCTGCGAGCTGTTGCTGCACTCACAGCATTCGGTACGGGAGATTGCTGAAAGGGTCGGCTTTACCGAGTATGCGTGGTTTATTACCTGTTTTCGCAAAAATATGGGGAAAACGCCGTTGCAGTATCGCAAGGCGTATCCTTACACGTTGCCGGAGCAGTAGCCGATGCGATTGGCTTACGAYCYGTAGGCCTGATAAGCGCAGCGCCATCAGGCAGGCATTGCCGGATGGCGGCGCAAGCGCCTTATCCGGCCTACTTGAAGAGGTATTCCGCGTGGAAACGCAGGTGATCTTCAATAAACGTGGCAATAAAATAATAGCTGTGGTCATACCCAGGCTGAATACGTAGGGTCAGCGGCCAGTCTTTCTGCCGCGCCGCTTCGGCGAACACCGCAGGCTGCAGTTGATCGGCGAGGAACTGATCGTTATCACCCTGATCAATGAGCATCGGAATGGCATGCTCTGCCTGGCTTGCCAGCAGCAGTTCGGTGCTGTCCCACGCTTTCCAGCGGGCAACGTCATCACCCAGATAGGCATTAAACGCTTTCTGCCCCCACGGCACCCGGCTTGGGTTGACGATTGGCGCAAAGGCCGACGCGCTGCAATATTTGCCCGGGTTTTTCAGTGCCAGCATCAACGCACCGTGGCCGCCCATTGAGTGACCGCTAATCGCGCTGCGTGCGCTCACGTTAAACTGCGCTTGAATCAGCGCCGGCAGTTCGTCGCACAGATAATCATACATCCGGTAATGCGCGGCCCACGGCGACTCAGTGGCGTTCAGGTAAAAACCTGCGCCCTGGCCGAGGTCGTAACCGGCATCATTGGCAACACCCTCGCCGCGCGGGCTGGTGTCAGGCATCACCAGCACAATGCCCAGCTCGGCAGCAACGCGCTGAGCCCCGGCTTTGGTGGTGAAGTTCTCATCGTTACAGGTCAGGCCGGACAGCCAGTACAGCACCGGCGGCGGCGTTTTTTTCCCTTCCGGAGGCAAAAACAGACTAAAGGTCATCATGCAATTTAGCGTGGCGGAATGGTGCTGCCAGCGCTGCTGCCAGCCGCCATAACAGCGGTGCTCTTCAAGCATTTCCATGCGGGCTCCTCGCGGTTTTGGTCAAAATATATCAATCCATCATACAGATAATTCATCAGCGGTGAGTAACTTTCACTTCCTCATAACATCGACATGTTGCATCATAAAGATAACTTTACATTTACATCCGGGGCGTTCATGCCGGTACGTATTGCGCTAAGCGGTTTTCTGGTACTGGTGGCTACCATGGGGATAGGGCGCTTCGCGTTCACGCCGCAGGTGCCGCTGATGATCGGTGAAGGCGAACTGACGCTGACCAGCGCTGGGCTGGTTGCCGCGCTGAACTATCTGGGGTATCTGGTCGGTGCGTGGGATGCGATGCGCGCCCATCGCGGCGTGGAAACGCGTCTCTATGCCGGGATTGCGGGCGCCGTTGCCCTGACCTTTATCTCCGCACTGGCAGATAACGCCTGGTTGCACGGTGCGCTGCGCTTTGTGATTGGCTGCATGAGCGGCTGGGCGATGGTGCTGACCGCCGCGTGGGTCAATGAACGGTTAGCGCATTACGCCAGGCCAGGCTTAAGCGCAGCGGTATTTGCCGGGCCGGGCGCAGGCATTGCGCTAAGCGGGCTGCTCGGCGTATTTATTCATGCACAGTCGCTGAGTGCCGCGGCAGGGTGGCAGCTGTATGGCGTGCTGGCGCTGTTGCTGGTGGCGCTGATTGGCCGCTGGCTGCCGCGCCCCGGCGAGCTGCATCGCAGCGGTGAAAAACCCGAGCCGCTGACCTTAACCACCAACCTCAAACGGCTGGTGTGGAGCTATAGCCTGGCAGGCTTCGGTTACATACTGCCCGCGACCTTTTTATCGCAGATGGCAAGCCAGCGTTTTCCTGAGAGCCTGTTTGCGCAGTTTATCTGGCCGATTTTTGGGCTGGCGAGCATGGTGGGGATTGGCCTGAGTATCGCCATGCGTGGGGTAGGTCACGCTCATCAGCGTCTGGCCGTCGTACTGTGGCTTCAGGGAATGGGCGTACTGCTGGCCTGGCTGCTGCCGGGGATGAGCGGGCTGGTGTGCGGTGCGCTGCTGGTCGGCGGCGGATTCTTAGCGGCGGTTCAGCTTTCCCTGCTTTATGGCCGCGAACTGGCACCGAAACACGCGCGATATATGGCCGGGTTACTGACCACGGGTTACGCCGTTGGGCAACTGGTTGGGCCGATGACCTCGGCGATATCCACCTGGCTCACCCAACGGCTGGAGCCTGCGCTGGGCATTGCCGCGGTAGCCTTACTGATTGGCGGCGCGCTGGTCTGGCGCCCTCAGCCTGAAAGATAAGAACGATTGCAATAATTATCGCGACGAATACTGGATTCTGTGCGTCGCCTCACGCACAATGAGTGCAAACTTTGCACCGATAAAAGCAAAGCGCCACACCTGCAGGAGAATAAAAATGTCATCACTGAGTAAAGAAGCGGTCCTGGTACACGAAGCGCTGGTCGCCCGTGGTCTGGAAACGCCGCTGCGCCCATCGGAGCGCGAAATGGATAATGAAACCCGTAAGCGCCTGATTACCGGGCATATGACCGAGATCATGCAGTTGCTGAACCTCGATCTGAGTGATGACAGCCTGATGGAAACGCCGCATCGCATTGCCAAAATGTATGTCGACGAAATTTTCTCCGGTCTGGATTACGCTAATTTCCCGAAAATTACCGTCATTGAAAACAAGATGAAGGTCGACGAGATGGTCACGGTGCGCGATATCACCTTAACCAGTACCTGCGAACACCATTTTGTGACTATCGACGGTAAAGCGACCGTGGCTTACATCCCGAAAGATTCGGTGATTGGTCTGTCGAAAATCAACCGTATCGTGCAGTTCTTCGCCCAGCGCCCACAGGTGCAGGAGCGTCTGACGCAGCAGATCCTGACGGCGCTGCAAACGCTGCTCGGTACTAACAATGTGGCAGTGTCTATTGACGCGGTACACTACTGCGTAAAAGCACGCGGCATTCGCGATGCGACCAGTGCGACCACCACAACCTCTCTGGGTGGCCTGTTCAAGTCCAGCCAGAATACCCGCCAGGAATTCTTGCGCGCGGTACGTCACCACAACTAATCGACTCACGGAGCAGGTACATGGAACGAAACGTCACGCTGGATTTTATTCGTGGCGTAGCCATACTGGGTATCCTGCTGCTGAACATCAGCGCCTTCGGCTTGCCGAAGGCCGCTTATCTTAACCCCGCCTGGTACGGTGAGATTACCTCTCGTGATGCCTGGACGTGGGCCATCCTCGACCTATTTGCGCAGGTAAAATTCCTCACGCTGTTTGCACTATTGTTTGGTGCGGGTCTGCAATTGCTGTTACCGCGCGGCTCGCGCTGGATCCAAAGTCGTCTGACGCTGTTGGCGTTGCTCGGGTTTATTCACGGGCTGCTGTTCTGGGACGGCGATATTCTCCTTGCCTACGCGCTGGTGGGGCTGGTCTGTTGGCGGCTGGTGCGCGACGCGCGTGACGTAAAAGCCTTATTCAATACCGGCGTGATGCTGTACGTCATTGGCGTGGCGGTGCTGCTGTTGCTTGGGCTGATTGCGGATAATGGGCAAAGCCGCTCGTGGGTGCCGGATGCCTCAAGTCTGCTTTATGAACATTACTGGAAGCTGAACGGCGGATTCGAAGCCATCAGCAACCGCAGCGATATGCTCTCAGCAAACCTTCTGGCGCTGGGGGCGCAGTATGGCTGGCAACTTGCCGGCATGATGCTGATAGGTGCGGCACTGATGCGCTGCGGCTGGCTGAAAGGGCAGTTCAGCCATCGTCATTACCGCCGTTGCGCGGTGCTGTGCATCTCCCTTGGGATGCTGATTAACCTACCGGCGATTGCCGCGCAGTGGCATCTCGACTGGGCCTATCGCTGGTGCGCATTTTTGCTGCAAGCCCCGCGTGAAATTAGCGCGCCTATCCAAACGCTCGGCTATGCTGCGCTGGCCTTCGCCTACTGGCCACAAATCAGCCGTTCGCGGCTGGCGGCAGCGGTGGTCTGCGTGGGGCGTATGGCGCTGACGAACTACCTTCTGCAAACGCTTATCTGCACCACGCTGTTCTATCACTTCGGTCTGTTCATGAAGTTCGACCGCCTGACGCTACTGGCGTTTGTGGTCCCTGTCTGGCTCGTCAACCTTGGCTTCTCTGTGCTGTGGCTGCGTCATTTCCGTCAGGGCCCCGTTGAGTGGCTGTGGCGTCAATTGACGGCAAAAGCATCAGGTGTGTCATTCCGCAACACATTTAGATAACGATCCAGATCACAACCATTAACAAAACGGATGTAACCGTTTCCAAGGCTGTGACCTTACTCACGTAGTTGCCGCAGACTCACTGCCAGAATAGCGCTCTCGCTGTACATAGGGGGTGTAACGTGAACTGCAGCAATATTAAATCGGGCGGTGAGTATGATCACCATTCGTGATGTCGCCCGTCAGGCGGGCGTTTCCGTTGCCACCGTTTCACGGGTGCTGAACAACAGCGCTCTGGTCAGCCAGGATACCCGCGATGCCGTGATGAAAGCGGTGTCAGCATTGGGTTATCGTCCGAATGCGAACGCGCAAGCGCTGGCCACGCAGGTCAGCGATACCATTGGCTGCGTGGTGATGGACGTATCCGACGCCTTCTTTGGCGCGCTGGTGAAAGCGGTGGATACCGTCGCCCAGCAGCATCATAAATATGTTCTTATCGGCAACAGCTACCACGAAGCAGAAAAAGAGCGCAACGCCATTGAGGTGCTGATTCGTCAGCGCTGTAGCGCGCTTATTGTCCACTCTAAAGCGTTAAGCGATCGGGAGCTCAGCGAGTTTATGGCCCACATGCCCGGCATGGTGCTGATTAACCGTATTGTTCCCGGTTACGCCCATCGCTGCGTCTGCCTGGATAACGTCAGCGGTGCGCTGATGGGAACCCGGATGCTGCTCAATCACGGGCATCAGCGCATTGGCTATCTCGCTTCCAGTCACAGCATTGAAGATGATGATATGCGTCGGGAAGGGTGGGCGCGCGCGCTGCTGGAGCAGGGCATTGTGGCACCCGATAGCTGGGTCGGCACCGACTCGCCGGATATGCAGGGCGGGGAAGCGGCTATGGTCGAACTGCTCGGACGCAATGCCGGGCTAACCGCCGTGTTTGCCTATAACGACAATATGGCGGCCGGTGCGCTGAGCGCGCTTAAAGATAACGGTATTGCGGTGCCACAGCAGGTTTCTGTCATTGGCTTTGACGATATTCCTATTGCTCGCTATACCGATCCACAGCTAACGACCATCCGCTACCCGATTGTTTCTATGGCAAAACAGGCGACAGAATTGGCGCTGTTAGGGGCGGCGGGCAAGCTTGACGGTGAGGCCACTCACTGTTTTATGCCGACCCTGGTTCGTCGCCATTCCGTGGCGCAGCGGCAATCTGTGCATCCCATCACGAACTAACTTGTTAGTGTTATGTAACCGTTTTCAATCTGTGAGTAAATTCACAGATTGTTAACATCGGCGTCGCTATGATGGCAGCGTTTATCAGGCTGAAACATGATGTAACGGTGATTAATCACTTTTTATAACGTAAGTCAGCTGCACAAACAGTTTAGAACGTCATCTGGATTGTTACTCAACACGGAAGAACAAATTTTTATCAGTGAATTTCGTCGTGCAGTAACAATTTATTAACACTGCCCGCCGACTATTTTCACCCGAACTACCCTGCATAATAAAACCGGAGATACCATGAATAAGAAGGTGTTAACCCTGTCTGCCCTGATGGCCAGCATGTTTTTCGGTGCAGCAGCGCACGCTGCCGATACCCGTATTGGTGTAACTATCTATAAATACGACGACAACTTTATGTCCGTTGTGCGTAAAGCTATCGAGAAAGATGGCAAATCCGCGCCGGACGTTCAGCTGCTGATGAACGACTCCCAGAATGACCAATCTAAACAAAACGACCAGATTGACGTGCTGCTGGCAAAAGGCGTGAAAGCGCTGGCGATCAACCTGGTTGACCCTGCGGCGGCAGGCACGGTAATTGAAAAAGCGCGCGGCCAGAATGTGCCTATCGTCTTCTTCAACAAAGAACCTTCTCGTAAAGCGCTGGATAGCTATGACAAAGCGTTCTACGTGGGCACCGATTCTAAAGAATCCGGTATTATCCAGGGTGACCTGATTGCTAAACACTGGGCGGCAAACCCGAACTGGGACCTGAACAAAGATGGCCAGATTCAGTTCGTGCTGCTGAAAGGCGAACCGGGTCACCCGGATGCTGAAGCGCGTACCACCTACGTTATCAAAGAGCTGAACGACAAGGGCCTGAAAACCCAGCAGCTGCAGCTGGATACCGCAATGTGGGATACCGCGCAGGCTAAAGACAAGATGGACGCATGGCTGTCCGGCCCTAACGCCAACAAAATTGAAGTCGTTATCGCTAACAACGATGCGATGGCAATGGGTGCGGTAGAAGCGCTGAAAGCACACAACAAATCTTCCATTCCGGTATTCGGCGTGGATGCTCTGCCAGAAGCGCTGGCGCTGGTTAAATCCGGTGCAATGGCTGGTACTGTTCTGAACGATGCTAATAACCAGGCGAAGGCGACCTTCGATCTGGCGAAAAACCTCGCTGCCGGTAAAGGCGCCGCTGATGGCACCAACTGGAAGATCGAGAATAAAATCGTCCGCGTACCTTACGTTGGCGTAGATAAAGACAACCTTAGCGAATTCACCGGTAAGTAATCTTTAAATATATAGGGCGCGCATTGGTGCGCCCTATAAATACTGACGCAGAAATATCGCAGCCAGGTATATATATGGACAACAATAATAGCGAGCCGTCTGGCGAATTCTTGTTGGAAATGAGCCAGATCAACAAGTCATTTCCGGGCGTAAAAGCACTCGATAATGTTAACCTGAAAGTTCGTCCACACTCTATCCATGCATTAATGGGTGAGAATGGTGCGGGCAAATCAACGTTATTAAAATGCCTATTTGGGATCTACCAAAAAGATTCCGGCAGCATTCTATTCCAGGGTAAAGAAATCGATTTCCATTCCGCTAAAGAAGCGCTGGAAAATGGTATTTCCATGGTTCACCAGGAACTTAACCTGGTATTACAACGTTCGGTCATGGACAACATGTGGTTAGGTCGTTACCCAACCAAAGGTATGTTTGTCGACCAGGACAAAATGTATCGCGATACCAAAGCCATCTTTGATGAGCTGGATATCGATATCGACCCGCGCGCGCGCGTCGGTACGCTCTCCGTGTCGCAGATGCAGATGATTGAAATCGCCAAGGCCTTCTCCTATAACGCGAAAATCGTAATCATGGATGAGCCTACGTCGTCGCTGACGGAAAAAGAGGTAAACCACCTGTTTACCATTATCCGTAAGCTGAAAGACCGCGGCTGCGGCATCGTCTATATCTCGCACAAGATGGAAGAAATTTTCCAGCTGTGTGATGAAATCACCGTTCTGCGCGATGGTCAGTGGATTGCCACCCAGCCGCTGGAAGGGCTGGATATGGACAAGATCATCGCCATGATGGTGGGTCGTTCGCTGAACCAGCGTTTCCCGGACCGCCAGAACGAACCGGGCGAGGTTATCCTCGACGTGCAGCACCTGACGTCCCTGCGTCAGCCGTCGATTCGTGACGTCTCGTTCCAACTGCGCAAAGGGGAAATCCTCGGCATCGCTGGGCTGGTGGGCGCCAAGCGTACCGATATCGTGGAAACGCTGTTTGGCGTGCGCGAAAAATCGGGCGGCACCATTACCCTGCATGGTAAGAAAATTAATAACCATAGCGCCAACGAAGCGATTAATAACGGCTTTGCGTTGGTGACCGAAGAGCGTCGCTCAACCGGTATTTACGCCTACCTTGATATTGGATTTAACTCATTAATTTCTAATATCAAGAGCTATAAAAATAAAGTGGGTCTGCTGGATAACTCTCGCATGAAGAGCGACACCCAATGGGTTATCGACTCTATGCGTGTGAAGACGCCTGGACATCACACACAAATTGGTTCGTTATCCGGTGGTAACCAGCAAAAGGTCATTATTGGACGCTGGCTGTTAACCCAGCCTGAAATATTGATGCTGGATGAACCAACCCGTGGTATCGACGTAGGTGCAAAATTTGAAATTTATCAATTAATCGCCGAACTGGCGAAGAAAGATAAAGGGATCATTATTATTTCTTCAGAAATGCCAGAACTACTGGGTATTACTGACCGCATCCTTGTCATGAGTAATGGCCTGGTTGCTGGGATTGTTGAAACGAAAACCGCAACGCAAAACGAAATTCTCCGTCTTGCGTCATTGCACCTTTAATTTCAGGGGCTCGACATGAGTGCGTTAAATAAAAAAAGCTTTCTCACTTATCTGAAAGATGGCGGTATTTACGTTGTTCTTTTGGTTCTGCTGGCCATTATTATTATCCAGGACCCAACTTTCTTAAGTTTGTTGAACCTCAGTAACATCCTGACCCAGTCTTCCGTACGTATTATTATCGCCCTCGGCGTTGCCGGGCTGATTGTGACCCAGGGTACCGACCTGTCGGCAGGTCGCCAGGTTGGCCTCGCGGCGGTCATTGCAGCGACGCTGTTGCAGTCGATGGAGAACGCCAACAAGGTATTCCCGGAGATGGCGACCATGCCAATCTTCGTGGTGATGATTATTGTCTGTGCCATTGGCGCGGTGATTGGTCTGATTAACGGGATTATCATTGCTTACCTGAACGTGACGCCATTTATCACCACGTTGGGTACGATGATTATCGTCTACGGTATCAACTCTCTGTACTACGACTTCGTGGGCGCATCGCCGATTTCTGGCTTCGATAGCGGCTTCTCGACGTTCACGCAAGGGTTTATCGCGCTGGGCAGTTTCCGCCTGTCGTATATTACCTTCTATGCGCTGATTGCCGTGGGCTTTGTCTGGGTACTGTGGAACAAGACTCGCTTTGGTAAAAATATCTTCGCTATCGGCGGTAACCCGGAAGCGGCGAAAGTTTCCGGTGTTAACGTGGCGCTGAACCTGCTGGTGATTTATGCGCTGTCCGGCGTGTTCTATGCCTTCGGCGGGATGCTGGAAGCGGGGCGTATCGGCTCGGCAACCAACAACCTCGGCTTTATGTATGAACTGGATGCGATTGCTGCCTGCGTGGTCGGTGGGGTGTCATTCAGCGGCGGCGTAGGTACCGTGCTGGGCGTGGTGACCGGTGTGATTATCTTCACCGTTATCAACTACGGCCTGACCTATATCGGCGTGAATCCATACTGGCAGTACATCATCAAGGGCGGGATCATTATCTTCGCCGTGGCGCTGGACTCCCTGAAATACGCACGTAAGAAATAA
>CP070603.1:1788494-1791041 GCA_016939855.1 Kluyvera ascorbata
TTAAAGCACCACCGCGTGCGCTTTTTCACCCGGTTTGAAGGCTATCTCCCCAAGGCTAATGCAGGCCACCGGGCAGACGTGTCCGCAGAGCAGACAGCCGACGCATTTCTCGGTATCGCAGTGCGGCGTACGAGTTTCTTCGTTCCACTCCATCGCCTGATGTCCGGCGTCGTAGCAGGAGATATAGCAGCGGCCGCAGCCGACGCAATTTTCCTGATGAATATGCGGATAGACGATGTAGCTACGGTCGAGGTCTTCGGCCGGCACGATGTTGTGATTGGCTAGGCCAATCATCTCATCAAGCGAATGGAAGCCCTGATCGTTAAGGTAGTGGGAAAGGCCGCTTATCATATCTTCGACGATACGATAGCCGTACTGCATAATGCCGGTCGTGACCTGCAACGTCGCCGCGCCCAGCAGTAAAAACTCGGCGGCGTCTTCCCAAGTTTCAATCCCGCCGATCCCGCTGATTGGGAAATCCTTCAGTTCGGGATGGGTGCGCAACTGTTGGATGAAGCGCAGGGCAATCGGCTTCACGGCTTTACCGGAATAGCCAGATACGCTGGATTTGCCGTTGACCACCGGCATACCGATTTTACGGTTGAGGTCGATATTGGTAATGGATTTAACGGTGTTGATGGTCGCAATACCGTCGGCACCGCCGCGTTTAGCCGCCAGTGCCACTTCGCACATATCACCGATGTTCGGCGTCATTTTGGCCAGCATCGGCAGAGAAGAGCCCCGTTTCACTGCCTGGCAGTATTTCTCTACCAGTTCCGGGCTTTGCCCGACGTCGCTGCCCATCGCGTGAGAGGTCATCTGCGGGCAGGAGAAGTTGCACTCAATCATGTCGGCGCCGGCTTTCTCGACGAGCTTCGCCAGACTCTGCCACTGCTGCTCATTTTCGCCCATGATCGAGGCGATCAATACCTTATCGGGATAATCCTGCTTCAATTGGCTGATCGCCGCCAGGTTTTCTGCCAGCGGGTGCTCGGCAATCTGCTCCATGTTTTTAAAACCGATAAACCCGGTGTCTTCTTTGGTCAGATGATCGAAGCGCGGCGAGACTTCGTTGGCAATAAAGAAGCCGATAGTTTTAAACACAATACCGCCCCAGCCGCTGTCATAGGCCTTGGCGCACATGTCGTAGCAGTTGCCCACCGGTGAAGACGAGAGGCAGAACGGGTTGGGGAATTTGACGCCGCAGAAGGTGACCGACAGATCTTTAGTTAACATGTTCATACCTCCTCTAAATAGTGATGAATGGCCTGAGCGGCTTCTTTCCCGGTCTTCACGGCGTAGACCACGGTTTTGTCTCCCTTGACGATATCGCCCGCGGCGAACAACGCAGGGTCACTGGTCTGATAGCCATGTGTTTCCACGATGTTGCGCTGTACCTGAATGTCGGCAAAAGCGTCCAGCTCGGCGCGTTGACCTACGGCGAGGTAAATACGTTCCGCCGTCAGCGTCAGTTCGCCGGGCAGGCGAACGTGCTGGAACGTGACCTTGTTGTCCTGGGCGGCGACAGGCGTAAAGCCATCAATAATCGACACGCCTAGCGCCTGGGTAGTGGTGAACTCTTTATCGCTTGCTGGGAATTCGGCCAACTCTTCTCGTGCGACGCAGGTGACGGATGGGCAGCCGATAATTTTTAGCGTGCTGGCAACGTCCATCGCCACGTCGCCGCCGCCGATAATCAGGGCGCTTTGCGGTACGCTGATACCGCCGCCCAAGGTACGGGCGCGCTGGAGAAAGTCGACGGCAATTTCGACCGGGCTGGTGTCGTTAAATAGCGGCAGCGTCGAGCCTTTGGACATGCCAACGGTCAGCAGTACGGCGCGGTAGTCGGCTTTTAGCTCGGCGAGCGTCAGGTTTTTACCGACTTCGCAGCCGCAGCGAATTGTCACGCCCATTTCGCTGATACGCGCAATTTCAGCATCCAGCACCTTTTGCGGCAGGCGGAACTCCGGAATGCCGTGACGCAACCAGCCGCCCGGCTGAGCTGCTTTTTCGAATAGCGTGACGTCATAGCCCAAATTGGTGAGCGTCACGCTGGCCTGTAATCCGGCAGGGCCCGCGCCAACAATAGCCACTTTGCCTTTATCCTTACGGCCCGGTTGGTAAATCTGCATCGCCGTTTGCTGCTCAAAGTCGGTAATAAAACGCTGCAGGCGGCCGATATCAATCGGCGTATCGATTCCCGAGCGGGAACAGCCCTGTTGGCACAGCTTTTCCGTTGGGCACACTCGTGCACACACCGCCCCTAACGCATTATTTTCTCGAATGGTTTCGGCTGCGCCTTTTACGTTGCGGAAATAGAGTGAGCGAATGAACTTGCCTGGGTCGGTTTCCGCCGGACAAGACTGGCTGCACGGCGCGTCGTGGCACAGCAGACAGCGGGAGGCTTCTTTGATCGCCAATAGCGGCGTAAAGGCGGGAAATCAGCTCATCCTGGTATTCGTGTTGTGACATAATTGCTCCCTTAACGATTAGTTTAATTAAGGCAAATAAAGTGAAACAACTACCGGCAGGCTAAGCGGATGAGGG
>CP070603.1:1791191-1792050 GCA_016939855.1 Kluyvera ascorbata
GGTTAGTTTGCTTTCTTCTTCTGCAACTCCAGCAGCTGCTCTGGCGTCACCGCCGGATACCCCTGAGCGCCTGCTGGTACTTCCTGCTGGGCAGGAATTGGGATCAGCGGGCCTAAGAAACGCGGCTCGCGCTTAAAGATATAGAGGTCAGCCAGCGCGCCGAAGCGGGCGCCGAACTCGCGCAGGCGGACGCTCCACATATCTTTCGGCGACGGTACGGCGTAGCACTGCGCCTGAATCCCCATATGCAGGGCGATAAACAGCGCGCGCTCGCAGTGGAAGCGCTGGGTGATGATGATGAAATCGTTGGTGTCGAACACTTTACGAGTGCGTACGATGGAGTCAAGCGTACGGAAACCGGCGTAGTCGAGCACGATATCGGCAGGTTCGACGCCTGCTTTGATCAGATCGCGACGCATGGTCATCGGTTCGTTATAGCTTTGCAGCGCGTTATCGCCGCTCAGCAGCAGGTAGTTGACCTTGCCGCTATTGTAGGCGTTGAGCGCGCCCTGAATGCGGTAACGATAATACTGATTAATCACGCCTGTGCGGTAGTACTTGGCGGTGCCGAGCACCACGCCAACCTGACGGTAGGGGAGATCCTGCAGCTCATCGTAAATATAAGGGGATGTTTTCCAGCTCATCCACCGGTCAAGACCCAGCACGGTCAACAGCAGCAGGCCGAACAGGACTAACAGGCTGTATAACACACGCTTTAACATGAACTTGACTCAATAGTGGACGAGGGAGACATCAGGCTACTTTACCCGTCGGGCAAGAGCAAGAAACCATCGTTTAATTGCGGGGAATTTAACCGGTGTCTGGTAGCCCGGCCAAGCGAAGCGCCGCCGGGACAGGG
>CP070603.1:1792108-1800406 GCA_016939855.1 Kluyvera ascorbata
AACAGTACGCGATCGATATTGTGGCAGCCCAGCGCCTTCAGCGTGGCGGCGGTGGCATCCCACTGAATCAGCGGCGCATCGGCGCGTTCGGCCAGAATGGCGCGCTGGATATCCGGATAGTCGTAACCGTTCAGGCTCAGCAGGTTCAGGGCACCCTGCAGCGGTGGCAGCGTTGGGTTAAACGCGGCGTTTTCCGCATAGCTGCCGCTGAAAATGGTACCGTCGCGCAGTTCCAGCGCCACGCCGGAAGGGGCTTTACTGTACGGGGTATGACTGTGGTTGGCGGCCTGAATTGCAGCCTGTGCCAGCGCATCGCCTTCGAGCGGATAACCATGATCCTGCGCGTCCATCAGCAGGGTTTTGATATCGAGGTCTTTTGGCCCGAACGCATCCGGCAGGTAATCTTTCAGCGTGTGAGGCTGACGACCCGGCAGATTGATACGCAGCGCCAGCCCGCTGTTCAGTTCATTCATAAACTGACGGCAGTGGCCGCACGGCGTGTAGTTAACGGTGATGGCCTGCAGGGATTTTTCGCCGCGCAGCCAGGCGTGGCTGATGGCGCTCTGTTCCGCGTGCACGGTCTGCTGCATGGTCGCACCGAGGAACTCCATGTTGCCACCGAAGTACCAGGTTCCGCTCACGCCGCGGGCGATAGCGCCAACGTTAAAGTGAGACAGGTCGGCACGGGCACAGGCAGCGGCCAGCGGCAGGAGCGCAAAAGCGAGCGCGTCTTCGTCCAGCCCCGTCGCTGTTTTAAGCGAAGAGACCTGCTCGGCGCTTAGCAGAGCAGGGAAGTGCGGATCGGCTAGCAGCGGAGCGATAGCGGTCTGCAGATCTGCCGCCAGTTGCGAAAAAGCAGATTGAAAACGTGGATGCATGGCGTTGTGCCTCATAACAATGTAATGGGATCGTAGTGTACGGGGCGCAGAGGCCCTAATTAGTGATCAATATCTCATTGTTAATGCAACGTGTGTAACATCAATTAAAAATGTGTGATTTGTCTCGTTTTATCCCACAACCGACAGAATAACCGGGAATAGGAATGGCGCAATTAGTGAGGTCATGATGCCGCAGATAACCAACGCCAGCGAACTAAACGCCCCTTCCTGATAATCCATCTCAGCGCAGCGCGCGGTGCCCAGGGCGTGTGAGGCGGTGCCCATCGACAGCCCGCGCGAAGCTTTGGTGGTAATCCGCATCAGGTTCAGCAGGGTATGACCAAACACCGCACCGAGAATACCGACGTAAATCACGCACACGGCGCTAATCGCCGGGATACCGCCGATACTGCCGCTGACCGCCATCGCAATCGGCGTGGTCACTGATTTTGGCAGAATAGAGGCGGCGATTTGTGGTGAAGCCCCCATCATCAATGCCACCGACGTGCCGGTGATCATCGCCACCGCGCTGCCGATAAAGCAGATAGTGATGATGGATTTCCAGCGCGCGCGGATCTGGTGCAGCTGTTCATACAGCGGAAAAGCAAGGGCGACAACCGCTGGCTGCAACAGGTCGTTCAGGACTTCGCTGCCTTTAAAGTAGTGATCGTACGGAATATCGGTCAGCAGCAGGAACGGAATAATCACCACCATCGACACCAGCAGCGGGTTGAGCAGCGGCATTTTAAAGCGTGCGGCAAGCTTACGGGCGGCAAAAAAGACAACCAAAGTCAGCGGCAAAGACCACCAGATATAGTGCAGCATTATTTATCCGCTCCATCACGACCAACCACTTTACGCTCACCGTGAACCAGGTGAGAGCTCCAGCTCACCACCACCAGCACCACTAACGTACTGATGGTGCAGGAGACGACCACCGGGCCGAACTGTGCGCTCAGCAGCGAGAAGTACTGCATGACGCCGACGCCAATCGGCACAAATAGCAGCGCCATATAGCGGATCAGGATGTAGCAGCCGGGGTTAACCCACTTCGCAGGCAGGATTTGCAGCGCCAGCAGCACAAACATAATAAGCATGCCGATAATGCTGCCGGGAATGGTAATGGGCAGCAGCGACGAAATAAAAATACCGGCATACAGACAGGCGTAAATCAGCACGAATGCACGCAGGTATTGCCAGATTAAATTCAGCGATTTGAGCATGGGATTCACCTTTGGTGGAATGCATTCATCATACAATTAAACCCTGAAATGTGCTACCGATCACATCATGAATTCTGAGCATACCTGATATAGATAATGCGAACATCAGGCATCTGCCCGGCGTTACCCCTCCATTTGTACCGGATGCGACAAATAGTGGAGAAACCGGCTTAGCGCAAGGGAGGGCGTGCTCGATTTGCGCCAGAATACGCCGACGCTGCCTTTCTGCTCAATCTTTGGCAGCGCCAGAATGGCGAGCTGGCCCTGATTTTGATAACGCTCGGCCAGGCGCAGGGACAGAATCGAAATCATGTCGCTGCTTTGCAGCAGGTTAACGCTGACGTTCATCGACGCCGACTCAATGGTGTTTTCCGGCAGCATGACGCCATTTTCCACCAGCGCGTTGTCGATGCTTTGACGAATCGGTGTGCCGTTAGGCCAGACTATCCAGCGCCATGCTGCCAGATCTTCCCACGACAGACGGCTGCGGTGGGCAAGGGGATGGTCGGTTCGCGCCACGAAGCAGACCGGCTCGGTGTACAGCACCTCGTAGTTCAGCGGCAGCTCCAGCGCCCGGCCGCCGATGCGCCCAACTACCACGTCCACGACACCGGACTGCAAATCATGCAGCAGCGGTGTCATCACCTTCTCTTCAATATTCAGATGCAGCGTCGGCATCTCGGCCAGCAGCGGGAAAATCGCCTGGGAGACGCAGTCGGTGGCAACCGGCGAGCAGCCAATTTTCAGGCTTCCCACGAGACCGCCCTGCTTAAAGCGCTCCATCTCGAACTGCGAGCGTTCGATATCGTTGATCAGCCGTTGGGCGTGCTGGAGAAGCAGTTTGCCGCCTTCCGACACGCGCAACCCCTTACTGTGCCGTTCAAACAGCGTGAGACCCAGCTCCTCTTCAAACTGGGTTAACCACTTAGAGAGCGCGGGCTGGGTGATATGCATCATCTTCGCGACCTGAGTCAGGTTTCCCTGCTCGCCGAGTGCGACCAGCATTTTCAGATGGTGGAGCTTCAGCTTCTGCGTCCAGTCAGCCATGAGATATAACCTCCAGGTTATGGAAGGGCATGAAATGCCATTGTACAACTCATTTCACTTATCACAAGATAGCAACATAAAAGCAAAAAAATAAACATCTTACTCTGAGCCGCTCTGGCGAAAGCGCGAACGGCGACGTGGATAACCTGCATATACCGAGGCCCTCCCTATGACGCAACGACGTGAACTACAGGCACTCATCGATGTCGCTCCGATCGGCAAGATGCAGTGGCGCGTCATCATCTGCTGTTTCCTGGTGGTGATGATGGACGGTTTTGATACCGCCGCGATTGGCTTTATCGCCCCGGCCATTCGTGACCACTGGCAGTTGACCGCAGGCGACCTGGCGCCGCTGTTTGGCGCAGGGCTGCTGGGGTTAACCGCCGGTGCCCTGCTGTGCGGCCCGCTTTCTGACCGGCTCGGGCGTAAGCGCGTAATCGAATGGTGTGTGGCACTGTTCGGCCTCTTCAGTCTGCTGTCGGCGTTCTCTCCGAATCTTGAAGCCTTGATCATCCTGCGATTCTTAACCGGCTTGGGCCTCGGCGGCGCAATGCCAAACACCATCACCATGACATCTGAATACCTGCCGGCCCGCCGTCGCGGCGCGCTGGTGACGTTGATGTTCTGCGGTTTCACGCTCGGCTCAGCCTTTGGCGGCATCGTCAGCGCGCAGTTGGTGGGGGTGATTGGCTGGCACGGCATTCTGGTGCTGGGCGGGGTGCTGCCTATCGCGCTGTTCTTCGCGCTGCTGGCCGCGTTGCCTGAATCCCCACGCTGGCTGGTACGCCGTCAGCGTCCGCAGGCGGAAATTCGCCGCACCGTCAGCGCCATGACCGGTGAACGCTATGACGATACCGAGTTCTGGCTCGATGAACCGGCGGCGACCAAAAAGGGCAGTATCAGCCAGCTGTTTACCGGGCGTCAGCTCACCATCACGCTGATGCTGTGGGTCGTGTTCTTTATGAGCCTGCTGATCATCTATTTACTCTCAAGCTGGATGCCAACCCTGCTCAACCATCGCGGTATCGATCTTCAACACGCCTCATGGGTGACGGCGGCGTTCCAGGTGGGCGGCACGCTGGGCGCGCTGATGCTTGGCGTCTTAATGGACAAATTCAATCCGTTCTGGGTGCTGGCGGTGAGCTATGCGCTGGGCGCGGTGTGCATTGTGATGATTGGCCTGAGTGAAAACGGCCTGTGGATGATGGCGCTGGCGATTTTCGGCACCGGCATCGGCATCAGCGGCTCGCAGGTGGGGCTTAACGCACTGACCGCCACGCTTTACCCGACCCAGAGCCGCGCCACTGGCGTGAGCTGGTCAAACGCCATTGGGCGCTGCGGCGCTATCGTCGGCTCCATTTCCGGCGGCGTGATGATGGCGATGAACTTCTCATTCGACACCCTGTTCTTTGTGATTGCCGTACCGGCCGCCATTAGCGCCATCATGCTGACGCTCCTGACGCTGGTGGTACGCCAATCATCCCGAGTACCCGAATCGCAGCCTGTAATGGGCGCGGTGAAAAGTTAAGGAGAATAATAATGACCTCGGACGTAAAACACGATCGCCAGCAGTTCTACCAGCACATTTCCGGGCAAAACCTGACGCCGCTGTGGGAATCGTTGCATCACCTGGTGCCAAAAACGCCGAACGCCAACTGCGCCCCGGCCTACTGGAACTACCAGGAAATTCGCCCGCTGCTGCTGGAAAGCGGCACGCTGATTGGCGCGAAAGAGGCGGTTCGCCGCGTGCTGGTGCTGGAAAACCCCGGCCTGCGCGGACAGTCATCGATTACCTCGTCGCTGTACGCGGGCCTGCAGCTCATCATGCCGGGTGAAATCGCCCCGAGCCATCGCCATAACCAGTCGGCGCTGCGCTTTGTGGTGGAAGGCCACGGTGCGTTCACCGCCGTTGACGGTGAGCGTACCCAGATGAGCCCCGGCGACTTTATCCTCACCCCGCAGTGGCGCTGGCACGACCACGGTAACCCGGGCGATGAACCGGTTATCTGGCTCGACGGCCTTGACCTGCCGCTGGTGAACTATCTCGGCTGCGGCTTCGCGGAAGATTACCCGGAAGAACAACAGCCGGTCACCCGTAAAGAGGGCGACTACCTGCCGCGCTACGCCGCCAACATGCTGCCGCTGCGTCACCAGGCGGGTAACTCATCGCCGATTTTCAATTACCGCTACGACCGCAGCCGCGAAGCGCTGCATGAGCTGATGCGCATGGGCGATGCCGACGAGTGGGATGGCTACAAGATGCGCTACGTCAACCCGGTGACCGGGGGCTACCCGATGCCGTCAATGGGGGCGTTCCTGCAACTGTTGCCGAAAGGCTTCCAGTCGCGTCAGGCGCGCACCACCGACAGCACCATCTACCACGTGGTGGAAGGCTGCGGTGAGGTGACCATCGGCGAGCAGACCTTCAGCTTTAAAGCGAAAGATATTTTTGTCGTGCCAACCTGGCACCGCGTGTCCTTTAACACGCCAGAAGAGACCGTGCTATTCAGCTTCTCGGATAGACCCGTCCAGGAAACCCTGGGTCTGTTCCGCGAAGCGCGCTATTAATTCAGGAGAAGAAAGATGAGCAAATACGTATTCGAACCTCAGGCGCCGGTTGCCGTACCGGTTGTTGGCAGCGATGAGCAGTTCCCGGTGCGCCGCGTTTACTGCGTGGGACGTAACTATGCCGCCCACGCCCGTGAAATGGGCTTTGACCCGGATCGCGAGCCGCCATTCTTCTTCTGCAAACCGGCGGATGCCGTGGTACCTGTGGCCGCAGGCGAAACCCTGAACCTGGCCTACCCGGCGCAGACTGACAATTATCACTATGAAATTGAGCTGGTGGTCGCCATCGGTAAAAAAGGCAGCGATATCCCGCTGGAGAAAGCCGAAGAGTACATCTGGGGCTATGCCACCGGGCTGGATATGACCCGCCGCGACCGCCAGATGGAGATGCGTCAGATGGGCCGCCCGTGGGAAATCGGCAAAGCTTTTGACCTGTCTGCGCCGATTGCGCCGCTGCACAAAGTGGCCGATGCACCGTCACTCGACAAAGCGCCAATCTGGCTGCAGGTTGACGGTAAAGACCGCCAGCGCAGTGATATTCAGCACCTGATCTGGGATGTGAAAGAAACCATCAGCTACCTGTCTGGCTTCTTCGAACTGCAGCCGGGCGACCTGATCTTCACCGGCACGCCGGAAGGCGTTGGCGCGGTGGTGAAGGGCGAAACCATCACCGGTAACGTGGAAGGATTAACGCCCATCGCGGTCAAAATTGTTTGAGGTGAATGATGAAGCTGTACAGTTTTTTTAATAGTTCGGCCTCTTACCGCGTACGCATTGCGATGGCGCTGAAGGGCATTGACTACCAGACCGTCGGGGTCAACATCCGTATCGGCCAGCAGAACGCGCTGGAGTACCGACGCCTGAACCCGGTTGGGCTGGTCCCTGCGCTTATCACCGACGAGGGTGAATCACTGGGGCAGTCGCTGGCGATTATTGACTGGCTGGACAGACATTTCCCGCAGACGCCGCTGCTACCGGCGAACGATCCCCAGCGCATGCGCGTGCTGGAAGTGGTGTACGCCATCAGTTGCGACATCCACCCCATCAACAATATGCGCGTATTGCGCTACCTCAGCGACGAGCTGAAGGTGAGTGAAGAAGAGAAAAAACGCTGGTATGCCCACTGGGTCCAGCAGGGGCTGAGCGCGGTAGAGCAACTGCTGCGCCGTAGCCAATCAGGGGTATTTTGCTTCGGTGATACGCCGACGCTTGCCGACTGCTGCCTGGTGCCGCAGTGGGCCAACGCCGAGCGGATGGGCTGCGATTTAAGCGGCTTCCCGCGTTGCAAAGCCGTGGTTGACGCCTGCACGGCGCTGCCCGCGTTTATCGCCGCGGCCCCTGAAAACCAGCAGGACAAGATACCGGCGTAGTCGAAAAAGGAGAAGAATCATGGCTAAAGTTACGCGTGCGATTATTGTCGGCGGCGGTATTGGTGGCGCAGCCACCGCGCTGTCGCTGGCGCGTCAGGGCATCCAGGTGATGCTGCTGGAACAGGCGCACGACATTGGCGAAATTGGCGCCGGGATCCAGCTTGGGCCGAACGCCTTTTCCGCGCTCGACAGCCTTGGCGTGGGCGAAGTCGCCCGTCAGCGTGCGGTCTTTACCGATCACATCACCATGATGGATGCGGTTAACGGCGAAGAGGTGATTCACATCGAAACGGGGCAGGCGTTCCGTGACCACTTCGGCGGCCCATATGCGGTTATCCACCGCGTCGATATTCATGCCACCGTCTGGGAAGCGGCGTTGCAGCACCCGGGCGTGAAGTACCGTACCTCTACCCACGTGGTGGATATTCGTCAGACCGACGACGATGTCACCGTGTTTGACGACAAAGGCAACAGCTGGACGGCGGATATTCTGATTGGCTGTGACGGCGTGAAATCCGTGGTGCGCCAGAGCCTACTCGGCGATACGCCGCGCGTGACGGGTCACGTGGTGTATCGCGCGGTGGTGGAACGCGACGATATGCCGGAAGACCTGCGCATCAACGCGCCGGTGCTGTGGGCTGGCCCACACTGCCACCTGGTGCACTATCCGCTGCGCGGCGGTAAGCAGTACAACCTGGTGGTGACTTTCCACAGCCGGGAAACCGAGCAGTGGGGCGTGCGCGACGGCAGTAAAGAGGAGGTGATGTCGTACTTCAAAGGCATTCACCCGCGTCCGCGCCAGATGCTGGACAAACCGACCTCCTGGCGTCGCTGGTCGACCGCCGACCGCGAGCCGGTAGAGAAGTGGGGCAACGACAGAATGACGCTGGTGGGCGACTCCGCGCACCCGGTGGCACAGTATATGGCCCAGGGCGCGTGCATGGCGCTGGAAGATGCGGTGACGCTTGGCAAAGCGTTGACCCAGTGCGACGGCGATGCCGCCAGCGCATTTGCGCTGTATGAGTCGGTGCGTATTCCGCGTACCGCGCGCATCGTCTGGTCCACCCGCGAAATGGGCCGCCTGTATCATGCGGCGGGGGTCGAGCGTCAGGTGCGTAACCTGCTGTGGAAAGGCAAAACCCAGGAAGAGTTCTATCGCGGTATCGAGTGGCTGTACGGCTGGAAAGAAGATAACTGCCTGCAACCGCGGTA
>CP070603.1:1800480-1804525 GCA_016939855.1 Kluyvera ascorbata
CTACCCCACCAGCGCCTTATCTTTGGCCAGCATAAACGGCCGCAAATACCCCACGGCGTTCGACAACGGCAACACGTCATCGCTCAACGCAATATTCAACGTCCCGCGAATATACGCCCGTCGCGCCTCAATGCGCGCCCACAACGCCGGATACGCCTGCGCTATCTGCTGTTGCAGCGCCGCATCCGCCAGCGCCACGCTCTCTTCCGCGCTGGTTCCGGTATATCCCGGCACCGACGGAATAATATCAATCTGCATCACCATGCCGCTTTTCAGCGTTTCGACAGAGCCTGAATAGACCGGCGATGACATCCACTCTTCATCGGCGCTCAAATGCCCCGGATTGAGATGCCAGCCGTACTGCGCTTTTGGCAGTACGCGCTCCACTAAATCGTACAGCTCACCGCCCGGCATCCCGACCTTAATATTCTCAAGCCACGTCGCCACCGCGCCGAAATAGGGCTTCACCACGCGGTCGAGATAATCACGCTGGTTCTCCGGCAACTCGCTCTCCTCGGCGATCACAAACCCGGTGCGGCTGGAGAGCCCGCCTTTAAACCCAGTGGTCATCGACAGCGGCTGGCCGCGTTCGACCTTTTTCCACGAAGGGTAGAGGTTGGCCTTCTCAAAACGCTGTCCGCTTGCGGCGATGGTGACCACCGACGGTGCCTGGCCTTCGGCAGCCAGCAGCGCGCCCAGTTCCACCTCACGAACGCCCGGTTCGACGGAATCCAGCGCCGCCAGCATGCAGCGGGAGGCGAGGTTGGCACCGTATTCGTAATGGGCAATTTCGTTGGCGTTATTGACCGTTCTCGCCCCTTTATCACCGCGAATAAACAGGTGCGCGGCGTTGACCAGATCGGCATGAGTGCTCTGCTTTATCGCCTCGACGATAAACCACGGCAGGTCAAACAGCTTCGCGTTATCGCTTCCGGCGGCGGTAAACATCTTCCAGCCTACCAGCCCGACCTTGGACATCGCGCTCAGCCCGGTTTCGCTGAACAGCTGCGCCAGCGGCTTCTCGTTGTCCATCGGCTGATTCGGCAGCGAGAACAGCGGGCAGTGCTTGAGCGTCACCGGAATGCGCGAATGGGCCGCCATCTTCAGGTTTTCGTTGCCGAGAATGGCGGTAGCGTGCCCGGACTTATGCAGCACCAGCAGCCCCTCTTCAAAGCGCGGAATAAACCCGGTGAGGTACTCAAAATTACCACCGTGCTCTTTGTCGGCGTAAATCACCAGCGCATCAAAGCGTTCTTCCTGCATGCGTTCGAGTAGCGTAGTTTTACGCTCGAGCAGGGTGGTGTCGGTCAGCGTGACCGGCGGCACATCGCTGAATCCATGCGGCGGCTGGACGACCTTAAGCTTAATATCCCTTGAATTCATCATTCACCTCCTGATGTGTTGACTGGCAGTGGAAAGCGGCATACTAAGACGTTACCATAGCGCCTCTTTTTTTTCCGGATAACGATATGCGTGTTTTACTGGCACCGATGGAAGGCGTGCTCGACTCGCTCGTGCGCGAGCTGCTGACAGAAGTGAATGATTACGATCTGTGCATCACCGAATTTCTGCGCGTGGTGGATCAACTGCTGCCGGTAAAATCGTTCCAGAAACTTTGTCCGGAGCTGCATAACGACAGCCGCACGCCTTCCGGTACCCGCGTGCGCATTCAGCTTCTGGGGCAATATCCCGAGTGGCTGGCGGAAAACGCTGCCCGTGCGGTGGAGCTTGGCTCCTGGGGCGTCGACCTCAACTGCGGCTGCCCGTCGAAAACGGTGAACGGCAGCGGCGGCGGGGCGACGTTGCTGAAAGATCCCGAACTCATCTACCAGGGCGCGAAAGCGATGCGCGAAGCGGTACCTGCGCACCTGCCGGTTACGGTAAAAGTGCGTCTGGGATGGGACAGCGGGGCGCGTCAGTTTGAAATCGCCGATGCGGTGCAGCAGGCGGGGGCGACCGAGCTTGCCGTTCACGGGCGCACCAAAGAAGATGGCTACAAGGCCGAGCGCATCAACTGGCAGGCGATTGCCGAGATTCGCCAGCGGCTCTCCATTCCGGTTATCGCCAACGGCGAAATCTGGGACTATGACAGTGCACAGGCCTGTATGGCCGTCACCGGCTGCGACGCGGTGATGATTGGTCGCGGGGCGCTGAACGTGCCGAACCTCAGCCGGGTTATCAAATATAACGAACCTCGTTTGCCGTGGCCGCAGGTGGTGGATCTGCTGAAGAAATATACCCACCTGGAAAAGCAGGGCGACACCGGACTGTATCATGTGGCGCGTATCAAGCAGTGGTTGGGCTATCTGCGCAAAGAGTACGCTGAAGCCACCGAACTGTTCACCGCTGTGCGCGCGCTGCAGGAATCAAAGCTGATTGCTCGGGCGATTAACGACTGGCAGGCATAAAGTATCCGATCTGCATCACAATTTTTCGTCTGCTCCATTGAGCAGACGGCAGTGAAAATGAAATACTTCGTCTCGATTGTTACTGCTTCGGCAGGCAAAACCTGATGTTCTGGCTCCTGTCAGAAGTCAGGTTTTTTTGTTTCTGGGGTTCATAAATGCAGATCGCCAAAGTACTTAATAATAATGTGGTGGTGGTTCTGGATGAACACTGGCGTGAGCAGGTGGTGATGGGGCGAGGGCTAGCCTTTCAGAAACGCGTCGGCGACTCATTGGATGAGACGAAAATCGAGAAAATTTTTGCCCTGCAAAGCGATGAGCTGGTAGGGCGTTTAAGTGAATTACTCAGTCAGATCCCGCTTGAGGTGATGACCACCTGTGACCGGATTATTGAACGGGCACGCGAGCGGCTCGGCAAGCTGCAGGAGAGCGTTTATATCACGCTAACTGACCACTGCCACTTCGCCATTGAGCGGCAGAAAAACGGTGTGGCGCTGCGCAATGTGCTGCTGTGGGACATTAAACGGCTCTATCCGAAAGAGTTTGCGTTGGGGCAAGAGGCGCGAGCGCTGATTGAAAAGCGCCTCGGCGTGGCGCTGGCGGAAGACGAAGCCGGGTTTATCGCCCTGCATCTGGTGACGGCGCAGCTCAACAGTGAAATGCCGGAGGTGATGCACGTCACCCGGGTAATGCAGGAAATCCTGCAACTGGTGAAGTATCAACTGCGGCTGGAGTATAACGAAGAGTCGTTAAGCTACCAGCGCTTCGTCACCCACCTGAAATTTTTCGCCCAGCGCATGCTGACGCGAACGGTGGTGGAAGATGACGATGCTGAACTGCACAGCGCGGTGAAAGACAACTACGCGAAAGCGTGGAAGTGTGCGGAAACCGTGGCGGCGCATTTGCAAAAAAGTTATCAGCGGTCGCTGACGACGGAAGAGATCATGTTTCTCGCCATTCATATTGAACGGGTGAGAAAAGAGAGGAGTTAATCCCCTAACCACAATGGGATTGTTACTGCATTATGCAGGCAAAACCCGAGCGCGGTGCCATCTGGCGTCGTTCTCGGGTTTTTTTGTTTTTATATACTCAGTCAAGGAATTTGGTATGAAATATCAGGAACTTGCGCAGGATATTCTCCGCCACGTCGGCGGCAAAGAGAATATAGTGAGTCTGGTTCACTGCGCAACGCGACTGCGTTTTAAGCTCAAAGATAGCGGCAAAGCCGATGCCGAAGGGCTGAAGGCGAACCCCGGCGTCATCATGGTGGTGGAAAGCGGCGGCCAGTTTCAGGTGGTGATTGGCAACCACGTTCACGACGTCTGGCTGGCGGTGCGTGATGAAGCTGGCATAACCGACGACAGCGAGCCGGTGGCTGCAAAAGGTGAGAAAACGTCGGTGCTGGGGCAGGTAATCGACATCGTTTCCGGTATTTTTGCCCCGTTTATCGGCGTGATGGCGGCCACCGGTCTACTGAAAGGGCTGCTGGCGCTGGCGGTCGTGCTGGGCTGGCTGAACACCGAACAGGCAACCTACAAAATCTGGTTTGCGGCAAGCGACTCGCTGTTCTTCTTTTTCCCGCTGTTCCTCGGCTATACCGCCGGGAAAAAGTTTGGCGGCAATCCGTTTATTTCCATGGT
>CP070603.1:1804598-1804946 GCA_016939855.1 Kluyvera ascorbata
GAATATTTCCTCGGTATACCGGTCACCTTTATCAATTACAGTTCGTCGGTCATTCCCATTATTCTTGCCTCATGGGTCAGTTGCTGGATTGAACGACACAGTAACGCACTGCTGCCGTCGGCGATGAAGAACTTTTTTACCCCGGCTATCTGTCTTGCCATCGTCGTGCCGCTGACGTTTCTGGTTATCGGGCCGGTTGCCACCTGGCTTAGCGTGATGCTGGCGAACGGCTACCAGGCCATTTATGTCGTCGCGCCGTGGCTGGCGGGGGCTGCGCTGGGCGGGTTATGGCAGGTCTGCGTGATCTTCGGCCTGCACTGGGGATTGGTGCCGCTGATGATAAACAAC
>CP070603.1:1805003-1805162 GCA_016939855.1 Kluyvera ascorbata
CAGGTAGGGGCGGTGCTGGGGATTTTCCTCGCCACCCGCGATGTGCGCCAGAAGGTGCTGGCGGGCTCTGCGTTTTCAGCCGGGCTTTTTGGTATCACTGAACCGGCTATTTATGGCCTGACGCTGCCGCTGCGGCGTCCGTTTATCTTTGGCTGTGTG
>CP070603.1:1805505-1809633 GCA_016939855.1 Kluyvera ascorbata
AAGGTAAGGTGATTGCGCCCTTTAACGGCGAAGTGGCGTCGATTTTTCAAACGAAGCACGCCATTGGGCTGGAGAGTGACAGCGGCATTGAACTGCTGATCCACGTAGGCATTGATACCGTCAAGCTGGACGGCGTGCCGTTCACCGCTCATGTCAAAGAGGGCGACAAGGTGCAGGCGGGCGATCTGCTGCTTACTTTCGACCGTCAGGCCATTCTGGACGCCGGTTACGACCTGGCGACTCCGATTATTATCAGCAACAGCGACGAGTATCCGGAAGTGGAAATCGTTGCCGCCAGCGCGGTCAGCGCCGGTCAGCCGCTGTTGACTGTCACGCGTTAATCACAGGAGAGAGAGATGAAAACATTCCCGCAGACGTTTTATTGGGGCGGCGCGACCGCCGCAAACCAGATTGAAGGCGCCTATCTTGAAGATGGTAAAGGACTATCCACTTCCGATGTGCAGCCACAGGGCGTTTTTGGCGAGGTGGTTGAACGCGTCCCGGGCGATTCTGGCTTAAAAGATATCGCTATCGATTTTTATCATCGCTATCCAGAAGATATTTCTCTGTTCGCCGAGATGGGCTTTAACTGTCTACGCGTATCCATTGCCTGGACGCGTATTTTCCCGAACGGCGACGACGCTGAGCCAAACGAAGCGGGGCTGGCTTTTTATGACAAGCTGTTTGATGAAATGGCCAAACACAACATCACGCCGCTGGTCACGCTCTCCCACTATGAAATGCCGTGGGCGCTGGTGAAAAACTACGGCGGCTGGGGTAATCGCAAGGTGATTGGCTTCTTCGAGCGCTATGCCCGCACGGTGTTTGAGCGCTACAAAGGCAAGGTCAAGCTGTGGCTGACCTTTAACGAAATCAACATGTCGCTGCACGCGCCGATGACCGGCGTGGGCCTGCCGGGCGACAGCAGCAAAGCTGAGGTTTATCAGGCTATTCACCATCAGCTGGTGGCGAGCGCGTTGGCGGTGAAAGCCTGCCATGAGATTGTGCCAGAAGGGAAAATTGGCAATATGCTGCTGGGCGGCCTGATGTACCCGCTAAGCTGCAAGCCGGACGACGTGTTCAAAACTTTGCAAGAGAACCGCGGCTGGCAGTTCTTCGGTGACGTCCAGGCGCGCGGGGCCTACCCGGGCTATATGCTGCGCTATTTCCGCGACAACGGTTTTGCGCTGGAGATAACCGATGCCGACCGTGAAGCGTTGAAGTCGACCGTCGATTTTATTTCGTTTAGTTACTATATGACCGGCTGTGTGACTGCCGACGAAGCGCTGAACCAGAAAGCGCGTGGCAACATTCTTAATATGGTGCCGAACCCGCATCTGGAAAGCTCGGAGTGGGGCTGGCAGATTGACCCGCTGGGGCTGCGTACGCTGCTGAACGTGCTGTGGGATCGCTATCAGAAGCCGCTGTTYATTGTSGAAAAYGGCCTGGGCGCGAAAGACAAAGTCGAAGCGGACGGCAGCATCAACGATGATTACCGTATCAGCTATCTGAACGACCATCTGGTGCAGGCGCGGGAAGCAATTGAGGACGGCGTTGAACTGATGGGCTTCACCAGTTGGGGGCCGATTGACCTGGTCAGCGCTTCGAAGGCGGAGCTCTCCAAGCGCTACGGGTTTATCTACGTTGACTGCCACGACGACGGCACCGGTACGCTGGCGCGCAGCAAGAAGAAGAGCTTTGACTGGTATAAAGAGGTGATTGCGACTCGCGGCGCCAGCCTGAAAGCGTAAGCCTCGGTGAATTGCCGGATGGCGCTTTGCTTATCCGGCCTACAGACACCACCGTTCACCTGTAGGCCGGATAAGGCGCAGCCGCCATCCGGCACTCACCCTACTCACGTCGGTTTACGCGCGCGCAGAATAAAAATCATCGGCCGTTCTTTCTCTTCATCCAGCGCCGGATTGGCGGCAATCTGCTCCGCCGTTGGCCCCCATTCGTTCAGGCACTCAATGACAAACCCGGCGGCCACCAGCGCGTTAATCCAACTGCCCAGCGTCCGGTGCTGCTTCTTAACACCGTCGGCAAACCAATTGCTGATACGCTCGCCTTCCTGCTGATAATGGCTAACCGGCCAGCTTTTCTGCCCCTGTTCATCCTCTTGCCAACCCTGCCTGATTGGGGCGGTATAAATCGGATGCTCGGCGGAAAATAACAGCGTACCGCCTGGCGTCAGGGCCTGATAAACGCAGGCGAGCAGCGGGGCGATATCGGGTAGATAGTGCAGCGCCAGCGAGCTGTACGCGATGTCGTAGCTATCGGCGGCAAGCGTGAGGGTTTGCAAATCCTCGCAGCGGTATTCAATCTCCGCGCTGTCGGTCATTTCCTGTGCGCGTTCCAGCATCCGACTGGAGAGATCCAGACCCGTAATCTGTGCCGCACCCTGGTCGCGCGCCCACCGGCAAAACCAGCCGTAGCCGCAGCCAAGATCCACCACCCGCTGGCCTGCCAGCGCGGGCATCATTTGCACAATGGTGGCCCATTCAGGCGCACCGTCGAGCCCTTTAACCGAACGGTCGAGCGTGGCATAACCGGCGAAGAAATCAGGGTTGTCATAGATGTTCTGACTCATTTCTACTCCATGAAATTTAATGATTTTTAACTGTCACTAAGTATGTCAAATTATGTTCCCACACGCTTTACTAAAAGGATTTAATTCATTTAAATTAATATGACCCTCCTACTTTTGTAACCTGACCTCTCAAATGAACTTAACTCTGAAAAAAAGCGTGCTGTCTGGTTTACCCCTGCTCATCGCGCTGGCTGGCTGTGCACCTTCGCATGATATTGGTAGTCCTGTTAAACAGCAGGTTCCGGCCTCAAATGTTTCAACGGAACTCCCTGCGGCGTTGCAAAACGGCTGGCCGCAGAGTAACTGGTGGCAGGATTACCACGACGCGCAGCTCAATAGCTTAATTAGCCGTGCGCTGGCGAACGCGCCGGATATGCAGATTGCTGACCAGCGCATCAAACTTGCCGAAGCGCAGGCGCGGATGTCGCAGTCTTCGCTGGGCCCGGAAGTCGATTTCGGCGGCAATCTTGAGCGTCAGAAAATGTCCTCAGAAGGCCTGATGGGGCCCTTTGCGACCGATACGGACGGCAACACCGGCCCTTGGTATACCAACGGAACCTTTGGCCTGACAGCCGGATGGGATCTCGACCTGTGGGGTAAAAACCGGGCGCAGGTGAAGGCGCGTATTGGTGAAGTGAAGGCGCAGGTCGCCGAGCGGGCGCAAACTCAGGAACTGCTCTCCAGCAGCGTGGCGCGCCTGTACTGGCAGTGGCAAACCGAAGCGGCGATTCACAGCGTGTTAGAGCAGGTGAAAAGCGAACAGAATAATATCGTGACCGTGGATACCGAGCTTTATCAGCACGGGCTGACTGACTCCGCCGAAGGGGCAGAAAACGATATTAACGTCAGCAAAACCGACCAGCAGCTGGCCGACGTTGCGGGCAACATGAAAGAGATTGAAGCGCGTCTGATGGCGCTGACCAACAGCCAGAGTCAGTCGTTGAATTTACGTAAAGTGGATTTGCCTGCCGTCGCCACTCAAATGCCGGCTCGCTTAGGCTATGACCTGCTGGCGCGTCGCCCGGATCTACAGGAAGCGCACTGGTACATTGAAGCGTCGCTGAGTGAAATCGACGCCGCGAAAGCGGCGTTTTATCCGGACATTAACCTGATGGCTTTCCTGCAACAGGATGCGCTGCACTTAAGCGACTTGTTCCGTAGTTCCGCCAACCAGATGGGCGTGACCGCGGGGCTGACGCTGCCTATCTTCGACAGTGGCCGTCTGAACGCCAACCTGGATATCGCCAACGCGCAGAATAATCTTTCCATCGCAAAATATAACAAAGCGGTGGTGGATGCGGTAAACCAGGTGGCTAAAACCGCAAGCCAGGTTGAAACGTTGATGGAGAAAAACCAGCAGCAACAGCAGGTTGAGAAGGACGCGCAGCGTGTGGTCGCGCTGGCGCAGGCGCGGATGAATGCCGGAATCATTCCAGGCTTTAAAGTTAGCCTCGCGAAGCTGCCTGCTCTGCAGGAGCGCGCGAACGCGTTACGCCTGCACGGCCAGTGGCTGGATGCCAGCATTCAGCTGACCTCAG
>CP070603.1:1809947-1810092 GCA_016939855.1 Kluyvera ascorbata
TCAATATTAAAGCCAGTTCCTCACCGTTTTTGTCAACGATAACAACAGAGGACGATTGCGTGAAAAAATTAATAACCTTTGGGATGCTGGCTTTCGCCAGCGCGTCCGCACATGCGGTAACCGTCGACCTGCGCCATGAGTATAC
>CP070603.1:1810723-1818153 GCA_016939855.1 Kluyvera ascorbata
CCGTGTTTATTCCTGCGGTTTTTTGGCTTCCCGATGTTTCATCCACCAGCGAACGGCAACTACGAGCACAACGACCAGCGCCAGCCAGATGAGATGCTTCAGATGCTTATCCAGATGGTGCAGCCATGGGCCAATGGCTTCTCCGCCCAGGTACCCGAGCGTGGTGAACAGCAGCGCCCAGATTAACGCTCCCAGAATATTCAGCGGCAGGAAGATCTTCGGCGGCAGCCCGCTGGCGCCAATCAACAACGGCCCAATGACCCTGAAGCCATACATAAAACGGGTGCCAATCACGAACAGATAGGGACGGCTTTTAATCAGCCGCTGCGCCTTACGAATGCGCGCCTGATGGCGTGAAAAGCGCTTAAGCAGCCGCCCACCAAACCGCCGACCAAGCAGGTAAAGCAACTGGTCGCCAATCATGCCGCCCAGCGCCACAGAAATAACCACCAGCGGAAATTTTAACAGACCCTGATGTGCCACCACCCCGCCGAGCAGGGTAATGGTCTCGCCCTCCGCCATACTGCCGATGATCAATGCGGCGTAACCATAGTGGGAAATCAGGTTATTGATATCCATGCAAACACTCACTCCTTACTGCATCAATCCTTTAATCATACACCCTCACGCAAGAAGTGCGGTTGCGTCTATTTTTTGCGTTGTACATAAAACAATCTATTCATGTGAATTATACTTAGTACAACGTGGTACGAAGCCGTGCTGAGGAGGCGTTATGAACCATGTATGGGGACTCTTCTCCCACCCTGATAAAGAGATGCATGTTATTCGCAGTGAGAATGAAACTGTCTCTCACCACTATATGCATCATGTGCTGGTGATGGCGGCCATTCCGGTGGTGTGCGCGTTTATCGGTACCACCCAGCTTGGCTGGAATTTTGGTGAAGGCACCGTGGTCCGGCTATCGCTGATGACCGGTCTTGGGCTTGCCGTGCTCTTTTATGCGCTGATGCTGGCGGGCGTCGCGGTGATGGGGCGGGTTATCTGGTGGATGGCGCGCCACTATCCACAGCGTCCTTCACTCAAGCGCTGTATGGTGTTTGCCGGTTACGTGGCGACGCCTATCTTCCTGAGCGGTATTGTGGCGCTCTATCCGCTGGTGTGGCTGTGCGCGCTGGTAGGGACGGTGGCGTTGTTCTACACCGGGTACCTGCTCTACGTCGGCATTCCTACCTTCCTCAATATTAACCGGGAAGAGGGGCTGAGTTTCGCCAGTTCCACTCTGGCGATTGGGGTGCTGGTGCTGGAAGTGCTGCTGGCGTTAACCGTGGTGCTATGGGGCTACGGGTACAGGCTGTTTTAACCCGCTGAATGCATTGCTGATGTGAATGTGGATTGCGTCAGCAATGCAGCATTTATTCACTATTCTTTTCTGGTAGATGCCGCGTACTCCGCGCTATGATGGGCTATTCCGCTTCGTACCCCTTAGGTACGAGGCGGTTGTCTATCATAATGTGCATAAATAACCGCCAGAATACTCACCATGCAGAAATTTCGCGTTTCCCTGCTCAGCCTTGCCCTTGTGCTGGCTGTGCCTTTTGCGCCTCAGGCGAGTGCAAAAACGGCCGTGACCGCCGTAGCCTCGCAGCCGGAAATTGCTTCCGGTAGCGCGATGATTGTCGATCTTGAAACGAACAAAGTTATTTACGCCAACCAGCCGGATCTGGTGCGCCCGATGGCCTCTATCACCAAGCTGATGACGGCGATGGTGGTGCTGGACGCGCATTTACCGCTGGATGAGATCCTGACTGTGGATATCAGCCACACGCCAGAGATGAAAGGGATTTACTCCCGCGTACGCCTGAACAGCCAGATTAGCCGTAAAAATATGTTGCTACTGGCGCTGATGTCTTCAGAAAACCGCGCGGCGGCGAGCCTGGCTCACCACTATCCGGGCGGCTATGACGCGTTTATCCGTGCGATGAACGCCAAGGCAAAATCGCTGGGGATGACCAACACCCGCTACGTTGAGCCAACCGGGCTGTCGATTCATAACGTCTCGACCGCGCGCGACCTGACGAAGCTGCTGATTGCTACCAAACAGTACCCGCTGATTGGCCAGCTCAGCACCACCAAAGAAGATACCGCGACTTTCGCCCATCCGGCCTATACGCTGCCGTTCCGCAATACTAACCATCTGGTGTATCGCGATAACTGGAGCATTCAGTTGACCAAAACCGGCTTTACCAACGCCGCGGGTCACTGCCTGGTGATGCGCACCGTGATGAACAAACGTCCGGTGTCGATGGTGGTGATGGATGCATTCGGCAAATATACCCACTTTGCCGACGCCAGCCGTCTGCGTACGTGGGTTGAAACCGGGAAGGTGATGCCGGTGCCTGCGGCAGCGCTGAGCTATAAAAAGCAGAAGGAAGCCCAGGTGGAAGGCGATATCGCCAGAGCCCAGAGAAGCGGGCAAACCACCCAGGACGATTAATTATTCCGGCAGCGTCCAGTCACCGTCGTTGAGTGGACGCTGCATGATTACCGTATCCCGCCAGTCACCCATCTTGTAGCCCACGCTACGCAGTTGACCCACCACCTCGAAACCGTGCTTTTTATGCAGGCGCAGCGACCCGGTATTGTTATTGCCGTCGCCAATCACCGCCAGCAGTTGCCGCCACGGCCCTTGCTCGCAAATGGCAATCAACGCCGATAACAGTTTGCTGCCGATACCGTGCGCCGTCATGGTGGTGTCGACGTAGATAGACTCTTCGAGGGTATAACGATAGGCCGGGCGAGGGCGATAGTGATTCGCATAGCAGTAGCCAACGACTTCACCGCGATAGAGCGCCACTAGCCACGGCAGGCCTTTCTCCTGAATATTGCGCATCCGCTGCTGCATTTCATCAATAGATGGCGGCACCTCTTCAAACGAGGCGCGGCCATTAAGAACGTGCCAGGCATACAGCGCGGCAATGGCTTGTACATCGTCAGCCTGCGCGTTACGGATTTCAACATCGCCGTCGCGGGTGACATCAAGCGTAGACATCATTGTATTCCTTATGGTNNNCGGAGCACTCCCGGCGTCGCTGCGCTCGGCCGGGCTACAATTCGAATGTAGCCCGGCCGAGGCGTTTACGCCGACGCCGGGAAACNNACCAACGTTGTATTACACGTCGGTCTTTTCGCCCCAATACTTGAGCTTGCTGGTTTTTCCGATCCCCGGGTTCATGCTGTTGGTCGGATCGTTTTCGCGATAATGGCGCTTCAGGTTCTCATCCGCTTCATACAGGTGCCCGACGTTATGCTCTGCCGGGTACTGTGCGCCGCGTTCACGCAGCAGGGCCAGCATCTGCTCTTTGACGTCGTGCGGATCGACCCCTTTCTTCACGATATAATCCTGGTGGAAAACGTAACACATAAAGTGCCCGTAATAGAGCTTATGCACCAGCTTGCTGTCGATCTCCGCCGGCAGATGCTCGAACCACTCGGTATCGTTACGGCGCAGCGCGATATCCAACGCCAGAATATCCTCCACCTCATCGGCGTGAACCGCCTGATAGCGGATAGCCGCGCCCGCCGCCGCGAAGCGGTGCAGGAACGCTTTGCTGCCTTCTTCCGGCGTACAGACGAAGAAGTCACCTTCCGCGTCTTTAAAGTATTCACTTAGCCACGCCTGCGCTTCATCAATGCCGTCGCCGGCCATTTTCAACAGCAGGTGATGCTCGTATTTATCGCGCCAGGTTTTCATGCGTTCCGGCAGATGCGCCGGGAAAGCGTGCCCCAGCTTTTGCATAAAGCGATCGGTGAAGTGCGGCTTGAACAGCGACACTTTTTCCAGCATGGCGTCGGCACGGCCCTTCAGGGTGAAGAAGAACGGCATTTTGTCGGTGCCGAGCTTGTCGATCATCAGGAAGGTGTCTTTGCCGTACTGCTCGGCAATATCGTAGATATCGCGGTGCATATACTCGCCCGCTACCGGCAGGTTTTTGAACTCGGCCAGAATATGGCGGCGAATTTCGGTCAGCACGTCAGGCTGGTTGGTGCCAATGTAGAACACCTGCTGGCGTTTTTCCGCCGGGAAGGTGTCGAGGCGTACCGCAAACACCGCCAGCTTGCCCGCGCAGCCGGAAGATTCAAACAGACGTTCCGGGTCGGCGTTGTAGCGCGCTGGCGTATCGGCATTCACGTCGCGCACGCGATTCACGTAGTCATAGTCATGGGCGTGGCGACCATCGTGTCGCACGTCGCTGTCTTTGACGCGCTCGTCGTCGAGCTTGCTGAGGATCTGCTCCGGGCTCTCGCCAAGGTCAATGCCCAGATGGTTAACCAGCGTCAGCTTGCCCTGTTCATCAATGCGCGCAAACAGCGACATTTCGGTATAGGCCGGGCCGCGTTGCACCAGCGAGCCGCCGGAGTTGTTGCAGATACCGCCAATCACCGACGCGCCGATACAGGAAGAACCAATCACCGAGTGAGGCTCACGGCCAAAGGGCTTCAGCGCTTTTTCCAATGAATAGAGCGTGGTGCCCGGCCATGCCAGTACCTGCTCGCCGTTATCCAGCAGGTGCAGCTTATCGAGACGCAGGGTGCTGATAATGACGATATCGCGGTCGTAGTCGTTACCGCTTGGGGTTGAACCTTCGGTCAGACCGGTGTTAGCGGCCTGCATCAGAATAATTTTATCGGCGTTGACGCAGGCGTTCAGCACGCGCCACAGCTCAAGCAGGGAGCCGGGGAAGACCACGGCCAGCGCGTCGCCGTGGCCAGAACGGAAGCCTTTGCGATAGCGAGCGGTTTTAGCGGGGTCGGTCAGCAGGTGGGCGTGACCAACCAGGCGGGAGAGTTCGTTAATCAGCGCATTATTATCAGTTGTGGTTTGAGAAGACATTCTCCACTCCTTGTGGCGAGACAATTTTGTCGTTTCTAAGAATAGCGCTTTGTATGATCATTTGGTGAGTGAATGTTTCTAAAAATCAGAGAATAACCTTGGCTTTCTTTACCGCCGTCCTTTAAGTTTATGGCAAACTGCGTTTTTTCATCGACTCTCGCCGCGCTACCCGGCATGGAATAAAGAGATTACAAGAATATGAAATGGCTACTTTCTGTTGGCGTCGCCGTGAGCCTGGCGCTGCAACCCGCTCTGGCGGAGGATCTGTTCGGCAATCACCCCCTCACACCTCAGGCGCGTGACGCTTTTGTGACCGGTCTGCTCAAGAAGATGACGGTCGATGAAAAAATCGGTCAGCTCCGTCTGATTAGCGTCGGGCCGGACAACCCGAAAGAAGCCATCCGCGACATGATCAAAGAAGGGCAGGTGGGGGCGATTTTTAACACCGTTACCCGCCAGGATATCCGCGCCATGCAGGATCAGGTGATGTCGCTGAGCCGCCTGAAAATTCCGCTGTTCTTTGCCTATGACGTGGTACACGGTCAGCGTACCGTCTTCCCGATTAGCTTAGGGCTGGCTTCCACCTTCAACCTCGACGCGGTGAAAACCGTGGGCCGTATTTCGGCCTATGAGGCGGCGGACGACGGTCTGAACATGACCTGGGCGCCGATGGTTGACGTGTCCCGCGACCCACGCTGGGGCCGTGCCTCCGAGGGCTTTGGCGAAGATACCTGGTTAACTTCCATCATGGGTGAAACCATGGTCGAAGCGATGCAGGGCAAAAGCCCGGCGGATCGCTACTCGGTGATGACCAGCGTGAAGCACTTCGCCGCCTACGGCGCGGTTGAAGGCGGGAAAGAGTACAACACCGTCGACATGAGTCCACAGCGCTTGTTCAACGACTATATGCCGCCGTACAAAGCGGGGCTGGATGCGGGCAGCGGCGCGGTGATGATCGGCCTGAACTCGCTGAACGGCACCCCGGCTACCGCCGATGCCTGGCTGATGAAAGACGTGCTGCGTAAGCAGTGGGGCTTTAAAGGTATCACCGTTTCCGACCACGGGGCCATCAAAGAGCTGATTAAACACGGCGTGGCTTCTGACCCGGAAGATGCGGTGCGCGTGGCGCTGAAAGCCGGCATCGACATGAGTATGAGCGACGAGTTCTACAGCAAATACCTGCCGGGGCTGATCAAGTCTGGCAAGGTGACGATGGCGGAACTCGACGATGCCACCCGTCACGTGCTGAATGTCAAATATGACATGGGGCTGTTTAACGACCCGTATAGCCACTTAGGGCCGAAAGATTCTGATCCGCAGGACACCAACGCTGAAAGCCGTCTGCACCGCGCCGAAGCGCGTGACGTCGCTCGTCAGAGCCTGGTACTGCTGAAAAACCGTCTGGAAACCCTGCCGCTGAAGAAAAATGCCACCGTTGCCGTCGTCGGCCCGCTGGCGGATAGCCAACGCGATGTGATGGGCAGTTGGTCTGCCGCAGGCGTTGCCGCGCAGTCGGTCACCGTACTGACCGGCATTAAGAACGTGATGGGCAACGAAGGCAAAGTGGTTTATGCCAAAGGCGCTAACGTCACGAATGACAAAGGTATCGTCGACTTCCTGAACCTGTACGAAGAGGCGGTGAAGGTTGACCCGCGCTCGCCGCAGGCGATGATTGATGAAGCGGTCACCGCGGCGAAACAGTCCGATGTGGTCGTTGCCGTGGTCGGCGAAGCGCAGGGCATGGCGCACGAAGCCTCCAGCCGTACCGAACTGTCCATTCCAAAAAGCCAGCAGGATCTGATTGCCGCGCTGAAAGCCACCGGTAAGCCGCTGGTCTTAGTGCTGATGAACGGCCGTCCGCTGACGCTGGTGAAAGAAGATCAGCAGGCTGACGCCATTCTGGAAACCTGGTTCGCCGGTACCGAAGGCGGTAACGCCATCGCCGACGTGCTGTTTGGCGACTACAACCCGTCCGGTAAGCTGCCGATGTCCTTCCCGCGCTCCGTGGGGCAGATCCCGCAGTACTACAGCCACCTGAATACCGGTCGCCCGTACAATGCCGACAAGCCGAACAAATACACCTCGCGCTACTTCGATGAAGCGAATGGCCCGCTGTATCCGTTTGGCTATGGCCTGAGTTACACCACCTTCTCGGTTTCGGACGTGAAGCTGTCTGCGCCAACCATGAAAGCGGACGGCAGCGTGACCGCCAGCGTGCAGGTGACCAACACCGGCAAGCGTGAAGGCGCAACGGTTATCCAGATGTATTTGCAGGATGTGACCGCTTCGACGAGCCGTCCGGTTAAGCAGCTGAAAGGATTTGAGAAAGTGACCCTCAAGCCGGGTGAAACCCAGACCGTCAGCTTCCCGATTGACGTTAACGCGCTGAAGTTCTGGAACCAGCAGATGAAATACGCGGCGGAGCCGGGCAAGTTTAACGTCTTTATCGGCGTGGATTCGGCACGCGTGAAGCAGGGCGCGTTCGAGCTGCTGTAAGANNAAGCCTGATGGCGCTGCGCTTATCAGGCCTACAACGTACCAGGTAGGCCGGATAAGGCGTAGCCGCCATCCGGCACGG
>CP070603.1:1818227-1821424 GCA_016939855.1 Kluyvera ascorbata
CCCTATCTGCGCCAAACCACCGCTTTTCTCCCGCCAAACGCCACCAATATGTGACCCTCGTCACCCATCAAACCCCACCGCCTCGCCATTTTGTGCGCTTGCTCAAAAGCGATGACCGGGGGCCATAACAGGCGTGATGCCATTCACTAATACGTAAAAAAGCCCGTATCTGCCCGGCGAGAGAATCGGCGCAAGCGCGTTAAATGCAGCTATCTCAACATTCGCAGGTAGCCACATGAAGATTTCATTGCATAACACCGCTCTCGACCGCAGCGGCAACGTCCCGCTTACCGTGCAGCTTCAGCAGTTGATTGATGAAATCGACCGCGCCGGTGGCGGCACGCTGGTGGTCTCTCCAGGCGACTGGATGACCGGCACGCTGGTCCTGCCGTCAAACTTTACCCTGCACCTTGAAGCGGGTGCGCGCCTGCTGGCAAGCCCAAACGCCGAAGACTATCCGGCTGAACTGACGCAAACCGTCGCCGAACTGTCCCGCATGGCGCTGATTTATGCGCGCAACGCTCACCACATCACGCTCAGCGGCGAAGGCTGCCTGGCGGGCGGGGCCAGCGCCTGGTTCTCACAGCGCGCCGATGCCCAGGGCTACCGCCAGCCGAAAACCATGCGCCCGCGTATGCTGGTGCTGGAAGGTTGTCAGCAGGTGCGCGTTCGCGATATCACCATTAGCGACTCGCCAATGTGGACGGCACATCTGGTGAGCTGCAACCAGGTGTTTATCCAGAACTTAACCATTGATAACGATCTGGCGCTCTCCAACACCGATGCGCTGGATATTGATAGCTGCCAGTACGTGCACATCAGCGACAGCTACTTTAGCGCCGCCGATGACGGTATCTGCGTGAAAACCACCCGCAAACCGGAAGGGCTCCAGCAGCCAACGCGCCACGTGGTGGTGAGCAACTGCCTGATCCGCTCAAAAAGCTGCGCCATCAAAATTGGCACCGAAACCTTCGCCGACATCAGCCATATCGCGGTGCATAACTGCTCAATCTTCGAGTCCAACCGCGGCATTGGCCTTGTCTCTCGCGACGGCGGTCAGTTCAGCCAAATGATCTTCAGCAACATCCTGTTCGACTGCCGTCACGGGCACCCATGCCACTGGGGTAAAGCTGACCCGGTGTTTATCTCCGTGCGCCACCGCGACCCGCAGGTACAGCCGGGAAGGGTTGAGGACATTATCTTCAGCCAGCTTTCTGGGGTGAGCGAAGGGGCCATCAACCTGCACGCGGAAACGCCGGGCGATATCCGCCATATCACCTTCAATGGGCTCTCATTACAGCAGCTTACCGGCCCATCCGATGAGCAGGGCTGCTACGACATTCGCCCGCCGTGTAACCCGGCAAGCCCAACCGGGATGGGGCTCGACAACGCCTACCGCGTGAATCCACAAACCGGCCGCGCCTGGGGCGTAGATGCCTATCCGGGCGGCCTGCCTGGGCTGTACGCCAACGGGGTGAGAGATCTGACCCTCAACGACCTGCGTATTCGCCGCCCACAGCCGCTGCCGCAGGGCTGGAGTGAGCACGCCATCGTGCAGGAAAACGCCGACGCCTGATGCTTTTTGACGACGGCGCGGCTTGCGGCCTCGCCGTCCCGTTATGTTCAAGGGGATGGAAAATGATAAAAAAAGTGCGGGAGATAAAACTCCACAACTATATCTGTTACGGCCTGGCCGATGTTATCGGTTCCGGTGCTTTTACTCTGGTAAGCGCCTGGCTGCTGTTCTTCCTGACCACCTTCTGCGGCCTGACGCCGATTGAAGCGGGGTCGCTGTTCGCCGTGGCGCGTATTGTCGATGTGATCATGTGTCCGTGCATGGGCTACATCTCCGATAACTTCCACAAAACGCGCCTCGGTCGCCGCTTTGGCCGTCGCCGTTTCTTCCTGCTGCTGAGTATTCCACTGGTGGCGGTCTACAGCCTGCTGTGGGTACAGGGCTTCAACTATTGGATGTACCTGCTGGTCTATATCCTGTTTGAAATCGTCTACTCCATGATCTTGATCCCGTACGACACGCTGTCGGCCGAGATGACCAATGACTTTACCAAACGCTCTAAGCTGACCAGCGCCCGTATGTACATCGCCCAGTTCGCAGGCTTCACCGCCGCGTTCCTGCCGGGTCGCCTGCTGGCCTACTTTGGATCTGATTCCGCTATTTCCTTCTTCTACGCCGGGGCGATTTTCACCGTTGCCTTTATGGTGGTGCTGTTCTTCGTGTACTTCGGTACCTGGGAACGTTCGTTAGAAGAGATTGAGCAGAGCGAGCGCAGCGTTGAGACCGAAGAGAAGCTGCCGTTCGCTAAGCGCCTGTTTGATATCTATTATGATTTTATCTCCACCCTGAAAATCAAAACCTTCCGTTCGCACCTGGGGATGTACCTGGGCGGTTCAGTGGCACAGGATATCTTCAACTCCGTCTTTACCTATTTCGTGGTCTTTGCGCTGGCGACCTCTTCCGTCGTAGCCAGTAACCTGCTGAGCGTCATCAATGGGTTGCAGTTCTTCGGCGTCGGTGTCGCCACCTGGCTGACCCTGCGCTACTCGCCGTCCCGCGCGTTTGCGACTCAGGCGCTGATGGCGCTGGTGGCGTTTGCCCTGTTCGCGGTGACCTATCTCTACGGCTCGACCAGTATGGCGATGCTCTATCTGGCGGCGGGCGTTGCTGGTTTGGCACGTGGCGGCATCTATTCCATTCCATGGAATAACTACACCTTCGTGGCGGATGTGGATGAGATTCTGACCTGTAACCGTCGTGAGGGGATCTTCGCGGGCTTTATGAGCCTGCTGCGTAAAGCCTCCCAGGCGTTCTCTATCTTCCTCGTTGGCGTGGCGCTGCAAATGTCCGGCTTTATCACCGGCCACACCAGCCAACCGCAGTCGGCTATCAACATGATCCTCGCCATCATGATTATTCTGCCGGTTCTCCTGACCCTGTGGGGTATCTGGTCGGCCTTCCAGTTCAAAGTAAACAGCCGCACCCATGCGGTACTGAACGACGAAGTGGCGCGCCTGAAACAAGGTGGCAGCAAAGCGACCGTCACGGCAGAAACCAAAGAGGTTATCGAAAGCCTGACCGGGATGCCGTACGACCACTGTTGGGGGGATAACACCGTCGGCCACGTTAACCGCAGCCTGCTGAAAGCCAAACAGCATCAGTTAGCGCAGTTGAAAAACGC
>CP070603.1:1821507-1826774 GCA_016939855.1 Kluyvera ascorbata
GGGACGTTTTTTTGGATAATAGAAATGACCGATCAAAGTTTATATATTCAACAGGGTATCTGGGCGCGCCTCGGCCTGCCACGCGAGCTGGCGTGGGGATTCGTCGGCGTCTTCCTGTTTATTACCGGGGCAACTATCGAACAGAGCTGGCTGGCCTCGCTGCTGCAACAGCGCGGGCTTGATGCGGTACATATCAGCCTGCTGTCATCGGTCTTTGGCCTGTGCGTAGCGGCCATCTCGTGGTTCTCCGGGATTGGCGCGGGCGTACTCGGCATTCGTCGCCTGATGTGGCTGGCGACGCTGCTCTATTTTATCGGCTCGGTACCGTTTATTTTCGTCGCGCTGCCGGAGGGCAACTATCCGCTGATGATGGTGAGCTACGCGGTGCGCGGCATGGCCTACCCGCTGTTTGCCTACTCGTTTCTGGTGTGGATCAACCAGCGCTGCGAAAGCCGAATTCTTGGCCGCGCCGTCTCCTGGTTCTGGATTGCCTTCGGCGTCGGCATGACCATCGTCGGGCCGTGGTTCTCCGGCTTTATGATCCCACGTCTGGGTGAAACCACCACCTTGCTCTCAGGCTTTATTTTCGTGCTGGCGGGCTGCGGCTGCGCGCTCATTCTCAATCGCGACAAACCGCAGTGGCAGCAGGACGGCGCGGTAGGGCAGGCGCTGGCGGAAGGGATAATCGTGCTGGTGCGCGAACCGAAAATGCGCCTAGCGGTAGTGGTCAAAACCATCAACGACATCGGCAAATTTTCGCTGGTTATCCTGATGCCGGTTTACCTGCCGCGCTTTGGCTTCAGCATTGAAGAGTGGCTGACCATCTGGGGCCTGGTGAACGTGGTGAATATCTTCGCCAACTACTTCTTCGGCTGGCTGGGCGATACCATCGGCTGGCGTAATACCGTGGTCTGGTTTGCCGGTACGCTCTGCGGCGCGTCGGCGCTGGCGGTGTGCTATGCACCAGTACTGTTTGGTCATAGCAGCGTGGCGATGGTAATCGCGCTGGCGATTTATGCCATTGGCCTTGGCGCGTTCGGGCCGCTGAGCGCGTTGATTCCTTCGCTGCTGCCGGAAAATAAAGGCGCGGCGATCTCTTGTCTGAATCTTGGCTCGGGTCTGAGTAACTTTGTTGGGCCGTTTATCGTGACGCTGTGCGTGAATCCGCTGGGCGTCGAGGGCACGCTGTGGGTGATTGCGCTGCTGTACTTCGCCGCCAGTTTGCTGACAATTCCGTTAACTCTCCCAAAAAAGGGGTGATTGCTGAAATTTCGTCTACGCTTTTTGCTTAAGCGCCTGTTTTATCTTGCGCAAAAATAAGAGGAAAGCGTATGGCGATTTCAAGGGGATGGACGGCATCACTGGTACTGGCGGCGGCAGTTGCGCTGCCGTTGCAGGCGGCTGAACCGATAAAAGTCGGGTCAAAAATTGATACGGAAGGGGCGCTGCTCGGCAATATTATCCTGCAGGTGCTGGAAAGCCACGGCGTCAAAACGGTGAATAAGGTTCAGCTCGGTACGACGCCCGTCGTGCGCGGGGCGATAACCTCCGGCGCGCTGGATATCTACCCGGAGTACACCGGCAACGGCGCGTTCTTCTTCAAAGATGAAACCGACTCGGCATGGAAAAACGCGGCGGCGGGCTACGAGAAGGTGAAAAAGCTCGATGCTGAGAAAAATCATCTGATTTGGCTGACCCCCGCACCGGCGAATAACACCTGGACCATTGCGGTGCGCAAAGACCTGGCGGAACAAAACAAACTCACTTCGCTGGCCGACCTGAGCGGCTATCTGAAAAAAGGCGGCACGTTTAAGCTGGCGGCCTCTGCGGAATTTATCGAACGCCCGGATGCATTGCCGGCGTTTGAAAAAGCCTATGACTTTAAGCTCAATCAGGATCAACTGCTGTCGCTGGCGGGCGGTGATACCGCCGTCACCATCAAAGCGGCGGCGCAGCAAACCTCCGGCGTGAACGCGGCGATGGCCTACGGCACTGACGGCCCGGTAGCGGCGCTGGGGCTACAGACGCTGAGCGACCCGAAAGGGGTGCAGCCGATTTACGCGCCGACCCCGGTAGTGCGTGAAGCGGTGCTGAAAGCCTATCCGCAACTGGACGACTGGCTGAAGCCGGTGTTCGCGAGCCTCGATGAAAAGACCCTGCAAGCGCTGAACGCGAAGATTGCGGTCGAAGGGCTGGACGCCAAAACCGTGGCGGCGGAATACCTGAAGCAAAAAGGGTGGGCGAAGTAATCGGTTAATCGCATGCCTCGCTGTACTCATCGCGTGGTGGCGCTGCTGGCGGTTCTTATGCTGGCCGCCGCCGCGCTGCCGTTCGTCAATTTCGCCCCGAACCGTCTGGTCTCGGGCGAAGGCCTTTGGTTATGGCAAATCTGGGCCTTTCCTCCGCTTATTCTGCTGCTCATTCCCGCGCTGTTTTTACTGCTTTGCTGGCTGCCTGGTCGGCTGCCGAGTCTGTTGATTCTGCTGCTTGCCGAAGCCAGCTTTGCGCTTGCGCTGTGGGCGAGCGGCGAGGCCGCGCAGCAGTTGGCGCAGAACAGTAGCCCACTGGCGCGCACCTCGCAGGGAAGCGGGCTATGGCTAGGCTTACTGCTGATGCTGCTGATATGCAGCGAGGCCATCCGTCGTCTAACTTCGCGGGCATTATGGCGCTGGCTGCTGAACGTTCAACTTTGGTTGCTCCCCTGCTGGCTGCTGTGGAGCGGGGCGCTGGATGGTCTGTCGTTGATGAAGGAGTACGCCAACCGACAAGAGACCTTTAACGACGCGCTCAGCCAACATTTACTGCTGCTGTGGGGCACGCTGGTACCGTCGCTGCTGATCGGGGTGCCTATTGGCATGTGGTGCTGGCGGCGGCCCGGGCGGCAGTCGAGCGTGTTTACCGTCCTCAATATTATTCAGACCATCCCCTCGGTGGCGCTGTTTGGCCTGCTGATTGCGCCACTTGCCGGGCTGGTGCAGCGTTTCCCGTGGCTGGCGAATTTCGGCGTGGCGGGAACCGGACTGGCTCCGGCGCTGATTGCGCTGGTGCTCTACGCGCTGCTGCCTATCGTTCGTGGCGTGGTGGCGGGGATGCAGCAGGTTTCCACCCAGGTGCTGGAAAGCGCGGCGGCGATGGGGATGAGCCGCGCTCAAACGTTTTTGCGCGTGCAGCTACCGCTGGCGCTGCCGGTGCTGCTGCGCAGCCTGCGGGTGGTGACGGTACAAACGGTCGGCATGGCGGTAGTCGCGGCGCTGATAGGCGCGGGCGGCTTTGGCGCACTGGTATTCCAGGGGCTGCTCAGCAGCGCGCTGGATCTGGTGCTGCTTGGCGTGATCCCGGTGATCGCACTGGCGGTTATCGCGGATGCGCTGTTTAGCCTGGCGGGCACCTTACTGAAAGGAGAGACCGATGATTGAGTTTTCCGCGGTCAATAAATCGTTCGGCCAGCATCCGGCGGTGAAAAATCTCACGCTGCGGCTGGAAGAAGGGGCGTTTTCGGTGCTGATTGGCACCTCCGGTTCGGGGAAATCAACCACGCTCAAAATGATTAACCGGCTGGTGGAGCCCGATAGCGGGAGCATCCGTTTTGCCGGGCAGGATATACGCGAGCAGCCGCTGCTCGCCCTGCGTCGGCGCATGGGCTATGCCATTCAGTCCATTGGCCTGTTCCCACACTGGACGGTGGCACAAAACATCGCCACCGTGCCGCAGCTGTTGAAATGGCCGCAGGCGAAGGTGGATGCGCGAATTGACGAGCTGATGGCGTTACTGGGTCTGGAACCGGCGCTACGGGCGCGTTTCCCGCATCAGCTCTCCGGCGGCCAGCAGCAGCGCGTTGGCGTGGCGCGGGCGCTGGCGGGCGACCCGGAAGTGTTGCTGATGGATGAACCCTTCGGCGCGCTGGACCCGGTTACCCGCGGGGCGCTGCAACAAGAGATGCGCCGTATTCATCAGCTGCTGGGGCGAACCATCGTGCTAGTGACTCATGATATAGACGAAGCACTGCGCCTGGCGGATAACCTGATTCTGATGGACGGCGGCGAGGTGGTACAGCAGGGCACGCCGCTGCAAATGCTCAGCCAGCCGGGCAGCGAATTTGTCCGTACCTTTTTCGGCCGTAGTGAACTCGGCGTGCGGCTGCTGTCACTGCGTCAGGTGGCGGACTATATGCGCCATGGTGAGCGCGCCGAAGGGGAGGCGATTACCGCCGTCGCATCGTTGCGCGATGCGCTTTCCGGTTTTATGGCACAGCGGCGCACCGTGTTACCGGTGGCGGATGCCGCAGGGCGGGTCTGCGGTACGCTGCATTTTGCCGACTTGCTGCGCGAGGAGTTGAGCGATGCGCCTGCTTCGTGATCCGCTGCTGTGGCTGCTGGCGCTGTTTGTCGGGCTGCTCGTCGGCCTGCCTTACAGCGAGCCGCTGTTTCATGTGCTGTTCCCTGAACAGCCGCGTCCGCTCTATCAGCAGGCCGGGTTTCTCTCGCTGACGCTGGCGCATGCCTGGCTGGTGGGTGTTTCGAGCCTGACGGCGATAGTGATTGGCGTCAGCGCCGGTGTGCTGGTGACGCGCCCGGCGGGCAGCGAGTTTCGGCCATTGGTCGAGACGTTAGCTGCGATGGGGCAAACTTTTCCCCCGGTCGCCGTGCTGGCGATGGCCGTTCCGGTGATGGGGTTTGGCGAAAAACCGGCAATTATTGCGCTGATACTGTACGGCATTCTGCCGGTATTACAGGGCACGTTAGCCGGGCTGTCGGCGGTTTCTGAGAGCGCATTAAGCGTGGCGCAAGGGATGGGGATGTCGGGCTGGCAGCGGTTGCGTCAGGTTGAGCTACCGTTAGCGGCACCGGTTATCGTCGCGGGGATTCGCACGTCGGTTATCGTTAATATCGGCACAGCGACGATTGCCTCAACGGTCGGGGCAAATACGCTGGGCACGCCAATTATCATTGGCCTGAGCGGATTTAATACGGCTTATGTGGTGCAGGGTGCCATTCTGGTGGCGCTGGCGGCGATTATCGTCGACCGCGCCTTTGAGCGGCTGAGTTTACGGCTCAGCCGACACCGCCGCGCACAATAAACGAATATCCCGCGAGCATGACACCGCCAATCCCGCTGATAGCCATCAGCCCAAAAATGATGATTGCGGCGAGTTTGCTTGACTTCATGGTGTACTCCTTTTGTTAACCAAAAGATTATACCGCGAAGCTTGTCTGTTAACGAACGATTAATTTACGGGGAGCGGGAAGGCGATTCCCTCCTCCTGCCAG
>CP070603.1:1826816-1830587 GCA_016939855.1 Kluyvera ascorbata
CACCAGACAAGCAGCGTTTGACCGGGGAACAGCTCCGGCTGAACGTGGGTGAGTGAATGGGCCATCACGTCGACGCGCCAGCCCTGCTCGCAGGCAACCCATCCCTCAAGCCACAGGCGCGTCATGTCGGTGACGTTCCAGCCGATGACCAGCGCGTGCGGCCCTGACTTGCGGCGGCCGGAGGCTAAATTGAGCGCGATGTCGTTAATCAATACCCCGTCAAGCAGGCCCAGCAGCGTTTGTAACGCAAACTGCGCGCTTTGCAGACGCTGGCGCAGCGGATTAAACAGGCAGTCGACCAGCGTGCGGGCGCTGTAGCTGCGGCGCAGCTCTTTCACCCACAGGCGCAGCGGGTGCAGGTGACCGCTACGCAGATAGTTCAGCACTTTTTCTTGCTGTTCGTGCCAGCCGTCCCGCTGCTCACTGAGCAGGCCTTTGACTTTGCTTACCTGCACGCCGTTTTCTATCCAGCGCTGAATTTCGCGGATGCGATCGATATCGTCATCATTAAACAGGCGGTGGCCGCCGTCGGTACGCTGCGGCTTCAGGAGGGCATACCGCCGCTGCCAGGCGCGAAGCGTTACCGGGTTAATATCACAGAGTTGTGCGACTTCGCCAATCGTGTAAAGCGCCATCTTTTCCTCCGGCATGCGATATCCCCTTTAACTTTAGACGGGGATTGCTGCCTCGGCCTGTTCTGGTTGTTTTTTATCCACTCCCGCGGCRAATGAGAGGGATAAAATGTGATCGGTAGCATTTTTTGCACTTTTATTGCCAGGTTTCAAAGAAAGTTATGCCGACTATGTGTATGTTACGCAGTTTTATTTCTGTTGTGGTGACGTGGTATGTACGAGTTTAATCTGGTGTTGCTGCTGCTTCAGCAGATGTGTGTTTTCCTGGTTATTGCCTGGTTAATGAGCAAGACGCGTCTCTTCATTCCGCTGATGCAGGTCACCGTGCGCCTGCCGCACAAGCTGCTCTGCTACGTCACGTTTTCTATTTTCTGTATTCTCGGCACCTATTTTGGTCTGCATATTGAAGACTCCATTGCCAACACGCGCGCGATTGGCGCGGTGATGGGCGGGCTGCTGGGCGGCCCGGTGGTGGGAGGACTGGTCGGGCTGACCGGCGGTCTGCACCGTTATTCGATGGGCGGCATGACCGCGTTGAGCTGCATGATTTCAACCATCGTTGAGGGGCTGCTCGGCGGGCTGGTGCACAGCCTGCTGATTCGCCGCGGTCGCCCGGATAAAGTCTTCAGCCCGTGGACGGCAGGGGCCATCACCCTGGTGGCGGAACTGGTGCAGATGCTGATTATTCTGCTGATCGCCCGCCCGTTTGAAGACGCGCTGCATCTGGTACAGAGCATCGCAGCGCCGATGATGGTGACCAATACCGTGGGTGCGGCGCTGTTTATGCGTATTCTGCTCGATAAGCGGGCGATGTTTGAAAAGTACACCTCGGCATTCTCCGCCACCGCCCTGAAGCTGGCGGCGTCGACGGAAGGTATTCTGCGTCAGGGCTTTAACGAAGAGAATAGCATGAAGGTGGCGCAGGTCCTGATTCAGGAGCTGGATATTGGCGCGGTCGCCATCACCGACCGCGAGAAGCTGCTGGCATTTACCGGTATCGGTGAAGACCACCATCTGCCCGGCAAGCCCATCTCCTCTCGCTACACGCAAAAAACCATTGAGACCGGCGAAGTGGTCTACGCCGACGGCAACGAAGTGCCGTACCGCTGCTCAATTCACCCCAACTGCAAGCTTGGCTCGACGCTGGTTATCCCGCTGCGCGGTGAAAACCAGCGGGTGATTGGCACCATCAAGCTGTACGAAGCTAAAAACCGCCTGTTCAGTTCGATCAACCGTACGTTAGGCGAGGGGATTGCCCAACTGCTGTCGGCGCAGATCCTTGCCGGGCAGTACGAGCGGCAGAAGGCGCTGCTGACCCAGTCGGAGATTAAACTGCTGCACGCCCAGGTAAACCCACACTTCCTGTTTAATGCGCTTAATACCCTGAAAGCGGTGATTCGCCGCGACAGCGAACAGGCGAGCCAACTGGTGCAGTATCTGTCGACCTTTTTCCGTAAAAACCTCAAACGCCCGTCGGAGATTGTGACCCTGGCTGACGAGATTGAGCACGTGAACGCCTATCTGCAAATTGAGAAGGCGCGCTTTCAGTCGCGGCTACAGGTGCATCTGGATATTCCGGACGCGCTGGCGCACCAGCAGCTTCCGGCGTTTACCCTCCAGCCGATTGTCGAAAACGCCATTAAGCACGGTACTTCGCAGTTGATGGAGGTTGGCGAGATCACGCTGCGCGCTAGCCAGCAGGACCGGCATCTGGTGCTGGATATTGAAGATAACGCCGGGCTGTATCAGCCTGGCGCCCAGTCCAGCGGTCTGGGCATGAGCCTGGTGGATAAGCGTCTGCGGATGCGTTTTGGCGACGAATGCGGGATTGCCGTCGCCTGTGAACCGGACCGTTTTACCCGCGTCACTCTGCGGTTACCTCTGGAGGAAAGTGCATGATTAACGTGTTGATTGTCGATGATGAGCCGCTGGCGCGGGAGAACCTGCGCGTTCTGCTGCAAACGCACGAGGATGTGAACATCGTCGGCGAGTGCGCTAACGCGGTGGAAGCCATTGGTGCGGTGCATAAGCTGCGCCCGGATGTGCTGTTTCTGGATATCCAGATGCCGCGCATCAGCGGGCTTGAGATGGTGGGCATGCTTGACCCGGAGCATCGCCCCTACATCGTCTTTCTGACCGCTTTCGACGAGTACGCGGTCAAGGCGTTTGAGGAGCACGCGTTTGACTATCTGCTCAAGCCGATCGAAGAAAAAAGGCTGGAAAAGACGCTGATGCGCCTGCGTCAGGAGCGGGCAGCGCAGGATATGTCGGTGCTGAGCGAAAACCAGCAGGCGCTGAAATTTATTCCCTGTACCGGGCACAGCCGAATCTATCTGTTGCAGATGGACGACGTGGCCTTTGTCAGCAGCCGGATGAGCGGTGTTTACGTTACCAGCGGAGAGGGCAAAGAGGGCTTTACCGAGCTGACGCTGCGTACGCTGGAAAGCCGCACGCCGCTGATTCGCTGTCATCGCCAGTATCTGGTGAACATGGCGCACCTGAAGGAAATTCGTCTGGAGGATAATGGCCAGGCGGAGTTGCTGCTGCGTAACGGGCTGACCGTGCCGGTCAGCCGACGCTATTTGAAGACGCTGAAAGAGGCGTTGGGGCTATAATTCGTGTAGAATCAGCCATCATTTTTTCATTACCACCGTCGAAGGCACTATGGTCAGTAACGATATTTTACGCAGCGTCCGCTACATCCTGAAAATGAACAATAACGATCTGGTGCGTGTTTTCGCGCTGGGCGAAGCCGAAGTCAGCGTTGAACAACTGGCGCCGTGGCTGCGCAAAGAGGATGAGGAAGGCTTCGTGCGTTGCCCGGACATTATGCTGTCGTGCTTCCTGAACGGCCTGATTTACGAAAAGCGCGGTCGCGACGAGTCTGCTCCGGCGCTGGCGGTGGAACGTCGTATCAACAACAACATCATGCTGAAAAAGCTGCGTATCGCGTTTGCGCTGAAAACCGACGATATTCTGGCTATCCTGACTCAGCAGCAGTTCCGCGTCTCTATGCCGGAAATCACCGCCATGATGCGTGCGCCTGACCACAAAAACTTCCGCGAATGTGGCGACCAGTTCCTGCGTTATTTCCTGCGCGGCCTGGCGATTCGCGAGCACGCGGCGAAGTAATTATCAG
>CP070603.1:1830631-1836061 GCA_016939855.1 Kluyvera ascorbata
ACAAATAAAAAACGCTGCCGAAGCAGCGTTTTTTTTATGCAGATTATTTCACCTGCTGTCCTGGTTTCGCACCGTCATCCGGGCTTAACAGGAAGATATCTTTCCCGCCAGGGCCTGCCGCCATCACCATCCCTTCCGAGATGCCGAAGCGCATTTTACGCGGAGCCAGGTTGGCTACCATCACGGTCAGACGGCCAATCAGCGGCTGCGGAACCGGGTAAGCAGAACGGATGCCGGAGAAGACGTTACGTTTCTCGCCGCCGAGATCCAGCGTCAGGCGCAGTAGCTTGTCAGAGCCTTCCACGAACTCGGCGTTTTCAATCAGCGCCACGCGCAGGTCAATTTTGGCGAAATCGTCAAAGGTGATGGTTTCCTGGATTGGGTCATCCGCCAGCGGGCCGGTAACCGGAGCAGCGGCTGCTTTCACTTCTTCTTTAGAGGCTTCCACCAGCGCTTCCACCTGTTTCATTTCAATACGGTTATACAGCGCCTTGAAGGTGTTGATCTTATGACCCACCAGCGGCGCGTTGATAGCATCCCAGCTCAGCTCGGTGTTGAGGAACGCTTCGGTACGTGCAGCCAGCTCCGGCAGAACCGGCTTCAGCCAGGTCATCAGCACGCGGAACATGTTCAGACCCATGGTGCAGATAGCCTGCAGGTCGGCGTCGCGGCCTTCCTGTTTCGCCACAACCCACGGCGCCTGTTCGTCAACGTAGCGGTTAGCCACGTCGGCCAGCGCCATGATTTCGCGGATGGCTTTGCCGAATTCACGGCTTTCCCACGCTTCGCCAATACTGGCGGCAGCGTCGGTGAAGGTTTTGTACAGCTCAGGATCAGCCAGTTCAGCGGACAGCACGCCGTCGAAACGCTTAGCGATAAAGCCGGCGTTACGGGAAGCCAGGTTCACCACTTTGTTCACGATGTCGGCGTTGACGCGCTGGATGAAATCTTCCAGGTTCAGGTCGATATCGTCGATACGGGAAGAGAGCTTCGCGGTGTAGTAGTAACGCAGGCTGTCGGCATCGAAGTGCTTGAGCCAGGTGCTGGCTTTAATGAAGGTGCCGCGAGATTTGGACATCTTCGCGCCGTTCACCGTCACGTAGCCGTGGACGAACAGGTTGGTCGGCTTGCGGAAGTTGCTGCCTTCCAGCATCGCAGGCCAGAACAGGCTGTGGAAGTAGACGATATCTTTACCGATAAAGTGATACAGCTCGGCGGTAGAGTCTTTCTTCCAGTATTCATCGAAACTGGTGGTGTCGCCGCGTTTGTCGCACAGGTTCTTGAAGGAGCCCATGTAGCCGATTGGCGCATCCAGCCAGACGTAGAAGTATTTGCCCGGTGCGTTCGGGATTTCAAAGCCGAAGTACGGCGCATCGCGGGAGATATCCCACTGCTGCAGGCCGGATTCAAACCATTCCTGCATTTTGTTCGCGACCTGCTCCTGCAGCGCGCCGCTGCGGGTCCACGCCTGCAGCATTTCGCTGAAGGACGGCAGGTCAAAGAAGAAGTGCTCAGACTCGCGCATCACCGGGGTCGCGCCAGATACCACGGATTTCGGCTCGATAAGCTCGGTTGGGCTGTAGGTCGCGCCGCACACTTCGCAGTTATCGCCGTACTGATCCGGTGATTTACATTTCGGGCAGGTGCCTTTCACGAAACGGTCCGGCAGGAACATGCCTTTTTCCGGATCGTACAGCTGAGAGATGGTGCGGTTTTTAATAAAACCGTTCTCTTTCAGGCGACCATAAATCAGCTCGGACAGCTCGCGGTTCTCGTCGCTGTGCGTCGAGTGGTAGTTGTCGTAGCTGATGTTAAAGCCCGCAAAATCAGTCTGATGCTCCTGACTCATTTCGGCAATCATCTGCTCTGGGGTAATGCCCAGCTGCTGCGCTTTCAGCATGATTGGCGTGCCGTGGGCATCGTCCGCGCAGATGAAGTTAACCTCGTGGCCGCGCATTCGCTGGTAACGGACCCAGACATCAGCCTGGATGTGCTCCAGCATATGGCCGAGGTGGATGGAGCCGTTGGCGTACGGCAGTGCGCACGTTACCAGAATTTTCTTCGCGACTTGAGTCATAGTGGGTATTACTTCTTCTGTTTGAAAAAAGGGGTTTTGATATTACCAAAAGGGTAGAGGGTGTGCCATACATGCTTGAGCGTACCTGTGGTAGACTTAGGCGTACTGAAAGCATGTTAAAACAACAAAGGAGTCGGGATGAACTCAGAATCCCAGGCCAAATCACCTGAACGTCTACGTGCGATGGTGGCCGGCACGCTGGCAAACTTCCAGCACCCCACCCTGAAGCACAACTTAACGACGCTAAAAGCGCTGCACCACGTCGCCTGGCTTGACGACACCGTGCACATCGAACTGCAGATGCCGTTTGTCTGGCACAGCGCCTTTGAAGAATTAAAAGAGCAAACCAGCGCTGAACTGCTGCGGGTGACCGGGGCGAAAGCTATCGACTGGAAGCTGTCGCACAGCATCGCCACGCTGAAACGCGTGAAAAACCAGCCGGGCGTGACCGGCGTGAAGAATATTATTGCCGTCAGCTCCGGCAAAGGCGGGGTGGGTAAATCGTCCACCGCCGTGAACCTGGCGCTGGCGCTGGCCGCGGAAGGGGCGAAAGTGGGCATCCTCGATGCCGACATCTACGGCCCGTCCATCCCGAATATGCTGGGCGCGGAAAACCAGCGTCCAACCTCGCCAGACGGCACCCACATGGCGCCGATCATGGCGCACGGCCTGGCGACCAACTCCATCGGCTATCTGGTCACCGACGACAACGCCATGGTGTGGCGTGGTCCGATGGCCAGCAAGGCATTGATGCAGATGCTGCAGGAAACCATGTGGCCGGATCTCGACTACCTCGTGCTGGACATGCCGCCGGGTACCGGTGATATCCAACTGACGCTGGCGCAAAACATTCCGGTGACCGGTGCCGTTGTGGTCACCACGCCGCAGGACATCGCGCTGATCGATGCCAAAAAAGGCATCGTGATGTTCGAAAAAGTGGAAGTGCCGGTGCTGGGCATCGTGGAAAACATGAGCATGCACATCTGCAGCAACTGCGGTCATCACGAGCCAATTTTTGGCACCGGTGGCGCAGAGAAGCTGGCAGAGAAGTATCATACTCAGCTGCTGGGCCAGATGCCGCTGCACATCAATCTGCGTGAAGACCTGGATAACGGCACGCCGACGGTGGTGGCTCGTCCGGAGAGTGAATTCACCGAGATTTATCGTCGACTGGCGGGGCGCGTGGCGGCGCAGCTCTACTGGCAGGGTGAAGTGATTCCAGGCGACATCGCGTTCCGCGCGGTGTAACACAGGTAAAAAGAGGCCGGGCGCATCAGTGATGCGCCCGGCCTTTATTCATTAACGGTGATAGAAAATTTCGCCGTCGTAGATTTTGCTGATGGTGCCGTCGGTCTCGCTAATCTGTACATAGTTACCGCCCATGTACGTCCAGCGCGTTCCCGCGTCCGGCGCTGGCAGGTTACGTAGCTGCCACTGCTTGATGTTGTACTCTGGCGTCAGGTACATGGCTGGCGCTTTATCGCCAGGCTTGAATTGCGTGAAGTCAGCAGTGAACTCTTTCAGCTCATACTGCTTAATACCGGTAGCCGGAGCAGCCCACGCCGCGCCCGCCGTTGCCAACAGTACGCCCAGAAGCATCATTTTTGTTTTACGCATACTATCCCCATATTATCCTGGATATAAAATTGCAGCTCCGTATGATTCCTGATGCGCGCCCTCAATGGCAAGCGCTGCTTTCTTAAAAAGTGTAAGCAAACCGCGACAACCTCGCATTTGAGGATAATTCTGGCACTCGCCCCTAAGGACCTTTATGTTCAGGCTGGAAGACTTATCACTGTTTGTGCGCGCCGCCGCGTTGAACAGCTTTAGCGATGCGGCGCGCGAAGCGGGCATTCCCCCGGCGCAGGTCAGTTCGGCGATTAAACGGCTGGAGACGGCGTTAAACGTGCGTCTGTTTGCGCGCTCCACGCGCAGCCTGCGTCTGACGGCAGAAGGCGAGGCCTGGCTGCCGTATGCTCTACAGATGCTGGACGCGCTGCAAAATGGGCTACAAAAAATCCAGACGCCGGATGATGAGGTGCGCGGTACGCTGCAAATCGCCGTGCCGTCAGACCTCGGGCGTAACCTGCTGCTGAACGTGTTTCGTCGCTTCCGCGAGCGTCACCCGGCGCTGCGGCTGCGCATTCTGTTTTCCGATCATCTCACCGATGTCTTCAAAGACCCGGTAGACGTGGCGTTTCGCTACGGCGAAAACCACGATGCCTCGTTTGTGTCGCTCCCCGTCGCGCCGGATAACCGCCGCGTGGTGGTGGCCTCCCCCGACTGGATTGCGCGCCACGGTGAACCGCAGACGCTCGCCGACCTCGAAAAATGCAATGCGTTGACTTACGTGCTGCGCGGCAGAGCGTTTGACCGCTGGCCGCTCAGCCAGGATGGCGTAGAGTACAGTGTCCAGGTCAGCGGCAGTATTACCAGCGATGATGCCGAGGTGATTCGTCGGCTGGCGGTGGCGGGAGAGGGCGTCGCGTTTAAATCGATGCTGGATGCCTGCGACGACCTGCGCGAAGGGCGGCTCAAGGTGCTGCTACCGCAGTATCAAGGCGATCTGGTGCCGCTCAATATGATCTGCCCACACCGCAAGCAGCTCTCTGCGGCGGTGCGGTTGCTGTATGAAGCGGTGAAAGCGGAATGTGCGACAAAGCAGCGTTAACCACCGTGACGCCAGGCTGGACCGACGCAGGGCGCTATTGCGCCGTCGGTTTCAGTAACCCGCCCGTTGATTTGTTATGTTCTAAATACTGGTGCTGGAAAATACACATCCGTATTGTGTTGCGGTATTCACCGTTAACGAAGAACTCATGGATTAATTCGCCCTCCTGGATAAAGCCAAGCTTACGATAAATATGAATCGCTTTGGCGTTCTCTTTATCCACGATGAGATAGAGCTTATAGAGATTCAGCACCGTAAAGCCGTAATCCATTGCCAGCTTAGCAGCGCGTGTCGCCAGCCCTTTGCCCTGATATTCCGGCGAGATAATAATCTGAAACTCGGCTCGGCGGTGAATATGGTTTATTTCAACCAGCTCCACCAGGCCCGCGTTATTGCCATTAAACGAAATGACAAACCGGCGTTCGCTCTGATCGTGGATATGTTTATCGTAAAGATCGCTCAGCTCAACGAAGGCTTCATAGGGTTCTTCGAACCAATAGCGCATCACGCTCGCGTTATTATCGAGTTGATGAACAAAGCGCAAATCTTCGCGTTCAAGGGGTCTTAGTTTAATGTCTGATGATTCTGGCATAATATTTTCAGCCTCTTTGGAAACCGGAAATATATTATCTTCTGGCGGTGGGCGTCATCAAGATTTGAAAACAATTACAATTAATTCAGC
>CP070603.1:1836125-1840320 GCA_016939855.1 Kluyvera ascorbata
ATTAGTGCTTCACCAGCGTCGCGAAGTAGTACACCAACGGAATCGCCAGCACCCACAGACCAATCGGGATTTCACGCCATTTTCCGGCGATGGTCTTAATCACGATAAAGAACAGCAGACCACCGGCAATCCCGGTACCAAAGCTGTTGGCAATCAGGGTTATTATCACCATCATCAGCACCGGTAGGCCGTCGGTGAAGTTACCGAGGTCAACCTTGCGCAGGCCGCTGAACATATTCAGCCCAATCAGCATCAGCGCGGGCGCGGTGGCTTCTTTCGGGATCATCAGCGCGACCGGAGTGAACAGCAACATCAGCAGGAACATCACCGCCGCTGCCAGCGCTGTCAGGCCGGTTTTACCCCCGGCTTCCGCCGCCGCCGAGGATTCAATCAGTGCGGTAGCCGCCGGAATGCCGAGCCACGGGCCGATAGCGGCGGCAATAGAATCGACCATAAACGGACGATTGATGTGCGGCATATTGCCTTCTTTATCCAGCAGCCCGGCTTCGCCGCCGACGGCAAGCGTGGTGCCCATCGTAGAGAAAAACTCAGAGGCAAAAAAGACGAACAGGAACGGCAGGAAGGCGATATTGAGCGCGCCCAGCATATCGACGTGACCGAGCACCGGCGTCAGCGAGTGCGGCATATCGATAAAGCTGGCGGGCAGATGCGTCACACCGGCGGGAATGCCGACCAGGGTCGCGAATAAAATCGCCCATAAAATAGCGCCGGGAATGCGGCGAGCCTGTAGCGCTATCGCCAGGAACAGGCCGCACAGTGCGACCAGCGCGCCGGGCGCCATAAAGTCGCCCAGCATCAGCGAGTTGGTTTTGGCGTTGGCCAGCACCAGCCCGGCGTTACGAAAACCTAATATCGCCACGAACAGACCGATAGATGCGGTTAACCCGAGCTTGATGGACTGCGGCACCGAGCGGGTCACCACTTCGCGCAGGCCGAATTTGGTCAGCAGAAAGAAGAGAATGCCCGACCAGCAGGCGATGCCGAGACCAATCTGCCAGCCTATACCTTCGCTGCCCGCAAGCGTAACGCCCACCAGCACTGAACCACCGATTCCAGGGCCGACGATAAACGGCAGGTTAGCGTAGAACGCCATCAGCAGCGTACCGCCCACGAACACCAAAATAGTGCCGGTTGTCGCCGCGCCTTTATCCATACCGCCGACGGCCAGCAGCCCTGGGATAACGACCAGTAGATAGGCGGCGGCGAGAAAACCGGTGACCCCTGCAAGGCATTCGGTGCGCAGCGAACTGCCGCGGGAAGACAACGAAAAACGTCGCTCAAGCCAACTTCCAGCGGTTGGCGTTTGAAGGGTATTATCGGCCATTGTGTGGCGCTCCCATGATTATTGTTGTGTTGTGTGTTCCGGGGTTTCCCGGCAGTCCAGTATTGGGTCGACTATCTGGCGCGTGGTGCCGTCGGTCAGCCCTAAATCGGTTAAATGTGGCCCGGCGTTACAGGCAAGACAGGTGCCTTCAATCGCTTTAAAGACGCGATACGGCGGCTCCCAGTCGGCTATCTTAGCGCTCAGGTCGCGCAGGTTACGAAACTCAGCGGCCAGCGTCTCGGCCGGTTTGTCGGAGAGCATCCCGGCAATTGGCATGGCAACGTGTGCCAGAATGCCGCCATTTTGCGCCAGCGCCATGCCGCCACCGGAGGCGATAAGCTGATTTGCCGCCAGCGCCATATCTTCAGCGTTGCGGCCCAGCACCACCAGGTTGTGAGAGTCGTGCGAGTAGCTGGTGGCAATCGCGCCGCGCAGCTCACCCCAGCCTTCCAGCAGGGCAATTTGCGGTGTGGCTTCGTGACGGCCGTGGCGGTGCTTCACCCAGATAAGGCTGAAGCCTGCGGGGATCTCAACCTGCCCATTGTGAATCATGACGTCGACTTCGCCCCATTGGGTAAAGCGCGCGCCGCGTATATGGCGCAGGCGCGCGGTACCGTGCTGAATATTGTTGACGCGGAGCGCAAAATCACTGGCCTGAAGCGGGGCGAGTTGCAGGGTATTGCGCGGCGGTGTTACCCCAACGGCGGCGGTGAGCGCGTTCAGCAGTTTACCGTCGCGCGCAATCTGCCGTCCGGCAACATACACCGCGCGAGCTTCCAATTTTTCCAACGAGTCGAATACCACCAGGTCAGCGCGACGCCCGGCGGCAATCAGCCCAAGGTCGTGACGCTGCAGGCGAATAGCGGCGTTCAGGGTGGCGAAACGCAGGGCATCGGTTGCGGGGAGGCCATGTTCAATCAGCAGGTTCAGCAGGGCAATAATGCCGCCTTTTTCCAGCAGCATGTCCGGCGGCACATCGTCGGTGCAGACGGTAATTTGTGAAGAGAGATGCGGCAGGGATTTCAGCGCCTTGACGATGTCCGGCAGCAGGTAAGGGTGCGAGCCGCGAATTTCCAGCGTCAGCCCGGCGCGCAGCTTTTCCAGCGCATCGTCGGCGGAGGTCAGTTCATGGTCGGAGGTAACGCCAGCGGCCAGATACGCTTGCAGAGCGCTACCGCTCAGCCCACGGGCGTGGCCTTCAATCAGCTTGCCGCTGTTGAGCCCCGCCTGCACGATTTCCTGCATCCGGCAGCTGCCGTGCAGCACGCCGTGCATATCCATCACTTCCGCCACGCCGCGCACTTCCGGCCAGCCGAGCATGGTTTCCATTTCGGCACCGGCAAAATCGGCCCCGGACATCTCAAGCCCTGGCGTAGACGGCACGCTTGATGGTGCGGCAACCATCACCTGCAGGGGCAGATGGCGGCTGGCTTCTACGGCGTAGCGCACGCCCGCCACGCCCAGCACGTTTGCCAGCTCATGCGGGTCCCAGAATACGGCGGTGGTGCCCTGCGCCAGCACGATTTCAGCGTAGCGTTCCGGCGGCAGATGCGAACTTTCGAGGTGAACGTGGGTGTCCATCAGGCCGGGTGAGAGGTAAACGCCGGGCAGAGAGTGACGTTCCAGCGCGTCGCTGCGGCTGCCACGTGGGTGCACGCTGGCAATCATATCGCCAACGATACCGACATCAGCTTCGCGCACTTCGCCGGTAGCCATATCAACAATAGCGGCGTCGGTGAGTAAAAGATCAAACGGGGACTCGCCTCGCGCGGCCTGAACGGCGCGGCGACGGCTTTCAGCATCGCTGGACATAACAACTCCGGCACAGGGATAATGCGTGCTACTTTAGGGGCAGAGCAAACGGTTGCCCAGATGATTAAATTTATCACCTGATAACTTCAGCTTATCCTGCGTGATAGCCACAAGTGAAGCACATCATGACCGATCCCTGGCAGCGATTGCCTGCGCTCTCGCTTAAACAGTTGCAGTATTTTGTCACGCTGGCGCAGCTGCGTCACTTTACCGATACCGCTAACCGCCTGGCGATTAGCCAACCGGCGCTGAGCAGCGCCCTGCGCCAGATTGAAACGGTGCTGGGCGGTAAGCTGGTTAATCGTACCGCCTCGTCGGTCACGCTCACCGATCTTGGGGCGGCCATATTGCCTCACGCCCAGCGCGTGCTGAGCGTCGCGCAGATGGCGTTTCACGATATGCAGCAAATTGTTGAAGCGGGCGGCGACGGCACGGTGCGTATCGGGCTGGTGCCGTCGGTGAGTTCGCTGCTGTTTCCACTGCTGCCTGAGGCACTGGCTCAGGCGTTTCCGCGTCTGCGGGTGGAGTTTCTTGATAGCACCAACGATGCGCTGGCGCGTGACTTGCAAAGCGGGCAGATTGATTTTGGCGTTGGCGCTATCGACAGTTCGTTGCCAGCGGAGCTCCAGATCTTTCCGCTGCGCGAAGACCCGCTGGTGGCCGTGCTGCATGCCGACGACCCGCTGGCAGGCCAGACACATCTGCCGTGGAAGCAGCTGGCTGGGCGCGATATCGCGGTGTTTTCTAAAGGTAACATTCAGCGTCTGGTGGGCGCATTAGTTGAGAGCCAGCGTCTGACGCTCAATACCCGCTATCAGGTCGACTATATTGAAACGCTGTACGGGCTGGTGCGCTCACGGTTGGCGGTGGGGCTCCTCCCGCAGCTGTACACCACGCATTTACAGGATGCGGCGCTGCGGGTTGCGCAGCTTCAGCAACCGGCGCTAACCCGCACCGTTGCGCTGATGCGTGGCCCACAGACGCTACCGCCCCTTATCGAAGCCTGTTTCACATTGTTGCTAAAAGAACTCCGCGAAA
>CP070603.1:1840913-1841197 GCA_016939855.1 Kluyvera ascorbata
CGTTTTTTAGCACGGTGACGGGGCGCTTTTTGATTGTATAGTGAACTGTGGCTGTACTATATTTAAGCTTTGGTGCAGCGCTAATGGGCGACGATCCTCGAGAGAAGTCGCACTCACTCCTATATTCAGGCCCGACTTTCTCTATGGAATCGAATTCTCACGCACCGTTGAGCAGTTTTATCGATCTCATGATGGACGCGGTTTTTGCCGTCGATGCCCATGCTAATATCATTTTTGCCAGCGCATCCTGCGAACGTATTTTTGGCTATACGCCGAAAGAGCTG
>CP070603.1:1841281-1842422 GCA_016939855.1 Kluyvera ascorbata
CCGCAATTTCATTTTGAAAACCGCTACGTTCACAAAAATGGGCAGACCGTGAATATCATGTGGTCTGCGCGCTGGTCGCCTGCCGATCAGCTGCGTATTGGTGTTGCCCGCGATATCACCGAGCGTAAACGCTCAGAACGGCTGCAATCTGTGTTGTATGCTATTTCTGAAGCTGCACATACCGCTGAGGATCTGCTCAAGCTATTCCAGCGCATTCATGAGATTGTCGGTACGCTGCTTCCCGCCGATAACTTTTCGGTCACGCTCTACGATGATGAAACGGGACAACTGAGTTTTCCATATCACGTCGATGAGCATCAGGACACCCCTGCGCCGTTTACCCTGATCCCGGCGACGTTTTATGCGGAGGTGATTCACACCGGCCAACCGCTGCTGCTCACGCCTGAGACAATGGCGGGCCGTATGGAAGAGCTGCGTTTTTCTTTTGGTATCAATCCATTTTGTTGGCTGGGAGTGCCGCTAAAATCGCATAAAGGCACTATTGGCGCATTGGTACTCAAGAGCTACCCGGGCGGCGTGTGCTACAACGAACGGGATCAGGAGCTGCTGCAATTTGTGTCGACGCAAATTGCGACGGTGATTGAACGCCAGCAGATGCAGGCCCGATTGCAGCATATGGCACAGTACGATCAGCTTACCGACCTGCCGAACCGCGGCCTATTGTACGATCGCCTGAAAGCGGCGCTGGCGTCTGCACGACGTGAACAGAGACAACTGGCGCTGCTGTTTATCGATCTCGATAAATTTAAACAGGTTAACGACACCCTGGGTCATGGGATGGGCGATCTCCTTCTACAAGAGACCGCGTCGCGTCTGACGCGCTGTATACGTGAATCAGATACCGTCGCCCGTATTGGCGGCGATGAGTTTGTGATTTTGCTTCAGGAGCCGTTATTGCCTGAACTGGCGGAGTTAGTCGCCAAAAAGATTGATAATGCGTTCCGTCTGCCTTTTAGCCTGGATGGCTATGCGGTGACGGTTGTCCCTAGTATCGGAATTGCTTGTTATCCTGAACATGGTAGTACTGAGCAACAGCTTCTCGATTACGCCGACAAGGCGATGTATGTCGCCAAACAGGGTAAAGCGCGGCGGCAGAATTACGGGTAAGTCATCGTCCAAT
>CP070603.1:1842516-1854439 GCA_016939855.1 Kluyvera ascorbata
AAATGACTCGGGGTGCCCTTCCTTGTGAAGGCTGAGAAAAACCCGTACCACCTGATCTGGATAATGCCAGCGTAGGGAAGTCAGAGGCCGCCAGGTCATTGCTTCTTCGCGTTTTGGCAGGAGCAAACCATGCAAGCCGACCTGCTAAGTCCCGCGCATTGCGCGCACACCGCACACCTTCTGCATCAACATTCCCCCCTGGTTCATTGTATGACCAATGACGTCGTGCAGACCTTTACCGCAAACGTCCTGCTTGCGCTTGGCGCATCACCAGCGATGGTGATTGACGCGGATGAAGCCGCTCAATTTTCATCTATTGCCAGCGCGCTGTTGATTAACGTCGGTACCTTAACGCAACCACGTGCTCAGGCCATGCGGGCGGCGGTGGAAAGTGCGAACCGTGCCGGAACGCCGTGGGCGCTCGATCCGGTGGCGGTGGGGGCGTTGACGCTGCGCAGTGATTTCTGTCGTGAACTGGCGCAGCTGGCTCCGGCAGCGATTCGTGGTAATGCCTCAGAAATCAGGGCGCTGGCGGGCGAGAGCCAGGGTGGGCGAGGCGTTGATACCACCGATACTGCCGCGACGGCGTTACCGGCGGCACAGAAACTGGCTCAAGAAAGCGGCGCGATTGTTGCAGTAACCGGTGAGGTGGATTACATCACCGACGGCAAACGTACGCTGGCGGTAAACGGCGGTTCTCCGTTGATGACCCGCGTGGTGGGAACCGGCTGTGCGCTGTCGGCGGTGGTGGCGGCAAGCTGCGCTCTGCCCGGCGACCGATTGCTGAACGTGGCCGGCGCGTGCGCCGTGATGAAACAGGCGGGGCAGCGCGCGGCGCAGGGGCGAGGGCCGGGCAGCTTTGTTCCCGCATTCCTCGATGCGTTGTATGCATTGCACGGAGAGGTGTTGGCATGAAACGCATCAACGCACTGACCATTGCTGGCACCGACCCAAGCGGCGGCGCGGGCATTCAGGCCGACCTGAAAACCTTCTCGGCGCTCGGCGCTTATGGCTGCTCGGTGATTACCGCGCTGGTGGCGCAAAATACCCGCGGCGTGCAGTCGGTTTACCGTATTGAGCCCGATTTCGTGGCCGCACAGCTTGATTCTGTGTTCAGCGACGTACGCATCGACACCACCAAAATCGGCATGCTAGCGGAGACGGATATTGTGGAAGCGGTCGCGGAACGTCTGCAACGCTACCGCATTCAGAACGTGGTGCTGGATACCGTGATGCTGGCGAAAAGTGGCGATCCGCTACTGTCGGTGTCGGCGGTCGAGACGCTGCGTCAGCGCCTGTTGCCGCAGGTTTCCCTGATTACGCCAAACCTGCCGGAAGCGGCAGCGCTGCTTGACGCGCCGCATGCCCGCAACGAGCGCGAAATGCTGGAGCAGGGCCGAGCGCTGCGGGCGCTCGGCTGTGAAGCGGTGCTGATGAAGGGCGGTCATCTGGACGACGCTGAAAGCCCGGACTGGCTGTTTAGCGCCGAAGGGGAAATGCGCTTCACCGCGCCGCGCGTCGTGACCAAAAACACCCACGGCACGGGGTGTACGCTGTCGGCTGCGTTAGCCGCATTACGGCCACGCCATGCCAGCTGGCAGGAGACGGTGCCGGTGGCAAAAGCCTGGCTGTCGCAGGCGCTGGCCCAGGCCGATACTTTACAGGTAGGTGAAGGTATTGGGCCGGTGCACCATTTCCACGAATGGTGGTAACTGTCCGGCTGACGTGCCAGCAGGTTGTGCTTAAAATCTGCCAAAAGTTGGACATTCTACGCTCCCGGTACCAGGCTTATCCTGCTCAAAAGTGTTGAGCAGGATATCCAGCCGACATGATGTCGGCGCTTACGGGAGCATAGCTATGACTGATATTGCGCAGTTGCTTGGCAAAGACGCCGACAGCCTTTTACAGCATCGTTGTATGACCATTCCAGCCGACCAGCTCTATCTGCCTGGCCACGACTACGTTGACCGGGTGATGACGGATAACAACCGTCCGCCTGCGGTGCTGCGAAATATGCAGACCCTCTACAATACCGGGCGCTTAGCCGGGACAGGCTACCTGTCGATTCTGCCAGTGGACCAGGGCGTTGAGCACTCTGCCGGGGCCTCGTTTGCCGCTAACCCGCTCTATTTTGATCCGAAAAATATCGTTGAATTGGCGATTGAAGCAGGCTGTAACTGCGTGGCCTCCACCTATGGCGTACTGGCTTCGGTATCTCGCCGCTACGCGCACCGTATTCCGTTCCTCGTCAAGCTTAACCACAACGAAACCCTGAGCTACCCGAACACCTTTGACCAGACGCTGTACGCCAGCGTCGAGCAGGCGTTCAATCTGGGGGCGGTGGCGGTTGGGGCGACCATCTATTTTGGCTCGGAAGCGTCGCGCCGCCAGATTGAAGAAATCTCTGCCGCTTTTGAGCGCGCGCACGAACTGGGCCTGGTCACCGTACTGTGGGCCTATTTGCGTAACCCGGCGTTTAAAAAAGACGGCGTGGATTACCACGTATCTGCTGACCTGACCGGGCAGGCCAACCATCTGGCCGCCACGATCGGCGCGGATATCGTGAAGCAGAAAATGGCCGAGAATAACGGCGGCTATAAAGCGGTGAACTTCGGCTACACCGACGAGCGCGTGTACACCAAACTGACCACCGATAATCCTATCGATCTGGTGCGCTACCAACTGGCGAACTGCTATATGGGCCGTGCCGGGCTGATTAACTCCGGCGGTGCCGCGGGCGGTGATACTGACCTTTCCGATGCGGTACGTACGGCGGTTATCAACAAACGCGCGGGCGGTATGGGGCTGATTCTTGGCCGTAAAGCCTTCAAAAAATCGATGGCTGACGGGGTGGAATTAATCAACGCCGTTCAGGATGTCTATCTCGACAACAAAATCACCTTCGCCTGATTATTGTTCATCCTCTCCTGTCCGGGAGAGGATGACGATCCCCCTCACATTTCCCCATCCTTTTGTGAAAAACGTCACGCACTCTCGTGCGCATGCCCAAAAAACAGCCCGGTGTTAGCGGAGATTGTCCGTGGAAGAGACGTTATTTTGTGCTTAGATTAGTGATGAAACGCCTTTTCAATTCCCTAAAACCGTATTACCGGAACCGTGTTTTACACAGACCCGTGGTGAATTAGTCGCCATGTAGCATGTTGTATAAAGGACACTTAATGAAAATTGAATCTGTAAATGTCACCGTTTTCCAGCACCCTACGCGCCGCGTCTCCGACAGCGCCGGACACTCTCACCCGGGGCCAGAAAGCATGGCCAAGATGGCGATGCTGACCATTACCGCCGACGACGGTAGCAAGGGCTACTCCTTTGCGCCGCCGGAAATCGTGCGTCCGTTTGTGGTGAATACCTTCTTTCGCAAGGTGCTGGTAGGGCAGGACCCGTTCGACCGCGAGCGTATCTGGCAGGATCTGGTGCATTGGCAGCGTGGCAGTGCGCATCAACTGACCGAGCGTGCGCTCTCCTTCGTTGAGCAGGCATTGTGGGATCTCATTGGGCGTAAGCTGAATATGCCGGTTTACAAGCTGCTGGGCGGCTACCGCGACAAAGTACCGGCCTACGGCAGCACCATGTGCGGCGACGATCTCGAAGGCGGCCTGTCCACGCCGGAAGAGTACGCGGCCTTTGCTGAAACGCTGGTGGCGCGCGGCTACAAAGCTATCAAGCTGCACACCTGGATGCCGCCGGTGTCGTTCGCGCCAAACCCAAAAATGGATATCAAAGCCTGCGCCGCGGTGCGCGAGGCGGTCGGCCCGGATATCGACCTGATGATCGACGGCTACCACTGGTACAGCCGCACCGAAGCGCTGTGGATTGGTAAAGAGCTGGAAAAACTCAACTTCGCCTGGTTTGAAGAGCCAATGGAAGAAGACAGCATGTCCTCCTACGCCTGGCTTGCTGAAAACCTCTCGATTCCGATTATCGGGCCGGAAAGCTTCGGTGGTAAGCACCACAGCCGTGCTGACTGGGTGAAAGCGGGCGCGTGCGACATCCTGCGCGCAGGGGCCAACGGTGTGGGCGGCATTACGCCAACCATGAAGGTGGCCGCGCTGGCAGAGTCGTTCGGCATGGACTGCGAAGTGCACGGTAACGGCGCGGCGAGCCTGGCGGTGATTGGCGCTATTCGCAACTGTCGCTGGTACGAGCGTGGCCTGCTGCATCCGTTCCTCGACTACGACCAGCCAGCGGCTTACCTGAACAGCATCGTCGACCCAATGGACGCCGATGGTTATGTTCACCTGTCTCAACGTCCTGGATTGGGCGAAGACATCAATTTTGCCTTTATCGAAGCCAACACCGTCAGCCACGACTGACATATAACAAATAAAAGACAGGCACGGACGGATTCGTCGCCTGTCGTACCCTACAGGCGATAGATAGATGAAAAAATCCTCCTTGCTGGGAGCGTGCTTGCTCGCGCTTACCATGACGATGGGGAGCGGGGCGGCGTTGGCAAAAACGCCGCCGGATCAGCTCATTATCGGCATGAATATGAATAACCTTCTCACCCTCGACCCGGCAGCAATGACCGGTAACGAAGTGGTGGGGATTGTGGTAAATCTCTATGACTCGCTGGTAGAGCTTGACCCTGAACAGCTCACCAACGTTAAACCGGCGCTCGCCAAATCCTGGGATATCAGCCCGGACGGCAAAACGCTGACCTTCCATCTGCAAAATAACGTCAAGTTTCACTCCGGTAATCCGCTAACCGCCGCTGATGTGGTGTGGTCGATGCGCCGCATTCTGCACCTTAACCTGGCGCAGGCGTCGGTGTGGAAGTCCTATGGTTTCAGCAAAAAGAACGTCGACAAGCAGGTCACGGCGCTGGACGACTATACGGTGCAGATTGTCCTGCCCAAAGATAACGACCCGCAGCTGGTCATTTACTCGCTGGGCGCGCTGGGTAACCTCGGCGTACTCGACAGTAAAACCGTACAAAGCCATGAACAGAATAGCGACTGGGGCAATAAGTGGCTGACTACCCATGAAGCCGGTTCCGGGCCGTTTATGCTGGAAACCTGGCAGGCGAAAGACGTGCTGCGCATGAAGCGCAACCCGGACTACTGGCGCGGCGAAGCGAAGATGAACCGCGTGGTGCTGCGTCACTTCCAGGAGTCGCAGACCCTGCGCCTGATGATTGAAAAAGGCGACCTCGATATTGCCAGCAACATGGCGGTGTCGGATATCAACGCCCTGCGTAAAGACCCGCAGCTCACCGTCGATGCAGTTCAGCGCGGCACCATGTACTACGTATCGATGAGCATGAAAGAGCCGCATTTCGCTAACCCGAAAGTCCGTGAAGCGGTGCGCTACCTGATTGATTATCAGGGCATCAACAAAGCGCTGATGCCGGGCTACGGCGTGCTGCACCAGCGTCCGATCAAAGCCGGAATGCCGTCAACGCTGCCGGACCCTGGCTACACCTTTGACCTCGCGCGGGCGAAAAAGCTGCTGGCGGAGGCCGGGTATCCTGACGGCTTTGACACCACGCTGCGCGTGCTCGCCGACCAGCCGTTCCTCAATATTGCCATTGCCGTGCAGTCCACGCTGATGCAGGCGGGCATTAACGCCAAAATTATCACCGGCACCGGCAACCAGATTTACGGCGCCATGCGTGAACGTAAGTTCGACATGCTGGTCGGGCGCGGCGGTAGCGGCATGGAACCACACCCGCACTCCAGCCTGCGCGCGCTGGTCTATAACCCGGACAACAGTGACGAAGCGCGTCTGACCAACTTCCAGGGCTGGCGCACCGGGTTCTATGACAAGCAGCTTAACGAGATGATTGACGGTGCGCTGCTCGAGCGTAATCCGCAAAAACAGATTGCCGATTACCAGGCCATTCAGACCCGCTTTGATGCGCTGATCCCGGCGATGATCCCGGTGTCGCAGATGGTCGACTCGGTGGTGGTGCGTAACGAAGTCAAAGAGTACAAGCCGCACCCGTCGGCCACCACGTTCCTGCGTGAAGTCTACAAAGTCAGCGAAGGAGATAAAGGATGAGTACGGCAATTCTTGCGCCCGGCTCCCGGACCCGGCGCTTCTCAAAACGGTTGATGCAGGTGGCGATCACGCTGTTTGGTCTGCTGCTGTTGACCTTCTTTATTGGTCGCGTGATGCCAATCGACCCGGTGCTGGCGATTGTCGGCCCGGATGCCGACCAGAGCACCTATCAGCAGGTCTATCACCAGTTGGGCTTTGACCAGTCGCTGATGACCCAGTTTGGCATCTACTTCGTTAACCTGCTGCACGGCGACCTCGGTAATGCACTGCTGACCGGTAAGCCGGTAACCGACGACATTATCCGCGTCTTCCCGGCCACCATGGAGCTGGCGACGATGGCGATTATCGTTGGTGCGGGCCTCGGCATTCCGCTGGGCGTACTGGCGGCGGCGCGTCGCAACAGTCTTTCCGATTACGTGGTGCGCATTATCAGTCTGGCAGGCTACTCCACGCCGATTTTCTGGGTGGGGATGATGGGGCTGCTGGTGTTCTACGCCTGGCTCGGCTGGGTAGGTGGCGCGGGGCGTGTTGACCTCGGGCTGGACGGCATTGTGCCGCGTCGCACCGGGCTGATGACCGTTGATGCGCTGCTGGCCGGAAACAGCGAAGTGTTCTGGAACGCTATTAACCACCTGATCCTGCCAGCGGCGCTGCTGGGCTTCCACTCGCTTGCCTACATCAGCCGTATGACCCGCAGCTTTATGCTGGCGCAGCTGTCGCAGGAGTTCATCATCACCGCGCGCGTTAAAGGGTTGACCGAGCGTCAGGTTATCTGGAACCACGCGTTCCGCAACATCCTCGTCCAACTGCTGACGGTGGTGGCGCTGGCCTACGGCTCATTGCTGGAAGGGGCGGTGTTAATTGAAACCGTCTTCTCCTGGCCGGGCTTTGGCTCTTATCTCACCGGTAGCCTGCTGCTGGGTGACATGAACGCGGTGATGGGCTGTGTGCTGCTGGTTGGGGTGATCTTCGTGATGCTCAACCTGCTCTCCGACATGCTGTATCAATTCTTCGACCCGAGGACAAAATCATGACGGTTTCTCTCGATAGTCGACTCTCCAGCGCCTCTGGCGAAGGCCGCCAGCGCCTGCTGCGCGGGCTGGCCAGAGCCGGGGGATTTATCGGCAAGATGGCGCGTAACCCGCTGACCGCCATCGGCGGCGGGATTATCTTCCTGCTGCTGGTGGTGGCGATATTCGCGCCGCTGATTGCCCCTTATAACCCGCTGGTGCAGGACCTCAGCAACGCGCTGAGCGCGCCGAGCGCCCAGCACTGGTTTGGCACCGACGAATTTGGCCGCGATATCTTCAGCCGCCTGGTGTACGGCGCGCGCATTACGCTTTACATCGTACTGCTGGTGTCGGTGACCGTGGGGCCATTGGGGCTGCTGCTTGGCGTCTGCGCGGGCTATTTCGGCGGCAAGGTCGATATGGTGCTGATGCGTGTGACCGACATCTTCATCTCCTTCCCAAGCCTGGTGCTGGCGCTGGCGTTCGTCGCCGCCTTAGGCCCAGGGCTTGAGCACGTAGTGATTGCGATTACGCTGACCGCCTGGCCGCCGATTGCGCGTCTGGCGCGAGCGGAAACCCTGTCGCTGCGTCAGGCGGACTTTATCTCTGCTGTTCGTTTACAGGGTGCAACGCCTGCCCGCGTGCTGTGGCGCCACATTGTGCCGCTGTGCCTGCCGTCGGTGATTATTCGTATCACTATGAACATGGCCGGGATCATCCTGACCGCCGCCGGTCTGGGGTTCCTTGGCCTCGGCGCGCAGCCGCCCGATCCAGAGTGGGGGGCGATGATCTCCAGCGGCCGTACCTACATGATGGAGTGCTGGTGGGTAGTAACGATCCCGGGGCTGGCGATTTTGATCAACAGCTTAGCGTTCAACTTCTTAGGAGATGGCCTACGTGACATCCTCGATCCTCGCAGCGAATAGCGCTGCACCGCTGCTCGACGTACGCGATTTAAGCGTGGATTTCGTCAATGGCAGCGCGGTAACCCACGCGGTGCGCGGCGTCTCCTTCCAGCTTGGGCAGGAGAAACTGGCGATAGTCGGTGAATCCGGTTCCGGGAAATCCACCGTAGGCCGCGCGCTGCTGCACCTGCATCCGAAAAAAGCGCGCATTGACGCTAGTCGGATGCAGTTCGGCGATATCGATCTGTTAAACGCCAGCGAGGCGCAGATGCGCGCCATTCGCGGCAAGCGTATATCGATGATTATGCAGGACCCGAAATACTCTCTGAACCCGGTGGTCCGCGTCGGTGACCAGATTGCCGAAGCCTGGCTGACTCACCATCCGGGCTACAAAGCCGAGGCAAAAGCCAAGGCGATGGAGATGCTCGACGTGGTGCGCATTCGCCAGCCGGAGCGCGTCTACAACCTTTATCCGCACGAGATTTCCGGCGGGCAGGGGCAGCGCATCATGATTGCGATGATGCTGATAACTGACCCGGAACTGGTGATTGCCGATGAACCGACCTCGGCGCTCGACGTGTCGGTCCGTTTGCAGGTGCTGGGGCTGCTGGATGATCTGGTGAAATCCCGCGGGCTGGGGCTGATTTTTATCAGCCACGACATCAACCTGGTGCGCAGCTTCTGCGACCGCGTGCTGGTGATGTACGCCGGGCGCGTGGTGGAGTCGATTGCCGCCTGTGACCTCGATAACGCCACCCATCCGTACACTCAGGGGTTAATAAGTGCCCTGCCGGATATGCACCATCGCCGCCCGGTTCTCCCGGTGCTACAGCGTCAGACCAGTTGGCTGACCGACTAAGGAGCGCACGATGATTGAAGTGAACAACTTAAGCCTGGTGTTTGGCGAGGGCGAAAAGCGCAACCAGGTGCTGTTTGATGTCAATTTCCACGTCAAGCCGGGCGAGATTTATGGCCTGGTGGGGGAGTCTGGCTCCGGGAAAACCACGGTGCTGAAGTGCCTCGCCGGGCTGTTTAACCACTGGCAGGGCGAGCTGGCGATTAGCGGCCAGCGGCTCTCGCATAAGATTAGCCGCGAGCGCTGTCGCCAGGTGCAGATGGTGTTTCAGGACCCGTACGGGTCGCTGCACCCGCGCCACACCATTGGCGACATTCTCGAAGAGCCGCTGCAAATTCACGGTATCGGCGAGCGCGACCGGCGCATCAACACGCTGCTCGACCGCGTAGGGTTGAACCGCGCCTTCCGTGACCGCTATCCGCACCAGCTTTCCGGCGGCCAGCGCCAGCGCGTGGCGATTGCCCGAGCGTTAATCCTTGAACCACAGGTGCTGCTGCTCGATGAACCGACCTCGGCGCTGGACGTGTCGGTACAGGCGGAAATCCTGAATTTGTTGGCGGAGCTGCAAAAAGAGTCGAATCTCACTTACCTGATGGTGACGCACGATCTGGGCGTGATTGCCCATCTCTGCCAGAAGGTAGCGGTGATGCAGTACGGCAAGATCCTCGAAACGCTCACCGTTGATGCACTGGTCAACGGCGAAGCGCAAACGCCGTACACGCAGATGCTGGTCAACGCCAGCCGTCAATACACGCGAGAAATGGCCCGCGAGGTGGCGGCATATTAACCGTAGGCCCGATAAGCGTAGCGCCATCGGGCAGTTCGGTGCTGGTGCCGGATGGCGGCGTAAACGCCTTATCCGGYCTACCCCATCAATTTGCCTCTGGGAATAATAAAAATGCATAAAAAATCTTTCCGTCTTGCCCTACCGATTGTCCTCTGTGCCTGTACCGCTTCCGCGCTGGCGGCAGAACCCGTGGATCTGCGYATGTCSTGGTGGGGCGGCAACRGMCGTCATCAGGYGACGCTGAARGCGCTGGAAGCCTTCSAKMARMAGTATCCGGATATCAAMGTSAARGCCGAATACACCGGCTGGGACGGGCAYMYTTCGCGCCTGACCACSCARCTGGCSRGCGGCACCGAGCCGGACGTGATGCARACCAACTGGAACTGGCTGGCGCTGTTCTCCAAAGACGGCAACGGCTTTTACGATCTCAACAAGGTCAAAGCGGAGATTGGCCTCGACCAGTTTACTGCCAAAGATCTCCAGCCGGTCACGGTTAAAGGCAAGCTGAACGGCATCCCGGTCGCCATGACCGCCCGTATCTTCTACTACAACGATCAAACGTGGAAAAAGGCCGGTATCAGCTATCCAAAAAACTGGGACGAGCTGATAAGCGCCGGAAAAACCTTTGAGAGCAAGCTCGGCAAGCAGTATTACCCGGTGGCCCCGGAAAGCCTGGGCGTGCTGGCGCTCCTCAACTCCTATATGGTGCAGAAGTACAATATTCCGGCCATTGACCAGCAAAGTAAAAAATTCACCTACAGCGACGCACAGTGGGTGGAGTTTTTCCAGCTGTATAAAACCCTTATCGATAATCACGTCATCCCGGATATGAAGTACTACGCTTCGTTCGGCAAGGGCAACATGTATGAGATGAAACCGTGGATTGAAGGGGAGTGGGGCGGCGTTTATATGTGGAACACCGCCGTCACCAAATATTCGGACAACCTCAAGCCACCGGCTAAGCTCGAGCTGGGCGACTATCCAATGCTGCCGGGGGCAACCGATGCGGGGCTATTTATGAAGCCGTCGATGATGCTGTCGATTGGTAAAACGACCAAAAACCCGCAGGCGGCGGCGAAGCTAATCAACTTCCTGCTGAACAGCAAAGAGGGCGTCACGCTGCTGGGGCTGGAGCGCGGCGTGCCGCTGAGCAAAAGTGCGGTGGCGACGTTGACGCAGGCCGGGGTGATTAACGATAAAGATCCATCGGTTGCCGGCATAAAACAGGCGCTGGCGCTGCCGACCAAACTTTCCGTTTCGCCATATCTGGAAGACCCCCAGCTGGTGCAGGAGTTTGATAGCGCGCTGCAGTCGATCGATTACGGCAAGAAAACCGTCGCCGAAGCGGCAACGGATTTCAAACGCCAGTCGGAGCGCATTCTGAAACGTGCAATGCGTTAACGTAACAGCGGACAGTCCGGCGGCAGGCGACAGCGCAGCGCCGCCGGTAAAATCTCCATGCGGAACGTTTTACCGCTGAGCGGCTCGCCGTCGAGGTTAAAGGTCATCTCGTGCGACGCGGTGACTTCAAACCACGGCGAGACGCTGTCCACCAGATTCTCAGCGCTATCGCTGCTGGCAAGCGTATTAAACAGCGCCGGAATGAGTTCCTCTCCGGTGAAAATACGCAGGTGCAGCAGACCGTCGTTAATCAACGCCTCCGGGCACAGCTGCTGCCCGCCGCCTGCCTGACGACCGTTACCAATACCGATAACCAGCGCATCGCCTTGCCAGCTAAAGTTCTCGCCGCGGATCTCGCAGCGGTCCGGCTTCAGGGTATCCATCCGCATCAACCCATGTATCAGGTACGACACGCCGCCCAGCGCGGCTTTGAGTTTTTCTGGCGTTTCGGTAGTAATGCGCGTGCCGAAGCCGCCGGTGGCCATATTGATAAAACAGGTTTTGTGGTTCACCTGGGCGATATCGACCGGCACGTCGCGACCGGCAATGGCGAGCTTCAGTGCATTAGCCAGATCCGCCGGAATATTGACGCTGGTGGCAAAGTCGTTGGCGGTACCGAGCGGCAAAATGCCGAGCGCTGGTACCTCGCGACTTTCGCTGTGGATCAACGCCGTCGCGACTTCGTTAATCGTCCCGTCGCCACCGCCTGCGATGACCGTCTCGACCTTCAGGCGAATGGCCTCTTCTACATAGCGCACCGCATCGCCTTTCTCCCAGGTGACGCGAACATGAATGGTCACGCCTTCATCGCGCAGCAGTTCAACCGCCTCGCGCAGTTGAGGGGTATTGGCACCCTTGCCGTTTAAAATCAATAAGCTTGCAGGAAAATCGGACATCCGTGGCACCTCTTTGTGGGGTATGCAAAGAGTGTAACAAAGGA
>CP070603.1:1855223-1867358 GCA_016939855.1 Kluyvera ascorbata
CAAAAAAATAAGCCCGTGTAAGGGAGATTACACAGGCTAAGGAGGTGGTTCCTGGGTACAGCTAGCATTTATGGATTATGTTTTTCAGCGAAGCGAATGATATCGACAATCGATTATTCCGTCTGTGATCCATTTCTAAGAATCTTTGCTATTGAAAAACAATATAAATGTACTAGCTGTTATGCGGATTTCGAGTGGATTCTCCTGCGAAGTTACGCATCAGCAGGCCATACTCCAGCGCCACGTCTTCCGGCACGGGTAACCATACGGTGTGACCATCGCCCGGCGCGACGGAAGTGGCTTCACCTTTGGTGTTTTCCATGTGCTCGAGGGTGAAGTTGACGTTACCCTGCGGGGTCATCATCTCCAGGCTGTCGCCGACGGTGAATTTGTTTTTGACCGCGACGGCGGCCAGGTTGCCTTTACGCTCACCGGTAAATTCGCCGACGAACTGCTGGCGTTCGGAGACGGAATAGCCGTGCTCGTAGTTCTGGTAGTCGTCGTGGGTGTGACGACGCAGGAAGCCTTCGGTGTAGCCGCGGTGCGCGAGATTTTCCAGCGTTTCCAGCAGGGAGGCATCGAATGGTTTGCCAGCGGCGGCGTCATCAATGGCCTTGCGGTACACCTGCGCGGTACGGGCGCAGTAGTAGTGTGATTTGGTACGGCCTTCGATTTTCAGCGAGTGCACGCCCATCTGGGTCAGGCGTTCAACGTGAGCGATGGCGCGCAGGTCTTTGGAGTTCATGATGTAGGTGCCATGTTCGTCTTCGAAGGCGGTCATGTATTCGCCCGGACGTTTGGCTTCTTCAATCATAAAGACTTTATCGGTTGGCGCGCCGATGCCGAGGGTAGGCTCAACGTTCTGCACCGGAATCGGTTCGAATTTGTGGACGATATTGCCCACGTCGTCTTCTTTGCCTTCCTGAACGTTGTATTCCCAGCGGCAGGCGTTGGTGCAGGTGCCCTGGTTCGGGTCGCGCTTGTTGATATAGCCGGACAGCAGGCAGCGGCCAGAGTAGGCCATGCACAGCGCGCCGTGAACGAAGATCTCAATCTCCATATCCGGCACCTGAGTGCGGACTTCTTCAATCTCTTCCAGCGACAGTTCGCGGGAGAGGATCACGCGGGTCAGTCCCATCTGTTTCCAGAATTTCACCGTTGCCCAGTTCACGGCGTTGGCCTGTACGGACAGGTGAATGTCCATGTCAGGGAAGTTTTCGCGCACCAGCATAATCAGGCCTGGGTCAGACATAATCAGCGCATCCGGCCCCATATCCACTACCGGCTTCAGATCACGAATAAAGGTTTTCAGCTTGGCGTTATGCGGAGCGATGTTCACCACCACATAGAATTTTTTACCGAGCGCATGGGCTTCGTTGATGCCGAGCTGTAGATTTTCGTGATTGAATTCGTTGTTACGGACGCGCAGGGAGTAGCGTGGCTGGCCAGCGTAAACTGCATCGGCACCGTAAGCGAAAGCGTAACGCATATTTTTCAGCGTTCCCGCCGGGGAAAGGAGTTCCGGTTTAAACATGATTATCTCGTTCTGATGACAGGTCAGATTCGTCGCACCTGATGCGGCGAGTTGGGGAGTGCCCCCACATTAAGGGCGGGCATTGTAGCGCTGTGAGGGGAGTGAGTAAACCTTTGTGGGCATTGTGCCGGATAAGCGCAGCGTCATCCGGCAACCTATCCGATCACGCCATGCGGCAGGCGTCGGCTTCCCAGCGGTAGCCCACGCCATAGACGGCGCGAATAAACGACTGCTCGGCGTCCAGCGACTCCAGCTTGCGGCGCAGGTTTTTAATGTGGCTGTCGATGGTGCGGTCGGTCACCACGCGGTAATCATCATAAAGATGGTTCAGCAGTTGCTCGCGGGAGAAGACTTTTCCGGGCTCTTGGGATAGCGTCTTCAGCAAGCGGAACTCGGCGGGGGTCAGGTCGAGCAGGCGATCGCGCCACGAGGCCTGAAAACGGTTCTCGTCGACGATAAGCGGGCTCTGTTCATCCATGGCCTGCAGTTCGGTGCGCGGTTTGCAGCGACGTAAAATCGTTTTTACGCGCGCCACCACTTCACGCGGGCTGTAAGGCTTACAGATATAGTCATCGGCACCAATTTCTAAGCCCAGCAGGCGGTCGATCTCTTCGATTTTGGCGGTGACCATCACGATAGGCACATCGGAAAAGCGGCGGATTTCACGGCATAACGTCAGACCATCGGTACCCGGCAGCATCAGATCCAGCAGGATAAGATCCGGCGGGGTCTGATGAACGTACGGCAGCACCTTGTCGCCGTGGTTAATCAGCGTTGGGGCGTAGTGGGCTGCCAGTAAATAGTCGATGAGCAACTGTCCCAGTTTGGGTTCATCTTCAACAATCAAGATGCGTGGGGCGCTTTCATCAATTGGTAACTCGGTCATATTTCTCTCGATATTGCACGTTCCAGCGGTAATTCTACTTTAATGCTAACCCCACCAAAAGGCGAATGTCCGACGTTAAGCTTCCCGCCGTGGGCGGTGACGATGTTGGCGCAGATGGCGAGGCCTAATCCAGAGCCGCCGCTGGCGCGGTTGCGCGAGCCTTCGGTACGGTAGAAACGTTCGCACAGTCTTTCGAGCTGCTCATCGGTGACGCCAGGGCCGCTGTCAGCAACCTCGAGCACGATATGCTGCGCCTCAAGCGCGGTGCGAATCAGCACCTGGCCGCCGCTGTCGGTATAGCGCAGACTGTTTTCCAGCAGATTGTTGAACAGCTGCATTAAGCGGTCCGGGTCGCCAAAGACGGTCGCGCTGCCCGTCGACAGGGCCAGATTAAGCGTTAAGCCACGGCTGGCAAGACGTTCGCGGAAGGCGTCGGCCGCAATCTCCACCAGAGCGATGATATCGACGACGGATTTCTGGTAGGCCAGCGCGCCTTCGTCGGACATCGATAGCTGATGCAGGTCATCCACCAGCTTGGTCAGCGTGGCGACTTCGGCCTGTAGCGACGTCACCGACTCGGGAGTAAATTTGCGTACGCCGTCCTGTATCGCTTCCAGCTCGCCGCGCAGCACCGCCAGCGGGGTGCGCAGCTCGTGGGAGATATCGGCCATTAAATCGCGGCGCATCTGCTGGTTTTTCTCAAGCGTACTGGCGAGCTGGTTAAAGTCTTTTGCCAGACGGCCAAGTTCATCGCTGCTGGTGGCCGGAACGCGGGTAGAGAAGTCGCCCGCCGCCAGTTTATGGGTGCCGTCAACTAACCGCCTGACCGGTGCCAGCAGACCGCGCGCCAGCGGGAAAGTGGCTAATGCGGCGAGAAGGGTGGCCAGCCCGACGATAAGCCAGCTGGTGCGGCGCTGCTGCTGGTCAAAGTTGATATCGGTGTTGCGCGTCAGGCGCTCTACCGGCGAGGCGATAACCGCGCCAACTTCCATGCCGTTCACGATAATCCCACGGCGTGAGCCGTCGTGCGGCACCGCTTCACGCGGGCCAACCAGTACGCGGGCGTTCTGATCGACCACCCAGAACTGGGTGCGCCAGCCGTGAGGCGGCATACCGCCGCGATCCGGCCCGCGGTCAGGTTCCCGGCCGGGCTCGCCGTCTGGCCCCGGTGGGCCCGGCGGTTGGCGGTCTTCATTATTGTCATGCTCAAAAGAGCGCAGGATCTGGAAAATAAAACGGTCGTTGTTGCGTAAAAAGCGCCAGTTCCCGTGCTGGGCATACTGTTCTGCCAGCGCGTCGCTGAGTAACTGTAATCGCTGCTCGTTACCGCGCTTGATGTAGTCAATAAAGCCGCGCTCAAAGCTGATACGTACGGCCCAGTGCATGCTAATAAGCAGCACAATACAGGTGGCTAAAATGACCAGAAACAGTTTGCCGGAGATGCCCGGACGCCATAATTTCACGGTTTATTCCTTGAGTTTGTGTCGGGCGATCACCGCGTTTTTGGTGGTGTCGTCCGGTACGCGGGCAAAGACCAGAGCCGGGAGCGCGATAATCACGGCCATGCAGAGATAGGTGTACATAAAGACGTGGTGGGTCGCTTCACTACCGACGGTAATGTGCTGCTGGCTGAAGGTGCCGAGCAGGATACCGGCGATGGTGACGCCGATACTCATCGACAGCTGCATGATCATCGACAGCAGGCTGTTGCCGCTGCTGGCTTCGTCATCGGGCAAGTCTTTGAGGGTCAGGGTGTTCATCGACGAGAAGCGGCTGGAGTTCACCATCCCCTGTACGAACAGCACCACCGGCAGGGCGTAGTACCAGCCTGCCAGCGCGGTGAACATAAACAGCAGGCTGATAAGCGCCAGGCTGACGGTGCTGAACACCAGCACGCGGCGATAGCCAAAACGGTTCACCACCTGGACCACGATACGCTTCATCCCCATGCTGCCGAGCACCATTGGGATCATCATCAGGCCCGCATGGAACGGCGTGAAGCCTAAACCAATTTGTAAAAAGACAGGGGTCATAAACGGCAGCATGCCGCTGCCGATTCGTCCGCTAAAGCTACCGGCCAGGCCAAGCGAAAAGGTTGGGGTGCGGAATAGCTTCAGGCTGAAGAGCGCGCTGTCGTTGCCACGCGCATGCCACAGATAGATAACGATAGCGGCGATACCAATCGCCACCAGTGCGCCGACCATCAGCGGTGAGATACCCAGGCCTTTTTGCCCATCCAGCGCCAGGGTAAGCGTGGCCATTCCCAGTGCCAGCACGATAAAACCGGAAATATCAAAGCGCCGGGTTTGTACGGTGTAGTTGGGCATCAGGGCGAGGGTGGCGATACAGCCGATAATACCCACCGGGATGTTAATCAGGAAAATCCAGTGCCAGGAGGCGTACTCAACCAGAATCCCGCCGAGTGCCGGGCCGAGCAGGGGGCCAATCTGGCCGGGAATGGTGACGAAGGTCATTGCCGCCATGTACTGATCGCGTGGGACGATTTTCATCACCGTAAGCCTGCCCACCGGCACCATCATCGCGCCGCCAATCCCTTGCAGTACGCGCGCCATTACCAGTTCATTGAGCGTGCTGGACAGCGAACAAAACAGCGAACCTGCGGTGAACAGTACGATGGCGGTGAAAAAGATATTGCGCACGCCAACCCGGTCAGCCAGCCAGCCGCTGGCGGGCAGCATGACGGCGACGGTCAGCACATAGGAAACCACCACCATGTGCATGTGCAGCGGGCTCTCCCCCAGGCTGAGCGCCATAGAGGGGAGGGCGGTGTTGACGATCGTGGTGTCCAGCGATTGCATAAAAAAGCCAAACGCCACGATCCAGAGTTGCCAGCGAACGTTGGCAGGTAGCTCAGTCATAGTTATTCAGTTACCGATTGTCGGGGTTGACGCGAAAAACGCAGACGCAGACGATCGAAGAACAGATAGACCACCGGGGTGGTATAGAGTGTCAGCAACTGGCTCATCACCAGACCCCCTACAATCGTAATCCCCAGCGGTTGACGCAGTTCCGAGCCATCGCCCCCGGAGAGAACCAGCGGCAGCGCGCCAAAAAGCGCCGCCAGCGTGGTCATCATAATCGGGCGGAAACGCAGCAGACAGGCCTGGAATATGGCCTCTTCCGGGGCCAGATTACCGTTACGCTGCGCTTCCAGGGCGAAGTCGACCATCATGATGGCGTTTTTCTTCACAATGCCAATTAATAGCATGATCCCGATAAGGGCGATTAGGCTGAACGGGGCATTGAATAGCTCCAGCGCCAGCAGCGCCCCGACGCCCGCAGACGGCAGCGTAGAAAGAATGGTCAGCGGGTGTACGTAGCTCTCGTACAAGATCCCCAGCACAATATAGACCGTCGCAATCGCGGCGATTATCAGGATCACCTGCGAGTTCATTGTCTGCTGGAATACCTGCGCGGTACCGGCGAACGAGCCGCGCACGGTGTTTGGCACGCCGAGCTGCGTCATGGCCCGGGTGATCGCATCGTCGGCCTCCGACAGTGACTTACCGGTTGGCAGGTTAAAGGAGATGGTCGATGCCGCCGACAGCCCCTGGTGGTTCACCGACAGCGGCGCGTTGGCCGGCTGCCATTTGGCGAAATAGGAGAGGGGGATCGCCTTGCCTTCGCTGTTAATCACAAACATTTTGTCCAGCGCGCTGACGTCCTGGGTATAAACCGGGTCCACCTCCATCACCACTTTGTACTGGTTCAGCGGCTGGTAGATGGTTGAAATCTGGCGCTGACCAAAGGCGTTGTTCAGCAGGCTGTTCGCCGCTTCAACGCTGATCCCCAGCCGCGACATGGTATCGCGGTCGTAGATAAGATCCATTTCCGCACCGTTGTCTTGCTGATCCGAGTTGACGTCGGCAAGCTCCGGCAGTGCCGCCAGCGCTTTACGAATTTTGGGCTCCCATTCGCGCAGCGCGCTGAGGTCGTCGGAGAGCAGCGTGTACTGGTAGCTGGCGTTGGACTGACGGCCGCCGACGCGGATATCCTGCACCGCCATTAAGAACAGATTCGCCCCCGGCTCTTTGGCGAGCTTTTTACGCAGCCGGTCGATAATCTGCTGCGCCGTTTCATGGCGCTTGCTGCGCGATTTCAGGGTGATAAACATCATCCCGCTGTTGACCCGCGAGCCGCCGGTAAAGCCGGTGACGTTATCCACCGCCGGGTCTTCACGGATGATCTTCATAAAGTCCTGCAGCTTGCCGCGCATCGCCTGGAACGAGATGCTCTGGTCAGCCTGAATCCCGCCCATCAGCACGCCGGTATCCTGTTCCGGGAAGAAGGTTTTAGGAATACTGATATAGAGCCAGATATTCAGCGCGATGGTGGCAAGGAAGACGACGCCGACTAATCTGGCATGCCCTAGAACCCATTTCAGCGACTTACCGTAGCCCTGCTGCATGGCGACCAGTACACGACCGAATCCCTTGTTGCGGGTTGGCGAATGTCGACGGCTGGATTTGAGCATCCAGCCGCACATCATCGGCGTGAGGGTCAGTGAGACGGCGAGGGAAATAGCGATAGCCACCGATAGCGTGACGGCAAATTCCCGCAGCAGCCTGCCCGGCAGGCCGCCCATCAGCAGCAGCGGCAGGAATACCGCCACCAGTGAGACGCTCATTGACAGCACGGTGAAGCCCACCTCGCGGCTGCCCTGCAGCGCGGCCTGCATCGGCTTCATCCCGGCCTCAATATGGCGTGAGATATTTTCCAGCACCACGATGGCATCATCGACCACAAACCCGGTGGCGATGGTCAACGCCATCAGCGACAGGTTATTAAGGCTAAAGCCGCACAGGTACATCGCCGCAAAGGTGCCAATCAGCGATACCGGCACCGCGACGGCGGGAATAAGCGTCGCGCGACCAGAACGCAGGAACAGGAATACCACCAGAATCACCAGCGCGACCGAAATCACCAGCGTCTGCTCAACTTCTTCCAGCGAAGCGCGGATGGTTGGCGACCGGTCCTGAGCAATTTGCAGGTCGATAGCCGCCGGAATGGTTTGCTGCAAGCCCGGAAGTTCTGCGCGGATGCGGTCAACGGTATCGATAATGTTGGCTTCCGGCAGCTTGCGGATCATCAACAAAATCGCCGGTTTGGCGTTGGTCATCCCGGCGTTGCGGACGTCCTGTACCGAGTCGCTGACGGTGGCGACATCGCCAAGGCGTACCGCGCCGCCGTTGTTGTAGTGGACAATCAGCGGCTGGTACTCCGCCGCCGTTTTCAGCTCGTCGTTGGTCTGTAGCTGCCAGCGGTGGGTGGTGTCGTCAATCGCCCCCTGCGGTTTACGCACGTTGGCGTTGCTGATGGCGGTGCGCACCGCATCCAGCGACACACCCTGGTTAAACAGCGCCTGTGGGTTCAGGTCGACGCGCACCGCGGGCAGGGAGCTGCCGCCGACGTCGACGTCGCCCACGCCGTCAATTTGCGCGATGCTTTGTGCCAACTGGGTAGAGGCAAAATCGTATAGCTCACCCTGCGAATAGGTATCCGAGGTGAGCGTCAGGATCATGATCGGCGCATCCGACGGGTTAGCCTTGCGATAGGTTGGACGGCTCGGCATACCGCTTGGCAGCAGGTTTTGCGCGGCGTTGATGGCTGCCTGTACATCACGCGCCGCGCCGTTGATATCGCGGTCGAAGTTAAATTCGAGAATGATGCGCGTACTGCCAAGCGAGCTGCTTGAGGTCATCTCATTGACCCCCGCAATGCGCCCGAGCGAGCGCTCCAGCGGCGTTGCTACGGACGATGCCATGGTCTCCGGAGATGCCCCCGGCAGCGAGGCGCTGATCATAATCACCGGGAAATCGACCTGCGGCAGCGGCGCGACCGGCAGCAGGCGGAATCCGAGGACCCCGCACAGCGTAATGGCGAGCGAGATTAAAATCGTCGCCACTGGACGGGAGATAAAGAGCGCAAAAAATTTCACTTACGCTTCCTCTTCACGACGCGGGAACCGGCTTTTCAGGTACAGCGACAGTCGGTCAAACAGCAGGTAGATAACCGGGGTGGTGAACAGCGTCAGCACCTGGCTTACCAGCAGGCCGCCGACCATGCCGATCCCCAGCGGGCGGCGCAGTTCGGCGCCAACGCCGGTACTGAGCATCAGCGGTAGCGCGCCCAGCAGGGCCGCCAGCGTGGTCATCAGAATCGGGCGGAAGCGCAGCAGGCAGGCCTGATAAATCGCCTCGCGCGGCGGCATGCCCTGTTCGCGCTCTGCGGCGAGCGCAAAGTCGATCATCATGATCGCGTTCTTCTTCACGATACCAATCAGCAGGATGATGCCGATAATGGCGATCACATCCAGCTCGTTACCGGCAATCATCAGCGCCATTAGCGCGCCGACGCCCGCGGTTGGCAGCGTCGACAGAATCGTTATCGGGTGAATAAAGCTTTCGTACAGCACGCCAAGCACGATATACATCGCCACCACCGCCGCGACCACCAGCCAGATGGTGCTGCTCAGCGCCGACTGGAAGGCGAGGGTGCTGCCCTGGAACTCGGTGCGAATATCGGTCGGTAAGTTCAGCGCTTTTTCGGTATCGAGGATCGACTGCACCGCATCGCCGAGCGAGTATTTATCCGGCACGTTGAACGAAATCGTGGTCACTGGGAACTGGTCGAGATGGTTTATCGACAGCGGCGCAAAGCGCTGCTCCACTTTGGCAATGGCGGTTAACGGTACGATGCCGCCGTCGCTGCTGGTCAGGCGAATGTTATCGAGCGCTGCCAGCCCCGGCGTTTGGCGGGTGTCGTGTTCCAGCACCACGCGATACTGGTTAGCCTGGGTGTAAATGGTGGAGATCAGGCGCTGACCAAAGGCGTTGTACAGCGCGTTATCGACGTCGGCCATCGAAATACCCAGGCGGCTGGCGCTATCGCGGTCGACGTTAACATAGGCCACCAGCCCTTGATCCTGCCAGTCGCTGCTGACGTCGGAAAGCTGCGGCAGTGCCTGAAGTTTCTCCATCAGTTGTGGTACCCACTGGCTCAACGCGTCCAGTGAGTTGGCCTGCAGGGTGAACTGATACTGCGTGCGGCTCACGGTGGTATCGATGGTCAGATCCTGTGTGGGTTGCAGATAGAGCTGGATACCCGGAATACGGTCAACCGACTGCTGAAGACGGCTGATAACCGCCTGTACGCGGTCGTCACGCTCACTCAGCGGCTTGAGGTTAATCTGCAAACGAGCGCTGTTGAGTGCCGGGTTGGTGCCGTCGACGCCGACAAAAGAGGTCAGGCTTTCAACCGCCGAGTCTTTCAGAATGGCATCGGCTACCGCCTGCTGGCGCTGGGCCATACTGGCAAACGACACCGACTGCGGCGCCTGTAAGGTGCCCTGAATAATGCCGTTATCCTGCGTCGGGAAGAAGCCTTTTGGAATGGTTACCCACAGGATCACCGACAGCGCCAGCGTGCCGAGCGCCACGCTCAGGGTTAACCACGGATGGTTCAGTACGCGAGCCAGCAGGTGTCCGTAACCGGCAATCACCCGGTCAAAGAAACGTTCGCTGGCGCGGGAAAAGCGGTTCTGTTTGCGCAGCGATTCGTGGCTGAGCATGCGTGCACACATCATTGGCGTCAGCGTTAATGACACTACCGCGGATATCAGTATGGCGACGGCCAGGGTGACGGCGAATTCGCGGAACAGGCGGCCGACGATATCGCCCATAAACAGCAGCGGGATCAGCACCGCAATCAGCGAGAAGGTCAGGGAAATAATGGTAAAGCCAATCTCGCCCGCGCCCTTCAGCGCCGCGGTCATCGGCTTCTCGCCTTTTTCGATATAGCGCGAGATGTTCTCAATCACCACGATGGCGTCATCGACCACAAAACCGGTGGCGATGGTGAGCGCCATCAGCGTCAGGTTGTTGATCGAGAAATCAAGAAACACCATCACCGCGAAGGTACCCACCAGCGACAGCGGGACGGCGACGCCGGGAATAATCGTTGCCGGGACGTTACGCAGGAACAGATAGATGATCATCACCACCAGCGCAATCGCCAGCATCAGCTCGAACTGGGTGTCGGAGACCGATGCGCGGATGTTGGTGGTACGGTCAGAAAGCACCTCAACCTTGACCGATTTCGGCAGGCTTTCGGTAAGCTGCGGCAGCATCTGGCGGATGCTGTCGGCCGTGGAGATGATGTTGGCGCCGGGCTGGCGCTGAACGTTCATCACGATGGCCTGTTTTTTATTGGCCCATGCGCCAAGCCAGGTGTTTTCCGCGCCTTGTTCCACGGTTGCCACGTCGCCTAAACGAATCGGCGCGCCGTTTTTGTAGGCGATAATCAGCGCCCGGTACTCCTGCGCCGACTGCATCTGGTCGTTGGCGGAGAGCGTGACCGCGCGCGCCGGGCCATCGAGGCTACCTTTCGCCGAGTTGACGTTGGCATTGGTGATGGCGGTGCGGATATCTTCGCTGGTCAGTCCGAGCGCGGCAATGGCCTGCGCATTCAGCTTCACGCGCACGGCTGGGCGCTGGCCGCCCGCCAGCGTCACCAGACCGACGCCGGAAACCTGGGAAATTTTTTGTGCCACGCGGGTCTCAACCATATCTTCCACTTCGGTCATCGGCGTGGCGGTTGAGGTGACGGCGAGGGTCATGATTGGCGGGTCCGCCGGGTTAACCTTGCTGTAAACCGGTGGGTTAGGCAGGTCGCTTGGCAGCAGGTTGGTGGCGGCGTTAATCGCGGCCTGCACTTCCTGTTCGGCGACGTCCAGCGGCAGCGTGAGCTGGAACTGGAGGGTGACCACCGACGCGCCGCCGGAGCTTTGCGACGACATCTGCTTAAGCCCGGACATCTGCCCAAACTGGCGTTCAAGCGGCGCGGTAATCGCCGAGGTCACCACGTCCGGGCTGGCACCCGGATAGAGTGTGACCACCTGAATGGTCGGGTAGTCGACCTCTGGCAGTGCGGAAACGGGCAGAAAACGGTAGCCGATGATCCCGGCCAGCAGAATGGCCACCATCAGCAGCGTGGTGGCGACAGGGCGCATGATAAACAGGCGGGACGGGCCGCCCGTGTTGCTCGGCGGTAAAACTTGCATTAGCCGCGCGCTCCTTTATGGCCGGCAGCATGGCCTTCAGCCGCCGCCGGTTTTGCTGCGTCCGTTGCGGTGGCGTCGTGAGCGGTAACCACTTCCACTTTGGCCCCTTCGGTTAAGCGATCGATGCCGTCGGTCACCACGCGGTCGCCTGCGGAGAGCCCGGCGTCAATCACCACTTTCTGGCTGTCCTGAATGCCCGGCACCACGGTGTGCTTGCTGACTTTATTGTCGCTGTTCAGCACCCAGACAAAGTGGCCGTCGTTGCCCATTTGCAGCGCCGCGGTTGGGATAACCACCGCATTTTGTTGAGTGTCTACCAGCATGCGCGCGTTAACGAACTGGTTCGGGAACAGCGCATCGTCCTGGTTATTAAAACGAGCTTTGAGCTTGATGGTGCCGGTGGTGGCATCAATCTGGTTGTCGAGGCTTAGCAGCGTACCGTTGCTCAGCTTCTGCTTGTTGGTGCGATCCCAGGCTTCCACCACCAGGCTTTTACCCGCTTTCTGCGCGGCAACCACGGTCGCGATATCGTTTTCCGGCAGGGTGAAGACCAGGTCTATCGGGTGAGTTTGCGTCAGCACCACGATACCGGTGGTATCACCACTTGAGATCTGGTTGCCGATATCGACCTGT
>CP070603.1:1867416-1871771 GCA_016939855.1 Kluyvera ascorbata
GCGCGCTGGCAACGGCGGCCTCATCGGCTTTAATAGTGCCCTGAGTCTCGCTGACCAACGACTGCTGGGTATCCAGCTCCTGGCGAGAGATAAGATTCGTTTTTACCAACTGCTGGTAGCGAGATAAGTCACGACGCGCGTTGGCGAGCGTGGCTTTGTCTTTTGCCAGTTGGCCCTGAGCCTGGGCAAGGGCCACTTTAAATTGGCTTGGGTCGATTTCCGCCAACAGGTCGCCGGCTTTCACCTGCTGCCCTTCCTGGAAGTGAATCGCCATCAGTTGACCGTCAACGCGGCTGCGAACGGTCACCGTGTTAGCGGCGGTAATGGTACCGAGCCCGCTCAGGTAGCGAGGTACCGCCTCGCTGGTGGCGGTTGCCGCCTGAACCGGGGCCAGCGTGCCGCCAAAGCGACCGCCGTGACGCCCGCCAGCGGCAGGCGAGCCTGCTGGTTTCGCTGCGCTGGAACCGGAGGTATCAGAATTGCTGCTGAAGTGCCAGATACCAATCGCCCCTGCGATGACGACCAGCGCCGCCAGCGCAATGCGCCAGCGATGGTTAAGAATGCCTTTCATTGTTATCCGTTTCTCGCCCTGAATCATTTCACGAAATGATACTAGTTTAGTTACGGAACGCTCAGAAAAAATGGAGGAAATATGAAAGACGGAAGGAATCGTCCGAATCCCGTGCGGCTTTACGAGTAGGCTCGCAAACTCTGGGGACGAAACTGCGTGGAATGCCGACGCGTGCTACCGTCAGCGGCGTTTAGCAGGGTGCTAAAACAGGAACGCCCCTCCTGACGAAGGGGCCTTATATAGGGAAAGGGTTATGATGAAGTTRGTCATCATACTGGTGATACTCTTAGTGATGAGCTTACCGGCTTACTAAGACACTAGGGGGAGGACTAAATCCTCCCTTACCCTCATTCCTTTACGATAGGTCGAAAAAACAGCGAAGCCAACGACGATATATCAGGCGAAAACCACCTGCGCCCAGCGGGCCAGACCGGCGGTTACCGAGCCAAAATCATCGCCACCGGCAATTGGAATGCCGGGAAGCTGTTGGGCTAACGCTTTCTTAATCAGCGGCGAGCGTGCGCTGCCGCCGGTTAAGTAGATGACGTCCGGCTTTTCGCTGCTGTTTTCCAGCGCCAGCTGCACCTGTTCGAGGATGCGCGTCAGCGGCTGGTTCAGCGCCGCTTCAAGACCGTCCTGGCTGATGGCGGTCGCCAGTTCGTCGCTGATAAACGGCAGCGAGGTGTTAATCTGTGCGGTTTCGGACAGCGCGATTTTGCTCTCTTCGGCGCTGCGCACCAGGCGGTAGCTCAGGCGCTGCTGCCAGACTTTATACAGCAGGGAAACTTTCTCGGCATCGCGGGCATCGCGCGCCAGATCGCGCAGCAGTCGGCCGTTGGCTGCGCTGTAGAAGTCGGTCTGCGCCGGAACGTCGTTGATAGCCACCGCGTTCCACCATGGCAGAATTGGCAGGGCGATGCCTTTTTCGGTGTCGCCGCCCATGCCGAGCAGCGGCATCAGGCTCTTGAAGGCCAGCGCGATATCGAGATCGTTACCGCCTACGCGGCAACCGCTGTGGCCCAGCAGGCTTTGTTCACGGTCGTGACGGGTGCGCCATTGTGGCCCCATCAGCAGCACCGAGCAGTCGGTGGTACCGCCGCCGATATCGACGACCAGCACGCGTTTTTCTTCGCTGAGCGTGGCTTCAAAATCCAGCCCCGCCGCGACCGGCTCATACTGGAACACCACGTCACGGAAGCCCGCGCGCTTTGCCGCACGTTCAAGGATGCCGACCGCCTGGGCGTTGGCTTCATCGCCGCCAAGCCCCTGGAAGTTTATCGGGCGGCCAATTACCGCTTGATCCAGGTTTTCCGTCAGCTGTGACTGCGCCTGCTGGCGAATGTGCAGCATCATTGAGCAGACCAGGTCTTCAAACACCGCAACCTGCTGCGGCTTCAGACCGCTCGCGCCGAGGAACGATTTTGGTGATTTAACAAAATAGACCTCTTCCGGGTCCGTGATGTACTGCTTGAGTGAGGCGAGGCCAAACTGCACGCTGTTGCTCAGTACATCGATATCTTCTTCGCGGTTGAAGTTCATCGCCCGACGCAGCAGCGCCTGCGCTTCATCGCCGGTGGCGGGAACCTGATGATGGCGATAGAGCCACTCGCTCACCGCTTCACGCGTGGGAGCAGAAAGCATAGAAGGCAGCAGCGTACTGCCGTTTTCCATCGTCAGCATGCGCGGTGCGCCATCCTGCATTACGGCGATAGAACAGTTCGCCGTCCCGTAGTCAAAACCAATAAACACGACAGTTATCCCCATGCCAGTGAAGAAAGGGGGGCGACTTTAGCGGAATGTCGCGAAGGCGGCAACTGGAATATGAAAGCAAGGTCACTGACGTGATAACCCGCTATGCTATTACGCTCGGTTTATCGCTATGTGCTTAAGGAGCAACGATGTTTGAACTGCCGTGGTTACCGCCGTACGACTGGCAATGGATGTTTGGCTTTCTGCAGGCGCGTGCCGTCAGCGGCATTGAGCGCTTTCAGGACGGTAGCTACACCCGCAGCTGGCGCTGTGGTGAACATCACGGACTTATCACCATGTCTCCGGACGCGGCGCATAACCGACTTTGCGTAACGCTCTCCCCCGGGCTTTTACCGGTTGCCGACCAGGCGCTAGACGGCGTGACCAGATTGCTGGATTTGCACTGCGACCCACAGCAGATCCAACGCGCGCTGGGCACGCTTGCCGCCGCCAGACCGGGGCTGCGTCTGCCTGGAGCACTGGAAGCATTTGAACAGGGGATACGGGCGATTCTCGGCCAGCTAGTGAGTGTGAAGATGGCCGCGACGTTGACCGGGAAAGTGGTGGCGCTCTATGGTGAGCCGCTGGCGGAAAAGGAAGGATTTTTCCTGTTTCCGACTGCCGAGCGGCTGGCGGCGGGCGATCCTCTGGCTTTAAAAACGTTGGGGATGCCGCTTAAGCGCGCTGAGGCGCTTATCTATTTTGCGCAGGCAACGGTCAACGGCGAGCTGCCGCAGGCGCTCCCATCGGATGTCCCGCAGGCGCTAAAAGCGCTACAGCAGTTCCCCGGCATTGGCCGCTGGACGGCAAACTACTTTGCGCTGCGCGCCTGGCAGGCACCGGATATTTTCCTGCCGGACGATTACCTGATTAAACAGCGGTTTCCAGGCATGACGCCCGCACAGATCCGCGATTATGCCGCGCGCTGGCAGCCCTGGCGCTCCTACGCGTTATTGCATATCTGGCATACGGACGACTGGTCGCCGGTATGATTCACCGGCGCGTAGACTGTGACCCTGCCGCGACCGTTGTGCTTCGAGTCGTAGCAGGCGGAATCAGCCTGTACCAGCAGCTCCGCCAGTTTGGCGTTATGCTCATGCACCAGCGTTAGTCCGGCGCTGGCGCCTATCCGATGCAGGCGGCCCGCCCACATAAATTCGTAGTGATTGATAGCATCGACGACGCGTTCGGTGGCGTTCACCGCCTGCTCGGTGGAACAGTGGCGCAGAATAAAACCGAACTCGTCGCCGCCGAGACGTGCCAGAATATCGCTGGGGCGCAGCATTGAGCGCATCAGCGAGGCGATTTCGTGCAGGAGCGCATCGCCTGCCGCATGGCCCGCGCTGTCGTTGACCGCCTTAAAGAAATCCAGGTCGAGCATAATCAGCGCGTGCGACTGGTGGGTGCCCGGCAGCGCTTTCAGCAGCCCTTTAAGCTGGCTTTCAAAGCTTGAGCGATTGGGTAGCCCGGTCAATGCATCATGGGTTGCGCTGTAGCTGAGCTGGCGCAGCAGTTTGCGTGATTCGGTCACGTCCTGAATGACCAGCACGAAGCCGATATGTTCACCCTCAAGGGTGTTCAGCGGCGTCATGCTGTAGTGAATATCGTAGCTGTCGCCATAGCGGTTTTTCAGCGAATTGTCGTATGCGGCATCGCTTTCCGGGCCAGCCTGTGCGCTGAGTGCCTCCAGCTTCTCTCCGTCAGGCCCCTCGGTAATACGCAACACGGTAAGCAACGGCTTGCCCTGCGCTTCCGATTGCGTCCAGCCGCTCATTTTTTCAGCGACCGGATTCATGAACATAATATTTTGCTTATTGTCGGTGCTGATCACCGCATCATGAATAGAATCGAGGGTGATATGCAGGCGCTCTTTTTCCTGGAACAGTGCTTCGTTGGCCTGGGTTATCCCGGCCATCAACGCTTTATTCGCTTCACGGCTTTTTTTCAGCGAGTTGATATCTTCAACCTGCTTAATGAAATACAGCGGCGTGCCGTCGTCATTGCGCACGACCGAGACGGCAAGCAGGCCCCAGAC
>CP070603.1:1872846-1873012 GCA_016939855.1 Kluyvera ascorbata
TAAAGCGTAAACAGGAACGTCAGGAGCCCGAGGAGAAACAGGAGCTGCGCCGAACGAAACGGTGAAGCTGGAACGAGGGGGATATAGTGCTTTTCTTTCTTCATTACCACGATTATACGGAACAACACGGTCCGGCCTTGCCGACATTACCGTCGAGTATGCACCA
>CP070603.1:1873154-1876511 GCA_016939855.1 Kluyvera ascorbata
GCATACGACTGGTATCGCCGCTATGAAATCCCTATAATTGCCGCGTTTGGCGCTGATACACGTGATTATTCAGAACTTCACCTCTTGAATAATGTTGTCTGTTCGTGCCGTCCTTCCTATCATCCAGGTTAATCGGGTCGCAAAATTTATGACTGATAAGTCTCATCAGTGCGTCATTGTAGGCATCGCCGGCGCATCGGCTTCAGGTAAAAGTCTTATTGCTAGTACGCTGTATCGCGAGTTACGCGAGCAGGTAGGTGATGAGCATATCGGTGTTATCCCTGAAGATAGCTATTATAAAGACCAAAGTCACCTGTCCATGGAAGATCGGGTTAAAACCAATTATGACCATCCTAACGCGATGGATCACAGTCTGCTGTTCCAGCATTTGCAGACCTTAAAACGCGGCACTGCAATTGAACTGCCGGTTTATAGCTACGTCGAGCACACCCGTACTCAGGAAACGATCCACATCGAACCGAAAAAAGTGATCATTCTTGAAGGGATCCTGCTGCTGACGGATGCGCGTCTGCGCGAAGAGATGAACTTCTCTATTTTTGTCGATACCCCGCTGGACATCTGCCTGATGCGTCGTATCAAGCGTGACGTTAACGAGCGCGGGCGTTCAATGGACTCGGTAATGGCGCAGTATCAGAAAACCGTGCGTCCAATGTTCCTGCAGTTTATTGAACCTTCCAAGCAGTATGCTGACATCATCGTGCCGCGCGGAGGCAAAAACCGCATCGCCATCGATATTCTGAAAGCGAAAATTAGTCAGTTTTTTGAATAACTCACGCGAATTGTGTAACGTGCATTAATAGCCCTCAACCATGCCGGAAGAGGGCAGTAGTACATTAAGGAGAGTGATATGCGTCTGTGTGACCGAGATATAGAAGCCTGGCTGGATGACGGCCGACTGTCGATTAACCCGCGTCCGCCGATTGAGCGTATCAATGGCGCGACGGTTGACGTACGTTTGGGCAATAAGTTTCGTACCTTCAGCGGTCATACGGCGGCCTATATTGATTTAAGCGGCCCGAAGGCGGAAGTCAGCGCGGCGCTGGATCGCGTGATGAGCGAAGAGATTGTGCTGCCTGAAGGCGATGCCTTCTATCTGCACCCGGGCGAATTGGCCCTGGCGGTCACGCTGGAGTCGGTCACGCTGCCGGCGGATCTGGTCGGTTGGCTTGATGGTCGCTCTTCGCTGGCGCGTCTGGGGCTGATGGTTCACGTGACCGCGCACCGTATCGATCCAGGCTGGTCTGGCTGCATCGTGCTGGAGTTCTACAACTCAGGCAAACTGCCGCTGGCGCTGCGCCCGGGCATGCTGATTGGCGCGCTGAGCTTTGAGCCGTTGTCCGGCCCGGCCGCTCGTCCGTATAACCGTCGCGAAGATGCCAAGTACCGCGACCAGCAGGGTGCGGTCGCCAGTCGTATTGATAAAGACTGATCCATCGCGAACCTGATGAGGGTGCCATGAGACGAATATTGACGACGCTGATGATCCTGCTGGTGGTGCTGGTTGCCGGCTTGTCATCGCTGGTGCTGCTGGTGAATCCTAACGATTTCCGCAGCTATATGGTGAAGCAGGTAGAAGCGCGTAGCGGCTATCAGCTTCAGCTCGATGGTTCTCTGCGCTGGCATGTCTGGCCGCGCTTAAGCATCCTCGCGGGGCGAATGACCCTCACCGCACCGGGCGCTACCGCGCCGTTGGTGCGGGCAGACAATATGCGCCTTGACGTGGCGCTTTGGCCGCTGCTTTCTCATCAGCTTCAGGTGAAGCAGGTGATGCTGAAAGGGGCGGTTATCCAACTTACGCCGCAAACGGAAGCCGAACGCGCGCAGAATGCTCCGGTCGCCCCGAAAGGCACCTCGCTGCCGCAGGAACCCGGTGAACGCGGCTGGTCGTTTGATATTGGCGCATTACAGGTTGTCGACAGCGTGCTGGTTTTCCAGCATGAAGATGATGAACAGGTTACGGTCCGCGATATTCGCCTGCAGATGGAGCAGGACGCCAATCATCAGGCTGAAGTCGATTTTTCCGGCCGCCTTAACCGCGATCAGCGCGATTTAACCCTCAGCTTCTCCGCGCAGGTACAGGCGGGCGACTATCCACAGCGCCTTGATGCGCAGCTCTCGCAGGTTAACTGGCAGCTTCAGGGCGCAGACCTTCCGGCGCAGGGAATAAGCGGTAACGGAAGTCTCAACGCCAGCTGGCAGGATGCGGCGAAAAAACTGAGCTTCAGCAATCTTAGCCTGACGGCGAATGACAGTTCGCTGGCGGGGTCTGGCAGCGTCATTCTGGGGGATTCCCCGGTCTGGGTGCTGAATCTGCAATCCGATAAGCTCAACCTGGATAACCTGCTGCTGCATTCGGATATCCTGCCAAACGGCGGCAGTGACGTTCAGAAGGCGCAGGCAACACCGAAGCAGCCGCGTCCGGTTATTGCCAACGGCGTCAAGGTCCTCCCTTACAGTGGGCTGAGTGGTTTTGAAGGTACGCTGGCAATGGCGGCGAAACAGATTAGCTGGCGCGGGATGCCGTTTACCAACGTCAGCATTGCGGCCAGCAACCAGCGCGGCCTTTTGCAAATCACTCAACTGGAAGGCTCGCTTGATGGTGGGACGCTATCCCTGCCTGGCACGCTCGATGCGCGAGACGGCACGCCGCAGGCGGAATTCCAGCCGAAGCTCGATAACATCGAAATTGGCAGCCTGCTCAAAGCCTTTAATTATCCTATCAATATGACCGGCAAAATGTCGCTGGCAGGGGATTTCTCCGGTACCGTCATTGATGCAAACCATTTCCGCCGTGACTGGCAGGGACAAGCATCAATTGAGATGCAAAATACCCGCACCGAAGGGCTTAACTTCCAACAGTTGGTCCAGCAGGCCGTTGAGCGCAGTACCGATGTACGTGCGCAGGAAAACTACGATAGCGCTACGCAACTGGATAAAATGACGACGGATATTGACCTTGATAGCGGTATTCTCACGCTCAGTAATATCCGCGGCGCCTCGTCTCTGATGACAGTCAACGGTAAAGGGACGCTGAACCTGCTGAAGGAAGAGGGCGATTTACAGTTCGCCGTTCAGGTGATTGGCGGCTGGCAAGGGCAGGGGAAACTGGTTGATATGCTGAAGCAAACGGCCATTCCTCTGCGCGTCTACGGTAAATGGTCCGCGCTGAATTACAGTTTACAGGTGGATCAGGTTCTGCGTCGTCAGCTACAAAATGAAGCCAAGCGCCGGTTGAATGACTGGGCTGAGCGGAATAAAGGGACACAGTCCGGCAAGGACGTGCAGAAGCTGTTAGATAAACAGTAGGCCGGATAAGGCGGTAGCCGCCATCCGGCA
>CP070603.1:1876568-1882599 GCA_016939855.1 Kluyvera ascorbata
AGTAGCCCGGTCAGGCGAAGCGCCGCCGGGACAGAATCCTCACTACACCTCGTAATCCCACTCATCATTCTGCGGCGGCGGAATAATCTGCACTTTCTGCACGCGGTGGCTCTCAACCTGTAGGGTTTTAAGCGTCCACGGGCCAATCTGCACTTCCTCACCGGCTTTAGGAATGCGCTGCAGATGTTCCATCAGCAGCCCGGCGATAGTGTGGTATTCGCGCTTCTCGTCCAGCGGCAGCGGGATGTACTGCACCAAATCTTCAAGCGGCATATGCCCATTTGCGGTCCACGTGCCGTCGGCATTCTTCTGAATGTCGTGGCGCGCATCAATCTCTTCTGCTTCATTAGGCAGGTTCCCGGCGATGGTCTCGGTCACGTCACTTAGCGTCACAATCCCCTCAACCGAACCAAACTCATCCACCACGAAGGCGAAGTGGGTACGCGCGTTGCGGAACTGCTCTAGCGCCGACAGCAGCGGCAGTGCTTCCGGGAAGACCAATGGCTGGCGAATTAACACGCGCAGATCCAGCGGTTCACCGCGCAGCGACTGTTGCAGAAGATCGATAACGTGTACGACACCGAGTAAATCCTCTTCATCATTACCGCCGGTAACCACCAGGCGGGTGTGCTGGTTTTTCTCCAGCAGCGCGCGCACTTCGCTTTCTGGCGCGCTGAGATCGATGTGCTCAATATCATGACGTGAGGTCATGATGCTGCTTACCGTACGCTGGTTAAGGTTCAGCACGCGCTCGATCATCCGACGCTCCTGCGGGTCGAAGATTTGCTGGTCGTTTTGGTCTACCAGCAGTGAAGCGGTACCTGCATCGAGTTCGGCATCCTCTTTTTTACCACTCAGCAGGCGCATCACCGCCTCGGTGGTACGGCTTCGCAGCGACTGATTAGCGCTGAGGAAGCGGCGGCGGTTGAAGATAGCCAGCTGGTTCAGGAACTCGATCATCACCGAGAAGCCAATAGCGGCGTACAGATAACCTTTCGGAATGACGAGACCAAAGCCTTCCGCCACCAAGCTGAAGCCAATCATCAGCAGGAAGCTCAGACACAGAATGACAATCGTTGGGTGACTGTTCACAAAACGGGTGAGCGCCCGGCTGGCCATCAGCATCAGACTGATAGCAATAATGACCGCCGCCATCATGACAGCCAGATGGTCGACCATACCGACCGCGGTGATGACCGAGTCGAGCGAGAAGACCGCATCCAGCACCACGATTTGCGCCACAACGCCCCAGAAACGCGCGCCGCGCCGTTGCGTCGGGTTATCGTTATCTTTTCCTTCTAACCGCTCGTTGAGCTCTACCGTCGCTTTAAACAGCAGGAAGAAGCCGCCGACCAGCATAATCAGGTCGCGCGCGCTGAAGGTAAAATCGCGAATGCTGAACAGCGGTTTCGTCAGAGTGACCAGCCACGAGATAGAGGCCAGCAGAAGCAGACGCATCAGCATCGCCAGAATCAGGCCGGTGACGCGCGCGCGGTCACGTTGGGCTGGCGGCAGCTTTTCTGCGAGGATGGCGATAAACACCAGATTATCAATTCCGAGAACCAGCTCGATGACGACCAGCGTCACGAGTCCCGCCCAAATAGACGGATCGGCAATCCATTCCATACGTTGGTTAAAACCTTATGTTACAAGACGAATTGATCATGGATAAAGCGACGGCAAATTGCAACGTCTGGCTGCGATTTCTCGCGGCAAAAAACCAATGCACGACAGGAAATAATAGTGAGAAATAGCCCTGGATTTATTATTGAAAATATATTTCCAGTAGCCCGGTACTAAAGTTGTCAATATAAAGAAAATCCTAAAAAGTCATACGGCATTGATCTTAATCTTATTCTTAAAATTATTTTTTAAGCGGAGCTAACCTTGCCTGCTATTCGCTTAGCTGCAACAATTCTCTCGGTACTGAATGGAATAGCCATTGATGTACATCATGAAATAGTCATGCGGAAATGAAAATCCCTGCATTATATATCCAGGAATAATCTCTATTCTTATTTTTAGCGTGGCTGGATTCCACATAACAACATGATTTTTAGGTGAATTGGTAGCTGAAAGCCAAGGGCGGTAGCGTGCCTGAAAGCGTAAAGCGAAGCCTCGATTATTCTGTCAATAGCCTGCGGACGAATCCAAACTTTTTTCAGATATATGCCAGTTATATTCACCGATAAATAAATGCATGGTGAGTGTTAGGGTAATCAAATGGTACGGATTAATTTAATTCGCACAGGATAATTTTCTGCCAAAGTGATAAATAATCAATGATGAAATCCAAACTAAAATTGATGCCATTATTGGTGTCGGTAACCTTGATGAGTGGTTGCACCATACTTCCAGGCAGCAATATGTCTAGCTACGGAAAAGATGTGATTAAGCAGCAGGATGCTGATTATGACATTGGCCGAATGGTGAATGTTTATCCGCTGACCCCGCGACTGATTGAACAATTACGCCCGCGTCCTAACGTCGCGCAGCCCAACATGTCGCTGGATCAGGAGTTAAGCAATTACCAGTACCGCGTGGGCTCGGGCGACGTACTGAACGTCACCGTCTGGGACCACCCGGAGCTGACAACCCCGGCGGGGCAGTATCGTAGCTCCAGCGATACCGGCAACTGGGTTCAGCCTGACGGCACCATTTTCTATCCCTACATCGGCAAAGTGCAGGTCAAAGGCCGCACGCTCGCGGAAATTCGCCAGACCATCACCCAGCGCCTGGCGGCCTATATCACCGACCCGCAGGTTGACGTCAACGTCGCCGCCTTCCGCTCGCAGAAAGTCTATGTCTCCGGCCAGGTGAATAAATCCGGCCAGCAGGCGATCACCAACGTACCGCTGACCGTACTGGATGCGATTAACGCCGCCGGTGGGTTGGGCGAACTGGCCGACTGGCGCAACGTGGTGCTGACGCACGATGGCCGCGAACAGCGTATTTCCGTTCAGGCACTGATGCAGAACGGCGATCTGAGCCAGAACCGCCTGCTTTATCCGGGCGACATTCTGTTCGTGCCGCGCAACGACGACCTGAAAGTGTTCGTGATGGGCGAAGTGAAGAAACAGAGCACGCTCAAAATGGACTTCAGCGGCATGACGCTAACCGAAGCGCTTGGCCAGGCGGAGGGTATCGATCTGACCACCTCGGACGCGAGCGGTATCTTCGTTATTCGTCCGACTAAAGAGGGCAACAACGGCAAGATGGCCAACGTTTACCAGCTGGATATGTCCGATGCGACGTCGCTGGTGATGGCGACCAACTTTGTTCTGCAGCCTTACGACGTGGTTTACGTTACTACCGCACCGGTTGCCCGCTGGAACCGTCTGATCAACCAACTGTTGCCGACCATCAGTGGCGTTCGCTACATGACCGACTCGGCAAAAGACATTCACACCTGGTAACCGTCATGTTTAACAAAATTCTCGTGGTATGCGTGGGGAACATCTGCCGTTCCCCCACGGCGGAACGTCTGTTGCGCCGTCATCTCCCGACGGTCACCGTTGAGTCGGCGGGACTGGGGGCGCTGGTAGGGAAAGCGGCGGATGAGCGCGCCGTAAGCGTCGCAGCGGTGCATGACGTTTCCCTTGACGGTCACTGTGCGCGGCAAATCTCCGGGCATATGTGCCGGGAGTACGATCTGATTCTGGCGATGGAGAGGCGACACGTTGCCACCCTGCATGAAATGGCGCCGGAGATGCGCGGCAAGGTGATGCTTTTTGGGCATTGGGATAATGAACGTGAGATCCCCGATCCGTATCGCAAAAGCCGCGAAGCATTTGAAGCGGTGTACCAGTTACTCGACAGGTCTGCCAGCCAGTGGGCGCAGGCATTGAAAGCTCAGCAGGGATAACCATGACTGATAAAGTAAAACAAATAAGCCCGGCGGCCTCGGGCGGTGATGAGATTGATATTGGCCGTCTGGTGGGGACCGTTATTGAAGCGAAGTGGTGGGTGGCTGGCATCACCGCGGTGTTCGCCGCCGCCGCGATTGTCTACGCCATTTTTGCCACACCTATTTATAGCGCCGATGCGTTGGTGCGTATTGAGCAGAATCAGGGCAGCGCGCTGGTGCAGGATATCAGCAACGCCTTAACCAGCAAGCCACCGGCCTCCGAGGCCGAGATCCAGATGATCACCTCGCGCCTGGTGCTGGGTAAAACCGTTGACGATCTGGACCTCGATATAGCGGTCAGCAAAAACACCTTCCCGATCCTCGGTGCCGGGTGGGATCGCCTGATGGGGCGTCAGAACCAGACCGTCAAAGTCACCACCTTTGAGCGTCCGGCCTCAATGGCTGATAGCACCTTTACGCTTGATGTCCTGAGCCCGACAACGTTCCGCTTAAGCAACGATGATGGTTTCAGCGTTGATGGCAAAGTGGGCGAGCCTGTCAATAAAGGCGGCGTGTCGATGATGGTTGCTGGCATTGCCGCCGATGAGGGCGCCAGCTTTACGGTCACGAAATACTCGACCCTGGGGATGATCAATACCCTGCAAAACAGCCTGAGCGTTACCGAAGATGGTAAAGACTCCGGCGTGCTGACGCTGACCATGGTGGGGGAAGACAAAGACCAGATCCGCGAAATCCTCAACAGCATCGCCCGCAACTATGTGGCGCAGAACGTGGCGCGTAAATCCGAAGAGGCGGCAAAGAGCCTGGAGTTTCTTGAAGTCCAGCTCCCGCAGGTACGCAGCCAGCTTGATATCGCTGAAAACAAACTGAACGCCTACCGTCAGCAGAAAGACTCCGTTGACCTTCCGCTGGAAGCGAAGTCGGTGCTCGACTCGATGGTGAACATCGATGCCCAGTTGAATGAACTGACCTTCCGTGAAGCCGAAATCTCCAAGCTCTATACCAAAATTCACCCGGCGTACCGCACGCTGCTGGAGAAACGTCGGGCGCTGGAAGAAGAGAAGGCGAAGCTGAGCCAGCGCGTCACCGCGATGCCAAAAACCCAGCAGGAGATTGTGCGTCTGACCCGTGATGTGGAGTCCGGTCAGCAGGTGTATATGCAGCTGTTGAACAAGCAGCAGGAGCTGAAAATCACCAAGGCTAGCACCGTGGGCGACGTGCGTATCGTCGACCCGGCGATTACCCAGCCGGGCGTGGTAAAGCCGAAGAAAGCGCTGATTGTGCTTGGCAGCATTATTCTTGGCCTGATGTTGTCGATTGTCGGCGTGCTGCTGCGCTCGCTGTTTAATCGCGGTATCGAAAGCCCGCAGGTGCTGGAAGAGCATGGCATCAACGTGTACGCCAGTATTCCGCTTTCTGAATGGCAGAAATCCCGCGATAGCGTGAAGAGCGTCAACGGCGTGAAACGCTACAAGCAAAGCCAGCTGCTGGCGGTGGGTAATCCTACTGACCTCGCGATTGAGGCGATTCGTAGCCTGCGCACCAGTCTGCACTTCGCCATGATGCAGGCGCAAAACAACGTGCTGATGATGACCGGCGTGAGTCCCTCCATCGGTAAAACCTTCGTCTGCGCCAACCTCGCGGCGGTGATTAGCCAGACCAACAAGCGCGTGCTGATGATTGACTGCGATATGCGTAAGGGCTACTCCCACGAACTGCTCGGTACCGCCAACGATAACGGCCTGTCGGATGTGCTGGTGGGTAAAACGGCTGTCGAGCACTGTGCGAAGAAAACGTCGGTGGCCAACTTTGACCTTGTTCCTCGCGGACAGGTCCCGCCGAACCCGTCGGAACTGTTGATGGGGGAGCGCTTTAGCGAACTGCTGAAGTGGGGGAGTGCGAACTACGACCTGGTGTTAATTGATACGCCGCCAATCCTTGCGGTGACCGATGCCGCGATTGTGGGGCGCCATGCGGGTACCACGCTGATGGTCACACGCTATGCGGTGAATACGCTCAAGGAAGTTGAGACCAGCCTGAGCCGCTTCGAACAGAACGGCATTGAGGTGAAAGGGGTGATCCTTAACTCTATCTTCCGTCGCGCCACCGGTTATCAGGATTACGGCTATTACGAGTACGAGTATCAGTCGGATTCTAAATAAT
>CP070603.1:1882700-1893019 GCA_016939855.1 Kluyvera ascorbata
TATGACAACAGACTACCCGCTGATCTCCATCTATATGCCGACCTGGAACCGACAGCAGTTGGCGATTCGCGCCATCAAGTCGGTTCTGCGCCAGGACTATCCCCATTGGGAAATGATTATCGTCGATGATTGTTCCAGCAGCTTCGAGCAGCTCCAGCAGTTCATCGCCGAACTGAACGATAACCGTGTGCAGTACACCCACAACGATTTTAATTCCGGGGCCTGCGCGGTGCGCAATCAGGCGATTTTACAGGCCAGAGGCGAGTTTATTACCGGCATCGACGACGACGACGAGTGGACGCCAACCCGGCTATCGACCTTTCTGGCGGACAAACAGCAGCTCACCAGCCACGCGTTTCTCTACGCCAACGACTACGTCTGCGAAGGGGAGGTGTATTCACAGCCAGCGAGCTTGCCGCTGTACCCGAAATCACCTTTCTCTCGTGAGCTTTTCTACAAGCGCAACATCATTGGCAACCAGGTCTTTAGCTGGGCGTGGCGTTTTAAAGAGTGTCTGTTTGATACCGAACTGAAGGCGGCGCAGGACTACGACATCTTCCTGCGCATGGTGATGGCCTACGGTGAGCCGTGGAAAATTGAGGCGGCGACGCAAATCCTGCACATCAACCATGGTGAGATGCAGATAACCTCCTCGCCGAAAAAGTTCTCTGGCTATTTCAGCTTCTATCGTAAGCATAAAGAGAAGTTTGACCGCGCCAGCAAGAAGTATCAGCTGTTTACCTTGTACCAGATCCGCAATAAGCGGATGACCTGGAAGACGCTTCTGACCCTGCTATCAGTGCGCAACGGCAAACGTTGGGTTGATGGATTACGGAGCAAATAATGCTACTGGAAGATTTACGCGCCAATAGCTGGAGCCTGCGTCCGTGCTGCATGGTGACAGCCTATCGTATTGCCCATTTCTGCTCGGTGTGGCGCAAAAAAAACGTCCTCAACAATCTGTGGGCCGCGCCGGTGCTGGTGCTCTATCGCCTTATCACCGAATGCTTCTTTGGCTATGAAATTCAGGCGGCGGCGACCATTGGCCGACGCTTCACCATTCACCACGGTTACGCGGTGGTCATCAATAAAAACGTCGTCGCGGGGGATGATTTAACCATTCGCCACGGCATTACTCTCGGCAACCGTGGCCCAAATAGTCTGGCATGCCCAACGCTTGGCAACGGCGTGGAGCTGGGCGCGAACGTGGTCATTATTGGCGGCATCACCATTGGCAACCATGTGACTATCGGCGCGGGCAGCGTGGTGCTGGACGATATTCCCGACCACGCGCTTGTCGTGGGGGAGAAGGCGAGAGTGAAGGTCATTAAATGAATATTATGCAATTTAACGTGCGCCTGGCCGAAGGCGGCGCGGCGGGCGTCGCGCTGGACCTGCATCAGCGTGCGCTGCGTCAGGGATTGTCATCGCAGTTTGTCTATGGCTACGGAAAAGGTGGCAAAAAAAGCGTCAGCCACGACAGCTACCCACAGGTGATGAAGCAGACGACGCGCCTGACTTCAATGGCGAATCTGGCGCTGTTCCGCCTGTTTAACCGCGACCTGTTTGGCAATCTGAATAACCTTTACCGTCAGGTGACCCGTACCGAGGGCCCGGTGGTACTGCATTTTCATGTGATGCACAGCTACTGGCTGAATCTCAACGAGGTGATTGATTTTTGCGAGCGCGTCAAGGCACACAAAGCGGACGTCACGCTGGTGTGGACGCTGCACGACCATTGGAGCGTGACCGGACGCTGTGCGTTTCTCGACGGCTGCGACGGCTGGAAAAGTGGCTGCCAGAAGTGCCCGACGCTGGGCAACTATCCGCCGGTGAAGGTAGACCGCGCGCATCAGCAGGTGGAAGAAAAACGTCATCTCTTCCGCCGCATGCTGGCACTGGGCTGCCAGTTTATCTCCCCAAGCCAGCACGTGGCAGACGCCTTTAATAGCCTGTATGGCCCAGGGCGCTGCCTGATTATCAACAACGGTATTGATGTGGCGACTGAAGCGATTCTGGCTGAACTGACGCCGATAACGGCGACCGCTCATCGGCCAAAAATTGCCGTGGTTGCGCATGACCTGCGCTACGACGGCAAAACCAACCAGCGTCTGGTGCGCGAGATGATGGCGCTGGGCGATAACGTGGAAATTCATACCTTCGGTAAGTTCTCACCGTTTGAAGGCGCCAACGTGGTAAACCACGGGTTTCTGACCGATAAGCGCCAGTTGATGAGCGAACTGAACCAGCTTGACGCGCTGCTGTTTAGCTCCCGCGTTGACAACTACCCGCTCATTCTCTGCGAAGCGCTGTCTATCGGTGTTCCGGTTATTGCTACCCACAGCGATGCGGCAAAAGAGGTGCTGGAAAAATCCGGCGGCCATACGGTGGATGAAAGCGAGGTCATCTCGCTGGTGCAGCAAACGAAAGCGGAGATAGCCCAGGCGGTGTTTGGCACTACGCTTGCTGAATTTAGCGCTCGCAGCCGCAAGGCCTATAGCGGACAACAGATGCTGGAGGAATATGTCTCGTTCTATCAGAGTCTGTAGCTATTTGCTGCTGCCATTAATCTACCTGCTGGTTAACGTCAAACTGGCGCAGCTCGGCGAAAGCTTCCCCATCACCATCGTGACTTTTCTCCCGCTCCTGCTGCTGCTGTTCGTTGAGCGCATTAACCTGAAAAAACTGATGATTGCCCTTGGGGTTGGCGTCGGGCTGACGCTGTTTAACTATGTGTTCGGCCAGTCGCTGGACCCGAGTAAATACGTCACCTCGACGATGCTGTTCGTCTACATTGTCATCATCATTGGCATGGTGTGGAGCATTCGTTTTAAAACGATTTCTCCGCACAACCATCGCAAGATCCTGCGCTTCTTTTACGTGGTCATTGGCATCGTGGTGATGATTGCCGCGCTGGAAATGATGCAAATTATTCTCTCGGGCAGCAGTAGCCTGATTGAGATGATTTCGAAATATCTTATTTACAGCAATAGCTATGTTCTGAACTTTATCAAGTTCGGCGGTAAACGTACCACAGCCCTCTATTTCGAACCGGCATTCTTCGCTCTGGCATTAATCTCAATTTGGCTCTGCATCAAACAGTTTGGTATCAAAACCCCAAAATCTGATGCTATGATTCTCGCAGGGATAATTCTTTCAGGGTCGTTCTCCGGGGTAATGACATTTATCCTGTTCTACCTGCTGGAGTGGGCATTTCAGTATCTGAATAAAGAGGCGATCCAGAAGAAATTGCCGTTGGCGATTATTTCCTTAGGCGTATTCTTTGTCGGGTTGATATTTGCCGGTCCGTATATTGCGGAACGTGTTGGCGACCTGGGAACGGAAGGGTCATCTTCATATTATCGTATTATTGGTCCGCTGGTGATGGTTGGTTATTCATTAACCAGTATTGATGGAGTGGTGCGATTCGGTTCTCTTTACGAATATGTTGCATCATTCGGAATATTTAACGGTGCGGATGTCGGAAAAACAATAGACAATGGTCTGTACCTGTTAATGATTTATTTTTCATGGTTTGCCGTAATATTAACGGCTGGCTATCTGTATCACGTTTTCAAAATGTTCATTAACGCTTTTGGGAATAATCGTAATTTCGCCGTGCAGCTGTATCTTTTTACGCCGGTGTCATTATTTTTTACCGGTTCGATATTTAGCCCGGAATATGCATTTTTAATTGTGTGTCCTTTTATTCTGCGTAAAGCGCTGAATATTGCCGACAGCAGATGAGGTGAAACATGTTGTTAAGTGTGATTACCGTGGCGTTTCGCAACTACGATGGTGTGATGAAAACCTGGCGCTCGCTGGCGCATCTGGCCAACGATCCTAGCCTCGATTTTGAGTGGATTGTGGTGGACGGCGGCTCTGAAGATGGCACGGCGGAATTTCTCGAAAAACGTAATGGGCAGTACAAGTTACGCTATGTCAGCGAGCCGGATAAAGGGCTGTATGACGCGATGAACAAAGGCATTCGCATGGCGCAGGGCAAGTTCGTTCTGTTCCTCAACTCCGGTGACAGCTTTCACCCGGATGTCTCGCAGTTTGTTCGTCAATTGCGCGCTAAGCCCGACGATGCCATGTACCTCGGCGACGCCATGCTCGATTTTGGCGATGGCACTCAGGTTCGCCGCAGCGCAAAGCAGGGGTGGTATATTTACCACAGTCTGCCGGCCAGCCATCAGGCTATTTTCTTCCCGCTGCGTGGGCTGAAAAATTATCCTTATGATGTGCAGTATCGCGTTTCATCAGATTATGCGCTTGCCGCCAGAATGTATAAATCAGGCTATGCCTTTAAGCGAATTAAAGGTCTGGTGTCGGAATTTTCGATGGGCGGCGTGTCAACCACCAATAATCTGCAACTGTGTCAGGATGCTAAAAAAGTCCAGCGTGAAATATTACGTATGCCAGCCGTACTGACGGAATTATCTTATTTGTTACGCCTGCGGACGACGGGAAAAACGAAAGCCTTATATCACAAAGCATAAGGAACCAGGATGCAGGAATTATCTGGCTTTACGGTACCCAAAGGTTTTCGCGGTGCCGGGGGCATTAAAGTCCAAATTTGGTGGGCGGTGCAGGCGACATTATTTGCCTGGTCTCCGCAGATACTCTACCGCTGGCGCGCATTTTTATTACGCCTGTTTGGCGCAAAAATAGGAAAAAACGTAGTCATTCGCCCTTCGGTGAAAATCACCTATCCGTGGAAATTAACCATTGGTGATTATGCGTGGGTTGGCGATGACGCAGTGTTATATACCCTTGGTGATATTACCCTTGGGGCAAATTCAGTCGTTTCACAGAAGTGTTATTTATGCACCGGCAGCCATGATTATCAAAGCGCGCATTTTGATATTAACGCCGCGCCTATTGTGATTGGTGAAAAATGCTGGCTGGCAACGGATGTCTTCGTTGCCCCCGGCGTCACGATAGGCGACGGCACCATCGTTGGTGCGCGGAGCAGCGTTTTTAAATCGCTACCGGCAAAGGTGATTTGCCGTGGCAATCCCGCAGTGGTCACGCGTGAACGCGTTGAGAAAGTTACTCCCTAAACGGGACTATTTGAGGAAAATATAATGTCGAAAGTCGCACTTATTACCGGCGTAACCGGGCAGGATGGTTCTTATCTGGCGGAACTGCTGCTGGAAAAAGGGTATGAAGTTCACGGGATCAAACGTCGTGCTTCCTCTTTTAATACCGAACGTGTCGATCACATCTACCAGGATCCGCACAGCAGCAACCCGAAATTTCACCTGCACTACGGCGATTTAACCGACAGCTCCAATCTGACGCGCATTCTGCAAGAAGTGCAGCCGGATGAAGTGTATAACCTGGGCGCGATGAGCCACGTGGCCGTCTCGTTTGAATCCCCGGAATATACCGCCGACGTGGATGCGATGGGCACGCTGCGCCTGCTGGAAGCCATTCGCTTCCTGGGCCTGGAGAAGAAAACGCGTTTCTATCAGGCGTCTACCTCTGAACTGTACGGCCTGGTACAAGAGATCCCGCAGAAAGAGACCACCCCGTTCTATCCGCGCTCGCCGTATGCCGTCGCCAAACTGTATGCCTACTGGATCACCGTCAACTACCGTGAGTCCTACGGCATGTACGCCTGTAACGGCATCCTGTTCAACCACGAATCCCCGCGCCGCGGCGAAACCTTCGTGACCCGTAAAATCACCCGCGCGATTGCCAACATCGCTCAGGGTCTGGAGAAGTGCCTGTACCTTGGCAACATGGATTCCCTGCGCGACTGGGGCCATGCCAAAGACTACGTCAAGATGCAGTGGATGATGCTGCAACAGGAACAACCGGAAGATTTCGTTATCGCCACCGGCGTGCAGTATTCCGTACGTCAGTTCGTCGAAATGGCGGCAGCACAGCTCGGCATCAAACTGCGCTTTGAAGGTAAAGGCGTAGAAGAGAAGGGGATTGTGGTCTCCGTTACCGGTCACGATGCGCCAGGCGTGAAGCCGGGCGATGTGATGGTCGCCGTTGACCCACGCTACTTCCGTCCTGCTGAAGTGGAAACCCTGCTCGGCGACCCAACCAAAGCGCACGAAAAACTGGGCTGGAAACCGGAAATCACCCTGCAGGAGATGGTCTCTGAAATGGTCGCCAAAGACCTTGAAGCGGCGAAAAAACACTCCCTGCTCAAATCCCACGGTTACGAAGTGGCGATCGCGCTGGAGTCTTAAGTATGACCAGACAACGTATTTTTGTGGCGGGCCACCGGGGAATGGTGGGCTCTGCCATCGTCCGACAGCTTGAGCAGCGCGGCGACGTGGATCTGGTTCTGCGCAGCCGCGACGAACTTAACCTGCTGGATAGTCGCGAGGTGAACGACTTCTTCGCCCGCGAAAATATCACTCAGGTGTATCTGGCGGCGGCGAAGGTGGGCGGTATTGTCGCCAACAACACCTTCCCGGCGGATTTCATCTACGAAAACATGATGATCGAAAGCAACATCATTCACGCGGCGCATACGCATAACGTGAACAAGCTGTTGTTCCTCGGTTCATCCTGTATTTACCCGAAGATGGCCAACCAGCCAATGCACGAAAGCGAGCTGCTGCAGGGGACGCTGGAAGCCACTAACGAGCCGTACGCGATTGCCAAAATTGCCGGTATCAAGCTGTGCGAGTCCTACAACCGTCAGCATAACCGTGACTATCGCTCGGTGATGCCGACCAACCTGTACGGGCCGAACGATAACTTCCACCCGAGCAACTCCCACGTGATCCCGGCGCTGCTGCGCCGCTTCCACGAGGCGGTACAGAAAAACGACGCCGACGTAGTGGTGTGGGGCAGCGGTACGCCGATGCGCGAGTTCCTTCACGTTGATGATATGGCAGCCGCCAGCATCCATGTGATGGAGCTGGACCGCAGCGTGTGGCTCGAAAACACCCAGCCGATGCTGTCGCACATCAACGTCGGCACGAGCGTTGACTGCACCATCCGCGAGCTGGCGCAGACGCTGGCAAAAGTGGTGGGCTTTAAAGGCCGCGTGGTGTTTGACGCCACCAAGCCTGATGGGACGCCGCGCAAGCTGCTCGACGTATCGCGCCTGCATCAACTGGGCTGGTATCACGAGATTTCGCTGGAGGCTGGCCTTGCCAGCACCTACCAGTGGTTCCTTGAAAACCAGCACCGCTTCCGGGGGTAACGCATGTTTCTGAACGAGGAGGCGTTTGCCACCGTGGTGCAGTCTACGCCGCTCATCTCTATCGATTTGATCGTCGAGAACGCACAGGGCGAATTTCTGCTGGGTAAGCGCACCAACCGTCCAGCGCAGGGATTCTGGTTTGTCCCCGGCGGGCGGGTACAGAAAGATGAACCGCTGGCCGAGGCATTTGCCCGCCTCACCGAAGCCGAACTGGGGCTAAGCCTGCCGATGACGGCAGGCCGCTTCTACGGCGTCTGGCAGCATTTCTACGATGACAACTTTTCGGGGACGGATTTTTCCACCCATTACATCGTGCTGGGGTTCCGCCTGCAGGTGGATGCCGATGCGCTCGCCCTTCCGGACGCTCAGCATAATGATTACCGCTGGATGAGCCCTAAAGCGCTACTGGCGGCGGATAACGTCCACGAAAACAGCCGTGCCTACTTCCGGGTCGACAAAATGGCCGAGGTACCGGGCTTATGAAGATTCTGGTGTATGGCATTAACTACTCGCCTGAACTGACCGGCATCGGCAAGTACACCGGCGAGATGGTGGAGTGGATGGCGCGACAGGGCCACGAGGTGCGGGTGATTACCGCGCCGCCGTACTACCCGGAATGGCAGGTCGGGGTGAACTACTCCAGCTGGCGCTATCGCCGCGAAGAGGGCGATGCCACCGTGTGGCGCTGCCCGCTGTATGTGCCAAAACAGCCCTCGACGCTCAAGCGTCTGCTGCATCTTGGCAGCTTTGCGCTCAGCAGCTTCTTCCCGCTGATGGCTCAGCGCCGCTGGAAGCCGGATCGCATTATCGGGGTGGTGCCGACCCTGTTTTGCACGCCGGGCATGCGCCTGCTGGCAAAACTCTCCGGGGCGCGCACGCTGCTGCATATTCAGGATTATGAAGTGGACGCGATGTTAGGGCTGGGCATGGCCGGTAACGGCAAATCCGGCAAGGTGGCGAAACTGGCCAGCGCCTTTGAGCGTAGCGGACTGCACAACGTCGATAACGTCTCGACTATCTCGCGTTCGATGATGAACAAAGCCTGTGAGAAGGGCGTCCCGGCGGAGAAGGTGATCTTCTTCCCTAACTGGTCTGAAGTATCGCGTTTTCGCGAGGTGCCTGAGACGCTGGTTATCGCGCTGCGTCAGCGGCTGGGGCTGCCCGATGACCGCAAGATAGTGCTTTATTCCGGCAACATCGGCGAAAAGCAGGGGCTGGAAAGCGTGATTAGCGCGGCGGAACAGTTCCGTGAACAGCCGCTGTTGTTTGTGATTGTCGGCCAGGGCGGTGGCAAAGCGCGGCTGGAAAAAATGGCCGCTGAACGCGGGCTGGATAACGTGAAGTTCCTGCCGCTGCAATCCTATGAAGATTTACCCGCCTTGCTGGCGCTGGGCGACTGCCATCTGGTTATCCAGAAGCGCGGCGCGGCGGATGCGGTACTGCCGTCCAAACTGACCAATATTCTGGCGGTGGGCGGCAACGCGGTGATTACCGCCGAAGCGGACACCGAGCTCGGACAGCTGTGTCTCGACAACCCAGGCATCGCGGTGTGCGTCACGCCTGAATCGGTTCCGTCACTGGTGGAAGGGATTGAACAGGCGCTGAGCATGCCAAAACGCAATGCGATTGCCCGCGCCTGGGCAGAACGCTCACTCGAAAAAGAGCACGTTCTTAACCAATTTATTGCTGATATTCGGGGTTAAACGATGAGTCAATCTACGCTTTTCCCGGTCGTCATGGCCGGTGGCTCGGGCAGCCGCCTGTGGCCGTTGTCCCGAGTGCTGTACCCCAAGCAGTTCCTGTGCCTGAAAGGGGACATGACCATGCTGCAGGCCACGGTGAATCGTCTGGAGGGGGTCAAGTGCGCAAGTCCGGTGGTTATCTGCAACGAGCAGCACCGTTTTATCGTCGCTGAGCAATTGCGCCAACTGAACAAACTGACTGAGAACATCATTCTTGAACCGGCCGGGCGTAATACCGCACCGGCCATCGCCCTCGCGGCGCTGGCGGCCAAGCGCCGTGAGCCGGAAAACGATCCGTTGATGCTGGTGCTGGCGGCGGACCACGTTATCCAGAATGAAGACGCTTTTCGTGCCGCTGTACGTGAAGCTACGCCTTACGCTGAAAGCGGCAAGCTGGTGACCTTCGGCATCGTTCCTAACGTGCCGGAAACCGGCTACGGCTATATTCGCCGCGGCGACGTCACGCCAGGCGCGGGTGACGCGCTGGCGTTTGAAGTGGCGCAGTTTGTTGAAAAACCGAATCTTGATACCGCTCAGGCCTACGTTGCCTGCGGCGAATACTACTGGAACAGCGGTATGTTTCTGTTCCGCGCCGGGCGTTACCTGGAAGAGCTCGGCAAATACCGCCCGGATATTCTCAGCTCCTGTGAAAAAGCGATGGATGTGACCGACCCGGACCTCGATTTTATTCGCGTTGATGAAGAGGCGTTCCTGAGCTGCCCTGACGAATCGATTGACTATGCCGTCATGGAGCGGACCAACGATGCGGTGGTGGTACCGATGGATGCGGGCTGGAGCGACGTAGGCTCCTGGTCATCGCTGTGGGAAATCAGCAACCATACACCGGAAGGCAACGTGCACCATGGCGATGTGATTAGCCATAAAACCGAAAACAGCTACGTGTACGCGGAATCCGGCCTGGTGACGACCGTCGGGGTAAAGGATTTGGTGGTGGTGCAGACCAAAGACGCGGTGCTTATCGCCGATCGCAACGCGGTGCAGGACGTGAAAAAGGTGGTCGAGAAAATTAAGGCCGATGGCCGTCACGAACACCATATCCATCGCGAAGTCTATCGCCCATGGGGCAAATACGACTCTATCGACTCTGGCGATCGCTACCAGGTGAAGCGCATCACCGTGAAGCCGGGCGAGGGACTCTCTCTGCAGATGCATCACCACCGGGCTGAACACTGGATTGTGGTCGCAGGCACCGCCAAAGTGACCCTCAATGATGAAATCACCTTGCTGGGTGAAAACGAGTCTATTTACATCCCGCTGGGCGTCACCCACTGCCTGGAAAACCCGGGGAAAATTCCGCTCGACCTGATTGAAGTGCGCTCCGGCGCCTATCTCGAAGAGGACGACGTGGTGCGATTCGCCGACCGCTACGGGCGCGT
>CP070603.1:1893025-1897475 GCA_016939855.1 Kluyvera ascorbata
CTTGTAGGCCGGATAAGCGCAGCGCCATCCGGCAATTCACGATACGAAAATGATGACCCTCACCGGTCAGGGCTAACTGCTGCCTGAAGAAAGGTAAAAACATGAAAAAATTAACCTGTTTTAAAGCCTACGACATCCGCGGCAAGCTGGGTGAAGAACTCAACGAAGAGATTGCCTGCCGCATTGGTCGCGCCTACGGCGAGTACCTGAAACCCAAAACCGTGGTGCTGGGCGGGGACGTACGCCTAACCAGCGAAGCGCTGAAATTAGCGCTGGCACGCGGCCTGCGTGATGCGGGCGTGGACGTGCTGGATATCGGCCTTGCCGGTACCGAAGAGATCTATTTCGCCACCTTCCATTTAGGGGTGGACGGCGGCATTGAAGTGACCGCCAGCCATAATCCGATGGACTACAACGGCATGAAGCTGGTGCGCGAAGGCGCGCGTCCTATCAGCGGCGACACCGGGCTTCGTGATATTCAGCGCCTGGCGGAAGAGAACTTCTTCCCGCCGGTTGATGAGGCCAAACGCGGTAGCTATCAGCAGATTAACCTGCGCGATGCCTACGTTGATCATCTGCTTGGCTATATCGACGTCAAAAATCTCACCCCACTCAAGCTGGTTATCAACTCCGGTAACGGTGCGGCTGGCCCGGTGGTGGATGCGCTGGAAGCCCGCTTTAAGGCGCTGAACGTGCCGGTCAGCCTGATTAAGGTCCACAACGACCCGGACGGTAACTTCCCGCATGGTATTCCTAACCCGTTGCTGCCGGAGTGTCGCGATGACACCCGTGATGCGGTGTTGAAATACGGCGCCGATATGGGCATCGCCTTCGACGGTGACTTCGACCGCTGCTTCCTGTTCGACGAACAAGGGCAGTTTATCGAAGGCTATTACATCGTCGGCCTGCTGGCGGAAGCCTTCCTCGAGAAAAACCCGGGCGCGCGCATTATTCACGACCCGCGTCTTTCCTGGAACACCGTTGACGTGGTGACTGCCGCAGGCGGCACGCCGGTAATGTCGAAAACCGGCCACGCGTTTATCAAAGAACGCATGCGCAAGGACGACGCGGTGTACGGCGGTGAGATGAGCGCTCACCACTACTTCCGTGATTTTGCCTACTGCGACAGCGGGATGATCCCGTGGCTGCTGGTGAGCGAGCTGCTGTGCCTGAAGGGTAAAACGCTGGGACAACTGGTACACGACCGCATGGCGGCGTTCCCGGCAAGCGGTGAAATCAACAGCAAGCTGAACGCGCCGTCGGAAGCGATTGCCCGCGTGGAAGCGCATTTCGCCAGCAGCGCGCTGGAAATTGACCGAACGGATGGTATCAGCCTGGCGTTTGCCGACTGGCGCTTCAACCTGCGTTCGTCAAACACCGAACCGGTGGTGCGCCTGAACGTGGAATCCCGCGGCAATACGCCGCTGATGCAGGCGCGAACGCAGGACATTCTGGCATTGCTTAATCAGTAACAACTGCCCCTCGTCCTCTCGAAGAGAGGACGTACCCGGTTTTCTCTCGCCCCTTTGGGGAGAGGGTCGGGGTGAGGGGAAAACGACGAAATAGGACCGACGATGACGACTCTAAAAAAGCGCGAACGAGCCAAAACGAATGCATCGTTAATCTCCATGGTGCAACGTTTTTCAGATATCACCATCATGATAGGTGGGCTGTGGCTGGTGTGTCAGGCGGTCGCGTTGCCGTTTTTGTACCTGCATCTGCTGATGGCGCTGGTCACGCTGGTGGTGTTCCAGATGATTGGCGGGATCACCGATTTTTATCGTTCATGGCGCGGCGTGCGCATTACCACTGAGCTGCTACTGCTGCTGCAAAACTGGACGCTGAGCTTAGTCTTTACCGCTGGGCTGCTGGCGTTTAACGACGACTTTAATACCAACTTCTCCATGTGGCTGGCCTGGTACCTGCTGAGCACCATCGGCATGCTGGCGAGCCGGGCGTTCATCCGTTACGGCGCGGGCGTGTTGCGTCATCGCGGTTATAACACCCGCTATGTGGCGGTGGCCGGTGATATGCCGGAAGGGCAGGCGCTGCTGGAAAGCTTCCGCAATCAGCCGTGGCTCGGCTACGCGGTAGTTGGCTGCTACCACGATGCAAAACCCGGCGGCGTTAACACCGACTGGATGGGCAACTTTGAACAACTGCTGGACGATGCGCGTAACGGCAAAATCCACAACGTCTATATCTCCATGGCGATGCAGGAAGAAATCCAGATTAAAAACCTGGTCCGCGACTTAGCGGATACCACCTGCACCGTGCTGCTGATCCCTGATGTTTTCACCTTCAATATTCTGCACTCCCGCGTCGAAGTGGTGAACGGTATTCCCGTTGTCCCGCTGTATGACACGCCGCTCTCCGGCGTAAACCGCATCCTGAAACGGCTGGAAGATATCGTGCTGGCCAGCGGTATTCTGCTGCTTATCTCACCTGCGCTGTGCTGCATCGCGCTGGCGGTGAAGCTGAGTTCGCCGGGGCCAATTATCTTCCGCCAGACCCGCTATGGCATGGACGGTAAGCCTATCAAGGTGTGGAAATTCCGTTCCATGAAGGTGATGGAGAACGACAAGGTGGTGACGCAGGCCACGCAGAACGACCCGCGCGTGACCCGTGTGGGCAACTTCCTGCGCCGTACTTCTCTCGATGAGCTACCGCAGTTTATCAATGTGCTTACCGGCGGAATGTCGATTGTTGGCCCACGTCCGCACGCGGTGGCGCACAACGAGCAGTACCGTCAGCTGATTGAGGGCTACATGCTGCGCCACAAAGTGAAACCCGGCATTACCGGCTGGGCGCAGATCAACGGCTGGCGCGGCGAGACTGACACCCTGGAGAAAATGGAAAAACGCGTGGAGTTCGACCTCGAATATATCCGCGAGTGGAGCCTGTGGCTCGATATCAAAATTGTTTTCCTGACGGTGTTTAAAGGCTTCGTCAATAAAGCAGCCTATTGAGGACGTAACATGGGCTTACGAGAAAAAACCATCAACGGCGCGAAATGGTCGGCGATGGCAACGGTGGTGATTATTGGCCTCGGGCTGGCGCAGATGACCGTGCTGGCAAGGCTGTTTGACGGCCACCAGTTTGGTTTGCTCACCGTGTCGCTGGTGATTATCGCGCTGGCGGACACGCTATCGGATTTCGGTATTGCCAACTCGATTATTCAGCGTAAAGCCATCAGCCATCTGGAGCTGACCACGCTCTACTGGCTGAACGTGGGGCTCGGGGTCGTGGTGTTTGCGGCGGTCTATCTGCTGAGCGACACCATTGCCAATTTGCTGCACAACCCGGACTTAGCACCGCTGATTAAAACCTTGTCGCTGGCGTTCGTGGTGATCCCCCACGGGCAGCAGTTCCGCGCCTTGATGCAAAAGGAGCTGGAGTTCAACAAGATTGGTTCGATTGAGACCGCCGCCGTGCTGTCGGGCTTCACCTTCACGGTGGTGAGCGCCTGTTACTGGCCGCTGGCGATGACGGCTATTCTCGGCTATCTGGTCAACAGCGCCGTGCGTACGCTGCTGTTTGGCTATTTTGGCCGCAAAATCTATCGTCCTGGGCTGCATTTCTCGCTGGCTACCGTGATACCCAACCTGCGCTTTGGCGCGTGGCTGACGGCGGACAGCATCGTTAACTATATCAACACCAACCTTTCAACCCTGACGCTGGCGCGCATTCTCGGGGCGAGCGTGGCGGGGGGCTACAACCTGGCCTACAACGTGGCGGTGGTACCGCCAATGAAGCTCAACCCGATTATCACCCGCGTGCTGTTCCCGGCGTTTGCCAAAATCCAGGACGACAACGACAAGCTGCGGGTGAACTTCTACAAGCTGCTGTCGGTGGTGGGGATTATCAACTTCCCGGCGCTGCTGGGGCTGATGGTGGTGAGCAATAATTTTGTACCGCTGGTGTTTGGCGAGAAGTGGATGCACATCGTGCCTATCCTGCAATTGCTGTGCGTCGTGGGCTTGCTGCGTTCGGTGGGTAACCCGATTGGCTCGTTGCTGATGGCCAAGGCGCGCGTGGATATCAGCTTTAAATTCAACGTGTTTAAAACCTTTCTGTTTATTCCTGCGGTGATTGTCGGCGGGGAAATGGGCGGCGCGATTGGCGTCACGCTCGGCTTCCTGCTGGTGCAAATCATCAACACCATCCTCAGCTACTTCGTGATGATTAAACCGGTGCTGGGGCCGGGCTACCGTGACTACCTGCTGAGCCTGTGGCTGCCGTTCCGGCTCTCGCTGCCAACGCTTATCACCAGCTATGCGGTCGGGCGACTGCTGGCGGGCAGCGTGTCGTTACCGATGCTGCTGGCGTTACAGGTGCTGGTTGGCGTACTTAGCTTTGCGCTGGTGATTGTGCTGTCGCGCAATAGCCTGCTGATTGAACTTAAAAAACCGCTCTGTCGGAGCCAGAAACTGAAGATGCTRCTRCGCGT
>CP070603.1:1897480-1901051 GCA_016939855.1 Kluyvera ascorbata
ATTGATTTGCTTGAAACCCCTTTGATGAGGCCATGATGAAATTATTAATTTTGGGAAACCACACCTGCGGCAACCGCGGCGATAGCGCCATTATGCGCGGCCTGCTCGATGCCATCGTCCGTCAACAGCCGGACGTTGAAATGGACGTGATGAGCCGTTTCCCTGTCAGTTCTTCCTGGTTGCAGGGGCGTGAGATTATTGCCGATCCGCTGTATCAACTGAGCCAGAAGCAGGCAGCGGCTGCGGGCATGAGCGGACGCGTGAAGAAAGTGCTGCGCCGTCGCTTCCAGCACAAGATCCTGCTGGCGAAGGTGACCGGCGAGGGCAAACTGCGTAACTTTGAGATTGCGCCGGAGTTCCATGAGTTTGTGCGCTTCCTCGGTAATTACGATGCAATTATTCAGGTTGGCGGCTCAAACTACGTCGATCTCTACGGCTTGACCCACTTTGAATACCCGCTGTGCGCCTTTATGGCCAATAAGCCGATTTACATGATTGGTCACAGCGTGGGGCCGTTCCAGAATCCAGACTTTAATCAGTTAGCGAATTACACCTTTGGCCGCACCAATGCGCTGATCCTTCGAGAGACGGTGAGCCGCGAGCTGATGGCGAAAGCGGAGATTGATACCTCGAAAGTGGAGCAGGGGGTGGATACCGCCTGGTTGGTTGAGCATCGTAATGACAGCTTTGAACCGAGCTACGCGGTGCAGCACTGGCTGAACCTGACCGCGCAGCGCAAAACCGTCGCCATTACATTGCGCGAGCTGGAGCCGTTCGATAAACGTCTTGGCACTACCCAGCAGGCCTACGAAAAAGCCTTTGCCGAGGTGGTGAACCGCATGATTGCCGACGGTTATCAGGTGCTGGCGCTTTCAACCTGTACCAGTATCGACCGTTACAACCGCGATGACCGCATGGTCGCGTTGCGTATGGCGCAGTTCGTGGAAAACCGCGAGCATTTCCATATCGCCATGGACGAACTGAACGACGTGGAGATTGGTAAGATCCTTGCCTCCTGCGAGCTGACCATCGGCACACGCCTGCATTCGGCGATTATCTCCATGAACTTTGGCACCCCGGCGATTGCCATTAACTACGAGCACAAGTCCGCAGGCATCATGCAGCAATTGGGGATGCCGGAGATGGCTATCGACATTCGCCACCTGCTGGATGGTTCGATGCAGGGCGTCGTGGGCGATATCCTCAATCAGCTTCCGGCGCTGGGCGAGCGCGTTGCTGCCGCAGTGGAAGGGGAACGCCAGAAAGGCTTCACCATGATCGAATCGGTGCTTAGCCGTATCCGGGAGGGCCGATGAAAGTCAGCTTCTTTCTGCTGAAATTCCCGTTATCGTCAGAGACCTTCGTCCTGAACCAGATTGTGGCGTTTATTGAGATGGGCCATGAGGTGGAGATTGTCGCGCTGCAAAAGGGCGACCTCACTAACACCCATGCCGCCTACACCCAGTATCGGCTGGCGGAGAAGGTCCGCTGGTTACAGGATGAACCCGCCAGCACGCTGGAAAAGCTGCGCTATCGTGCCTTCAGCACGCTGCGCGGCCTGCATCGTCCCGCCGTCTGGCGGGCGTTGAATACCCGGCGATATGGGCAGGAAGCGCGTAATCTGATCCTCTCCTCGATTTGTAGCCGCACGCCGCTGCCCATCACCGCCGATATCTTTATCGCGCACTTTGGTCCTGCCGGCGTGACGGCGGCGAAGCTGCGCGAGCTGGGCGTTATTTCTGGCAAGATTGCTACCGTATTCCATGGCATTGATATCTCCAGCCGGGAAGTGCTGAACCACTATACCGATGAGTATCAGCAGCTGTTCCGTCGCGGCGACATGATGCTGCCCATTAGCCAGTTGTGGGCGGAACGCCTTCAGGCGATGGGTTGCCCGGCGGATAAAATTACCGTTTCCCGCATGGGCGTGAATATGGACCGATTCTCGCTGCGTCCGTTGAAAGCGCCGGACGACTGTCTACAGATTATCTCCGTCGCCCGGCTGACTGAGAAAAAGGGGCTGCACGTGGCGATTGAAGCCTGCCGCCAGCTCAAAGCGCAGGGCGTTAATTTTCGCTATCGCATTCTCGGTATTGGCCCATGGGAGCGCCGTTTACGTACCCTTATCGAGCAGTATCAACTGGAAGACCGCGTGGAGATGCCGGGGTTTAAACCCAGCCATGAGGTGAAAGCGATGCTCGATGAAGCCGACGTGTTCCTGCTGCCGTCAATTACCGGTGCTGATGGTGACATGGAGGGGATTCCGGTGGCGTTGATGGAGGCGATGGCGGTAGGTATACCGGTACTCTCTACCGTACACAGCGGGATCCCTGAGCTGATTGCATCTGGTGATTCTGGCTGGCTGGTGGCCGAAAATGATGCGCAGGCGCTTGCCGAGAAACTTAAACTCGTCGGGCGGATGGATGAGCGGAGCCTTCAGCCCGTGCTCCAGCGCGCTCGCGCTAAAGTGGAAACTGATTTTAACCAGCAGGTGATCAATCGACAGCTTGCCCAGTTGCTGCACACGCTTTGCTGAGGAGGTGCCATGCGTACTTTGACTCGACGACACTTTCTAACGGCAGGCGCGACGCTTGCCGCTCTTCCATTACTGCCTGCCGTTTCCGCTCGCGCTGCGGGGCAGTCCGCAACCGTGGATATTCGCGACTACTACCGTGATGGCGATTGGATCCGCGCCTTCAACGAGGCTTTCAGTCATGGTGATACGGTCACCGTTCCTGCTGGTGTGGTTTGTGACAACATTAACGCAGCCATCACGCTGCCGCCCGGTAAAACGCTGGCGGTTGCTGGCGCCTTGAAGGGTAACGGGCGCGGGCGATTTATTTTGCAAGAAGGGTGTAAGGTAAGCGGCAGCGGTGAGGCCAGTCTCTATAACATCACGCTCGATGTTCGCGGGGGCGACAGTACGATCGAGGGGCTGACCCTGAGCGGCTATGGCCCAGTGGCGCAGATCTTTATCGGTGGCAAAGACAAACGCCAGATGAAGAACCTGACCATCACCCGCCTCACCATCACCAAAGCCAACTACGGCATCCTGCGACAGGGCTACCATAATCAGTGGCAGGATGTCAGCATCACCCACTGTCATTTCAGCTATTTACAAGGCGACGCCATTGAGTGGAACGTGGCGATTAACGACAACAATATCCTCATTTCCGACCACGTCATCGACCACATCGATTGTACCAACGGCAAAGTGAACTGGGGGATTGGTATTGGGCTGGCGGGTAGCACCTATAATAACGGCTACCCGGAAGACCAGGCGGTGAAGAACTTCGTCGTGGCGAATATTACGGGAAGCAACTGCCGTCAATTGGTCCATGTTGAGAATGGGAAGCATTTCATTATTCGAAATGTTAAGGCGAGGAATATTACACCGGAGTTTAGTAAGAAGGCGGGAATAGACAACGCCACCGTGGCGATCTACGGATGTGATAATTTCGTGATAGATGGTGTTGATATGGTTAATAGCGCGGGAATGCTGATTGGCTATGGTGTTATCAAAGGTAACTATTTGTCTATACCGCAAAATTTCCGGTTGAATAATATACAG
>CP070603.1:1901542-1901833 GCA_016939855.1 Kluyvera ascorbata
GTGGACAATACCATGGTTAATTTGAAAGCAGTCATTCCGGTAGCAGGCTTAGGCATGCATATGTTGCCAGCAACAAAAGCGATTCCTAAAGAAATGCTGCCGATTGTCGATAAACCGATGATTCAGTACATCGTCGATGAAATCGTTGCTGCAGGGATCAAAGAAATCGTCCTGGTCACTCATGCATCGAAAAATGCCGTGGAAAACCACTTCGACACGTCCTACGAACTTGAAGCACTGCTGGAACAACGCGTTAAACGCCAACTGCTTGCCGAGGTTCAGTCTATCTGT
>CP070603.1:1902172-1902404 GCA_016939855.1 Kluyvera ascorbata
TCCGATCTGATGGCAGTAGGGCGCTACGTGCTGTCGGCGGATATCTGGCCAGAGCTGGAAAAAACCGTGCCTGGGGCTTGGGGCCGAATCCAGCTTACTGATGCGATTGCTGAACTGGCGAAAAAACAGTCTGTTGATGCGATGCTGATGACTGGTGATAGCTATGACTGTGGGAAGAAGCTTGGGTATATGCAGGCGTTTGTGCAGTATGGGCTGCGGAACTTGAAGGAAG
>CP070603.1:1909018-1911351 GCA_016939855.1 Kluyvera ascorbata
TGACAGGAGCAAATAATGTCCAAGCAACAAATCGGCGTAGTCGGTATGGCCGTAATGGGCCGCAACCTCGCGCTCAACATCGAGAGCCGTGGTTATACCGTCTCCATTTTCAACCGTTCCCGTGAAAAAACCGAAGAAGTTGTTGCCGAGAACCCGGGTAAGAAGCTGGTTCCTCACTACACGGTCAAGGAGTTCGTCGAGTCTCTTGAAACCCCACGTCGTATCCTGTTAATGGTGAAGGCGGGCGCAGGCACCGATGCTGCTATCGATTCTCTGAAGCCATACCTTGATAAAGGCGACATCATCATTGATGGTGGCAACACCTTCTTCCAGGACACCATTCGTCGTAACCGTGAACTGTCTGCTGAAGGCTTCAACTTCATCGGTACCGGTGTTTCCGGTGGCGAAGAGGGCGCGCTGAAGGGCCCATCCATCATGCCTGGCGGTCAGAAAGAAGCTTACGAGCTGGTTGCGCCAATCCTGACTAAGATTGCTGCAGTCGCTGAAGACGGCGAACCTTGCGTAACTTACATCGGCGCTGACGGTGCGGGTCACTACGTGAAAATGGTTCACAACGGTATCGAGTACGGCGACATGCAGCTGATTGCAGAAGCTTACTCTCTGCTGAAAGGCGGCCTGAACCTGTCCAACGAAGAACTGGCAACGACCTTCACCGAGTGGAACGAAGGCGAGCTGAGCAGCTACCTGATCGACATCACCAAAGATATCTTCACCAAGAAAGATGAAGAAGGTAAATACCTGGTTGATGTGATTCTGGACGAAGCGGCGAACAAAGGCACCGGTAAATGGACCAGCCAGAGCTCTCTGGATCTGGGTGAACCTCTGTCTCTGATCACTGAATCCGTGTTCGCACGTTACATCTCCTCCCTGAAAGACCAGCGTGTTGCGGCATCTAAAGTGCTGTCTGGCCCGCAGGCGAAACTGGCTGGCGATAAAGCAGAGTTCGTTGAGAAAGTGCGTCGTGCACTGTACCTGGGCAAAATCGTCTCCTATGCACAGGGCTTCTCTCAGCTGCGTGCCGCGTCTGACGAATACAACTGGGATCTGAACTACGGCGAAATCGCGAAGATCTTCCGCGCGGGCTGCATCATTCGTGCGCAGTTCCTGCAGAAAATTACCGACGCGTATGCTGAAAACAAAGGCATCGCCAACCTGCTGCTGGCACCGTACTTCAAAAATATCGCTGACGAATACCAGCAGGCACTGCGTGATGTTGTTGCCTACGCGGTTCAGAACGGTATCCCGGTTCCAACCTTCTCTGCAGCCGTCGCGTACTACGACAGCTACCGTTCTGCGGTACTGCCAGCGAACCTGATTCAGGCTCAGCGTGACTACTTCGGTGCGCATACTTATAAACGTACTGACAAAGAAGGTGTGTTCCACACCGAATGGCTGGATTAATCTGAATTAACCCACCACTAAATGCAGGCCCGGAGCGCTCCTCCGGGCTTTTTTATTGCTAAAAAATGGGATTCAGTCAGGTCTGATAGGCAGCGTTGCAGTAAATCACGATATACTGACTCCATGCTGACCCGATACGCCAACCTAACGGCGACGTGTTCACCCTTACATGTTTAACCAGAAGAAGTTACACAACGAATGAAGATAACTATTTCAGGAACAGGTTACGTCGGTTTATCTAATGGCATTCTGATTGCTCAGCACCATGAAGTGGTGGCGCTCGATATCGTGCAAGCCAAAGTGGATATGCTGAATCAGAAGAAATCGCCGATTGTCGATAAAGAGATTGAAGAGTATCTGGCGACGAAATTGCTGAATTTCCGCGCGACGACTGATAAGCACGACGCTTACCGCGACGCGGATTTCGTGATTATTGCCACGCCGACCGACTACGATCCGAAAACTAACTACTTCAATACCTCAAGCGTCGAATCCGTTATCCGTGACGTCACGGAAATCAACCCAAAAGCGGTGATGATTATCAAGTCGACTATTCCGGTTGGCTTCACGAACTCTATCAAAGAGCAGCTTGGCATTGATAACATCTTCTTCTCGCCGGAGTTCCTGCGTGAAGGCCGTGCGCTGTATGACAACCTGCACCCGTCCCGCATCGTTATCGGTGAGCGTTCAGAGCGTGCCGAGCGCTTTGCGGCACTGCTGCAGGAAGGGGCGATTAAGAAAGATATCCCTACGCTGTTTACTGATTCGACCGAAGCCGAAGCCATCAAGCTGTTTGCCAATACCTATCTGGCGCTGCGTGTGGCCTATTTTAACGAGCTGGACAGCTACGCTGAGAGCCTGGGCCTGAACTCTCGTCAGATTATCGAAGGCGTTTGTCTGGACCCGCGTAT
>CP070603.1:1911484-1911753 GCA_016939855.1 Kluyvera ascorbata
CGTAAAGATTTTATCGCTGACTCTATTCTGGCGCGTAAGCCTAAAGTAGTTGGTGTGTATCGACTGGTCATGAAGTCCGGATCTGACAACTTCCGTGCTTCCTCGATCCAGGGGATCATGAAGCGTATCAAGGCGAAGGGCATTCCGGTCATTATTTATGAACCGGTGATGCAAGAGGATGAATTCTTCAACTCTCGCGTCGTACGTGACCTGGATGCTTTTAAGCAGGAAGCGGATGTGATTATCTCTAACCGTATGGCGGAAGAGTT
>CP070603.1:1914076-1925517 GCA_016939855.1 Kluyvera ascorbata
CTACTGATGCCGTTCCCGTAAATTATCGATAACGGTGGTCAAATCCAACTCCTGATCCTGCAGCAGCACCAGCAGGTGATACATCAAATCAGAAGCCTCATTTTTCAGCTCAAACTTATCGTGCACTGTCGCCGCCAGCGCAGTTTCCACGCCTTCTTCACCGACTTTCTGCGCAATACGTTTCGTGCCGCTCGCGTACAGCTTCGCGGTATAGGAACTTTCAGGGTCGGCGGTTTTACGCTCGGCCAGCAGCTGTTCAAGCTGATACAGGAACAGCCATTTGTGGCTGGTCTCACCAAAGCAGCTCGACGTGCCTTTGTGGCAGGTTGGGCCAATAGGGTTCACCAGAATCAGCAGCGTGTCGTTATCGCAATCAGGTGCGATGCTGACCACGTTCAGGAAGTGGCCGGAGGTTTCACCTTTGGTCCACAGGCGCTGTTTGGTGCGAGAGAAAAAGGTCACTTTGCCCGTTTCCTGCGTTTTCGCCAGCGCTTCCTGGTTCATGTAGCCCAGCATTAACACTTCGCCGGATACCGCGTGTTGGATAACGGCAGGCATCAGTCCGTCGGTTTTTTCCCAGTCCAGTTGTTCAGTTAACATACCCGTATCTCCACGCCCTGTGCTGCCAGGTACGCTTTTAGTTCACCAATATTAATAATCTGCTTGTGGAATACCGATGCAGCCAGCGCACCGTCGACGTTGGCGTCGCGGAACGCTTCCAGGAAGTGCTCCATGGTGCCTGCGCCGCCGGAGGCGATCAGCGGCACGTGGCAGACTTCGCGCACTTTTTTCAGCTGTTCCAGGTCGTAGCCGTTACGCACGCCGTCCTGGTTCATCATGTTGAGGACGATTTCGCCTGCGCCACGCTTTTGGACTTCCTGTACCCAGTCCAGCGTTTCCCACTGGGTGACGCGGGTGCGGCTTTCGTCGCCGGTGTACTGATTAACATGATACTTGCCGGTGTCGGCATCAAACCAGGTATCAATCCCCACGACGATGCACTGCACGCCAAAACGGTCCGCCAGGCGGGTGATCAGCTCCGGGTCGGCCAGTGCTGGGGAGTTGATGGAAATTTTGTCCGCACCGAAGGAGAGAATGCGTGCGGCATCATCGATGGACTTGATGCCACCGGCAACACAGAACGGGATATCAATGACCTCGGCAACGCGGGAGACCCAGCTTTTATCGACTACTCGGCCATCGCTGGAGGCGGTGATATCGTAGAACACCAGTTCGTCCGCGCCTTCGTCAGCGTAGCGTTTCGCCAGCGGAACGATATCGCCGATAATTTCGTGGTTGCGGAACTGCACGCCTTTAACGACCTGACCATCGCGCACATCGAGACAAGGAATTATCCGTTTTGCCAGCATTGGATGGCCTCCGTTACGTTGAATTTACCTTCCAGCAGCGCGCGCCCGACAATCACGCCGCGCACGCCGGTACCGCGCAGTGCGGCGATATCGTTAAGGTCGCCAATACCGCCGGAAGACTGGAATGCCACCTGCGGATAGCGAGCACAGACTTCTTCATACAGTGAGACGTTAGACCCCGCCAGCGTCCCATCGCGAGAGATATCGGTACACAAAACGTGTTGCAGGCCAACCGGCAGATAGGTTTCGACCAGCTCTTCCAGCGTAACGCCGGAGTTTTCCTGCCAGCCGCTGACCGCCACCTGCTTGGTGCCGTTTTCATCAATACGCACGTCCAGCGCCAGCACCAGATGTTCGGCGCCAAAGCGTTTAAACCAACCTTTGACCACTTCCGGTGATTTTACCGCCGTTGAGCCTACGACCACGCGAGCAACGCCCGCGTCGAGCAGGGCGGCAACGTCTTCTTCAGTACGCACGCCGCCGCCAACCTGAACCGGCACCTTCACGCCGGCAACCAGCGTTTTCAGCAGTGGGATCTGCCGCTGTGCCGGGTCTTTCGCGCCGGTTAAATCGACCAGGTGCAGCACTTCTGCGCCCTGTGCTGCGTAATCTTGCAAACGTGGCAGAGGGTCATTGCCGTAGTCGCGCTGCTGGCCGTAATCTCCCTGATGGAGGCGCACCACGGTGCCGTTAATCAAATCTAAAGCAGGAATGATCATCACATCTCCAGGAAGTTTTTCAGCAGCTGTGCGCCTGCGGCACCCGAGCGTTCTGGGTGGAACTGCACGCCGTAAAAGTTATCTTTCTGCACGGCGGCGGTGAACGGCTCACCGTAGTTGCACTGGGCGATGGTGTACTCGTTGACCGGCATAGCGTAGCTGTGGACGAAGTAGAAGTAGGCACCGTCTTCAATGCCGCGGAACAGACGGTCGCCTGCTTTCGGGTAGACACGGTTCCAGCCCATGTGCGGCAGCGGCAGGCCAAAACCAGTCATCTTCGGCACGTCTTGTTCGATGATGCCGAGCAGGTCGACGCCATTTGTCTCTTCGCTACGGCGGCCCAGCAGCTGCATACCGAGGCAGATCCCCAGCACCGGCTGGGTACAGGCTTTGATTAAGTCGACCAGCTCGCGCTCACGAATCTGGTCCATGGCGGCTTGCGCCGTGCCTACGCCCGGTAGAAAGAGCTTATCCGCGCGCAGTACCACCTCCGGGTCGCGGCTCACCACTGGCTCGTAGCCATGGCGAGCTATTGCTGACTTTACCGAGTTAAGGTTTGCGCAGCCGGTATCAAGGACTACCACGTTCATCACAGCACTCCTTTCGAAGAAGGAAGGGTGTTGCCGTCTACGCGAATCGCCTGGCGCAGAGTACGGCCGAAGACTTTGAACAGACTTTCTACGCGGTGGTGATCGTTTTTGCCCTTGGTTTTCAGGTGCAGCGTGATACCCATGGCGTAGGAGAGCGAGCGGAAGAAGTGCTCGATCATCTCGGTGCTGAGATCGCCTACGCGCTGGTAGGTGAATTCGGCTTTGTATTCCAGGTGCGGACGGCCGGAGATATCCAGCGCGCAGCGCGCCAGGCATTCGTCCATGGGCAGCACAAAACCAAAGCGGTTGATACCGCGTTTGTCGCCGAGCGCCACCTTCAGCGCCTCGCCGAGCGCCAGACCGGTATCTTCCACCGTGTGGTGATCGTCGATATACAGGTCGCCCTTCACGGTGATATTCATGCGGAAGCCGCCGTGGGTGGCAATTTGATCCAGCATGTGGTCAAAGAAGCCGACGCCGGTATTAATTTTGCTGCCGCCTTCGCGGTCGAGCCACACCTCCACGTCAATCTGCGTTTCGCGGGTGTTGCGCTCAATGTGAGCGTAGCGGTCGCGGCGGGTCAGCTGTTCGCCAATCATCGCCCAGTTCAGCGTGTCGCGGTTATAGCGCAGGCCGGTAATGCCCATGTTGGCCGCCAGCTCAATATCAGTGGCGCGGTCGCCAATCACGTAGCTGTTAGCGGTGTCCATCACTTCGTTCGCCAGCCATGCGGTCACCAGCTGCGTTTTCGGCTTGCGGCATTCGCAGTTATCGGCTGGCAGATGCGGGCAGATCAGCACATCGTCAAACACCACGCCCTGAGAGGTGAAAATCTGCATCATCAGGTTGTGCGGGCCGTCGAAGTCTGCCTGCGGGAAGCTGTCGGTGCCCAGTCCGTCCTGGTTGGTGATCATCACCAGCTTGTAACCTGCATTTTGCAGCTTTAGCAGTACCGGAATAGCGTCGGGTTCGAAGGCCAGCTTGTCAAAACGGTCTACCTGATAGTCACTTGGTGGTTCGGAAATCAGGGTGCCATCGCGATCGATAAAGAGAAACTTCTGGGTCATACGGTCTCCGCTTTCAAAGCGTCAATCACGCGCTGGCTTTCGGCACGCGTGCCGATAGTGATGCGCAAACAGCCGCTTAAAGAAGGTTGTTTATTCTGGTCTCGTAAGATAATGCCCTGATCCCACAAAGATTTAAATACGATACTTGAGGCTTTGATCCGGGCCAGTACGTAGTTGGTCTCGGAATCAAAAACCTGTTCAACGCAGTCGATGGTGCGTAGCGCCTCCACCAGGTACTCGCGCTCGCTTAAAATCTGCGCCACGCGCTCGCGCATTGCGGCAATTCCCTGCGCGCTAAGCGCCTGGGCGGCAATATCGGCAACCGGGGTGGACAGAGGATAAGGGGCGATCACTTTCATTAATAAGGCAATCACTTCCTCATTGGCGAGCGTGAAGCCGCAGCGCAGCCCCGCCAGGGCAAAAGCTTTGGAGAGGGTACGCAGAATGACCAGGTGCGGGTATTCCGCCAGCCAGCCTGCCAGCGTCGCCTGCGGGCAGAACTCAATATAAGCTTCGTCGGCAACCACCAGCGCTTTGTCGCGGGTCATCTCCAGCAGGGTACGGAAATCCTGCGGGTTGATAATCTGCCCGGTCGGGTTGTTCGGGCTGCAGACGTAGACCACTTTCACATTGCCGAGGCTGTCGGCGATGGCAGGCAGGTCGAGCTGCCAGTCGGCTTTGGCTGGCACGGTGCGGCACTCTACGCCGATGGTTTCAGCGCTAACGCTATACATACCGTAGGTTGGCGGGCAGAACAGTACCGCATCGCGACCCGGTTCGCAGAAGGCGCGTACCAGCAGTTCGATACCTTCGTCCGCGCCGCGGCTGACCAGAACCTGCGTAGGCTTCACGCCCGCGTAGGCGGCGTAGTTTTCAATCACCGCTTTCGGCTGACACTCCGGATAGCGGTTCAGCGTTTGCTGGCTCAGTTCGAATGGTACCGCCGTCGGGTATTCATTGGCATTCAGCCAGACGTCACCTTTGCCGCCAAGACGGCGGGCAGACTGATACGGGGTTAATGCGCGAACGTTGTCGCGGGCTAACTGTTCAATGCTCATGCTTGCTCCTTCAGGGCGTTTACGCGTAGGGTGACGGCATTTTTGTGGGCGGTCAGCAGTTCGGCGGCGGCCAGCGTTTCGATGGTGGCGGCGATAGCACTAAAGCCATCGCGAGACAGTTCCTGAACGGTCATCCGTTTCTGGAAGTCTGCCAGCCCCAGGCTTGAACAGGTTGAGGTATAGCCGTAGGTCGGCAGCACGTGGTTAGTCCCGGAAGCGTAATCGCCCGCAGACTCCGGCGACCAGTCGCCAAGGAAGACGGAACCGGCGCTGGTGATATCGTCAACCAGTTCACGGGCGTTGCGGGTCTGAATGATTAAGTGTTCCGGGCCATAGGCGTTGGAAATCGCCACGCATTGCGCCAGATCTTTCGCCACGATAAGGCGGCTGGCAGAGAGCGCCTGACGTGCGGTTTCAGCGCGTGAGAGCGCGGCAAGCTGGCGTTCAACGGCCTCGGCGACGCCTTCGGCAATCTTCGCATCTGGGGTGAGTAGGATAACCTGAGAATCAGGGCCGTGCTCCGCCTGAGAAAGCAGGTCAGAGGCGATAAAATCTGGCGTGGCGCCGCTATCGGCGATCACCAGCACTTCAGACGGGCCAGCGGGCATATCAATCGCCGCACCGTCGAGGCGCTGGCTGACCTGACGCTTCGCTTCAGTGACATAGGCATTGCCTGGTCCGAAGATTTTATCGACCTTCGGAATGGATTCCGTACCCAGCGCCAGCGCGGCAATGGCCTGCGCGCCGCCAACTTTATAGACGTTCTCTACGCCGCAAAGCTGCGCGGCATAGAGGATCTCGTCGGCAATCGGCGGCGGTGAGCAGAGCACCACTTTTTTGCAGCCTGCAATGCGCGCCGGGGTTGCGAGCATTAATACGGTAGAGAACAGAGGGGCGGAACCGCCTGGAATATAAAGGCCAACCGAGGCGATGGGGCGAGTCATCTGCTGGCAGCGCACGCCTGGCTGAGTTTCAATATCCACCGGTGGTAGGATTTGCGCGGTGTGGAAGGTATCGATATTGCGTACTGCCGCCTGCATCGCCTGCTTGAGTTCATCGCTCAGACGGCCGCTGGCCTGCTGAATTTCTTCTGCGGTGACCTTCAGCGCGCCGACTTCGGTTTTATCAAACTTTGCGCTGTATTCACGTAGCGCGCTGTCGCCGTTGGCTTTGACGTTATCCAGAATCTCGGCCACCGTACGGGTGATGCTGTCGGAGGCGGAAATGGCCGGGCGCATCAGCAGCGCTTGCTGTTGTTCGGGGCTACAGCTATTCCAGTCAATCAGGGTATTGAAGCTCATGGTCGTTACTCCATCATCTTCTCAATCGGCAGCACCAGAATAGAGCTGGCACCCAGGGCCTTCAGTTTTTCCATGGTTTCCCAGAACAAGGTTTCGCTGCTCACCATGTGCATTGCCACGCGCTGCTTATCACCAGCCAGTGGCAGAATGGTTGGGCGCTCAGCGCCAGGCAGCAGGGCGATAACTTCATCCAGGCGCTCGGTTGGCGCGTGCATCATGATGTATTTCGATTCACGGGCCTGAATAACGCCCTGAATACGGGTTAACAGACGGTCTATCAGTTGCTGTTTGGCTTCGCTCATCTCGCCGTCGCGCTGAATCAGGCAGGCTTTAGAGCGGAACATGACTTCCACTTCACGCAGGCCGTTGGCTTCAAGCGTTGCACCGGTAGAGACCAGGTCGCAAATGGCGTCAGCAAGGCCAGCGCGCGGGGCAACTTCGACGGAACCGTTCAGCAGGCAGGATTTAAAGCTGATGCCTTTCTGATCGAGGTAACGCTTCAGCAGGTGCGGGTAAGAGGTAGCGATACGTTTACCGTCGAGCGCGGCCGGGCCGTTCCACGCTTCATCCGCGGGGGTGGCAAGAGAGAGACGGCAACCGCCGAAGTCCAGACGACGCAGGGTAAAGTAGCGTGGGTCTTCGCCCTGGGCACGACGGCTCAGCAGCTCTTCTTCCAGCACGTTTTCGCCAATGATGCCGAGATCTACGACGCCATCCATAATCAGGCCTGGGATATCGTCATCACGAACGCGCAGGATGTCGATAGGCATGTTCTCCGCCATCGCAATCAGGCGCTGGGTGTGGAGATTAATTTTGATGCCACAACGGGCAAGTAATTCGCGTGAATCATCGCTCAGACGACCTGATTTCTGCATAGCTATGCGTAAACGGCTGTTATCTAACATTCTCTATTCCTCATTACCCTGCTGAATTTTGTTCAAAAAAAAGCCCCCGGAAGATCTCTTCCGGGGGCTCTCTTGCGTTCATGCACCACTGGAAGATCTGAATGTCTCCCAGCACACATCGCCTGAAAGACTAGTCAGGGTGATGGTGATGATGGTGGTGTTTAAATTGAACGCGGCTCATAAATTTCTCGTTGAATGACTATTCACTTGATGTCTTTTAACCTAAACCACTTTTGTCATTGAACGCAAGCGCTTTTTACATTCATTAAATCAATTCATGTAGCGACTATAAATTGTCAGTTTTATCGTGGTGGCGTAGCCTTATTAAGGTAGTTCGGCAAGAACCAGGAGATAGCGCAATGAAGAAAGTGGCAATCGTCGGTTTAGGGTGGCTGGGTATGCCGCTGGCGCTGTCGTTGATGGCGCGTGGCTGGCAGGTGACCGGCAGCAAAACGACTGAGGACGGCGTGGAAGCAGCACGGATGTGCGGGATTGATGGCTATCCGTTGCGGCTCGAACCACAACTGGTGTGCGAGGCCGATGACCTCGATGCTTTAATGAACGTCGACGCATTAGTGATAACATTACCGGCGCGTCGTAGCGGTCCGGGTGAGGATTTTTACCATCAGGCGGTGCAGGAGATTGTGGACTCGGCGCTGGCGCATCATATTCCGCGCATCATCTTTACCAGTTCGACGTCGGTGTACGGTAATGATGAGGGGACGGTAAAAGAAACCTCTCCGCGCAATCCCGTCACGGCGAGCGGGCGGGTACTGAAAGAGCTTGAAGATTGGCTACATCAGTTACCGGGAACGTCGGTCGATATTTTGCGCCTCGCTGGGCTGGTGGGGCCGGAACGTCATCCTGGTCGTTTCTTTGCCGGGAAATCGGCTTCTGACGGCCAGCAGGGCGTAAACCTGGTGCATCTGGACGATGTGATAGCGGCCATTACGCTGCTGCTCCTGGCACCGAAAGGCGGTCACATTTACAATATTTGTGCGCCAGGGCATCCCGCACGCGGTGTGTTTTATCCGCAAATGGCCCGTGAGCTTGGGCTGCCGGTGCCCGTTTTTAGCAACAGTGGTAAAGGGCAGGGGAAAATCATCGACGGCAATCGCATCTGCCGTGAATTAGGCTTTGAATATCAATTCCCTGACCCCCTGCGGATGCCTCTGGAGTAGCCGCCTGGGATAGTCATTCATTTATGTAACATATAAATAGATACACAATTCTTATGGTTATTGATTATTGTTGAGTCGGCTGTTTTAGCAAATCGTGCTATAAATCTGGGGCGTACTTTACAGATTGCTTGTTAATCAGCCAGTTGGATGAGAACTCGCATTATTCCTGCTCTCACCGGCTTGTGTTTTTGCATTCGTTTGGTGCAAAATATGTCGAATGTAAAAAATGAGACTAACCGACGTGATTGCCACGTCGGTTATTTTTTTACATCAAAACAACCATCCAATAAAAGAGGCCGGGCTTCGTACCGGATAGATATTTACTTAAAAAACGACAGTTGTTGTCGCTGAGGAAACAGAAAAAAAATGGGGCAATTTTTCTTTTTTGCACCGGCAGTCGCCGAACAGGGGGCTCACCGTGTCAAATAACGTTACTCCAAACACCTCTCGCGTGGAATTGCGTAAAACGCTTACGCTGATTCCGGTTGTCATGATGGGCCTGGCCTATATGCAGCCAATGACGCTGTTCGATACGTTCGGTATCGTATCTGGCCTTACCGACGGTCACGTTGCAACGGCGTATGCCTTTGCGCTGATCGCGATTCTCTTTACAGCGCTAAGCTACGGTAAACTGGTTCGCCGGTTCCCGTCAGCTGGCTCTGCATACACCTATGCTCAGAAATCCATTAGCCCGGTCGTTGGCTTTATGGTTGGCTGGTCATCGCTGCTGGACTACCTGTTCATGCCGATGATCAACATTCTGCTGGCTAAAATTTACTTTGAAGCGCTGATGCCTTCTGTACCATCGTGGATCTTTGTTGTCGCGCTGGTGGCCTTTATGACCATCTCTAACCTGCGCAGCATCAAGGCCGTGGCGAACTTCAACACGCTGATTGTGGTTCTGCAGATGGGTATCGTGGCGGTCATCGTCGGCCTTATCATTTACGGCGTGATGCACGGTGAAGGCGCGGGTACGCTGACCAGCACTCGTCCGTTCTGGTCTGAAGGCGCGCACGTTGTGCCGATGATTACTGGTGCGACCATTCTGTGCTTCTCGTTCCTGGGCTTCGACGGTATCTCTTCTCTGTCTGAAGAGACTAAAGATGCAGAACGTGTGATCCCGAAAGCGATTTTCCTGACCGCACTGATTGGCGGGATGATCTTTATCGGTGCATCTTACTTCCTGCAGCTGTACTTCCCGGACATCTCTCGCTTTAAAGATCCGGACGCGTCTCAGCCAGAAATCATGCTGTACGTTGCGGGCAAAACCTTCCAGTGGGGCGTGCTGATCTTCTCCAGCGTCACCGTACTGGCATCCGGTATGGCGGCGCATGCGGGCGTATCTCGCCTGATGTACGTCATGGGCCGTGATGGCGTGTTCCCGAACAGCTTCTTCGGTTACGTGCATCCGAAATGGCGTACCCCGGCGTTCAACGTACTGTTGGTTGGTGCGATTGCGCTGTTGGCGATTAAATTCGACCTGGTTACCGCAACGGCGCTGATCAACTTTGGTGCGCTGGTGGCATTCACCTTCGTTAACCTCTCCGTGATCTCCCAGTTCTGGATCCGTGAGAAGCGTAACAAGACGCTGAAAGACCACTTCCAGTACCTGGTACTGCCGGTGTGTGGCGCGCTGACCGTTGGCGCACTGTGGATTAACCTGGAGCAGAGCTCAATGATTCTGGGCCTCATCTGGGGTTCTATCGGCCTGCTGTACCTGGCATGCGTGACCAAGCGTTTCCGCAACCCGGTTCCACAGTACGAAGACGTCGCATAATTCGCGCGTGCTGAAAAGCGAAACCGGAGGCCATGTGCCTCCGGTTTTTTTTCGTCTGAACAACACTGAATTAATAACCATCAGGAATAATATAGAGCTTTTGGTTATTGGAGACCAAAGGCACGGTCGGGAATAATTTCACGACTGATAATATTGGGTTAATTAATTTTTATGTTGCACATGATTATAAGCGGAATTCTCTGCGGCGCCTTACTGGGATTCGTTATGCAACGCGGTCGTTTCTGCCTGACGGGCGGTTTCCGCGATATGTATATCACTAAAAATAACCGCATGTTTTACGCGTTATTAATCGCTATCTGTATTCAAAGCGTGGGCGTTTTTGCACTGATCCAGACCGGTCTGGTGCAGTACGACGCGGGCGCGTTCCCATGGTTGGGAACCGTTGTCGGTGGCTTCGTCTTTGGTATCGGTATTGTCTATGCCGGCGGCTGTGCCACCGGGACCTGGTATCGCGCCGGGGAAGGACTTATCGGTAGCTGGATTGCGCTGGTGACCTACATGGTGATGAGTGCGGTGATGCGTTCGCCCCACGCTGCTGGTCTGAATAAGTTCCTTGGTGAACATACCACGGCGCACAACGGTATCGCAGAAACTCTGAATATCTCCGTCTGGCCGATTATTGCGCTGCTGGTAGTCGTCACACTGTGGTTTGTACGTAAAGAGCTGCGTAAGCCAAAGCTGAAAGTGGCTTCGTTGCCACCGCGCCGTACTGGTCTGGCGCACCTGTTGTTTGAAAAGCGCTGGCACCCGTTTTTCACCGCGGTGCTGATTGGTCTGATCGCGCTGCTGGCGTGGCCGATGAGTGAAGCGACGGGCCGTATGTTCGGTCTGGGGATTACCTCGCCTACCGCAAATATTCTGCAGTTCCTGGTGGGCGGTGACAGCAAATTCCTTAACTGGGGCGTATTCCTGGTACTGGGTATTTTCATCGGTTCCTTTATTGCTGCGAAAGCCAGCCGTGAATTCCGCGTACGTGCCGCCGATGCGAGCACGACGCTGCGCAGTGCCGGTGGCGGTGTGCTGATGGGCTTTGGCGCCAGCATTGCCGGTGGGTGTTCTATTGGTAATGGCCTGGTCATGACGGCAATGATGACCTGGCAGGGCTGGATTGGCCTGGTATTTATGATCCTTGGCGTGTGGTGTGCGTCCTGGGTGTTATATGTTCGCCCGCAGCGGAAAGCCAAACTGAAATCCGCGACGGCATAAGGAGTTTGATATGGTTGTGAAGAAACTGGATGTGGTCACCCAAGTGTGCCCGTTCCCACTCATTGAAGCGAAAGCGGCAATGGCTGAACTTGCCAACGGCGACCAGCTGGTGATTGAATTTGACTGTACCCAGGCGACGGAAGCGATCCCTCAGTGGGCGGCAGAAGAGGGCTATACGGTGACGGATTACCAGCAGTCCGGCGATGCGGCCTGGACTATCACGGTACAGAAGTAAATAAGTCGCCC
>CP070603.1:1925549-1939938 GCA_016939855.1 Kluyvera ascorbata
GAGCAATCCCGGCGTCGCTTCGCTCGGCCGGGCTACAANNNTTACACAATCTCCTGTGCGTACTGATACAGTGCCTTCAGCAGCGATAGCTTTTCCGCATTCCCTTCATATTGCCCATAGAGCATTTCCAGCTCCTGCGCGTAAGCCTGCAAAAACTCCGGGGTAAAGATCTGCCGACGGTGCTCTAACCAGCGCTGTTGCTCGCTTTCATCCAGCGTGCCGGGAAAGTTGCGCGCCCGATAGTTAAACAACAGCTTTTCAATGCGTTTATCAGCGAAGGTGATATCCAGCGCGGGAAGATTGCGCGGCTCGGTCTCCAGCACGATTTTCATCGCCGCTCTGTCGGCGTCGCTAAAGAAACCGTTATAAAGCTGGGCATCGACGTTCTCCGACGGCACAAACGGCTCGGCTTCGGCAAAAATCGCCACCGCTTTCTCGCGTACCTGGGGATTCTCACGCAGCGTTTTCAGATTCTCCAGACAGTGCTGGCGGTTAATCCCCAGACGGTCGGCATCTTCCGGGCGCAGGGTGTTGGCCTGGGCCAGCACCGGGCACTTATTCAGGTGCACCAACTTAATAGGAACCGGAGCTCTATCGCCAAGGTCGGCTTTCGGCGTATACAGACGCTCGCGCAAGGCATCCACATCAAGATCCAGCAGCGGGCTGATATCGCCAGCAAGATCCACCATGATCACCGCGTTGCGGTTATCCGGATGCCATGCCAGCGGTGCGACCCAACTGGTGTTACCGCGCCATGCGCCGAACATCCCGGAGACGTGCACCAGCGGCTTCATCTGTGGCACGTCTATCAGCGTCATTAGCTTGTTTTTACCACGATAGGCATAGAGATAATCAAACAGCTTGGGCTGCTGCGCTTTCACCAGTTTCGCCATGGCGATGGTGGCGTAAACGTCGGCCATCGCATCGTGGGCGTTACTGTGTTCTATGCCGTTGGCTTTGGTTAAATGCTCAAGGCGGAAGCTTGGCAGGCCGTCATCGTTTTCTGGCCAGTTGATACCTTCCGGGCGCAGGGCGTAACAGGCGCGCATCACATCGAGCAGATCCCAGCGAGAGTTGCGGTTTTGCCAGCTCCAGGCGTACGGGTCGTAGAAGTTGCGGTAGAAGATATTGCGGGTGACTTCATCGTCGAAGCGAACGTTGTTATAACCCACCACGCAGGTATCCGGGACGGTGAAAATATCGTGGATACGCTTCGCAAACGCGGCTTCGTTATCGCCTTTTGCCCGCGCTTCCTGCGGCGTAATGCCGGTAATTAATACCGCTTCAGGTTGCGGCAGATAATCCTCGGCAGGCTTGCAGTAAAAAACCTCAGGCTCACCGATTATCGTGAAATCTTTATCGGTACGAATGGCGGCGAATTGCGCAGGGCGGTCGAGGGAAGGGCTGGTTCCGAAGGTCTCGTAGTCGTGAAACAGGAATCCCGGCGCGCTTGAAGTTTCTTGCATGGCGTTAACAGTGTCCGTCTATGGCTTTGATACTCATGGTAAACGATTTAGCGGTGCATCAGAAGGGCGTTAACCGAATCTGGAAGCGGTCGCGCAGGGTATTTTTTCATGTCCGAAGAGAGGTATGTCATATTTTCTTGCAATTTAAGCCTGTCACAAAGCACGAACTTCCGTAAAAAGGACAACGAATTTGTGAATGTTGAGGATTTACCGTTGAAAGCCCGTTTTCTTATTGCCGTTTCTTTGCTCGCTTCGAGCGTTTCCTGTGCCTTTGCTGGCGAATCCGCGATACCTTCCGTTACCCCTCCGCCGATTAAAGCCGGCGCCTGGGTCCTGATGGATTACACCACTGGGCAAGTCCTGACGGCGGGTAATGAACACCAGCAGCGCAATCCCGCGAGCCTGACCAAGCTGATGACCGGCTATGTAGTGGACCGTGCCATCGACAGCCATCGTATTACGGCAGATGACATGGTGACCGTGGGCCGCGATGCCTGGGCGGCGGGTAACCCGGTGTTTAACGGCTCTTCACTGATGTTTCTTAAGCAGGGCGACCGTCTGAGCGTTCGCGATCTTAGCCGCGGGCTGATCGTCGACTCCGGTAACGATGCCTGTGTGGCGCTTGCCGATTACGTTGCGGGCGGACAACCGCAGTTCGTCAAAATGATGAACGACTACGCGCAGAAGCTGAACCTGCGCGATACCCATTTTGAAACCGTCCACGGCCTGGATGCGCCGGGTCAGCACAGCTCAGCCTACGATCTAGCGGTGCTCTCCCGTGCGATTATTCACGGCGAGCCGGATTTCTATCATATGTACAGCGAAAAGAGTCTGACGTGGAACGGCATTACCCAGCAAAACCGTAACGGCCTGCTGTGGGAGAAATCGATGAATATCGATGGCCTGAAAACCGGTCATACTTCCGGCGCGGGCTTTAACCTGATTGCCTCCGCGGTAGACGGCCAGCGTCGTCTGATTGCCGTGGTGATGGGGGCCGACAGCGCAAAAGGACGCGAAGACCAGGCGCGCACGCTGCTGCACTGGGGCCAGCAGAATTTTGATACCGTACAGATATTGCAAAACGGCAAGAAAGTGGGGACCGAGCGTATCTGGTACGGCGATAAAGAGAACATTAACCTCGGCACGGATCAGGATTTCTGGCTGGCGCTGCCTAAAGCCGAAGTGCCGAATATCAAGGCCAAATACGTGCTGGATACTAAAGAGCTGGATGCACCGATCGCCGCGCACCAGCGTGTCGGCGAAATACAGCTGCTCGATCGCGATAAAGTCATCGCGCATTGGCCGCTGGTGACGCTGGAAAGCGTTGGCAAAGGCGGGTTGTTCTCGCGCATGAGCGATTATTTACATCACAAAGCCTAACCAGGCGTTGCTCGTCCGGGCTACTTGTTTCATCTGTAGCCCGGACGAGGTGCTTTAGCGCCGACTCCGGGGCAGCTCGGTGCAAAATCCCGGCACCGCCTTGATCGACCGGGCTACTTTCTTCATGCAGGAGCAGGTACAATTCGCGCTTTAGCCTTGTCGGAGAGTGGGTGTGCGTCCGGATAAGTCACTCAGTCCTTTTGAAATTCGTTTATATCGTAATTACCGTACCGTGCACGGGGCGCGTATCGCGCTGGCCTTTGTACTGACCTTTTTACTGGTCCGCCTGCTGGATATCCCTGACGGCTCCTGGCCGCTGATCACGCTGGTGGTGGTGATGGGGCCAATCTCTTTTTGGGGTAACGTGGTGCCGCGTGCGTTTCAACGTATCGGTGGCACGGTGCTCGGCTCGGCGCTCGGGCTGATAGCCCTGAAGCTTGAACTCTTCTCTTTGCCGCTGATGCTTATCTGGTGCGCCGCGGCGATGTTCCTGTGCGGCTGGCTGGCTCTGGGCAAGAAACCCTACCAGGCACTGCTTATCGGTATTACCCTCGGCGTGGTGGTTGGCGCACCGGCGGGCGATATGACCACCGCGCTATGGCGAAGCGGCGACGTTATCTTTGGTTGCCTGCTGGCCATGCTGTTTACCGGTATCTGGCCTCAGCGCGCGTTTATCCACTGGCGAATCCAGATGGCGTCGTTCGTGACCCAGTTTAACCGTATCTATCAGGCGGGACTGTCACCGAATCTTATTGAGCGCCCGCGTCTGGAAAAACATCTGCAAAAAGTCCTGAACGACGTGGTGAAAATGCGCGGTCTTATCACGCCTGCGAGCAAAGAAACGCACATTCACAAGGGGATTTTTGAGGCCATTCAGACCGTGAGCCGCAACCTGGTGTGTATGCTGGAGCTGCAAATTAACGCCCACTGGGCATCGCGCCATGGTCACCTGCTAATGCTCAACGCCCATACGCTGCGGGAAACGCAGCTCATGACGCAAGACACGCTGCTGGCGATTGCCCACGCGTTGTATGAAGGCAATCCACGTCCTATCAAGGCAAACAGCGAAAAGCTCAATGAAATTGTCGCAGAACTGCGTCAACTGGTGAACGAATACAAAGACGACAATCTGGCTGAGACCTCCATTCATGGCTACGTTTGGCTAAGCATGGAGCTGGCGCGTCAGCTGGAATTATTATCCAGCCTGATGTGCCGCGCGTTGCGTAAATAAAAGACAGATGCACGCGCTTTTGCGCCAGGTTGTTTCGATTCAGCTAGATTTAGGGTTATGATGAACCCAAAGTAAAAATGATTGTTTGCTACAACGGCAGTACGAAAAATCATACAGGTTGAAGGGTATATGACTAATGTGTACCTTATCGTGTAGCCGTTGTTTAACGAATCCGACTCTCAACATATCAGGGGTATAAAAATGGAAACCACGAAACCTTCGTTTCAGGACGTACTGGAGTTCGTACGTTTGTTCCGTCGTAAGAACAAGCTGCAGCGTGAAATTCAGGACGTTGAGAAAAAGATCCGTGACAACCAAAAACGCGTGCTGCTGCTGGACAACCTCAGCGACTACATCAAACCAGGCATGAGCGTTGAAGCTATTCAGGGCATCATCGCCAGCATGAAAGGCGACTACGAAGATCGCGTTGATGATTACATCATCAAAAATGCCGAGCTGTCCAAAGAACGCCGTGACATCTCCAAGAAACTGAAAGTGATGGGCGAGCAGAAAGGCGAGTAACCGTCATTAACGGGTGGTGACCACGTCGCCACCCGGTCTTTGTTTTATCCCTTCCAGTACCTCTCCTCTTCGACAATCCAGTGACATCGCGAGCAATGCGGAGTATAAAGCTTTCTGTTTGATATATTAGCCACGGTTATGTGGGAACGTATTGATATCAAAGGATCTCGCCTACAATGCAGCAACATCTGGAAGCGCAATCATGATTCTGGTAACCGGCGGCGCGCGCAGCGGAAAAAGCCGTCACGCTGAAACGTTACTCAGCGGCTCACCTCGAGTTTGCTATATCGCCACGTCGCAGATTTTCGATGCCGAAATGGCCGAGCGCATTCAGCACCATCGGGACGACCGTCCTGCACACTGGCGCACCGAAGAGCGCTGGCAGCACCTTGCCGACATCATCACTCCACATAACGATCCCGCAGAAGCCATTCTGCTGGAGTGCATCACTACGCTTGTGACCAACATTCTGTTTGCCTCGGGAGGCGAGCAGGAGATCGATAATTGGGACTTCACGGCGCTTGAAGCGAAGGTCAATGTGGAAATCGATGCGTTGATAGCTGCCTGCGAACGCTGCCCATCGCCAGTGGTGTTGGTGACCAATGAAGTGGGAATGGGCATCGTGCCCGAAAATCGTCTGGCCCGGCATTTTCGTGATATCGCCGGGCGTGTGAATCAAAAGCTGGCGCAGGCGGCAGATGACGTCTGGCTAGTGGTTTCAGGGATTGGAGTCAAAATAAAATGAGTCGACTGTTTTTCGCCACACTCTCTTTTATGAGCCGTTTACCGGTACCACAACGCTGGTCGCAGGGGTTGGATCTGGACCGCTACGTGAGCGGCGTTATCACCTTTCCGGTGATTGGCCTGCTGCTAGGTGCGATCAGCGGCCTGGTGTTTATGATTGTTCAGGCCTGGTGCGGTATTCCTCTGGCCGCGTTCTTTACCGTGCTGGCACTGGCACTGCTGACAGGCGGTTTCCACCTCGATGGCCTGGCGGATACCTGTGACGGTATTTTCTCCGCGCGTCGCCGCGAGAAGATGCTGGAGATTATGCGCGACAGCCGCCTGGGTACCCATGGTGGGCTGGCGCTGATTTTCGTTCTGCTGGCGAAAGTGCTCACCCTGAGCGAACTGGCGCTGCGTGATGTCCCTATGCTGGCGGCTATCGCCAGCGCCTGTGTTGCTGGCCGCGCGGCGTCGGTGCTCATGATGTACCGTCACCGCTACGCGCGCGAAGAGGGGCTGGGGAACCTGTTCATCGGCAAGATTAGCTTCCGCCAGACCTGGGTTACTTTGGTGATTGCCGGTGCGTTGGTCGCTGCCATGCTCGGTATGCACGGCCTGCGGGCGCTGCTGGTGACCTTTATCGCTATCTTTATCCTGGGCCAACTGCTCAAACGTACGCTGGGCGGTCAAACCGGCGATACGCTGGGGGCAAGCATTGAGCTGGGCGAAGTGATTTTCTTGCTGGCGCTTTTGTAAGCCAGCGAATGACAACGTGGGAATAACAATGCAAACACTGGCTACACTGCTGGCTGCCATCCCTGAAATGGATAGCGCCGCGATGGCGCATGCACAGCAGCATATTGATGGGCTTTTAAAACCAACGGGCAGCCTTGGACGTCTGGAAGCGCTGGCGGTACAGCTCGCGGGAATGCCCGGGCTTCAGGGGACGCCGCGCGTCGATAAAAAAGCGATTCTGGTGATGTGCGCCGATCATGGCGTATGGCATGAAGGGGTGGCAATTTCACCGCAGGTAGTGACCGCCATTCAGGCTGCCAATATGACACGCCACAATACCGGTGTCTGTGTACTCGCTGCGCAAGCGGGTGCGGACGTACATGTGATTGACGTCGGCATCGACGCCGATCCAATCCCCGGCCTTATCGATATGAAAGTCACCCGCAGCAGCGGCAATATTGCCCAGACCGCAGCCATGACGGCCGAACATGCGCAAACTGTGCTGCTGTCGGCGATCAACTATACCCGCAGTCTGGCAGAGCAGGGCGTTACCCTGTTTGGCGTGGGTGAACTCGGCATGGCCAACACTACGCCAGCGGCGGCGGTGGTCAGCGTGCTGACCGGCAGCGAGCCGGACGCGGTCGTGGGCATTGGCGCTAATTTGCCGCATGAGCAGTTGACGCATAAAGTTGAGGTTGTCCGCCGCGCGATTGCGGTAAACCAGCCAGATGCGGCAGACGGGCTTGATGTGTTGACTAAAGTGGGCGGTTACGATCTGCTTGGAATGACCGGCGTGATGCTCGGCGCGGCCTCCTGTGGCCTGCCGGTGGTGTTGGATGGCTTCCTGTCATACGCTTCCGCGCTGGCGGCTTGCCGAATTACGCCTGCGGTAAAACCTTACCTGATTCCTTCCCACTTCTCGGCGGAGAAAGGCGCGCGTATTGCACTGGAACATCTGGAGCTCCAACCGTATCTGCATATGGAGATGCGTCTGGGGGAAGGAAGCGGTGCGGCTATCGCGATGCATATTGTTGAGTCTGCGTGCACCATGTACAACCGTATGGGCACCCTTGCTGGCAGCAATATTGTGCTGCCGGCGTAACGGTTACTCTCCTGCCATCTGTCGTAAAAGCCATTCGCGTAGCGCCGTAATATCCTGGCGCTGCGCGTTCTCTTCGGTGGTCATCAGATAATAATTTGCGCCAGACAATGACATGTCGAACGGCATCGTCAGCACCCCACGTTGCAGTAAATCCCTTGCTAGTAGTTCGCTGGCAATCACCGCGCCTTGCCCTGCCACTGCCGCCTGTAGTGCATGCGTTTCATCGCTGAAGGTTAACCCTGCTTGCAGGTTTAAGGCCTGGGGCCCATAGCGCTTTTTCCAGTTAGCCCAACTCGGTTCATCCGCAGGGACATGACGATTTTCGACGTGGAAAAGGGTTACGCCGCACAAGTCCTCGGGCCGTTTCAGCGCCAGGGCAGGACTTGCCACCACGATAAACCTGTCGGCATGCAGAAGCGTGCAGTGCAGCGAGGACTCTGGCATTTCACGATAGCGGATCGCCACGTCCACGGTACGCTGGCTGAGATCGACACGCTCAACGCTGGTATGCAGCCGCAGGTCGATGGCCGGGCATTCAGCTTTAAACTCCGCCAGTCTCGGCACCAGCCAGTGGGTGAGGAAATTGGAGGTGGTGGTCACCGTCAACGCGGGTGGCTGCTGGGCCTGAAGCACCTGCGCGGTGGCTTCTTCAAGCGCGCTGAAGGCGCGTTGAGTTCCGGCATAGAGTATTTTTCCGCTCTCTGTCAGGCTAACACCCTGCGCGCTGCGCTCGCAGACCCGACACTCAAGCACCGACTCTAGTAGCTTTATCTGGTGGCTGACCGCTGTCGCACTTACACCGAGGACGTCTGCGGCGCGTTTGAAGCTCAGCTGTTCAGCCAGCGCATGAAAGGCGCGCAGCGCGCCGAGTGGTGGCAATCTGATTTTTCTCATGGCTGAATTTATCTCATCTATGGCTGAAAACTATGTGTTTGTTTTACCCGTTAACAGGGAAGTAGTCTACACGGCATGTGAAAGGTGATGAATTAATCTCATGGTCGCGTAAGGAGCGAGAAATGAACGTATGGGTAAACGGCAGCGGGCCGAGAACCGAAAAACGCGCAGAACGGGCGATAGCGCTAAGCACCGCCATTGCCGCTGCGGGACTGCTGATAAAGCTGTCGATACTGGCGAGTGTCACAATGTGCCTGACACAGCTTGCTGCGCTGGGCGTGAGTTTTGCAGCCGGCGTAATGCTGGTCAATAAAGGCGGCATAACGCGCTATGGTTTTATGCTCTCAGCAGCGGGCTGGCTGCTGGTGCTGTTGACTTTACTGGGTGGGCAAATAGGGGCAACCCTATTGCCGGGCATCGTCGCAGGCGGCCTGGGGTTAGGGATGGCTCATGGCCGATTTCATTCCAGCGAGCGAAATATCAGCGCGTTGAGCAGCGTAGCGGCGCTGGGAGTGGCATGGTTTATACAGGTCAATTCGGCACCGGGGGTTAATGGTTACGGGTTTGCCTTTGCGCTGTTGATTGATTTGGCGTTACTGGGGGCGGTACTGGTCAGCATTGCTGAACGTGAGAAAGCTTAAAAAGCAAAAAGCCTGCTTAGTTTCCTAAGCAGGCTTTTTAAATGTGGCTCCTCTGACTGGACTCGAACCAGTGACATACGGATTAACAGTCCGCCGTTCTACCGACTGAACTACAGAGGAATCGTTGTGGAGTCGTATCTTAGCGGCGAAAAAACTTTTGTCAAACACCAATTCTCGTCTTGTGATGCAATTGCCTATTCCATCAACAATTTGTCGTCATTCCCAACAAAAATTAAGGAAAAATGCTTTGCAGGATCGGCATTTCTCAATCATCATTTGAAATGGAGTTTCAACTTTCTGATCTAAGGCCCATTTTGAACGTCACCGCCGTACTTCGCCAGGCAGTCACACGCACGCCCTGGTACAAAAAACGTAAAAGTTATCGAGTGCTCTTCTGGCGTGAAATCACCCCCCTTGCCGTACCTATTTTTCTGGAAAATACCTGCGTTTTATTGATGGGGGTGCTAAGTACCTTCCTCGTGAGCTGGCTGGGAAAAGAAGCGATGGCGGGCGTGGGTCTGGCCGACAGTTTCAACATGGTCATTATGGCCTTTTTTGCCGCTATTGACCTTGGTACCACGGTGGTCGTGGCGTTTAGCCTCGGTAAGCGTGATCGCCGCAAGGCGAGGGCGGCAGCGCGGCAATCTCTGGTTATCATGACCATTTTTGCCACCATTCTGGCGGCGGTGATTCACTATTTTGGCGCCGGGATCATCAATATTGTGGCCGGTGATGCCACGGAAGAAGTGAAAGGGCTGGCGCTGACCTACCTTGAACTGACCGTATTGAGCTATCCGGCAGCGGCGATTGCGCTGATTGGCAGCGGTGCGCTGCGCGGGGCTGGGAATACCAAAATCCCGCTGATGATCAACGGCGGGATGAACATCCTGAATATTATTATCAGTAGCTTCCTGATTTACGGTGCGTTCTCATGGCAGGGAATGGGGTTTGCCGGGGCAGGGCTCGGCCTGACGATTTCCCGTTATATTGGCGCGGTGGTGACCATTATTGTCTTAATGGTCGGTTTCAACCCGGCGCTGCGTATTCCGCTCAAAAGCTATTTCAAGCCGCTCAACTTCGCCATTATCTGGGAAGTTATGGGGATCGGTATTCCGGCAAGCGTAGAGTCAGTGCTGTTTAACGGCGGTAAATTGCTAACGCAGATGTTTGTGGCCGGAATGGGAACCGACGTGATCGCCGGTAACTTTATCGCCTTCTCCGTGGCGGCGCTGATTAACCTGCCGGGGAACGCCCTGGGGTCGGCATCGACCATTATCACCGGTAAACGTCTAGGCACCGGGCAGCTTGCTCAGGCGGAGCGTCAGCTACGCCATGTGTTCTGGATGTCGACCATCGTGCTGACGTTGATTGCCTGGGGCACCGCACCGTTTGCCGGGCTGTTTGCCTCGTTCTATACCCATGAGCAGGACGTTAAAGACGTGGTGAAGATTCTGCTGTGGATGAATGCGGCGTTTATGCCTATTTGGGCCGCTTCCTGGGTACTGCCAGCAGGCTTTAAAGGGGCTCGAGACGTGCGCTTTGCCATGTGGGTCTCCATGCTGAGCATGTGGGGCTGTCGCGTGGTGGTGGGCTACGTGCTGGGTATTCTGTTGGGCTGGGGCGTGGTCGGCGTCTGGATGGGGATGTTCCTCGACTGGGGCGCGCGTGCGGTGCTGTTCTACCGTCGCCTTATCACCGGACGTTGGGCATGGAAATATGCGCCCGCGAAGAAAACAGACACGGCGTAACGACCTGATTGTGGGGAAAATCGGCAAGAAAAGTCAGTTTTCAACCGAATCGAAGAATTAATCGGCAAACGATTTATTTTGTGCAAATCAGGCTTTGACAACCATGGGGCACATCGATAATATGCGCCTCGTTCAAACGATTCCTCTGTAGTTCAGTCGGTAGAACGGCGGACTGTTAATCCGTATGTCACTGGTTCGAGTCCAGTCAGAGGAGCCATATTTAAGAAGCCTGCTTAGGAAACTAAGCAGGCTTTTTGCTTTTCTRCGTCYGRTAAAAAAAGCCGGACGAGCGTCCGGCGGGSGTTRGCTTAACGGAACGGCGGTTCGTTGAAGGTTCGCAGCTTGCGCGAATGCAGGCGGTCGCCCTCGGCGCGCAGCAGGTCGATGGCCCGAATGCCAATCTGCAGGTGCTCGGAAATAGCCCCTTCATAGAAACGGTTTGCCTGACCGGGTAGCTTAATCTCCCCGTGCAGCGGTTTGTCGGATACGCACAGCAGCGTGCCGTACGGCACGCGGAAGCGGTATCCCTGCGCGGCAATGGTCGCACTCTCCATATCAATCGCCACGGCACGGCTCAGGTTGAAGCGTAACGCCGACGCGGAATAGCGCAGCTCCCAGTTACGATCGTCCGTGGTGACCACCGTCCCGGTACGCAGCCGCTGTTTGACCTCTTCGCCCGGCATACCGCTAACCTGCTTGGTTGCGTCATAGAGCGCGCGCTGTACCTCGGCAATGCTCGGGATTGGAATATCCGGCGGCAGCACGGCGTTAAGCACGTGGTCGTCACGCAGATACGCGTGTGCCAACACATAATCACCAATCGACTGGCTTTCGCGCAGACCGCCGCAGTGGCCGATCATCAGCCAGACGTCCGGACGCAGCACCGCCAGATGGTCGCAGATGTTTTTGGCGTTAGACGGACCCACGCCGATGTTGATCAAGGTGATCCCTTGTCCGTCTTTGGTGAGCAGGTGCCAGGCCGGCATCTGATGCTTCTTCCACGCGAGGTCGGAAATGGCCTCTTCCGGCGCTTCGGTGTCGGCAGTAATCCAGATTCCTCCCGCGCAGGAGAGTGAAACATACGGGCTGTCCGGGTCGAGGATCTGGCTGCAGCCCCAGCGCACAAACTCATCGACGTAGCGGGTGTAGTTGGTGAACAGGACAAACGGCTGGAAATGTTCGACTGGTGTGCCGGTGTAGTGGCGCAGGCGCGCCAGCGAGAAATCCACGCGGCGGGCGTCAAAGTGTGACAGCGGATAAAAATCAGTGGAATGCGTCAGACCATCCGCGGTCTCATCGCCAATCTGCGATAGTTCGGTAGTGGGGAAGAAGCGCGTCAGATCGGCGCTCATCGAACGATCGAGATTGAGGCCGTCAATCACATAGGGATAGGGAATTTCATGCTGCGACAGGCCGACTTCAATATGCGCGTCGTAATCTTCGTGCAGCAGACTAAGCTGTTCGAGCAAATAGCTGCGAAACAGCGTTGGGTGCGTAATGGTTGTGGTGTAACAGCCAGAGTGGGTAAAGCGACCGAAGGCGCGCGTTTTTTGCGCCTTGTGCGCGTTGCCGCTCCAGGAAACGGAAAGCTGCGGGTAGACAAATAATCCATTCGCGCGCGCTTCGGCGCTGGGTAATGAGCGGTCGTCAATAAACAGACGAATAGCATCACGTAATGCACTTACCGATTGATCGTACAGCGCCTGGAGTTTCTCCAGCGCTTGTTCTGGGGTCAGACTCACGCCCGTATTACTCATCGTTCGCTCCTTGTGTGCGGCTTTTACCGATAGTATGTCAGCCGATGATGAAACAAAAGCGTAAGCCCGCTTCCATATAACAACTGATTAACCTTTAACCGGGTGATTTCTGATACAGCTAAACGCAACGCCGTGGGGCAAAAAAGCTATAATCAACCCATATCTGCCGTGAATAGAGGAAAGGGAAATGAAACCTCGTGTAAAACTCTTGTGTGCGTTAGCGCTGGCCTTTAGCAGCCAGAGCGCGCTGGCCGTGACTTATCCGCTCCCGCCGGAGGGCAGCCGTCTCGTGGGCAGCACGCTAAATATCACGGTGCCACAGGACAATCACCTGCCGCTGGAGGCCTTTGCTGCCCAGTATGGGCAGGGGCTCAGCAATATGCTGGAGGCGAATCCGAATGTGGATGTTTTCCTGCCAAAATCGGGCTCCGCGCTGGTGATTCCACAGCAATTGATTTTGCCAGACACGGTGCGGCGGGGGATTGTGGTGAACGTCGCTGAGATGCGGCTGTACTATTATCCGCCTGAAGGGAATACCGTTGAGGTACTGCCGATTGGTATCGGCCAGGCAGGGCGAGAAACGCCACGCAATTGGGTTACTTCTGTTGAACGTAAGCAGGAAGCACCGACCTGGACACCAACGGCAAACACCCGCCGCGAATATGCCAAACGCGGTGAAAGTCTGCCGGCTTTTGTTCCCGCAGGGCCAGATAACCCGATGGGGCTCTACGCCATTTATATCGGCCGGCTTTATGCGATTCATGGCACTAATGCGAACTTCGGTATTGGTCTTCGCGTCAGCCAGGGCTGTATCCGCCTGCGCAACGACGATATTAAATATCTGTTCGACAACGTGCCGGTAGGAACGCGGGTGCAAATTATTGATCAGGCGGTGAAGTACACTACCGAGCCCGACGGCAGTCGCTGGGTGGAAGTCCATGAGCCATTGTCGCGCAACCGCGCAGAATATGAATCCGATAACAAAGTTCCGTTGCCTATTACGCCTGCACTGCGTAGTTTTACTCAGGGTGAAGGCGTGGATGGCAGTCGGGCAAGAGGTGCGTTGGATAGACGTTCCGGTATGCCTGTGAACATCAGCGCCTCGCATAACGCGTTATAAGTCTGCTTGTCTTCAGCGCCAGAAGCCCGCCATTGCGGGCTTTTGACTTTTTAACCAGGGTTGGCGAAAGGAGCATTGAATGAGTGATGTAGTGAACTGGGGCGTGCTTGGCTATGCCCGAATCGCGAAGAATTCCATTATTCCTGCTATTGCGCGCGCCGATAACGCCCGCGTCTACGGGGTGGCTTCCCGCCATCAGGATGCGCTGCCGGTCGGTGAATGGCAACAAAGCTACGGCGACTATGCCGCGCTGCTGGCTGATGATGCGATCCAGGCGGTCTATATTCCTCTGCCGAACTCGCTGCACAAAGAGTGGGTTATCCGGGCGCTGGAAGCGGGTAAGCACGTGCTGTGCGAAAAACCGATTGGTCTGACCGCCGATGAAGCGCGTGAAATGCATCAAGTGGCAACGCAGCACAACCGCCTGCTGATGGAAGCTTTTATGTATCAGTACACTGACCGGGTGCGGGTTATCAAGCAGGTGCTTGAGAGCGGCGAACTGGGCGAGCTACGCCATATCAACGTTTCGTTCCGCTTCCTGCTCGACCGACCTGGCACGATCAAAATGCAGCCTGCGCTCGGCGGCGGCGCGCTGTATGACGTTGGCTGCTATCCAGTGAACTTTATCGGTCTGGTGACGGGACGTCTGCCGGTGAGCTGCAAAGCGGTGAGCGAAACGGAGCAGGGCGTGGATACTAACCTGTCTGCACTGCTGCAATATGACGATGGTTTGATTGCCAATATCCACTGTGGCTTTAACGCTTTTGGCCGCAACTACGCGGAAATCATCGGCACGAAAGGGATGCTGGTGGTGGATAAGCCGTTCCTCGATGACGCGGGAGCACTGTATTTGCATACCAACGAAGGCGTGCGTGAACTGCCGGTAAGTGAATCAGACCGCTATCAGGCCGAAATCCGCCACTTCTCCAGCGCGATCCTCAACGAGCCATCGCGGCTAATCCCGCTGGATGAGACCATCCGTAATATGCAGGTGCTGGATATGATCCGCGCCGCGCTATAGCGTATTTGGCCCGGCGAGGGGGCTGCCGGGCTGCTTTAGCGGGAAA
>CP070603.1:1943197-1945563 GCA_016939855.1 Kluyvera ascorbata
CTTAAATATGGCTCCTCTGACTGGACTCGAACCAGTGACATACGGATTAACAGTCCGCCGTTCTACCGACTGAACTACAGAGGAATCGTTTGAACGAGGCGCATATTATCGATGTCACCCCGGCTTGTCAAAGGGTGAAAAGCGCTAATAAGTTCGTTTGCTGACAATTTCAGCAATTAAGCGTCGATTGCTGTTTTTTTGACTGATTTGCACCGCGAAAGTGCAGAATTACCCCTTATGGGGCAGATCGCAATCTTCTGATAGCCGCCTGAAAGCGCCTGAGCCATAGGTTTACACGGATTTACTGGCAATTTTAAAACTGGCAAGCATCTTGCAACTCCTCCGATTACTTAATGCCAGCGTGGCAGTGGATGTTGAACCGGAGGCAAAAATGAACTTAAGACGGCTGAAGTACTTTGTGAAAATCGTCGATATCGGCAGCCTGACTCAGGCCGCTGAAGTGTTGCATATCGCCCAGCCCGCGTTGAGCCAGCAGGTCGCGACGCTGGAGGGGGAGTTGGATCAACAACTGCTGATTCGGACTAAGCGTGGTGTAACGCCAACGGAAGCGGGCAAAGTGTTATATACCCATGCGCGTACCATTCTGCGCCAGTGCGAACAGGCGCAGCTAGCGGTGAATAACGTTGGGCAGACGCTCAGCGGCACGGTATCTATCGGCCTTGCGCCGGGAACGGCGGCGTCATCTATTACCATGCCGTTGCTGCAGGCGGTACGCAACGAGCTGCCGGAAGTGCTGGTTTATCTGCACGAAAACAGCGGCACCGTACTGAACGACAAACTGCTGAACGGCCAGCTGGATATGGCGGTGCTTTACGATCGCGCACCACTTGCCGGGATTGTCAGCCAGCCGCTGCTGAAAGAAGACCTTTACCTGGTTGGAACCCGCGATTGCCCAGGGCAGAGTGTGGATCTCACCGCCGTGGCGGAAATGAACCTGTTCCTACCGCGTGATTACAGCGCCGTGCGTGCCCGGGTGGACGAAGCCTTCTCGCTGCGTCGCTTAACGGCCAAAATTATTGGCGAAATTGAGTCTATCTCAACGCTGACAGCGGCCATCGCCAGCGGTATGGGCGTGACGGTACTGCCGGAGTCGGCGGCGCGTTCACTGTGTAGCGCAGCAAACGGCTGGATGGCGAGGATAACAACGCCGTCGATGAGTCTGCCGTTGTCGTTAAACGTGTCGGCACGCGGTCAACTGACCCCGCAGGCGCAGGCGGTGAAAGAAATCCTGATGTCATTGGTCAGTCGCCCGATGCTGGATAACCGCGAATTACTGTTGGTGAGCTAAGCTTATATTCCATTCAGATATAACTTGCTGGTTTTTATTATTTGTTCACGAGGGCATCAGACTTTAACAATAGCTCAATGTCTGATTGACCCGGAGAGAAGCGTGAACTTCCAGCAGCTCAAAATAATTCGTGAAGCGGCGCGGCAGGATTACAACCTGACCGAAGTCGCCAATATGCTTTATACCTCGCAGTCTGGCGTAAGCCGGCATATCCGTGAGCTTGAAGAAGAGCTGGGGATTGAGATTTTTATCCGTCGCGGTAAACGCCTGTTAGGGATGACGGAACCGGGTAAAGCCCTGTTGGTGATTGCCGAACGCATACTGAATGAGGCCAGTAACGTCCGACGTCTGGCCGATCTCTTTACCAACGATGCGTCCGGCGTGCTGACCATTGCCACGACGCATACTCAGGCCCGCTATAGCCTGCCGCCGGTTATCAAAGCATTCCGGGAGATATTTGCAGACGTGCGTCTGGAGTTAATTCAGGGCACGCCGCAGGAGATAGACGCGCTGCTGCATAACGGTGGCGCGGATATCGGTATTGCCAGTGAACGTTTAAGCAATGACGCGACGCTGGTTGCTTTCCCCTGGTTCCGCTGGCACCACAGCCTGCTGGTCCCAAAGGATCACCCGCTCACAACGACGACCCCGCTGACGCTGGAAGCCATCGCCCGCTGGCCGCTGATTACCTATCGACAGGGGATTACCGGCCGCTCGCGCATTGATGAGGCATTCAACCGTAAGGGCCTTACGCCGGATATCGTGCTGAGCGCACAGGACTCCGACGTGATTAAAACCTACGTTGAGCTGGGGCTGGGGATTGGCCTGGTGGCTGAACAGTCCGGAGATGCGCAAGAGTCCGGCAACCTGGTGCGACTGGATACGCATCATCTGTTTGATGCCAATACGGTCTGGTTGGGGCTTAAGCGCGGTCAGCTTCAGCGCAACTACGTCTGGCGTTTTATCGAGCTCTGTAACGCAGGGCTGTCGCTGGAGGAAATCAAACGCCAGGCCATGGAGCTGGAAGAATCGGTACTGGATTACCAGATTTAACGCT
>CP070603.1:1945825-1946346 GCA_016939855.1 Kluyvera ascorbata
CTGTTAGTGGTCGTGATTGTCTTTTTTATTGGTCGCGTATACGAATCGCAGCGTGGCCCGGCTCTTCACCGCTGGCATACCTGGACGGCGGACGAAATGACCGCCAGTGAGATAGACCATGCGACGTTTGCCGATTATCAGGCGCGAGAAGCGGCCATTTTTCGCGATCTGAAAAGCAAAGTGACGGATACGCTGAACGACGATGAAAAAACGCCGATTAACCGTTTTTACAGCCAAAGTCTGGTGTATCCGGGCAAGTTTCAGCCTGACTGGAATCGCTCTTTTGTTTTGCTGCCGCAGGGCAAGCCGCACGGCGTGGCGGTGTTGCTCCATGGCCTGACCGATTCTCCCTACAGTGTGCATTATCTGGCGCAACGCTATCAGCAACAGGGATTTATTGCCGTCGTCCCGAGACTGCCTGGGCACGGCACGGCGCCGGGGGCGTTAACCCGTGTTGACAGGGAACAATGGATAGCGACAACCCGCATGGCCGTGCGTGAAGCCACGCGCCTGGCGGGAAA
>CP070603.1:1946462-1948812 GCA_016939855.1 Kluyvera ascorbata
CGCCGATGATTGGCGTCACCGCCTTTGCCCGTTTCGCCGGGCTGGCTGGATTACCAGCGATATTTCCGGCATTTGCGCGCGCAGCGTGGCTCAACGTGGTTCCGGAGTTTAATCCGTATAAATACAACTCGTTCCCGGTCAAGGCTGCACGCCAGTCGTGGCTGTTATCTCAGGCGTTACAGCAGCAAATTATGCAGGAGGCGCAGAGCAAACGGCTAGCGGCGCTGGCCCCGGTATTAACGTTCCAGTCCATTATGGATTCAACGGTGAGTACGCGAGCGGTGGTGGATTCGCTGTATCGCTATCTGCCTGATAACGGCAGTGAGCTGGTGATCTTTGATATTAACCAGGCCGCCAATTTACGCGCGTTGTTCCGACCTGGATTATATTCCGCCGTGAACACGTTACTGCCACCTGTACCGCGCCCTTACCGGACCACGGTTATTACCAATACCGACTCTGGCACCAACGACACGGTGGCCCGTACGACGGCTGCCGGGGAGCAGGATGAGACCGTAACACCATTGCATATCGCCTGGCCGCAGGATATGTATTCGCTGTCTCATGTGGCGGTGCCGTTCCCATTGACCGACTCGCTGTATGGCCGCGAGCCGGCGGAGAAAAATCGCTATGGCATCAGCATTGGCACCATTTCGCTACGCGGAGAGACCGCGACGCTAAGCGTTGGTCTGGACACGCTGATGCGCGTGACCTCCAATCCCTTTTTCCCCTGGATGATGACGCGCATTCAACGGCACATTGATTGTAGCCACCAGACTGACATGGTGGCCTGCCTTCGGTCAGAATAGCGTGATATGCAAAATAGTGCGGATGATAATCCCCGCAAGGGCGCCCGTCGCCGCAAACCGGAACAGGCGAACGAAGCGGGAGCTGACGCCTAAAAAGATACCGATGCCGGGAAGATCAAAGGTCTGAATTAACAGCCCGGCAGAGGCGTTAATCTGGCTAACGGTGACTTTTCCCTGCTGTACCATCTCCGAGACGACGCCGAAGTAGGCGGTGCCGCCAGCAACGCATTTGACCAGCGCAGGTAGCACGAAGTTAACCGGAATATTCAGCCACAGCAGCAGCGGCATCAGCAACTGCTGGAGCATCTCAATCAGGCCCGCTTTCTGCATGACGCCAACGATAGCCAGCGACAGAATGAGCATCGGGACGGCACCAAGCGCCAGGCGAATGGCATCGGAGCCCGCGCTGTTAATCACCGAAATGATCCCCTGGTTATTCTTCTCGGCGTCAGGCAGCGCCTCGGCGCGGGCATTCTCAACCATCGAGAGTCGGCGACCGGTCACGTGCCAGGTGACCGCGGCCGCACACAGCCCACCGACAATCGAAATGACGATTGAGGCCAGCCAATGCAGGCCAAAAGGGGTCAATGGATAGAAGACGTTGCCCTGGCCCATCGCAAAGAGCATTGCCAGCGTAGCGGCCATCTGCCGGTCTGAAACGCCGCGTTTGTCCATAATGGCGAGGGTGGCGAGCGGGGCGGCAAAGCTCACAAAGTTCATCTGAATCAGCGCAAAGGCGCTCATCCCGGTCAGGCCAAACGGCTTGAGCAGCGGGGCAAGCCAGCGCACGATAACGTCCAGTACGCCGCGTACTTCCAGATATTTCATGACAATGAGCATAACCACCATAATCGGCAGCAGCGTATAAAGCGCTACGTCGACGGAGGTTTTCCCTGCCGACATAATAATGCTGATGAAGTCCATCTAATTCTCAATCACTGCGGGAAGTAAGGATAGTTAGCGCCATCATAATACCAGCCGCAAGGAAGTGAAATCGCCGCTGCGTATTTCTCTGTCCCAAAATAGGGCGCTAACTGTACCGATCATCTCGCGTAATCAAAGCGTAATGACTTTTTTCATCACCGAATGGGATAGCACCAGCATTGAAACGGCGACGGAAAGAATAAACGTCAGCACAATCAGCATTAATTTTGTGCTTAGCGAGTGAATGGGGATAAGCGCCGTCAACAGGTGAAACACCGAATAGTGCAGGATATAGACACCGGTCATTGCTTTGCTGATGGTGGCCAGAATGGTCTCTTTAAGCTCACTATTTTTACGAAATTGCACGCCGTTTGCGGCAATCACCAGCGCTAAGACCAGAATATAGATTTGTGAACCGGTAAGAATGAACGCATTTCTGTCGGCCTTAAACAGAGCGAAAAAGAAATGACGCTCATAAAACCAGGTAAAGAGGTAAATAAACGGGATGGCGATCATCGCGCCCCTGACGACTTTTTTTCTGCTGAGCCACTGGGTGACCATGGGGTCGCTGAACAGCTGACCGGTCAGGTAAAAGAGTAACCAGGTCCACAGACGGT
>CP070603.1:1948844-1950867 GCA_016939855.1 Kluyvera ascorbata
GGGTAGAGCGCGGCCAGCAGGTCGTAAGCGTAAGAAAACAGCAGCAGCGAAAATACCGTAGCGAAGAACAGTTTACGTCTTTGGCTGAGCCACTCAATCAGCGGATGAAAGGTGTAAATCACAATAAAAGAAAACACAAACCACGGCTGAATGAGATAGCCGCGCTGGTAGGGTTCCCACAGGTAGTAAATCGTCATCCAGAACAGGAAGACGATGACCACGCTTTTAATTTTTCCCATTTGCCACTGTGAATTATGCCGGGATTGAGAATCCAGATACCCGGCGACCACAAAAAACAGCGGTGTGGCAATGGTTGAAATAAACGTCAGAAACCCGAGGATCCAGTGATAGTCATAATCATAGTGATCCCAGGTGTTATAGATAGTAAAGAACGTTACTGCCGTCATGCATCCCAGCGTTTTTATGATGTTTAATCCGGTCGTGTTCATTGTTGTGGCTTTATATCCTTATGATGGAAACAGGCGTAAATCACCGGCAGCACCAGTAACGTCAGGATGGTCGCAAATCCGAGTCCAAACATAATAACCACCGCCATGCTCTGGAAGAAAACATCCAGCAGTAAAGGTGCGAGACCGAGCACGGTGGTAAACGCGGTCAACAGAATAGGGCGCAGGCGCGACGTCGCGGCATAGATAATGGCTTCCTGCTGCGCTTTTTCCTGTTTCTGCTGCTCAATTTCTTCAACTAGCACGATACCGTTACGAATCAGCATCCCACTCAGGCTGAGCAGGCCTATTAACGCCATGAAGCCGAAGGGGATGCCAGTAATTAAAAAGCCCGGCGTGACGCCAATCAGCGCAAGCGGAACGGTAAGCCAAATGGCCACCGCATTTTTCAGCGAACTGAACATCAGTACGGTGATGACAAACATGACCAGGTAGCCCAACGGTAGCGTCGTGAACAGCCCCTGCTGTGCTTCGCTGGAGCTCTCGGCGTCACCACCCCACTCAATGCTATAGCCGTGGGGAAGGGCAAGCGCATCAATTTGTGGCTTCACGCGGGCCAGGATATCGCCTGAGGTTTGGTTGCTGAGTGGGTCTGGATCGGTCTGCACCGTCAACACGCGGCTGCGGTCGCGGCGCAGAATAAGCGGATCTTCCCATTCAAGGTTAAAGCCGCTCACCACGTTGCTGAGTGGAATGTACTGCTGACGGCTTTGGCTCCAGACCAGAACATTATTCAGATGGTTGGCATCCTGACGTTCGGCGGCGGGTGGGCGCACAATCACCGGTAGCAGGTCGGCCCCTTCACGATAAAGTCCCGCGCGGCTACCGGAGAAATTCATCTCCAGCGCGTTATCGATATCCTGTTTATCCACGCCCAGTTCGCGGCCCAACGCGGCGGAATATTGTGGGCGTATCACTTTGCTGCGGTTCTGCCAGTCGTTACGCACGCCGTCAGTGGCCGGGTCAGCTGACAAAATATCACTCACCTGACTGGCAAGCAGGCGAAGCCGGTCGGGGTCTGGGCCTTTGATACGGACTTCAATCGCGCTATCCCCGGAAGGGCCGAACATGACCCGCTTGGTACTGGCGTTAACCTGCGGGTAGTTGCGCGCAATGTAGCTATCAACGTGCTGCGTCAGCGCGGAAATTTTGCGCTGATCGTCCATCCGCACCATGATCTGCGCGTAGTTACTGTACTGCCGTTGGCCGCTGTAGGTGAGAATGAAGCGCATGCTCCCCTGGCCCACGGTGGCAATCGTAGTGACAACCCCCGGCTGGCCGTTAATTGAGGTTTCAATATCGCTGGCCATCCTTTCGGTTGCGGCAATATCGGTGCCGTAAGGCAGCCAGAGATCGACGAAGAATATCGGCGTATTGGAGGAAGGGAAGAAGTTCTGCCGTACTGAACCGAATCCCCATATTGAAGCCGCCAATAGCACAACCATCACCGCCAGGGTAATGGCTTTGCGCATCAACAACGTGTGCAGGATCTGTTGATAAATGCGGTAAAAACGGCCCGCGTACGGGTCGGTATCGACCTGCTCTGTGGGCTGGGG
>CP070603.1:1950877-1960335 GCA_016939855.1 Kluyvera ascorbata
GATTGCCACCATTTAATCAGCACCGGCGTGATGGTTAGCGCGGAGAACCAGCTCAGCATGAGGGAAATCAGCAGAACCTGGAACAGGGATTTACAGTACTCTCCGGTGGAGTCCTGCGACAGGCCAATGGGCGCAAACGCAAGAATAGCAATCACCGTGGCCCCAAGCAGCGGCAGCGCCGAGCGGCGAATAACGTAGTTAATGGCCGCAAGCTGCGTCGACCCCTGCTGACGGGCAATCATCACCCCTTCAACGATAACGATAGCGTTATCGACCAGCATACTCAGCGCGATGATGAGCGCGCCCAGCGAAATACGCTGTAGCTCAATGCCCCAGAGGTACATGATAAGCAGCGTACCCAGCACGTTGAGCGCCAGCGACAGGGCGATAATGATACCGCTGCGGATGCCCATAAAAATAAGCAGCACGCCGACGACAATCGCCAATGCCATCAGGAAGTTAGTAATAAAACCGTTCACCGAATGGGCGACTTCCGCCGCCTGGTCGTAGAACAGGTCAATCTTAATGCCCGCCGGTTTTTCCGCCGACATCTGTGCAAGTTTCTGCTCAAGCGCACGGCCAACATCCACCACGTTAACGCCGGGAATAAACGAAACCCCCATGGTGACGGCCTGTCGCCCGTTGGCGTGATAAATGCTCGACGGCGATTCACTGAGCCCGCGCGACAGCGTGGCAATATCGCGCAGCCGTGTTGCGGCACCGGAGCCATGCGGGCTGATGAGTAAATCGCTAAGCTCATCGATATTTTCGAACTCGCCCGTAGGGTGCAGACGAATGGACTCGCTACCGGATTTTATCTCCCCGGCGTTCGATACGACGTTCAAACGGCTAAGGGTGGCGGCTAACTGGTTAAGCGTGATACCGCGAGCGGCCATTTTTGCCAGCGAAATATCAATATTGATTTGTTGGGGAATGGCGCCGCCGATAGCGACTTTGCCTACGCCGGGGACCAGTACCAGTTCGCGCCTGAGCTGCTCGGCGTAGCGAACCAGCTCTGGATTGCTGTAGCTTTCTCCCGAGAGGGCAAAGAAAAAGCCGAAGACATCGCCAAAATCATCGTTCACAAAGGGAGATGCCACGCCGGGTGGGAACAGGCGCGAGGCGTCGCCCACTCGACGGCGCAGTTCATCCCAGATTTGCGGCAGCTCGCTGGAGTGGTAATTCGAGGCGATATTGACGGTGATTTGCGATAACCCATTGGAAGAAATTGAGCTGACGTTATCCAGATAAGGCAACTGCTGCAGCGCATTTTCCAGCGGTAGCGTCACCTCTTCTTCAACCTGTTGTGCCGATGCGCCAGGATAGTGGGTGACCACCACCGCGGTTTTAATGGTGAACGCCGGATCTTCAAGGCGGCCAATGTTCAGCAGGGCGAAAATGCCGCCGATGCCTAGCAGTAAGATAGTCAGCCAGACGCGAACGGGGTTGTTAATAAATTGGCGAGAGATATCCATTACAAACCTCGTTCACGCGTCCAGATTCTCACCGGCTGCTGCGCATGCAATTCGCTGACGCCTGCCGCCACGACACGATCGCCGACGCTGAGCCCATCGGTAATCACCACGCCCTGTGAGGTCACCTGGCCTACGCTAACTCTTCTGTCTTCAAGGTGGAGCGCTTCACCTTCGCCTTTAACCAGCCAGACATGCGGCTCATTGCGCTGGCGATTATCGGGATTAAACACGGCTTCAACCGGCACTACCACGGCGTGTTCGCCCGCGCTGGCTGGAAGATTTGCCAGATTCACCGTGACGGTGCCGCTAACGCCGCCGACGGAGGGGAAATCGTCTGGACGCGGCATGGTCAGGATAATTTGCCATGTCAGGGTGCTGGCATCGCTGCTGCCAGTGTGCTCTTTGTATTCGGCAGTGAACTGCCGATCCGGCATGGTGTTAATTTTGACGACCGGCCTGTACTGCGCGTTACGGATATCAAGGATGGTAAACAGGTTTTCCGGAACGCTAAAAACAACGTCCAGTAGATCGGTTCGCGTCAGGGTGACGATAGGCTGCCCGGCGGCCACCACCTGGTGGTTTCTCACCGGTACGTTGGCCGCCACACCGCTGAACGGCGCGGTCAGCGTCATTTGGGAGAGTTCTTCCTGGGCGATTTTTAGGGCGGCGTTGGCGGAGTCGCGGCTCGCGCGCTGGATGTCCATCTCTGCTTTCGAAATGGCCTGGCGGCCTGCCAGCGTCTGGAAGCGGTCGAACTGCCGCTGGGCGAGCGTTGCGGCGGTTTGCCGTTCGTTCAGCCGCTGCTGCGCCTCTCGGGCATTAAGACGGGCAAGTGCCTGCCCCTGAGTAATGTTGGCTCCCTGGCGCACGTCGAGCGCTTCTATCTGACCGCCCCGTTTGAACGACAGGTCGGTAGCGTCGCCAGATTCAATGCGGGCAGGGAAAATACGCTGTTGCGAAGCGCCTATGGCAACCACTTCCGCGACCTTCACCATCTTCGGTTGTGGCGCAACTTGTGGCGTTTTTTGATCGCAAGCCGTTGTTATTAAAATAACAACGGGGATGAGAGAAAAATAACGGTTCACAGTATTCCCCTCGGAATCAAAGGCTATATTTTACATATTCTTCACAATCGCTGATTTTAATTCGCCAGCGCAGAAACCACGACATAGGTGAATAGGCCTGAAGCGGTGCAGGCAATTATTGCTAGCGCAATAAACAGAGCCAGACGAAATAGACTGTAGCCGAACATTGTCCCTCCTTCAGCACCAATCGTTTGATGATTACATTCTTATCTACATAATTAATGGGTGTTTTTCAGAAGACGCAGTGGCGCCTCTTAATGAGCATAGCCGCAGAAAATCGAAAATGTTAAAAAGAGCAAAATTTGCGGTGATGTCGACGATTTGGCGGGTTTTTTAGTTGAATTGACTGGCGCGTGCTGTTGCTATGATATTTTTCAATATATTAATTGGTGTCTTAATTGTATCGCACTGCGTGTGCTACGTTTAGTAATGCCCTCATACCTCAATTCGAGATGTCTTTATCAGCGCCTTTCCTGGGCCATTTTTTCTACCTGACATATTGGTTTATAAAAGGATTATCTATGTATAAAAATATTCTCGTGCCGGTTGATGTGTTTGAAACTGGCCTCGCCGATAAAGCGTTATCCCACGCCCATTTTCTCGCAAACAGTTCCTCCGGGAAAATTCATCTGTTAAACGTTATCCCTCCTTTTTCTCCCGCACTGACGCGCGGATTTATCGCCGATGCGAGAAAAATGGAAGAGTATCTGATTAAAAATTCTAAAGAAAAATTGGCCGAACTTATTAGCAAACTCTTGCTGAAAGAAGACGAGGTGCAGATTCATGTCCGCAGCGGCAACGTTCGCGATGAGGTGACAAAACTGGCCGATGAACTGAAGGCCGATGTGGTCATTGTTGGTTCGCGTAATCCCAATATTCAGACCCACCTTCTGGGATCAGAGGCCTCCGGTATCGTGCGTTATGCCCATGTACCGGTATTTGTGGTGCGTTAAGAACAGCCAATCGCTGTCCTGATTTCCGTTACAGGAGTGAGGAGATACGAATGAACACAGACAAACCGGGCAGCCCGTACTACCAGCTCTCCGTTGATGAAACCCTGACCAGCACCAATAGCGCACCGGAGGGGATTAGCAGCGCCGAAGCCGCCGCACGCTTGCAGCAATACGGCGAAAATGCGCTGCCGCAAAAAGCGGGAAAACCGGCGTGGCTGCGCTTTCTGGCCCACTTTAATGATGTGCTGATCTATGTCCTGCTGGCGGCAGCGCTGTTGACCGCCGTGATGGGGTATTGGGTCGATACGCTGGTTATTCTGGGCGTGGCGGTTATCAACGCCTTGATTGGTCATATTCAGGAGAGCAATGCGGAGAAATCGCTTCAGAGCATCCGCAATATGCTTTCCAGCGAGGCGGTGGTTATTCGACAGGGGAATCATGAGACCATTCCCACCACGGCATTAGTGCCTGGCGACATTGTGGTTATCCGCGCCGGTGACCGTATTCCCGCTGACCTGCGAGTGATTGAGGCGCACAACCTGCGGGTGGAGGAGGCTATCCTCACCGGTGAGTCGACGGTGGTAGAGAAAAATACCGATGCGCTCAGCGGAGAGTTGCCGTTGGGTGATCGTACCAACCTGCTGTTTTCGGGCACGACGGTGAGCTCCGGCGGCGGTAAAGGTCTGGTGGTGGCCACCGGGGGGGATACCGAGCTTGGTCATATTAACCAGATGATGGCGGATATTGAGAAGCACCGAACGCCGCTGCTGGTGCAGATGGATAAGCTCGGTAAAGCGATCTTTATCATCATCCTGGTGATGATGGCGGCGCTGTTTGTCTTTAGCCTGCTGTTCCGCGACATGCCGGTTTCCGAGCTRNTGCTGTCGCTGATTAGCCTGGCRGTGGCWKCGGTACCNGANGGGCTGCCGGCTATTATTTCGATTATTCTGTCGCTSGGCGTACAAACGATGGCACGGCAGCAGGCGATTATTCGCAAACTGCCAACGGTGGAAACGCTGGGAGCCATGACGGTGATTTGCTCGGATAAAACCGGGACCCTGACCATGAACGAAATGACCGTTAAAGCCGTTATCACGGCGGATACGGTCTATCGGGTTGAGGGGGACAGCTACGAACCGGTGGGAAATATTCATCCGGTTGATAGTGACGTGCCTATCGCCGTGGCGCCGGATACGCTGCTGGCTCGCTATCTGCGAACCATCGACCTCTGTAATGACAGCCAGCTTATCAAGGATGAAAGCGGGCTATGGAAAATCACCGGCGGCCCAACGGAAGGGGCGCTGAAGGTGCTGGCGGCGAAAGTGACGCTACCGGCCGTGGCGACCGAATTGCGCAGTAAAATTCCTTTCGACTCGCAGTACAAATACATGTCAACGCTCTATCGCATTGGCGATGAGGAGTCGATTCTTATCACCGGCGCGCCGGATGTGTTGTTCCGCCTGTGCCAGCATCAGCAAACCGACCATGGGCTCGAGCCGCTTAACCAACCTTACTGGGAAGCGAAGATTGAGGAGTACGCGCGGGAAGGGCTGCGTATGGTTGCTGCGGCATGGAAACCGGCCGCGGATGGGCAAACGGAGCTCACCCATCAAGATCTACAACAGGGCGTTATTCTGCTGGGGATTGCCGGGATGATGGACCCGCCACGGCCTGAAGCCATTACCGCCATCGGCGACTGTCTGCAGGCGGGGATCCGCGTGAAGATGATAACCGGCGACCACCCACAAACGGCGATGAGTATTGGCAAAATGTTGGGGATCGGCAACGCGGGTAACGCCATTACCGGGCGCGAACTGGAGGTGATGGACGATATCCAGTTGAGCGAAGCGGCGCAGAAATTTGATATTTTTGCCCGTACCAGTCCAGAGGATAAATTCCGTCTGGTCCAGGCGCTGCAAAGTAAGAAAGAGGTGGTCGGGATGACCGGTGACGGGGTGAACGATGCCCCAGCGCTGAAGCAGGCCGACGTCGGTATCGCCATGGGGATTAAAGGCACCGAAGTGACCAAAGAAGCCGCGGATATGGTGCTGACCGATGATAACTTCGCCACGATTGCCAGCGCGGTCAGGGAAGGGCGTCGGGTTTACGATAACCTGAAGAAAACCATCCTGTTCATTATGCCGACCAACCTGGCGCAAGGGTTGCTTATCATTATCGCGCTGCTGGCAGGGAATTTAATCCCGCTCACGCCGGTGTTGATTCTGTGGATGAACATGGCCACCTCCGCCACGCTGTCGTTTGGCCTGGCATTTGAAGCGGGTGAAAAGAACATCATGCGGCGTCCGCCGCGCGATCCTAAGCTGCACGTCATGGACGGATTTGCCATCTGGCGCGTGATTTTTGTTGGCTCGATGATTGCCGTGAGCGCCTTTGTGCTGGAGGCCTGGCTCCAACCGCGTGGCTACTCACCTGAGTTTATCCGTACCGTGTTGCTACAAACACTGGTGACCGCGCAGTGGTTCTATATGCTGAACTGTCGCGTGGCGGATGGCTTCTCGCTGAGTAAAGGTCTGCTGGCAAACCGCGGGATTTGGATAGTGAGTGGCGTACTGCTGGTGCTGCAATTGCTGATTATCTACGCACCGTTTATGCAGATGCTCTTTGGTACCACCGCGCTGCCGTTCCGCTATTGGGTTATCACCTTTATTATCGGGTTTGTGATGTTCCTGATAGTGGAAGTGGAGAAACCGCTGACGAAGAAATGGCGTACGGCCTGATGCGTTAATTTCTGAAGTGCAGAAAAGCAAAAAGCCTGCTTAGTTTYCTAAGCAGGCTTYTTAAATATGGCTCCTCTGACTGGACTCGAACCAGTGACATACGGATTAACAGTCCGCCGTTCTACCGACTGAACTACAGAGGAATCGTTTGAACGAGGCGCATAGTACTGGCACCCGATATTTGTGTCAACACTAAATTTAACTTGCTGATTCAAATGAATGAATTTAGCGCAAGATGCCGTTTTAGTGAACTACTGGCGAGTTTTCACCCTGTTCGCTGTTATCACGCAGCCGCTGTAGTGGGTCCTGACGGTAGAAGCTGCAGAAACGTTGCCATAGGGCAGGGAAGCGTGGGGCGAAAAGTTCTGGTGCGCTGAAAAAATACTCAGACAAGACGGCAAAACATTCTGCGGGGTCGGTCGCCGCGTAGGCATCGATGCTGGCAGCATTTTCGCCAACTAAATCAATCTCATCCTGAATGTTGTTCATGGCTGCATGAAGGTCGTGTTCCCATCCTGCGACCTCGCGAAGCGGGATAAACGGCACGCCGCTGGCGCGGTCGCCATTGCGAGTATCGAGCTTATGCGCCACTTCATGAATAATCAGGTTAAAACCGGAGGCATCGAAAGAATCCTGAATATCGAGCCAGTTCAGCACAATCGGCCCCTGTTGCCAGCTCTGACCGGACTGCACCACGCGCTGGCTGTGGACCAGGCCAATATCGTCTTCCCACTCATCGTCCACGATAAAAGGAGCCGGGTAGATGAGGATTTCATGGAATCCATCCAGCCATTCAAGCCCAAGTTCGAGTACGGGCAGACAGAAGAGCAGGGCAATACGCGCCTCGATAATCGGCTCAGCCGTCAGCCCTTGCAGAAACACCAGCCGTTTTTGTTGCAAAAAACGGTCGGCGAGCTGCACCAGCTTGAGCTGCTCGTCGTCGGAGAGATTGGCTAATAGCGGAATAGCCAGAGCTTGCGCCCATGGCATATTGCTTATTTCGACGGTATCACTTGCTTTCCAGGGCCATTTAATCATCGTTTTGCTCGCAAACTCGTCACTTGAACGCAATTGAGGAGACTGGGTCTGTTAAAATGCCAAATAACCTGGCATGATGGCAACCATCAAAACGGAGAGATGCCAGAGCGGCTGAATGGACCGGTCTCGAAAACCGGAGTAGGGGTAACTCTACCGGGGGTTCAAATCCCCCTCTCTCCGCCAATTTTCAACAAGTTATACTCCTCTCGTGCCCGTCAGACTTCCCTTTTTTAAAACGTCCACAGGATATTTTCGTAACCGTCGATCGTCACTTCATTATGTCTGCAATTGTGACATTGAACACAGGAATATCGGATTTGCGACCTATTTACCGTACCTGGCGTCGGCCCAAGGCAAAGCACATCATCGGCAGCGGTAGCGTGACAATCAGCAGCATCCACAGCAGCGTATAGACGGCATCCACGCCATCATTTTGCAGATTGGTGTAGAGCTTGACGGGAATTCCCTGGGGGAAATAAGCGAAGATCATGACGATGCCAAACTCACCGACGGCACGAACCCAGGCGAGCGTGACGGCGGAAGCCAGGCCGGGAAGGGCGATAGGCAGGGTCAGATAGCGAAAGCGATTCCATCCTGATGCGCCAAGCGTCTGGCCGGCTTCAAGAATGTCTTTCGGCACGGTAGAAAACGCCGAACGCGCCACCACAATGAAATAGGGCAGCGAACCGTAAATCTGCGCCAGCACAAAGGCCGCCGGGTTGTTGACCAGGGTGAACCCTATTTTTGAGATCCAGGAGCCGACCAGACCATAGGGCCCCAGTGCGGAAACCAGCAAGATCCCCATCGCCAGCGGTGGGGTTAGCAGTGGGATCATCACCAGCATCTCGGCAATTAACCGCCGTCGACCCGTCACCTGTGAAAGCCACCAGGCAACAGGCAAACCAATGGCGACCGTGATACACAGCGCGAGCCCGCCCAGACCCATTGATACGGCAATTGCGTTATCGTCACGCCACGCCAGCTGTAAATGCTGCCAGGGCGTAACGCTGAGCAGCGTCACAAACGGAATGCAGAGTAGAAGAATAGCGGGCAGCGAAAGCCAGCCCGCTATTTTGCCAGGACGGCTTAGCGAGCGTATAGCACATCCCCTTTCGGTTGTGCATAGCCATACTGTTTAAACAGCGCCTGACCTTGTGGGCTTTGCATAAATTTGACGAACTTCTCGCCTTGCTCAACGCCGTTAGGCGCATTTTTCAGCACCGCAGCGTAAAACACCATCGGCTGAGTATGCAGAACCTGATCTTGGCCCTTGCTGTCTTTAATGGTGAAGCTGACGGTGTCATACCACTGCTTTTCCATCGCCGGGTTACTCAGGTTAATTTCGTCCGGCAGCGCAACATACGGCAGGTGCGCGGAGCGAATTTCGCTCTCATATGCCGCGGCGGCATCGACCTGACCACTTTCGAGGCGGGTTAACAGACCGCCTTCCTGGTTGGTTTGCTGTGGGTTCTGCAGGCTGCCCAGGATCTTCATCGCGATACCTGGTTGCTGATAATATTTTTCAGCCAGCATCAGGGTGAAGACAATATTCTGGCCTTTCGGATCGACATACGGGTCGGTGCGACCAAAGCTGATATCTTTTTTCGCCAGCAGGTTTAGCCATGAGCCATCGTTCTTCTTGCTGGCTTCGGCAAACTGCTCGCCATATTTACCTTTTGGGTTGTACGCCAGCACCATGCTGGTGCTGGCCACAGGCACAGCATCGTCAATCAGCCCTGCGTCCTTCAGAATTTGCATCGGACCTGGGTTGATAGAGACAAAAACATCGGCCTCAATCTTGTGGCTGGCGAGCAGACGAGCCATCCCGTAGGCCCCTTGGCCTTGCCCCTGATATTCACCGTTATCTGCCTTGCTGAACGCCGGGCCCAGGCCCTGATCCATCACTTTGCCCATCGAACCGGCATAGGTGACGCGGATGTCTTTGGCGAACACCGCCGGGGTACACACCATCAGCGCTAAAACCCCGTACTTCATTTTTCCTGAAACCATTGCCCTGCCTCGTTATGTATTTTTTTACATATCGATTTTTCACGAAAAGAAGAGGAGTGACAATGCTGATGAAACGGTCGTTGAGCTTAAATTGAAAAAATACTCACTCTGGGGTAAATCCTGTATGTATCTGTTTCTGAATATTAAGGATTGATGCTC
>CP070603.1:1960439-1961176 GCA_016939855.1 Kluyvera ascorbata
GAATGCGCKGGCGGCTTCTTAATCCGTAACGATAAGAAGCCGCGCCTCGGGGAGCATCAGAAACGATAGCCTACGCCGATGTTAAAACCGTTGATGCTGTATTTGTCTTCGATATCGGCGGTGGTCCCTTCGTAACCGACGTTCACGGTCAGGTTTTCGATTGGGTTAATGATGATACCCGCGCCGTACGCGAAAGAGGTTGAATCACGGGATTCGCTTTCACGATAGACTTCGTTGTTGCTTGATTCCAGCCATTTGACATCGATATCGGCTTTGGTGCGCGCCGCGCCGCCCAGTGCATACACGGAAACATATTCGTTGATACGGTAGGCGGGGCCAACTAACAGCGAGTAATATTTGACGTCGATATTGGAGTTGACGGAATCAGAGTCGACATAATAGTTTTGGTCCTGGCTGCCGCTCATATAAGTAAATGAACCTACGACGCTGAATGGAGAATCGAATTCATAGCGGTATTGCAGGTTAACGCCGCGGATATTTTTGAAGTCCTGTACGTCAGCTTGAGCATAACCAATGGATACGCTCTGGCTATCCGCGATAGCCATTCCACTTGCCAGACTCCCCAGGACCAATACTGCCAGAGATAGTTTTTTCAATTTATAAAATCCTTTAAAATTATTGTGTTGTGTTAATCAATGAGTATGAAAAGCGCGGGGATTATATCGGGAATGTTTTTTCTGATGAACTACCTGAATTTATGGGATAAAACGAGAATA
>CP070603.1:1961462-1964990 GCA_016939855.1 Kluyvera ascorbata
AAACTTATCGCTGAGGACAGCCAGCACACTGCTTGTTCTGAATTTGCTGGAAGAAATCATTCCCCTTATCATCCACCAGAATAAACGCCGGGAAGTTCTCCACTTCAATTTTCCAGATAGCTTCCATACCCAGCTCAGGATAGGCCACACACTCCAGGCTCTTAATGCTGGTTTGCGCCAGCACCGCCGCCGGGCCGCCGATGCTGCCGAGATAGAAACCGCCGTGCTTATGACAGGCATCGGTCACTTGCTGGCTGCGGTTGCCTTTTGCCAGCATCACCATACTGGCGCCGTGAGACTGCAATAGATCAACGTAAGAGTCCATACGCCCCGCGGTGGTTGGGCCTAAAGAACCCGACGCGTAACCTTCCGGCGTTTTGGCCGGGCCTGCGTAGTAGATGGGGTGATCTTTCACGTACTGCGGCAGCTCCTCACCGTTATCCAACAGCTCTTTCAGCTTAGCGTGCGCAATATCGCGGGCCACGATAATGGTACCGTTCAGCGACAGACGCGTGGACACCGGGTGTGCCGAAAGCTGCGCTAAGATCTCGCTCATCGGTTGGTTGAGGTTGATGCTGACCGCAGCGCCTTCACCCCGCTGACGCAGCGCTTCAGGAATGTACTGCGCCGGGTTGTGCTCCAGTTTCTCAATCCAGATACCGTCGCGGTTGATTTTGGCTTTGATGTTACGGTCAGCCGAACAGGAAACGCCCATGCCGATCGGACAGGATGCGCCATGACGCGGTAGACGGATAACGCGGATATCGTGGGCGAAGTATTTACCGCCAAACTGCGCGCCGAGGCCAAGATTCTGCGCCTCGATCATCAGCTCTTTCTCCAGATTCACGTCACGGAACGCCTGACCGTGTTCGTTGCCTTCGGTTGGCAGACCGTCGTAATAACGGGTTGAAGCCAGTTTGACCGTTTTCAGCGTCATTTCAGCAGAGGTACCGCCAATCACGAACGCGATATGGTACGGCGGACAGGCAGCGGTACCCAGGGTACGCATTTTTTCCACCAGGTAGTTTTTCAGCTTCGCCGGAGTAATCAGCGCTTTGGTTTCCTGATAGAGATAGGTTTTGTTGGCTGAGCCGCCGCCTTTGGCGATGCACAGGAACTTGTACTCGTCGCCGTCGACGCTGTAGAGGTCAATCTGAGCGGGCAGGTTAGTTCCGGTATTCACCTCTTTATACATATCCAGCGCGGCGTTCTGCGAGTAGCGCAGGTTGTCGGAAATATAGGTGTTATAGACGCCCTGCGACAGCGCGGCTTCGTCGCTGCCGCCGGTCCAGACGCGCTGGCCTTTTTTACCCATGATGATGGCAGTGCCGGTGTCCTGGCAGGTAGGCAGCACGCCTTTGGCGGCGATTTCGGAGTTACGCAGGAACTGCAGGGCGACGTATTTGTCGTTTTCGCTGGCTTGCGGGTCATTCAGAATGGCGGCAACCTGTTTCTGATGAGAAGGGCGCAGCATAAAAGCGGCATCGTGGAAGGCCTGCTGGGCAAGCAGCGTTAGCGCTTCAGGCTCAACTTTTAACACGTCCTGACCGTCAAACTGCGCCACGGAAACGTGCTCGCGGCTAAGCAGGTAGTATTCGGTATCGTCGTGAGACAGTGGGAAAGGGTTCTGGTAGAAAAACGGTTTGTTCGACATAGCTCTTCACTCCATAAAAATAAAACCGCCGGAGGTTGCCCGCCGACGGTTATGAATCAGAACATCATAGACATCCATGGGTAGCCGATGACCAGCAGCGCCACCAGGAAGATGCCCCCAAAGATGGTGCCGAGGCGCCAGTAGTCTTTGGTCGGCAGATAGCCACTGCCGTAGTAAATTGGGCTTGGGCCAGTACCGTACGGGGTGATGATCCCCATGATACCCAGCGAGGTCACCATCAGCAGTACGAAGACGTTCATGTTCATACCCGGAATGGTTGATGCGATGGTCAGCATCGCTGGCAGCAACGCGGTGGTGTGCGCGGTGGTGCTGGCAAACAGGTAGTGCAGCAGGTAGAACGCCAGCAGCAGGACGATGGTCGCCACGCCCGGGGAAATACCGCTCATCAGCATGCCGCCTTCTTTACCCAACCAGCCGATAAAGCCGGTAGAAGAAAGGCCGTCGGCGAGGGCCACCAGGGTGGCGAACCACACGAAGGTGTTCCATGCGGCTTTATTACCGGTGATGTCGCTCCACTCCAGCACGCCGGTCCACAGCATCAGGCCGATAATCAGCAGGGCGGCCATGGCTGGTTCAATCCAGGCGGCGGCGAAGATCCACATCATCAGTGCACAGCACACGAAGACCAGCAGCAGAATTTCGTTGCGGGACAGTTTGCCGAGTTTTTCCAGCTCACGCGCAGCCCACAGCGGCACTTCGTCATTCACCTTAACTTCTGGTGGGTAGAACCAGTAGGCCAGCAGCGGCATGGTCAGAATCAACAGCAGGCCCAGCGGCAGGAAGGCGATAAACCAGGTGCCCCAGGAGATGTTGATACCGACGATGCTTTTCACCAGCGCCAGCGCCAGCAGGTTAGGTGCCAGGGCAGAAAGGAACATAGAACTGGTGATACAGGCGGCGGTGATCGCCACCCACATCAGGTAAGAGCCAATTTTACGCGCGCTTGGGTCGTTAGGTTTTGAACCGTACAGCGGCGGCAGGTTGGCGATAATTGGGTAGATGGTCCCGCCGCTACGCGCGGTGTTGGACGGCGTAAACGGTGCCAGCAGCAGGTCGGCCAGGGTGATAGCGTAGCCGAGCGTCAAGCTCCGGCGGCCCAGATATTTCACCAGAATCAGCGCCAGACGGCGACCAAAGCGGGTTTTATCGTAGCCAGCGGCAAACATAAACGCGCCGAAAATAAGCCAGACGGTCGAGTTGCCAAAGCCGCTGACCGCCCATTTAAAGGAGGCGCCCGCCAGTTGGAACTTCGGTGCTGCCATCTGTTCAGGGCTGAACAGCACCCACTGGCTGCACAACGCGATGGCGACCACCCCGGTCAGGCCGATAACGGCACCTGGCAGCGGTTCAAAGATAAGGCCAACAATCACGCCGACAAAGATAGCGAAGTAGTGCCAGGCATACGGTGGAAGCCCGTCAGGAACCGGGACGAAGAGGAGAAGCACGGCCACGATAATAGGCAGTGCCATCATCAGAAGACGGTTTTTCTTACCATCCTTTGGTTTACTCACCGGGGTCGGTGAGTGCGATGTCGCAGATTTCTCGTTCATATTACGCTTCTATAAGTAGTTAATAATTCGATTGACTAAAATTGCCGCTTTGCTTTTTTTAGTTTTTTTACTTTATTTATATTTCAAAAGTACGGCTGGCAATTTCAAAAATTAGGTGCGTGACGCTATTTTATTTAGCGCTAAGTTTAAAAAATCTTATATTCATATAATGCGCTTTTGGATGCCATTGCAATTGATCGGGATCAAAAAAGCACAATCGCGGTATTATTTTAACGCAATGTGTAATAACCCTATTGGCTTATTGGGTATTATGGTTGTTAAGTTAAATTAATTTTTATATTA
>CP070603.1:1965056-1972587 GCA_016939855.1 Kluyvera ascorbata
TACTGGTTTGACCACTGTTAATAAAGTTGCATTTGTATCGGTATTTATTAAATTATTGTGAATAAAACGAAATTAAATTAGTAACACCATGGGGGTATGTGTGTTATTTAAGGGATTAAATAGTTTTATAACTAACGTAATGACTTTAGTAACTAAAATTATCGCTATATTAATACCATGATATCGGCATAACAAATAACTCAAATATAGCCCGATCCCGAATTCTTAAATTTTAATTTTTAAAAAGTTTGGAGTTAACCCATATGAACAATCAACATCGCGTACTGAGTTCTTGTACATTACCGAATGGTACCGAGCTTAAAAACCGCCTCTTTATGGCACCGATGACAACCTGTTCAGGTTATTACGATGGTTCCGTCAGCAGCGAGCTGGTGGAGTACTATCGCGCCCGCGCCGGTCTTATCGGTACTATCATCGTAGAATGCTGTTTTGTTGACGATTTAGGTCTGGCTTTCCCGGGCGCGCTCGGCATCGACAGCGATGACAAAATCGCCGGGCTGGCGAAAATCGCCGAGGCCATTAAATCGAAAGGCTCTAAAGCGCTGCTGCAAATCTACCACGGCGGCCGTATGGTCGACCCGAAACTGATTGGCGGGCGCACGCCGGTTGGCCCAAGCGCCGTCGCGGCACCGCGTGATGGTGCAGCAACGCCGGTCGCGCTGACCGCTGAAGAAGTGGAAGGGATGGTCGGTAAGTTTGGCGACGCCGTACGTCGTGCTATTCAGGCCGGTTTTGATGGCGTCGAGATCCACGGTGCAAACACTTACCTTATCCAACAGTTCTATTCACCAAACTCCAACCAGCGTGACGATGAGTGGGGTGGCAGCCGCGATAATCGCGCGAAGTTCCCGCTGGCGGTGTTAGATATCACCCATAAAATGGTGCGCCAGTATGCGGACGACGCCTTCATCATCGGCTATCGTTTCTCGCCTGAAGAGATGGAAGTGCCGGGGATCCGCTTTGACGACACGATGTATCTGCTGGAAAAACTGGCTGCTCGCGGGCTGGACTATCTGCACTTCTCCGTAGGCGCTTCGCTGCGTTCCTCCATCGTGGACACCACCGACCCGACGCCGCTGATTGAAAAATACGTTGCCATGCGTTCCGAAACGTTGGCGCAGGTGCCGGTGATGGGTGTGGGCGGCGTGGTGAACGACAGCGATATCGATAGTGCGATGGAGCACGGCTACGACCTGATTGCGGTGGGTCGCGCCTGTATCGCGTATCCGGACTGGGCGGAACGTATTGCCGACGGCCAGACGCTGGATCTGTTTATCGACAGCACTCAGCGCGAAGCGCTGAACATCCCAGAACCGCTGTGGCGTTTCTCGCTGGTTGAAGCGATGATCCGCGATATGAGCATGTCGGTGTCTAAATTCAAACCGGGCGTGTTCGTTGAAACCGTGCAGGATGAAGCCGGTGAGCTGGTTATCAACGTCAGCCTCGAAACCGACAGAATCGCCGACATTGAACTGACCGGCGGCGTGGATCAGGACGTAGAGTTCGTCACCAGCTTTGAAGAGATTCGCTCACGGATTCTGGATGCGAACACGCCACACGTGGATGCCATTTCCGGGGCAACCAGCCAGAGCGAAGCGGTGAAAAAAGCGGTCTCCAAAGCGATGATAAAATCCAGCAAAGCGCTGGTCGCGGAAGAGGGCGGCGATACCGCTGCACCGAAATCTTATGATGTGGTGGTGGTCGGGAGCGGCGGTGCCGGTCTGGCGGCGGCTATTCAGGCGCACGATGACGGTGCCCGCGTGCTGATCGTTGAGAAAATGCCGACTATTGGCGGCAACACCATTAAAGCGTCCGCCGGGATGAACGCCGCGGAAACGCGCTTCCAGCGGGTAAAAGGCATTCAGGACAGCAAAGAGCTGTTCTATGAAGAGACGCTGAAAGGCGGTAAAAACAAGAATAACCCGGCGCTGCTGCGTCGCTTTGTCGAAACGGCCCCGCAGGCTATCGAATGGCTGGCGGATCGTGGCATCATGCTGAACGACATCACCACCACCGGCGGTATGAGTATTGACCGTACGCACCGTCCAAAAGATGGTTCAGCGGTGGGCGGATACCTGATAAGCGGCCTCGTGCGTAACGTCACAAAACGCCAGATTGATGTCATGCTCGACACCTCCGTGGTCGATATTGTCATGGAAGGGGGCGAAGTCGCCGCCGTACGTCTGCTGACCGACGAGCAGGAAACGGTCACCATTCAGACCCGCAGCATTATTGTGGCGACCGGCGGCTTCAGCGCCAACAGCGAAATGGTGGTGAAATACCGCCCTGACCTGGCGGGCTTTGTCACCACTAACCACAAAGGGGCGACCGGTGGCGGTATCGCGCTGCTGGAACGTATTGGCGCAGGCACGGTAGATATGGGCGAAATCCAGATTCACCCAACCGTTGAGCAGAAAACCTCTTATCTGGTTTCTGAATCTATTCGCGGCGGCGGGGCCATTCTGGTGAACCAGAAGGGTAACCGCTTCTTCAACGAGATGGAGACCCGCGATAAAGTGTCTGCCGCAATTATTGCGCTGCCTGAGCACTATGCTTACATCGTGTTTGATGAACATGTACGTGTAAAAAACAAAGCGGCGGATGAGTATATTGCGAAAGGGCTGGTCACCAGCGCCAGCACCCCTGCGGAACTGGCGGCGAAACTGGGGCTGGACGCTGAAGCCTTCGAGGCAACGCTGACGCGCTATAACGGTTTTGTGGAAAAACAGGACGACGAAGAGTTTGGTCGTAAAACCGCACTGCGCGCACCGTTGAATGAAGGGCCGTACCACGCGATTCAGATTGCGCCGGGCGTACACCACACGATGGGTGGCGTGACCATCAACACTGAAACCTGTGTGCTGAACGTCAACAAACAGGCTATTCCTGGCGCCTATGCTGCCGGTGAAGTGGTTGGTGGTATCCACGGCGGTAACCGTATTGGCGGGAACGCAGTGGCGGATATTATTATCTTTGGTACGCTTGCCGGTCGTCAGGCCGCACAGCGTGCGCAGCAGGTACCCTGGGCGATGCTTGAATCCGCATAATTAACCAGCATCGAATTGCCTGATGGCGCTGCGCCTATCAGGCCTACAAAACCCAACCCGTAGCCCGGCCGAGCGTAGCGACGCCGGGTTGTTACCATCAGCAGAGGGGGATATCGATGTCAGACAGTACAAGGGTTTATAGCTATTCTGCCATTCTGATGGGTTCACCCATCCTGCTTAAGCTTTTCGCGCATAACGAACCGCTCGCCTCACGCGTTTTCCGCCTTATCAAACAATATGAAGACCTGCTCACCGTCAACCGCGCCCAGTCGCAGGTGATGGATATCAATCATGCGGCGGGTCAGCACCCGGTCGTGGTCAGCGCTCCTGTTTACACCCTCATCAAATGCGCGAAAGCGGCAAGCCTGCTGCCGCAAAGCGCCTTTAACTTCGCCATTGGCCCGCTGGTTAAGCGCTGGCGCATTGGTTTTAAAGGTGACAGCGTGCCACCGGCTGATGAAATTACCCAACTGTTAACGCTGACCAATCCTGAGCAGGTATTGCTGAACGACGACGACATGAGCGTGTTTCTGGCACAACCCGGCATGGAAATCGATCTCGGCGCGATTGCCAAAGGCTTTATTGCCGACCGTGTACGTGACTATCTGCGTCAGGAAGGGGTGGAGCAGGGGTTAATTAATCTTGGCGGTAACGTTCAAACGCTGGGGACACCGGAAGGGGGCTGGTCAATTGGTTTGAAAAAACCGTTCTCAACCTCTGGGGCGATGATTGGCACCCTGGAAATTGAGAATCAATCGGTGGTGACTTCTGGCGTGTACGAACGCTTTTTCGAACAAAATGGCCAGCTTTATCACCATATTCTTGACCCACGCACGGGGTATCCGCTGGATAATGAGCTCGATAGCGTCACCATCATCAGCGCGGATTCAATCGACGGTGATATCTGGACCACGCTGATGTACGGCATGGGTGTGGAGAAAGGATGCGCGGCGCTGCGGTCGCGCCCGGATATTGAAGCTATTTTTGTCACCAAAAACAAAGAGGTGGTGCTTTCATCGTCCCACCTCTATCGTTTCACGCTGCTGGACCACGATTACCGGCTTACTGACAGTACTGTTTGAGCAAGCCGTATTGCTCGGCCTGTAGACGATAGCGGTAAACCGGGCGGCCGGTGGCGCCATAGTGAATGCTGGTAAACAGAATATTAATTTGTGCCAGCCAGATAAGATATTTACGGCAAGACACGCGTGAGATATTCACCGCCTGGGCCAAATCGTCGGTGGAAAATTCGGTCTCCGGGTGAGCATCAATCCACTGGCACAGCGTACGTAGCGTTTGCGGCGTTAATCCCTTCGGCAAGCGCTTGGTATCCGCCAGTTCAGGCGTGCCACCGTGCAGCAGACGGTCTACGTCAGCCTGCTCGTAGTAGGCGTGGCTTCCCATCAGCTGCTTTTTCTCGCGCCAGCTCAGCAATGCCTCTTCAAAACGCGGGAACTGGAACGGTTTAATGAGGTAATCCACCACGCCGTAGCGCAGCGATGTTTGTACGGTGGCGGCATCAGAAGCGGATGAAATCATAATGACATCGATAGCGCGGCCAGAATCGCGCACGATGGGCAGCAGATCCAGTCCGTTATCCTGCTGCATATAAACATCCAGCAAAATCAGGTCGATAGAGAGCGTGGCATCCTGCACTTTCTCTTTTGCCTGCTGGAGCGTAGAGGCAATGCCGCAGCAGACGAACCCATCGACTCGCTCGATATAGCAGCGGTTAAGGTCGGCCACCATGGCATCATCATCGACTATCAATACATTCATCACGCGCTGTTCCTCTCGCTATCCCAGGGAATTTGTACAAAAAATTGCGTAAACACGCCAGGCTCAGACTCGACGGAAAGGGTGCCGCCAAGATTTTCCGTTTGCTGGCGGGCCAAAAATAGCCCAACGCCTCGATTCTCGCCTTTGGTTGAAAATCCTTTATTAAAGATGGCATCGATGCGATCGGGGGCGATGCCGGGGCCATCATCGCTGACCTCGCCGCTGAGCCATCCATTCTGGTAGTGCAGTAGCAGGCCAATCTCGCCTTCGCCCTGATCCGCCATCGCATCCAGCGCGTTTTCTATCAGGTTACCGAGCACCGTCACCAACACCGCGACCTGCTCTTCATTAGGGTTATCCGGGATCAGACTTTCTTCGGCCAGCGTCAGGGTAACGCCTGCGTCGCTCGCACGGTTAATTTTACCCAACAGAAACCCGGCAATGATCGGTGATTTGATTTTATGCTGCAACATGCCGATATCTGTTTGATAGTTCTGCGCGGTCTGTAGGATATAGCCTTCCAGCTTGTCGTAGCGCTTCATGTGCAGCAGCCCCAGAATCACGTGCAGTTTGTTCATAAACTCGTGGGAGTGGCTGCGAAGGGCGTCAACGTAGTTCACCAGCCCGTCCATACGCTGCATCAGTTGACTGATTTCCGTTTTGTCGCGGAACGTACTAATGGCGCCGATGACCCGCTTATTGTTGAGCACCGGGACGGTGCTGCACAACAGTAGACGCCCGTTACAGCCAATCTCACGATCCTCAATAGGCGTTCCGCTGACTAATACCTCTTTCAGACTATCCAGCAAAGGGGCGTGCTGCACGGCGCCAAGGGCTGGCGCATCGACGGAAAACAGTATCTGGCGAGCCGTCTGGTTAATGAGCGTCACCCGGCCTTTGCCATCCACCGCAATCACCCCTTCGCGAATCGATTGCAGCATGGCCTGGCGTTGCTCAAATAAGCTGGAGATTTCGTGGGGCTCGAGACCAAAGAGGATATTCTTGAGCACTCGGACCAATCCACAGACCCCGAGTAGGCCAACAATCGCGCTAAACAGCACAAACCAGACGGCGTTCCAGCGCGCGGCGCTGATTTGCTCATCGACCTTTTGCAGTGAAATGCCCACGATCACGACGCCAATCTGTTGATGCTGGCTGTTATAAATTGGCGTGAAAACGCGCATCGCTTCAGCCAGTACGCCGTGGTTGATGAAGAGGTTCTCTTTACCCTGCAGCGCGGGCTTAAGATCCGCACCGATAAAGTGCTGGCCTATCAAATGTGCATTGGGGTGTGAAAAGCGGACCGCGTCCATATTGGTGATGACGGCATAAAGCAGATCGTTTTGCTGCTGTATCGCGCTGGCGATAGGTTGAATGATGTTGCTGTCAGGCGATTGCGTCAGCCCGCGTTTTATCTCGGGCGAGTTGGCAAGCGTGCGGGCGATGGCAAACGCCGTATCTTCCACGCCTGCGCGTGTGGCTTTGGTTATCTGCACAAAGTAGAAGGCGTAGACCACCAGTAACACGGAGGCAATGACGCTGCAAACCATCAGCGTCACCAGCGTACTGAGCTTCATGGGGCGCTTTGGTTGGGGCTGATTGTGCGGCATGCGGGCGTTAATACCTTTTGTTATCGGAGGTCAAAACACCATTATCGCCGATGTGCCTGATTTCATAAAGCTATCCTCCCTTACAAAACCAAACCTCTCTTTGTGACCATCCTCGCAGAGCAACCCATACAAAACACTTTAGTATTGCTTAAGAACCCATAATAAGGAGTCCGTTTATGAGCATTAAGCTTACCGGTTCAGTCATGGAACGACGCAATTCAACGACGGCTGAGATTGATAGACTGCCTACTCGCGATATGTTGAGCGTTATTAATCAAGAAGATAAACGCATTGCTGATGCGATAACCCCTTGTCTCGACAACATCACCCAATTGATTGATAACGCGGTGGCGACGTTAAGCCACGGCGGGCGCGTGGTGATCGTTGGGGCCGGAGCCTCTGGGCGTAACGCGGTGATCGCGGCGAATGAGTTTTCTCCGGACGACAAGCACCCGGTAATGGGACTGATTGCCGGTGGGGCGTTGGCCATGCTGCATGATATGACCAGCGCAGGGCAGGATTACGATCGCGGGGTACTTGATCTTCAGGCTATTGGGTTCACCGCAAAAGATATGCTGGTGGCGTTAACGGTGAGTGGGAAAACGCCATGGCTGTGGGGCGCTTTACGCCACGCGTGGTCTTTGGGGGCGATGCGGGCAGTGATTACCCGCAATCCGCACAGCGAAGCGACCGACCTTGCCGATATCGTGATTGCGCCACAAACGGGGGCTGAAGTCGTGGCCGGCTACGGCGATCCTAAAGCGATTTACGCGCAGAAAATGGTGCTCTCGATGCTGACAACCGGGCTGGCTATTCGCAGTGGTCGGGTTTATAGCAATATGCGCGTGGATATCCGTGGCACGGATACGCGTATGGCTGAGCGGCAAATTGCGATAGTGATGGAAGCAGGGGGATGCAGCCGCGCAGTGGCGAAAGCGGCGCTGGAAAGCTGCGATCACCAGTGTAAGACGGCGGTGCTGATGGTGCTTACCGGCCTGGATGCCTGGAAGGCACACGAGCTTCTGGCGCAGAATAATGGCTTTGTGCGGGTGGCGCTACAGGAAGCGCCGTAAT
>CP070603.1:1972876-1973024 GCA_016939855.1 Kluyvera ascorbata
GATGGACGCAGGCCGAAATCGAACTGATATTGCGCGGTGATTTCGACGTTCTGCGTTTTGTTGGCAATACCGTCATCGCCATACGGTGTCATATTGCGCGTTTCTGCATACATTACCGCCAGATAAATGTCATTGGCGTCATATTTCG
>CP070603.1:1973116-1973960 GCA_016939855.1 Kluyvera ascorbata
GAGCTCGCGTAGGCTGCACCCACGCTTAAACCTTGTAATTCCGGAACTGCGTCAGCAAAGTCAAAGGTGGTTGACATGCTGTAGCCGTCACCGTTCTGGAAACGAACGTCATTGTGCCCGTTTTTCGTTCCTTCCTGGTTGTTGGAACCACTTTCATTGGCCCCCTGATACTGCAGCGCAAAGTTCCAGCCATCGACCAGACCAAAGAAGTCTGAGTTACGATAAGTGGCGACGCCGTTGGTACGGCCAACCATAAAGTTATCGGTCCAGGTATAGGAGTCGCCACCCTGCACCGGCAGCATATCTGTCCAGCCTTCAATGTCGTATACCGTACCGTAGTTACGGCCGTAATCGAAAGAGCCGAGGTTGGCGAACTTCAGACCGGCGAACGCCAGGCGGTTGAAGGATTTATCACCAGCGCCTTCGGTATCGTTCGCGTAGGTTTTGTATTCCCATTGACCGTAGCCAGTCAGTTCACTGGTAATCTGAGTTTCGCCTTTGAAACCAATTTGTACGTAGGTTTCATCGCCATCATCGCCAGAGTTATCAGAGAAGGTATGACGAGCATCGACCTTCCCGTACAGATCCACTTTATTACCGTCTTTATTATACATTTCTGCCGCATTGACTGCGCCAGCCATAAGTAAAGCAGGAACTAACAGTGCCAGAGCTTTTATTTTCATTATATTTTCCTTTGCATTATTACGCATGTGAATATAAGTAACGCCATCCGGTGTTACTGCGCTGGATAATATAGTGAGAGTTCAATTTATTTTAAAATATAAATGTAATTAAATTATATTAAATATTTCATAATGTTTCTATTATATTCAATTTTATATGA
>CP070603.1:1974052-1974272 GCA_016939855.1 Kluyvera ascorbata
TATGCATAAGGCAAAAAAATCCCGACCGTACTGGCATACGATCGGGAAGGTCAAAAAACAGCAAATATATTGATGCATAACAAAAGGCTAATAACGAGAAAGATAATGGCATGATTGCCATGAAAAATAAAGATACAGAAAAACACTTTATGTATATTTATTTTGTGAATTTAAAATGGCAATTATTATAATATTCTTATTATTCAAATATCGTGGTTGA
>CP070603.1:1974329-1998323 GCA_016939855.1 Kluyvera ascorbata
GACGTAGATGTCATCTGACAAAATTGCCGGAGATCAAGCTAACGGTGATTTGTTACCGGTAACGTTGCGCAAAGCTACCTCACATCATTTTAATCGTTATAATGTGACCGATATCACATCAATTGCCAGCGTGATGTCGTGGCAGTGAACATGAATAGCGTAATGAGAGTGTTTTTATGGAAGAGCAAATGGAGCGCGGCCCAGGCGGTAAACTGGCACTGTGGGTGTTTTACGCGTTTTGCGGATACTTTGTCTGGGCGATGGTGCGTTACCTGTGGGTCATCAGCGATGTGCAGAGTATCCCCGGCGCGACGATCGATGGCGAAATAGGGTCAGCCATGGGGAAATGGATTGGCGCGCTGCTAGGCTTTCTGGTGCTTAGCATTGTCGGTGCATTGCTTGGCGGGATAGCCTGGTATACCCGTCCTCGTCGGTTAGAACAGGAAGAGCAGCGTTAATATTGCTATGCTGGGGGTCAATGTACTCTCATCCGCGGTGAAGGAATGGATCTAACAGCATGGCAGCAGGACGTTGAGCGTTGGTTTGAAATTCATTATGTCGGTAGCGATGCAGCGCATGATATCGCCCATTTTCGCCGTGTCTGGCGCACTGCCAGGCGCATTGCTGCCGACGATCCCGTCGACCTCACGGTGATATTGCTGGCGAGCTATTTTCACGACCTCGTTAGCCTACCGAAAAACCATCCCGATCGCGCCCGCTCCTCGCAGCTATCGGCGCAGCAAACGCTGCTGATTTTACAACGCGATTTCCCGCATTTTCCCGCTGAACGCTATGGTGCCGTCGCCCACGCCATTGAAGNNCACAGCTTTAGCGCGCGCATCACGCCGACGACCCCAGAGGCCAGAATCGTTCAGGACGCCGACCGACTGGAAGCGCTGGGCGCAATCGGCCTCGCGCGGGTGTTTGCCGTTTCCGGGGCGCTGAACGCGGCGCTGTTTGACGCTGACGATCCCTTCGCTGATAACCGTGAGCTGGACGATAAAACCTACGCCCTCGACCATTTCCAGACCAAGCTGTTGCGACTACCTGAGACCATGCAAACCGAAAAAGGGCGCGAGCTGGCGCAGCATAACGCCGATTTTCTGGCGCACTTTATGGCGAAGCTGAGCGCCGAACTGGCGGGCGATCCGCTCTCTGTTGACGCTCAGGTTCTGCGGAGATTCGCAACGCCAGACCCGAGTAACTTATGGTAACCTCGGGTTTATTTTTCTGTATCTGGTCAAATTTATGCAACAACGAGTCTTATCACATGAGGGCGCATCGTTAGATGCACCGGATGCTCAGACGCTGCTTGAGCATATTCTGGAGATTTACGATCTAAAGACCGTTGTCGCTGAGCTTAGCGCTGTGGGGGAACAGCACTGGAGCCCGGCTATCGTCAAGCGCGTCGTGGCCCTGTCGCGCGCCAATACGCGTCTGAGTGAAAATGAGTGTGCCCATCTGGCCGCTTTGCTACCGCGACCGTCTAAGCATCATCCGAAATATGCGTTTCGCTTTGTCGATCTTTTTGCCGGTATCGGCGGCATTCGTCACGGCTTTGAGGCGATTGGCGGTCAATGCGTGTTCACCAGCGAGTGGAACAAACACGCGGTGCGTACCTACAAAGCGAACTGGTACTGCGACCCGGTAGAGCATCGGTTTAATGCCGATATCCGAGATGTGACGCTGAGCAATCAGCCTGAAGTCAGCGACCGTGAAGCCCAGGAGCATATTCGGGCGTCGATTCCTCAGCACGACGTGCTGCTGGCGGGCTTCCCGTGCCAACCTTTCTCGTTAGCCGGCGTATCAAAAAAGAATGCGATGGGTCGCGCGCACGGCTTTGCCTGTGATACCCAGGGGACGCTATTTTTTGACGTGGTGCGGATTATTGATGCCCGCCGACCGCCTATCTTCGTGCTGGAAAACGTCAAAAACCTGAAGAGCCACGATAACGGCAAAACGTTCCGCATTATTATGCAGACACTGGATGAACTGGGCTATGAAGTCTCCGATGCCGCGGATATGGGCGCAAATGACCCGAAAATAATAGATGGTCAGCACTTCCTGCCGCAGCACCGCGAGCGCATTGTGCTGGTCGGTTTCCGTCGTGATTTAGGGCTGCACGAAGGTTTTACCCTGCGTGATATTCCGTCGCTCTATCCGGCTCAGCGCCCGACCTTTGGCGAACTGCTGGAGCCAAGTGTTAACCCCAAATTTATCCTCACCCCGGTACTGTGGAAATATCTCTATCGCTATGCGCGCAAGCATCAGGAGAAAGGCAACGGTTTTGGCTACGGGCTGGTTGATCCGACAAAGGCCAGCAGCGTGGCGCGAACGCTGTCGGCGCGCTATTACAAAGATGGCGCCGAAATCCTTATCGACCGAGGCTGGGATCTCGCACTGGGGGAGAAGCACTTTGACGACCCGCAAAATCAGCTGCATCGCCCGCGTCGCCTGACGCCGCGAGAGTGCGCTCGTCTGATGGGCTTTGAATCACCGCAGGGCTATCGTTTTCGTATTCCGGTGTCGGATACCCAGGCGTACCGGCAGTTTGGCAACTCGGTGATTGTGCCGGTGTTTGCCGCCGTTGCGCGCCTATTACAGTCGCGTATTTTGCAGGCGGTTGCGCTGCGCGATTCGGAAACCGGCGATGGCGGACGTTCACGATAAGGCCACCCGCAGTAAAAACATGCGCGCCATCGGCGCGCAGAATACCGCGATTGAAAAACGAATGGCGGTACTGCTGGACGGCCTGGGTCTTCAGTGGCTCGCGCAGGACACGCGCCTGCCGGGCCGCCCGGACTTTACCCTCGACGACTACCGCTGCGTCATCTTCACGCATGGCTGCTTCTGGCATCACCACGATTGCTATCTGTTCAAGGTGCCCGCGACGCGCACCGATTTCTGGCTGAGTAAAATTGGCGCGAACGTCGCACGCGATGAGCGGGATATCCGCCAGCTGATGGCATCAGGCTGGCGCGTGCTGGTGGTGTGGGAGTGTGCACTACGAGGGCGGGAGAAGCTCACGGATCTTGCGCTAAGCGAGCGGCTGGAAGAGTGGATCTGCGGCGGCGAGGGCAGCGCGCAGATCGGTATTCACGGAATTTCCTGCCTGAGATTTATTTCTCCGTCGGACAAGGAATAGCGGTGGCTTTTGCCGGGAAGAGGTATTTTCCCAACGTTACCAGCACGACCGCAGCGATGATAATCGCCAGCGCGACCCATTCGGTGCCGGAGAGGTGCTCACCGTTAAAGCCGGTACCTAACAGCACCGCAACGACCGGGTTCACGTAGGCATAGCTGGTGGCGACGGCGGGCGTGACGTTGCGAATCAGGTACATATAGGCGTTAATGGCGATAATTGAGCCGAAGATGGCGAGATAACCTACCGCCAGGAAACCGTGCAGGCTGGGGAGGGTTGTCAAACGCTCGCCGCTAAACAGCGACGCCGCCATCAGGACAATCCCGGCGGCCAGCATTTCGATGGCACCGGCCATCATGCCGGTGGGCAGTTCAATGCGTGAACCGTACACCGAGCCAAATGCCCAGCTCAGTGAACCAATCAGGATCATCAGCGCGCCCCATGGGTTGCCGCTCAGGTTGCCGCCGCTGTTGAGCAGCACAATGCCCGCGAGGCCAATCGCAATCCCCAACCACTCCAGTTTACGCGTGGCGATACCAAAGACGCGGCTGAAACAGAGCGTAAACAGGGGAACGGTCGCCACCATGACGGCGGCGATACCGGAAGGTACGTTCTGGTGTTCGGCAACGGTCACCATGCCGTTACCGACGGCTAGCAGTAGTACGCCAATAATAGCCGCATTGATCAGGGGTTTTCGCGCTGGCAAACGGTGGCCGGTTGCCAGCAAAAATATCATCAACACAGCGCCCGCCGAGAGGAAGCGAATGCCTGCCATCATTAAAGGGGGCCAGCTGGCGACGCCGATGCTAATGGCAAAATAGGTTGAACCCCAGATGATGTACAGCGCGAACAGCGCGCCAATCAGGGGTAACAGTTGTTTAATACGCATACTTCCTCACGGCAAAATAGCAAGCAGGCAGATAGTAAACGCCAAAACTACCGTGCTGGCGAGTGCTTTAATTCAGGGGTTGATGTTGTTTTTATGTTATAAATATGTATCTCTTACGCCCCGCGCGATTTTGCTTCATACTTTGTTATCAATACAAAAAATAAAGGATGTGGTTCGTGGCAGGAAGTAGCTTATTAACCTTGTTAGATGATATCGCCACTTTACTCGATGATATCTCGATGATGGGCAAACTGGCGGCGAAAAAAACGGCTGGCGTGCTGGGGGATGATTTATCGCTGAACGCCCAGCAGGTTTCAGGCGTGCGCGCGAATCGCGAGCTGCCGGTGGTATGGAGCGTGGCGAAAGGCTCGTTGCTTAATAAAGTCATTCTGGTCCCGCTGGCGCTGTTAATCAGTGCTTTCATCCCCTGGGCGGTGACGCCGCTTTTGATGATTGGTGGGGCATACCTCTGTTTTGAGGGCGTGGAAAAAGTGCTGCATACGCTGCATGAGCGTAAGCATAAAGGCGATGACGATGCACGTCAGCAGCGCCTGGAGGCTATCGCGCAGCAGGACCCTGGCAGCTATGAGCGAGATAAAGTGAAAGGCGCTATCCGCACCGATTTTATTCTCTCTGCGGAAATTGTTGCCATTACCTTAGGCATCGTCGCTGAAGCGCCGTTGCTGAACCAGGTGCTGATTTTATCCGGCATCGCCGTGCTGGTGACCGTTGGCGTCTACGGCCTCGTGGGCGTGATTGTGAAGCTCGATGATATGGGCTATTGGCTGGTCGAGAAGCGCAACGCGCTGGCACAAGGCGTCGGTAAAGGGCTGCTGGTGGTCGCACCCTGGCTGATGAAAACGCTGTCTGTCGTGGGGACGCTGGCCATGTTCCTGGTGGGGGGCGGTATAGTGGTTCACGGCGTTGCACCGGTGCATCATGCCATCGAGGCCTTCGCCGCGCAGCAGGCATCCTGGCTTGCCACGCTGGTGCCGGTGTTCGCCAATCTGGTGCTCGGTTTTGTGATTGGTGCCGTTGTGCTGGCCGCGGTGAATGTGATCTCACGCTGGCGTCAGTCTCGCGCATAAAAAATGCGGTTCCGGTACGCAAACCGTTCGTGGATCGGCTAAGGTGAAACTGTTTCACCCTGATACCGGAGGCAACAATGGTCTTTTTGGTCAGTGATGAAGTCCGGCCCAAAAATGGTGGGCCGCGAATGGTCGTAACGGGATACGCCAGCGGGATGGTGGAGTGCCGCTGGTACGATGGTTTTGGCGTTAAGCGGGAGGCATTCCGTGAAGAAGAGCTGATTCCAGGCGAACTATCCCCACAAGAGCAAACGTAATCTTTGCCTTTGCGCCCGGCAAACGCCGGGCGGTTTAGGGTCGTTATTCCGGCCCTTTGTCGTAGCATTGTCGTCGTGGAGCAGCATGAATTATCAGCAGCAATTACATCTGGAACGATTCTGGGTTGTCGAACCAAACAGCCGTTTGGGAGGGCAACCGTGCATCCCCTGAAGGCGACGACAACGACTTCCACTGGATGGTGGCCTAAGCTGACGCGCCGGGTGAAGCCTGAGCGGGTCGTCAATATCTGTTTTCTGGTGGTTCTCTTCTTTTCAACGCTGCTGACATGGCGTGAAACCATCGTGCTGGAAGATGCCTATATTTCGAGTCAGCGTAATAACCTGAAGAACGTGGCCAATGATATGGACGCGCAGCTTCAGTTTAACACTGACCGCCTGCTGTTTTTCCGCAATGGGATGCAGTCGGCTCTCCAGGAACCACTGGCATTTGAAGCGTTGCGCATCGCCGAGCAGCAGTTCGAGCGCCAGCGTGCGCTGCCTGACTGGCAGATCTCCCTCAACAATAATCGAACGCTGCCGCTGAACGGTGTATCCGACGCGTTCGTTGAGCATACTAACCTGCTGTCCCGCGACAACCCGCTGCTGGGCAACGAGTTCATGGCTACCATTGAACTGGGCTACCTGCTGCGTTTATCCGCGGTGACCCGTCAACACCTCGCGCGTTTTGAAACCCATATGCTGTACGTCTCGCGTGCCGGTTTTTACCTCAGCACAGAGGCTACCCAGCAGGACAGCATCACCGAATATTACTATCGTCTGGCAACCAGCTCCTGGTTTACCCAGCAGTCGCAGCGTGACAACCCCGAGCGCGGCGTCAGGTGGCAGACTATCTTTAGCCGGGATAAAACGCCTATCGCCCAAACCGTCACTGCCGCCGTCCCGCTGGACTATGAACAGTATTGGTTCGGCGTGCTGGCTATCCAGCTGTCAGTCAACGAAATGACACAGTTTCTGACGCAATCGGTAGAAGGAGAGGAAGAGGGCGAATACCAGCTTTACGACCGTCGAATGAACCTGATTGCCTCTTCTGAGCCGGAAGCATCTAAGCGCACTGTGCTCTCGCAAGAGATTCAGGCCCAGCTGGCTCATGCCTATGAAAGCGAAAACGAAGGCAGCGTGCGCCAGCTTTCGCGCTATATCAGTTGGGAGAAGCTGCGAAATTTTGATGGCGTACTGCTGCGCATTCATAGCCTGGAAGAGGGTGTGCGCGGAGACTTCGGCAGTATCAGTATTGCGCTGACGCTACTCTGGGTTCTCTTTACCACAATGCTGATTATCTCCTGGCTCGTGATCCGCCGCATGGTGCGCAATATGTCCACGCTGCAGGATTCGCTAGCATGGCGCGCGTGGCACGATATGCTGACCCGCCTTTATAACCGCGGCGCACTGTTTGAAAGAGCGGGTAAGTCCCTCGCTGACTGCCAGAAGGCAGGTAAGTCGCTGGCGGTCATTCAGCTCGACCTCGACCATTTTAAAAGCATTAATGACCGCTTTGGTCACCAGGCGGGTGACCGGGTGCTTATTCATATTGGCCGGGTGATCCTCAATAAGATTCGCAAGGAAGACATCGCTGGCCGGGTAGGCGGTGAAGAATTTTGTCTGGTGCTGCCGGACACTTCGCTCGCGCAGGCCAGGGTCATTGCAGAACGCATCCGCGAAAGCATTAACAGCAGGGAAATCCTTGTGTCCCGTAATCAGACCATTCGGGTGAGCGCCTCGCTCGGCGTCTGTAGCAGCGATGAACTGGAACAGTATGATTTCCAGCATTTGCAATCTATCGCCGATAAGCGACTCTATCTGGCGAAAACGGGTGGGCGAAATCGTGTGTGCGCAGAGGACGGCGAGGGCGGGGAAAAATAGCGTCTTAAAACATAAATTTAACTTATGTTAAGCGTGTTTGTTGAGATAAATCTTAAAGGCGTGATGGCGATAGTCTGAAAATAAAAATGTCATCTTCCTGATTTATCATCAGGTTAGCGAAGCGTCTGCGTAAGCATGACTACGCTGTCATATTTATTTCTTAGGTGAATAATTCTTGTCATTTTAAATAAACGACGATAATGTTTCACCCACGTCAGGTTTCCTGATGTAACGAATATTTCAATGCTTCTTGCTTCGGCAAGGTTGATCCCGACGCTTACGTGTCGGGATTTTTTTACCCCTCTAGCGCGTCACTTCCGTTACGCTGAAATCATGAATATCCAACTCGAAGGCTTCAGCTAACTCGTGCCAGGTATGGTATTCGCGGCCATCTACGCTCACGTGATGTGGGTCCTCCGTCGCGCGGTGGATTTCGCTTTCGCTGATTTCGTTAATCGCTGCGAGCAGCGCATCAATGTTAACCCCTCGGGGGTCGCTTGCTATCTTCATCACAGACACCCTTTGTTTCGGTCCCTGTATAAGTATACATCCAATGAATGTTATTGCTCAAAAAATGATCAATGCAACGATAGTGATGGATAATTAAGCACTTATGCAACGGAGCGCTGTCAGCGCGGCAATTTTGTTCTAAACTGGGCTAAACCACTCAGGAGATGACGTTTATGCAAGTTAACGATCGTGTGACGGTCAAGACAGATGGGGGGCCGCGTCGCTCCGGCGTCGTGCTGGCAATTGAGCAATTCAATGAAGGGACGATGTATCTGGTGTCGCTGGAGGATTATCCTATGGGGATCTGGTTCTTCAACGAGTTGGGCCACGCAGACGGTATTTTCGTTGAAAAAAGCGAATCGTGATTTAGTCATCTGGCGGTAGCGATACCGCCAGTTTCCCTGCTGTCGTTGTCCTAACGCATATTGACGAAAATGCCTGATGTGACATTCTCAGCCAGACGAACAACATGATAGATAACCTGTTTGTTATGCGTTTTTATTTTCTTTTTAATATTACCCTTATGTGACGATACGGTTTTAGCTTTAATATTCATCTGATCGGATATTTGTATCGTTCCCTGGCCCGACATCCACATTTTCAGCATGCTGGATTCAGTACGGCTTAATGACAGGGTGGAGATATTAGTTTGCTTTACTTCTGCTGTTTCTTTTTTCAGATAATTACCCAAAATGATATCGAGTGTTTCAGGTTTTATCGATTTAGAACTAATTAGCAGATTACTCCTAACCATCAGATATTCGTCAAAATGAATATTGGCAATCGCCATAAAAACAATGAACAACGTCCTGGGGTGTTGATTAATGATCTGCTTAATATGCAGACTACTCTGCACATCATGAATGAAGCAGTCCTCATTAATAAACACGACAGCTGGATGGCGAACAGCGCATATCTCAGCGAGCCCGTCAACGTTGTCTACATTGTCAATATCACGTTTTTTTACCCCACGACTGGCCAGGTATCCGGTTAACCCTAGCCGCGTATAACTGCATAGATCCATAATAATCGTTGACATGGCATACCCTCACTCAATGCGTAACGATAATTAACCCACTGCCTTCGAACTTCATCGCCGCAACGAACCTGGTGAAAATAAAAAACAAGAGGATGAAGACGAACAGGCGGCATCAACTATCCCGTAAAGTTACGTATAATTTGCCAGGAATCATCTCAAAGTAAAGTAAATGTTATGTTGTGTGAATCACCTAAAAACAAATAACCCGCGCCAGCGATATGCTGGTAGATGTTTTTACAATTTTACTTTAGGAATTTCCTTATAATAACCAGGGGGGTTATGGAGAATTTATACGTGGTAACTCACTGATAATATCTGCTAATAGATCAAATATCTCACTAAATAAGTGCTCGCAGAACGGGGCGATCAGCGGCATTAATGCCGCCATTAATAGAATGCCGACGGTGAGAGTAATCGGAAAACCGATAACGAATACGGAGAGCTGCGGCGTCATACGGTTGAGCATACCCAGCGCCAGGTTGACCGTCAGCAGCAGCGTGATGATCGGCAGGGCCAGCATCACGCCGTTGAGGAAAATCATCCCTCCGGCGCGCGTCAGCGCTAAAAACGCGTTGCTGTTAATGGGTTCACCGCCGATGGGAAGGGTGTGAAAAGTATCGACCAGCAGCGAAATAAGCCATAAATGACCGTTAAAAACCAGGAACAGTAGCATGGCGAGCATGTCCATGATTCGGGCCAGCACCGGCATGTTGAGGTTGCTTCCTGGGTCGACAAAGGTGGCAAAGGAGAGGCCCATCTGCAGGCCGATAACCTCGCCGGAGTAGCGAACGGCCGCAAAGGCGAACTGCATGGTGTACCCCAGCGCGATGCCGATAAGAATCTGCTGTAGCGCCAGCCAGAGCGCATTTGCCGAGAAGATAGGCACTTCAACGACCGGCAGAGAAGGGGCGATAACCACGGTGATAATGATCCCCAGCCCCACCTTCACGCGTTTCGGGATGGTGCGCTCATTCAGAATGGGAGCGGTCGTTATCAGCGCCAGTACCCGCAGCATGGGCCAGAAATAGAGGCTGAGCCAGGAGAGCCACTGGTCGCTGGTGAAATGGATCATCGTGCTTAGCCGATGATATAGGGCAAGTTGTTGAACAGCGTTCGCACGTAATCCAGCAGGAGATTGAGCATCCACGGCCCGGCAACGATAATGGCGATAAACACGGCGATGATTTTTGGAATGAACGACAGTGTCATTTCGTTAATCTGCGTCGCGGCCTGCAGGATGCTGATAATCAGACCGGTCACCAAAGAAACCAGCAGCAGCGGGGCGGCCAGCGCCAGCGCGACTTTCATCGCTTCGGTGCCCATCATCATGACGGATTCAGGGGTCATCGGTACTCCTTAACTGTAAAAACTCTGCGCCAGCGAGCCGACCAGCAGCTGCCAGCCATCCACCAGTACAAACAACATCAGCTTAAACGGCAGCGCGATGGTGGCCGGGGGCACCATCATCATCCCTAGCGCCATCAGGACGCTGGCGATCACCAGGTCGATAATCAGGAACGGAATAAAAATGGTGAAACCAATCTGGAAGGCGGTTTTCAGTTCGCTGGTGACATAGGCCGGAAGCAGAATACGCATGGGAACGGCTTCTGGACCTTGCATCGGCTGGCTGTTGGCGAGTCTGGCAAACAGCGCAAGATCGGCTTCGCGGGTCTGGCGCAGCATAAATTCACGCAGCGGCTGCGCGCCTTTTTCCAGCGCATCCTGCATGGTGATTTTATCTTCGCTAAATGGCTGATAGGCGTCGGTGTAAACTTTGTCGATAACCGGCGACATAATGAAAAAGGTCAGGAACAGCGCCAGCCCCAGTAGTACCTGGTTAGGTGGCGCAGACGGTGTACCCAGAGCGCTTCGCAGCAGGCCGAACACGATGATGATGCGGGTGAAGCTGGTCATCATCAGCAAAATAGCCGGGATAAAGGTCAGCGAGGTAATAAAAACCAGCGTCTGAATCGGCAGCGACCAGCTCTGGCCGCCGTTGGCCAGCGGCTGGCTGATTAACCCTGGAAGTTCGGCAAAAGCGGAGGGCGACAGCAACAGCAGCCCGCTCAGCGCAAGGGAATAAATACGACGCATCAGGATCTCCCGGGACGCTTAAGCATATTTTTCATCAGTGAAGCAAATTCGGGTGCGGCAGCCTGCGGCGGCAGATTCTCCGCTGAGGCTGGCGGCAGCTTATGCAGCAACGTCACCTGCTGCGCGGTGACGCCTAGCACCAGACGCGCATCTTCCACATTAACAATCACCACGCGTTCACGGGCGCCCAGCGAGGCGCTAGCGCTCACCTTTAACCCGCTTGCCGGCTGATTTCTCATGGCGCCTGGCATGACGCGCTTCACCACCCATGCCGCCGCCAGGATGAGCACGATAATGCCCAGCAGGGCGCCGCTAACCTGAATGAGCGGCGACGTCACCGGCTCATTAACGTGCGCAACGGTCACCGGCGTGGCGGCTGTTGCGGATGCGGCACTATGACTTGTCGCCGCCACGCCGTGGACAGACGGCGTAGCGCTATGAGAGACCGGTGCGGGTGGCACAGCGTGGTTGGCGCTCATCTTAACGGCTCAGGCGACGCATACGCTCTGATGGCGTGATGATGTCGGTGATGCGTACGCCGTACTTGTCGGCGACGACCACGACTTCCCCCTGGGCAATCAGATAGCCGTTGATCAGGATATCCAATGGTTCACCCGCCAGACCGTCCAGCGCCACCACGGAACCCTGCGTCAGGCGCAGCAGCTCTTTGATGGTCATCCGGGTACGACCCAGTTCAACGGTCAGCTTGACCGGAATATCCATGATCAGGTCGATATCCTGCAGCGTGCCGCTGACGTCACCGCCGCCCAACTGCTGGAAGACCGCATCGGCAGCGCTTTTGCTGCTGGTGGTTTTCTGTTCGTTCAGCGCTTCAGCCCACAGATCGTCCACGGATCCGCTGTTGTCATCGGGTGGAGTATTCATATCACTCATTTGGGCTGTTCCTCGTTCAGCGAATTCAATATCGGGTTGATCAAATGTTCTACGCGCAGCGCATATTGTCCGTTAACCGTGCCGTACTGGCTGGTTAACACCGGCACGCCGTCGACGTGCGCAATAATGCGATCGGGCTTCTCTATCGGCAGCACATCACCGGGTTGAAGTTTGAGTATTTGTGACAGTCGAAGCGAGATATCGGCGAAGTTCGCTATCAGTTCGAGCTCGGAGTGCTGTACCTGACGCACCAGATTTTCACGCCAGTTCTGATCTTCATTGCGTGAGTTTTCCAGCGGCGGGTTAACCAGCAGCTCGCGCAGCGGCTCAATCATGCTGAACGGCAGGCAGATGTTAAACTCGCCGGTCAGGTTGCCTATTTCTACATGGAACGGGGTGTTGACCACGATGTCGTTCGGCGAGGTGGTGATGTTGGTGAACTTCACCTGCATCTCCGAACGGACATATTCCACTTCCAGCGGGTTGATCGCTTTCCATGCGTCGCTATAGCCTTCCAGCGCCAGCTTCAGCATGCGGTTGATGACTCGCTGCTCGGTATGGGTGAACTCACGACCTTCTACTTTGGTCGGAAAACGCCCATCGCCGCCGAATAGGTTATCTACGGCGATAAACACCAGGCTTGGGGAAAAGACCACCAGGCCCGTACCGCGCAGCGGCTTCAGATGGATCAGGTTAAGGTTGGTCGGCACCGGTAGGTTACGAGCAAACTCGTGGTAAGGCTGAATACGAATCGCCCCCACGGTGATGTCCGGACTCCGGCGCAAGAGGTTGAACAACCCCATACGGAAGTGGCGGGCAAAACGCTCGTTGATGATCTCCAGCGCCTGCAGACGTTCGCGAACCACACGTCGTTGGGTATTGGGGTCATAGGGACGAATGTCATCTTCGCCCGTTGTGCGTGCCTGCGGTTCGTTAGGGTTGTCGCTGTCGCCGTTCAACAGCGCGTCAATTTCGGCCTGAGAAAGAATGCTATCGCCCATAGTCCTACCGCAAAATAAAGGCTGTATACAGCACGTCGGTAATGTTCTGTTTTGGCTGGCCAGCAATCAGCGGCGCGCTCAGCGTCTCTTTAATCTCGGTAGCGAGCTGCTTTTTACCGTCATCAGTTGCAAGCTTAGTCGCATCCTGGCGTGACAGCAGCAGGAGCATACGGCTGCGGACTTCCGGCAAATAGTCATTCAGACGCGCGCGGTCGGCCTCAGATTTCATTCGCAGCGTTACGCCAACGTACAGCACGCGGTCGGCATCGCCGAGATTGACGGTAAAGGTATCCAGCGGGAAGAAGACCGGCGCAGCTGGCGGCGGCGCTTCTTTTGGCGCGGCGGTCTCTGCTTTGTTGGTTAAACGCCAGTAGCTGTAGCCTGCGGTGGCGCAGGCGGCGAGCGTTACCAGCACCAACAAAGGGATCCAGAGGGAGCGTTTGCTCTTTTTATTGATAGCGGTGTCAGTCATTTGATGCGGTCTTCCTTTTAGAGCCTATCCAATGATTATCCCGCCTCCCGCGCGGGTCAAAGCGTGGAAAAGACGGGAATAATCGTGTTACCTCGGGCGTTTAAGCGAAGATATCTACCGCATTATCCCCGCGAGCCGAAGATTGCAGGGCGGCAGGGATGGCGAGAAGTTCGGTATCGTCCTGGTTTTCACCGCCGTCAGCGTTATGACGTGCGGCAAACGACTGCTGAGATGACGGTTGCTGCTGTTGGCCTGCAAAGCCGTCGCTGCTGATATTGCTTTGTCCCAACTGAATGCCATTTTCTTCAAGCTGCGTGCGCAGAACCGGAAGCGCAGCCTCCAGCGCAGCACGCACGTGGCTGTGCGGTGAGGCCATCTGGATTTGCGCCAGGTTATCTTCCACCTTCAGCGTAATGTGTACCTGGCCCAGCGATTCCGGGTGCAGGCGCAGTTCGGCGGTTTGCTGGCCCGAGCGGGTAAACAGCGTGATGTGCTGGCTCACGTTCTGCTGCCAGTCCGCGGTGCCCAGCTGGGCGCGCACGTTGGCCGTCGCGGCGGCTGGAAGCACCGGCGCGGCGTTATTCTGGTTGGCGACCGGTGCCAGTGCGGCGGTGGCGGCGGTGGGGCTCGAGACGCTTTCTGATTCCGCTTTCTGGGTTGGGATCACAAAGGCGGAGTCGGCAGGCAGCGCGCGGGCATCAACGCCGGTTTGCGTGGTCGGCGTGCCTTTCACATCCACAAAGCCCTGAGATTTCGTGTTACCGCGACCGAGTGCAGTGGTCAGCGAGCTGAGGGTGTCACTATTTTGCGCAGGTGCAGTGGCGGTTGCCGTCTGCTGAATCTGCGGGGTGACCGGCAGCATCGCCATCAGCGCGCTAAGACTTTTCAAATCGTCGTCGCTCAGTTTGCTTTCAGCGGAATCGTCATCGCTTTTCGCGTCCGCTTTACCGGTGGTCAGTTCACTTTTCAGATGGGCAGCCAGCGAGCTTAACAAGGTCTGGGCATCACTCGAGGTCGCTAAGTCAACGTCGCTCCCGACGCTGGCATTGGCCTGAGAGGCCTCCTGCTGCACCAGCCACTTGGTCAGCGACTGACCCTGAACTTTTATATCTTTAAGACCTTTCACATCGGCAAGACCTTTGACATCACCGTCGGCGAGCAGCGCGTTTTTTGCGCCCGCAGGGTCGGCGGTCTGGGTCAGTGCGCCAGCCAACAGCGCCAGGAAATCCTCGGGTGACCCCGGGGTTTTTGCCGTCGCGTCTGCGCCTGCAATAGTGGCCTCGCTGACGGCAAGGTTAGGCAGAGTAATCATTCGGGTTTCCTCAAGGTTGCGCGTTGGGCAAACTCATCCATTTTTTTCTGATCAAGCCGGTTCTCCGCCAGCAGCGCGGCGGATTCTTGCCGATCCTGTAGCGTTTGCCATGCCTGCAAACGCTGCTTTTTCTCGCGCCAGAAATTCAGCGCCTGTTCCACTTTGTTGTTCCACTGAATCAACTGCTGACGGTGCTGGTCGATGGCTTTCTCCAGCGTTTGAATAAACTGCTGGTAGTTCTGCCATCGCAGACTGGCAATGCCCTGCGTCATGTCGTTGTTCAGGCTGTTCTGATATTCGAGTTGGTAGTCCATCAACATCTTGAGCTGTTCTTCCGCCTGCTGGCATCCGCGCCGCATTTCACCCAAAACCAGGGCGGCGTTGTCCACGTCAGTTTCTGCCAGCTCTTTCAGCGTGGCTAATGCACCGTGCTGCGCCATATTTGTGATCCTCTTGCTTCACTATGACGATGGGAAAATCATTTCCAGGGCCTGGATGGATGATTCCCAGTCTGCTTTTTCAAGAATGCCTTGCTGTAAAAATGCTTCCAGATGCGGCCAAAGCGTAATGGCTTTATCCAGCATCGGATCGCTGCCCTTGGCGTAGGCACCGACGCTAATCAGGTCGCGGTTACGCTGGAAACTTGAGAGCAACTGCTTAAAGTTGCGCACCCGCGCGTAGTGCTCTTCGCTGATGAGCGCGGTCATCGCACGGCTGATCGAGGCTTCGATATCAATAGCCGGATAGTGCCCGGCTTCCGCCAGTCGACGCGATAGAACAATGTGGCCATCAAGGATGGCGCGTGCGGAGTCGGCTATCGGGTCCTGCTGGTCATCACCTTCGGTCAAGACGGTATAAAACGCGGTGATCGAGCCGCCGCCGGTGATGCCGTTACCGGCACGTTCAACCAGCGCTGGCAGCTTGGCGAAGACCGAAGGCGGGTAGCCTTTGGTGGCCGGCGGTTCACCGATGGCTAGCGCGATTTCACGCTGCGCCATGGCGTAGCGGGTCAGGGAGTCCATGATCAGCAGTACGTGCTGACCGCGGTCGCGGAAATCTTCCGCCACGCGGGTCGCATAGGCGGCGCCCTGCATACGCAGCAGGGGAGAGACGTCGGCTGGCGCCGCAATCACCACCGAACGCGCGCGGCCTTCGGTGCCGAGAATGTTCTCGATAAAGTCTTTGACTTCGCGCCCACGTTCGCCAATAAGCCCGACGACAATGACATCGGCGCGGGTATAGCGCGCCATCATGCCGAGCAGTACGCTCTTACCGACGCCGGAACCGGCAAACAGCCCCATACGTTGGCCGCGTCCGACGGTGAGCAGGGCGTTGATGGGGCGTACGCCGGTATCCAGTACGTGTTCAATCGGCGTGCGCTGTAACGGGTTAAACGGCGCGGTAATCAGCGCACCGGTTTCGGTGGTATCGGGGGCGGGCAATCCATCGAGCGGCTTACCGCTACCGTCCAGCACGCGGCCCAGCAGCGCCGGGCCAAGCGGTAGCTGTTTGCCGCTTTGCAGGCCATCACCGGCGGTGTTACGCGCATAAACGCGCGCGCCAGGCAGAATGCCCTCGACTTCTTCGAGCGGCATCAAAAACAGGCGGTGACCGTTGAAGCCAACGACTTCGGCTTCCACTTCCTGCATCTCTGCGCCCTGTTGACGTTCGATAATGCAGGTCGCGCCGAGCGGAAGCTGTAGCCCGGTGGCTTCCAGCACCAGCCCCGTTGCGCGGGTGAGACGACCATAGCGACGTACGGCAGGAAGCTGCGCGATGCGCGCCTCGAAATTGTCGAGCGTGTTGAGCCAGCGGGTCAGGCGCACGGTCATCAGCAGGCTCCCGGTGCCGCCAGACGGCACAGTTCCTGCCAGCGCGTGGCGACGCTGGCATCCAAATCGCCTTCATCAGCGGAGACTTTGCAGCCGCCGGGATGCAGAGTAGGGTCGCCCCGCAGCCGCCAGCCGTGCAGGTTGAGCGTGGCGCCGAGCATCTCTTCGACGCGCGGTAAATCTTCCGGGCTAACGCGAAGCTGCGGCTTGCCGGTAAACAACGGCTCCTGCTGAAGCAGAGATTGAATCTGCTTAATCAGCGCGGTGTTATCCACCACCGGCACCTGCCCGACAATCTGCCGCGCTGCTTCCAGCGCCATCTGCATCAGGCGCGAAGCAATGACGCTGTCGAGGGTATCCAGCGTATGCTGAAATTCGCTCGCCAACTGCTGCATACGGGCGTGAATTGGCGCTTGTTCCTGTTTGGCCTGCGCCAGGCCCTGTTCGAGCCCTTGCGCCAGACCTTCCTGATAACCCTGCTGCTGACCGGCGGCGTGACCTTCACGCAGCCCGGCCTGATAGCCCTGTTCATGAGCCTGAATCTGTAGCTGGGCCAACTGCTGCTGTTGCAGTTGCTCGGCGGAAATCTCTTCTTGCTCCTCGTCCATTTCGTCAACGGAAAGCGGGGTAAACTCCATTTCCATCGGCGGAGAGAGATCGTCAGGCTGCCAGACTTTCCACGGCGTGGTATCAGACATAGGTGTCGTCTCCGCTGCCAATCACCATCTCCCCGGTTTCGGCCAGACGACGCACAATAAGCAGGATGGCTTTCTGTTCGTTCTCGACCTGAGACAGGCGTACCGGGCCGCGGTTGGCCAGGTCGTCGCGCAGAATGTCGGCCGCACGCTGGGACATATTGCGCAGGAACTTCTCGCGCAACGGTGGCTCGGAGCCTTTGAGGGCAATGAGCAGCGACTCGGAGTCCACTTCCTGCAGCAGGCGTTGGATGCTGCGGTCGTCCACGTCGACCAGGTTCTCGAACAGGAACATCTCGTCGATGATTTTCTGCGCCAGATCGCCGTCGAACTCGCGTACCGCGGTAATAACCGCTTCTTCCTGCTGCGTTTTCATCAGGTTGATAATCTCGGCCGCCGTTCTCACGCCGCCCATTTTGCTGCGCTTGAGGTTCTGGCCGTCGAGCAGGTTGTTCAGCACTTCGGTCAGTTCCGCCAGCGCGGCTGGCTGCACGCCGCCGAAGGTGGCAATACGCAGCATCACGTCGTGACGCAGACGTTCGTCGAACAGCGCCAGAATATCGGCCGCCTGACCGCGTTTGAGGTGCACCAGAATAGTCGCGATAATCTGCGGGTGCTCTTCGCGGATAATATCGGCGGCGCTCTGCGGCTCCATAAAGTTGAGCGTTTCGAGGCCGCTGGTGGTTTCGCGGGTTTCGAGAATATCTTCCAGCAGGCTGGCCGCACGCTCTTCGCCCAACGCTTTGACCAGCACCGTACGCAGGTAGTCGTTGGCATTGACGCTCAGTGCCGCAAACTGCTCGGCTTCTTGCTCGAACTCCGCCAGCACGTCGGTCAACTGTTTATTAGAGATCTGCTTTACGCCCGCCATGGCGGTACTGAGCTGCTGTACTTCGCGGGTGCTGAGGTGCTTGAACACCTCGGCCGCGCGGTCTTCGCCAATCGTCATCAGCAAAATGACGCTTTTATCGATTCCAGTCAGGTTACTCATGGTCGTTATTCATCCATTGGCGAATGACCAGCGCTACCACGCGCGGATCGTTATCAGACATTTCACGAATACGCTGGCTCATGACTTCAGCGCTCAGGCGCTGGTTAGCACGGCGCTGCTGCGTTTGTTCATCTTTGCTGAGGCGAACCTCAACGGCGTCCTGCGCTTCCTGCTGAACTTTCACCTGTTCGGCGGTCGCCAGCGCGATGGCTTCACGACGTTGGAGCTGCGGCTTAATCGCTTTACGCCACAGCAACCAGGCGACAATCAGCACCAGTAACCAACGACCGGCGGTCATCAGCTGATCGATAAATGACTGCTGCTTCCAGAATGGCAGTTCACCACCGCTTTCATCGGTATCGTTAAACGGTGAATTGACCACGTTCAGGGTATCGCCACGGGTGGTGGAGAAGCCCATCGCTTCGCGGGTCAAGTCTTCAATCTGCTTCATCTGATCGTTCGTAAGCGGCAGCGGTTTGCCATCCGGCAGATTACGGTAGTTGACCACCACGGCCACCGACAGACGTTGAACATCGCCAACGTTTTTCTTGGTGTGCATGATGGTGCGGTCAAGCTCGTAGTTGCTGGTTTCATTACGCTGCGTATTGCGCGGACCGGTGGTGGTGGTAGTGTTGCGGTTCGCGGCGGTCTGACCGTTGGCCTGGTTTGCCGGCGGCGTACTGATAGGTGCCGATGGCGCAGGGGCAGGGGTGTTTGACAGCGCGCCCGGAACGCCGCCCGGATAAGGGCTGCCGATCTGGTCGCTCTCGCTAACCTGACGTGAACGCACCGCCGCCTGGCTGGCATCGCCGTTTGGACGATACTGCTCGTCGGTTTGCTCTTTGTTATCAAAGTTGATTTGCGCGGTGACCTGCGCATGGACGTTGCCGTTGCCGACAATCGGCCCGAGTATTGCTTCGATGCGGCGCTGAACGCGGCCTTCAACGTCGGCGGCATATTTCAGCTGCGCGTCGTTCAGGTCACGGGCGCTGGTATTTGACTGCGTCAGCAGGTGGCCGCCCTGGTCGACAAGCGTGACGTTGCCCGGCGGTAAACCGGCGACGGCGCTGGAGACCAGATGCACAACGGCAGAAATTTGCCCTTCATCAAGCGCGCGGCCGGGTTCCAGATTGACGGTTATCGAAGCGGAAGGGGATTTTTGTTCACGGACGAACAGCGACGGTTTCGGCATCGCTAAATGCACGCGCGCGCTTTTTACCGGGCCGAGGGTTTCAATGGTGCGGGCCAGTTCACCTTCCAGCGCACGCTGATAGTTGACCTGCTCGCTGAACTGGCTGATGCCAAATTTTTCCTGGTCGAGCAGCTCAAAACCGACCGAGCCACCTTTCGGCAGGCCAAGCTGAGCCAGACGCAGGCGCAGCTCGTGAACTTTATCCGCAGGAACTTCCAACGCGCCGCCGTTATCGGCAAAGCGGTAAGGGACGTTCATCTGGGTTAACTGCGTGACGATAGCACCGCCGTCCTGGTCAGACAGGTTGCTGAACAGCGTGCGGTAGTCCGGGGATTTTGCCCACAGCACCATCGCCACAAGAACGGCCACAGCGGCCGCACTGGCGACCATCAGTGGGATTTTAGGATTCGCGCGCAGGCGGTTGACCCACTCTAAGGTTTTATTTTGTGGTGTAGCCGTAGCACTCGCGCTCATTGCGCACCTCGTCGATCCTGATCAATGGCGTTAAACGTTAACGAAAACAAAGCAGACTCCCAGGTCAGAACTCATAAAGATAGCTATGCCATTATTTGTTTCTTTAGGATTTTTGATGGGCCAAATAACCCATTTTTATGGTGCTATTTAGCGCCTTTATCTTATTGACAAACTGGTAAGCTCGTTCCCAGGTTAAATACAATCCGGGAGTTCATATGGCGATTCAGGGTATTGAGGGTGTTCTGTCACAGCTGCAAGCCACGGCGGCAATGGCACGCAATCAGAGCGTGGATACGCAACCAAGCATCAGCTTTGCCGGGCAGCTTCACGCCGCGTTGGATCGCGTGAGCGAGACGCAAAACAGCGCGAAAGCGCAGGCGGAGAAGTTTTCGCTGGGTGAGCCAGGCATTGCGCTGAACGATGTTATGACCGATCTGCAAAAAGCGTCGGTGTCGCTGCAGATGGGGATTCAGGTGCGCAATAAGCTGGTGAGTGCGTATCAGGAAGTGATGGGCATGCAAGTGTAATATTTCGTCCGTAGGCCGGATAAGGCGTTTACGCCGCCATCCGGCAATYTGYWCRGGYKWTGCCGGATGGCGCTTCGCTTATCCGGCCTACCGYTGATTTATGTTTTTCCTTCACTTTTCTCTTCCTATCCCCAGCGTTCGCGCTTTTTATCGCAGCACGCCCACTGCAATGGTCAATTACCGTGAAACGGTCATCGGTTTAACGCTATAATGTTTCTGTTTTTTTCTCCCGGAACAGGACGAATAATGAAAAAATTAGCCATTGTGGCGGCGCTGTTAACGTTGGCGGGCTGTGCGCAAATCACCGATTACTCCGCCGTTGTAAAAGCACCGGCTCCGGCGGGGTTGGCTGGATACTGGCAGTCGGTGGGGCCGCAGCGTGCGCTGGTGAGCCCGGAGGCGATAGGCAGCCTGATTGTGACTCGTGATGGCGATACGATGGACTGCCGCCAGTGGCAGCGAGTGATTGCACTTCCGGGGAAACTGACGCTGAAAGATAACGACGTTTATAACGTGACGAATAAGCTGGACGTTTACGCGGTTGAGCGCGACGGTAACACGCTGAAATATGACGGCATGACGCTGCAACGCGTCGAACGCCCAACGGTGGAATGTGCGGCTGCGCTGGCGAAAACGCCGCTGCCGTCAGTACTGCCATAAAAAACAATCACTCCGGCACGTAGCGTGGCGGAGTGAATATCATCAATGGTTAAGGTCGGCATTATCCTGGGGAACCAGCACGTGACCCCCCTGTTTACCGTAGGTCGACATCACCGACTTTTGTATCGACGATTGCCCCACCAGTTTTGCCAGCTCATCCATACGCGCTTGTAGCAGACGTTTTACGGTGTTTTCATTATCCAGTACCTTGCGCAGCAGGGGACGAAGCTGCTCCTGAACCGGGTCGGACGGTTCACTTAGCTGGGTTAACTGAGCAATCTTTTGCACCGCATTAACGTATTCCATTTCACTGGCAATCAGTTCGTCCCACAATCCTTCCGTGGCAAGTCGCAGCATCCTGTTGCTTTTTTCAACCAGCTGTTGATACGAGAGATAAAGATGCGGTGCATGGCTCATTAGACGGCGTCCTGAATCAAATTAGGCGTAAGGAGAGATTCCTTCCAGGCATCGGCGATATTGCGCATGAGGTGTTCAACCTCTTCAACGGCGCCAGCGTCATTGCGCAGATTAGCCTGTAAAAGTCGTCTTACCATATAGGCGTAAAGCGCTAACAGGTTCTGCGTCAGTTCATCATGACTCTTTTCATCCAGCCCCATTTTCAGGCCGTTTTCGATGATATTAATTGCCTTCGACAGAGAAAGACCTTTTCCCTGCAGATTGCCGTCCTGCATAAACAGGCGGGCGCGGATAAGCGCGCTCAGCGCGCCGTCGAACAGCATGCTGACTAGCTGCTGCTGGCTGGCGCTCATCACTGCGCTTTCTACGTCAATCTGTGCGTAGGCTTTTGTTGCTTGGGCCCCGTACATGATGTTTCTCCCGATTAAGAATAATTACTTGGAACTGCTGGTGGATTCAAACTGCTGTGTTAAATAGCTGCTTGTGCTGTTTAACGACGTCATTAATACGTCCAGTTGGGTAAATTGTTCTTTATAACGCGCGACTTTCTGATCGATAAGGTCGCTGGCGTTGTTATAGTCTTTGGTCAGTTTATTCAGCGTTTTACTGACGCCATCTTTAGCAGCCTGAATGATCCCGGTGCTGGAGAGCCAGCTGGTCATGTTGGTGCCAAGTGTGGTGGTGATACCGGTTTTTTTGCCGTCACCGACGATAAGCGTGCCGACGGCAGATGAATCTTTTTTCAGTGCGGCGCTGAGTTTGTCGTCATCGACGTCCAACTGACCGGTGCTTGCATCTGAGGTGATACCAATCTGGGCCAGCGTTTTATAAGTTGAAGAGCTCAGCGTGTTGCTCAACGCGCTTTTTAACTGGGTCTGAATGGTGCGCAGCGTGGTGTCGCCAATTAATGCGCCGTTGCTGGTATCCTGGCTGTCTGCACCTGGGTCAACCGCAGTGTATTTAGTCAGGCTGCTGAAGGTATCCTGTAAAGCGTTATAGGCCGTTACCCACGCTTTAATCGCAGTTTGCGCTTTTGTCGTATCCTGGGTGATGGTCAGTGTCTGGTTACCGCTGGTCACGTCATTGAGATTCAGCGTAATGTCTTCCAGCGCATCGCTGATAGTGTTGCTGCTGTTCTCGATGGCAACGTTGTTTACCGTCAGTTTGGCGTTTTGCGCCGTTACGCTCTCGGTCATACCATTGCCAGCAGCGCCATTGGTGCCGTTATAACCCATAAAGCTTTGCAACGCGCTGTCGCCGCTGACGCTCAGCGTCATGCCGTTATCTTTGCCGGTGTCGTTAGAGGTGATTGACAGACGGTAGGCACCACCGACGTTAATGATACTGGCGCTGACGCCCGCTTTGGCGTTATTGATGGCATCGCGGATCCCGGTTAATGAGGAGTTTGCCGCGCTGATATCAATTGTCACTGGCTTTTTGTCGCCGCCCTGCTGAATAGTCAGGACACTATCACTGGTGGCGATAGCTGTTTTGTTGTCAGCCTGTGTTGCGTTAGTGGTCAGCGTTTGCGCCTGTGCCAACTGAGTTACGCTAATAGTGTATTTACCAGTAATGGCGCTACCGGTGGTGGTGGCGCTAAATGCGGTGCTGGAACTGGTCGTTGTGGTCGCGGTAAACAGGTCCGCTTTAGACAGTGCCGTGTTGGCGGTCTGGAACGCTTCCAGTGAACTTTTCAGCGTGCCGTAGGCGCTAAGCTTGGCAGTGTAAGAGCTTTGTTGAGTGGTAATTGGCGTCAGCGTGGCTTTTTCCGCTGCCGTCAGGCTGTCCAGAATGTCGCTCAGCTTCAGGCCCGATCCGATTCCCAATGAAGAAATGCTTGCCATTTTTATTCCTTAAATGTGTCGACACGTATAATGAATGTCTGGGTTATCGGCCTGAATGCGTCAAAGTTTACGCTTAATTGTTTTTTTTTAATGGCGAGAATAAGCGCAACAGAAAAGAGTATTTCGACGGCTAAAAAAATGCGGGATTGGTGAAAAAAATTCTAAAGGTTGTTTTACAGCAGACGATAACAAGTTTGACGGCGATTGAGCCGACGGGTGAAAACCCATTACGTAATCAACGACTTGAAATATAGGATAACGAATCATGGCACAAGTCATTAATACCAACAGCCTCTCGCTGATCACTCAGAACAACATCAACAAGAACCAGTCTGCTCTGTCCAGTTCTATCGAGCGTCTGTCTTCTGGCTTGCGTATCAACAGCGCGAAGGATGACGCAGCGGGTCAGGCGATTGCTAACCGTTTCACCTCCAACATTAAAGGCCTGACTCAGGCGGCACGTAACGCTAACGACGGTATCTCCGTTGCACAGACTACTGAAGGTTCACTGTCTGAAATCAACAACAACTTGCAGCGTATTCGTGAGCTGACCGTTCAGGCTTCTACCGGCACTAACTCCGAATCTGACCTGTCCTCCATTCAGGACGAAATCAAATCCCGTCTGACTGAGATTGACCGCGTATCCAACCAGACTCAGTTCAACGGCGTGAACGTACTGGCTAAAGACGGCCAGATGAAGATCCAGGTTGGTGCGAACGATGGCCAGACCATCACAATCGATCTGAAGAAAATTGACTCCGCAACTCTGGGTCTGAACGGTTT
>CP070603.1:1999365-2002034 GCA_016939855.1 Kluyvera ascorbata
GATAAATTCCGTTCATCCCTGGGTGCCGTTCAGAACCAGCTGGATTCTGCGGTAACCAACCTGAACAACACCACCACCAACCTGTCTGAAGCGCAGTCCCGTATTCAGGACGCCGACTATGCGACCGAAGTGTCCAACATGTCTAAAGCGCAGATCATTCAGCAGGCCGGTAACTCCGTGCTGGCAAAAGCGAACCAGGTTCCACAGCAGGTTCTGTCTCTGCTGCAGGGCTAATCGCTCTCAATCTGACAAACCCCGCCTCGGCGGGGTTTTTTTGTTGCTGAAATTTCACTTACTCCGCAAATAACCCCACATTTCCCCCACTGTTCCATCGATTAAAATGGCTATAGAAACGGATAATCGTGCCGATAACTCATATTAATGCAGGGCTGTTTATCGTGAATTCAATGTATACCGCTGAAGGTGTAATGGATAAACACTCGCTATGGCAACGCTATGTGCCGCTGGTGCGGCACGAAGCGCTGCGCCTTCAGGTGCGTTTGCCGGCGAGCGTGGAACTGGACGATCTGCTCCAGGCGGGCGGTATCGGCTTATTGAACGCAGTTGAACGCTATGACGCTCTGCAAGGTACGGCATTTACGACTTACGCAGTGCAACGCATCCGTGGGGCGATGCTGGACGAATTACGCAGCCGAGATTGGGTACCGCGTAGCGTCCGGCGGAACGCGCGTGAAGTTGCACAGACGTTGGGACAGCTAGAGCAGGAACTGGGACGAAACGCGACCGAAACCGAAGTCGCGCAGCGACTGGGGATCGCGATTGAAGAATACCGTCAGGTGCTGTTGGATACCAATAACAGCCAGCTTTTCTCCTACGATGAGTGGCGAGAAGAGTATGGCGACAGCATCGAGTTGGTGACGGAAGAGAATCAACACGAAAACCCACTGCATCAACTACTGGAAGGCGATCTTCGCCATCGCGTGATGGAAGCTATTGAGGCTCTGCCAGAGCGCGAGAAGTTGGTGTTAACCCTCTATTACCAGGAAGAGCTGAACCTCAAAGAGATCGGCGCGGTACTGGAAGTCGGGGAGTCGCGCGTCAGCCAACTGCACAGCCAGGCCATTAAGCGTCTGCGCATAAAGCTGGGTAAGTCGTAGGTTGGAGTAACGTTAAGTTTCGCCAAAAATGCCGCATTATGTAATGAGAACCCGGAGTTATCATAATGATGCAGGTAAAAAGACGGCCATTAAGCCGCTATCTCAAAGACTTTAAACACAGCGAAACGCATTGCGCCCAGTGTCACAAACTGCTCGACCGTATCACCTTAGTGCGTCAGGGCGTGATCGTGAATAAAATCGCTATCTCCCGCCTGGATACGCTGATGGATGACAACGCGTGGCAGCAGGAACGTAGCGCCTGGTCAGCGCTATGCCGCTTCTGCGGCGATCTGCACTGTAAAGAGCAGAGTGCCTTCTTCAATATCATCGGCTTTAAACAATATCTCCTCGAACAAACGGACATGAGCGCGGGTACCGTCCGCGAATACGTCGTGCGCCTGCGTCGTCTTGGCAACCATTTCGTCGACCAACAGGTTCCGCAATCGATGCTGCTTGAGCGTCATGCGGATGAAAAACTGGAGGCCTGGCTGCCGGACACCAGCACCAACAATTATCGTATTGCCTTGCGTAAATACCTGCGTTTTCAGCGTCACCTACCGCTGAACAGCGAGCAAAATTTCGCAGACTGTGAAACCTCTGATATATATTAAATTGGAATAAGATGTATCTCATGGGTGTTTGTCATTGAGGACGAACAGTTTACACTACGAAAAAAGTGATGCTTTTCGGGGGTATAATGAAACTGAAGTTTCTGGGTCGTCAGGCGCTGATGGGCGTAATGGCCGTGGCGCTGGTTGCTGGCGCAAGCGTACAGGCGTTCGCTGCTGAGAATTTATTAAACCAGGTGAAAGAACGCGGCACGCTGCGCGTTGGCCTGGAAGGCACTTATCCTCCGTTCAGTTTCCAGGGCGATGACGGTAAGTTGACCGGCTTTGAAGTGGAGTTTGCCAATGAACTGGCAAAACACCTGGGCGTTAAGGCTGACCTCAAACCGACCAAGTGGGATGGGATGCTGGCGTCGCTCGATTCAAAACGTATCGACGTGGTGATTAACCAGGTGACGATTTCTCCTGAGCGTCAGAAGAAATATGACTTCTCCACTCCGTACACCATCTCCGGTATTCAGGCGCTGGTGAAAAAGGGCAGTGAAGATACCATCAAAACCGCGGCTGACCTGAAAGGTAAAAAGGTCGGCGTGGGTCTGGGGACCAACTACGAAGAGTGGCTGCGTAAAAACGTCCAGGGCGTCGATATTCGTACCTATGATGATGACCCAACAAAATACCAGGACCTGCGCGTAGGCCGTATCAACGCGATTCTGGTTGACCGTCTGGCAGCGTTGGATTTGGTGAAGAAAACCAACAATACGCTGGCTGTTGCGGGTGATGCATTCTCCCGTCAGGAATCTGGTGTGGCGCTGCGTAAAGGCAACGAAGACCTGCTGAAAGCGATTGATGGTGCCATCGATGCCATGCATAAAGACGGTAGCCTGAAAGCACTGTCTGAAAAATGGTTCGGGGCAGACGTGACAGAATAATCGTCATGCTTTAAAAAAGGCGCTGATAGAGCGCCTTTTTTTATTTAAGTCGC
>CP070603.1:2018519-2018595 GCA_016939855.1 Kluyvera ascorbata
TGCGGTCATCGTATAATGGCTATTACCTCAGCCTTCCAAGCTGATGATGCGGGTTCGATTCCCGCTGACCGCTCCA
>CP070603.1:2036207-2036588 GCA_016939855.1 Kluyvera ascorbata
GGATATCCGTACCATTCAGCCTCGCGGTGAGTTACCGCTGTTGGAACGCCCGTTCGTGCTCGGGCATTTCGATTGCTGGGGGCTGGTGATGAGCTATTTCCGGCAGACGCATGGCATTGAACTGACGGATTACCGTGTGGATTATCCCTGGTGGGAGGACCAGTACCCGGATAACTTTTACCGTGATTGCTGGTATGAATGTGGGTTCCGTGAATTTGCCGGGCCGCCGCGCGCCGGCGACATGGTTATCATGCAGGTGCAGGCCAATAAGTGGAACCATGCCGGGATCCTGCTGGAAAACAATATGCTATTGCATCATCTGTATGGGCATCTGAGCCAGCGTGTGCCGTATGGTGGCTACTGGCAAGATCGAACGATGAA
>CP070603.1:2037715-2040911 GCA_016939855.1 Kluyvera ascorbata
GCGCCGCATCGGTGGAGCAATTATATCTGCGGGTATTTACGTCGAAGATCAGCAATAAATATCCTTCCTCTTTCTCTTCCTTGACCACCTAACGGTGGTTTTTTTATGGGCGCAATATGGATAAAAAGAAAAGCGTTAAGGGCCGTAAAGGTGGCAGTTCAAGTTCACGCACACCGACAGAACAGCCAGATGATCTCCAGTCTGTCGCAAAAGCGAAACTACTTATTGCCCTGGGCGAAGGGGAGTTCGCTGGTGGGTTAACAGCTAAGGATATTTATCTGGATGGAACTGCGCTGGAGAATGCAGACGGTTCATCCAATTTTAGTGGGGTGGCGTGGGAGTTTCGTTCCGGTACTCAGGCACAACAATATATTCAGGGTATTCCCGGAACTGAAAATGAAGTCAGCCTGGGTACCGAAATATCCAGCGCGACACCATGGACTCGCACTTTCACGAATACGCTGATCTCCGCCGTTCGCCTCCGCATTAAGTGGCCCTCGATTTACAAGCAGCAGGATAACGGCGACCTGGTGGGGTACACCATCAACTATGCCATTGACCTGCAGACCGACGGCGGCACATGGAAAACGGTACTAAGCACGCGCGTATCAGGTAAAACCACCACAGGGTATGAACGTAGCCACCGCATCGATTTACCACAGTCAGGCAGCACATGGACGCTGCGTTTGCGTAAAACCACAGGGGATGCGAACAGCGCCAAAGTGGGCGACACCATGACGATACAGAGCTACACGGAAGTGATTGACGCAAAACTGCGTTATCCAAATACCGCGCTGCTCTATATCGAATTCGACTCGAGCCAGTTTAATGGATCAATCCCTCAAATCTCCTGTGAGCCGAAAATGCGCGTCATCCGCGTACCGGACAACTACGATCCGGAAACCAGAAGCTATCTCGGCACCTGGACCGGGGCGTTTAAATGGGCCTGGACGGATAACCCCGCGTGGGTTTTTTACGATCTGGTTCTTAGCGACCGCTTTGGGCTCGGTAATCGCCTGACGGCTGCCAATATAGACAAATGGTCACTCTACGAAGTCGCGCAGTATTGCGACCAGATGGTACCGGACGGAAAGGGCGGCGACGGGACGGAACCGCGCTATACATGCAACGTGTATGTGCAGGACCGGAACGACGCTTACACCGTGCTGCGCGACTTTGCCGCTATCTTCCGTGGGATGACCTACTGGGGCGGCGATCAGATTGTGGCGCTGGCCGATATGCCGCGGGATATCGATTTTTCTTACACGCGTGCAAACGTCGTCGACGGCCTGTTTACCTACGCCAGCAGCACCACAAAAACCCGTTATACAACCGCGCTGGTCTCCTGGTCAGATCCTGACAACGCGTACGCCGACGCGATGGAACCTGTATTTGAACAGAAGCTCGTCGCGCGCTACGGTTTTAATCAACTGGAAATGACCGCGATTGGCTGCACCCGGCAGTCAGAAGCGAATCGCAAAGGACGCTGGGGCATCCTGACAAACAATAAGGATCGGGTAGTTACGTTCTCCGTTGGACTGGATGGAAACATCCCGCAGCCTGGCTATATCATCGCGGTCGCTGATGAGCTGCTTTCCGGAAAGGTGACCGGTGGGCGTGTCCGCTCGGTAAATGGTCGGGTTATTGAGCTTGACCGGGTTGCTGATGCCGCTGCTGGCAATCGTCTGATTCTCAACCTTCCATCTGGCGCGGCGCAGAGCCGGACTATTCAGGCGATAAACGGCAACAAGATTACCGTTACAACGGCATTCAGTGAAACACCGGAGGCGGAATGCGTGTGGGTTGTCGAATCGGATGAACTCTACGCCCAGCAATACCGGGTTGTTAGTGTCGCCGATAATAACGACGGCACATTTACGATCTCCGGCGCGGCGCACGACCCGGATAAGTATGCCCGGATTGATACTGGCGCCATCATTGACCAACGGCCTGTAAGCGTCATCCCGCCGGGCAATCAGTCAGCACCGGCTGATATTGCCATCGGGAGTTATTCCACTGTGCAGCAGGGTATCAGTGTGGAAACGTTGCGCGCGACCTGGTCGGTTGTTGATAACGCTATCGCCTATGAAGCACAGTGGCGCCGTGATGATGGCAACTGGGTTAACGTGCCTCGCAGTTCGACAACCAGCTTTGAGGTTGAATCTATCTATGCCGGTCGATACCTGGTCCGCGTTCGCGCAATCAATGCGGCGGAAATATCGTCCGGGTGGGGATACTCGGAAGAGGTCACGCTAACGGGGAAAGTTGGCAATCCACCGCAGCCGGTAGGTTTTGCGGCCACGCCAATAAACTGGGGGATCCGTTTGAACTGGGGATTCCCGGCAAACACGTCGGACACCCTGAAAACGGAAATCCAGTACACCCCGAACGGGGATCAGTCGGATCCGCTGCTGTTGAGTGACGTGCCGTACCCATCATCCGAATATATCCAGCTTGGGCTTAAAGCAGGCCAGGAGTTCTGGTTCCGCGCGCAGCTGGTCGATAAAAGCGGGAATGAGTCCGGGTGGACAGGCTGGATCCGGGGCATGGCTAACAATAACGCCGATGATTACCTGGGCGATATTACCGGGGATTTCCTGACCTCAAAAGACGGTGATGCGCTGACCAGCCAGATTGATCAGAATCTGGAAGGGCAGTTGCAGAATGCCCTGGCGAATAACGCGACAGTCGAACGGCAATGGGCGCAGTACGGTGAAGTCCGCGCCGAAATTCTGGTGGTGAAAACGACGATTGCCAGCGTTGATAAAGCAATGGCTGAGTTGTCGACCACAGTGCAGGCTGAGTTCGGCAATATAACGGCAACCCTGGAAGATAAGCTGACGGCGGTTGTCGATGCTGATGGTGCTTCGGCGATTCATACCCTGAAAGTTGGGGTTCGCATTGACGATGTTTACTACGGCGCTGGCATGTCTGTCGCCGTTGTTGCAGAAGCAGGTCAGCCAGTGGTGACGCGAATAGCGTTTAACGCTAACCAACTCGTTCTATTGAGCGGTGAAGGTGATGCTCAATATTCCCCGTTCGCCGTCATTAACGGGCAGATGTTTGTCAGTGAAGGGTTCATTCAGTATGGCGAAATTACGCTGGCAAAAATTGGTGAGCTGCGCTCTTCAAATTATGTAGAGGGTAAAACTGGCACCATTATGAAAGCCGATGGAACGTTTGAAATTAATGGTGG
>CP070603.1:2042179-2042269 GCA_016939855.1 Kluyvera ascorbata
AATCACAAACCTCGCTTCGGCGGGGTTTTTTATTGTAAAAAATTCAGGAGCCACTATGTCAGCAGGCACATTAACTCTGACGAATAATTC
>CP070603.1:2045726-2053696 GCA_016939855.1 Kluyvera ascorbata
ATTTTTTATTTAGGGCGCATAATAAAAACAAGACTAAGGAGATGCTATGTCACTACAAAATTTAACCCGTTTTCCACGCCTGGAATTTATTGGTGCGCCGACGCCGCTGGAATATCTGCCGCGCTTCTCTGATTACATCGGGCGCGATATTTTTATCAAACGTGATGACGTCACGCCGATGGCGATGGGCGGGAACAAGCTGCGTAAGCTGGAGTTCCTTGCCGCCGATGCACTGCGCGAAGGCGCTGATACGCTGGTGACTGCCGGGGCTATTCAGTCTAACCACGTGCGCCAGACGGCGGCGGTCGCGGCGAAGCTCGGCCTGCACTGCGTGGCGCTGCTGGAAAACCCGATGGGCACGACGGCGGAAAACTACCTCAGCAACGGCAACCGCCTGTTGCTGGATCTGTTCAACACTCAGGTTGAAATGTGCGACGCGCTGACCGACCCAAACGCCCAGCTCGCCGAACTTGCGACGCGCCTTGAAGCGCAGGGTTTTCGTCCGTATGTGATTCCGGTAGGCGGATCAAACGCACTGGGAGCGTTGGGCTACGTTGAAAGTGCGCTGGAGATTGCCCAGCAGTGCGAAGGGGCGGTTTCCATTTCATCCGTGGTGGTAGCCTCCGGCAGCGCGGGGACGCATGCGGGTCTGGCGGTAGGGCTGGAACAGCTAATGCCAGAAGCTGAGCTGATTGGCGTGACGGTCTCACGCAAAGTGGCGGATCAGCTGCCGAAAGTGGTAACGCTCCAGCAGGAAATTGCCCGTAGCCTTGCGCTGACGGCCAAAGCGCCTATTACGCTGTGGGATGACTATTTCGCGCCAGGCTACGGCATTCCTAATGATGACGGCATGGAAGCGGTCAAGCTGTTGGCACGCCTGGAAGGCATTCTGCTGGACCCGGTTTATACCGGCAAAGCGATGGCCGGGCTGATTGACGGCATTAACCAGAAGCGCTTTAAAGACGAAGGGCCGATTCTGTTTATCCATACCGGCGGTGCGCCTGCACTCTTTGCCTATCATCCTCACATTTAAATAGAACGCGCTCATGCAAGAAAGTATTCAACTGGTTATCGATTCCGCGCCGTATCTGCTCAAAGGTGCGGTCTTCACGCTACAGCTTAGTATCGGCGGGATGTTTTTCGGCCTGATCCTGGGCTTCATTCTCGCGCTGATGCGCCTTTCATCCATCGCCCCCATCCGCTGGCTGGCGCGCTGCTATATCTCGATTTTTCGCGGTACACCGCTGATTGCGCAGCTATTTATGATCTACTACGGCCTGCCGCAGTTTGGTATCGAGCTGGACCCTATTCCATCGGCGATGATTGGCCTGTCGCTCAACACGGCGGCCTATGCAGCAGAAACGCTGCGTGCGGCCATATCGTCGATTGATAAGGGGCAATGGGAAGCGGCGGCCAGTATCGGCATGACGCCATGGCAAACCATGCGTCGTGCGATTCTGCCGCAGGCCGCGCGCGTGGCGCTGCCGCCGCTGTCGAACAGTTTTATCAGTCTGGTGAAGGATACGTCTCTGGCGGCCACCATTCAGGTGCCGGAACTGTTCCGTCAGGCGCAGTTGATTACCTCGCGTACGCTGGAAGTGTTCACCATGTATCTTGCCGCGTCGCTGATTTACTGGGTGATGGCGACGGTGCTGTCGGCGCTGCAGAACTATTTTGAAAACCAGCTTAACCGCCAGGAGCGAGATCCAAAATGAGTGCAATTGAAGTCAAAAACCTGGTGAAGAAATTCCACGGCCAGACGGTGCTGCACGGGATCGACCTGGAAGTGAAAGAGGGCGAAGTGGTGGCGATTATCGGGCCGAGCGGTTCGGGAAAAACCACGCTGCTGCGCAGTATCAACCTACTGGAAGTGCCGGAAAGCGGGACGATCCGGGTCGGTGACATGACTATTGATGCCGCACGACCGCTTAGCCAGCAAAAAGGGCTGATTCGTCGTCTGCGTCAGCACGTGGGGTTTGTGTTCCAGAACTTCAATTTGTTCCCGCATCGGACGGTGCTGGAGAACATTATTGAAGGACCGGTGATTGTGAAGGGCGAAGCGAAAGCGGAAGCCATTGCCAGAGCGCGCGAGCTGCTTGGCAAAGTGGGGCTCTCTGGTAAAGAAGAGAGCTACCCGCGTCGTCTTTCTGGCGGGCAGCAGCAGCGCGTTGCCATCGCGCGGGCGCTGGCGATGCGGCCTGACGTTATTCTGTTTGATGAGCCAACCTCCGCTCTAGACCCTGAACTGGTCGGCGAGGTGCTGAATACCATCCGTGCGCTGGCTGAAGAGAAGCGCACCATGGTTATCGTCACACACGAGATGAGCTTTGCCCGTGATGTGGCTGACCGCGCCATCTTTATGGATCAGGGCCGCGTGGTTGAGCAGGGGGAAGCGAAAGCCCTGTTTGCCAATCCGCAGCAGGCGCGTACGCGCCAGTTCCTGGAAAAATTCCTCATGCAGTAACGTTAACCGCACGTGTTCATCGATAATGTGAACACGTGCGGAATGACTTTTTTTTCGTCGCAAATGATGAATGCGAACGATTAGCGCCGTTTTAATGAAAAATTTTACTTAAGTGTACTTAATCAATAGGTAGATTTTATGTCGCCTGTTGAACGTGAAAATAGCCTGGCAGCAGTAATTCTGCGCCATCCGTTGCAGAAATAGGGCAAATTAGGATTATTTTGCCGAAGCGTGATATTTTATACATATAAATAAGATTTATGTGTTAGGTTTCTGTATTCATAAAAATGATTATTGATCAGGGGGTTTCTCGTAGTTATGGGAGACGATGATTTTTTCAGCTGGCGGCGGGAAATGCTGCAACTTTTCCAGGCAGCCTCGGCAAGCGACCAGATATATGCGCTCTTACAGCAGCAAACTGAATATCTGGAATATGATTTCTTCGCCTTGTGCGTTCGCCATCCGGTACCTTTTACCCGGCCCAGAATATCGGTGTTCACCACCTATCCTGATGCCTGGATGTCGCATTATAAGTCGGCAAACTATATGGCTATCGATCCGGTACTGAAGCCGGATAACTTCTCACTGGGCCATCTGCGCTGGAATGACGAGCTGTTCAGCGATGCTCAGGAATTGTGGAACGCCGCACGTAATCACGGCCTGCAAACCGGTGCGACACAGTGTCTGATGTTACCAAACCATGCGCATGGTTTCCTGTCGGTATCACGTACGCGCGTGGCGCGTCATCCTCGTGATGAAGATGAAATAGCGCTACGATTGCAAATATTGCTGGAAATGAGCCTGCTGGCATTATTACGCGTCGAAGACGAAATGGTCATGCCGCGGGAAATGAAATTCAGTAAACGGGAATTAGAAATTCTGAAATGGACGGCAGAAGGAAAAACGTCAGCGGAGATTTCGATTATTCTGGCGATATCGGAGAATACGGTAAATTTCCATCAGAAGAACATGCAGAAGAAATTTAATGCGCCTAATAAAACGCAGATTGCCTGCTATGCGGCGGCGATTGGATTGATCTGATTCGTTCCTGCGTTCTGCGTGCCAGACGGCAAACCGGCTGTAAGCAGTGATGCTACAGCCGGTTTTAGATTACTGGCGGTAAGCTTGTTTAATTTGCTTAACGGTGCTGGAAAATACGGCAGCCTGAGCTTCATCTTCTAACTGCGCAATTTGCTTTTCCATTTTAATAATCACGCGTCCCGCGTCCGCTTGACCCATCGCTTGCAGCATCAGCGTCAGCATTGCCTTCAGGCAGGACAGCTCCTGGGCCAGATTTTGATTATTTTCTGCAGTGGAAAAATCAGGTGTGCTCATTTATTGCCTCGTACAATTTCTGCGCATTATGCGCGATCCGGATGATGAAAGCGGCGCAGTATACCACAAGCGAAGAGAAAAAAAGGAGTGCCTGTTTTTTGCGCGCTGCTCAGAGCTGATATTAATTATTATTTAAAGTTTTGAAGACAGTCGGTTAGCGACGAATTGTTTAAATATGGTTCCTTCGTCGTTAATTGTTGTTACATATTATAGGGGCTATTTATCAAATATACGACAAAGCGCCTGTTTACTCCGTTTATTGTTACCGACATACTGATTTTGACGCAGGGCATCCTATTGTTTTTTAGGTCTTTCCAGTGTCTGTACACGAATATTTCCAAAAACGAGATCGAAATCCATGCTCTGGCATTTTTAGACTTTCACAGTTGATATAAAACCCGGTAGTATGGACAAATTAAGATGTAGTAGCGTTATCCCTATTCTGGAGATTATTCCTTTGATCAACGTCCTTCTTGTTGATGACCACGAACTGGTGCGCGCAGGGATACGACGCATTCTCGAAGATATAAAAGGCATTAGAGTGACCGGCGAAGCCAACTGTGGGGAAGATGCGGTGAAGTGGTGCCGTGCCAACCCGGTAGACGTTGTGCTGATGGATATGAATATGCCGGGCATCGGTGGCCTGGAAGCCACGCGCAAGATTGCGCGTTCCGCCGTCGACACCAAAGTCATCATGTTAACCGTACACACAGAAAACCCACTACCGGCAAAAGTCATGCAGGCGGGGGCCGCTGGCTACCTGAGTAAAGGTGCTGCACCGCAAGAGGTGGTCAACGCCATTCGTTCCGTGTTCTCCGGGCAGCGTTATATTGCTTCGGATATCGCCCAGCAGATGGCGCTGAGCCAGATTGAACCTGAAAAGACCGAATCGCCTTTCGCCAGTTTGTCTGAACGTGAATTGCAGATTATGCTGATGATCACTAAAGGCCAGAAGGTGAACGAGATTTCAGAACAGTTGAGTCTGAGTCCTAAAACGGTCAACAGCTATCGCTATCGTATGTTTAGCAAATTGAACATACACGGTGATGTTGAGCTGACGCACCTGGCAATTCGCCATGGCCTTTGCAATGCGGAGTCGTTAGCAAGTCAGTGAGTGATGTTTTTGATTCAAAAGCCTTTCTGAAAACTGTAACCAGCCAGCCCGGCGTTTATCGTATGTATGATGCCGGCGGCACGGTTATTTACGTTGGCAAAGCCAAAGACCTCAAAAAACGCCTTTCCAGCTATTTTCGTGCCCAGGTGGCCTCCCGTAAAACGGAAGCGCTGGTGGCACAGATTGCCCAGATTGATGTCACCGTTACCCATACCGAGACGGAAGCGCTGCTGCTTGAGCATAACTACATCAAGCTTTACCAGCCTCGCTACAACGTCCTGCTACGTGACGATAAATCGTATCCCTTTATTTTCCTGAGCGGTGATGCACATCCGCGTCTGGCTACGCATCGCGGAGCAAAACACGCGAAAGGGGAATATTTCGGTCCTTTCCCGAACGGCTACGCCGTGCGAGAAACGCTGGCGCTGCTGCAAAAGATTTTCCCCATCCGCCAGTGCGAAAACAGCGTTTACCGCAACCGCTCGCGTCCCTGCTTGCAGTACCAGATTGGTCGCTGCCTGGGGCCATGCGTGAAAGGTCTGGTGAGCGAGGAAGAGTACGCGCAGCAGGTTGACTACGTGCGCTTGTTCCTCGCCGGGAAGGACGACCAGGTGCTGACGCAGCTGATTGCGCGTATGGAAAAAGCCAGCCAGACCCTCGCGTTTGAAGAGGCCGCGCGCATTCGCGATCAGATTCAGGCCGTTCGTCGCGTGACGGAAAAACAGTTTGTCTCCAATAACGGCGATGACCTTGATGTCATTGGCGTCGCGTTTGAAGCGGGTATGGCCTGCGTCCACGTGTTGTTTATCCGTCAGGGCAAGGTGCTGGGGAGCCGCAGTTATTTCCCGAAAGTACCAAGCGACACTGAGCTGGGTGAAGTGGTGGAAACCTTCGTTGGCCAGTTCTATTTCCAGGGCAGCCAGATGCGCACGCTGCCGGGCGAGATCCTGCTCGACTTCACGCTCAAAGATAAAACCCTGCTGGCCGATTCGCTATCGGAGCTGGCCGGGCGACGGATTCAGGTGCAAACTAAACCCCGCGGCGATCGCGCTCGCTATCTGAAGCTGGCGCGAACCAACGCGGTGACGGCGCTGTCGACTAAGCTTTCTCAGCAGTCTACCGTTCATCAACGTTTGCAGGCGCTTTCCGCCGAGCTTAAGCTGCCTGCCATCAAACGTATGGAATGTTTTGACATCAGCCACACCATGGGGGAACAAACCGTTGCCTCGTGCGTGGTGTTTGATGCTAACGGTCCGCTGCGTGCGGAATATCGCCGCTATAATATCACCGGGATCACTCCGGGCGATGACTATGCGGCGATGAACCAGGTGCTGCGCCGTCGTTACGGTAAAGCGATTGATGACAGTAAAATTCCTGACGTGATTTTGATAGACGGCGGGAAAGGGCAGTTGGGGCAGGCGAAAGCGGTATTCGCCGAGCTTAACGTGCCGTGGGATAAAAACCATCCTCTGCTGCTGGGCGTGGCAAAAGGGAGCGACCGTAAGGCCGGTCTTGAAACGCTGTTCTTTGAGCCGGAAGGCGAGGGCTTCAGCCTGCCGCCAGATTCTCCGGCGCTGCACGTCATTCAGCATATTCGCGACGAATCACACGATCATGCGATTTCCGGGCACCGTAAGAAACGCGCTAAGGTTAAAAGCACCAGTTCGCTGGAGACCATCGAAGGCGTGGGGCCAAAACGCCGTCAGATGCTGCTGAAATACATGGGCGGACTACAAGGTTTGCAACAGGCAAGCATTGAAGATATTGCAAAAGTGCCGGGAATCTCGGTCGGGCTCGCAGAAAAGATCTTCTACTCGTTGAAACATTAGGGGCTCTGTAGCAACATAGGGCTAATATTTACTGACAACAGATAGTTACCTCGCCATGCAATATAATATTCCTACATTGCTTACGTTGTTCCGCGTCATCCTGATTCCATTTTTCGTGCTGGCGTTCTACCTTCCGTTCGTCTGGGCGCCATTTGTTTGTGCGCTGATCTTCTTCATTGCGGCGGTAACCGACTGGTTTGATGGCTATCTTGCGCGCCGCTGGAACCAAAGTACCCGTTTCGGCGCCTTCCTCGACCCTGTCGCCGATAAAGTGATGGTGGCGATTGCGATGGTGCTGGTGGCCGAGCACTACCACACCTGGTGGGTGACCTTACCGGCGGCGACCATGATTGCTCGTGAGATTATTATCTCTGCGCTGCGTGAGTGGATGGCAGAACTCGGTAAACGCAGCAGCGTGGCGGTCTCCTGGATTGGCAAGGTTAAAACCACCGCACAGATGGCAGCGCTGGTCTGGATGCTGTGGCGTCCAAATATCTGGGTTGAGTGGGCCGGTATCGCGTTATTCATGGTTGCGGCGGTGCTGACGCTGTGGTCAATGCTGCAATATTTGAACGCTGCACGCGGTGATTTGCTTCAAGAGTGATCGTTTCGGCGTAATTTTCAGCAAACGGCACAAAGTTGCGAAAAATACCGTTGACTCACCGCGTCAGATAAGTAGAATGCAACGCATCGAACGGCAGCACTGATTGCCAGACGATAGCAAAATCAAGTGGTTAGCAAATCAACTTGATAAWGCGGGAATAGCTCAGTTGGTAGAGCACGACCTTGCCAAGGTCGGGGTCGCGAGTTCGAGTCTCGTTTCCCGCTCCAAATTAAAAGCATCGGCAATTGCGGGTGTTTAAGATTCAAAGGCGCGTTAGCAAAGCGGTTATGTAGCGGATTGCAAATCCGTCTAGTCCGGTTCGACTCCGGAACGCGCCTCCACTTTTTTCCCTGGCCGGATGGTGGAATCGGTAGACACAAGGGATTTAAAATCCCTCGGCGTTCGCGCTGTGTGGGTTCAAGTCCCACTCCGGCTACCATGGGAAACAAAAGAATAATCAAAGCAATAAGCAGTGTCGTGAAACCACCTACGGGTGGTTTTTTTGTGCCTGCAATTCACGCCCTGTTCATATCCTGTGCTCACGTAGTGCATTAAGTTGCAATCTCCAGCCTGTCAACGTCGAATCGAACGTGCCGCTTCTGGCATAAAGAACCTGGCCGCTTT
>CP070603.1:2053832-2067672 GCA_016939855.1 Kluyvera ascorbata
CGCTATGCCATATGCTGAGCAATGTCATTAAGAGTGGGTAGGGGATAATAAAAGGACCAGCCCGCTGCTGGCCCTGACACCCTAAGGATGGCTGTTAAAGCGAGACAGCCGCTGGCGCAGCAGGCGGTTTTCCTGACGTAACTGCGCATTCTCCTCCAGCAACGTTAGCGCAACGGCAATTCCCGGCCAGTCAAGTTCCAGCTCCTGACGCAGGCGCACCGCGCGACGCATTACGGTCAGCGCATGGTCGTCAAACGTCTGGTTTTCATGAGGCTCAATCACCCCTAAGCCGATAATCTCATGGAGCTCCTCTTCTGATACATCGGTGTACAGACAAAATTCGGTAATGGTAAAGGTGACGGTGACGTTAGCCATTATGCTTTCCCCCACTCTTTGCGTGGATCAAAGGTCTTTTGTGCATCCGCCAGCTGTTGCCACAGGGCGGCGCTGGCATCGTCAGGTTTCGGCGGCATGACTATTTTGATCACCGCATACAAATCGCCGGTATGTTTTTTACTGACCAGACCCTTGCCCTTAATGCGTAGTCGCTGCCCGGCCTGGCTTCCCGCCGGAATGGTCAGCAGGATGCTCTCTTTTAGCGTCGGAACGGTAACTTTCGTGCCCAACGCGGCTTCCCATGGCGCGAGAGGAACGACCACTTCCAGATCCTGATTAACGATATCGAACAGCGGATGCGGCGCAATATGGATAACCAGCCACAAATCACCGTTTGGCCCACCGTTTTCGCCGGGGGTACCCTGGCCTTTCAAACGGATACGCTGACCGTTACCGACCCCAGCCGGAATTTTCACATTTAGCGTTTTGGGAATTTCACGTTCAACCATGCCGAATGCATTGTAGACCGGCAGGTTGTAACTGATAGTGCGGCTATGCTCAGCAAGCGTTTCTTCGAGGAATACGGCAACTTCAATTTCGATGTCGTGCCCGCGGCTGGCAGGGCGCTGGCGCGCATGCTGACCAAAAATGGAGGAGAAGATATCGTCGAACTCTTCGGCACTGTAGCTTTGATTCTCTCCTTGTTGGAATTGACGGCTGAACTGTGGATCGTTGCGGTGCTGCCACAGCTGGTCGTACTCGGCGCGTCGCTGCTCATCACTCAGTATTTCCCAGGCTTCAGCAACCTCTTTAAACCGGGCCTCCGCGTCAGTCTCTTTACTGACATCAGGATGATATTTACGGGCAAGTCGACGATAGGCGGTCTTGATTGTCTTGAGATCGTCTGTCGGTTTCACGCCCATAATGGCGTAATAATCCTTTAATTCCATAGCGTTCTCTCGTGTAAATCAACACTTGCAGAAGGTGAACCGTGACAACAGGTATCACCGCTTAGTTTAGGGTAATCCTGATAATAGCGAATGCCAACCGGGAAGCAGGGATATTGCTATAAACGATGCGGTTGTGCACTACCAACAGCGCTTTTGACGTTATGTTGCGACCAGGACGGTAAACCTGAGCGGACTGACAACGGGGACAATGAACGTTTACGCTGGCGGGTTCGAATTGCGTTCCAGACATTGATTTTCATATTAAAATCGCACGGGTAAAATCCTGGAGCTGCGTTATGCTTATCAGGTTTTTCCCAGTGGGATGCTCCCGCGGACTGATATCGTTCAGGAATAAATAATGGACTCCACACACATTGGCTTTCCGGCCGAAACAGTTCTGGTATTTGTCGCGTTATCGGTAGGGGCTATTGCTATCGATCTGTTTATGCATCGCCATGACAAACCGATATCGCTGAAGAGTGCCGCGCTTTGGTCCATTTTCTGGGTCATTGTGGCCATGGTCTTCGCCAGTTTCTTATATTTTCATCATGGTGCCGAAGTCGCGAGCCTGTTTATCACCGGATACGCGCTTGAGAAGGTGCTCTCGGTAGATAACCTGTTTGTCATGATGGCTATCTTCTCCTGGTTTGCCGTTCCGGACCGTTTCCGACACCGTGTGCTCTACTGGGGGATTGTTGGGGCGATTGTATTTCGCGGCATTTTTGTTGCTATTGGTACCGGCCTGCTTAGCCTCGGGCCGTACGTCGAGGTGGTGTTTGCGCTGATCGTGGCGTGGACGGCAGTAATGATGCTTAAAAGCAAAGATGAGAGTGATGAAATTCAGGACTACTCACAGCATCTGGCGTATCGCCTTGTGAAACGGTTTTTTCCTATCTGGCCGAAGCTGAAAGGGCATGCCTTCTTGCTGAATCAAAAAGAAGTGGATGAGGAACTGGCCAAGCTGGAAAACCGCGACGTGATGATGGGGCGCGGGATGAAAGCCGCGCGTTATGCCACGCCGCTGCTGCTGTGCGTCGCGGTTGTTGAGCTGTCTGATGTGATGTTCGCTTTTGACTCTGTGCCTGCGATCATTGCCGTCAGTCGCGAACCCTTGATTGTCTATAGCGCGATGATGTTCGCCATCCTCGGTCTGCGTACGCTCTACTTTGTTCTCGAGGCGCTGAAGCAGTATCTGGTGCATCTGGAGAAGGCGATAATCCTGCTGCTGTTCTTTATTGCGATTAAGCTGGGGCTGAACGCCACCGACCATATCTGGCACCACGGTTATAGCCTGAGCGCGACAACCAGCCTTTATGTAGTGCTGGGCGTATTGGCACTGGGTATCCTTGCCAGCGTGCTGTTCCCGGAGAAATCGGGCGAAGACGAAAAGAATGGATGAATTACGCCCCGGTGATTTCACCGGGGGGAAATCAGGTTAACTCTTTCATAAACTCGCTGCGAAACCGCGCAATTGGGTTTTTCTTACGCGACCAGCTTGATTGGAAATGCTGCCAGTGAGCATCGCTGGCCGTCGCCAACAGTTCATAGTCCCCGCGCGTATCGCCCCATGCGCGGATATGATACTGATTGAGCGGACCGTAAACCGCTTCAAGGCGGTTAATCTTATGAATACACCGGCAGTTATGCCCGACGATCCGCCCCGTCAATACACCGTCTTTGCTTTCCAGCTCGGTGCCAATCAGCTTAATGCCCAGCTTATCAGCGAAAGGGCGCAGGACAATCATCGGCGAAGCCGAGCACAGCGTCACCTCGGCACCGGTTGCGACCTCTGCGGCAACCGCCAGAAGCCCCGCTGGGCGCATCAGCTTTTTCCACGACTTCTGGCAGTAGGCTTCCGCTTTATCCTGTACCCATTTTTCATCGCGGCCAGCCAGGAAAGTGGTGATTAACACTTCCTTGAGCTCATCGCGGGTGAGGCGACGACGGAAACACTGCAATGAAGGGATCACGAGGCGCAGCATCTTGCGGGCAAACTGACGACGACCGAAGGCAAATTTTAAAAAAGGGATAAAGCTGTCGTGCCGGGTCAGCGTTCCGTCAAAGTCAAAAACGGAAAGGATCTGTTTATCGGCCTCGGTTATCATCATCATTTTTCACGCCATTATTTGTAAAAACAAAATATTAAAACAAAAGATTGCGGATGCAAAATGTATCTGGAGTCATTCCTTCGTGTGCTTTCTATTAGCGTAGAACAAGAAAAGCGCCGATATCAATGAAGATACGCGCTAATACTGCAACGACAAGACAACGGGTTAGGCTGAATGCTTTTATTCCCGTTGCCCCATCAAAAATCCCGCGTTGCACCATCAGCTAACATAACCCGCCCATTTTGCTACAAAAATGCACAAAGCGTGACTATTGCATTATTTATGTACTTTATTGTTAAGGAGATGTGATCCCCGCCGTAATTTCACCGCGCCGAGGCAGAGGCCTTATACGCGCACTCTATACTCAAAATTGTCTAAATCCGAGCAAGGGTGCGCAAAGTTGGCAACCATTTTGCTTAATGATTTGGCCTGAAAAGCGTAAGGAAACCTCGCCGTTATCAGCAGGATATTGTCAGGATGTCGTTTGTTCGGTGCTCGCGCCAGCCGTTCGGCTTCACACCGCTATGCATAAACCTCTTTTGCTAAGGTAGATAATAATGTCGCTGAAATTGATAAAAAGTCCGCTTTCTCTTGTGTTGGCAGGTTGTCTGGTGACGGCGTTTTCCGCCCAGGCCGATATCGTCATCGGTGTTGCGGGGCCATTCACGGGTCCTAACGCCACCTATGGCGATCAATACTGGCATGGTGCCACCCAGGCAGCAGCGGATATCAACGCTGCCGGTGGGATAAACGGCGAAAAAATTAAGCTGGTGCAGGGGGATGATGCCTGCGAACCCAAACAGGCCGTATCGGTTGCTAACCGGCTGGTCGATCAGGATAAAGTGCAGGCCGTCGTCGGTCATTTCTGCTCTTCTTCCACCATGCCCGCATCAGAGGTTTATAACGACGCAGGTATTCTTGCCATTACTCCAGGCTCAACCAATCCACTCATTACCGAACGTGGGATGAACGACATGTTCCGCATGTGTGGCCGCGATGACCAGCAGGGCGGCGTCGCCAGCGATTTCATTATTGATAAGCTGAAGGCCAAACGCGTGGTGATCATCCACGATAAAGACACCTACGGTCAGGGTCTGGCCGATGCCACTCGTGCCGCGCTGGCAAAACGTGGCGTCAAGGATGTGATGTATGAAGGTCTGTCGCGTGGGGAAAAAGACTTTAACGCCCTCGTGACCAAAATTAGTGCGCAGAAGCCGGACGTGGTGTTCTTCGGTGGCTGTCACCCGGAAGCCGGCCCGCTGGTGCGTCAAATGCGTGAGCAGGGTGTGCAGGCGAAATTCTTCTCCGGTGACTGCATCGTCAACGAAGAGATGGTCACCGCCGCAGGCGGGCCGCAGTACACCAAGGGCATCTATATGACCTTCGGTAAAGATCCTCGTCTGATCCCGGACGGCAAAGCGGTTATCGAGAAATTCCGCGCCAATAAATTTGAGCCGGAAGGCTACACCCTCTACTCCTACGCCTCTATTCAGGCCATTGCCGCCGCGTTCAAAGCCACCGGTGGTGCTGATTCTGCAAAAGCCAGCGCCTGGCTGAAAGCCAACCCGGTTGAGACGGTGATGGGTAAAAAAGCCTGGGACAGCAAAGGGGACCTGAAGGTCTCGGATTACGTGGTCTACCAATGGGATGACCAGGGCAAGTACAAGGAAGTCGAGTAACGAGACGGAATCACGCTCAGCGCCGGGATGCTCCCATCCCGGCGCTCAATAATAGATGGCACAACATGAGTGAGCGATGATGGAGACATTCTTCCTGCAACAGTTAGTCAATGGATTGACGCTAGGTTCCGTCTACGGATTGATAGCCATTGGTTACACCATGGTTTACGGCATTATCGGCATGATTAACTTCGCGCACGGCGAAGTGTATATGATATCGGCCTATCTCTGCGCCATCGGTCTGGCGCTGCTCTCCTTTTTTGGTCTGCACTCTTTTCCATTGCTGATCCTGGGCACGCTGGTGTTTACCATCGTGGTGACGGGGGTTTACGGCTGGACGATTGAGCGCATCGCCTATAAACCGCTGCGTAACTCGACGCGACTTGCACCGCTGATTTCCGCCATCGGCATGTCGCTCATCCTGCAAAACTACGCGCAAATCAGTCAGGGGCCACGCCAACAGGGCGTACCGACGATGCTCGACGGCGTGCTGCGTCTGCATATTGGCGAAGGCTTCGTGCAGATAACCTATACCAAAATCTTTATTCTGCTGGCCTCGTTTGCGGGCATGCTGCTGTTGACCTGGATAATCGGCCATACCCGCCTTGGGCGCATGTGCCGCGCGGTGCAGCAGGATCGCAAAATGGCGTCCATCCTCGGCATCAATACTGACCGGATTATCTCGCTGGTGTTCGTTATCGGCGCGGCAATGGCGGGGCTGGCGGGGGTGCTTATCACCATGAACTACGGCACCTTTGATTTCTATGCCGGGTTTATCATCGGTATTAAGGCCTTCACCGCCGCGGTGCTGGGCGGCATTGGTTCGCTGCCGGGAGCGATGCTCGGCGGGCTGCTGCTTGGCGTGGCCGAAGCGCAGTTTTCGGGGCTGGTGAACACCGACTACAAGGACGTCTTCTCCTTTGGTCTGCTGGTGGTGATTCTGATTTTCCGTCCGCAGGGGCTGCTTGGCCGCCCGATTGTCGCCAAAGTGTAGGAGCCGAACATGACGCATTCAACGGCCGTACACGACGGTTTTTCTCTTAAGCGCTGCGTACTAGATGCGATTTTCGCAGGCCTGGTGGCGCTGATTATCTTTGGCCCCATTGTGGGCGTGGTGCTGGACGGCTACAGCTTCAACTTTAACGGCCAGCGGCTGGTGTGGATTGTCGCGGCGGTGATGATCGGGCGCTTTGCCTTAAGCGCGCTGTTGATGACTGCGATAGGCAGGCGCTTTAGCGCCCGCTTTGAGGGGGATAGCTCCGGGGTGTACGTCCGCTCGCCGGACTATAAAAGCAGCCTGCGCTGGGTTATCCCGCTGATACTGGCGCTGGCGGTTTGCTTCCCGTTCGTGGCGACAAAATATGTGCTGACGGTGGCAATCCTCGGGCTTATTTACGTGCTGCTTGGTCTGGGGCTGAACATCGTGGTTGGGCTGGCGGGGCTGCTCGATCTGGGCTACGTCGCCTTCTACGCCATTGGCGCTTACGGGCTGGCGCTGGGGTATCAGTATCTTGGGTTGGGCTTCTGGTCGATGCTGCCGATTGCGGCGCTGATGGCCGCCGCCGCCGGCGCGCTGCTTGGCTTCCCGGTGCTGCGAATGCACGGTGATTACCTGGCTATCGTGACGCTAGGCTTCGGGGAGATCATCCGTCTGGTGCTCAATAACTGGTTGAGCTTTACCGGTGGCCCGAACGGCGTATCGGCACCGCCGCCAACGTTCTTCGGCCTGGAGTTTGGCCGTCGGGCGAAAGAGGGCGGTGTGCCGTTCCACGAGTTTTTCCATCTCACCTATAACCCTAATCTCAAGTTTATCTTTATCTATGCGGTGCTGGTTCTGGTGGTGCTGCTGGTGCTGTACATCAAACATCGTCTGACGCGAATGCCGATTGGCCGCGCGTGGGAAGCGCTGCGTGAAGATGAAATTGCCTGCCGTTCAATGGGGCTTAACCACGTGCTGGTGAAGCTGTCGGCGTTTACGCTCGGCGCTTCCACGGCGGGTATCGCCGGGGTGTTCTTCGCGACCTATCAGGGATTCGTCAATCCGACCTCGTTCACCTTTTTTGAGTCGGCGCTGATCCTCGCCATCGTGGTGCTGGGCGGCATGGGTTCGACCATCGGCGTGGTGCTGGCGGCATTTGTCTTAACCGTCACCCCGGAACTGCTGCGCAGCTTTGCCGAATATCGCGTGCTGCTGTTTGGCGTATTGATGGTGGTGATGATGATCTGGCGGCCGCGCGGCCTGATTCGTATTAACCGCAGCGGTTTTGCCGTGCGTAAAGGAGTCGCGCCATGAGCCAGGACGTGATTCTGAGCGTCGAGCACTTAATGATGCATTTTGGCGGCATCAAGGCGCTGAACGACGTTAACCTTGAGGTTAAGCGCGGGTCTATCACCGCGCTGATTGGTCCGAACGGCGCGGGGAAAACCACGGTATTTAACTGCCTGACCGGCTTTTATAAGGCCTCCGGCGGCAAGATTCTGTTCAATACCCGCAATAAAACCACCAACGTGATTCAGATCCTCGGGCAGAAGTTTCAACCCGGTGACTGGATTAACCCGGCGCAGTTCGGCCAGCGGTTGTTCTACAAAATGTTTGGCGGCACCCATCTGGTTAACCGGGCGGGGCTGGCGCGAACGTTTCAGAATATCCGCCTGTTCCGCGAAATGTCGGTGATTGAAAACCTGCTGGTGGCACAGCATATGCAGGTCAACCGCAACCTGATTGCCGGGGTGCTCAATACGCCAGCCTATCGACGAGCGGAAAGCGACGCGCTGGATCGCGCCTTTTACTGGCTGGAGGTGGTTGATCTGGTGGACTGCGCCAACCGGCTGGCCGGCGAGATGTCCTATGGGCAACAGCGCCGTCTGGAAATTGCGCGCGCCATGTGCACCGGTCCGGAGATGATTTGCCTCGATGAACCGGCGGCGGGTCTGAACCCGGTTGAAACCCGGGCGCTGAGTAAGATTATCCGCTTCCTGCGCGAGCACCACGCGATAACGGTGCTGCTGATTGAACACGATATGGGGATGGTGATGGAAATATCGGACAACATTATCGTGCTCGACCACGGCGACGTGATTGCGCAGGGAAGGGCGGAGCAAATTCAGAACGATGAAAAGGTGATTGCCGCTTATCTGGGCACCAGCGAAGACGAGGTGAGCCTATGAGCGAGCCGATGCTGGAGTTTCGCGATGTCGACGTGTTTTATGGCGTGATTCAGGCGCTAAAACAGGTCTCTTTGCAGGTCAATAAAGGCGAAACGGTCTCGCTGATTGGCGCCAACGGGGCGGGGAAATCCACCCTGTTAATGTCGATTTTCGGCCAGCCGCGTATTCGCGGCGGGCAAATTCTCTTCTGTGGGGACGATATCAGCCATAAATCGACCCACTACGTGGCCTCGGGCGGTATTGCGCAGGCGCCGGAAGGACGACGCATTTTCCCTGATATGACCGTCGAAGAGAACCTGCTGATGGGCACCATCCCAGTAGGAACGCAGTATGCGGCGGAAGACCTGCAAACCATGTTCGACCTTTTTCCCCGCTTAAAGGAGCGGCGCAAGCAGCGGGCAATGACCATGTCCGGCGGCGAGCAGCAGATGCTGGCTATTGCCCGGGCGCTGATGAGCCGCCCGAAGCTGCTGTTGCTGGATGAACCGAGCCTTGGCCTCGCGCCGATTGTGGTGAAACAAATCTTCCAGACGCTGCGCGAGCTGGCGCGCAACGGCATGACGATTTTTCTTGTGGAGCAGAACGCGCACCATGCGCTGAAGCTCTCGGACCGCGGTTACGTGATGGTCAACGGCCAGATTCGCCTTAGCGGCAGTGGCGAAGAGCTGCTTGGCAATCAGGAGGTGCGCAAAGCGTATCTGGGCGGGGCGTAGCGTGCTGGCGGCGGCGTAATGTCGCCGGGGAAAGGGTAATGACGCTGGAGTTCAACGCCAAACTCCTGCATCATTGCGCCTTAAATGATATGCCTCATCAACAACGATAGAGAAAGAGTATGAAAACGGGACCGTTAACCGAAAGCGAACTGGAATGGCTGGACGAGACAATTGCAAAGTATGCTACCGATGCGTCAATTATTGATGTGTCTGAACTGGACGGCATGCTGACGGCGATTCTGTCGTCTCCACTGGAGATTGAACCCGCCGAGTGGATGTTCGCCGTATGGGGTGGGGCTGACCACGTGCCGAACTGGGCAACCGACCGCGAGCGCGATCGTTTTGTTAACCTGACGCTGCAGCATATGAGCGACATCGCTGATCGCCTGAACGACTACCCGGATCAGTTTGAACCGCTGTTTGGTACCCGTGAAGAAGAGGGCCAGGAGCTGACCATCGCTGAAGAGTGGTGCTATGGCTACCTGCGCGGTGCGGCGCTGACCGATTGGTCCGGCCTGCCAAAAGAACAGCAGGCGGCGTTTGACGCTATCGCCCTGCACGGTGACGAAGAGAAAACGACGGCGCTGGGTGCCTTTACCGCCGACCAGTATCTCGACAGCATCGATAACATCAGCCCGGCGGCGCTGGCGCTGTTCGACTACTGGATGGATAACCCAAAAGAAGCCCCGGTCAAACAACCGATTAAAAACGAGCAGAAAGTGGGACGTAACGATCCATGTCCCTGCGGCAGCGGCAAAAAATATAAGCAGTGCTGCTTAGCAAAATAATGTTGTTGCCCGGACGAGGCGTTTACGCCGACTCCGGGAACTCTCCCAGCGTCGCTTTGCTCGGCCGGGCTACGAAGTTCTTACCCCACCGACGGTAACAGCCCCATCGCAATTCCCGCCTGAATCAAAATCACCGCAATCCCGCAGGCAAAAACCAGCCATAGCACCGGCTTGCCGCCGGCAACACGGTATCCACCTTCCGGGTGATGCTTACGGCTTTGCATCGTCAGCAGTGACGGAATAATCAACGCCAGTACCGCCAGCGCGACGCCCGCATAGCCGAGCGCCATCACGAAACCGCGCGGGTAAAACAGCGCGAAGGCCAGCGGCGGCAGAAAGGTGATAGCCCCGGTTTGCAGTCGCCCGCGCACGCTGTTTTTGCGCTGGAACAGGTCGGCCAGATAGTCAAACAGCCCTAAGGCGACGCCGAGGAATGAGGTTGCCAGCGCCAGGTCGGCAAACAGATGCACCGCGAGTTCAACGTGCGGTGAGGCCACCACTTCACGAATGGCCAGCAGCAGACCGTTCAAGCCGGTGTGTTGCTCCATCAGCGCGCTAAACACCGGTGAGTCAATGCTGCCGAGCGTGGCAAGCTGCCAGAACAGATAGGCGACCAGCGGGATGGCGCTGCCGATAACAAACACGCCGCGCAGTTTACGAATATCGCCGTTCATGTAGCTGACAATACTCGGCACGCTGCCGTGGAAACCGAACGAGGTGAAGATCACCGGGATGGCGGAGAGCGCCAGCCCTTGCTCCAGCGGCAGCGTCATCAGATTGATTTTATGGATGTGCGGCAGCAGCAGTATCAGCATGACGACCAAAAAGATGATTTTGGCGCTGAACAGGAAGCGGTTAAACAGATCGACCAGCGAGGTGCCGATACAAATCACCAGACCGCCGACGGCGGTAAACAGCAGTACGCCGAGCGATGGCGGCATATCCATACTGAACCACTGGCTCAGGCTGGAGGCCAGCAGTTCGCCCGCGCCGCTGATGTAGGCCGCGGTCAGCGCATACATCAGGAACATCATGCTAAAACCGGTCGCCCATTGGCCATAGCGACCGAGGTAGCGTAATGCCAGTGTCCCGAGGCCAGTGTCGGCAGGTACGTGCTGGTAAACTTCCAGCAACAGCAGGGCGGTGTAGCACATCAGCGCCCACAGGCCAGCCAGCAGCAGCACGGTAACGCCAAAACCGACGCCTGCGGATGCCAGCGGCATCGCCAACATTCCTGCGCCAATCGTGGTGCCGGCTACGATTAAAATACTCCCCAGGGTACGGTTTTTCACGCTTTCCTCTACTTCAGAACAGATTAACGACTAAAGATGCCGCGCAGAGTATGTGAAACCTCTCGTTTCGTCAAATCTGAATTACAGTGGGTGTACAAAATTATTTACGTATTCATTCAGCGCGGGAAAAGCTGCGCTAGCGCAAAACATGCAAAGTAAATGCAGTTTATGGTGACGTTTTTACAGGAGGAATAATGGAATCTATTCACGGTCATGAAGTGCTGAATATGATGATTGATTCAGATGAACAGTACAGTATTGAAAGTCTGGAAGCGGCCATTCATGCCCGCTTTGGCGAGCAGGCGCGTTTTCATACTTGTTCAGCAGAAAATATGAGTGCTGCCGAGCTGGTCGCATTTCTGCATAAGAAAGGAAAATTTATTCCGCGGGAATCGGGCTTTACGACGGCCGAAAGTAAAATTTGCCGTCATTAATCGGCAGCGGCGTGTAATACGCCGCTGCACGAGAATTAATTTTGTGTATCGAGCGTGGCCAGCTCTTTATCAATAAAGTACAGGCCTTCACCGCTTTTACCCGCCAGCGTCAGCTTATCGATAACGGATTTAAACAGTTTCTCTTCTTCGTGCTGCTCAGCCACATACCATTGCAGGAAATTAAAGGTCGGGTAATCCTGATTGGTCATCGCCGCATGCGCCAGCTCGTTGATTTGAGCGGTGATCAGCTGTTCATGTTCGTAGGTGACGCGGAACAGTTCGTCCAGTGAGGCGTACTCGGCAAACGGTGACTGAATGCTATTAATGCGTGGCAGGCTACCGGTATCGGTCAGGTAGTCAAACAGACGCTGCATATGCGTCATCTCTTCCTGCGCGTGGCGGCGTAAAAAGGCAGCTGCGCCTTCAAAACTGTTGAAGCTACACCAGGCACTCATCTGCTGATACAGCAGAGAAGAATAGAGTTCGAGATTCATCTGCTCATTTAATTTCTCGATCATTGCCGCTTTAAGCATGTTTTCGCTCCAGGAATAATACGTTACGATTTAATTACAGCGGCACTATAAATTGTTATTAATTTATTTGCAAAAGGTAAATATAAAAACATTTATATAATAATGCGAATGGGAATAACACGCATTGGCATAAATATAACGATTAAATTATTGGTAATAATAACGCCGGAATAAACCGGCGTGAAATTAATAATAGGCGGCTGAAGTCGGTACGTTGGCGATGCCACGACACTGGTATTGCAAGGTGACATGCTCGTTCAGGCACAGTGAGCCGCTGGTGGTGGTACAGGTGGTGATGGGCTGGCCGTAGGAGAAGGCGGTGGCGTATCCTATCTGCTGGCAGGCTTTATTGGCTTCAGATTGAGCCAGATAGTTATCGGTTTTTGCATTCTGCAAAATGGCCTGCCCGTAGGTCAGGCGCACGATGCCGCTGTTGGCATCCACTTCGCTTACGCTCGCCGCACGGGGCACGGTACAAGCCGTCAGGGCCAGGAGGGCGGGAATAAGAAGGAGGCTTTTCATTAATTCGCTCTGCGCAATCAGTCGTGACCTCATTGTAGCCGTCGTCTCGGCAAGCAATCCTTTGAATAGTCGCTATAACCTGGGGTTAATCCTTCTGTGACTCATAAATTTCCTTAAACTGCAGGTGTAGCGCGCAAAAATGTTTCACCAGCGTCGGGTCAAAGTGCGTTCCGGCGCTGTTAACAATAATTTCATAGGCGCTTTCATGGGAAAAACCTGGCTTATAAACGCGCTTTTGCCGCAGGGCATCGTAGACATCGGCCAACGCCAGAATACGCGCCTCCAGCGGGATCTCTTCACCGGCGAGTCCTTCCGGATAACCGGTGCCATCCCATTTCTCATGATGATAGTGAATCAAATTTTCGGCCACTGAACCGAGCACAAGCCCCTGGACAATGCGCCATCCTTTAGTGGCATGTTGTTGAATCTGCTTGAATTCGTCGTCCGTAAGTTTTCCCTTTTTACGCAGGATATGCTCGGGTACGGCAATTTTTCCGATGTCGTGTAGGGAGGCAAACGTCTCAATATCACGGGTTTGCTTCGGCGGCAGCTTGAGCGCGCCGGCAAGCAGGCTGCAGTAGGCGGCCACGCGACGAATATGGCAGCCGGTTTCATCATCGTGAACGTGATTAATCTTCTCCATCGCTTCAACAATGCTGCGGTTAATGGCCCGGTTTTTATTCATATGTCGCCACATCATCAGCATCAGGCTGAGAATAAAGAACAACAGGGCCAGAAGCCCGGCGCTGATAATTTGCAGCGCGTTTTTGCTTAATGACGCGGGCTGCACCACGCTGGCTGGCGGAACCTGTTGATAGCGGTAGCTGGAGATAAGATGTACCTGAGAGAGCAGGGCGTACAGCGGATGGGCAATGTTCACCCAGGTGCCAATCTGGTAGCTGGAGTGGGTCATCCCAGCGACTTTTAACGCGCCGCGGAAAAGATCGCTGCCGCGCAGCGCCTGTTCCAGCGAGCTTAAATCGCCAAGGATGTAGTCGATATGGTTGCTGTCGATGGCATCAAGCAGTTCGTCGATTGAGGGGCGGGCGATAAGCGTGACGTCGGTACCGAAGCGCTGGCGCAAATAGTAGGCGGCAAAGGAGCCGCGAATAACGCCGACCCGCTGATGGCGAACCTGCTCTTCGTCGAGAATAAAGGGAGCGCTTGCTTTGTTGTAATAGGCGTTGTACCAGTTGACCAACGGGCCAATTTGCCCCTCCATCTGCGCGCCGTTGCGAACGTCAAAAATATCCGCGAGGCGGATGGGCCAATCTTCATTCTGCATTTTTGCCATATAGTTATCGACGAACTGTACGT
>CP070603.1:2067890-2069620 GCA_016939855.1 Kluyvera ascorbata
TTTCCGTTCTGCTGCCATTCGTTAATCAGTTGGTTGATATTGTCACGTAGCGAAATCAGCTCGGGGCTAATGCCGAAAGAGGCGGTGATACGCAGCGAGTCAAACGGTCGGGAAATCGTGAAATAGTACTGAGGCCCGCCAATTTCACGGTTCTCATTGATGTAGAAATCCGCGCCGCCGCTGCGAAGTATCTGCAACGCCTCTTTACTGCTATCGACTTCAATGACCTGTTGGAACGTTAACGCCGGATACGCCTGCTTCACCAGTCCCTGAGTCGGGTCGCTACGCCGGAAAATGACCCGCGTGTTATTGATATCACTAATGGATTTTGCCTGGCGGGTGATACTGGCGGTAACGATGGGATTCTCAAGCAACCGCGATGATAAGATGGTGTTCTTGAGGTGCTCTCGTGTTTGCAGCACGCTGGCGTAGAGCCCAAAGTCATGATGGGTGAAGCGCTGCTCAAAGGTGGTGCCGTCGATGGGGCGCAGCGTAAGGTTGTAACCGTAACGCGCGTTGATGGCGTGCAGCAACTCGGGGTAGAAACCCTGAAATTGGCCGTGATTATCGCGCCAGAACTCAAAACTATCCGCATCGAGGATCCATACGGGGATAGGTGCCGCCGCGTGAATTTTTTGCGGTGGCACGGCATGAGCGCGGGGCGCACAAAATAGCATAAGGGTCAGTAGAACAAGGAGACCCAGCGCGTAGCGAAGTCCTCGGTAGTCCTGTGTCACAAATCAGTTCCTTTGTAGTGACGCTTTCATCCATTGAAACGCTGACAAACAGCAGGGGCTTTCTGCCCACTCACCCAGTCTAGTCGACCATTCACCCGGGTGATAGTAAATAATTAATGGTTTATGTAAGGTTTTATCTACACGGCAAAGGCAAAAATGTGACCCCATCAGTAAAAATTAAAACTACTTTTCATAAAATTTGAAAGTATGTTTGCCTGGTAGTAAGGTGAGGATACTAATCGAACGACTGCGGATAACCCCGCTTAGCTTTCAGGAGAGGAAAGAATGAAAATTGCACTGATGATGGAAAATAGCCAGGCCAGCAAAAACGCGACTATTCATCATGAGTTAAAAGCCGTTGCCGATGAAAAAGGCTTCCCGGTCTATAACGTGGGTATGAGCGATGAGAACGATCATCACCTGACCTACATCCATCTGGGTATTATGGCCAGCATCCTGCTGAACTCCAAAGCGGTCGATTTCGTCGTGACCGGTTGCGGTACCGGTCAGGGTGCGATGATGTCTCTGAACATTCACCCGGGCGTGGTGTGCGGTTACTGCCTGGATCCAGCAGACGCCTTCCTGTTTGCTCAGATCAACAACGGTAACGCACTGTCTCTGGCCTTTGCGAAAGGCTATGGCTGGGGCGCTGAGCTGAACGTTCGCTATATGTTTGAAAAAGCGTTCACCGGTCGTAACGGCGAAGGCTATCCACCAGAGCGTAAAGAACCACAGGTTCGCAACGCCGGCATTCTGAACCAGGTGAAAGCGGCCGTGGTGAAAGAAAACTATCTGGATACTCTGCGTGCTATCGACCCGGCGCTGGTGAAAACCGCCGTTTCCGGTCAGCGTTTCCAGGAATGTTTCTTCGAAAACTGCCAGAACAAAGAGATCGAAGCCTTTGTTCGTGAGGTCCTGGCATAAGCCTGACGCTCAACGGATAAATAAAAACCCACGCTCTGGCGTGGGTTTTTTGTTGGTGCGGCCAACGGC
>CP070603.1:2069648-2084258 GCA_016939855.1 Kluyvera ascorbata
CGGGTGGTTTACTGCTTCACTTTCTTCGACACCGAACTGCCTGCGTCCCTCGTTAAGTGCAGCGTATCAATCATCCCCACCAGACAAATCAGCGCGATAAAGATGAACGCCAGACGGAAGCTGATGCCTGGCACATCGCTGAGGCTCAGTACGGCGCTGACTTTCTCACCCAAACGAATACCGATAGCGCCAAGCGTAATGCCAAGGCCGATAGCCAGCTGGCTGGCGGTGCTGAATAACGTGTTGGCATAACTCATCTGTGTGGACGGTACGTCGGCAAAGGCCAGCGTACTGACCCCGGTGAACTGAATGGAACGGAATACGCCGCCAAGGTAGAGCACCAGCATGATCACCCACACCGGTGTGTGCGGCGTTAAGAAGGCGCAGGCAACCAGCGCTATGACGTTTAACGCGCCATTAATCAACAGCAGGCGGCGGAACCCTAGCTTGCGAATGAGTGGCGTGGTGGCCGGTTTAATCGTCAGGTTACCCACGAATACCGCCAACACCAGCAGGCCGGAATGGAACGGGTCCATCCCGAAGCCCACCTGAAACAGCAGCGGCAGCAGGAACGGCACGGCGCTGATGGAGGCGCGAAATAGCGATCCCCCGTACATGGTGACTTTAAACGTCGGGACCTGTAGGGCGTCCATACGAATCATTGGCCATGGGCTGTTGCGGAAGTGGCGCAGCGCGTAATAGAAGGTGACACCACCAAGTACCAGCAGGCCAACGATTAACCCACCTTGTAATTTTTCAGCCCCCAGCAGTTCCATGGCATAGACCAGGCTCACCATTGAGACCGAGGTTGCCACAAATCCTGGCAGGTCAAAGGGTCTTCGCTCATCGTCACGGATATTGGGGATTATCTTCAACGCCAGAAGAATGGCGATGATGCCAAGTGGGACGTTAATAAAGAAAATCCAGCGCCAGTCGGCAACTTTGGTGATGAATCCGCCGAGCGGTGGCCCAATGATGGGGGCGATTAACGCGGGCCAGGTGAGCGTGGCGATGGCGGTAATCAATAGGTGCTTGGGCGTGGTGCGTAGCACAGCGAGTCGCCCGACCGGCACCATCAGCGCACCGCCGACGCCTTGCAAAATACGCATGGCCACAAAACTGTGCGCGCTGGTGGCCAGGCCACAAAAGACGGAAGAGACGGTGAAGATTGCCAGCGCAAGGCTGAAGATGGTTCTGGCGCCGAAGCGATCCGCAATCCAGCCGCTGGCGGGGATGAGTACGGCGAGGGTGATCAGATAGGCGCTGATGCCGATATTCAGGTCGACGGCTTCAACGCCAAATGTTTTCGCCATATCAGGAAGGGCGGTGGCAATCACCGTACCATCCAGGAACTCCATAAAGAATGCACCGGCCACAAGCAGCGCAGCAGGGGATACCCCGCGACTCGCCTGGGCCTGGAGAGGCTCACTCATGGTTGTTTTACCCTATCAAAATAATTTTTAAAATTTATAGCTTTTGTAGTTTTGGTAAGTGGTCGATTTCTATAACAAATTTTTTATAAATTTAACGCAATCGATAAAACTAGTGTGATTTTTGTCGCAAAACGGTTGATTTTTGTGATGGTGGTCATATTATGTGCGTAAAGACAATAACACCTGCATAACAAAACCGGAGCATCAACATGAAACAGCGCATGCGTAAAATCCTCAAAAGCATGTTTGAGAACTACTGCAAAACTTTCAAAGACGTACCGCCAGGCGCTATGTTCTGATAAAAAAAACCTGCCACGGCAGGTTTTTTTATCTTCTGCGAAAGTAGGGTACTATTACGCTCCGCAAAATAGGAGCAAAAAATGTCTCAGAACCTGACCCCGAACGATGAACTGGTTTCCGATGTGGTAGCCTGCCAGCTCGTTATCAAACAGATCCTCGACGTTATCGACGTTATCGCCCCGGTTGAAGTCCGTGAAAAAATGGCGAGCCAACTGAAATCCATCGATTTTACCACCCACCCAGCAGGGGCTGACCCGGTGACGCTGCGCGCGATTCAGAAAGCGATTGCACTGATTGAGCTGAAGTTTGCGCCACAGGATGCAACGCACTAATACGCGGTGAGGTTTCGGGCAAGCGGCCCAGAATACCCATAAAAGAAGGGCGGAGATGCCGCCCTTCTGAAATCAATTAATGATGCTGTTGAGTCACGATATTCAGCAGATGCTGGTCGGTTTGTTGAATGCAAAGACCCGCTTTTCGTGCGCTGCGAACTTCATCCAGAATTGTCTTCAGCAAGATACCATCCTGTTCCTGCTCTTCTTCCAGGGCGCTCAGGAACGTCAGGGTGCTATCGTCATGAAGCACTTTGGCTTGTTCAGTTAATTCTGACAGTGTAGAAGCTCGTTGGTCGTGGTCTTCAAGGGTTTTCAGGAAAAGATCTTCAAGGGTTGCGCATTTATCTTCGTTAGTTTCAAAAGCTTTAACCACCGGATAAGCGCCAGATTTCTTCATATAGTCGAACACGCGCATCATCTGCGTGACGCTGGACTGAGCTCGTGAACGTAGAAACGTCGCGGTCCCATTCAGCCGATGTTCTGAGCACCACTCGCTCAAACGCAAATAATGATTAGATGCAGAAAACTCAAGATTCATCTGTGCATTAAGCTTTTGAACCATTCCTGGAACTGCCATACAAATATCCTTATTACTGGTAGGAACGATACGCGTTAAATCGCATAGTTCGTAATAGCCGCTAACCATGCGCTATTTCCGCGTTAGAGTGTGACTACATATTACCTGTAGTCCTTGCGTCTGACTTTGGGATATTAATTCCCCTCGTCAAAAAAAGAATACTCTTAGTATGGATATAAGAAAAGTCTCACGGGTTCCTTTTTACGTTTCGTTACAACCTATATTAGAATTAACGCTTTAGGCAGAGATATATGTTCTTAACGCGATGATTAGTAGTGAATATAACGAGTTTGTATAGTCTCCGTAAGGCTTTGTTAACATGGGCTTTGCTAGGGCTCGATGGGCATTTAAAATGTGATCGCGATCTTATTTTTCAAGGAATAGTAAAGTTATCGCGAAATTAATACGTATTATTTACGATGAATGGCATTTTACGAATAATGTCTGCCAGACAAAGTATGTATTTTTAAGTGGCTGTCTTGAATATTAAAACAAGGTTGAGTTTGTTTTAGATCATTTTTTCTATTAGACAGTCTGTAGATGCTTTTCGCCGTAATTAAGGGTACGCAAGTTCTTCCCGTTTTGCCGCCTCAGGGAAGTTGCGTTGATTAAAATGACAGGAGTTAAAATGAAACAGGTTGCTGTACTGCTGGCCCCAGGCTTTGAAGAAGGGGAAGCGATTGTCACGATTGATATCCTACGTCGTCTGCACATTGGCGTTGAACTGGTGTCCTGCGCTGAGTCCCGTGCGGTTGTCAGCTACCACGATATTCCGATGGTTGCAGACGCGACGCTGGCAGAACGCCTTGATACGCTGTACGACGCAGTTGTCCTACCAGGCGGCCCTCAGGGAAGCGTGAATCTGGCGGCGAATGCCGATGTCATTAAGTTCGTTGAAGCCCACGATGCAGCGGGTAAGTTTATCTGCCCAATCTGCTCTGCGGCGGCACGCGTATTAGCAGGTAATGACTTGCTGAAAGGACGCCGTTACGTTTGCTCTGGGGATTTATGGCAGGATGTGAAAAATGGCGAATATGTTGATGCGCCGGTTGTCGAAGATGGCAATCTGATTAGCGGCAAAGGCTTTGGTCATGTCTTTGATTTCGCCTTCACCGTTGCCGCTCGCCTGTTGGGTGATGAAGCACCGGTACGCGACCATGCCGATCACATCTATTACCGCTGGTAATTGTTAACAAATTCCGGCTAAAGGGATTTTCCCACTCGTTATATAGATAAATCTGCTACCCCCTGGCGTGAATTGTCAGACAATTCACGCTTTCTATATGTACTTATTTGCTGAATATATGCATCACCCTACTGTAATTCAGCGGTGTGATGCCGCTCTCTTCTGGAAAACGCATTCCGGGCTATTAATGTTTCAACAACGTTAACGCTGTTAATAATACGGCTAATACTTTGTTTTATGTCTAATTTAAATCACCTATTTGATTTTTCCCTACATAAAAGAACATTAAGGCTGGAGTTAACCATGCACAAATTTACCAAAGCGCTGGCGGCCATTGGTCTGGCAGCGGTTATGTCACAATCAGCTATGGCTGAAAACCTCAAGCTCGGTTTTTTAGTTAAACAACCCGAGGAACCCTGGTTCCAGACGGAATGGAAATTTGCCGATAAAGCCGGTAAAGACCTCGGCTTTGACGTAATTAAAATTGCCGTGCCCGACGGAGAGAAAACGCTGAATGCGATCGATAGCCTAGCGGCTAGCGGTGCGAAAGGGTTTGTTATCTGTACCCCGGACCCGAAACTGGGGCCAGCCATTGTGGCGAAAGCGCGTGGCTACGATATGAAAGTCATCACCGTCGACGATCAGTTCGTGAACGCCAAAGGTAAACCAATGGAAGACGTACCGCTGGTGATGATGGCGGCGAGCGAAATTGGCGCGCGTCAGGGCCAGGAGCTCTACAAAGAGATGCAAAAGCGCGGTTGGGATGTGAAAACCACTGGCGTGATGGCCATCACCGCGAACGAACTGGATACGGCGCGTCGTCGTACTACCGGTTCAATGGACGCATTGAAAGCGGCGGGCTTCCCGGAAAAACAGATCTATCAGGTTCCGACCAAATCTAACGATATCCCAGGTGCATTCGATGCCGGTAACTCCCTGCTGGTACAGCATCCGGAAGTGAAGCAATGGCTGATTATCGGCATGAACGATAACACCGTGCTGGGTGGCGTGCGTGCGACGGAAGGCCAGGGCTTTAAAGCGGCCAACGTCATCGGTATCGGCATTAACGGCGTTGATGCGGTCAACGAGCTTTCTAAAGCACAGGCCACCGGCTTCTTCGGCTCTTTACTGCCAAGCCCGGATATTCACGGCTATAAAACCAGCGAACTGCTCTACAACTGGGTACAGAAAGGCGCTGAGCCACCGAAATTTACTGCGGTGACTGACGTAGTGCTGATTACCCGCGATAACTTCAAAGAAGAACTGGCGAAAAAAGGCCTCTGAGTCCTGATAATTCTCCCTTCGCGACAGCGGAGGGAGACGGGTCGTGTCATTGTGGAGGTTGTGATGCAACAGTCTACCCCTTATCTCTCTTTCCGCGGTATTAGCAAAACCTTCCCCGGCGTAAAAGCGCTGTCCGATATTAGCTTTGATTGCTATAGCGGACAGGTGCATGCGCTGATGGGGGAGAACGGCGCGGGCAAATCCACGCTGCTGAAAATTCTCAGCGGCAACTATGCGCCAACCTCCGGGTCATTGGTGCTGCGGGGAGAAGAGATTTCTTTTGCCGATACCACGGCGGCGCTGAACGCCGGTATCGCGATTATTTACCAGGAACTGCATCTCGTCCCGGAAATGACCGTGGCGGAAAATATCTATCTTGGGCAATTACCGAGCCGCGGCGGCTTCGTAAACCGTTCGCTGCTGAACTATGAAGCCCGGCTGCAGCTGGAGCATCTGGGTCTGGATATCGACCCCGACACGCCGCTGAAGTATCTCTCCATCGGCCAGTGGCAGATGGTGGAAATTGCTAAGGCTCTGGCGCGCAACGCCAAGGTCATCGCCTTTGACGAACCGACCAGCTCGCTCTCCGCCCGCGAAATCGACAATCTGTTCAGGGTCATCCGTGAACTGCGTAAAGAAGGCCGGGTGATCATCTATGTTTCACACCGCATGGAGGAGATCTTTGCCATCAGCGATGCCATTACCGTGTTCAAAGATGGTCGCTATGTTTGCACGTTTGACGACATCAAAGCGGTCAGCCATGACCGTCTGGTGCAGGCCATGGTCGGGCGTGAAATCGGTGATATCTATGGCTGGAAGTCACGCGAGTATGGCGATGAGCGTTTGCGCCTGGAGAAGGTGAAGGCACCAGGCGTACGCACGCCGATATCGCTTGCGGTGCGCAGCGGCGAAATCGTTGGGCTGTTTGGTTTAGTTGGGGCCGGGCGAAGTGAATTGATGAAGGGGATCTTCGGCGGCACGAAGCTCAGCGGCGGGCAGATATTTATCGACGGCCAGCCGGTGACTATCGATAAACCCGCTCAGGCCATTCGCGCCGGGATGATGCTGTGCCCGGAAGACCGTAAAGCCGAGGGGATTATTCCGGTCCATTCGGTACGCGACAATATCAATATTAGCGCCCGGCGTAAGCATATCCACGCCGGCTGTCTTATCAATAATGCGTGGGAGTCCACCAACGCCGAACATCATATTAAATCTCTGAATATCAAAACGCCGGGGGCGCAGCAGCTGATTATGAACCTCTCCGGGGGAAATCAGCAGAAAGCGATTCTTGGGCGTTGGCTCTCTGAGGACATGAAAGTCATCCTGCTGGATGAACCCACGCGCGGGATTGACGTTGGGGCCAAACATGAAATCTACAACGTGATATACGCGCTCGCGGCCTCGGGCGTAGCAGTGCTTTTTGCCTCCAGCGACCTGCCGGAAGTATTAGGCGTTGCTGACCGCATCCTGGTGATGCGGGAAGGGGAGATTTCCGGGGAGCTGCTGCACGACAGCGCCAATGAACAACAGGCGTTAAGCCTGGCTATGCCTAAAGTTAGTCAGGCTGTGGCCTGAGGAAGGAGGTTCCGATGTCATCTGTTACTACACCAGGCGCACGCCGCACGTCGCTGAGTTTTGGCCGTATCTGGGATCAGTACGGCATGCTGGTGGTCTTTGCCGTGCTGTTTATCTGCTGCGCCATTTTTGTGCCAAATTTTGCCTCATTCATCAATATGAAAGGGCTGGGGTTGGCGATTTCTATGTCGGGAATGGTAGCCTGCGGAATGCTCTTCTGCCTGGCTTCCGGCGACTTTGACCTGTCGGTAGCGTCGGTGATTGCCTGCGCGGGGGTCACCACGGCGGTGGTGATTAACCTCACTGAAAGCCTATGGATTGGCGTATTTGCTGGTCTGCTGCTCGGGGCATTAAGCGGGTTGGTCAATGGTTTTGTGATTGCGAAACTGAAAATCAACGCCTTGATTACTACGCTTGCGACGATGCAGATTGTGCGAGGCCTGGCCTACATTATCTCCGACGGAAAGGCGGTGGGGATTGAAGACGAGCGCTTCTTTACCCTTGGCTATGCCAACTGGTTAGGGCTGCCGGCGCCAATCTGGCTGACCGTTGGCTGCCTGATTATTTTCGGTTTACTGCTGAACAAAACCACCTTTGGGCGCAATACCCTGGCGATTGGTGGTAACGAAGAAGCGGCGCGCCTGGCGGGGGTTCCCGTGGTGCGTACCAAGATAATCATTTTTGTCCTTTCCGGGCTGGTGTCCGCGGCGGCGGGCATTATTCTGGCCTCGCGTATGACCAGCGGCCAGCCGATGACGTCTATTGGCTATGAGCTAATCGTTATCTCGGCGTGCGTGCTGGGCGGGGTGTCGCTGAAAGGTGGGATCGGTAAGATCTCTTATGTGGTGGCCGGGATCCTGATTCTGGGAACGGTAGAAAACGCCATGAACCTGCTGAACATCTCTCCGTTCTCTCAGTACGTCGTGCGCGGGTTGATTCTGCTGGCAGCAGTAATTTTCGACCGCTACAAACAGAAGGCGAAGCGTACCGTTTGATGGGGTGATGTTTGTCCCGGCGTCGCTGCGCTCGGCCGGGCTACAAAAAATAGCTATCTGTAGCCCGGCCGAGCGCAGCGACGCCGGGTTTCACCATTTGTTACAGTGTCACTAATAGCACGTCTACGCCACAGCTCCCGGCAATTGCCTTGGCCGAACAGGTGGCACGTGAGAAGAAGCTTTGGTTATGGTTACCACAGATAACCAGGTCAACCTGGTGATTCCGGCAGAAGGCTTTGACGTGGTCACACAGTTCACCCGAGGCAATTTGGCTTTTCCAGATAGGGTAATGGGTGGAGTCAGCGAGGTTTTGCAGAAATTGATGCGTTTCTTCCTGCATCAGCTCACGCAGATTTTCCAGCATCGGTGCCGCCAATTGGTTGTACATCTCCGGGTCAGTTGACAGCGTTATCAAACTAATACGGGCACCCGCGGGCTCGGCGATTTCCACGGCTTTCCTTAGCAGCTCATGACTCTCTGGGGTAGGCGCGACGGCCACCAAAAGATGTGAGTAAGACATCAGACCTCCTTGCTTGAATTACACGCACTCAATCTTTCATCTCTTACTCTTTTTACCGCATCGCTGCAAGCGTTGGGCGGAGTATCGCTGTCTATAACTTAACCTAATACATTAGCAAGGTTTATGCGAATTACGGTATGAAAGGTGCGCAAATTGCATAAGCCCCACTGAATATATGATGTAATCAGTACGGCAGATAAACATTTAATTTTTGCTGAAATATTGTTAATAAAAAGTAAATAACATGCAAATTAATTAGTGGTAAATGATTAGATGTTTCAATTTGTTGAATTTAAAATGAATTTTATTTATTAGATGAAAGCATGATCTGTGATAATTTTTTCGCATCTGGCTCGCGTAAAGTCCCTCGTCCTGAATCTTTGTTAAATACTTTCGGTGAATGAATATCCGTTAGGCTGGAATAAAATAGCGATATTTTTGCTTAAATAATACCCAAAGTACAATTGAGACTGATGGATAGAGGGGCTAAATTTGATTTGATTTTGTGACGGCGATCACATAAATTTCAAATTAACAGCGAGGTAACATTGTATGTGTCACATCTGGCGAGTAAAGTTGCGTCGAATTAGGAAAAATCTTAGTAAATTGTAAGAAATGTTTAGGTTAGTCGGGCGAGAGGTTAACGCGCCGACCGACAACCCTGCAGAAAGATTCACCTAATCGGCTATGCTTTTCGACCGATTTTTTTTATCGGGCCTTGCCCGACGACATCACGGGGTATGCGGTTTGACCGCATAAAGTACTAATTGGTTATTCGGGATGGGGAAAATGCATACATCCGAGTTGCTAAAGCACATTTATGACATCAATTTGTCTTACTTGCTTCTTGCACAGCGTTTGATTGGTCAGGATAAGGCTTCTGCTATGTTCCGTCTCGGCATCAACGAGGCCATGGCGAAAGTTCTGGGTGAACTGACACTTCCGCAGATGGTGAAAATTGCGGAGACCAACCAGTTAGTTTGTCAGTTCCGTTTTGATGATGCTCAAACCATCACCCGTCTTACGCAAGAGTCACGAGTTGACGACTTACAGCAGATTCATACCGGTATTCTGCTTTCCACCAGACTGCTGAATGAAGCCAGCCAATCAGGCGAACCTGCACGTAAGAAAAGGGCCTGAAAATGAGCGAAAAAAGCATTGTTCAGGAAGCCCGCGATATTCAGCTTGCTATGGAGCTGATAACGCTAGGCGCGCGTTTGCAGATGCTGGAAAGTGAAACCCAGCTTAGCCGTGGTCGTCTGATTAAACTGTACAAAGAACTGCGTGGCAGCCCGCCTCCGAAAGGAATGCTGCCGTTTTCCACGGACTGGTTTATGACATGGGAACAGAATATTCACTCTTCCATGTTCTGTAATGCCTGGCAGTTTTTACTCAAAAGCGGACAGTGCTCTGGCGTGGACGCCGTGATTAAAGCCTACCGTTTGTACCTCGAACAATGTCCACAGCAGGATAACGGGCCGCTTCTGGCGCTGACTCGCGCATGGACGTTAGTCCGCTTTGTAGAAAGCGGAATGCTTGAACTCTCTAGCTGCCATTCCTGCGGCGGCAATTTCATTACTCATGCGCACCAGCCAGCGGGCAGCTTTGTTTGCAGCCTTTGCCAGCCTCCATCTCGCGCAGTAAAAAGACGTAAACTTTCCGACAATCTTGCCGATAGTAATCCACAACTGCTGGATGAACAGATAGAGCAAGCTGTTTAACCCACACGGTGTGGATAAAACACTCCAGCAGCGGTCTTGATGACCGCTGCTTTTTTTTACCCGTCGGTTAGCGATATTGCTCATCTGTCTCCACTCATGGTCAACGGTGGAAGGATGATAACGTGCTTATCTTAATAGGTTACCTGGTTGTTTTGGGGACAGTTTTCGGCGGCTACATGATGACCGGCGGACACCTTGGGGCACTGTATCAACCCGCTGAACTGATTATCATCGGTGGGGCGGGTGTCGGGGCATTTATCGTCGGGAACAACGGCAAGGCAATCAAGGGCACGCTTAAGGCGCTGCCGCTGTTGTTTCGTCGCTCGAAATACACCAAAACGATGTACATGGACCTGCTGGCCCTGCTTTATCGCTTGATGGCGAAGTCGCGTCAACAGGGGATGTTCTCGCTCGAACGCGATATTGAAAACCCAAAAGAGAGCGAAATTTTTGCCAGCTATCCGCGCATTCTTGCCGATAAAGTGATGCTGGAATTTATCGTCGACTATCTGCGTCTGATTATCAGCGGCAACATGAATACCTTCGAAATTGAAGCGCTGATGGACGAAGAAATTGAAACCCATGAAAGCGAATGTGAAGTGCCGGCGAACAGCCTGGCGCTGGTCGGCGACTCGCTGCCGGCCTTCGGTATCGTCGCGGCGGTAATGGGGGTGGTTCACGCGCTGGGTTCTGCCGACAGACCTGCGGCAGAGCTAGGGGCGTTGATTGCCCACGCGATGGTAGGCACATTCCTTGGCATCTTACTGGCCTACGGCTTTGTTTCGCCTTTAGCCAGCGTGCTGCGCCAGAAAAGCGCAGAAACGACTAAAATGATGCAGTGCGTCAAAATTACGCTGCTGTCGAATCTCAATGGCTATGCGCCACCAATTGCCGTCGAGTTTGGCCGTAAAACCCTTTACACCAGCGAACGTCCTTCGTTTATCGAGCTGGAAGAACATGTGCGCGCGGTGCGCAACCCGGCTGGCCAGCAGCAGACCACGACCGAGGACGCATGAAAAACCAATCGCATCCTATTGTCGTCGTAAAGCGGCGCAAACATAAATCACACGGTAGCGCCCACGGGTCGTGGAAAATTGCCTATGCGGATTTCATGACCGCCATGATGGCCTTCTTTCTGGTGATGTGGCTTATCTCCATCTCCAGCCCGAAAGAGCTTATCCAGATTGCGGAGTATTTCCGTACCCCGTTGGCGACGGCTATCAGCGGTGGGCCCCGGATGGCGAACAGCGATAGCCCGATCCCCGGCGGCGGTGATGACGTCACCCAGCAGCAGGGGGAAGTGCAGAAACAGCCGAATATTGACGATCTGAAAAAACGGATGGAGACCAACCGTCTCAAACGAATTCGCGGTGAACTGGATCAGCTGATCGAAGCCGATCCGAAACTGCGCGCGCTGCGCCCGCATCTGAAGATTGACCTGGTTCAGGAGGGGCTGCGCATTCAGATTATCGACAGCCAGAACCGCCCGATGTTTAAAACCGGCAGTGCCGAAGTGGAACCTTATATGCGCGATATTTTGCGCGCGATCGCCCCGGTACTGAATGAAATACCGAACAAAGTCAGCCTGTCAGGGCACACGGATGATTACCCATACGCCACTGGCGAACGGGGCTACAGCAACTGGGAGCTGTCGGCCGATCGCGCCAACGCCTCGCGCCGTGAGCTGGTCGCCGGTGGGCTGGATGATGGCAAAGTATTGCGCGTAATCGGGATGTCTAACTCGATGCGTTTATCAGAGCACGGTGGGAACGATGCGATTAACCGTCGTATCAGCCTGCTGGTGCTGAATAACCAGGCTGAGCAGGCCATTCTCCATGAGAATGCCGAGAGCCAGAATGAACCTTTAAGCGTAATCCAGTCGCCGAATACCTCTTCAGCAGCGGCAGGGACTACGCCGCCACAACCCGACTCGAGGTGATAGCGTGAGCATGGATATCAGCGATTTTTATCAGACATTTTTTGATGAGGCCGATGAACTACTGGCCGATATGGAACAGCATCTGCTGAACCTGGTGGTGGACGACCCTGATGCTGAACAGCTGAATGCTATTTTCCGCGCTGCGCACTCGATTAAAGGCGGCGCGGGAACCTTTGGCTTTACCGTGTTGCAGGAAACCACGCACCTGATGGAAAACCTGCTGGACGAGGCTCGTCGCGGGGAAATGCAGCTCAGCACCGATATTATCAACCTGTTTTTGGAAACCAAAGATATTATGCAGGAACAGCTCGACGCCTATAAAAGCTCCACCGAACCGGACGCTGCCAGCTTCGAATATATCTGCAATGCACTGCGCCAATTGGCGCTGGAAGCGAAAGGTGAAAGTGTCCCTCCCGTGGCGGGTGGTGCGCGCTTAAGCGTGGTAGACAACGCAACGCAGCAGACTGAAGCATCGGCTAACGCTGATGCGTCGGCAGCCGCCGGGAAAAAGCAGATTACGCTCTCGCGCCTGAAGGCAGGCGAGCCTGATATGCTGGAAGAAGAGCTGAACAACCTGGCGACCTTAAGCCAGGTCAGCAAAACGGCCGATAGCTTAACCGCTGTGATCGAAGGCGGCGTGGACGAAGATGATATCGTCGCCGTGCTGTGCTTTGTCATTGAAGCCGATCAGATTGAATTCACGACCGCGCCTGCCGCCGAGGTAAAAGCGCAAGCCGAGCCTGAGGTGGTGGAAGAGGTGGTCGCTGAACCGGCTGCGGTCGCCGTCGCAACGGCGGCTGCACCAGCCCCGGCCGCGCCGCGCGCAGAGCGCGAAAAACCGGCCGCCCGTAGCAGCGAATCAACCAGCATTCGCGTCGCGGTAGAGAAAGTTGACCAGTTGATTAACCTGGTTGGCGAACTGGTTATCACCCAATCCATGCTGGCGCAGCGCTCAAACGCGCTGGATCCGGTATCGCACGGCGACCTGATTACCAGCATGGGGCAGTTGCAGCGTAACGCGCGCGACCTCCAGGAATCGGTGATGTCGATTCGCATGATGCCGATGGAGTATGTCTTTAGCCGCTTCCCGCGCCTGGTTCGCGATCTCGCGGGCAAGCTTGGCAAACAGGTTGAACTGACGCTGATGGGCAGCTCAACCGAACTCGATAAAAGCCTGATTGAACGCATTATCGACCCGTTAACGCACCTGGTGCGTAACAGTCTAGACCACGGTATTGAACTGCCGGAAACGCGCCTGGCCGCCGGGAAATCGGCCGTCGGCAACCTGATTTTGTCCGCGGAACATCAGGGCGGCAATATCTGTATCGAAGTCACTGACGACGGCGCCGGGCTGAACCGCGAGCGTATTCTGGCGAAGGCGATGTCGCAGGGGATGGCGGTCAATGAAAGCATGACCGATGAAGAGGTCGGGATGCTGATTTTTGCGCCGGGCTTCTCAACGGCAGAGCAAGTGACTGACGTCTCCGGGCGCGGCGTGGGTATGGACGTGGTGAAACGTAACATCCAGGAGATGGGCGGCCATGTTGAGATCCAGTCGAAGCAAGGGTCTGGTACCACCATCCGCATCTTGCTGCCGCTGACGCTGGCGATACTTGATGGTATGTCGGTCAAAGTCAGCGAAGAGGTCTTTATCCTGCCGCTTAACGCGGTCATGGAGTCGCTGCAACCGCGCGAAGAAGATCTGCATCCGCTGGCGGGTGGCGAGCGCGTGCTGGAAGTCCGCGGTGAATATCTGCCGCTGGTAGAACTGTGGAAAGCGTTTGAGGTTCAAGGGGCGAAAACCGAAGCGACGCAGGGCATTGTGGTTATCCTGCAAAGCGCCGGGCGTCGCTATGCGCTGCTGGTGGATCAGCTGATTGGTCAGCATCAGGTGGTGGTGAAAAACCTCGAAAGCAACTATCGCAAAGTGCCGGGTATCTCCGCAGCCACCATTCTTGGCGACGGCAGCGTCGCGCTGATTGTCGATGTCTCTGCCTTGCAGGGGCTCAACCGTGAAAAACGTCTGGCGAGCACCGCCGCCTGATACGCAGAAATAAGGGAACAACATGACCGGTATGACGAATGTAACAAAGCTGGCGGGTGAACCGACTGGGCAAGAATTCCTGGTATTTACGCTGGGCAATGAAGAGTACGGCATCGATATTCTGAAGGTGCAGGAGATCCGTGGCTACGATCAGGTGACGCGCATTGCGAACACCCCGGCCTTTATTAAAGGCGTGACCAATCTTCGCGGCGTGATTGTGCCGATTGTCGACCTGCGCGTGAAGTTCAGCCAGGAAGACGTCGAGTACAACGACAATACGGTGGTTATCGTGCTGAATCTTGGCCAACGTGTTGTGGGTATCGTCGTAGACGGCGTGTCCGATGTCCTTTCTCTGGCCGCCGAGCAGATTCGCCCGGCGCCGGAGTTTGCCGTAACCCTGTCTACTGAATATCTGACCGGGCTTGGCGCACTGGGCGACCGTATGCTGATTCTGGTGAATATTGAGAAGCTGCTCAATAGCGAAGAGATGGCATTGCTGGATAGTGCGGCAAGCCACGCCGCATAATGGCGACAGGGTTCATCGTCATGAAACGGTGAACCCTATTTTATCGCTGAAGTTTGAATATTTAAATTTTGTGATTTTAATCCCTGCCTGGTTCTCAATTCCTGATAACACCCGCTTTATTTTATTTATAATTTATGCATCTCAGTAAAATATAAATATTCTCAGAGTGAAT
>CP070603.1:2084359-2087093 GCA_016939855.1 Kluyvera ascorbata
ACGATAGATTAGCGCGCTATGAAAAAATTATGTTAATGTAATGGTTGATATTGGTGGCTGATGTTATTTTTTAATGTTTTGCAATTATGAATAAAAGGTTTCTCATTTATAGTTTGCAATATTTATATCGATGTTTGAATTATCTTATTAATAAATTGAATTTTAAATTCACCAAAGTGTAAAAATATAATCATTGTGTGATTACAGGAAAGGAAATAATTCTTAGTGATCGCCATCTTATTTTTTATTGTTTTGCGTAGAAAATAGATTCTCTCTGCAATTAATATTTCCCTCGTGGAGAGAACGCTTTCTTTCCCATTTATAAATTCAACGTTATCAAAAAACATAATCTTAAATATTGATTAAGGGATTTCTATGCGCGTAAAAACAGTAATGATTAAACCCTCTATTATCGCTCTGGCTATTACCGCAGCGGTAGGCGCTCCGGCTTATGCACTGGCTGCCAGCGGAGACTTCGCCTCACCAGCCTATACGGCGACGCAAACCAAAGGTGAGATGGTTTATCAGGGCGACGATACGGCGATTGCTATTATGGGTTCCGTTCGTCTGTATGCCAAAGACGATTCCGCGCATAGCGTAGAACATAATATTCAGAACAACGACTCGCGTCTGGGCGTCGCGCTGCGTCAGAAAATTAATGATAAAGGCTATTATGCCGCCGGTTATTACGAAACCGGTATGCATGGTCTGGATTCCGCCACTGACGATCAGGGTAACGATGTTTATACCCGCCAGGCCTATGCCGGTTTAGGAAATGATGAATACGGCGTGATTACTTTCGGTAAACAATATGCGCCAACCGACTGGGGATTGGGAATTGATACCACTTACGCCTATGGCGGTAAGGCAAAACATGATACCGCCGGGATGTCGACCGATATTATTAACTCTGCGGCAATTTACTATTACAACACGAAAACATTTACCGTTGGCGTGATGGGCCAGGGAAATGATGACGTGGATAGTATTGGCTTCGGCAGCGGTTACGGCGATGGCCCGGATATGCACGATGCCTATCATGATGGCTCTGCTACCGTACACGGCGGCGCGGCGCTGGCGGCGCAGTATCGCTTCGATAACGGCTTCTCCGTTTCGGGTGCGGCGGCGTATAACAACTACACGGTGAATCAGGGAACGGAAACAATTGATGAAGGTTATGGCCCGAATGGGGGAACCGTACCGGTAACGTATGTGACGGGACCATCCTACGACGGTAATACCTACTCAATGGGGATGAACGCGAAATACACCGCCAACTTCGACGGTTTCACCTGGTATAACGGTGCGCAGGCTACGTATTACATCAACAAAGTTGATGATGTTAATGCGGCTAGAAGCGGTACGAGTAATGCTACCGACGACCAGGAAACGATTCTTGGTCTGGAATATGCGTCCCAGTTTAAAATTACGCCAGAGTGGAGCGTTTACGCCAACTTTGACTGGACCGAAGGTGGTGACGCAATGGACGGCCAGCACTTCCAGTCCACGACGTTGGGGACCGACTACTGGTTAGGTAAAAATGCCGTGACCTATATTGAATACGGCTATGAGAAAGCCAGCGGCAATACGGATGACACCTATAACGTTTCCGATCACCTTGCGGCGGTGGGTCTGCGCGTCTTTATCTAAACCCTGTTTTACCCCGTCTCTGGCCAGTGAGGCGGGCTTTTTCATTGCGCTTGAGTCTTTGCTTTTGGGTCGTCGGGGGAAGGGGAGTTAACTTCAGGGCGGCGGTGAAAGATTTTTGTTGGATTTAGCCAGACCCTGGGGTCTGGCTTTTGTTTGGGGGNNTTCCCGGCCAAGCGAAGCGCCGCCGGGAACGGCTCAAACCTTACATATTTTGCTGCACAACCTCTGGCTCAACTTCAGCGAGCTGACCTTCGTTCTGCGACAGCATCGCCGTCGCCACGCCGTTACCCAGCACGTTGATAGCCGAACGACCCATATCGAGGAAGTGGTCGATACCCATCAGCAGCAGGATACCCGCCACAGGAATGTTAAAGCTTGGGATGGTCGCCGCCAGCACGACCAGCGCAGAGCGCGGCACGCCCGCGATTCCTTTAGAGGCCAGCATCAGCGTCAGCATCAACACGGCAATCTCAGAGAAACTCAGGTGGATGTTATACGCCTGAGCGATGAACATTGAGGCGAAGGAGCAGTACACCATCGAGCCGACGAGGTTAAATGAATAACCAATCGGTAAAACGAACGACACGATATTGCGCGAGCAGCCGAATTTGGTCAGCTGTTCCAGCGTTTTCGGGTAGGCCGCTTCAGAGCTGCTGGTGGTGAACGCCACCAGAACCGGGTCTTTCAGCATGCTGAGCAGACGGAAAACGTCTTTCTTCAGTACCATATAGCCCAGCGCAACCAGCACGCAGCAGGTCAGCAGAATAGCCACATAGTAACCGCCGATGAACGAAGCGTAGTTCAGCAGGATACCCAAACCTTCCGTCGCAATCACGGAAGAGATGGCGGCGAAGATAGCCAGCGGCGCAACGTACATCACGTAGCCGGTGACCTTCAGCATGATATGGGAAACCACGTCCAGTGCGGCAACCAACGGGGCGTTGAACTTCTGGCCCAGCGACGCGCCGCCGATACCGAAGAACATAGAGAAGACCACAATCTGCAGGATCTCGTTATCCGCCATTGCGCCAACGATACTGGTTGGAATGGTGTGGGAGAGGAAGCCCTTCAGGCTCATACCGCT
>CP070603.1:2087132-2098032 GCA_016939855.1 Kluyvera ascorbata
CAGATTCAGGCCGCTACCCGGATGCTGCAAGGTGACGATAAACAGGCCCACCAGAATAGACAGCACCGAAGAGCTGATAAACCAGACCATCGCTTTACCGCCAACGCGACCAATCGTGGAGGTCTCGCCGAGCTTCATAATCCCCACGGTCAGGGTACTGAAGACTAACGGTGCGATAACCATTTTGATTAAGCGTAAGAAGATATCGGTAAGCAGGGTGATGTTACTGGACCAGACTTGAATGGTGGTTGCGGATGCGTAGGAATGGATCATTGCGCCGGTCAGAATGCCTGCCAGCATGAAAATCACGATAAAAACCGTGAGTTTATTTGCGTTTGCCACGAAAAAATACCCCGTCAGATTACAAAAGTGTCGTGCGATGAAAAATGCTTTTTTAGTTATGTAATGTCATTAATCATTCACCACATAAATTGTATGAAAGTGAGGTGATTTACAACTTTTTTTTATGATTTATAAAAATCGTTGTTATTCAGTGACTCGCGTCAGCACCGCATTACCCCTCAGATTTTTACTCGCCCGGCACTTAAGTTTCTTTTTGGGATGCCGATAACAGCCGTAACAAGTCATAGAGAAGGTGCTGTATGTTAAACCGTATCCGCGTTGTCACGCTGCTGATGTTGGTGCTGGTCGTCTTCGCACTTTTGCAGCTGGTCTCCGGGGGCTTTCTGTTCTCCTCGTTGCACCAGAACCAACAAAGCTTTGCATTATCTAATACGCTTCGAACTCAACAGGCGGAACTCACCAAGTCGTGGGATCTGTTATTGCAAACCCGTATCAACCTGAGCCGTTCTTCGGCCAGGATGATGATGGATACCGCCAATCAGCAGAGCAGCGCAAAAACCGAACTGCTGAAAAATGCGCGTACCACCCTTGAGCAGGCGGCAGGTCATTTCGCGCGTTTCAGCGAAACGCCCGTGCTGCCATTGATGAGTGATACCAGCCAGCAGGTCACGAAAACCTACCAGAACTACTATGCGGCCTTAAAGGAGCTGGAGGGGTTCCTGGAAAACGGCAATATGGATGCCTACTTCGCGCAGCCCACGCAGGGGATGCAAAACGCCCTGGGTGAAGCGATGACCCAGTATGCGACCCAAAGCGAAGGCCTCTATCAGCACGCGTTTACCACCAGCAGCCGCGATTACCAGATTGCCCGCTGGCAGTTACTGGCGCTGGCGGTGGTACTGGTTATCGTGATGGTGGCCGCGTGGTTTGGTATTCGCGCCATTCTGCTTAAACCGTTGGCATTGGTGATGGGCCATATCCGCCATATTGCGGCGGGCGATTTGACCCAGAGCCTGACGCTGCACGGACGCAACGAAATCACCGAACTGGCGGGAACCGTCAGCCATATGCAGGACTCGCTTATCAGCACCGTGACGCACGTACGGGAAGGGGCCGAGGCGATTTATCACGGCACCAGCGAAATCGCCGCCGGGAACAACGACCTGTCAGCACGAACCGAGCAGCAGTCTGCTTCCCTTGAAGAGACGGCGGCCAGCATGGAASAGCTGACSGCGACYGTGAAGCAGAACGCCGAAAACGCCCGTCAGGCTTCGCATCTGGCGCAAAGCGCCTCGGAAACCGCCCAGCGCGGCGGCAACGTGGTTAACGGCGTGGTGAACACCATGCACGAAATCGCCGCCAGTTCGCAGAAAATTTCCGATATTACCGGCGTTATCGACGGTATTGCCTTCCAGACCAATATTCTGGCGCTGAACGCCGCCGTTGAAGCGGCTCGTGCGGGTGAGCAGGGCCGCGGCTTTGCGGTTGTTGCCGGTGAAGTGCGTAATCTGGCAAGCCGCAGCGCGCAGGCAGCAAAAGAGATCAAAGCCTTAATTGAAGATTCTGTCTCCAGGGTCGATACCGGTTCTGTACTGGTAGAAAGCGCGGGCGAGACCATGACCGATATTGTGAATGCCGTCACCCGCGTGACCGACATTATGGGCGAAATCGCYTCYGCTTCAGATGAACAGAGYCGCGGTATCGACCAGGTGGCGATTGCCGTCGCAGAAATGGACAGCGTCACCCAACAAAACGCCGCGCTGGTGGAAGAGTCGGCAACGGCCGCCGCCGCGCTGGAAGACCAGGCGGAACGCCTGAACCAAGCCGTTGCGGCTTTCCGTCTGAACGTCGCTTCCGCACAGCAGGCGACAAAAGCAGCTCAGGTACCGACAGCGGCGAAACGCCTCGCGTCGAATACCGAACGCAGTACCGATACTAACTGGGAAACATTTTAATTTTATCTGCGGTCTTTGCCGCCTTTAGGAGTGTGGTGATGCTTTATCGTATTCGAATCTCTACCACGTTGTTTCTGATTTTGATTCTCTGCGGCATTTTGCAGATTGGCAGTAACGGACTCTCTTTTTGGGCTTTTCGCGATGGGCAGCAAAATATTTATCAGATAGACCAGAGCAGCCAGCAGCTGAATACCTTAACGGAATCACGCGCGGCAATGCTGCAGGCCAGCACCATGCTGAACAAAGCTGGCACGCTGACGGCGCTGAGCTATCCGCCGGATGAAGTGCGCGGCATCGTTGCTGACGTGAAACAGAATCTGTCGCAGGCCGACGCGCTGTTCCAGGGCTTTATGGCGCTGCCGCTGATGAGCGAGCACGATAAAGAACTCCAGGCCCAGACGGCGAAGACCTTTACTGCCTGGCATGAAATGTTAGCGCACCAGACGGCGTGGCTTGAGAACAACCAGCTGTCTGAGTTTGTCGCGGCACCGGTGCAGAAAGCGCAGGACCAGTTTGATAACGACTACGAAAGCTGGCGCAAAAATATCGAGAACTATGTATCTGCCGCGGAGCGCGAGAGTCAGAGCGACTATCAACGTTCGACCATTACCTTTATTAGCATGGTGATTATCTCTGTGCTTATCACCGTCGGTGCGCTGTGGTGGGTGCGCCATATGGTGGTCAAGCCAATGAGCATCATCAGCAGCCATTTTGACAATATTGCTCATGGCAATCTGGCGCGTCCGATTGCCGTCTACGGTAAGAACGAAATCAGCGCCATTTTTGCCGGTCTGAAAGCCATGCAGCAGTCGCTGCGCGATACCGTCGGCCAGGTACGCGAAGGCAGCTATGCGATGCATACCGGCATTTCGGAAATTGCTGCGGGTAATAACGATCTCTCCTCACGTACCGAACAGCAGGCGGCGTCGCTGGCACAAACGGCGGCCAGCATGGAGCAGCTCACGGCGACGGTCAGCCAGAACGCCGATAACGCCCGCCAGGCCTCTAACCTGGCACACGGTGCGGCGGATACGGCGAAGCGCGGTGGTGAACAAGCGTCCCACGTGGCTCGTACTATGCAGAACATCGCTACCAGTTCGCGCAAGATTAGCGACATTATCAGCGTRATTGACGGCATTGCCTTCCAGACCAAYATTCTGGCGCTGAACGCSGCGGTRGAAGCSGCGCGWGCCGGTGAACAGGGGCGCGGCTTCGCCGTGGTGGCCGGTGAGGTAAGGAACCTGGCGAGCCGCAGTGCACAGGCAGCGAAAGAGATTAAAGGGCTGATTGAAGAATCGGTTGCCCGCGTGCAGGAAGGGTCCGCACTGGTGGAAACCTCCGCCAATACCATGACCGAGATTGTGCAGTCCGTGACCCGCGTCAATGACATCATGGGTGAAATCGCCTCTGCCTCTGACGAGCAGCGTCGCGGGATTGAACAGGTCGCGCAGGCGGTAACGCAGATGGACCAGGTCACCCAGCAGAACGCCTCGCTGGTGGAAGAAGGTGCGGCGGCTACCCAGCAGTTGGCCGATCAGGCCGACCGCCTGACCAGCGTCGTCTCGGTATTTTCACTGGAAGAAATCAAAGCAGCGGCACCGCGTGAAAGCGTAGAGCTGGCTGCGGTACCCGCAGTTTCCTGAATGATGTGATGTAAGAAGGCGCTATGACTGTATCTCTGCCAAATGGGCAATCGCAACTACTGAGCCAACTGACACAGCGCCTGACGCTCACCGACGGACAATTCCGTCGGATCTGTCAACTGATCTACCAGCGCGCCGGGATTGTGCTGGCCGATCATAAGCGTGACATGGTTTACAACCGTCTGGTGCGGCGTTTACGCACGCTGAACCTTGACGACTTTGGTCATTACCTCAGCCTGCTGGAGGCCAACGGCGACAGCCCTGAGTGGCAGGCATTTATTAACTCGCTCACCACCAACCTGACGGCCTTTTTTCGTGAGGCGCACCATTTTCCGACGCTTGCCGAGCATGCGGCGCGTCGGCAGGGTGAGTATCGGGTGTGGAGCGCAGCGGCGTCGACGGGGGAGGAACCTTACTCCATCGCTATTACCCTCGCCGATACGCTGGGAACCGCGCCGGGCCGCTGGAAAGTGTTTGCCAGCGATATCGATACCGAAGTGCTGGAGAAAGCGCAAAGCGGTATTTACCGCATGGACGAGCTGAAAACGCTCTCCCAGCAGCAACTACAGCGCTATTTCATGCGCGGAACCGGGCCGCATTCGGGCCTGGTACGTGTGCGTTCTGAGCTGGCGAACTACGTGGATTTTTCCACGCTGAATTTGCTGAACGCTCACTACAACATACCCGGGCCGTTTGATGCGATCTTCTGTCGCAACGTGATGATCTATTTCGATAAGACCACGCAGCAGGAGATCCTTAAACGCTTTGTCCCGTTGCTGAAACCGGACGGGCTGCTGTTTGCCGGACACTCGGAAAACTTTAGCCATCTTGCCCGTGAGTTCAGCCTGCGTGGACAAACGGTCTATGCGTTAAGTAAGGGAAGAACATGAAAAAAATAAGGGTCCTCTCTGTCGATGACTCCGCGCTGATGCGGCAAATCATGACGGAAATAATCAACGAGCATGACGACATGGAGATGGTCGCGACCGCGCCCGACCCGCTGGTGGCTCGTGACCTGATAAAAAAATTTAATCCTGATGTATTAACGCTGGACGTGGAAATGCCGCGCATGGATGGCCTCGATTTCCTCGAAAAACTGATGCGTCTGCGCCCAATGCCGGTGGTGATGGTCTCTTCGCTGACCGGGAAAGGCTCGGAAGTCACGCTACGCGCGCTGGAGCTGGGGGCCGTGGATTTTGTCACCAAGCCACAGTTGGGTATTCGCGAAGGGATGCTGGCTTACAGCGAAACCATTGCCGAGAAGGTGCGTGCCGCTTCGCGCGCGCGTATTAGCGCCCATAAGCCGCTGCCTGTACCGGCGACGCTCAAAGCCGGCCCGCTGCTGAGCTCTGAAAAATTGATTGCCATTGGCGCCTCAACCGGTGGTACCGAGGCGATTCGTCATGTGCTGCAGCCGCTGCCGCTTTCAAGCCCTGCGCTGCTGATAACCCAGCATATGCCACCGGGTTTTACCCGCTCGTTCGCCGAGCGTCTGAACAAGCTGTGTCAGATAACGGTAAAAGAAGCTGAAGACGGCGAGCGCGTCCTGCCTGGCCACGCCTACATTGCGCCGGGCGATAAACATATGGAACTCGCGCGTAGCGGGGCCAACTATCAAATCAAAATTCACGACGGGCCGCCGGTTAATCGCCATCGCCCGTCGGTCGATGTGCTGTTTCATTCGGTTGCGAAGCACGCGGGGCGCAACGCCGTAGGGGTCATCCTCACCGGCATGGGCAACGACGGTGCGGCCGGGATGCATGCCATGTTTCAGGCGGGCGCCTGGACCATTGCGCAGAATGAAGCCAGTTGTGTGGTGTTCGGCATGCCGCGTGAGGCCATCAATACCGGTGGCGTCAGCGAAGTGGTCGATCTTAGCCAGGTAAGCCAGCAGATGCTGGCAAAAATCAGTGCCGGACAGGCAATACGTATTTGATCAGGAGAATTATTTTATGGCGGATAAAGAGCTTAAGTTTTTGGTTGTGGATGACTTTTCCACCATGCGTCGCATCGTACGCAACCTGTTAAAAGAGCTGGGATTTAACAACGTTGAAGAAGCGGAAGACGGCGTGGACGCGCTGAATAAGCTGCAGGCGGGCGGGTTTGGCTTCGTGATTTCTGACTGGAACATGCCGAACATGGATGGTCTTGAACTGCTGAAAACCATTCGTGCCGACGGTGCAATGGCGGCCATGCCGGTGCTGATGGTGACGGCAGAAGCGAAAAAAGAGAACATTATTGCTGCCGCGCAGGCAGGGGCCAGTGGCTATGTGGTGAAACCGTTTACCGCTGCGACGCTGGAAGAGAAGCTGAACAAAATCTTCGAGAAACTGGGCATGTAAGGTGACGAACATGATGCAATCTTCCATCAAGCCCGGCGATGAACACTCAGCCGCGGATATTATCAGCCGTATTGGCAATCTGACCCGTATGCTGCGTGACAGTCTGCGCGAGCTGGGTCTGGACCAGGCGATTGCGGAAGCGGCAGAGGCGATACCCGATGCCCGCGATCGTCTCGATTACGTGGTACAGATGACCGCGCAGGCAGCTGAACGCGCGCTTAACAGCGTTGAGGCGTCGCAGCCGCATCAGGATGAAATGGAGAAGGGCGCAAAAGCATTGACCAAGCGCTGGGATGAGTGGTTTGAAAACCCGATTGAGCTTGCCGATGCCCGTGAACTGGTGACCGATACGCGCAAATACCTTGGTGATGTGCCGGGTCATACCAGCTTTACCAACGCGCAGCTGCTCGACATCATGATGGCGCAGGATTTCCAGGACCTGACGGGCCAGGTTATCAAGCGCATGATGGATGTGATTCAGGAGATCGAGCGTCAGCTGCTGATGGTGCTGCTGGAAAACATCCCGGAACAGGGCGCTCGCCAGAAACGTGAAAATGACAGCCTGCTCAACGGACCGCAGGTCGACACCTCCAAAGCCGGCGTCGTTGCCAGCCAGGATCAGGTAGACGACCTGCTGGACAGCCTCGGCTTCTAAGCCACTGTAGCCCGGCCGAGCGAATGCGACGCCGGGAAATTCTACGTCACCCCTATCTGCATTTCCCGAAAATGAAACCAGCGTCACGCTGGCTTACGCCTGAGTGCCACCCCGATATATAGACTTGTCATAATTATTACGTTTAAATAGTTATCAATGAGACCTGAAACAATATTTATTTTTCAATCCTTGCTATTAGTTAAGGTCGGAATGTTATTGCCCAAATAAAATCGGGAGTGCTCATGCGGATATTACGAGATAGTGATTTCTTTCACTCTGATCAACATGCATTTTGTCTTTTCACCATGAATAATCAGCTAATGGAAGGTGTGCATGGGCATGAATTTGATGAGCTGGTGATTGTCCGCGATGGCAGCGGGTTTCATATTATTAATGATATTGTCCACTTTATTTGTAAGGGTGATTTCTTTCTCGTTACAAAAAATGATACGCATAGCTACGTTTCCACTAATCATCTTTCGGTGATTAATATATTAATTCGAAGAAATCACAACTTTCATTTTTTACAGCATATCGACATCCTGCTGCAATGCGTGAAAACGCAGTTGCAGTCTCGCAACGACCGCACCCTGACTTCGGGTGCGCTTGCCAATATCGAGGCCTGGAGCGAACAGATCGTTGCGCGTAACGAAAACGACTACGACGCGCTCTATTTTTCGCAATGTGAAGCGGCATTCCTCAACGTGATTACCACGCTCTGTCAGTGTGGATGCCAGGCGGAGGCGCTTAACGCGGAAGAGAGAGGACGGGCGAGCCTTATCAGGACGCTCAAATCTCACAGTCTTCGACAACTCGATTGGGCCGCGCTGAGCGATGATAGCGGCGTCGCGCGACGCACCATGTTTCGCTTTATTAAACGCATTACCGGCTATACCCCGGTAAGATTTCAGATGCTGTTTCGGGTTCTTAAAGCTCAGGAGTTGCTACGCACCACCGATAAAACGGTGAGTGAAATAGCCGCACGCTGCGGTTTTATGAATGGCGTCCGATTAACCGAATCATACCGACGATATTTTAATTATTCACCGACTCATGAACGGGAACTGCATTCTCGCGTGTTAACGCAGATCTGATTTTCGGCTAATAACAACAATAAAACTGCTGCAATTTTATCTCAACAATCGTCGTGAGAGGGGATTCTGCACGCTTCTCCTTTCGCTCTCAGCATTAAGGGATTCGTCATGGCAAAAAATAATACGCCCGGCCCCTGGTATATTGGGGTGGTGTCAGGAATGGCATCGTATATCGATTCGGCGGCCATTGTTTCTAATGGTACCGCGCTGGTTATTTATCAAAAAACCATTGGCCTTACCGCACTGGAAATTGGCATTTTATCCGGCTTGTTAACCCTCTGTATTGCCGCCGGCGCGTTCTGCGGCGGCCGTCTTGGCGACCGTATTGGGCGACGGAATGTCTTTATTATCACGATGGCGATGATCGTCTTCGGTACGCTGGCGTTAGCCTTTGGACTGAGCTTTCATTTCCTGCTGCTGGGTACCCTGCTGGTGGGGTTAGCGACGGGGGCTGATTTACCGGTTTCGCTGGCGACGATCTCGGAAGCCGCCTCTGACGACAATCGCGGCAAGATTATCGGCCTGTCGAATCTGCTCTGGCTGGTGGGTATCGGCGCGACGATGGGCATCTCGGCGGTGGTAGGCGACTGGGGGCAGATTGGCGCGCAAATTATGTATTTGCACGTCGGTCTGGTGGCAGCAGTGTTGCTGATTCTGCGCTGGTCCATTCCCGAATCACCGCTGTGGCTGGCCGCGCGCGATGAACAGCGGCGGGGCGTGGCGACCGTGCGCGCCCAGAAAAGCGGCTGGCGCGACCTGCTTGACGCGAAATATCTATGGCCGTTTCTCTCGCTGTGCGCCTTTTACACCTTCACCAATCTGGCGGCTAACACCGGCGGGCAGTTTGGCACCTTTGTGGCCGTCAACGTTGTCGGCATCTCGGTCAGTACCAACTCGCTGTGGGGGCTGCTTATTTTGCCCGTGAGTGTGGCATCGGGTCTGCTGTTTATGCGCATTGTGGATACCGACAAACGTATTCCCTTTTTCATCTTCGGCGCGGTGATGATGTCCGGCGGTTACTTCGTGCCTGTGCTGCTGAATTTTTCCCCGCTCTCCTGGTTCTGTTGCCTGCTGTTTACCAACATCGGCACCGGTTTTGCCTTTGAAGGGATTATGAAGGTGTGGGCTCAGGAGTCGTTTCCGACCATGCTGCGCGCCACCGCACAAGGGGTGATTGTCGGCGTGGCCCGTTTGACCTGCGGGCTGCTGGCCTTCGTGACACCGGTGTTGCTGAGCGCCGGACCGATAGTCCTTTATTGCCTGCTGACGGCAGTTGTGGTGGCTGGAATGGTTATCGGCTGGCTCTGCTTCCACGGCAGGCAGCGCAATGAATTTAATGCAGAAACGGAAATGGTCGCCGCGCCTGGGGCCGCCGTTTCTTCACGCGACACCCTGCAGGCAAAAGCCTGAAAAATGAAGTCATTGAGGAAATAATTATGTTGGCCGTAGAAAAAGTCACGCTCAATTATGAAACCACGCTAGCGGGTTGCGAAACGCTTCCGGTATTTGGCTGGATTATCAGTAGCGCGCTGCGCAACGTGGTTCAGCGCAGTTGGCGGTTACAGCTGTCGACGTCGACGCAGTTTAAGGAACTGCTGTATGACAGCGGCGAAATGCACGACGAACGTTCCAATAACATCGTCCTGGCGGATATCGAATGCGCGCCTTCAACCCGCTACTACGTGCGGGTGAAGATTACCGATAATCACGGACAGGCAAGCGACTGGAGCCCGGAAGCGTCCTTTATTTCCGGGCTGCCTGCCGCGGCGTGGCAGGGCGATTTTATCTCAGCGGAAACGCCGCAGGAGAAGGAATCCTCAAAAGGGACGTTGCTGCGCCATGATTTTAGCGTGCTGCAGGACAACGACATTGTCTCGGCGGTGGTGCACGCCAGCGCATTGGGGCTGTATCAATTGTGGATCAACGGCGAAAAGGTAGGGTGCGATGAACTCGCGCCGGGCTGGACCAGCTATCACCATCATCTTCTGTATCAGACCTGGGACGTTACTGAGCATCTGCGCCGTGGGGACAACACCCTTGGCGCGATGGTGGGTGCCGGCTGGTATAAAGGTGATATGAGCTTTAACCGCTACCGTAATTACTACGGCGAGCAGACCGGTTTTATTTGTCACCTGGTGGTGACGCTGCGTGACGGGAGTCAGCGGGTGATCGCCAGCGGCGCTGACTGGCAGGCGAGCGATTCGGCAGTCCTGTTCTCCGAAATTTACGACGGTGAAATTTACGATGCGCGCCGCGAACAGCGCGGTTGGTGCGAACCTGGCTTTGACGCCCGGGGCTGGCGCGCGGTGAGCGTACTTGCCGCAGACCGTGCGGTGCTGAAACCCCAGACCGCTTGCCCGGTAAGGGAAATAGAGCGGATCGCGCCGTGGTCACTGTTTACTACGCCGAAGGGGGAAACGGTGCTCGATTTTGGCCAGAACCTCAGCGGCTGGGTTGAATTTAGCGTGCGAGGAGCCGCGGGTGATAACGTATCGCTACGCCATTTTGAAGTTCTCGACGCGGAAGGGAACGTTTATCTGGCGAACCTGAGAACGGCAAAACAGCGGGTTGACTATACCCTGCGCGGAGGGGAGGAGGAGCGATATCATCCGCACTTCACCTTCCAGGGCTTCCGCTATGTGATGATTGAACGCTGGCCGGGAACGCCGAAGCTCGACGATTTTGTGGCAGTGGTGCTGCATTCCGCGATGACCCCAACCGGTTCAATTGAAACCTCAAATGCTGAACTTAATCAGCTGCATCACAATATTCTCTGGGGGCTGAAGGGTAACTTTGTCGATATTCCGACAGACTGCCCGCAGCGAGACGAACGCCTTGGCTGGACCGGGGACGCGCAGATTTTCTGTCGTACCGCCAGCTATCTGATGCAGACCGATACCTTCTTTGC
>CP070603.1:2098103-2099161 GCA_016939855.1 Kluyvera ascorbata
TGACGGGCAAATGCGATAACGACCGTTTTCTGTCGCACGGGCGTACCCATTCCTCGGCGGCCTGGGCGGATGCGGCCGTCATCAACCCCTGGACGCTCTATCTGATGTATGGAGATACCCAAACGCTGGCGCGCCAGTACGGCAGCATGAAGGCGTGGGTGGAGTTTATGCAGGCGAATGCGGTCGACAATATGTGGTCGTGGAAGCTGCAGTTTGGTGACTGGGTGGCGCTGGATGCCCGCGAGGGGAGTTATTTTGGCGCAACGCCGAATGAACTGACCTGCATGGCTTACTATGCGTTATCAACGCTGCTGCTGGCGAAGTCGGCGAAAGTCCTTGGTCATGTGGAAGACGCGGAACGCTACGCGGCGCTGCATGCGTCGATTGTTGACAGCTTCCACCGCGAGTTCTTTACCCCGAACGGCAGGCTGGCGGCGAGAACGCAAACCGCGCACATTCTGGCGCTCTACTTCCAGCTGGTGCCGGAGGCCTACCGTGAACGCACGGTGCAAACCTTGCTGACATTATTGGAAGAGCAGGATGGGCACCTGGTGACCGGGTTCGTCGGCACGCCGTATTTCTGCCATGCGCTCAGTGAGAACGGCCAGGCTGATGCGGCGTGGCGGCTCCTGATGAAGGACGATTTCCCCTCCTGGCTCTATCAGGTGAAAGCCGGGGCCACGACCATCTGGGAGCACTGGGACGGCGTGAAGCCGGACGGCACCATGTGGAGCCCGGACATGAACTCGTTCAACCACTATGCCTACGGCGCCATCGGCGAATGGCTGTATCGCGCGGCGGCGGGCTTCAATACCGCAGAGGATGCGCCAGGCTTTAAGCGCTCGGTGCTGCACCCGATTCCCGGCGGTAATCTGGCCTGGCTGAAAGCGCGCTACGCCTCGGTATATGGCGATATCAGCGTGCACTGGACGCAGGAGACGGCGCAGGAAGGCCAGACGATAACCCTCGAGGTGGAGATCCCGGCGAATACCCGCTCGACGCTGGTGCTGGATCGAGCGCATACGCTGCTGGAGACGGATGGCCTCGACTTTACGCCG
>CP070603.1:2099253-2106044 GCA_016939855.1 Kluyvera ascorbata
GTTATCCGGCCTACAAAACCCATAAACGCTCGAATTCCTTCACTTTCGTTCCGTTATTCGCCCTATTGGCAAACGCGCGCATCGAGATAATACTCGCGACCGTAATTGCGAGAGTGAAGCCGTGGCAGAAGAAAGCGACGACGACAAAACAGAAGACCCCACACCCCAACGACTTGAAAAAGCGCGTGAAGAGGGGCAAATCCCGCGTTCCCGCGAGCTGACATCCGTGCTGATGCTGCTGGTGGGCGTTTGTGTGCTCTGGCTGGGCGGGGAGTCCCTTGCGCGTCGGCTGGCGAATCTTCTGTCCGGCGGGCTGCGCTTTGATCACAGCATCGTGAACGACCCTAATCTGATTCTCGGGCAGATAATCATGCTGCTCAAAGAGGCAATGCTGGCGCTGCTGCCGCTGATTGTCGGCGTGGTGACGGTGGCACTGGTGGCCCCGATGATGCTCGGCGGCCTGGTGTTCAGCACTAAATCCCTCGCACTCAAGCTCGACAAACTGAACCCGCTGCCGGGCATTAAACGCATGTTCTCCGCACAAACGGCGGCGGAGCTGGCAAAAGCCATTATGAAAGCGGTGCTGATGGGCACCGTCGCGGGCTTCTTTATGTGGCTCCACTGGCCGCAGATGATGCGTCTGGTGAGTGAATCGCCGCTGTCTGCCATGGGCAACGCGCTGAATATGGTTGGCCTTTGCGCGCTGCTGGTGGCGCTTGGCATCATCCCCATGGTCGGTTTCGACGTCTTCTGGCAGATCCACAGCCACCTGAAAAAACTGCGCATGTCGCGTCAGGATATTCGTGACGAATTTAAACAGAGCGAAGGCGACCCGCACGTCAAGGGCCGTATTCGCCAGATGCAGCGCGCCGCCGCGCGCCGCCGCATGATGGCGGATGTCCCGAAAGCCGACGTTATCGTTAATAACCCGACCCACTATTCGGTGGCGTTGCAGTACGACGAAAACAAAATGAGCGCGCCGAAAGTGGTCGCCAAAGGCGCGGGACTGGTGGCGCTGCGCATTCGTGAAATTGGCGAAGAGAACCGTATCCCGATGCTGGAAGCCCCGCCGCTGGCGCGTGCGCTGTACCGTCATGCGGATATTGGTCAGCAGATCCCCGGCCAGCTTTATGCGGCGGTGGCGGAAGTGCTGGCCTGGGTCTGGCAGCTTAAACGATGGCGGCTCGCGGGCGGTCAGCCGCCGAAAAAACCGGATAACTTACCGGTGCCAGAGGCACTGGATTTTTTGAACGAGAAGGACTCTGATGGCTAATCTTGTCGCAATGCTGCGTCTTCCCAGCAACCTGAAATCCACCCAGTGGCAGGTGCTTGCCGGGCCGGTGCTGATTTTGCTTATCCTGTCGATGATGGTGCTGCCGCTGCCGGCCTTCGTCCTCGACCTGCTGTTTACCTTTAACATTGCGCTGTCGATTATGGTGCTGCTGGTGGCGATGTTCACCCAGCGTACCCTGGAGTTTGCCGCGTTTCCGACCATTCTGCTGTTTACCACTCTGTTGCGCCTGGCGCTGAACGTGGCCTCGACCCGTATCATTTTGATGGAAGGGCACACCGGCGCGGCGGCGGCGGGGAAGGTGGTGGAAGCCTTCGGTCACTTTCTGGTGGGCGGTAACTTTGCCATCGGTATCGTGGTGTTTATCATCCTCGTTATCATTAACTTTATGGTTATCACCAAAGGTGCCGGGCGTATCGCGGAAGTTGGCGCGCGTTTCGTGCTGGATGGAATGCCGGGYAAACAGATGGCKATYGATGCCGACYTKAAYGCCGGGATCATCGGTGAAGATGAAGCGAAGAAACGCCGTTCTGAAGTGACTCAGGAAGCCGACTTCTACGGTTCGATGGACGGTGCGAGTAAGTTTGTTCGCGGTGACGCCATCGCCGGTATTCTGATCATGGTCATCAACGTCATCGGCGGTCTGCTGGTGGGCGTATTACAACATGGGCTGGATCTCGGTAAAGCGGCGGAGTCGTATACGTTGCTGACCATTGGTGATGGTCTGGTTGCGCAGATCCCGGCGCTGGTCATCTCCACCGCGGCGGGCGTTATCGTGACGCGCGTGAGTACCGAGCAGGACGTGGGCGAGCAGATGGTCGGCCAGCTGTTCAGCAACCCGCGCGTCATGCTGTTGAGCGCCGGGGTGCTGGGTCTGTTGGGCCTGGTGCCGGGCATGCCAAACCTGGTGTTCTTGCTGTTCACCGCTGCGCTGTTAGGGCTGGCCTGGTGGATCCGCGGACGCGAAATGAAAGCGCCGGAGCCGCAACAACAAGCGAAACCTCAGGAAGCCAGTACTCAGGCGGTGGAAGCCACCTGGAGCGACGTACAGCTTGAAGATACGCTCGGCATGGAGGTGGGCTACCGACTGATTCCGATGGTGGATTTTCAGCAGGACGGCGAGCTGTTGGGGCGTATCCGCAGTATTCGTAAGAAGTTTGCGCAGGAGATGGGCTTTTTACCGCCGGTGGTGCATATCCGCGACAACATGGATCTCGCGCCCGCCCGCTACCGTATTTTGCTTAAAGGGGTGGAAATTGGCAGCGGCGAAGCCTATCCGGGACGCTGGCTGGCGATTAACCCCGGCACTGCCGCCGGTACGCTGCCGGGCGAAGTCACCACCGACCCAGCCTTTGGCCTGGCCGCTATCTGGATTGAAAGCGCGCTGAAAGAGCAGGCGCAAATCCAGGGCTTCACGGTGGTGGAAGCCAGTACCGTGGTGGCAACGCATCTTAACCATTTAATTAGCCAGCACTCTTCAGAGCTGTTCGGTCGCCAGGAAGCACAGCAGCTGCTGGATCGTGTATCACAGGATATGCCGAAGCTGACGGAAGATCTGGTGCCGGGCGTGGTGACGCTGACCACGCTGCATAAGGTGCTGCAAAATCTGCTTGATGAGAAAGTGCCGATTCGCGACATGCGTACCATCCTGGAAACGCTGGCGGAGCATGCACCGATTCAGACCGACCCGGGCGAGTTAACCTCCGTGGTGCGCGTGGCGCTGGGTCGGGCGATTACCCAACGCTGGTTCCCGGGTAACGATGAAGTGCAGGTGATTGGTCTGGATACGCCGCTCGAGCGTCTGTTGCTGCAGGCACTGCAGGGCGGCGGTGGTCTGGAGCCGGGTCTGGCCGACCGTCTGCTGGCGCAAACCCAGGAAGCGCTGTCGCGTCAGGAGATGCTCGGCGCGCCGCCGGTGTTGCTGGTGAATCATGCGCTGCGTCCGCTGCTGTCGCGCTTCCTGCGTCGTAGCCTGCCGCAGCTGGTGGTGCTGTCAAATATGGAGCTTTCCGACAACCGCAATATCCGCATGACGGCGACCATTGGAGGCAAGTAATGCGTAAAGTGCTGCTATTACTTTGCCTGCCGCTGATGGCGCAGGCGGCGGGTGAGGGGGCCTGGCAGGCGAGCCGCATGGGCATAACCCTTAATCATCGTGGCGTGGCCGCCTCATCGGCACCCCTGACCGCGTCGCAGCCCGTTCAGGGGGCAACAACGCTGGTAGCCTGGCGCTATGAACTAAATGGCCCAACGCCTGCGGGATTGCGCACCCGGCTGTGTTCGCTCACCCGCTGTACTGAACTTGATGCCCAGAGCGGTACTACCATGGCATTCAGCCAGGTATCGGCGGCGGAGTCTTTTCGCTTTATCTGGGAAGTTCCCGGCGGAGGGCGATTAATTCCAGCTTTGAAGGTGCAAAGCGTACAAATTATCGTTAACTACCGCTAACCGCCGCACATTTCACCAATCGCCACCGTAATCCGGTGGCGATGTCGCATTTCTGGTCCTTCCTTTTGATCGTAAAGAAACGTTGTTTTATAAATCAGTGACGCATATGCCACGACTCTTTGCATTTTTGCCAATCCCACGCCTGTGCTGGCAGAAATAGGAAGGTATCCCTCTACGCATACTTTTACTGTAGCCGTGTCAGTACTCCTTTGGTGAAACTCTAGCGCGCCGAAGGAGTTCCAATAATAAAAGGCACAGGATTGACGGCAATGAATAGAACGCGAAAAATAGGACTGGTGAATTACTTCGCCTACGGTTCGGGCGATTTTCTCGGCGCAGGCACCACTGCGCTGACCGCCGCATGGCTCCTCTACTTCTACACCACCTTCTGTGGGTTATCTCCCATCGAAGCCACCTTTATTTTTGCTACCGCCAGGGTTCTGGATGCAGTGGTCAGCCCGCTGATGGGCTTCTTAACCGATAACTTTGGCTCGACCTGGTTCGGTAAACGCTTTGGTCGCCGTAAGTTCTTTATTCTGCTCGGCATTCCTTGCGTATTCAGCTACTCCTTTATGTGGATAGGGGAGATGAGCTTCTGGTACTACCTGGTGACCTATCTCATCTTTGATGTGGTGTACACCATGATTCTGGTGCCCTATGAAACGCTGGTGCCGGAAATGACCGACGATTTCAAACAGAAAACCAAATTCTCCGGCGCGCGTATCGGTATGGCGCAAATGTCGGCGATTCTGGCGTCCTTCCTGCCGGGCATCCTGCTGACTCACTTTGGTAAGGACAACGCGGTTTCCTTCTTCTATGCAAGCCTGGTGTTCTCCGTGCTGTGCGCGCTGATGCTGACCTTTGTCTGGTTCTTTACCTGGGAACGCCCACGTGAAGAGTGGACCGCGGCGGCGCTGCAGGCTGAAGCGGAGAAAAAGCATCTGACTTTCGGGCAGAGCATGAGCCGCCTGTTTGTCGAACTTTCCTCGACGCTGCGCATTAAGATCTTCCGCCAGCATCTCGGGATGTACCTCGGCGGCTATATCGCCCAGGACGTATTTAACGCCGTCTTTACCTACTACGTAGTGTTTGTGCTGATGCAGGAAGCCTCTGTGGCCTCCAACCTGTTAGGCACCATGGCTATCTTCCAGTTCATCGCCGTCATTGCCATGATCCCGCTGTGTATTCGCTTCGGACCCGCGCCGTCTTACCGCATGGTGGTGATACTGTTTGGCCTGGGCTCTCTCTCTTACGCCGCGCTTTACTATGCTGGGCTGAGCGATATCTATTCGCTGCTGCTGCTGATTTCCGCCATTGCGGGTCTGGGTCGCGGTGGCATCAACTACGTGCCGTGGAACACCTACACCTATATTGCCGATGTTGATGAAGTGGTCACCGGCCAGCGCCGTGAAGGTATCTTTGCGGGCATCATGACCCTGACGCGTAAAGCGTCTCAGGCGGGTGCCGTGATGCTGGTGGGGATCATCATGCAGCTTTCTGGTTTCGTGTCCGGGCAGAAAACACAGCCTGCCGAGGTGAGCCATACCATTCTGATGATCCTCAGCGTGGGTACCATCATCGTGCTGGCGCTGGGCTTCCTGGTTTCTCTGCGCTTTAAGCTGAATCTGACCACTCACGGTGTGCTGCGTGAAGAAACGGCAAAAATGCGTGAAGCAGGCCATGTGGTACCAGAGGGCGTCACACCGCAGGCGCGCGCCACCGTCGAGATGCTCGCCGGTATGCCGTATGAGTGCCTGTGGGGCAACAACAATATTGGTTATCTGAATCGCAATAAACCTGCTGCGCCTTCGCTGAAGCAGGCTGCAACATTGAATTCGACTTACAACAGAGGTTAAAGATATGAAAGTTTGGCCCGTCAAACATAGCCCATTATTACGTCAACCGGAGCGTTTTATCTCCCGGGAAGAGCTGAAAGCCTTGATTCAGACGGTGACGAACAATCTGGTGAATATCAAGGATGAGACAGGTCAATTTCTGCTGCGCCTGGACGACGGTCGCGTCATTGATACCAAAGGCTGGGCAGGTTGGGAGTGGACGCACGGCGTGGGTCTGTACGGTATCTATCAGTACTATCAGCAGACTGGCGATGTGGCGATGCGCGACATCATCGATAGCTGGTTCGCCGACCGCTTTGCCGAAGGCGCGACCACCAAAAACGTCAACACCATGGCGCCGTTCTTGACGCTCGCCTATCGCTACGAAGAGACGCGCAATCCGGCGTATCTGCCGTGGCTGGAAAGCTGGGCCGAGTGGGCGATGAACGAGATGCCGCGCACCGATCACGGCGGCATGCAGCACATCACGCTCGCCGAAGAGAACCATCAGCAGATGTGGGATGACACTCTGATGATGACCGTTCTGCCGCTGGCAAAAATTGGCAAGCTGCTGAACCGTCCGGACTATGTTGAAGAAGCGGTATACCAGTTCCTGCTGCACGTACAGAACCTGATGGACCGGGAGACCGGGCTGTGGTTCCACGGCTGGAACTACGAAGGGCACCATAACTTTGCCAACGCCCGCTGGGCGCGCGGTAATAGCTGGCTGACCATCGTGATTCCGGACTTCCTTGAGCTGGTGGACCTGCCGGAAAACAACGCGGTGCGTCGTTATCTGGTGCAGGTGCTGAATGCGCAAATTGCGGCGCTGGCGAAATGTCAGGACGACAGCGGCTTGTGGCATACGCTGCTGGATGACCCGAACTCTTATCTGGAAGCCTCGGCGACCGCTGGTTTTGCCTACGGTATCCTGAAAGCGGTGCGTAAGCGCTATGTCGGCCAGGAATACGCAGAAGTTGCCGAGAAAGCGATTAAAGGGATTGTGAAGCACGTATCGCCGGAAGGGGAGCTGCTGCAAACCTCCTTTGGTACCGGAATGGGCTCCAACCTCGATTTCTATCGTGAAATCCCGCTCACCTCTATGCCGTATGGTCAGGCAATGGCGATTCTGTGCCTGACGGAATATCTGCGTAAGTTCTTCTAACTTTTGGCGCTTTAAAAACCCGGCTATGCAGATAGCCGGGTTTTTTATTGCC
>CP070603.1:2106071-2113413 GCA_016939855.1 Kluyvera ascorbata
TTACTTTTAGTTATAAAAAAATTTTAACCCGATCGCATTCTTTGCGTATGGGTAATAGCCGCAATGACAATGGTGATATAGCTCACATTTCAAACGACGTGATAAGAATATAAAAACAGTGTTTCAAAATTATAAAACACGAGGTTTATTTTTATGGCAAGAAATGCGGCTTCAGCCCCCCACGGGCTGCAGGGAAGACCTGTCAATCTGCGCCATCAACTGGCATACGGAGGCGGAAACCTCCTGGGGAGCGGCGCGCTGGCAATTAGCGGCGCGTGGCTTCTGTACTTCTATACCACATTTTGTGGTCTGACGCTGATTGAGGCAGCGTTCATTTTCTCCGTAGCCAGCGTCATTGACGCCATCAGTAACCCGCTAATGGGTTATCTCACCGATAATTTTGGTAAAACCGCGCTGGGTAAGCGCTTTGGCCGCCGCCGCTTCTTCTTGCTTATCGGCATTCCATTAATGATGTTCTACCCACTGCTGTGGGTGGAAGGTCTGAGCTTCTGGTACTACCTCGCCACCTACGTGATGTTCGAGATTATCTACACCTCGGTGATGGTACCCTATGAAACGCTGGCCACCGAAATGACCGACGATTTCGCGCTGCGCTCGAAGCTGACCGGCTATAAGGCCATTTTTGGCAAGCTGGCCAACTTCCTCGCAGCGTTCATTCCAGGGCAGTTTATCCTGATTTACGGAAAAGACTCCGCCACGCCGTTCTTCCTGACCGGCCTGACCTACGGCGCGATCCTCATCGCGGCGGTAGCCTGCCTGTGGTACAACAGCTGGGAGCGTCCGCGTGAAGAAGAGCCGGAAGCTCAGACCAAATCGACCCTTCTGCAAACGCTGGTGTCGCTGGCAAAAGACATGCGCTCTACCTTCTACCTGCGCGTATTCCGTAAGCACCTCGGCATGTATCTGTGCGGTTTTGGCGCCGAGTGGCTGTTTGCTTCCATCTTTACCTACTTTGTTATTTTCGTACTGCAACACGACCCGGCGATGGTGGCAGGGTTGAATAGCCTGAACTCTATCCTGCAGCTTATCTCCACTGCGCTGTTTATCGGCCTGTGCGTGAAAAAAGGCTTCAGTAAGCCGTACATTATTGCGCTCTGCATCGTGATTTTCGCCGTGTTCCTCTATACCTCACTGTGGTTCTTCCATCTGCCGGTACATCTGGCGACCATTCTGATGTTTGGGATAACGATTATTTTTGGTCTGGGTACCGGTGGCGTGTACTACATTCCGTGGACGGTCTACACCTTCCTCGCCGACGTGGATGAAGTCTATACCGGTCGTCGTCGCGAGGGGATTTACGCCGGTGCGATGACCTTCTCCGGTAAGATCCTGCGCTCGATTATCGTGTTCGTGATGGGGGCTATTCTGAGCTACTACGGCTTCCAGTCAAAAGCGCACGTGCAACCAGAAAGCGCGGTGAACGCGATTGCGGTGGTCTTCTGCGGCGGCGTGGCGCTGCTGGCGCTGATGGCGATAGTCTTCAGTAAACAGATGAAGCTGGACCGCGAAACCCATAAAGTGGTGCTTCAGGAAGTGGCGCGTATTAAAGCGGGCGGCAGACTGGAAGATATCACGCCGGAAGTGCGTGCAGTGGTCGAAGACCTGGTAGGCCATCGCTATGAAGAGTGCTGGGGTAACAGCCCACTGTTCAAAAAAGACGAATCTCCGGTTGTTGTCGAAGCGGTATCCGCCGGGCGCTAACAAACGCACCCGACGTGCACGTCAACTTACCCCTGGGACGGCGGCAGCTGCGGGCCGTCCTGGGGGACAAATAAATGGTCGAGGATCTGGCGCATGACCGGGGCCGCGACCACGCCATCACTCCCCCCGTTTTCCAGCACCAGCGCAACGGCCACCTTCGGATTTTTATACGGTGCAAAAGCGGTATAGAAGATATGGTCACGCAGGCGCGTTGGGATCATCTTCGCGTTATAGGTCTGGTTCTCTTTCAGGCTGAATACCTGTGAGGTGCCGCTTTTTGCGGCAATTCCGTAAGACGCCGTATGGAAGAACTTATAGCCGGTACCGTTTGGCGCGTTGGCCATGCCGAACATCGCCTGACGGACCAGATTCCAGTACGGCGAGGCGGCGCTGGCAATCTGCGGCTCATTGGCTGGCTGCTGATAGGGAATAACCGTCCGGCCAGACTCTTCATCTTTCAGCAGGTGCGGCGGGATTACGCGGCCGTTGTTGATCAGGGCCACCATCGCTTTCACCATCTGAATTGGGGTGGCAATCCAGTAGCCCTGACCGATGCCGACGGAAATCGTGTCGCCCTGGTACCAGGCTTTCTTATGCACTTTCTCTTTCCAGCTGCGGCTCGGCAGCAGCCCGTTGTACTCTTCGTCCAGATCGATCCCGGTCGGCTTGCCGTAGCCGAACTGGCTGAGCATATTATTGATGCGGTCAATTCCCATCATGTACGCCACCTGGTAGAAGAAGGTGTCGGCGGACTCTTCAATCGCTTTGGTGACGTCCAGCATCCCGTGGCCGGATTTTTTCCAGTCGCGGTAGTGGCGCTGGGTGCCCGGCAGCGTCCAGGTTGGCGCCCCGAAGAAGCTGGTTTGCGGGGTGATCACACCGTCGAGCAGCGCCGACATCGCCATATACGGTTTCACCGTGGAAGCGGGCGGGTAGAGCCCTTGGGTGACGCGGTTAATCAGCGGTAGGTCTTTATCCTGCAGCAGCGAGTTGTAATCTTTGTAGCTTATCCCTTTCACAAACGGGTTCGGGTCATAGCTGGGATTGGAGACCATCGCGAGCACGGAGCCATCGTGCGGGTCTTCAACCAGCACCGCCGCGCGCTGGCCGACCAGCAGGCTTTCAATGTACTCCTGTAGGTGCAAGTCCAGCGTCAGGTGAATGTCTTTACCGGCGACCGGCGGCACGTCTTTCAGCAGTCGAACGATACGCCCGTGGTTATCAACTTCCACTTCCTGGTAGCCGGTTTTGCCGTGCAGTTCGCTTTCGTAGTAGCGTTCGATGCCCTGTTTGCCGATGTTATGGTCGGCGGCGTAGTTCTCGGCAATACCTTCTTTATCGAGCGTTTTGAGATCGCTATCGTTGATTTTCGACACATATCCCAGCACGTGCGCCAGTTCAGCGCCGTACGGGTACTGGCGGTCTTCATAGCTGTCAATCGTCACGCCGCTGAAGCGGAACTGATTTACGGAGAAGCGGGCGATTTCAACATCAGAGAGCGCGTTTTTTAAAACCACCGGGCGGTAGCGACTGCTGGACTTGAGCGCTTTATGAAACTGGTCAATGTCGTCGGGGGTTAGGTCAACGATGGGGGACAGTTCGCGCAGCAGCGCGTTCATATCGTCGATTTTGTAGGGGGTAACGGAGATGTCGTACCAGGTGACATTCTTCACCAGCGGAATACCGTTGCGGTCATAGATAATGCCGCGCGTCGGCGCAACCGGCAGCATCTTGATATCGTTGGCATCAGAACGCGTGGTGTAGTAGCTATGTTCCTCAACCTGTAGGTGGTAGAGGTTGAAAATCAGTATGCCAAAGCAGACGACCACCAGGCCAAAGGCCACGAGCGCGCGGCGCAGGAAGAGCTTTCGCTCCGCTTCATAGTCTCTAAAAGTCATTACGGTACCCAGTGTTTAAGCCGCCTAATGATACGGAGCGGTCACCGGCATAACAGATAAAAAATGTACAATCCCTCTGGAAAAATGTGTCATTCCTTGTGATTTGTAACAAATTGCAGTGAACGTAGGCCGGATAAGGCGTTTACGCCGCCATCCGGCAAGGTGCGCTGGACCGCCTGATGGCGCTTCGCTTATCAGGCCTACGAGGGGTGCATTCGGGAAAATAAAAAAAGCCCGCGACATGCGCGGGCTTTTTTATACCACTCGAGGAAATTACATACGTTCGACGGTTTCGATACCCAGGGTATCCAGACCCAGCTTCAGGGTTTTCGCCGTCAGCAGCGCCAGCTTCAGGCGGCTGTTACGCACGCTTTCGTTCTCAGCGGAGAGGATAGGGCAGTGCTCGTAGAAGCCAGAGAACAGACCCGCCAGGTCGTACAGATAAGCACACATCACGTGCGGCGTACCGTCGCGAGCGACAACGTTCAGCGTCTCTTCGAACTGCAGCAGACGCGCCGCCAGCTGCGCTTCGCGATCTTCAGTAATCGTTACCGCGGCGTTGATGATAGCGCTTTCTTCCAGCTCCGCTTTACGGAACACGGACAGCACGCGGGTATAGGCATACTGCATATACGGTGCGGTGTTGCCTTCGAAGGCCAGCATGTTGTCCCAGTCGAACACATAGTCGGTGGTACGGTTTTTGGAAAGATCGGCATATTTCACCGCGCCGATACCGACGACGTTGGCCAGCGTTTCCAGCTCGTCTGCTGGCATATCCGGGTTCTTCTCTGCGACCAGGCGACGCGCGCGCTCCAACGCTTCATCCAGCAGATCCGCCAGTTTAACGGTACCGCCAGCACGAGTTTTGAACGGCTTGCCGTCTTTACCCAGCATCATGCCGAACATATGGTGCTCCAGCGGCACGGAGTCTGGCACATAACCCGCTTTACGCACGATGGTCCACGCCTGCATCAGGTGCTGGTGCTGACGGGAGTCGATGTAGTAAAGCACGCGGTCGGCATGCAGGGTTTCGTAACGATATTTCGCACAGGCGATATCGGTGGTGGTGTACAGGTAGCCGCCATCCTTTTTCTGGATGATGACGCCCATAGGCTCACCTTCTTTGTTCTTGAACTCGTCCAGGAACACCACGGTTGCGCCTTCGCTCTCCACCGCCAGGCCTTTGGCTTTCAGGTCCGCAACGATACCCGGCAGCATTGGGTTGTACAGGCTCTCACCCATCACATCATCACGGGTCAGGGTGACGTTCAGGCGATCGTAGGTCAGCTGGTTCTGGGTCATGGTGATGTCGACCAGCTGGCGCCACATTTTACGGAAGTATTCGTCGCCGCCCTGCAGCTTCACGACGTAACTACGCGCGCGCTCGGCGAAGGCTTCGTCTTCGTCGTAGTGTTTTTTCGCTTCGCGGTAGAAACCTTCGAGGTCGGCCAGCGCCATCTCACCGGCGTTTTCCTGCTGCTGCTTTTCCAGATAGGCAATCAGCATACCGAACTGGGTGCCCCAGTCGCCAACGTGGTTAGCGCGGATAACGTTGTGGCCCATCAGTTCCAGCGTACGGACGGCAGCGTCACCAATGATGGTGGAGCGCAGGTGGCCGACGTGCATCTCTTTTGCCACGTTCGGCGCGGAGTAGTCCACCACGATAGTCTGCTTTTCTGGCTGCGCGATGCCCAGACGGTCGCTTTTCAGCGCCTGGCTAACGTGCTCGGCCAGGAAGGCTGGGTCGAGGAAGATATTGATAAAGCCTGGCCCGGCGATCTCGACTTTATTAGCAATGCCGTTCAGATCGAGATGAGACAGGACCTGCTCTGCCAGTTGTCGCGGTGCCATGCCCAGTTTTTTGGCCACTGCCATCATGCCGTTAGCCTGATAGTCGCCGAACTGTACTTTTGCTGACTGACGAACCTGTGGTTCGCAATCGGCAGGCGCGCCTGCCGCAATCATGGCCTGACTGACTTTTTCTGAGAGAAGAGCCTGAATATTCACCGGAATACCTTACGTTTTAGACGCTGCAACCTGCACGGTTCAGCGCCGGGTGTGGATAAATTAAGGCGGGAGTATACTGCATTTGCCTGATGCCGTCAGCACCGGGGCAACCTCTCGCGCCTTGAAAAAACGCTGCCTGAGCAGGGATTAATCGCTCATTCGCCTGAACGGTTGGTTCAGAGGGAACAACAGGGTAGATTAGCCTTTTCATGTAATAAGAGTAGGGCTGAAATGGCAAACTGGCAGACTATCGCGGAACTGCAGGATATTTCTGCAGATCTCCCTCGTTTTACTGACGCACTGGCGGCGCTTTCCCAACGTTTGGGGCTGAACATTGCGCCGCTTCATGCCGATCATATTTCTCTGCGCTGCCATCAGAACGCCACCGCCGAACGCTGGCGTCGCGGCTTTGAGCAGTGTGGCACGCTGCTGTCGGAAAACATCATCAACGGCCGGCCGATTTGCCTGTTCAAGCTTGAGGATCCGGTGTGCGTGGCCCATTGGCAGTTTACGGTGATTGAACTGCCGTGGCCTGGTGAAAAGCGCTACCCGCATGAAGGCTGGGAACATATTGAAATCGTCCTGCCGGGCGAGCCGGAAGGACTGAACGCCCGGGCGCTGGCGCTGCTCTCCGATGACGGGTTGAGCCAGCCGGGTATTTCGGTGAAAACCAGTTCACCTAAAGGCGAGCGGGAACGTCTGCCGAACCCGACGATGGCGGTCACCGACGGCAAAGTGACGGTGAAGTTTCACCCCTGGACGATTGAAGAAATTGTTGCCAGCGAGCAGCCAATGTAACAATGTGAACTAACGCCGGGTCTGCGGGCGGGAACGGTGGCATGATCTTTCGCTGAATCAAACGGAGAGAACTATGGCATTGCTGGAAATCTGCTGTTACAGCACGGAATGCGCGGTTACCGCGCAGCAGAACGGGGCGGATCGTATTGAACTGTGTGCGGCACCGCTTGAGGGCGGCCTGACACCTTCTTACGGTGTGCTGAAAGCCACGCGTCACCGGGTGACGATACCCGTGCACCCGATAATCCGGCCCCGAGGCGGTGATTTCTGTTATACCGACGGCGAGTTCGCCGCCATGCTGGAAGATGTGCGTCAGATTCGCTCGCTGGGTTATCCCGGTTTTGTGATTGGCGTGCTGAATCCTGAAGGGCAGGTGGACATCCCGAGAATGCGTCAGATTATGGTCGCGGCTGGCCCACTGGCGGTGACTTTCCATCGTGCCTTTGATATGTGTGCGGATCCACAGCAGGCCTTTGAACAGCTTGCGGAATTAGGTGTTGCGAGGGTGCTCACCTCCGGCCAGCAGCCGTCGGCGGAAAAAGGTATTTTATTAATTCGGGAACTTATTGGTAGGGGGGATACTCCAACCATTATGGCAGGTGCAGGTGTAAGAGCGAGCAACCTTGCTCTGTTCCTCGAAGCCGGTGTTAAAGAAGTACACAGTTCAGCCGGGCAATGGGTGCCCTCCGAAATGCGCTATCGCCACTCCGGACTTTCAATGTCAACGGATCCTGAAGCTGATGAGTATTCTCGCTATACCGTCGATGGCGCGGCGGTAGCAGCAATGAGGGAAATCATTGAGCGCCACGTGTAGCTAAAAGTTTTTTACCGCGTGTCATATTCGCCCAATATGATGCTTGCTTGTACCAGGCCCCTGCCCATTAAACAGGGGCCTTTTTTTCGCCGTTATATTTCAC
>CP070603.1:2113520-2115934 GCA_016939855.1 Kluyvera ascorbata
TCGCCGTTATATTTCCCCGGCGTTGGGTACGAACCTGTAGCCCGGCCAAGCGTAGCGCCGCCGGGAAGGGCTCAACCGCTACGGTTTACGCGCAATCAACACCGCGCGCAGCGGTGCCGGATAGCCTTCCACCGTTTTACTCGGATCGTTCGGGTCGAGGAAATCGGCCAGCGACTCGGTAATCATCCACTCGGTACGACGCTGTTCTTCGGTAGAGGTCACGCTCATATCGGCGATACGCACGTCAACGAAGCCGCACTTCTCCAGCCAGTTTTTCAACGCCAGCGCTGACGGAATAAAGTAGACGTTACGCATCTGCGCGTAGCGGTCACCCGGTACTAGCACCGTGTTTTCGTCACCTTCAACCACCAACGTTTCCAGCACCAGTTCACCGTCGTTGACCAGCTGATCTTTCAACTGCCAAAGGTGTTCCAGCGGTGAACGGCGGTGATACAGCACGCCCATAGAGAAGACGGTATCAAACGCTTTCAGCGCCGGAAGCTGCTCAATGCCCAGCGGCAGTAGATGCGCGCGCTGATCGTTACCCAGCAGTTTACGCACCGCTTCAAACTGGCACAGGAACAGCTGGGTTGGGTCGATACCCACCGCCAGATGTGCCCCCGCGCCAATCATGCGCCACAGGTGATAACCGCTGCCGCAGCCCACGTCGAGAATCGTGCGCCCGCTGAGGTCGGACAGGTGCGGCAATACGCGCTCCCACTTCCAGTCGGAGCGCCACTCGGTATCGATGTTGACGCCATACAGCGAAAACGGCCCTTTACGCCAAGGCATCAGGTGGCGCATCAGGGTATCGATGCGTTTCACTTGGCCTTCGCTGAGCGGCGTTTCGCTTTCGGCGGTCACGCTGTGCAGCAGGTCGAGCTTCCACGGTTTAATTTCTGGCAGGAATTCCACCGCGTTGGACCACTGCTTAAACAGACCGTGCTGATCGCGTTGCCAGGCGCCAATCTGTGCAGGCAGCGTTTCCAGCCAGTGAGAGAGAGGGCTTTTAGCGATTTGCTGATAAAAATTGCCGAACTCGATCATGCCGGGGTTCCTGCTTTCAGTGCGACCAGAGAGCCGAAGTTAAAGCACTGGAACCACAGTTCGCTGTGTTCGAAACCGGCCTGATGCAGTCGGGCTTTATGGACTTCAACGGAATCGGTCAGCATCACGTTTTCCAGCATGCTGCGCTTCTGGCTGATTTCCAGCTCGCTGTAGCCGTTGGCACGTTTAAAGTCGTGGTGCATGTTGAACAGCAGCTCGCCGACGGTGTCGTCTTCGAAGCTGAATTTTTCGGACAGTACCAGCGCGCCGCCGGGGTTCAGCCCCTGATAAATTTTGTTCAGTAATGCCTGACGCTCTGCGGGTTCAAGGAACTGCACCGTAAAGTTCAGCACCACCATCGAGGCGTTATGAATCTCGATATCGCGAATATCGCCCTCAATGACATCAACCGGCGTCGGCGCTTTATAGGCGTCGATATGGCGACGGCAGCGTTCAATCATCGCCGGGGAATTATCGATAGCGATAATCCGGCAGCTGTCGTGGGCAATGTTGCGGCGAATAGAAAGGGTTGCGGCCCCCAGCGAGCAGCCCAGGTCGTATACCTGAGTATTTGGCTGTACAAAACGCTCGGCCAGCATGCCAATCATTGAGATGATATTTGAGTAGCCAGGGACGGAACGCTGGATCATATCCGGGAAAACTTCAGCTACCCGTTCATCGAAGGTCCAGTCGCCGAGGCGGGCAATCGGTGCAGAAAAAAGCGTATCGCGGTCAGACATAAGGTTAAATCCGGAAAAATAAAAACGGCGTATTGTGCGCTAACGCAGCGAGAAAACCAACTCCCACGGCATATACCACAGATTCATCAGCACCATTAGCAACAGCGAGAGGTAGGTGGCTATCATGCCAGAGCGACGCCAGCGGAACAGGCGATGGTGAAAACCGTAGTAGTGCATGAGGCGTCCGGCGAGCAGCATCAGGCCACAGATATGCACCATCCAGGTTTGTGCGCCGTTCATCTCCATAAACAGCAGCAGGGCGACGCCAATCGGAATGTATTCCACCGCATTACCGTGAATGCGAATGGCGCTTTGCAACTCGCTAAAGCCACCGTCGCCGTAGGCCACGCGATACAATCGGCGCAGGCGTACGACGTCGAAGGAAAATTTTATCAGCAACAACGCCGCGAGCACGGCGTACAGCGCGCTAACCATACAAACTCCCTTTATGTTGGCAGAGGCTACTCATTATCATAGGTATGAATGTCAAAAAAGAGAAGATTGTTGTGGAATCGACGGTGCGGAACCCAGTTCGGGAAGGGCGGAATGCAGCGCATCCCAAAGTGAATGTACTAGTTCAGGGGCTTGGGCGATATCCGGCGTATGAAGAAAAAGATAGGGCGTGGT
>CP070603.1:2115974-2116240 GCA_016939855.1 Kluyvera ascorbata
AACATGGCATGATTCTGCGCCATGTCATCACTGCCGATAAATCTCACCATGGGTTGATCCGCGGTGACCACCGCATGCACCGGCACTTTTGGTTTTTTGCGCTGGGCTTCCCGAACCGCTTCGTTGTGAGGTTTAGCCGCATGTACCGGTCGGCTATCGAGGATCACGCGGTTCACCCCGCGCTCGTGCAGGCCGCGATTAAGCAATCGTTCACTGTCGCTCTTATCGAAAAACTGCGGGTGACGGACTTCAACGCCATAATGAAA
>CP070603.1:2116266-2122716 GCA_016939855.1 Kluyvera ascorbata
GCCACAGAGCGGGAAGATCACGCGGGCCAAAGGTAGCCGGAAGCTGGAGCCAGTATTGTCCAATTCGCCCGTCAAGCGGCGACATCCGTTGGAAAAATTCGAGGGTCAGTTCGTCGCAATGACGCAGGGCGGCCTGGTGCGAAATGGTAGACGGAAACTTAAAGCAGAAACGAAAATTATCGTCGGTCTGCGCCAGCCAGCGGTCGACAATTTCGGCCTTCGGCAGAGCGTACAGCGTAGTGTTGCCCTCCACGCAGTTAAAGTGGCGGGCATACTCTTCAAGGCTGGTAATACCCAGGCGCACCCATTTCGGGTGCGACCATTGGGGAAGCCCAAGATAAATCATAGCGCCGCGAGGATCTCATCGGTGCTGCGCACGCGAGCAATGCGCGGGAAGATATAAGAAAGGCTGCTTTGGTGCTGATCGTTATTGAACGCGCTGCAGGCATCTTCGGCAATAATCAGGTTAAAGCCCAATTCCCACGCATTACGGGCGGTGGACTCAACGCCGATGTTAGTAGAAATACCGCACAGAATAATGGTGTCGATACCGCGACGGCGCAGCTGCACTTCAAGGTCGGTACCGTAGAATGCGCCCCATTGACGTTTGGTCACTTCAATATCGCTGTCCTGTTTACCCAGCTCAGCCGGGTAGGTCCACCAGTTTTCCGGCAGCGCTTTGGCCGGTGCAGGCGCATCAACCGGCTGCTTCAGCGCTTCTGCAAAGTCTGCTGACCAACCTACGCGCACCAGGACTACAGGTGCGGACGCTGCGCGGCATTTGTCGGCGAGACGAGCGGCGCGGGCAACAACGTCGGCGGCGGTATGCGGCCCACCGGCAAACGGCAGAATGCCTTGCTGCAGGTCAATCACGACAAGGGCGGTTTTTTTGGCGTCTAAATTCAGCATGGTGGTTCCTCTGTAAACGGGCTGTCGGGGGCATACCTTACAATCGACGTCTGGTGATTGAACTGATAATTATTGTTAATTTTTGTGAGCGTATGCAATAAGCGTTCAGCAAACAGTCGTATAAGCTGCTCCGGGCTTATCGCGAGCGAGAATTTCCAGTATAATAGCCCCCTTTTTTCATCCAGTAGTGACATTCAGCCAAAGCTGCGACAGTAACGCCTGCACGGCAGGCGACAATCCGCCGACGGCTAAGTTAAGGGATATCTCATGCGTACAGAATATTGCGGACAGCTTCGACAGTCCCACGTTGGGCAGCAGGTGACTCTGTGTGGTTGGGTCAACCGCCGTCGTGATCTCGGTAGCCTCATTTTTATCGACATGCGCGACCGTGAAGGCATTGTACAGGTGTTCTTCGATCCGGACCGTGCGGATGCCTTGAAGTTAGCCTCTGAACTGCGTAACGAGTTCTGCATTCAGGTAACCGGCACCGTTCGTGCGCGTGACGAAAAGAACATCAACGCGGATATGGCGACCGGCGCTATTGAAGTTCTGGCCTCCGATCTGACCATCATCAACCGTTCAGAATCACTGCCGCTGGACTCCAACCACGTCAACACCGAAGAAGCACGTCTGAAGTACCGCTACCTCGACCTGCGTCGTCCGGAAATGGCTCAGCGCCTGAAAACCCGCGCTAAAATCACCAGCTTCGTACGTCGCTTTATGGACGATCACGGTTTCCTCGATATCGAAACCCCGATGCTGACCAAAGCGACCCCGGAAGGCGCGCGCGACTACCTGGTACCGTCTCGCGTACATAAAGGTAAATTCTACGCGCTGCCGCAGTCTCCTCAGCTGTTCAAACAGCTGCTGATGATGTCCGGCTTCGATCGCTACTATCAGATTGTTAAATGCTTCCGTGACGAAGACCTGCGCGCTGACCGTCAGCCAGAATTCACCCAGATCGACGTCGAAACCTCCTTCATGACCGCACCACAGGTGCGCGAAGTGATGGAAGCGCTGGTGCGTCAGCTGTGGCTGGAAGTGAAAGGCGTAGATCTGGGCGACTTCCCGATCATGACCTTCGCTGAAGCAGAACGCCGTTACGGCTCCGACAAACCGGACCTGCGTAACCCAATGGAGCTGGTTGACGTTGCTGACCTGCTGAAGTCCGTTGAATTCGCGGTGTTCTCCGGCCCGGCAAACGATCCGAAAGGCCGTGTGGCTGCGCTGCGCGTACCGGGCGGTGCTGCACTGACCCGTAAGCTGATTGATGAATACGGCAACTTCGTGAAGATTTATGGCGCGAAAGGCCTGGCTTACATCAAAGTCACCGAACGTGCGAAGGGCGTGGAAGGTATCACCAGCCCGGTGGCCAAGTTCCTGACCCCAGAAATCATTGAAGCGATCCTCGAGCGCACTGGCGCGCAGGACGGCGACATGATCTTCTTCGGCGCGGACAACAAGAAAGTGGTTGCCGACGCGATGGGCGCGCTGCGTCTGAAGCTGGGTAAAGATCTGAACCTGACCGACGAAAACATGTGGGCGCCGCTGTGGGTTATCGACTTCCCAATGTTTGAAGAAGATGGTGAAGGCGGTCTGACCGCAATGCACCACCCGTTCACCTCGCCGAAAGACATGACTGCCGAAGAGCTCAAAGCAGCGCCGGAAGATGCGGTAGCGAACGCCTACGACATGGTTATCAACGGTTACGAAGTGGGCGGCGGCTCCGTGCGTATTCACCGTGGTGACATGCAGCAGACCGTATTCGGCATCCTCGGCATCAACGAACAAGAGCAGCGCGAGAAGTTTGGCTTCCTGCTGGACGCGCTCAAGTACGGTACGCCTCCGCACGCAGGCCTGGCATTCGGTCTAGACCGTCTGACCATGCTGCTGACCGGCACCGATAACATCCGTGACGTTATCGCCTTCCCGAAAACCACCGCGGCAGCCTGTCTGATGACCGAAGCACCAAGCTTCGCTAATCCGGCATCTCTGGGCGAACTGGGTATTCAGGTTGTGGCGAAAGACACAAAAAAGTCACTGGAGAACGAGTAACATGTCATTCAAGCGGCCCGTTTCTATTCTGGTGGTCATTTACGCCCAGGACAGTAAACGGGTGCTGATGCTACAGCGACGCGATGACCCTGATTTCTGGCAGTCGGTTACCGGCAGCCTGGAGGAGGGGGAAACCGCGTCGCAGGCCGCCCTGCGTGAAGTAAAGGAAGAGGTCACTATCGACGTTGTTTCTGAGCAACTGACCTTGATGGACTGTCAACGCACGGTGGAGTTTGAAATTTTTCAACATTTACGTCATCGCTATGCGCCGGGCGTTGAGCGCAATACAGAATCCTGGTTCTGCCTTGCGCTGCCCCATGAGCGGGAAGTTGTGTTCACCGAGCACCTGACCTACCAGTGGCTCGATGCGCCCGCCGCGGCTGCACTCACCAAGTCGTGGAGTAACCGGCAGGCGATTGAAGAATTTGTCATTAACGCTGCCTGAAAGGGCGTAGTTTTTTGGAGATATTTTTATGGCAGGTCATAGTAAATGGGCCAACACCAGACATCGTAAAGCGGCGCAGGATGCTAAGCGCGGCAAAATCTTCACCAAGATCATTCGTGAACTGGTGACGGCGGCCAAACTGGGCGGCGGCGATCCGGATGCGAACCCACGTCTGCGTGCCGCGGTTGATAAAGCCCTGGCCAACAACATGACGCGTGACACCCTGAACCGTGCTATCGCGCGCGGCGTGGGCGGTGATGAAGATTCCAACATGGAAACCATCATCTATGAAGGCTACGGTCCTGGCGGCACTGCGGTGATGATCGAATGTCTGTCCGACAACCGTAACCGTACCGTTGCTGAAGTGCGTCACGCGTTCAGCAAAACCGGTGGCAACCTCGGTACCGACGGTTCCGTTGCTTACCTGTTCAGCAAAAAAGGGATTATTTCCTTTGAGCAGGGCGACGAAGACACCATCATGGAAGCCGCGCTGGAAGCTGGTGCTGAAGACGTTGTGACCTTCGACGATGGCGCGATCGACGTGTACACCGCGTGGGAAGAAATGGGTAAAGTGCGTGATGCGCTGGAAGCGGCTGGCCTGAAGGCCGACGCAGCAGAAGTCTCTATGATCCCGTCTACCAAAGCGGACATGGATGCCGAAACGGCGCCGAAGCTGATGCGTCTCATCGACATGCTGGAAGACTGTGACGACGTTCAGGAAGTTTACCATAACGGCGAAATCTCTGACGAGGTTGCAGCAACCTTAGAATGAGGTGGCTGTATCGCAACCTGACAGGAGGTGCGTGATGTCTATTATTCTCGGCATTGACCCGGGGTCGCGCATCACCGGTTATGGTGTCATTCGCCAGGTCGGCAGACAGCTGACTTATCTTGGCAGCGGATGCATTCGCACCAAGGTTGACGATCTTCCGTCGCGCCTGAAGCTGATTTATGCAGGTGTGACGGAAATTATCACCCAGTTCCAGCCGGACTATTTTGCTATTGAGCAGGTCTTTATGGCGAAAAACGCCGACTCGGCGCTTAAGCTGGGGCAGGCGCGTGGGGTGGCAATTGTCGCCGCCACCAATCAGGAACTCCCGGTTTTTGAGTACGCCGCCCGTCAGGTGAAACAGACCGTCGTGGGTATTGGTAGTGCGGAAAAAAGCCAGGTTCAGCATATGGTGCGCACGTTGTTAAAGCTTCCCGCCAACCCTCAGGCCGATGCTGCCGATGCGTTGGCTATCGCCATTACCCACTGCCACGTTAGCCAGAATGCCATGCAAATGAGCGACTCTCGGCTGAACTTAGCGCGTGGGCGATTACGATAACCACAAATCAGGCTGGATAAATATCCAGCCTTTTTTTATGATAGTACATTACTCTTTTAGCCCTTAACGCAGGAGCGTCACGTGATAGGCAGACTCAGAGGCATCATTCTCGAAAAACAACCCCCGCTGGTTCTTCTGGAAACGGGCGGTGTAGGCTATGAAGTGCATATGCCAATGACCTGTTTTTACGAGCTGCCGGAAGCCGGGCAGGAAGCGATTGTCTTCACCCACTTCGTCGTCCGTGAAGACGCACAGCTGCTTTACGGTTTTAATAACAAGCAGGAACGTACGCTGTTTAAAGAGCTGATTAAGACCAACGGCGTTGGGCCGAAGCTGGCGCTGGCGATTCTCTCCGGCATGTCGGCGCAGCAGTTCGTCAACGCGGTGGAGCGTGAAGAACTGGGGGCGCTGGTTAAGCTGCCGGGCATCGGCAAGAAAACGGCGGAACGCCTGATTGTCGAAATGAAAGACCGCTTTAAAGGTCTGCATGGCGATCTCTTTACGCCAGCCGCCGATCTGGTACTTACGTCTCCTGCAGGACCGAGCGGCGACGATGCCGAGCAGGAAGCGGTTGCTGCGCTGGTGGCACTGGGCTATAAACCTCAGGAAGCCAGCCGAATGGTAAGCAAAGTTGCTCGTTCGGATGCCAGCAGCGAAACATTGATCCGCGAAGCGCTCCGCGCGGCGCTATGAGGTAGAGGATGATTGAAGCAGACCGCCTGATTTCATCAGGCAGTAGCATGGCGGAAGAGGTGGCTGATCGCGCTATCCGCCCTAAGTTACTGGCCGAATATATCGGCCAGCCGCACGTTCGCTCGCAGATGGAGATCTTTATCCAGGCGGCGAAGCTGCGCGGTGACGCACTTGACCACCTGCTTATTTTCGGCCCGCCGGGGCTCGGGAAAACCACGCTCGCCAATATCGTTGCCAACGAAATGGGCGTAAACCTGCGCACCACGTCAGGTCCGGTGCTGGAAAAAGCGGGCGATCTGGCGGCGATGCTGACCAACCTCGAACCTCATGACGTGCTGTTTATTGATGAAATCCATCGCCTTTCACCTGTGGTGGAAGAGGTGCTCTATCCGGCAATGGAAGATTACCAGCTCGATATCATGATTGGGGAAGGCCCGGCCGCGCGTTCAATTAAAATCGACCTGCCGCCGTTTACCCTGATTGGCGCCACCACGCGCGCGGGCTCGCTGACGTCACCGCTGCGTGACCGTTTCGGCATCGTGCAGCGTCTTGAGTTTTATCAGGTACCTGATTTACAGCATATCGTGGGGCGCAGCGCGCGCTTTATGGGGCTGGAGATGAGCGATGATGGCGCCCTGGAAGTGGCCCGCCGCGCGCGGGGAACGCCGCGTATCGCCAACCGCCTGCTGCGCCGCGTACGTGACTTTGCGGAAGTGAAGCATGACGGAACCATTTCGGCAGATATCGCCGCCCAGGCGCTGGATATGCTCAACGTCGATGCGGAAGGCTTTGACTATATGGACCGCAAGCTGCTGCTGGCGGTAATCGATAAGTTCTTCGGTGGGCCGGTTGGGTTGGATAACCTGGCGGCAGCAATCGGGGAAGAACGTGAAACCATTGAAGACGTGCTGGAGCCGTATTTGATTCAGCAGGGGTTCTTACAACGTACTCCACGTGGGCGTATGGCGACGAGCCGTGCGTGGAACCACTTTGGGATTACGCCACCGGAAATGCCGTAAT
>CP070603.1:2123564-2128453 GCA_016939855.1 Kluyvera ascorbata
GCCATCTGYTCAGGCGTACGTGCAAAGCGACGCGCCGTGGCCGCCGGGATAATCAGCAGCGACGTGATAATCAGCGCGCCGACAAACTTCATCGCTACGCCAATGGTGAGCGCCGTGACCAGCATCAGCAACAGCTTCACCCGCTGCAACTTCACGCCGTCGACAAAGGCAAGATCCGGGCTGATGGTCATCGACAGCAAATTACGCCACTGCCAGAACAGAATCGCCAGCACCACCACCACGCCCAGCGCAATGGAGATAAGATCCTGCGGCGTGACGGCGAGCAGATCGCCGAACAGATAAGCCATCAGGTCAACGCGAATATTCGACATCAGGCTGACCACCACCAGACCCAGCGACAGCGCGCTATGCGCCATAATACCCAGCAGGGTATCGACGGCGAGGTGAGGGCGTTTTTCAAGCCATACCAGACCGCCCGCCAACAGCAGCGTCACAAAGATAACCGCATAGAATGGATTAACGTTCAGCAACAGGCCAAATGCCACGCCCAGCAGAGAAGCGTGTGCCAGTGTATCGCCAAAATAGGACATCCGTCGCCAGACAACAAACGAGCCCAGCGGGCCAGCAGCGCACGCCAGCATCATTCCGGCAAGCCAGCCGGGAAGTAAAATTTCAATCATGACTGCCCATTTCCCCGACGTAAAACGATACGGCCCTGTAAATCATGGCGATGATTATGCTGATGGCGGTAAATACCCAGCTGTTCTGCCCCGCGAGGGCCGAACATCGAGATAAATTCCGGATGCATAGAAACCACGTCCGGCGTACCGGAGCAGCAGATATGGTGGTTAAGGCAAAGCACGTCGTCGGTTTTCGCCATCACCAGATGCAGATCGTGAGAGACCATAAGCACCGCGCAGTCGAGTTCCTGGCGAAGCTGGTTGATAAGATCGTAAAGCGCGACCTGACCGTTCACATCCACGCCCTGAGTCGGTTCATCCAGCACCAGCAATTGCGGTTTATTCAGCAGCGCTCGTGCGAGCAGCACACGCTGGGTTTCCCCACCGGAGAGCTTCTGCATGGGGGCGTCCTGCAGATGTCCCGCCTGAACGCGCTTCAGCGCGGGCAGGATATCTTCTTTCCGCGTCGCCGGATGTAAACGTAAAAATCGCTTGACGGTCAGCGGCAATGTGGCGTCGAGGTGTAACTTCTGCGGCACATAGCCAATGCGCAGATGTTTGTCGCGAATGACAACACCTTCGCTAGGTGCTACGAGGCCGAGCACCACGCGTACCAGCGTCGATTTGCCCGCGCCGTTCGGACCAAGCAGCGTCAGAATGCGGCCTGGCTTGAGATTCAGCGAGATGTCAGCGAGCACCCGGCGTTGGCCGAAGGTGACGGAGACATTTTCCAGAGATACAAGATTCGTCATAGCAATTAGGGGTTGCACAAGATAGTGAATGTTATAATATCACACTTCACTTATTCATTTCGATTAATAGACGCATTATGTTACAGAAAAATACGCTTCTTTTCGCAGCTTTATCCGCTGCACTTTGGGGAACGACAGCACAGCATGCTGATGCAGCCGTTGTCGCATCGCTTAAGCCGTTAGGCTTTATTGCTTCAGCCATTGCAGATGGCGTTACCGAGACGCAAGTATTACTGCCAGACGGTGCGTCTGAACATGATTATTCACTGCGTCCATCTGATGCAAAACGCTTACAGAACGCGGACTTAGTCGTATGGATTGGTCCTGAGATGGAAGCATTTATGGACAAGTCATCGCAAAGCATTACTGACAATAAAAAAGTCACTATCGCTCAGCTCGACGGCGTGAAACCGTTGCTCATGAAAGGGGCAGATGACGATGACCATGATGCCGCTGACGGAGATGATCATGACCACGCTCACGGCGAAAAAGGTGACGCGCATCACCATCATGGCGAGTACAACATGCACCTGTGGCTCTCCCCAGAGATAGCGCGGCTGTCGGCGGTTGCAATCCATGACAAATTAGTGGAACTTATGCCCCAGAGTCGAGCCCGACTCGATGCCAACCTGAAGGATTTTGAGGCCAATCTGGCCGCAACCGATAAGCAGGTGGCGAACGAGCTGGCACCGGTGAAAGGAAAGGGGTACTTCGTTTTTCATGATGCCTATGGCTATTACGAAAAACACTACGGTTTGACGCCGCTTGGGCACTTCACCGTTAACCCCGAAATTCAACCCGGTGCGCAGCGTTTACATCAAATAAGAACACAGTTGGTTGAGCAAAAAGCAACCTGCGTTTTTGCTGAGCCACAATTCAGGCCCGCCGTCGTTGAATCTGTTGCGCGGGGAACGAGCGTTCGCATGGGAACACTCGATCCTCTAGGCACGAACATTAAGCTGAGTAAAGAGAGCTATCCAGCGTTTCTTACTCAACTGGCGACCCAGTATGCGAGCTGCCTGAAAGGAGATAAGTAAGGAAGTGAATACGTGCAGCAGATAGCCCGCTCTGTCGCTCTGGCATTTAACAATTTGCCGCGGCCCCACCGCGTTATGCTGGGGTCACTCACCGTTCTCACGTTGGCCGTCGCTGTCTGGCGGCCTTACGTTTACCATCCAACCTCTTCATCCCCTGTCGTCCGCACGATTGAGCTGGAGAAAAAAGAAATTCGCTCGCTTCTGCCAGAGGCCAGCGAGCCGATTGATCAGTCCGCACAGGAAGAGGAAGCCATCCCTCAGGATGAGCTGGACGATAAAGTCGATAATGAAACGGGTGTGCATGAGTATGTGGTATCCACGGGCGATACCCTAAGCAGCATCCTGAATCAGTACGGCATCGATATGGGGAACATCAGCCAGCTCGCCTCGGTTGATAAAGACCTGAAAAATATGAAAGTGGGGCAACAGCTCTCCTGGACGCTGAATGACGATGGTGATTTACAGCGTTTAACCTGGGAGATGTCGCGCCGCGAAACCCGCACCTACGATCGCGTTGCTAACGGTTTTAAAATGAGCAGCGAGTTGCAGAAGGGCGATTGGGTTAATAGCCTGGTGAAAGGCACCGTCGGTGGAAGTTTTGTGACCAGCGCCGTCAACGCCGGTTTAACCAGCGCGGAAGTGAGCGCGGTGATTAAATCGATGCAGTGGCAGATGGACTTCCGTAAGCTGAAAAAAGGCGACGAGTTCTCGGTGCTGATGTCACGCGAAATGCTGAACGGCAAGCGTGAACAGAGCCAGCTTCTGGGCGTGCGTTTACGCTCCGATGGAAAAGATTATTACGCGATCCGCGCTGAAGACGGTAAGTTCTATGACCGTAACGGTACCGGGCTGGCGAAGGGCTTCCTGCGCTTCCCAACCGCGCGCCAGTTCCGTGTGTCGTCTAACTTTAACCCGCGTCGTCTGAATCCGGTAACCGGTCGCGTAGCGCCGCACCGTGGCGTAGACTTCGCCATGCCGCAAGGCACGCCGGTGCTGGCCGTCGGTGACGGTGAAGTGGTGGTGGCGAAGCGCAGTGGCGCAGCGGGTTACTATGTTGCCGTGCGTCATGGTCGTACCTACACCACCCGCTACATGCACCTGCGTAAGCTGCTGGTGAAACCGGGTCAGAAGGTGAAACGTGGTGACCGTATTGCACTCTCTGGTAACACCGGTCGTTCTACTGGCCCGCACCTGCACTATGAAGTGTGGATCAACCAGCAGGCGGTCAACCCGCTGACGGCGAAGCTGCCGCGCACCGAAGGGCTGACCGGTTCGGATCGTACCGATTACCTGGCCCAGGTGAAAGAAGTGCTGCCACAGCTGCGTTTCGACTAATTTCGCCTAAGAAGTATCCGTTCAGAGCCGGTGCCTATGCAGCACCGGCTTTTTCTTTTGTGCGAAGCACCTGGCCTCGCTACACTATCTGATTATCCACATGACCCGATGATTCAACCCTGGAATAGGCATGGAAACGAAAAAAAATAACAGTGAATACATTCCCGAGTTTGAGAAATCTTTCCGCCATCCTCAGTACTGGGGGGCCTGGTTAGGGGTGCTGGCGTTTGCGGGGATCGCTTATGTACCGGCAAAAATCCGCGACCCTATTCTGGGTAAGCTCGGTCGCCTGGCGGGTAAATTTGGCCGCAGCGCCCGCCGTCGCGCGCAGATCAATCTGCTGTACTGCTTCCCGGAAAAAAACGAAGCCGAGCGAGAAGCCATTATTGATGAGATGTTTGCCACTGCACCGCAGGCAATGGTGATGATGGCCGAACTGGCGCTCAAAGGGCCAGAAAAAATTCTGCCACGCCTCGACTGGCAGGGGCAGGAGATTATCGAGGAGATGCGTGCCAACGGCGAAAACGTGATTTTCCTGGTACCGCACGGTTGGGGCGTTGATATCCCTGCGATGGTGATGGCGTCGCAGGGCCAGAAGATGGCAGCGATGTTCCATAACCAGGGTAACAAAGTCTTCGACTACGTCTGGAACACCGTTCGTCGTCGTTTTGGCGGTCGTCTGCATGCTCGTAACGATGGTATCAAGCCGTTTATCCAGTCTGTCCGTCAGGGTTACTGGGGCTATTATCTGCCCGATCAGGATCACGGCCCGGAGCACAGCGAGTTCGTGGATTTCTTTGCTACCTATAAAGCGACGTTACCAGCGATTGGCCGCCTGATGAAGGTGTGCCGTGCGCGCGTGGTGCCGCTGTTCCCGGTTTATGATGGCAAAACGCATCGCCTGACCATTCTGGTGCGCCCGCCGATGGATGACCTGCTGGAAGCGGACGACAACACCATTGCGCGTCGCATGAACGAAGAGGTGGAGATTTTCGTTGGGCCACACACCGAGCAGTACACGTGGATCCTGAAGCTGCTGAAAACACGTAAGCCGGGCGAAACCGAGCCGTACCAGCGTAAAGAACTTTACCCTAAGAAAAAGAAGTAGCTCCGTAGCCCGGCGA
>CP070603.1:2128477-2160995 GCA_016939855.1 Kluyvera ascorbata
ATAAAAAAACCGGACAGCGTCCGGTTTTTTTATATCGACAATAACTTACTCGACGGTCAGGATACGTGTGGTGTTAGTTGAACCCACGGTGCTCATTACGTCGCCCTGGGTGACGATAACCAGGTCGCCTGACATCAGATAGCCTTTATCACGCAGCAGGTTCACCGCGTCGTGTGCCGCGGCAACGCCGTCGCATTCGCTGTCGAAGAAGACTGGGGTGACGCCACGGTACAGCGCCGTCAGGTTCAGCGTACGCTCGTGACGAGACATCGCGAAGATAGGCAGCCCGGAAGTGATACGGGAGGTCATCAACGCGGTACGGCCAGACTCGGTCATGGTGATGATGGCGGTCACGCCCTTCAGGTGGTTAGCCGCATACATTGCCGACATGGCAATGGCTTCTTCCACGTTGTCGAACTGCACGTCCAGACGGTGTTTAGAGACGTTGATGCTTGGGATCTTCTCTGCGCCCAGGCAAACGCGCGCCATGGCGGCCACGGTTTCAGAAGGGTACTGACCCGCAGCGGTTTCCGCAGACAGCATCACCGCATCGGTGCCGTCCAGTACGGCGTTCGCCACGTCCATGACTTCCGCACGAGTCGGCATTGGGTTGGTGATCATCGACTCCATCATCTGGGTCGCGGTGATCACGGAACGGTTCAACTGACGAGCGCGACGAATCAGCGCTTTCTGGATACCAACCAGCTCAGGGTCGCCGATTTCAACGCCGAGGTCGCCACGGGCAACCATCACGACGTCGGAGGCCAGAATGATGTCATCCATCGCGTCCTGGCTGCATACGGCTTCCGCACGTTCCACTTTGGCAACGATTTTGGCATCGCAACCGGCTTCACGCGCCAGACGGCGAGCGTAGTTCAGGTCTTCGCCGCAGCGTGGGAAGGAGACGGCCAGGTAATCAACGCCAATTTTGGCTGCGGTATGAATATCCGCTTTGTCTTTATCGGTCAGCGCTTCAGCCGAGAGGCCGCCGCCTAACTTGTTGATGCCTTTATTGTTGGACAGTGGGCCACCGACGGTCACTTCGGTGAACACTTTCATCCCCTGGATTTCTAGCACTTTCAGCTGTACACGACCATCATCCAGCAGCAGGATGTCGCCAGGCACGACGTCGGCAGGCAGACCTTTATAGTCGATACCCACTTTCTCTTTGTCGCCTTCGCCTTTACCAAGGTTGGCATCAAGCAGGAATTTGTCGCCGATATTGAGGAAAACTTTACCTTCTTTGAAGGTAGAAACGCGAATCTTTGGTCCTTGCAGATCGCCAAGAATAGCTACATGGCGGCCCAGTTTTGCAGCGATTTCGCGTACTTTGTCAGCGCGTAGCTGGTGATCTTCTGGTGTACCGTGAGAGAAGTTCATGCGTACGACGTTAGCACCGGCGGAAATTACCTTCTCGAGGTTGTTATCGCGGTCGGTTGCTGGGCCTAACGTGGTGACGATCTTGGTTCTGCGAAGCCTTCTGGACATGTAATACTCCGTTGACTAATACAACTCAGGTGTTGCGTGAACAGGGATCCGGTATCAATCATTACCGAATGTTTAAATCGATTACACCGTTATTATCGGTTTTAGTGATTATCGCTGTGTGCGGAAAGCTCTTTATCAAACCGCGATTCTTTTAATGCTTCCTTGACTCGCTTCAAGTTATCCCTGAATTTCGCCCCTCGACGTAAGGTAAAACCGGTTGCCAGGACATCGATCACGGTTAGCTGCGCAAGTCGGGAAACCATCGGCATATAGATGTCGGTATCTTCGGGAACGTCCAGCGTGATAGCGAGGGTCGCTTCTCTTGCCAGCGGCGTGCCGGCGGAGGTGATGGCGATAACCATAGCATCATTTTCCCTCGCCACTTGCGCGACCTCGACCAGGCTTTTGGTTCTGCCGGTATGGGAAATCAGCACCACGACGTCATCGTCGCTGCAATTCATACAGCTCATACGTTGCAATACGATGTCATCAGAATAGATGACCGGGACGTTAAAGCGAAAAAACTTGTTCATCGCGTCATGCGCCACGGCGGCGGAAGAACCTAAGCCGAAGAAGGCAATCTTTTTGGCCTGTGTGAGCAGGTCTACGGCACGATTTACCGCCGACATATCGAGCGACTGGCGAACGTGTGCCAGGCTCGCCATGGCAGATTCGAAAATTTTCGCCGTATAAGCCTCAACGCTGTCATCTTCATCAACATTACGATTAACATACGGTGTACCGTTGGCCAGACTTTGGGCAAGATGGAGTTTGAAGTCGGGGAATCCCCGAGTCTCCATACTGCGACAGAAGCGGTTAACGGTGGGTTCGCTGACCTCGGCTTCAAGAGCGAGTGCGGCAATGCTTGAATGGATTGCCTGTTCTGGCGCGGCCAGAATAACTTCCGCCACTTTTCGCTCGGATTTGCTAAGGTTTTCCAGTTGGGTCTGGATTCTTTCCAGCATGTTCATCGTGACAAGTTGCTCATAGATTGAAACGATTCCATTAATGGGTGAAATCTGCAGGCGTTTTAGCAAGAATATACGCCTGAAGCCGAGTGAAAAGCGAAGAGGAACGGCAAAAAATGTTGTTTTTTTTCATAACATGATCAGCGTCGTATTTTAACCGACGAGGCTCAGGCGAAAGAACGAACAAAACTGGCGGATTGCCTAATGCCGCAGCCGCAATGGTTCCGAATTGTGCGATCGGGAGCGGTGAAAGGCGTTAAAGGGTTTCGGCAATTTCGTAAACACAGTACAGTGCACCGTAAGAAAATTACAACGATATCCGTCGCTTTTCGGCAAAAGCTGAACGGTGACGGGTAGATAGCCTGGCATAGAACCGGGAATATAAACTGAGGAGAATGACATGGCGGTAACGCAAACGGCCCAGGCATGCGATCTGGTCATTTTCGGCGCGAAGGGCGACTTGGCCCGCCGGAAATTGCTGCCTTCCCTGTATCAGCTGGAAAAAGCGGGCCAGATTAATCCGGACACCCGGATTATCGGTGTCGGCCGTGCCGATTGGGATAAAGCGGCATACACCAAGGTTGTCCGCGAAGCGCTCGAAACCTTCATGAAAGAGAAGATTGATGAAGGTTTGTGGAATACCCTCAGCGCACGCCTTGACTTCTGCAACCTCGATGTCAACGATGCGCCAGCATTTTCGCGTCTTGGTGAGATGCTCGATCAAAAAAATCGCATCACCATCAACTACTTCGCTATGCCGCCAAGCACCTTTGGCGCCATCTGCCGCGGCTTGGGTGAAGCGAAGCTTAATGCTAAACCGGCACGCGTCGTCATGGAAAAACCGCTGGGTACCTCGCTGGAAACTTCCCGTGAGATTAATGACCAGGTCGGCGAATACTTTGAAGAGTGCCAGGTTTATCGTATCGACCACTATCTGGGTAAAGAAACGGTTCTGAACCTGCTGGCGCTGCGTTTTGCCAACTCCCTGTTTGTGAACAACTGGGATAACCGCACCATCGATCACGTGGAAATTACCGTTGCTGAAGAAGTCGGGATTGAAGGCCGCTGGGGTTACTTCGATCAGGCCGGCCAGATGCGCGATATGATCCAGAACCACCTGCTGCAAATTCTGTGCATGATTGCGATGGCGCCGCCGTCCGATCTGAGCGCCGACAGCATTCGTGATGAGAAAGTGAAGGTGCTGAAGTCGCTGCGTCGCATCGACCGCAGCAACGTGCGTGATAAAACCGTGCGCGGACAGTATACCGCTGGGTTTGCTCAGGGGCAGAAAGTCCCAGGCTACCTTGAAGAAGAGGGCGCCAACAAATCCAGCAGCACCGAAACCTTCGTTTCTATTCGCGTGGATATTGATAACTGGCGTTGGGCAGGCGTGCCGTTCTACCTGCGTACCGGCAAACGTCTGCCGACCAAATGCTCTGAAGTTGTCGTTTATTTCAAAAACCCTGAACTGAACCTGTTCAAAGAAACCTGGCCTGAGCTGCCGCAGAACAAGCTGACGATTCGTTTGCAGCCGGATGAAGGCGTGGATATTCAGATCCTCAACAAGGTTCCAGGTCTGGAGCACAAGCATAACCTGCAGGTGACCAAGCTGGATCTGAGCTACTCAGAGACCTTTAATCAGACTCACCTGGCCGATGCCTATGAACGTCTGCTGTTGGAAACCATGCGTGGTATTCAGGCGCTGTTCGTTCGCCGCGACGAAGTGGAAGAGGCCTGGAAGTGGGTCGACTCCATCACTGAAGCATGGGCAAGCGATAAAGACGCGCCTAAACCATACCAGGCTGGCACCTGGGGACCAGTTGCTTCGGTCGCGATGATTACCCGTGATGGCCGTTCCTGGAACGAGTTCGAATAAGGGACCGCGATAATCCGGAAGGGTTATTTTACCGGTAACATGATCTAACACAGCATGTAGTGCTATTTTTGCGCATTTAAGCCCCGGGTGGATTCACCACCGGGGCTTTTTTTATTACACTACCGGTAGACCTTTGCCTCTGAGCTGCGCTATACGGTGATTTTCGATAAATCTGACCAATGATTTATCCGTGTAAGATAGCGGCCTGGACAGAAAAATTTAAGGAGCCTTTATGAACTCTGCAATGTTACGGGTAACAAATCGAATTATTGAACGCTCGCGCAACACGCGTGAAGCCTATCTGGCGCGTATCAATCAGGCCAAAACTGAAACGGTTCACCGTTCTGAACTGGCCTGCGGTAATCTGGCACACGGTTTTGCCGCCTGCCAGCCCGACGATAAAGCATCGCTGAAGAGCATGCTGCGTAACAATATCGCGATCATTACCTCCTATAACGACATGCTTTCTGCCCATCAGCCGTATGAACACTACCCGGATGTGATCCGTAAAGCGCTGCACAGCGTGAACGCGGTGGGTCAGGTCGCGGGCGGTGTGCCAGCCATGTGCGACGGCGTCACCCAAGGGCAGGACGGCATGGAACTTTCTCTGCTGAGCCGCGAAGTGATTGCCATGTCTGCCGCAGTAGGCCTGTCTCACAATATGTTTGATGGCGCGCTGTACCTTGGTGTGTGTGACAAAATCGTCCCGGGGCTTGCCATGGCGGCGCTCTCCTTTGGTCATCTGCCATCTGTCTTTATTCCGTCGGGCCCGATGGCGAGCGGTCTGCCGAACAAAGAAAAAGTGCGTATTCGTCAGCTTTATGCTGAAGGCAAAGTGGATCGTAACGCGCTGCTGGAGTCTGAAGCCGCGTCCTACCACGCGCCGGGTACCTGCACCTTCTACGGTACTGCCAACACCAACCAGATGGTGATTGAATTTATGGGCATGCAGCTGCCGGGCTCCTCTTTTGTTCACCCGGATGCGCCGCTGCGTGCTGAACTGACCGCTGCCGCTGCGCGTCAGGTGACGCGTATGACCGGTAACGGTAACGAGTGGATGCCGCTCGGTAAGATGATCGACGAAAAAGTGGTGGTCAACGGTATCGTGGCGCTGCTGGCAACCGGCGGTTCGACCAACCACACTATGCACCTGGTGGCGATGGCGCGCGCGGCAGGCATCATCATCAACTGGGATGATTTCTCTGATCTGTCTGAAGTCGTGCCGCTGATGGCGCGTCTCTACCCGAATGGTCCGGCGGATATCAACCACTTCCAGGCGGCGGGTGGTGTACCTGTGCTGGTCCGCGAACTGCTGAAGGGCGGTCTTCTGCATGAAGACGTCAACACGGTAGCCGGTTTTGGTCTCTCGCATTACACCATGGAACCGTGGCTGAACGAAGGCAAGCTCGACTGGCGTGAAGGCGCAACGGCTTCGCTGGATGGCAACATCATCGCTACCTTCGACAAACCGTTCTCTAAACATGGCGGCACCAAAGTACTGAGCGGCAACCTGGGCCGTGCGGTCATGAAAACCTCAGCCGTCCCGGTTGAAAACCAGATTATCGAAGCGCCAGCGGTGGTCTTTGAGAGTCAGCACGATGTGCTGCCAGCCTTCGAAGCGGGCCTATTGGATAAAGATTGCGTGGTTGTTGTGCGCCATCAAGGGCCAAAAGCGAACGGCATGCCAGAATTACATAAACTTATGCCGCCACTTGGTGTATTATTGGACCGCTGTTTCAAAATTGCGTTAGTTACTGATGGACGGCTGTCCGGAGCATCCGGTAAAGTGCCGTCAGCGATCCACGTAACCCCTGAAGCCTATGACGGTGGGCTGCTGGCGAAAGTGCGAGATGGCGACATGATTCGCGTCAATGGCCAGACCGGCGAGCTGACGCTGCTGGTTGATGAAGCTGAACTGGCTGCACGCCAACCGCATATTCCCGATCTGAGCGCTTCGCGCGTGGGGACAGGCCGTGAACTGTTTAGCGCATTACGGGAAAAACTGTCCGGTGCAGAGCAGGGCGCAACCTGTATTACCTTTTAAGATGACACGTTTTGTAGATCTGGCGAGAGAAAATTTCTGATGAAAAACTGGAAAACAACTGCAGAAGCAATCCTGACCACTGGCCCGGTAGTACCGGTAATCGTGGTTAACAAGCTTGAGCACGCCGTACCAATGGCGAAAGCGCTGGTTGCTGGTGGCGTACGCGTACTGGAAGTGACGCTGCGTACTGCCTGTGCGATGGACGCTATCCGCGCTATCGCAAAAGAAGTGCCGGACGCTATCGTGGGTGCGGGTACTGTGACCAACGCTCAGCAGCTGAAAGAAGTGACCGAAGCTGGCGCGCAGTTTGCTATCAGCCCAGGCCTGACTGACAACCTGCTGAAAGCAGCTACCGCGGGCACCATTCCACTGATCCCAGGTATCTGCTCCGTGTCTGAACTGATGCTGGGTATGGAACACGGCCTGAAAGAGTTCAAATTCTTCCCGGCTGAAGCGAACGGCGGCGTGAAAGCGCTGCAGGCGATCGCGGGTCCATTCTCCCAGATTCGTTTCTGCCCAACCGGCGGTATCTCTCCTGCGAACTACCGTGACTACCTGGCGCTGAAAAGCGTTCTGTGCATCGGCGGCTCCTGGCTGGTTCCGGCTGACGCGCTGGAAGCAGGCGATTACGATCGCATCACCAAACTGGCTCGCGAAGCCGTTGAGGGCGCGAAGCTGTAAGGTGTTCGCTGCACTCGGCCTGATAGCCGGGTAAGCAAAAGAAGGGCGGGTATGCGTAAGCAGCCCGCCTTTTTTCTTATCCCTGAACCACGACTGCCGCCGCGGCGATTTTGGCGCGTTCCACGGCTGCTTCAACGCTGTCTGCCGTTGCCAGCGCGACGCCCATGCGACGAGAACCCGCAATATCCGGTTTGCCGAACAGACGCAGTTGTACGCCAGCATCCAGCGCATTTTGTACATTATCAAAGGTGACGTTGCGGCTGGTCAGCGTCGGCAGCAGTACCGCAGAAGCGGACGGGCCGTACTGGCGAATGGCACCAATCGGCAGGCCAAGGAAAGCGCGGACGTGCAGAGCAAATTCCGACACATCCTGCGAAATCAGCGTCACCATGCCGGTATCGTGTGGGCGAGGGGACACTTCGCTGAATACCACATCATCACCACACACAAACAGCTCGACTCCGAACAGACCGTATCCGCCCAGCGCCAGCACCACCTCGCGGGCGATCTCCTGCGCGCGCGACAGCGCCAACTCGCTCATCTGCTGCGGCTGCCAGGATTCACGATAGTCACCATCCTCCTGACGGTGGCCGACAGGGGCGCAGAAGTGGACGCCATCGACGGCATTAACGGTCAGCAGTGTGATTTCGAAATCAAAATTAACCACGCCTTCCACAATTACCCGGCCAGCACCGGCGCGACCGCCTTCCTGCGCATACTGCCAGGCCTGCGCCAGCTGATCTTCACGACGAATAAAGGTCTGGCCCTTGCCGGATGAACTCATCACGGGTTTCACAATGCACGGCAGGCCAATATCGGTGACCGCCTCGCGGAACTGCGCTTCGCTATCAGCAAAGTGGTAGGCGGAGGTTGGAAGCTTGAGGGTTTCCGCCGCCAGACGGCGAATGCCTTCGCGATTCATCGTCAGTTTGGTCGCCAGTGCGCACGGCACTACCTTCTGGCCCGCCTGCTCAAGCTCAATCAGCGTATCCGTGGCGATGGCTTCGATTTCCGGCACGATAAAGTGCGGTTTTTCCTGCGCAACCAGCGCTTTCAGTACGTTGCCATCAAGCATATTGATAACGTAAGCGCGGTGCGCGACGTGCATCGCTGGCGCATCGGCGTAACGATCGACGGCGATCACTTCGATGCCTAAGCGCTGGCATTCGATCGCCACTTCTTTCCCTAACTCACCTGAACCCAGAAGCATTACGCGCGTCGCAGCGGGACGCAAAGCTGTTCCTAATAACGTCATTACCCATTCCACCGTCTATCCAAAGTTTGGCGCATTATAAACGAAAACGTTTGCGTCTGTCTTGCGAGTGGCGAAAAAGGCGGATGAAACGTAGGATGAGGACAGCGGTTAAGTTGGCAATGAGCGCGACTTTTGCCAGGCTTAATAATGAATTAACACAACAAGAAGAATAACGAGATGCCACCTAAAGCGAAACGGATACCCCACACCATGACATTGCATGGTGATACGCGCGTCGATAACTACTATTGGCTTCGCGATGACACTCGCACCAAACCGGCGGTGCTTGACTATTTACAGCAGGAAAATACCTACGGGCGTGAAGTGATGTCCTCCCAGCGCAGTCTGCAGGATCGCGTGCTGAAAGAGATTGTCGACAGGATCCCCCCGCGTGAGGTCTCCGCGCCTTATATCAAAAATGGCTATCGCTACCGCCAGGTTTTTGAGCCGGGACGCGAATATGCGATGTATCAGCGTCAGGCGTTAGACAGTGATGAATGGACATTGCTGATTGATGAAAATAAGCGGGCGGCGCACAGCGAGTTTTATACCCTGGGCGGGTTGAATGTGGCGCCGGATAATAACCTGCTGGCGGTGACCGAAGATTTCCTTTCCCGCCGTCAGTACAGTCTGCGCATTCGTCATCTGGAAAATGAAACCTGGCTGCCGGAAGTGATTGACGAGGTCTCACCGGGCGTGGTGTGGTCAAATGACTCCCGCGTGCTTTACTACGTTCGTCAGCACCCCACGACGCTGCTGCCGTGGCAGGTCTGGCGACATCAGGTTGGGGCATCTACGGAACAAGATGAACTTATCTATGAGGAGCAGGACGAGACCTTTTACGTCAGCCTGCACAAGACCTCTTCGCGCCAGTACGTGGTGATTGTGCTCTCAAGTACCACGACCAGCGAAATGCTGTTGCTCGATGCCGACCAGGCAAACGCCCAGCCGCGCGTCTTTGCGCCGCGTCGTAAAGACCATGAGTACAGCCTCGATCATTATCAAAATCAGTTTTACCTGCGTTCTAACCGCGATGGCAAAAACTTCGGTTTATATCGCAGTGAATCCTGGGAAGAGGCTGACTGGCAAACCCTCATTGCGCCACGCGATGCGGTGATGCTGGAAGACTTCACGCTGTTTCGTGACTGGCTGGTGGTAGAAGAGCGGCAGCGTGGTTTAACCAGCCTGCGCCAGATCCATCGTCATCGCCAGCAGGAAACGGCCATCGCCTTTGATGACCCAGCCTACGTGACGTGGATTGCCTACAACCCGGAACCGGAAACGGCCTGTCTGCGCTATGGCTACTCGTCGATGACCACCCCTGACACGCTGTTTGAGTTGGATATGGACAGCGGAGAACGCCGCGTGCTGAAGCAGCAGGAGGTGAAAGGTTTTGATGCCAGCCGTTATCGCAGTGAGCGTCTTTGGATTACCGCACGTGACGGCGTAGAGGTCCCGGTTTCACTGGTTTACCGCCATGAACATTTCCGTCGGGGTAAAAACCCGCTGTTGGTTTACGGCTACGGTTCTTACGGTGCCAGCATGGACGCCGACTTCAGCAGCAGTCGATTAAGTCTGCTTGACCGCGGCTTTGTCTTTGCCATCGCCCATATTCGCGGCGGCGGTGAACTGGGGCAGTTATGGTACGAAGAGGGGAAATTCCTTAAGAAGAAAAATACCTTCAACGATTATCTTGATGCCACTGAAGCGCTGTTGGCCAAAGGCTACGGCGACCCCTCGCTGTGCTATGGCATGGGCGGTAGCGCGGGTGGCATGTTGATGGGCACGGTGATAAATGAACGTCCCGACCTGTTCCACGGTGTCGTGGCTCAAGTGCCGTTCGTTGATGTCGTGACCACCATGCTGGACGAGTCGATTCCGCTAACCACCGGCGAATTTGAAGAGTGGGGCAATCCGCAGGAAGAAACCTACTATCACTATATGAAATCCTACAGTCCATACGACAACGTGCGGGCGCAGGTTTATCCGCATTTGCTGGTGACATCGGGGCTGCATGATTCCCAGGTGCAGTACTGGGAACCGGCAAAATGGGTCGCTAAGCTGCGTGAGCTGAAGGTAGATGACAATCTGTTGCTGCTGTGCACCGAGATGGACTCCGGTCACGGCGGGAAGTCCGGACGCTATAAAAGCTATGAAGGCGTGGCGCTGGAGTTTGCGTTCCTGATTGCCCTGGCGCAGGGAACGTTGCCGGGGCAATCCGAGCGTTAATTACTGCTCGAGGTAGTGTTTAAGCGTTACGCGCAGTTCCGGGCTCATGCGGTCGAGGTTGTTAAACAGCCAGCGCAGGTAGCCCGGATCGTTTTTCGCCACTTCCGCGACTTCCTGCCCGCGGTACTTGCCGAAGGTAAAGGTACGCAGTAGCGCTGGTCGGCCGGTGACGTCTACCATTTGATCCGGCGTCCAGCCTGACACCTGCATAATATCAATCAGCAACGACGCGGTGATATAGCAGTCGTACAGCGCGCGGTGATGGTGCAGGCCCGGCGGTGTCGCCACGCTCAGCTTGCGTGATTTATACAGCGCCATATTGCTGTACTTGATGCCCGGCCACAGGCGGCGGGCCATCTTCATGGTACAGATCCACTCGCCGTTCATTTCAGGCAAGACGCGGCGGTCGAAGCTCGCATTGTGGGCGACATACCACGGGCTTCCCTGGTAAAACGGCACCACGTCTTCAATCCACGGTTTGTCGGCCACCATCTCTTCGGTGATCCGGTGGATGGCCATCGCCTGCGGGCTGATAGGGCGGTCCGGGCGAACCAGATGACTCATCGGGTTGACGATTTTACCGTCAATGACATCGACGGAGGCTATCTCGACGACGCCTCCTTGTAGGTCACAGGTTTCTGTATCGATTACGCGCAGCATGGCAAACTCCGGCCTAAAACGTTTAGCGTAATGGAATGATCTCGCCTTGCCAACCCTGGGCGCTCTTTCTGCCGGTCAGCAACAGTTCGCCACCGTCGGCGCGGACGATAAGCTGCCCGTTTTCATCCCACAGCGCGCTGCCGCCCGAAAACGTACCGCTGGCATAGTTGGATTTCAAAACGGCAATGGCGTATTTATGGGCGAAACGCTGAAGCCGCTGGCTGGTGCGCTGCTGCTGCGGCTCCGCCATGGAGCTGACGGTTGCCAGCACCGAGGCTTGCGCCGAGAGTTCACAGCCCTCATGGTTCAGCTCAAAGACGCTGATTTGATCTGACTCGGGGGCGAGGCAGGTTCCCTGGCCTTGATGCTGTTTGATCGGGCTTGCGGTATGCGGGGCAAAAATGACAATGCCCTTGATGCGCTTACCATCGTTGTCCATCGGCAGGCCTGCAATAATGGTCATCTGATGGCGATGAGCAGCTTCGCTTAACGGCAACAGCTGCGTATCGTCCGGCGGTGCAGGTAACGTCTGTTCGTCGTCAGGTCCGGTAAGGGAGAGCTCCGGGAAGATTAATACTTTACAGGCCTGCTCGGCTGCGACATTGATAAACCGCAAATGGTGGGTAATGTTCTCCGCAACATCTCCCTTACGGGGAGCATATTGCGCTGCTGCAATGGTCCATGTCAGCATAGTTGCATCCTTCAACACGTTGGCACTGGGCTTTTATTCCAGTTTATAGTATCAGGATTGTCGTAAGGAACTGTCACTAAGCGTAAGCTTTACTTGGATTTAGGCTCGTACGGCAGTCGGGAAAGATTAACCGAGGCTAAACGGTGCGTAATCAGCCGCTCGCGGAACCAGTCTCGCAGATGCGCTGGCTGTTCACGTTCAACCACTTCGGCGACGACCGGCATGTTATAGCGCTCTTTAAACGCTACGCCAGCGGCAGCCAGATCAACGTTCACTTTGTCCATCTCGTCTTGAGGTAGGGTTGCCAGATTGGTATGCATGGTTTTCTCCTTGGAATAACGCGCAAAAGTTACTAAGAGTATCGCAAAATGGCAAGTCCAGAGGGCGCTTATCTCGACGAGAACATTATACAGAGTTATTCTTTGTCATATATCGATAACAAAAGGGAATGATGGAAATGAAATTCACCGCGCCTCGCGCACTCGGTGCCATGTTGTTTGTACTGGGTTCACTCAGTGCGTCATCCGTCTGGGCTCATGCCCATCTTCAGCAGCAAATCCCGGCAGCAAATTCAGAGGTCAGCCCTGCGCCTCACGCATTGACGCTTAACTTCTCCGAGGGCATTGAGCCGGGCTTCAGCGGTGCGACGCTGACGGGGCCTGATAAGCGCATTATTCCCGTTGGTAAAGCGACGCGCAGCGAAAGCAATAAAGCGCAGTTGGTGATTCCGCTGAACGAAACGCTGGGTGGTGGACTGTACACCGTCGAATGGCACGTCGTTTCCGTCGACGGGCACAAGACCAAAGGTCAGTACCAATTTAGCGTGAAGTAATATGCTGGCGGCTCTCTACGTTGGCTTACGTTTTGCTCACTTTGCCGCGCTGATGGTGGCCTTTGGCTGCACGCTTTATGCGGGATGGTGGGCCCCTGTAGAACTCCGGCGTCTGCTGGCCCAGCGTTTTTCTCGGTTGCTGCGAAGTGCATTAACGGTAAGCGTGCTTTCCGCCATGTTGATGTTGGTGGCGCAGGGCGGGCTGATGGGCGACGGCTGGGCAGATACCTGGCGACCGGAAGTCTGGCAGGCAGTGATACAGACTCACTTTGGCAGCGTCTGGCTGTGGCAGATTGTACTCGCGTGGGTCACCTTAGGTGTCGCCTGGGTTCAACCGCGACAGATGATGCGGCGGCTTTTGCTTCTGGGCGTTGCACAGTTTATCCTGCTGGCGGGCGTAGGGCATGCCGCCATGTATGATGGCGCGTTCGGCGTGTTGCAACGTATCAATCATGCGCTACATCTGCTTTGTGTCGGCGCATGGGTTGGCGGGCTGGTGCCGTTTCTCTATTGCCTGCGTCTGGCAAAAGGGCGCTGGCGAAAAGCGGCGATTGACACCATGATGCGCTTTTCCCGTTACGGGCACCTGGCGGTGGCGGGAGCGATTGCAAGCGGCTTGGTTAATGCCTGGTTGATTCAGGGTGGGTTTAGCGTTGCGACACCCTATGGAGTCGCGCTGTGGGTGAAGTGCGGCTTCGTGGCGCTAATGGTGATGGTCGCGTTGGCAAACCGTTATCTGCTGGTGCCGAGAATGTCCGCAGCAACAGAACTGACGCAGCGTATTTTCCTGCGAACCACGCAGGCGGAAATTGTCCTGGGGGCTCTGGTACTGGCGTGTGTAAGCTTGTTTGCCACCTGGGAACCTTTTTAACTGAACTGGCGAATTATGAAAAAGATTATTCTCTCTTTGTTGTTACTTACCACCACCGGGTCAGCGCTGGCCGCGCAGATTATTACCGTAAGCCGTTTTGAGGTGGGTAAGGAGAACTGGGCGTTCAACCGCGAAGAGGTCATGCTAACCTGTCGCCCTGATAATGCGCTGTACGTCATCAACCCGAGCACGCTGGTGCAGTATCCGCTTAATGATGTGGCTGAACAGCAGGTGAAAGCGGGCAAGACTCAGGCGCAGCCGATCAGCATCATCCAGATTGACGATCCTAAACAGCCGGGTGTTAAAATGAGCCTGGAGCCGTTTATCGAGCGGGCGAAGAAACTCTGCTAATTCACAGAATATCTGTTTAAAAATCAATAAAAAACCGCAATCATTCTCACGAAATGGTTGCGGTTTTTTTATCTTATGCCGTTTATTCAACGAAATTTTTCAGCTCACAGGGGTTGTGGACTGGAAAACCTGTCACGGTCATCTATTCTTATAAAGCAAGGCGACTTAGCCTGCATTAATGCCAACTTTTAGCGCACGGCTCTCTCCCAAGAGCCATTTCCCTGGACCGAAAACAGGAATCGTTTTCGGTCTCTTTTTATCTGTCGCTTCCATCCAACAGGGCAAGTACGGGACACAACTCGCGTGCTTGTTAAACCAATGTAAACAGATTTTCTGCCGCATCCAAGTACTTTTATGTCATTTCGCAAAAAAAAAATTTCTGTGAAAATGTGATGCAGGAAATGGAACGGCTGAAAAATGCAGAAGAATCATTTCACTCACTAAAATCACTACTGTGCTAATTATATTTATGCTCAGTATTAGAATAATTATTTCAATGCGTGAATAAAAATCGCTATTTTTTTTAAAAGAAAAAGCGCATGCTTGCCGCGAGTTAAGCCACAGCCTGCCACGCCGTATCACACCTCCGTTTTCTGCCGTTTTGTAAATAAACGTCCGGACAGTGAATTTGTCGAATGCAGTACTGTCAAATACTCATACGTATCGCCTAAAGACAGATGAACGGACTCGTTTTTTTCTTACGCGTTACCTTGTGCAGTGCTCCACGTTATCCGGAAAAAATGATGTTCCAGAATTTTGATGTTCGTTTGCTTCACCCACGTAATGGGTTGAAGTGGTTTGCGCTTGCTCTCTTATGGTTAGTGGTCCAACTCCCTTATCCGCTTTTACACCTGCTCGGCACCTCCGTCGGCAAAGCGTCGCGTCGTTTTCTGAAACGCCGTGAGCAAATTGCTACGCGCAATATTGAACTCTGCTTCCCTGATATGACAGCAGAGGAGCGCGAAAAGCTGATTGAACAAAACTTTATGTCTCTGGGCATGGGGCTTATCGAAACCGGTATGGCCTGGTTCTGGAGCGATGCGCGCGTGCGCAAATGGTTTGATGTTGAAGGTTATGCCAACCTGATGCGCTCGCTGACAGAGCAGCGTGGGGTGATGGTGGTTGGCGTGCACTTTATGTCGCTGGAATTAGGCGGCCGCGCGATGGGGCTGTGTCGTCCGATGATGGCAACCTATCGCCCGCACAACGACCCGCTGATGGAATGGGTACAAACCACCGGGCGTCTGCGTTCAAACAAAGCGATGATCGATCGTCGTAACCTGCGTGGCCTGGTTCAGGCGCTGAAAGCGGGAGAAGCGGTGTGGTTTGCGCCGGATCAGGACTACGGCCCGAAAGGCAGCGTATTTGCTCCGTTCTTCTCGGTAAGCGAGGCCGCAACCACCAACGGTACTAACGTATTGTCACGTCTTTCCGGTGCGGCGATGCTGACTGTGACCATGGTGCGTAAGCCTAATATGAAAGGCTACACGCTGCACATTAGCGAAGCGATGAGCGATTATCCTTGCGGGGATGAAGTGTCGGCGGCGAGCTACATGAACAAGATTATCGAACGCGAGATTTTACGGGCGCCGGAGCAGTATCTGTGGGTGCACCGTCGGTTCAAAACCCGACCGCGTGGAGAAGCATCGCTCTACAAAGTGGCGCCACACACCAAATAAATAACCCGCCTATGGGCGGGTTCCTTTTGGGTTAGACAAGCCGCATAACCCAGGCATCAGACGGTTGATCGTAATGTTTGCGATAAAGAACGGAATGTTCGCCATCAAGAAGGGCCGGGATGCTGATATCGGCATCCCAGGCATCTAACTGCATGCACAAATCGGGATCGGACTTACAAGGGATGCTTAACGTTCGCTCGCCGTGTTGCTCGGCGTGCAGCACGGCATCATCAATCTCGAATGCGCCGATGCGTACGCTGGTTTTGCTCATAATGCTCTCCGTTAATCTGCTGGCCGGTGTGGTACGACCAGTGGCCGTACCTTTTCATCCTAGTCAACGCAGAGCATTTCGCCAATCAAAAAATGCGCTTTTTTTGTGCGCTACTCCGACCTGTTAACAAAAAGTTTCCCATCGCGCACCAGTTCGCGCGGATAGCTGTTCTTCAGGCGTGAACCAATACGTTTTGCCAGACCAAGCGGGAACCCCTGGAACGTGACAATGACATCATCCTGAGAGGGCGCGTTCTCGGGATAGATATCGCGTCCGCGATACCATTCCTGCGCGTCAGCGGATGTCAATTCGTGGCCGAGTTCAGCGGTGTTGGCCAGCGCAATCACCGCCTCATGCTGCCAGCGGAACCCTTTATTGTGGGTTTCAGCAAGCTTAATACCAATGCGTGAGAAACGTACTTTTCCCAGCAGCGGCTCGATCTCTTTCGGGAACAGCCAGACTTCTTTGTCACGCTGCCAGAGAGCCAGCGACGCATTCCATTCAATACCGACGCGACGCGCCGCATCAATGACGGTATTGGATTCACGAGTTTTCATCGGTACGAATGGGAATTTACCCACTTTGTAGCCCGGCGCGGGCAGCGGGTCTATCGCCGCGGTTTTATGCAGGCGGGCCACGAAGAACCCCTCGCAGTCGTAAATCTGTGGGAAAACGTGCAGGTAACCTTCCGTAGTCAGCGCCTGGTCCGCGGTAGGGAAAAGGTCGCCTAACGGTAGAATCTGTACCGCCTCTGGATAGCGCTCGAGTAGCCAATTCACCACCGATTCATTCTCATCACGGTTGAGCGTGCAGGTGGAGTAGACCAGCGTACCACCGGGGCGTAGGGCGTGGAATGCGCTGTCGATAAGCCCGCGTTGGGTGCTGGCAATCTCCTGATTGCTGGCAAGCGACCAGTTCTTCAGTGCGTCCGGGTCTTTGCGCACCACGCCTTCGCCAGAGCAGGGCGCATCCAGCAAGATAGCGTCGAAACACTCCGGCAGCGCCGCGCCGAATACACGACCATCAAAGTGGGTCAACGCCGTATTGGCAATGCCGCAGCGGCTGATGTTGGCGTGCAGTACCTTGACCCGGCTAGCGGAAAATTCGTTAGCCAGCAGCATGCCGCGGTTATTCATTCGGGCGGCAATCTGAGTGGTTTTTGAGCCAGGTGCTGCGGCGACATCCATCACTCGCGCAGGCGCTTCACCATCGGCAAACAGGGCCGCCACCGGTAGCATGGAGCTCGCCTCCTGAATATAAAACAGGCCACTCAAATGTTCGGCGGTACTGCCCAGCGGAAACTCGTCATCGTTATCGCGCTCAATCCAGAAACCTTCGGCGCACCAGGGCACCGGCGTTAACTGCCAGCCGTAAGGCGCAACCAGCGCCAGAAAATCATCGACGGTAATTTTGAGCGTGTTGATGCGAATACTGCGGCGCAGCGGGCGCTGGCAGGCATCAATAAATGCGTCAAAGGGGAGATTCTTCGGCATGGCCTCGCGCATTTGCGCAAGGAATTCATCGGGGAAAAAGACTGCGTTTTGAGCCACTGGCGAATACCACAAGGAGATAAAGAGCGCGCAGTTTACCATAAAAATGCGCCGGTGACGGGCACCGGCGCAGAGGTCGTTAACGTGGCAGGGCGGTGCCCCATTCTCGCCATTCTTTTGGCTCCGACTCCAGCAGCAGGAAGTGTTTTCCTTCCTGGGCTTTCGGTGCCAGCGGAATACCCGGTGGAGTAGCAAAGGCAATGCCGCCGCGAATGAACTGATTAAAGGTGCCGGTTTTGACGACGCCGCCAATCAGCCCGAAGTCGAGGCTGTAACCAGAAGCCAGCCAGAACACCGAGTTGTTGCGTACCAGGTGCTGATAACGCTGGCCGATGCGCATTTCGATCATCACGCGGTCGGAGAGGCTACCCAGGCGCAGACCGGTGACGGTCCCGACTTCCAGACCACGGAATAATACCGGCGTGCCGATGCTCAGTGAACCGGCTTCCGGTGCTTCGACGACGATGTTCAAGCCGTTGAGGTAGCGCGAGTCGGAGATGGTCGCTTCCTGCAGCTCAAAATCACGACGCATCTCACCGTGGCCCGGCTCGACGTTAACGTACGGCTGCAGCAGGGTATCCAGATGTTCGACGCCTGCTGCCGAAATTTGCGGCGTGATCACCGAGAAGCGGGTGCCGCGGCGGGCGAACGTTGACACATACTCAGGGTAGAGCACGGCGCTGGCCTGGACTTCGTTGCGTGAGGCGTTCAGCTCAAGGCTTTGCACCTGGCCGATGTCGATACCGAGGTAGCGAATCGGCATGCCGGAGGAGAGCTTATCGGCATCAAAGGCGTGCAGCGTAATCTGCCCGCCGATAGCGCGTGCAGCGGTTTCTGATGCATAGAGCAGGCGTTTATCCCCCTTACGGCTGCCTGCGCTGGCAGCGTTGAGATTATCGAAGCTGATAGCGCCTTTCAGCGCACGTGAAAGCGGTGAGGCTTGCACCGTTAGCCCGCTGCCGTTCAACTGCACTTTCGCACCGCCTTCCGCCCAGAACACGCTATTAGGGGTCAGCAGTGAGCGGTATTCCGGTTTAATGTGAACTGCGATATCGAATGCGTTAGCGCGCGGCTGCACCGAGGTGACTTCGCCGACTTCAAACTTACGATACAGCACGACAGAGCCGGTCTGAATGTCTGGCAGGGTATCGGCGGTTAGCATCAGGGTGGTGGTAGGGTAGTCGCTTAAATTGTTCTCCTGCGCTTTCTCGAGATTAGAGAACAGCGGGTAGCTCGCTTTCATTGGCCCTTTTTCGCCAGGAAGAATGCGAATGCCGCCGCTTAACCACTCGTTGGCGCTGGCACCTAAGAATTCAACGCCGTCGATGCCTACTTTGACATCCATTTTGCTGTTAACCACAAATTTGCTGTCGCCGTGGATCAGGTCGCGGTACTGCGGGTCGATGGCCACCGCAAAGCTAATACCTTTCGCGCTCAGCGTGCGTTCCATCACCTGACCGATTCTGACGCCGTGCAGCATGATAGGCTGCCCGGCATCAATACCGTAGCTTTCCGGTGCGGTTAGCGTTAGCGTCAGGACGCCTGGCTGTTGCAGCAGCGTTTTGTCTGAAGCCAGCACGGTAAAGCGGTCTTTCGGCCCGCCGTCACCGGGTACCAGCTCAAACGTACTGCCGGTTAGCAGGGTGCTCAGATTTGGATTATCCAGCGATAGCTTAGGCTGATTTAGTTCAATTCGGGTCTTTTCTCGCAGCAGCGAGACGACGCTCGGGTCAACGGTCATTTCGCCGGTAACGGAGCTATCTGGATTTAACGTCAGTTTGGTCAATTGACCCACTTCCAGCCCTTGATAGAGCATTGGCGTTGAGCCCGCTTTCAAACCGTCGCCGTTCGGCAGTTGAAGCTGGATCAACACGCCGCGTTGGCTGTGGGCGAGGTCTTCATACAGTCCATACTCATCGTTCTGCGCAGCGGCCTGCGAGCCGGGAGGTGAATCAAAGGCGATAGCACCGTTGACCAGCGCAGCGAGGCTTTCGAGCTGCACTTTGGCACCGCTCAGGCCGACATCGGCTTTAATGCCCGACACGTTCCAGAAGCGGCTGCCTTTTTTAACCAGATTGGTGAAGCGACGCTCAATCAGGACATCAATGGTTACGCCCTGATTATTTGGATTAATGGCGTAATCGTAAACGCGTCCCACGGGGATTTTGCGGAAGTAGACCAGCGAGCCGCTGTTGAGCGAGCCTAAATCCGGCGCGTGCAGGTGGATCATCAGTTCGCCGTTGTTCAGGCGATATTTTGGCTGGGTGTCCAGTGCGGTGAAGTGATCGCGCGCTTCACCTTTGCCTGGCATCATGCCGATATAGTTACCGCCAACCAGCGCATCAAGCCCGGACACCCCAGCGAGGGAAGCCTTCGGTGTCACCAGCCAGAACTGGGTTTCGTCGCGCAAGGCGTCTTCCATATCGCTTTTAATGCTCGCACGCACTTCAATCTTGCTGCGGTCCTCGGCGAGGCGTATATCCTGAACCGTACCGACCTCGACGCCCTGGAAGCGCACAGGGGTACGACCCGGCACAATACCGTCTGCCGACATGAAGTCGATAGTAATGGTGGTACCGCGATCCTCGTAGCTGCTCCAGATTAGCCAGCCAGCAATCATCAGTGCGATGACCGGCAGGAGCCAGAACGGAGAGATGCGGCGTTTGGTTTTAATTCGCGCCTCAGTCTGTGAAGCGGGCGTTTCCTGACTCATGTGCGTCCCAAAGTATGCGGCTGTCCAGCCATTCAACAGCAAGAATAGTTAATATTACCGCAGCGCCGAAATAAAACGCAGCGGGGCCCATCGTAAAGGCGAGAAGCTGATCACGATTGATGAGCGACATGGTTAACGAAATGACAAACAGATCGAGCATCGACCAGCGGCCAATCCAGGTGACAAAACGCAGCAGCAGTATACGCGTACGCAGCCCCTGTTCACATTTAAAGTGGATACTGATGAGTAGCGTCAGCATCACGATGATTTTGGTAAACGGCACCAGAATACTGGCGATAAAGACCACCGCCGCGACCGCAACGTTACTGTTCGCCAGCGACATGATCCCGGAGAGGATGGTGTCGGTCTGTCGTCCACCGTTGACGTAGATAACGGAGATGGGCAGCAGGTTAGCCGGGATCAGAAAAACAATGGAGCTGACGAGCGCTGCCCAACTTTTTTGCAGGCTCTGCCGACGCCGATAACGCAGCGGTGTATGGCAACGGCGGCAGCGACCACGGGCATCGGCATGCCCGGTGTAGCCGCACTCAATGCACACCCGCAGGTTGGCATCAGGTCGCGTTGAGGGGCGCTGCGGATAAAAACGCTCCCACAGCTGTTCAACGTTAAGGTGAATCAGGGTCAGGATGCTGAGCACCACCAGTGAGATAAAGGCGAGCAGACCAATGCCCGGCTGCAGGAAGGCATAGTCCTGGACTTTGATTGAGGCGACAGCGATGCCAACCAGATAAATATCCAGCATCACCCACTCTTTAAGTTTATCGAGCATCAGCAGGACAGGGCGAAGATTCATTCCCAGAATATTACCGAGCCACAGATAGGCGATGGAGACGACCAGCACGGCAGGCGCGCCGACGGTACAAAAGAAGACCATTGCCGCGGTAATCGGAGCGCCCTGGTCAGTCATCTGCCAGATACCCGACAACAGATTGGCGTCAATACGCACACCCAGCAGATGAAGGCGCAGTAGCGGTTCACTCCAGGCGAACGGCATCAGCAACAGCATGGTAATGGCCATCGCGCCAAGGCGAGTCAATGACCAATCGCGCCCGTCGCGCACTTTGGCGTGACAGCGCGGGCAGTAGGCACTTTGCGATGATTTTACGACCGGTAACCGAAAAAGCATATCGCACTGCGGGCAACGTTGGTAATGTGCCCACGGCAACGGTGCATCAATCTTGTGAATATGTATTTTTTTCGACGGCGTTATGCGTGATGTTTTAAGTGCCATTTATTACATTGAGAAATGAATGTATAACTCTATCTTAACCTAAGTATCGATTCATCTTGAGCCCGAACGCACTTAATGCGTATTTTATAAGGCTATAAGTTGAGTATCGCATCAGTAACACCGTAAACAATAGTGATTAGAAAATGAGCAAAACAGAATTTTACGCGGATCTAAACCGCGATTTTCAGGCATTGATGGCAGGTGAAACGAGTTTCTTAGCTGTAATCTCCAATACCAGCGCGCTACTGTATGAGCGTCTTTCTGAGGTGAACTGGGCGGGATTTTATCTGCTGGAAGGTAAAACGCTGGTTCTCGGGCCGTTCCAGGGCAAAATTGCCTGCGTGCGTATTCCGGTTGGCCGTGGTGTCTGCGGTACTGCCGTGGCAGAAAATCGCGTGCAGCGCATTGAAGATGTTCATGCCTTTGATGGGCATATTGCCTGTGATGCGGCCAGCAATGCCGAAATCGTACTGCCTCTTGAGGTGAACGGTCAGGTTATTGGGGTGCTGGACATCGACAGTACGGTCTTCTCCCGCTTTAGCGAAGAAGATGAAAAGGGCTTGCGTGAACTGGTCGGCCACCTTCAAAAAGTGCTTGAAGCGACCGATTATCAAAAATTCTTTGCCCCCGTCGAAGGATAATCAACGGATAACGTAGCATTTACGGATTGCGTCATTATAATGTCGCCTGTTCATGCCTGCGGCTTGTTGGCTACGTCCGTTGTAATCAGGAAATTTCATGGAAAATCAACCTAAGTTGAACAGCAGTAAAGAAGTTATCGCATTTTTGGCCGAACGTTTCCCGCAGTGCTTTAGTGCGGAAGGCGAGGCTCGCCCCCTGAAAGTCGGTATCTTTCAGGATCTCGTAGCGCGTGTTGAAGGGGAAATGAACCTCAGCAAAACTCAACTGCGCTCCGCATTACGTCTTTATACTTCAAGCTGGCGCTACCTCTACGGTATCAAAGCGGGTGCCGTACGCGTTGATCTCGACGGCAACCCATGCGGCGAACTCGACGAACAGCACGTGGCGCATGCGCGTCAGCAGCTTGAAGAAGCGAAAGCTCGCGTTCAGGCGCAGCGCGCTGAACAGCAGGCGAAAAAACGCGAAGCGGCTGCTGCTGCGGGCGAACAGGGTGACGCGCCACGTCGTGAGCGTAAACCACGTCCTCCAGTACGTCGTAAAGAAGGGGCCGAACGTAAACCACGCGCCGCCGCAGCTAAACCTGCTGCTAAGCCAGTTCGCGAAGTTCGCGAAGAGAAGTTTACCCCGGTATCCGATCTGTCCGCGCTGACAGTCGGCCAGTCCCTGAAAGTTAAAGCCGGCAATAACGCCATGGATGCCACCATCCTGGAAATCACCAAAGATGGCGTTCGCGTTCAGCTTACTTCTGGTATGTCAATGATTGTACGCGCAGAACACCTGGTGTTCTGAAACGGAGGCCTGGCCAGGCATGAACAAATTTTTTAGGCTCTCCGCGCTTGCTGGTCTGTTATTGATAACAGGCCAGGTCTTAGCGGTGGAAGATATTACCCGTGTTGATCAGCTTCCTATCCTTAAGGAAGAGACTCAACACGCAACGGTGAGCGAGCGCGTAACCTCGCGCTTTACCCGTTCTCATTACCGCCAGTTCGATCTCGACGAGGCTTTTTCAGCCAAAATCTTCACCCGCTATCTGAACCTGCTGGACTATAGCCATAATGTGCTGCTGGCCAGCGACGTTGAGCAGTTCTCCGCGAAGAAAGGGCAGATTGGCGATGAGCTGCGTTCTGGCAAACTCGATGTCTTTTACGATCTCTACAATCTGGCGCAAAAACGCCGTTTTGAGCGCTATCAGTACGCGCTGAAGGTGCTTGAGCGCCCGATGGATTTCACCGGCACCGATACCTTTAATCTTGACCGCAGCAAAGCGCCGTGGCCGAAAGATGAAGCAGAACTGAATAAGCTTTGGGATGGCAAGGTCAAATTTGACCAGCTGAGCCTGAAGCTTGCGGGCAAAGACGATAAAGAGATCCACGACACACTGGCGCGTCGCTATAAGTTCGCGATCCGCCGCCTGGCGCAAACCAACAGCGAAGATGTGTTCTCGCTGGCGATGACCTCTTTTGCGCGCGAAATTGACCCGCACACCAACTACCTCTCTCCGCGTAACACCGAGCAGTTTAATACCGAAATGAGCCTGTCTCTGGAAGGTATCGGCGCGGTGCTGCAGATGGACGATGACTACACCGTGATTAACTCCATGGTGGCAGGCGGTCCAGCGGCGAAGAGCAAGGCGATAAGCGTTGGCGACCGTATCGTTGGTGTTGGCCAGGCCGGTAAAGGCATGGTCGATGTCATCGGTTGGCGTCTCGACGATGTGGTCGCGCTGATTAAAGGACCGAAGGGCAGCAAAGTGCGTCTGGAAGTCCTGCCAGCAGGCAAAGGTTCGAAAACCCGTATCGTGACCCTGACCCGCGAGCGTATTCGTCTTGAAGACCGCGCGGTGAAAATGTCGGTGAAAGGTACTGGTAAAGATAAAGTTGGCGTACTGGATATTCCAGGGTTCTACGTTGGCCTCACAGAAGATGTGAAGGTTCAGCTGCAGAAACTGGAAAAACAGAACGTCAGCAGCGTGATTATCGATCTCCGTAGCAACGGTGGCGGTGCGCTGACCGAGGCGGTTTCGCTCTCTGGTCTGTTCATTCCTTCCGGCCCGGTGGTACAGGTTCGTGATAACAACGGCAAAGTTCGTGAAGACAGCGATACTGACGGCGTCGTGTATTACAAAGGCCCGCTGGTGGTGCTGGTCGACCGTTTCAGCGCTTCGGCGTCGGAAATCTTTGCCGCGGCGATGCAGGACTATGGTCGTGCGCTGATTGTCGGTGAACCGACCTTCGGTAAAGGCACCGTTCAGCAGTACCGTTCGCTGAACCGTATCTACGATCAGATGCTGCGTCCTGAATGGCCGGCGCTGGGCTCCGTCCAGTACACCATTCAGAAGTTCTACCGTATCAACGGCGGCAGTACCCAACGTAAAGGGGTTACGCCAGATATCATGATGCCTACCGGCACGGAAGAGACCGAAACCGGTGAGAAGTTTGAAGACAACGCACTGCCGTGGGACAGCATTAATGCTGCCACCTATGTGAAGTCTGGCGACATGAAACCGTTTGAACCAGAACTGCTGAAGCTGCATAGCGATCGCATCGCGAAAGATCCAGAGTTCCAGTACATCGCCAAAGATATTGCCCACTTCAACGCGTTGAAGGATAAGCGCAGTATCGTGTCTCTGAACTACGCCCAGCGTGAGAAAGAGAACGAAGAGGACGATGCAACCCGTCTGGCGCGAATTAACGATCGCTACAAGCGAGAAGGTAAGCCAGCGCTGAAGAAACTGGAAGATCTGCCAAAAGACTACAAAGAGCCGGATCCATATCTTGACGAGACGGTGGATATTGCCATCGATCTGGCAAGACTTGAGAAGGCTGCCCCAGCAGAACAGCCGGCGGCGAGCAAGTAAGACACTAACAGGCACAAGCAATTGTGCCTGTTTTTTTATCTCTCTCTTCTTCTCGTAAACAACTATGCTACAAAATGTAAAGTTGTGTCTTTCTCGTGACTTAGCCTAACGTAATCGTTGAAAATTCCCGGATTGCCCCTACGATATGGGTAATCGCATAGTGCGTTTTGTTAAAAAGAGGTTAAAAGTAAATTATGATGCGAATCGCGCTCTTCCTGATGACCAACCTGGCGGTTATGGTTGTGTTTGGGCTGGTGCTAAGCCTGACAGGAATTCAGTCGAGCAGCATGACCGGCCTGCTGATTATGGCGCTGTTATTTGGTTTTGGCGGTTCCATTGTGTCATTGATGATGTCGAAATGGATGGCGCTGAAATCCGTCGGTGGTGAGGTGATTGAGCAGCCGCGTACTGAACAGGAACGCTGGCTGGTGGATACCGTTGCACGTCAGGCGCAGCAGGTGGGCATTGCGATGCCACAGGTTGCGCTGTATCACGCGCCGGACATGAACGCTTTTGCTACCGGCGCACGTCGTGATGCATCTCTGGTGGCCGTGAGCACCGGTCTGCTGCAGAACATGAGCCGTGACGAAGCCGAAGCGGTCATCGCCCATGAAATCAGCCACATTGCTAACGGCGATATGGTGACCATGACGCTGATTCAGGGCATCGTGAACACCTTCGTTATCTTTATCTCTCGCGTTATCGCACAGCTTGCAGCCGGATTCCTCGGCGGCAACCGTGATGATGGTGAAGAGAGCAGCAATGGTAACCCGCTGATTTACTTCGCGGTGGCCACGGTGCTGGAGCTGGTGTTCGGTATTCTGGCGAGCATTATCACCATGTGGTTCTCACGCTACCGTGAATTCCACGCCGATGCGGGTTCTGCAAAGCTCGTGGGTCGCGAGAAGATGATTGCTGCGCTGCAGCGTCTGAAAACCAGCTATGAGCCGCAGGAAGCCAGCAGCATGATGGCATTCTGCATCAACGGTAAATCTAAATCGTTGAGCGAAATGTTCATGACTCACCCACCGCTGGATAAGCGTATTGAAGCGCTGCGCAGCGGCGAGTACATGAAATAATCCCTCGGGGTTCTAAGAATGCCAGTCGGTAACACGACTGGCATTGTCTTTTTTACGCCTCATCAACCTCCAGCCGATTAATCTTTAAATCAATAATGCGGCCAATTCCATCGTGATAGACCGTGAGCAGATTATTGCGACTCATCTCCGAAATGATTTGTGGCTCGACCTCAAAGCTTCTTGCCAGTTCGTCCCGCGGCAGCGCCAACAGCCGGGTATGACGGCGGGCGTGGGAGCGCCGTCGGTTGTACTGGTACCAGATAATCAGCAGCCAGCCGTTAAGCGCGGCAATCAGCAAATAGGCCAGCACTGCATTAAACGAACCGGTAATCGCATCCCAACTGCCATATTTCTGCTCGGTAAACTGCATCAGCAGATTGGCGTAAAGAAAAAACAGAAAACCGCACCAGGCGAGCGCCGTGAGCACGGCATCAAAAAGCCGGGGAAACGGTCGGTGCTCGGTTAAAATTAACGTACTCTCGTTCATCAAATGCTCCTTTTTCCACGATCCGGACTTACCCAGCGCGCTCTTGCACGCTGGCGTTTCAGCATGACTTTGGGAAAGGCAACGACGGTGGTAAATAGCCCAATCATCCAGTAAACCATCGGGAACCAAATGACCCAGAACAGGGCCCCTGCGACCTGTTTTTCATAGCGCCGCTCAATGTACAAACTGACGACGAATTGCAGCAGACACATGACCCCTAGCAGCATGCCGGTAAAGCCCGGTGGGAAAAGACTCTCCACCGTCAGATTTTCCGGAAGCGGGGCGAGATAGCTGAGGATAAACAGCAGCACCGTTGTTGCGTAGGCAAAGGCCCAGAATGTTGAAAGGGCGTACTCGGCAAACAGCGGCCACATGCGGTGATGCTCCCAGCGGGTCAGAATGCGTAGATTCACCAGAAACACTTCTGCGCCGCCCTGTGCCCAGCGAAGCCGCTGTCGCCACAGGCCTTTTAAGGTTTCCGGCATTAGAATCCAGCACAGCGCGCGCGGTTCGAAGAAGATGTCCCAGTGATGAAGCTGGAGCTTCCAGCTGATATCGATATCTTCGGTTATCATGTCCGGGCTCCAGTAGCCCACCTCGGCCAGCGCCTGTCGGCGAAAGGCGGCAATGACGCCGGAAACGGTAAATACGCGGCCATATATCCGCTGCGTACGTTTGATAAGCCCGATAATGGATGAGAATTCCCCCACCTGAATGCGGCCGATAAGCGTAGAACGTGTGCGAATGCGTGGGTTGCCGGTGACCGCGCCGACGTGGGGATACTGAATCAACGGCGCCACCAGATAGGCAGCAGTATCGCGGTCAAGCAGGGCATCACCGTCAATACACACCAGCAGGTCACCCCTGGCCGCTGCGGCGCCCGCTTTCAGGGCTACCGCTTTCCCTTGGTTTTCCGCCAGATGAATAACCCTCAACTCCGGATGTTCTTGTGCTATTTGCGCCAATACGGCAGCGGTGTTATCGGAAGAACCGTCGTTAATGGCGATAACTTCAATATTGGGGTACCGCTGGGCCATGGCGGCCGCGATGGTTTCGCGAGCGTTCTGAGCTTCGTTAAAACAGGGGATCAGAATCGACACCATCGGGTTACCCGGCAGTGATGGCGCAGGCGTGTCGTGACTCCACTGCCAGTGTCGTTCCAATTGAAACCAGAAATAGAGCCCGCCGGTTATCCATAACACCGACATAAACAGCGGCCAGAAAAAGACGAAATCCAGAATCAGTTCACCGGTAAACACGGCGGCGACGCCAAACGGTAGCCCGAAAACCAGACATAAAATACAAAAAGCGAGTAGACGATCGGTCATTTGTTTGGGTACCAGTACGATGAAAATTCAGGCCTGATTTGTGAAATATCAGGTTGGTTATGGATAAAGTCGTCGGGGTAGTAGCCGTAATTTTTAACGCCCTGCAGCTGAAGCAGACGCATCCATGCCACCATCTGCTTATCCGCAATGGCGCTATGTTGGTTCCAGTCCCTGGCCTGTAGCTCGAAAATGGTTTTGTTAAGCGCCCCTGGCCGCTGTGCGACGGCGTTCACCACCCGCGTCAGCCAGTCATCGCTGTATTTCGCGGGTACGGACTCCATCAATGGCATTGCCATCGGTACGGTCCAGTCGTAGGCCTGGAGAAAATCATCCAGATTTTGCGCAAACCAGGCTTCGCTTTCAGGCGAAATAAGCGGCAGCGCGAAAATATTGCGTGCCGTTTTAATTTGTGGACCGCGAATCGCTTTAGTGGCCAGGCTCAGGCGATGGGTAAAATCGATAAGCTTCTGGCTTTTAAAACGAGTCCAGGCGTGCAGGGCAGACGAATTTTGCTGAAAGCGATGCATATCGAACGAGCGCCCTGTGCTTTGCCACGCTTGCAGGGCATCTGGGCTGATATCCTCGTAATCCGTCAGCACGGCGTCATCATGGAACAGGATGCCGTTGAAGGGGGCGTACCGGGCGAGATCCTGATAGATATCGATGATCTGCTGCTGCGTTTGCGCATTCCACGGCGAGAGCCGCACGTAGGGTTCGGTTGATATCAGCGCGCGCTGGGTTTTCGGGTCCCAACGCTGTACGCGGGGAAGTGAAGCGGAGAGGTTGAAGGAAAGTACGGGCATCCAGGCGAAGACCTGGACCTTCGCGCGGGTTTGCAGTTGCCAGGCGACAAAGTTAAACAGGTCGGCGCGCATGGGGAGATGGCGATTGGGGAAATAGAGCGCGTTAATTTTGCCGTCGCCAGCCGGGTCAGAAAACGCCTGCAGAAATACGTGGGTGATTTTCATGTCGTAGACGCGCTGCACCAGTTTATCGAGGTTGCGGGTTTGCTGCGCGGTATCGCGGTCGTATACATAGTCGAGGTCAACGTGCATCACGCGGACGGGGTCCTGCTCCTGAACCTGTGTGACCGTACTGGCAAACGTCTTGATAGACGGATTTCCCGAGATAAGCAGGCGAGGAATATTATCAAGATGGCGCACGTCGCCAAGCCCATCGGCAAGCGTAAAGGCCAACTGATAGCCCTGGCGTTTTGCGATGGCAAGTGACGTACCGTTTGCCTCGCCGTAAGGCCACACCCAGGCGCGCGGTGCTTTGCCGGTTACTTGTTCGATTTTATCGGTCACCTGGCGTACGTCTTTGCTAATGCGCTGGTCGAACTGGGCGTCGGTTTCATAACGCCCGGTTGTTTTGTCGTAAAATCGATTGGCGATGGCGGGTTCGAGACTACCCTGAGGGTTCGCCGGGAGACCGTAATGGGAAGCCCAGGTATGAGCGCCAATTTCGACCCGCGAAGAGTGGCTCAATTCGCGGACCATATCCCAGGTCGCAAAGCGTTCACGCGGGGTCATCAGCCCGCCGAAGTTAACCGCCTGTCCCGCTGGCGTATCAACCCAACTTCCTACCGGCGCCCACAGCGCGGGGACGTCCCAGGCCTGAAGCAGCGGCCAGACGCGGCTATAAAAACTGCTGTAGCCATCATCAAAGCTCAACAGAAACGCTTTGGGTGGCAGCGTCTTACGCCCGTTATGTGCGTCCAGAATGTCCTGAACGCTGATGGCCCGATAACCGTTATGCAGCAGCCAGCTAATCTGATCGTTGAGGGCACTGGTTCGTACCGTCAAATAGCGCTGATCGGCGGCTTCATCTTCGACATCGTGGTAAGCCAGTACCAGAAAACGATTGGTCGGCCACGGTTTTTCCGCCTCCAGCGGGGTTCTATCGTGTGGCGGAATAAAGGTCAGCGTTTTGGCACAGACTGCCGCGCTCAGGCACAGCCAACTGGCGAAAACCAGGCGGCAACCAAGACTTCTGTTCAACATAATCATCCTTAAAAACGTATCGTTGCATCAACGGCGATGGCGAGGTTACTTTCGCGCTTGCCGTCATAAGGGCGCTTGTCCCAGCTCAGCACCACGCCGGTATCTACGACGTTATTCCACTGGATCCGCTGACCGTAGCCGACGAGGGTTATCGCGCCGGGAGCCTGTGCTTTTTGCCAGTAGCCGCCCCCTCCGGCGAGCAGCTGTTGGCTCCAGAGCGTGTCGTAATGGCGGTACATGAGATTTTCGAGGGAAAACGTCGCGGCAGCGGAGAAATCGCGGGCCGGGTTGTAATAATCGGTATCGGTCCGGCTGTTGGTGCTGGCCGAGAATTCAGGCATCAGAGAAAGCGTCAGTACCGGTGTCTGCCACAGGCGTTCTGAACCGCTGAGGGTATATTCCTGTCGACGGTTGTTGTCAGAGAAGTCGCTTAACGCCGCGCTGAGACGATACTCGCGACGTTCGTTCTGATACCAGCGGAGCCAGGCCTCGCCTCGGTTAGCGCTAATACCGCTACGCAACGCACGCAGCGGGGTGGTGGTGGAAATCCGTTCGAGATTGCCGCCAACCTGCCAGCTATCGTCGAGGCTATAGCGGGTGGAAAGCCGGGCGCCCGTTTTGCGGGTGCCGTGAAACTGAATAGAGGACACTTCCGCCTCGGCCCAGAAATCACGCGGTCGCCACTCGATACCGCCAAACTGTTGACGACTTACGCCTTTGCCTTCATCAAACTGCCCCTGAGTAAAACGGCTGCCCGCAAAAGGACGCCAGCTATCGGCAATCGGTGGACCGTAAAGGGTGGCATCCCAGGAGAGGTCGTGCGAACCGCTAATGGGGTTATCGGAATGAAGACCTTTGCCCATATTCAGTTTCAGCTCTGAAAAATGGTGCAGGTTACGCACTCTTTCCAGGTCGCGAGAATCGGTGTCTCTTGGCGTTCTGGCAACGACATCGTTGGTGAGCTGTTCCATTTGTTGCCATTCATGAAGGTCCATGGCCACGTACGCCTGCTGACGCTCCAGCTCGATGTTGGTGGGCTCCAGCGCCTCTGCCATCTTTAGCGTACGCTCTGCGGCGCGGGGCAGCCCACGAGCCTGAAGCAAGGTGGCGTAATCAATTTTCAGCCCTTGATTGCCCGGCGCTGTCGATGTCAGATGCCGGGCGAGTGTCTCCGCTTCAGGCAACGAGTGGGTTTGCAGCAGATACTGAAAATAGAGGGATTGACCGGTAAGCCATCTATCGTTTGGCTGCGGCGATGGGTCTCCGTAGTCATAGCGGGCCCAGGGAGTCTGTTTCACGATGCTATCAACGTACTCATGCGCGGCCTTATAATGGCCAGTATTCAGCAGGGCAAAGAAGAGATCCTGCCGATCGTCGTCGGGATCGGGCTTATAGTGCGGATGCTGTGCCAGTAGTGCAAACGCGGCGTCAGCATTTTTTTGTTCGAGATAAGCCGAAATGACCCAGCCGATAGCCCAATCAGGCAGGGACTGGCCTTGCGCAATAAGCGATTGATATGCGCTGATGACGCCTGGGTAATCGGCGTTAGCGTACAGGGCGCCAAGCCTATCGATTTGTGCGCGATACCTGTCCGCCTGTGCATCGGGTTGGGCTTCCCAGCGCGTTAGCAGAGTGCGATAGCGGCTCAGAGTGCGCTGGGGGAGTAAAAAACGCTCCTGCTCCGTGCGTGTTGGCAGCGCAGTCACGCGGACCATGCTGGCGGCATCATTCAACGCCAGGCGGCGTTGTTGTGCTGGCGACGGCGTAATTTCTCGCGAAAAGGTAAGGGCGGGGCTATCTATCCGGTTTTGTGTCAGCGCGTCGACCCATTCCTGCCGTATTTCAGGGGGGTCCTCGCCGCGGTTCAGTATTCGCGTATTAACCAAAAGCCGGTCGGCATTTTTCCCCTGACGCTGATACACATACGCGAGCGCCTGCAGATGCGCGAGACTCGGCTTTGACGCGAGCAGGCGCTGCGCCTCCTGCAGAGCGAGCGCATCCCTGCGAGCGTCGGCCAACGTTTTCACGTAGCTGATGCGATAATCATCGTTATCCGGGGCCAGAGCGATGGCTTGCTCCCAGAGCGGGAGCGCATTTTCCCACTGATGAAGGTTGCGCCAGGACTGTGCCGCTGCCGCGATAGCGCGTGCGGGCATTGGCATATAAACCTGATAACGCTGCCAGAGATGAATAACGTCCCGATCTCGCCCCGCCCAGGAGGCTACCTGCAACCAATCCGCAACCTGCTGTGAGGTTAGCGAATGATGTTGCTCATAGCGCTGAACATAAAGGAGGTACGGCGCATAATTCCCGTCGCGTGCCTGTTGAATTTGTTGGTCATATATCGATTCACTGCCCAGTACTAGCCCAGGGAAAAGTAATAACAGGCTAATTGAAATCGACAATGTTGCACGATGATAAAGGTGTGATTTATTGAAATGAATTGTACTTTCCATATCTATTAGCCATTGGTGTATCAAAAGTCACTGCAAAACCTATCCGCCTTCCAGCACAGGCTGAAAGGTAAGGTAATGAACGCATTTGTCCTGATTGCACTTTGCGATGGTCGGATTATTTTATGGAAATAAGTAGCTTCCTTATTAAGGGCTGGGAGTGCCAGGTAATATACACCTGATAGGATTGTTGTTAAATATGTGCGTGGAAGGCTAATGTTTTAGGATTTATCTGTGATGATTCGGATTTTTTGTAAT
>CP070603.1:2161040-2167646 GCA_016939855.1 Kluyvera ascorbata
TTGTTGTTTTTTGATTTTTTTAAAACTCTTTTTGCAACTCCATTTTAGAATTCTTTTTCAGGCTTTTATGGGCACATTTGGGACAGTTTGTGACAGAAATTCCTAATGTCCAGAATGCTCTCTTTTACTCTGTTGCAATTTAATTATAATTAACCTCATTAGTCGTAATGATACATCTTTTTAGCGAGGGGATGAACTCATTAAATACACCTTTATTAAAGGTGGTAGAGCCCTATTGCCATAATAAAGATATTGTGAGGCGGCATTCTATCTACTTCTTCCATGGACGTTCTTGTTTGAAAATATAAAGGGATGATTGTGGCAACATCAATACTGTTAGTGACGCAGGATTGTTATCTCGTCAAAGGTATAAAAATATTTTTCCCTGACATCATCCAACTCAGTTCGATTAACCACCAGGTTTTTGAAAGTCAGGCCGACGAGTATTCTGTACTGATCGACAGCCGCTCGCCGCTGCGTTGTTATGACTACCTGATTCTGAATGCCGTTAAGGCCAGGAAACCTGTCTATTGCGTGATGCTGGATATGCGTCAGCGGGAGTCACAGCTGTTTAGTCTGAAGATGTTTTTAAACACATCACCATCATCAGCAGATATGGCAGGCCTGTTCACGCTATTTCTTAATATGAAGAGTAAACGCCTGACCCCAGTCTGGCTTGAGAATCTCGGGCTCAGTGCGCATGAACAAAATATGCTGCGCATGCTTAACGCAGGGATGACGATGGAGGAAATTGCGGGTGTATTGAAGGTGTCGGTTAAGGGACTTTACCGGGAAAGAACGGCGCTCTATGAACGTCTTGGTGCCACAAATTTTAACGAAGCCTGCCTGTTTATCTTCCGCAACCGCCTGCTGGAAGATGTGGATGAGGGTCTATAGGCAATGCGCCATACCCCTTGAGGTATGGCGCTCTAGAGGGGGTTAGCTTTGTGCGCGCGGTTGCGTGACGCGTAGCCCGCTGAACAGCGTGGCGACGACGGCCAGCGTACCGGCCAACAGCAGTGATACGTGAGTACCACCGTTGCCAAAGGTATTAAACATCAGGGCGACAAGCGCTGCACCGGTGCTTTGTCCCAGCAATCGTGCAGTACCGAGCATGCCGCTGGCGCCGCCGCTGCGGTTACGCGGTGCGGAAGCAATAATGGTGTGGTTGTTCGGTGACTGGAAGAGGCCAAAGCCTGCGCCGCACAACAGCATACGCCAGATAATATCGATATCGCTCGGTGACGATGGCAACAGCGCCAGCCCAAACAAACCGCAGGCCATAATGGCCATGCCGAGCGCCCCCAACAGACCTGCATGAACGCGCTCGATAAGATATCCCGCCAGCGGGGCCATCACCATGGTTGCCAGCGGCCACGGCGTCAGCAGCAATCCTGTCTCGACCTCGGTACGTCCGACAACCGACTGTAGGAAGAACGGCAGCGACACCATTGCCAGCATTTGCGCGCAGAAAGAGCAGATAGAGGTGCAAATGGAGAGTGAGAACAGCGGAATACGCAGCAGGTCGACCGGCAATAACGGTACCGGAAGATGTAGCTGGCGACGGACGAAGAAGAAGCCAATCACCAGCAGCGCAACGATTTCCAGCCCCACTACTTTGATGGACTGTCCTTGGGCAAACCCACTTAGTGCCGTGATAAGCAAACCAAAAGTGAGCGCATTCATCACCGCGCTCGGTAGGTCGAAGCGTTGCGACTGGCTGCGGGTACCGTTCGATGGCAGGAAGCGGACGGCCAGTAACCAGGCAATAATCCCCAGCGGAACGTTAATAAAGAAAAGCCACTGCCAGCTGGCAAGTGAAAGGATCGCCGCGGCGATAGTCGGGCCTGCGGCCGAAGAGACCGCGACTACGAAGGAGTTTATTCCCATCCCACGACCTAACTGCCGCTGCGGATAAATCAGGCGAATGAGTGCCGTGTTGACGCTCATGAGCGCGGCACCGCCGAAGCCTTGCAGAATACGCGCTAACGTCAGCATTTCCAGGGAGTTGGAGAACGCGCAAAACAGCGAAGCCAGCGTGAAGACCACCAGACCTGCTTTATAAATGCGGTGGTAACCAATCATGTCGCCGAGGAAGGAGAGGGAGAGCAGGGAGATAACAATTGCTATCTGGTAGGCGTTGACTATCCAGATGGATGCTGCAGGTGAGGCATTCAGATCTGTCGCTATAGTGGGTAGCGCGACGTTAGCAATAGCCCCGTCCAATACTGCCATTGTGATACCGATAACAATGGTAAGAATGGCCCCGTAACGTTGAGGGGTTGGAAGGCCATCAATCAGGTTTCGAGTCATGTTAGAAACTTGTTTTCGTGTAAATTATTATCCAGAGAATGATTCTAGCATCGATTATTCATTTGAATGTCGTAGATTTGTAACCAGGTCACAGAAGTTTCATTGCTACGGAGGCATTGCGAAATTATAATAAAAACCGGTTCTAATTTTTATAAAACAGTTGCGATGAGGTGATAAATGTCAGCAACGGATTTGGACAAACAACCAGATTCTGTCTCTTCGGTACTCAAGGTATTTGGTATCCTGCAGGCACTTGGCGAAGAACGCGAAATTGGTATTACTGAGCTGTCGCAACGTGTCATGATGTCGAAAAGCACCGTCTATCGCTTTTTGCAAACCATGAAATCATTGGGATACGTTGCCCAGGAAGGGGAATCCGAAAAGTATTCACTCACGCTGAAGCTGTTTGAGCTAGGTGCGCGTGCCCTGCAAAACGTCGATTTGATTCGCAGTGCGGATATCCAGATGCGTGAGCTCTCTCGTCTGACGAAAGAGACCATTCACCTGGGCGCCCTGGATGAAGACAGCATTGTCTACATTCATAAAATCGACTCCATGTACAACCTGCGTATGTATTCTCGCGTGGGTCGCCGTAACCCACTGTACAGCACCGCGATTGGTAAAGTACTGCTGGCATGGCGTGATACGGCTGAGGTTCGTCAGATCCTCGAAGGCGTTGAGTATAAATGCAGCACCGAACGCACCATCGCTAATACCGATGAACTGATTACCGTTCTGGAACAGGTACGTAAACAGGGCTGGGGTGAAGATAACGAAGAACAGGAAGAAGGGCTGCGCTGTATCGGCGTACCGGTATTCGACCGTTTCGGTGTGGTGATCGCCGGGTTGAGTATTTCTTTCCCAACGCTGCGTTTTTCTGAAGAACGCCTGCATGAGTATGTGGCGATGCTGCATACCGCAGCGCGTAAAATTTCAGAGCAGATGGGATACAACGACTACCCGTTCTGAGTCAGCGATAAGAAAGCCCGGCGTTGAACCGGGCTTTTTTTATTTATTTTTAGCCGTTATCGACCACGCTTGTACTTTTTCTCAGCAGCGGGCAGCTCGAACGACCGACCACACCATTGTCACCGTGCAGATAAAATGCGGTGCTATAACCTTGGGCTGTCAGATACTTACACTGTAGGCCCAGGCCGCCAGCCGTTTTCTGGCTTCCCACCAGTACGCCGTAACCGCTCAGGAGCACCCCGATCGATACGATAACCAGAAAAACGATAGTTCTGATAAACAGGCGCATAAGAATTCCTCTTCTATTATTTCTTTCATGAATACTACGTTACTGCGATAACGGATTGACACAAGTCTATGATTCCTAAAAGCGCGAGATGCCGTTACAGTTAGCCGCGGTTTAAGGTTAGCATGCTAACTTGGTTGCATCTGAATAAGAATTCATGCGGAGAGTGGAGTGAAAAAGTTTCGGTGGGTATTACTAATACTCGTGATTGCCGCCTGCCTGCTGCTCTGGACACAGATGATCAACGTAATGTGCGATCAGGATGTTCAGTTTTTCAGCGGCATTTGCAGCATTAACCGGTTTATACCCTGGTAAAACATTTTTACCGTCTATGATTTCCTTCCGCAATGTGAGTGGTAGAATAGATCGTTCCTTTTGAGGTGGTAAAATGAGTGATCTTGTAAGTTCTGGGGCATTAAATCTGGTATCTCTGGCATTTTCCTTCCTGCTGCTGTTAGTCGGTTTGGTGTTGTGGTTCTTTGTGAATCGCACCAGTTCCCGCGCTAACGAGCAAATTGAACTCCTTGAATCGCTGCTCGATCAGCAAAAGCGCCAGAATGCGCTGCTGCGTCGTCTATGCGAAGCCAATGAGCCGGAAGTAAAGGAAGAAGAGGCACCAAAGGCAGAAGAAGTTGAAGACGAAAACAAAGATGATTTTATCCGCCTGGTGGCGGAGCGATAGCATTTTTGTCAGTCAGCGCCGGGCAGCCTGATTCAGGCTGCCGGACACCGTTCGATGCACCCTCCTGGTGCGCTTATTTCCGCTCTCCTTGCTCTCAGCCGTTACGTCACATGTCACGCTTATTGCGCAATCGACAAAGGATATATTTCTCCCCTGTCCAGACGGCCTAATCTATAACGTTATGTTATTGTTGCCTATAAATCATTCAATGATTCTATTCATCACGCATTGCTATTATTGTTCGTATTAACCTTGTACGAAGTGGTTAATTAATCACCCGACGGGTTAAGCATAATCTGCGGCATAATATCGAAACGTTTTTATTGCTTTGTAATGAAGCAATGTCACGAAACTTTCATTATTTTGGTGCAATATAAGATGTGATTGTGAGTTGTATGCTCATCGTTTGGTCGACGGGTTCGAACAGGGCACTTATAACTGACGGGCTAATCGGCATGCGAAAATGTTATAGCGAAAATAATCTAACGATATAAAAAATTTTTGAGGCGATAAGGTTAATCTGGACGCTGAAAAAAAGTTGGTCTATGTTAAAAATGTCTTACGTTACCGTAAGCTAGGTCACATTTCAGATCGGCTAACATTCATTGAACATTGCGTTTCGTTGTAGGGAAATGCGCCTCGAGACAACGGAATTGTTGGGATTTGTGCGGCTGATCGAGACACCTTTAAAAATGGCTTGCCATTATTAACGTTGTATGTGATAACACGTTTTGGGTTAAACGAGGTACAGTTCTGTTTATGTATGGCATTATCAGTAAAGAAGTTCTGAGTAAACACGTTGACGTTGAATACCGCTTCTCTGCCGAACCTTATATTAGTGCCGCATGCAGTCATGTCTCAGTTTTATCTATGAAAACGCCTGCGGGCGCAGAAAACACTCTAAGGAATTTTGCAAATGGCAAAGATTAAAGGTCAAGTTAAGTGGTTYAAYGAGTCYAAAGGWTTYGGTTTCATTACTCCKGMWGAYGGCAGCAAAGAYGTATTCGTACAYTTCTCTGCAATCCAGRSYAACGGYTTCAAAACTCTGGCTGAAGGTCAGAACGTTGAGTTCGAAATTCAGGACGGCCAGAAAGGCCCAGCGGCTGTTAACGTAACCGCTATCTGATTCGACAATCACTGATCTTGCGGCGCGTCAGCGCAACATCATCAGACATAAAGCCTCGCTAATGCGGGGCTTTATCATTTTATGTCCCTCGCTTCACCTTTCTCCTACGCCTGAATAGCGGTACACTTTCGCCCTTTGAAATAGAGCCGGAGTTGCTATGTCCTACAGTTGTCCGCTTTGCCATGCGCCGTTAGCCCGCAGCGGCAATAGTTATCTTTGCCCGCAGCGTCATCAGTTCGATCGGGCGAAAGAGGGATACGTTAACCTCCTGCCAGTACAGCATAAACGCTCCCGCGATCCTGGCGATAGCGCCGAGATGATGCAGGCGCGTCGCGCCTTCCTCGATGCCGGGCACTATCAGCCGCTTCGCGATGCCATCAGCGCTAAATTGCGCGCGATTAAACCTGAACACCTGCTGGATATTGGCTGTGGGGAAGGGTACTACACCCACGCGTTTGCTGATATTGCGCAGGTAACCTGGGGACTGGACGTGTCGAAAACCGCGATTCGTTACGGGGCGAAGCGCTATCCACAGGTAGATTTCTGCGTGGCATCGAGTCAACGTCTCCCTTTTGCTGACAACAGCATGGATGCGGTGGTGCGTATTTATGCGCCTTGTAATCCGCAAGAGCTGAAGCGGGTGGTTAAAGCGGGCGGTTGGGTTATCACCGTGACGCCGGGACCTCGGCATCTGGTTGAGCTGAAAGGGCTGATTTATAGTGAAGTACAGCTGCACGCGCCGCATTCAGAAGTGCTGGATGGTTTTACCTTGCAAAGCCACGATGCGCTGGCTTATCCAATGCAGCTGACCGGCCAGGAAGCGGTGACGCTTTTACAGATGACGCCGTTTGCATGGCGGGCGAAGCCGGAAGTGTGGGAGAGGTTAGCGGAGCAGACACAGTTTGCTTGCCAGACGGATTTTGCGATTCACGCCTGGCAAAGAGAGGCGGATTAACCCATATAGTGGGCGTAGAGAATCTGCGCACCGATAGCAATCAATACAATCCCGCCCAAAATTTCGGCCCGCTTGCCAAGCAGTGGGCCGATAAAGCGACCCACCATCATGCCTAAGGTGGACATCAAGAAGGTCGCGCAGCCGATGGCAAACGCAGTAGCGAGAATATTGACCTGCAGGAACGCCAGACCCACGCCGACGGCCATCGCATCCAGGCTGGTGGCGATGGCGGTGGTGACCAGCAACCAGAAGCCATGACGACGTGGCGTTTCCGC
>CP070603.1:2167665-2183221 GCA_016939855.1 Kluyvera ascorbata
CCACGGAAACCTTCCAGTACCATACGGCCACCGAGGAATACCAGTAAAATGAAAGCGACCCAATGGCTCCACTCCATGACGAACTGACTGGCGAGCATGCCAAGACCCCAGCCGATAAGCGGCGTCAGCATTTCAATGACGCCAAAAATAAGGCCAGTACGCAGGGCTTCGGAGAATTTTGGTTTGTGCAGCGTGGCGCCTTTACCAATCGATGCAGCGAACGCATCCATTGACATACCAAGGGCGAGAAGGATCGTGGCGGTTAAGTTCATGCGAAGGTCCAGACCGGGAAGTTTCCATACGACACATTCCTGCCCCCAGTAATCAGCAGTAAATGCGTCTATGGTCTCGCTTGACTACGATGTAATCCGTACGCACCACGTTTTTCAACGAGTATGTTGACACGTACATTTCCATTTAATGGAAATTAGCTACTCCCCAACGACGGGCGCAACCTTAACATATTTTTAGAATATAAAACAACACTAAGGCTTGCTTATTTCATTGTTTAATGATAACGATTTTCATTTAGATTTATTGCGTAATCAGGAGGTTAACAAATATAGGGATATTTCGCGGAATAAACATAGCCAACGCTATAATTGATCTGCTTGAAAATAGCACAGATATAGCGATGGCTATATTATAACTTATTGAGAATTAACGAGAAGTTTGTAGATCTTTTCCAGGTCATCAATATTCTTTACGCGAACAAGAAGACGGCGCTGTTCTAATTGCATCACCAGTACACCATCTTCCGATAAATTCATTTTTTGGATTCGACTGTATTTAATCCAGGCATTTGCAAAGAAGAAACCTTCGGTTTTAAAGATAATTTTCGGGCTACGGATCCAGAACAGATAAAATCCAGTCAGCGCCAGTGCACATAATAACCATGTGGTGATTAATTCACCGTGGTTGTTCACATTGTTGTAAACCAGGATAACGATCAGTACGACGAAGATAACGCTGTCGACACGGCCAGCGCGCAGCAGTGGAACGGATAACAGAGTGGCGCCATGACGGCGGGGCATGATGAACTGGTCGTAGATGGCAAATGCCAGCATCGCAATAATAAAGAGAACCAGTACCAGATCCGTGATTGTCATTAAGCCTCCAGATAAAAAAAACCGGGGGCAGGGCCCCCGGCATACTACAGATATTACAGACCCAGCAGGCCGACAGCGTAACCTGCGATACCAATGACGAAGAAGCCAATGATGATCCACAGGGCGTTAACTTTCTTACGCAGCAGCCACATACATGCGAAGGTCAGCAGCAGCGGTACCAGGCCCGGCATCAGCTGGTCCAGGATGGTCTGCACGGTGGTAACACGAGTCTGACCATCCTGACCGGTGATGGTCGAAACCACCAACGGGATGTTCACGTGCGTCCACTTGTTAACCAATGCCCCCATGACAAACAGGCCGAGGATAGATGCCCCCTCAGTCAGTTTCTGCAGGAAGCCGCCGCCCATATCCTTAACGATATCGATCCCTTTCTGGTAGCCGTAAGCCACGCCGTAGTAACGGGTCAGCAGACGTACTGCGTTGAACAGGATGAAGAACAGCAGTGGCCCAAGCAGGCTGCCGCTCATCGCGATACCGGCACCCAGTGCTGCAAATACTGGACGTACGGTACCCCAGAAGATTGGGTCACCCACGCCTGCCAGCGGCCCCATCAGACCAACTTTGATACCGTTGATAGCACCATCGTCGATCTCTGCGCCGTTCGCGCGCTGCTCTTCCATCGCCAGCGTTACGCCGAGTACCGGCGCTGCTACGTATGGATGGGTGTTAAAGAATTCCAGGTGACGCTTGATGGCCTGTTTGCGCGCATCGTTGTTCTCTGGGTACAGACGACGAATCGCTGGAACCATAGAGAAGCAGAAGCCCAGCGCCTGCATACGTTCGAAGTTCCATGAACCCTGGAACAGGTTAGAACGAATGAACACGCCACGAATATCACTCGGTGTGAGTTTTTTCTCGGTGGTGGTAGTTTTAGTCATATCAACCATTTCGCTCACCTGTTAGTCCAGTTCGTTATCAAGATCGTTATTACCAGCAGCCTGAACTGGCGCACCGGCTACGCGGTTATATTTCGGGCTCAACTGAATGTAGAGGATGGCCATCACTGCACCAATCACACCCAGAGCTACCAGGTTGAAGTTAGTAAACGCCGCGGTAACGAAGCCGAGATAGAAGAACGGCATCAGGTAGCCTGCGCGCATCATGTTGATGACCATCGCATAACCAACTACCACAATCATACCACCGGCGATATTCAGACCGCTGGTGACCACTTCTGGCAGGGCGTTCAACAGACCCTGAACTTCGCTGGTACCTACGGATACGGCAACGATAACCGCTGGGATAGCGATACGCATTGCTTGCAGGAACAGGGAAGAGACGTGCAGCCACGAGATGGCCGTCAGGTTACCGTTTTCCGCCGCTTTATCCGCCGCGTGCTGGAAGGCAACGGTGATAGTACGAACGATGATGGTCAGAACCTGGCCTGCTGCTGCCAGTGGAATCGCCAGAGCGATACCTGCACCAATGCTTTGGTGACCGGCAATAACCAGAACGGTAGAAATAATTGAGGCCAATGCGGCATCTGGTGCTACTGCAGCACCGATGTTCATCCAGCCCAGCGCGATCATTTCAAGGGTACCACCGATGATAATACCGGTTTTCATGTCCCCGAGAACGGCACCGATCAGCGTACAGGCCACCAGCGGACGGTGGAACTGAAATTCATCAAGTACCGACTCCATACCCGCGATACATGCGACGATGAACACCAGCACAATCTGAAGAGTGGTAATCTCCATTGTACTTCTCCTATTGCGTATACAGACTTAAGTGTGAAAGCTAAAAAACGTTGCCCAAGCGGTTATTTATCCGCTTTAGCAATCAGATCCATCATTTTCAGTTTCTGATCGGTGGAGACCTTACGGGCTTCCAACTCAATACCGCGTGCGTTCAGTTTCTTGAAGGCTTCGATATCTTTTTCATCAACGGAAATGGCGTTGTTGACCTGGGTTTTGCCCTGACGGAATGCCATGCCACCAATGTTTACGCTGGTCAGTTTCACGCCACCTTCGACGATACGTTCAACGTCGGTCGGGTTGGTGAACAGCAGCATCACACGATCGCCCGCATATTTCGGGTTGTTGTAAACGCGGATCATTTTGGCGACATCGACAACGTGTGCCGTGACGCCCGGAGGAGCAACCTGAGTCAGCAGAGTTTTACGCACGGTATCGGCGGCAACTTCATCGCTGACGACAATGATGCGGGTGACGTTAGTCTCTTTGGTCCAACGGGTCGCAACCTGGCCGTGAATCAGACGGTCATCGATACGCGCCAGACCGATAATCATGTAGTCATTCGGGCCCATTGGTTTCGCCGGAGCGGCGGCTTTCGGTGCTGCAGGAGCCGCAACCGGAGCAGCTTTCTCGACAGGTTTGGCTTTCAGCGCTTTTACGCCTTCGCTACCGGTTTCCACCGCCAGCGCCACCAGTTCGTCAAAGCTTGGGTTGTCGTCACGCGCCATGAAGGTTTCGACCAGCATCGGTACGTTGACGCCCGCGATCACTTCATAGTTTTCTTTATCAACCACAATGCGGCTTGCCGCGTTGAATGGGCTACCGCCCCAGGTGTCGACAAGGAACAACACGCCTTTGCTGGTATCAAGCTTAGCCAGCTGCGCATTGTATTTTTCGATTAACGTGTCTGCATTCTCGCCAGGCACGAAATCGATCCAGCCAACATTGTCCTGCTCGCCCAACAGCATTTCTGCCGTTTTCAGCAGTTGCTCTGCTGCCCAACCATGTGTGCCTATTACAATAGCAATCGTCACTTGCTACCTCCTTTATTATCGTGTGTATCAGTAGGGCTGATACATTCATGAGCCGATGCGTTACCGAATCGATTCAGACAAGGGTTAGAGACAAAAAATAAATAACTACCGAGAATTATTTTAGACAGTGAAAGAATAATTAATGTGATGAAGATCCGTAATTTAGTTAAAGGGCCGCAATTATTTTGTGGTGTAAAAAATTACCTTACATTTTGCAAAGACTCGTAAATCTCTGCCAAAATGTCATTTGATTTTGGTATGTTAATGCTTCGTTTAATTACACAGGAGTATAGGGCATCAGCCCGATGTATGGATCGTCACCGACGCCTTTTCGCACTCGTTCGCTTTTGCGACGCACCTCCCGGCCTTTTGCGCCACGCTTTTCTATCGTCTGGTATCGTCTCGCTTAAACATGACATAGCGATGACTCGTCTCGTCTCTCGTTGGAGTGGTTTATGGAATTACTAATGGACCCGTCAATCTGGGCTGGATTATTGACGCTTGTCGTTCTGGAAATCGTTCTTGGTATTGATAACCTGGTGTTTATCGCCATTCTTGCCGATAAACTACCGCCAAAACAACGAGATAAAGCGCGTCTGATTGGCCTGTCGCTCGCGTTAGTGATGCGTCTGGGATTGCTTTCCGTCATCTCATGGATGGTAACGCTGACCGCGCCGCTGTTCAGCGTCTGGGGGCAGACGTTCTCCGGGCGTGACCTGATTATGCTGGTTGGTGGCCTATTCCTGCTGTTTAAAGCGACGACCGAGCTGCACGAACGGCTGGAAAACCGCCAGCACGATTCCGGGCACGGTAAAGGCTATTCCAGCTTCTGGGTGGTGGTAGCGCAGATTGTCGTACTTGATGCCGTCTTCTCGCTTGATGCGGTGATTACCGCTGTCGGAATGGTGAACCATCTGCCGGTGATGATGGCGGCGGTCGTGATTGCGATGGGCGTGATGCTGCTGGCCTCGAAGCCGCTGACGAATTTCGTCAACCAGCACCCAACGGTGGTGGTGCTGTGTCTGAGCTTCCTGTTGATGATCGGCCTGAGTCTGGTTGCCGAAGGCTTTGGTTTCCACATTCCGAAAGGCTATCTGTACGCGGCGATTGGCTTCTCGATAATTATCGAACTGTTCAACCAGATTGCCCGTCGTAACTTTATTCGTCACCAGTCGACGCTGCCGTTACGTGCACGTACCGCGGATGCCATTCTGCGTCTGATGGGCAACCGTAAGCAGGTGAATGCGGCAAATGACGAAGGTCAACAGCCGACGATGCCGGTGCCGGAAGGCGCGTTCGTGGAAGAAGAGCGCTATATGATTAACGGCGTTCTGACGCTGGCCTCTCGTTCGCTGCGCAGCATTATGACCCCGCGTGGGGAAATTAGCTGGGTGGATGCTGACCTCAGTACCGAAGAAATCCGCCAGCAGCTGCTGTCATCGCCGCACAGCCTGTTCCCGGTGTGTCGGGGCGAGCTGGATGAAATCGTCGGCATCGTGCGTGCTAAAGAGCTGCTGGTGGCGCTTGAAGCCGGTGAAGACGTCCTGGCAATCGCCTCGGCAACACCGGCGATTATCGTCCCGGACACGTTGGACCCTATCAACCTGCTGGGCGTACTACGTCGGGCGCGCGGTAGCTTCGTTATCGTGACCAACGAGTTTGGTGTGGTACAGGGGCTGGTCACGCCGCTGGACGTGCTGGAAGCGATTGCTGGTGAATTCCCGGACGCCGATGAAACGCCGGAAATTGTGGCGGATGGTGACGGCTGGCTGGTGAAGGGTACTACCGACCTGCACGCGTTTCAGCATGCATTGGGGCTGGATAACCTGGTGGATGATGATATCGCGACGGTGGCGGGGCTGGTGATTGCTGTCAACGGACAGATCCCGCATGTTGGCGATGTGATTGAGCTGCCATCGCTGCACATCACGATTACGGCGGCCAATAACTATCGTGTCGATCAGATTCGGGTGGTGAAGCTGGTTTCGCCGCACGATGAAGACGAATAAGTTCACTGAGTAATCCCGGCTGCGCTTCGCCTGGCCGGGCTACGAAGAGAAGTGACGCTGGGGAATTCCCGGGTCACTTCGTTCGCCCGGGCTACGGTGTCTGCGAATTCGACGTCTTATGCTTCTCCAGCCACTCGGGAAACGCCTCCAACGGCATCGGCTGTGCGTAGAGATACCCTTGCAACAAATGCACACCGTGCTGCTGCAAATAGAGCGCCTGCTCTTCAGTTTCGACCCCTTCAGCAACCAGCTCAATATTCAACCGCTGACCCAATGCGATAATGATATCCGTCACCGCCGAGTTCACCGCATCGGTGCCAATTGCGCTGGTAAAGGATTTATCAATTTTCAGGATGTCTGGATGGAGCATTTCAAGCCAGGAGAGCGAACTGTTGCCGGTGCCAAAATCATCGATAGCCAGCTTGATCTGCTGGTTCCCCAGCTCGCTGCGTAACGGATAGCTCACGTCATTCAGCGCGTCACGTTCGGTGAGCTCTACCGTCAGTTGCTGTATGGGATTTACGTTGAACCAATTCTGCTTTAAATCTTTCAACAATTTGCCGTTCTTAAAGTGCGGCGCCGCAACGTTGATGCCTATCTGAAAATCGCTATCCTGAGGGAACAAATGCAGACGCTGTGCCGTTTCGCTGATGACGTAGCGGGTCAACGGAATAATCAGGTTTTGCGTTTCGGCAATGGGAATAAACACGTCCGGCGCGACCCAGCCAACGCGCGGATTGTTCCAGCGGAGTAGGATCTCCGCGCCGATACAGCGCTGTGCGCGGGCGTCCATTTGCGGCTGGCAATAAAGGCCGAACTCTTTACCGGCAATGCCCATGTTAATTTCCCGGGAAAAACTCAGTCGACCGGCGGTCGCAAGCCAGGCAATCCACGTAAATAGAACGGCCATGATAAGCGCCAGCGGCAGGTCGGTGACCAGATTAGCGAGGGCAAGCCTGTCCGGGCCTGGGCTTAGCGCTGCGACGCTAAACGGGAAGGCCGTAGACGTGCGGATATATACCTGATTGCCCGCGCTGTCTAACTGTCCGGTTATCCCAATATCGTGTTGATAATGCTGGTCAGCAACGTTCAGGCTGACGTGCGTTATTAGCGGTGGGGCGGACTCAAGAATGATATTGCTGATTAAATCGATGTTGATGGAGACCATCACGCCATCCTGACCGTCCGCTGATGCAGGAAACCACTGGACAAGAATAGGGCTGCCTACCATTAAAGAATGGTCTGTGGTGAGCAGGAGTAATGGTTTTTTATTTGGCAGCTGAGGCTGAAGTGTATGGACGGCGATATGGCGTGAACCCAGCGCGCTGGAGCAATAAAGCTGGCCCGCTTTAACCAGCGCAATGGAGCGTACCGTTTGCAGCATGACGGCCTGTTTACGCAGCGGCAGATGAATGGCTTCACACGATTGGCCGACTAACTCGAGCATCGCTTCACGTTGCGTTTTTAGCGGTTGTAGAATTCGGTTGAGTCGGTCGACGGAGTGGGCGGTGAGGTCATCAATCTGATGTTGATTTATGCTGCGCTGCGAAATAAATCGTATTCCTAGCGTTAACGCAAAAGCACAGAGTGCGACAATCACACAGACGGCGATTCGCTTATGGAGATAGTGCCTGATAATTCCTTGTGCTGATTGCATATCCGATGCTCGTCGCGCTTTGAGTGGTTATGAAAATAGCAGTGACAACAGAGCAAGTGTAGTGGGTAGAGAAAATAGTGAGAAAAAATAGGGAAATAAATCGCCTACCCGTATTAGGGGTAGGCGAAATGACGTATTAGTCGCACTGCACTTTGATAGCCAGACCGCCACGCGACGTTTCGCGATATTTGGCGTTCATGTCTTTACCGGTTTCGTACATGGTTTCAATAACCTTGTCGAGGGACACGCGCGGCTCGCTGGTACGGCGCATCGCCATACGTGCGGCGTTAATCGCTTTGACCGAGGCAATGGCGTTACGCTCGATGCACGGCACTTGAACCTGGCCCGCAACCGGGTCACAGGTCAGACCGAGGTTATGCTCCATGCCGATTTCCGCCGCGACGCACACCTGCTCCGGGCTTGCACCCAGCAGTTCTGCCAGACCGGCTGCCGCCATCGAACAGGCTACGCCCACTTCACCCTGGCAACCCACTTCCGCGCCGGAGATAGAGGCGTTCATCTTGTACAGCGCGCCAATAGCACCAGAGGCCAGGAAGTAGCGAATGTAGATATCAGGGCTGACGGACTCGATAAAGTGATCGTAATAGGCCAGTACCGCCGGAACGATACCGCAGGCGCCGTTAGTCGGTGCCGTGACCACACGTCCACCGGCGGCGTTCTCTTCGTTTACCGCCAGCGCGAACATGTTTACCCAGTCGATGACGTTCATCGGATCGCTGGAGAGCTTATCGCTCGACACCAGCATACGGCGCAGCGCGGAAGCACGACGCGGTACGCGCAACGGCCCAGGCAGCACGCCTTCGGTATTCATGCCTCGGTCAATACAGGCGCGCATGGTCTGCCAGACATTCTCGAAGTAGTCTTCAATCTCTTTCTTGCTGTGCAGCGCCAGCTCGTTCTGCATGACCATGCCAGAGAGCGACAGGCCGGTCTCTTTGCAGTAGTTGAGCATTTCGGTGGCTGAAGCAAACGGGTAAGGCACCTGCACTTCACCGCTGTCCGCTTTACCAAAATGCTCTGCGTCGACGATAAAACCACCGCCGATAGAATAATAGGTTTTGCTGTAGACTTCGGCGTCACCCGCCCAGGCGGTTATCTGCATGCCGTTTTCGTGCAGCGGCAGATTGCCGTTGTGGAAGCGCATACCGTTATCGGCCGGGAAATCGACCTCAACGCGGCCTTGCGCCAGCAGCAGACGGCCGCGAGCTTCAACGTCACGAATAAATGCCGGGATGGCATCAATATCGACGGTATCCGGCTGGTTGCCCGCCAGACCCATAATAATCGCGATATCGGTATGGTGGCCCTTACCGGTGAGGGACAGTGAACCATAGACGTCGACGGCAACGCGCGTCACGTCATTAATCAGTCCCTTTTCGACCAGGTCATCGACGAACTGTTTGCCAGCCTTCATCGGCCCTACAGTATGGGAAGATGAGGGACCAATCCCCACCTTAAACATGTCGAATATACTAATCACTTTAACACTCCTGACAGGGTTGCCGCGTTGTTGCGGCAACGATGTAATAACTGCGCATAGTGTATGAGGGAACCTGAAACTCAGCTTAACTATTCACATGAATTTAATTAATGTGTAGCGTTGATTTTACTAATGCTGAAAAGCCGGTTATCAGGGTAAGTATAGTCAGGGTTTAAGGCCCACTTGTAGCGCCAGCTCACGAATAATGCCGGCGGTCATGCCCCAGACAAAATAGTGCTGATACCACGAAAGCCAGACGCGATGCGCATTGCCGCGGCGGTGAATATCAAGCGGGTGATAACGCCCCAGACGCAGCGCCTCGGCAAGCGGCATCTCAAACACCGATGCCACTTCATCTTCGCTGGCGTGGTAGTGCAGATCGGGCGGGATCACCCCGAGCACCGGCGTCACCTGAAAGCCGGTCACACTATCGACCGGCGGCAGTACGCCGATGATATCCACGCACTCCGGAGGAATGGCGACCTCTTCCTGCGCTTCACGTAGCGCGGCGGCAATCAGCGAGGCATCGGTGCTGTCTACGGCACCGCCGGGGAAGGCCACCTGACCGGGGTGTTTGCGCAAACGCGCCGAACGCTGGGTCAGAAGCAGCCCCGGTTCGGGGCGGCGAACAATCGGCACCAGTACCGCCGCCTGTCGGGCGTTTAAAGCTGCCCGCGAGGTTTGCGGGCGAAGCAGCTGAAAGCGGGAGAGGAAGTCATCCAGGTTCAGCGCGGGCTCTTGCATGGTCAGGACTCCAGTTGTTGAAGGATTCTATTCACTTTATCAAATGTTTCCTGATATTCCGCATCCTCGTCGCTGTCGGCGACCAGGCCGCCGCCCGCCGAGCAGTAAAGCGCGCCGTCCGAGGCCGTCACGGTGCGAATGGTGATGCTGGTATCCATATTGCCGCAGGAGCTGATATAGCCAATGCTGCCGCACCAGGCGTTACGGCGATGGGGCTCCAGTTCGTCGATAATCTCCATCGCGCGAACTTTCGGCGCACCGGTAATTGAGCCGCCGGGAAACGCGGCGCGCAGCAGATCCGTCGCGTGCAGCGTCGGCGGTAGCTGTGCGGTGATGGTGCTCACCAGATGATGTACCGCCGGGAACGGCTCAACGACGAACAGCTCTGGCACGCGTACGCTGCCCGGGACGGCGACGCGCCCGATGTCGTTGCGCATCAGGTCGACAATCATCAGGTTTTCTGCACGATCCTTCGGCGAATTGGCCAGCCGCTGAGCTTGTTCGGCGTCGGCCTCTGGTGAGTCGAGACGCGGCAGGGTGCCTTTAATCGGCCGGGTCTGAATGCAGCTCTGATCGAGCTGAATAAAACGCTCGGGAGAAAGACTAAGAATGGCGCTCCCATCAAGGCGTATAAACGCACTAAATGGCGCGCGATTCGCGCGGTTGAGTTCCACAAAGGTCGCCCATTCATCGCCGCGATAGCGCGCCTGAAAGCGTTGGGCGAGGTTCACCTGATAGCAGTCGCCGCTTTGCAAATAGGCCTGCACCCGGCGGAACTTCTCGCCGTATTGCTCGCGGGTCATATTTGACTGCCAGCCAGAGGTGAGGGAAAACGGCTCGACCACTGGGGCAACCTGCTGTTCTAGCCAACGCAAGCGGGCCTGAATATCACCGTGGCAGAGTAGCGTCACCACCTGGCGTTGATGATCAACGATCAGTGCCCAGTCATAAAGCCCAACGGCCATATCCGGCACGCCCACATCCTGCTGCGCTCGGTCGGGCAGCTTTTCAAAGCGACGGCCCAAATCATAACCAAAAAGCCCAACGGCACCGCCGATAAACGGGATGTCGGTGAGTGGCTCGGCCGTGATGTTGAGTCGTTCGATGGCCTGCTGCAGCAGCGCGAGCGGGCAGTCACCGGAGGCCTGCGTTTGACCCGCACGGGTGATGAGGGTGCTATCGCCGCGGGTCACCAGCGTCTGGCTGGGGTCAGCGACCACGATATCGTAACGGCTGTGCGGATGGTCCGCATAGCCGGAGTGCAGCATCATCGCCCAGGGCGACGCGTTTAACGGGGCAAAGTAGTGTTCGGCGGCATCCTGTCGCCAGGGAAGCGTCATCGTTGAAGGGGGTAGCATTGTTTCTCTGTCCAGCCTTGTTGCACTGCCACTGGCGAATGTTCGGGCAGCATGAAATAATACGCGCCCACAATGTAGCAGGAGTCAATGATGTTTGCAGGATTACCTTCACTGAGCCATGAACAGCAGCAGAAAGCCGTTGAGCGTATTCAGGAACTGATGTCGCAGGGCATGGCAAGCGGTCAGGCGATTGCGCTGGTGGCCGAGGAGCTGCGTGCTACCCATACTGGCGAACGTATTGTTGCGCGTTTTGAGGATGAAGACGAAGACGAGTAACGTCATGTCTATCCGTATAATACCGCTGCTGCTGGCGCTGATAGCCGTCCCTTCCATGGCAGCAGCGGGAAGTTCATGTCGCCTTACGGACCCCAACCTCACGCTACAAAGCTATACCGCCGATCCCCAGCGCGAACGCATTGCCATGTACTGGCTCAAAGCCAACGGTAAAGACTACGGCTCGCTGCGCGCGCTGCTGTCCGACATTAACGGCGACGGGCGCGTACGTATGGCGATGAACGGCGGCATCTACGATAAAACCTATGCCCCTCTTGGGCTGTATATTGAAAACGGGCAACAGAAGGTGGCGGTGAACCGCGCGTCCGGTGGCGGAAACTTCTTTATTAAACCCGGCGGTGTATTCTACGTTAAGGGCGATCGCGCGGGGATAGTCAGCCTCGACAAGCTGAAATCGATCACAGGCATGAGCTACGCGGTGCAGTCCGGCCCAATGCTGATTGAAAATGGCGTGATTAACTGGCGGCTGAAGCCGTCGGCGAGCTCGCGTAAGTTGCGCAACGGCGTCGGGATCACCGCGCAGGGCAAGGTCGTATTTATGTTGAGCGAGCGGGAAACTAATTTCTATGATTTCGCCTGCTATGCGAAATCTCGTCTCAACGTGCGGCAGATGCTGTATCTCGACGGCACTATCTCAAAGATGTATCAGCAGGGGAGCGGTGTCCCCTGGCAGTACCATCCATTCGTCACTATGATAACCGTGGAAAAACGCGGGTAGCCCGGACGAGGYGCATCGCGCCGACTCCGGGGACTTGGCCTGGCATATTACTGAACGCCGGGATACGCGCCTAAGCCAACAAATAGCTCAACCCCATAAATGCCGCCATTCCCGCAATCACCGTTGCGAACAGGCTGCGGCTCAGCGCGCCAACCAGCGTAGCCACCGCAGCTGCCAGCAGTGAAATGCTGATGCCGCTGCCGGTTAACGCCGGTTTTCCCACCAGTTCAGCAGCGATAATCGCCGACATAATCGCCGCAGGAATAAAGCTCAGCCACTGCTGTAGCGTAGGCGGCATACGAAAACGCGACAACAGCAGCACCGGTACAACGCGCATTAGCGCGGTCACCGCCGCTGAGAAAACAATCGCCAACAGAATATTACGCTCCATCCTGATGCTCCTTGTGCTGAGTAAAACGCATGCCTAGCGTTGCCAGCGTCGCGGCAACTGAGGCAGCGATAATTACCACCAGGCTGGTATCGGTATGCCCGGACATGAGCAGCGTAATCATCACGGCCACCGCGATGCTGAAGGACTCCAGCAGCTTACGACGGCTGGCAAACCACAGCATCAGCACCAGGCCGATAAACATTGAGACCAGGCTGAAGCTCAACCCTTCCATTAATGCCTCTGGCAACGCCGACGCCAGCCCCGCGCCAATCACGCAGGCCAGGATCCAGTTCAGCCAGGCCGCCACGTTCAGGCCAAACATCCACGCAAATGAAACTTTATTCTGAGCGCCCGCACGCTGTATCGCGACGCCAAACGTTTCATCGGTCAGCAGCAGGCCGCTGACAATTTTCTGTAGCGTGGTCTGCTCGCGGAAATAGACGCTCATTGCCGAACTCATCAGCAGATAGCGCAGGTTAACTAACAGTACACTGAACACCACGGAGGCGACTTCCGCGCCCGCCGCCCAGAGCGAATAGAAGAGAAACTGCGCGGAACCGGCATAGAGCAGGCTCGCCAACAGCGCGGTTTGCAGGGTGGAAAAGCCGGAAAGGGTCCCGATAGCGCCGGCGGCGAAACCAATGCTCCAGTAGCCTGGAATGGTAGGGAAGCAGGCGATTATCCCGGCGCGAAACTGTGCCCTGGCCTCATTGCGTGGTGAGGCGGCGGTATGAGTTAACATCCATCTGTCCTGTGGTTGGTGTGTCGGTCTGGCGATGGGCGCGAGTGCGCCATCTTTTATAAGAAAATCGTATGTATCAGAACGAACAGCATATTACAGGTTTGACGCCGGAGGATAAAAAAATCCACGCGGGGGCGTGGATTTTAGGGACGATGCCAGAATGTCGGATTAGTTTTCGCGTTTCGCCATCATCACCGCCAGGTCGACGAGACGGTTGGAGAATCCCCATTCGTTGTCATACCAGGCGAGGATTTTAACCATATTGCCGCCAATCACCAGCGTTGACAGACCGTCAATAATGGAAGAACGCGGGTCGCCCTGGTAGTCGCTTGAGACTAGCGGTTCATCACTATAGCCGAGGATCCCTTTCAGAGGCCCTGCCGCGGCGGCCTCACGAAACGCATTGTTCACCGCTTCAACCGTCACATCTTGCTCAAGGGTGACGGTCAGGTCGACGATGGAAACCACCGGGATCGGCACGCGCAGCGAATAACCGGTTAAACGGCCGTCCAGTTCGGGAATGACTTTACCCAACGCCTTCGCCGCGCCGCTGGAGTAAGGCACGATTGACAACGCGGCAGCGCGAGCGCCTCGCAGGTCTTTCTCCGGCTGATCGTGCAGCGCCTGGCTGTTGGTATAGGCGTGGGTGGTATTCATCAAGCCATGCTTAATACCGAAGTGCTGATGCAGAACCTGAGCGGCAGGCGCCAGCCCGTTGGTGGTACAACTGCCGTTGCTGACGACCACGTGTTTGTCCGGGGAATAGAGCCCGTCATTCACGCCCATCACGATGGTTAAGTCCTCGTTTTTGCCGGGAGCAGAGATAATCACGCGCTTTGCGCCACCGCTATGGATGTGCACCGCCGCCTTGTCGCGCTCGGTAAAGAAGCCGGTGGCTTCAATGACGATGTCGACCTGCGCCTGACGCCACGGAATGTTGGCCGGGTCGCGCTCGCTGAACACCGTGATGGGCTTGCCATCGACCACAAGTCGTCCTTCACCGGCGGAGACTTCCGCGGCGAGGGTGCCGAGCAGTGAGTCGTGTTTCAGCAGGTGCGCCAGCGTTTTGCTATCCGTCAGATCGTTGATAGCCACAATCTGAATATCCGGGTTGCCCAGCGCCGCGCGCAGTACGTTACGTCCGATTCGACCAAAACCGTTAATACCGACCTTTACCATGATCCACTCCTTATCTGTTGTCTCTGGCGTTACTGTAGGCCGGTGGCGATTTGGCGTAAATGACAAAAAAGGATCACTTTACGCCAATTTGCGGCAGTGGAATCGCTGGCGATATTCTCCCGGCGTCAGGTGGAGCTGTTTTTCAAACATTCGACGCAGATTAATGCTGCTGCCAAAGCCGGTTTGCTGGGCAATGCTCTCCAGCGTGTCGTTCGTCTGCTCTAGCTTTTGCCGGGCGGCGGCAAGGCGGGCTTCAGCCACGTAGCGTGCCGGGGAGGCGCCGGTTTCCCGGGTAAAGACGCGGCTGAAGTTGCGCGGGCTCATGGCCACTTTTTCCGCCAGTTTCTCCACACCAAGGTCGTCGGTAAGATTATCAAGAAGCCAGGCCAGCAGACTGTTTATCGGGCCAAGCGTGCTGGTTTGCTGAAGATTGTAGCGGCTAAACTGCAGTTGGCTGCCGGGGCGATGCAGGTACATCACAAAATCCTGGGCAATATCGCGCGCCAGGCTGAAGCCGTAGTCCTCTTCAACCAGCGCCAGCGTCAGGTCAAAACCGGAGCTGACGCCGCCGGATGTCCAGATATGCTCGTCCTGGATATAGAGTGGCCCGCTTTCAACGCGCACCTGCGGATATTCTGCTTGCAGGGTTTCCAGCAGCTTCCAGTGGGTGGTGGCGCGTCTGCCGTTCAGCAGCCCGCTTTGCGCCAGTAGCATGGCGCCGCCGCAGATAGAAGCGATACGGCGAGTATGAGGGGCGGCAAGACGCAGCCAGTCAACGACGGCAATGCCTTCCTGCGGATTCTGACCCCTGCCGGTAATGATGATGGTATCGAGGGGTTCTCGCGGGTCTATCTCGTGGAGGCGATGATCCGCCAGCAGATTTAACCCCGACTGGCCGTGGATCACCTGATGCGGTTGGGTGGTTGCCAACTGGACCTGGTAGCAGGTGGCGGTGGCATTTTCTGGATGCAGGCGATTTGCCTGCATCAGGATGTCGGCAATACCGGCGGATTCGAACAGCATGCCGCCATCGGGGACGATAATCAGGATTTTCTTCATGTCCTGAAAAGTAGTCTTTTTACAAAATAAGTCAACAGGAAGC
>CP070603.1:2183744-2185100 GCA_016939855.1 Kluyvera ascorbata
TGTGCGGTTTCGCCTGTGCGGTATTATCAAGCCGTCGGATAGCGGGCACCAGGCTCGCACAGACCGTTGCTACAACCACCGCGACTGCAGACACCATCAAAACATGGCTGCTGCCAAAACGCATGGCCAGCGGGCCAGCGACCAGTTCGCCGAAGGGGATAGCCACAAAGGAACCCACCGCATCGTAGGCGTATACCCGCGCCAGCTTTTCTGGCGGGATATGCGTTTGCAAGGAGTGCGCCCAAGAGACGCCGAAGAGCCCGAAAGCCACGCCGGTAACAAAAAAGGCGGCAATCAACCATGATGCACCGACCGTCTGGCTCAGCATAAAAATCGGTACCGCGCAGAGGATAACCAGCATCACGCCAATAAAAAGATCGCGGCGCGGACGCCAGCGCAGCGCGAGGAAGGTACCGGCGATAAGCCCAACGCTTTGCGCTGCAACGATCATGCCCCAGCGTGCGCGACCAAAAGAGGCGTCGGCAATGGCGGGGCCGAGCACCATCACCACGCCGCTGAACGCGGCATTGACGATGGTGAACTGCACAACGATAGACCATACCCAGGAACGGCTGGCGAACTCTGCCCAGCCTTCTTTAAGATCCTGTAGGATATTGCTTTGCGACTCGCTCGCTTTGATGGCGTTGGCGCGTATCAAGGAGTAGAGCGGGGCGGCGGCGGCGAAGCCCAGCGCATCAATCGCCAGTCCCCAGCCCGGACCCACTGAACTTGCCAGTACGCCGCCCAGTGACGCGCCGATGACCGTGCCGCTGTAGACACCGAGCTGAATTAAGGCGTTCGCTTCACGCAGGTTTTGCGCCGGTACCGTTTGAGGAACCAGCGCCGAAGACGCCGGTAGCGCAATGCCCGCCGCCGCGCCGTTCAGCGCACCGAGGAGCGCCAGGCTGATGACGGTAGCGGAGCCATCCAGCACCGACCACGCGACAATCCCCTGGGAAATCGCGGCAATAACCGAGGAGTAGACCAGCACACGGCTGCGCGAATAGCGGTCGGCCAGTACGCCGCCAAGCAGCAGAAACGCGACGTTAAAAATGGAACGTGATGCCACGACGATGCCTAAATCAGAGACTGAACCGCCAATATCCAGTACCGCAAAAGCCAGCGCAATCGGAGCAATGCCGTTGCCAAGCACGGTCAGTAAGCGCGCCGTGAAAAGATGGCGAAAAACGGGGAAATGCCAGGCACGGATTTTTTTATTATGCGTCGTCATTGTTGCGGCAACTTCTGGTTTAAAGAATGGGTCATCTCAAGAGGTCGCAACAGAGTATCGGCAGGTTCAATGACGGTAAAGCGGCAGCATGAAAAAAATCCACGCCGCGGCGTGGATTTAGCATG
>CP070603.1:2185114-2185283 GCA_016939855.1 Kluyvera ascorbata
ATTAATTGAGTCTGACCGGCATTCCCGAACGTATTGCCAGCGCCTGTTTGAGCACGGGCTGCTGGATATCCGCCGCCGCTAACGTGGCGGTGAGAGAAGCCGGTATGACCGCTGCCTTTGCGGTGCTGGCACTGGATTCGGATAACGGACTGTGCACTTCGATATAACG
>CP070603.1:2185293-2186096 GCA_016939855.1 Kluyvera ascorbata
GGCTCCACGCTGGCTTTGATGGGCTGATTAACAAATTCAACCCGGGTACCGACCGGGACTTCGCTAAAGAGCTTTTTCAGATCGTCGGCACGTAAGCGCACGCATCCGTGGCTGACGCGCAGCCCAATACCAAAATTCGCATTGGTGCCGTGAATGGCAAATTCATTGCCAATGTACATCGCGTATAGCCCCATTGGGTTATCAACCCCGGCGGGGACGACCGCTGGCAGGATATTGCCTTCGGCGGCAAATTCAGCACGCTCGTTCGGGGTGGGTGTCCAGGTCGGTCCGACCTTTTTCTGTTTCACTGAGGTGACCCAATGTTCTGGCGTATCGTGGCCAATCTGGCCGATACCGACCGGGTAGATTTCGACGGTATGACTGCCCGCGGGATAGTAATAAAGGCGCATTTCAGCGGTGTTAATCACGATTCCCTGATGGACGGTGTCGGGCAATAGCGTCTGCGACGGGAAGGTCAGTACGGTACCTGGCGCGGGTAAATACACATCCACGCCGGGGTTAGCGTCAAGGAGGTTGCTCATACCGATATGATGCTTCGCCGCGTAGGTCTCCAGCGGTGATTTTTGACCCTGCGGGATCTGTTCGTATTGGTTGCTACCGACCAGGCTGCCGCCCCCGTTGGGCAGTGAGTAGGTGAGCGCAAAAGCAGGCGAGACGGTGAAGGAAATGGCCAGTGATGCCAGTAACGTTTTAACTTTCATTGAGTTGAATTGTACGACAAATATGAGTGGAGTTGATTGTACTCGCCTGTTGTCGGCAACTCCATGGTTTTCGGTGGCTAG
>CP070603.1:2186216-2187067 GCA_016939855.1 Kluyvera ascorbata
CTATTTGCGCGAACAGCAGGCAATATAGTTTAGCTGGTGGCGATTGCGGCGAAAGAAGCGAAACATCCCCAAAAATCGCGTGCGATTCTCGCGGGTGCGCAATCCGTTAAACAGGATTTTTGCGGCGCGCGCCAGCCCCTCGTCGTGAATCATTCCGGCGGGAGACATCAGGGACATCGCGCCGTGGTGGGTGTCGACCGAGCGGAAACCGCTATCGAGAAAGAGCGTTTTCCATGCCGCCTCAGTCATCGGGCTGACGTTGGATTTCACTATCTCTTCCAGTTGCGCCTGTCCCTGTGTTTCCAGGCGCTCCTGGGTAAACATAATGTCATGCGTCAGCAGGCGTCCGCCCGGCTTAAGCACGCGATAGTACTCGTCGATGAGCCGGGTTTTGGCCTTGTCCACATACATGGTTAGCATGGCTTCATTGATCACCACATCGAAAGTCTCATCAGCGAAAGGCAACTTCGTTGCGTTGGCTTCCATGACCGTAATGTTCTCTGCAAGGCCCGCGGCGGAGATGTTTTCACGTGCTTTAGCAAGCGCATTTTTATCCATATCGACGGCGTATATCGTGCAGCCAAAGCGCTGGGCCAGCTCGATAGAGGTGGTGCCCATATTGCAGGCGACTTCCAGTACGGTACTGTCCGATGACAGCGCGGACCGATTAAAGAGCCATTGTGTCGCATCGACGCCGCCGGGACGCAGCCGGGTTTTTCCCAGGCTTGCTAGAAAGGTGTGACCCGCTTTTTCACTTGCGCTCATGGTGTGCTCCTGTCGATAAGATTCATTTAATATGCAACTTATCATATTTGCAGGTTAATGAGAACCATTTGCATTGATGGGCATTC
>CP070603.1:2187124-2188020 GCA_016939855.1 Kluyvera ascorbata
TTACCACTTCATTTCGCCGGTATTTACCTTAGCGCTGAGCTCAAGCGAGCTTTCATCCGCCAGGTTCGGGTAGGCCGCTTTCATCGTCTTGATGACGTCGGCAGAGCCTTTGTGATTTGCCAGCGCCTGCTCGAACGTTTGCAGATAGCGGTGGGTAAAGGTGATGGCCGCGTCTTTTGCCGGGCGCTCACCCACATAGTGACCCGGAATGACCTGCTGTGGTTTCAGCGACTGCATTTCGCTTAATAGCGTCATCCAGTCCTGACGAATGGCAGGAGTCTGAGTATCGGCGGTCCAGACATGAATGCCGGAGGCAATACCCGTTCCGCCCAGAATGGCCTTGTTTGCAGGAATCCACACATACGCGGCATAGTCACCAGAATGCTTCAGTTCAAGCGTCTCGCCGTCCACGGTAAAGCGCGTCGCGTTTGTCGCCTGCGGAACGATGATTTTGGTTGGCGCGCCGTCCTTCATCTGCGGGCCCCAGAAGGCCAGTTTGGCGTCCTTGGTGGCTTTGATATGCTCCACGACCGATGGCGAGGCGACGACGCTGACATCCGGGAAGGCTTTTACCAGCGGTTCAAGCCCGAAATAGAAATCGGGGTCGCCAGAGGTAATCACGATAGTCTTTAACGTTTTGCCACCGGCTTTGATCATCTCTACCAGTTTCTCGCCGTCTTTGACGCTGAACTGGGCGTCAAACAGCATCGCTTCTTTCGGGCCAGAGACCAGCGTGGAAGATACCGGGAAAATACCTTTTTCCTGTGGGTTGTAGACGTCCAGGTGCAGCGGGGCGGCGAATACGGGAGTCGCGGCCAGTGACAGGACCAGCGTGAGCGATTTCATGTTCATAGATTCCTTAGCGATGTATCCAGGTAAGTTGAGGTTTGACTAAC
>CP070603.1:2188650-2188956 GCA_016939855.1 Kluyvera ascorbata
AATGGGGTAAATCCATTCTACGGATTTTGGCTTCTGCTAGAATTCCTGAAACAATACATGCTGAGTTTCATAAAACGATCTAATGGAGTGGCGATGGATAGGATCATGGCGGCAATTACCTATAACCGCATTTGCGAACTTGGGAGCCTCAGCGCCGCAGCGCGTTCTCTCGGCATCTCTCGTCCCATGGTCAGCCGCTATCTTGATGAGATGGAGAAGTGGGCCGGCTCCCGGTTGATCCACCGTTCCACCCGGCGGTTAACCATCACCCCCGCGGGAGAAAAAACGCTGGAGAAGACGCGCCAG
>CP070603.1:2189106-2189204 GCA_016939855.1 Kluyvera ascorbata
GAAGTGGATATCAACAACCATCCGGTAAGCCTGGTGGGCGAACGCATCGATCTTGCCATTCGCATTACCAATACCCCGGAGCCGGGCGCGATTGCGCG
>CP070603.1:2189413-2189589 GCA_016939855.1 Kluyvera ascorbata
TCTGCGAGATGGCGGCCGCGGACGTCGGTCTGGCGATGGTGCCTGAAATCGAGGCGAGGGCTGGGTTGGACAGCGGGCGGTTGGTGCAGGTATTACCGCAATTAGAGCCTGCACCATTGGGAATATACGGGCTTTACCAGTCCCGTGACCATCAGCATGCAGCGCTGGGGCTGTTT
>CP070603.1:2189677-2199663 GCA_016939855.1 Kluyvera ascorbata
CTTTACTGCTCGGCTGCCAGTTCCTGCTGGCTGCTCTGCGGATGATGCTTTTTACTGAGCGTGAAGTAACCAAATATCAGCGTTACCACCACAATGCTCGCCATAATCAGGAAGATTTCATGATAGCCCACCTTATCAAACAGCTTACCGATAGGCAGCGACAGGACGATGATGCCGATGGAGCTGGCGATATTAAACCCAATCAGGTACATCGTGGATGAGAGGCGCTTATCAAAGTTCGCGACGCTGAATTTAAACACCGAGATGACGAACAGCGGCACTTCCAGCGCATGCAGCATTTTGATCAACGAAATAATATAGATATCGGTGAACAACGCAGAGCCCAGAATGCGACAGGTCATGATGGTACCACCCAGCAGCAATGCGGATTTAGGCCCGATGCGGTTAATCAGGAATGGAATCATCGCCATGCCGACGGCTTCCATAAACACCTGTACCGAGTTGAGATAGCCGTATACGCGCGGAGCCAATTCAGGATCGTCAAATAAGCTGGCATAAAACACTGGGAACATCTGCTGATCGTAGATGCTATAGAACGACCAGGTGCCGACGACAAAGATAACGAAAAACCAGAACTGTGGATCTTTAAAGATGGTGAGAAAATCCTTTCGGGTCAGCGCGTCTGGCTCGGGCGCACGTGACTCCGCAGACGCTAGGGCCGGTGCGTCGGTTTTGAACAACACGTTAATCACCAGGAATATCACCCCCATTACCGACACGCACCAGAAGTTAATGTGTGGGTTGATGCTGAAGAAGATGCCGCCCACAAATGTCCCTGCGGCGTAGCCAAGCGACCCCCAGAAGCGGGCGGTACCGAATTCAAAGTCGAATTTGCGGCTCACTTTCTCAACGAAGCTTTCCACCAGACCGCAACCGGCGAGATAGCCAAGGCCAAAGAAAATGGCGCCCAGTATCATGCCAAGCTTGAAGCTGGAGACCAGCAGCGGTTCATAAACATAAATCAGGAACGGGCCGCTGAGCGTGATGACTATCCCCATCATCCAGATAAGAGGTTTGCGGGTACCGAGCTTATCCTGCAGAAAACCATAGCCCAACATAAACAGCATGCTGAAAAACTGGTTTACGGCATACAGCATTCCCAGCTCTGTACCTGACAGGCCTAATTTGCTTTTCAGCCATATGGCATAAAAAGACCACCACAGCGACCAGGCGGCAAAGAAAAAGAGCAGATAACCGGAGGAATACCGGTATTTATCATTACTGAACGGCATCGTTATTTTCATGTTTTTCCAATCCAGATTAGGTCATTGTCAGGTCTTGCGGCGGCGACGTAACGCGTGCGCGGTATTACTGGGTCATCGTTCTCCGTAGTGAAGAGTGTGACTGAATAAAGCGGCTCAGCTGTGGGCCGTCGGGGAACGCGCTAAGCGCGCCACGCTGGGTGGTTGCCAGGGCGCCACAGGCGCTGGCCTGTTCGAGAAGCGAGAACAACGCCGCCACTGACGTCGGCCAGCCATCTTCGGCGAGCGCCGCCAGCAGCCCGGCCATAAAGGCGTCACCGGCTCCGGTGGTATCGATGCTGTCGACACGATAGCCGCTTAACGTCAGCCTGCTGTTCTGCCAGAAGGCGATAGCGCCATCTGCGCCGCGGGTGATGATTTTCAGACGGGCGGGAAAATCAGCCAGGTGTTCGCAGGCGCTGCCCAAATCATCGGCCTGTGTTAGCCAAAGCAGTTCTTCCTCGGACATTTTCAGAATGTCGCTCTGGCGGGCAAACTCGCTGACAAGGTCAAACATCTGTGTCTTATTGCTCCACATCTGTGGACGCAGGTTGACGTCGAAGCTCAGCGTGCCACCGGCCTGGCGTGCGGCCGCCATCGCCTGGGCGAGAGTGGCGCGGCAGTCAGGAGCGACCAGCGCCAGCGAGCAGAAGTGCAGAATATCGGTGCCGAAGTTAGGCAGGCTCGCCGGGCTGAGAAACTGATCGGCAGACGGATTGACCAGAAACTCAAACTGTCGTTCACCATCATCATCCAGCGATACCAGCACGGTACTGGTGTGCCGCTGGTTGTCTAACTCCAGGCTTCCTGTGTCCACCTGCGCCGTTACCAGCGTTTGGTGCAGAAAGCGGCCGAAGGCGTCATCGCCTACGCGACCGATAAAGCCGCTGGCATGACCGAGGCGAGCGACGCCGATGGCCACATTGAAGGGCGCGCCTCCCGCGCAGGCTTCAAACTGCATATTGTCGCGCGGTAGTAAATCCACCACGGCATCTCCGAGCGTCCAGATTGTCATTATTTTTCCCCTAAGCAGTGAGATGGGTGGTTATTTAGCGGCAAGCGGCCAGGCATGCCCGTTAGTAAAAATGGCGTGTCCGTTCTGGCTGAATAAGATCAGCTGGCGATCGTTCGGCTCAGGATAAATACGGCTGCTGAGGGTGTACTCCCCGTGATTGACAAAGACTTCTACCGAGGAGCTGTCGATAAACAGGCGCAGATCCAGCTCGTCAGTGGCCGGGAGCGGTACGCTGCGATAGCCAGATAAGCCATGCTGCGGGTAGCGGCGTTCCAGCACCAGACGCTGTGACTGGCTATCAACGTAGACGCGAAGCCCATCACCCAGCGCGATACCATATTGTTCAGCCTGGCTGCGGGTGATGTCGAGGCTCAGTTCGACTTCCATCGCGTGCGCCTGCTCCTCTACCATCAGGGTGCGATTGTGCAGTTCACTGACCGGCCAGACATGAAGCTCGCCGCGTAATGATTCCAGCTCTTTCACCGGGTTCATGCGCAGCCGTTGTTCCGCGTCGAGCGTCACTTCCCGGGGCAGGGTAAGCATGCCCGCCCAGCCGTCGGCCTGTTCTGGCATCGGCGACTCCCACATTGATAGCCAACCGATCACCACGCGGCGACCATCCGGGGTGGTAAATGACTGGGGAGCGTAAAAATCATGCCCGTGATCCATCTCCTGGAAGGGGTGGGTAATGTGGAATTGGTGGTCATCTTGCCATTCGCCGACCATATAGCCGCTCTGGAATAGGTTACGGTAGTTGTATCCGTCGGCGGCAATGCCCTGCGGCGAGAACATAAAGACCAGCTTATCGTCCAGCGGGAAGAGATCCGGACACTCCCACATGTAGCCCATGCCCTCGTTGGCTTGGGCGAGCGTGCTGGCAAACTGCCAGTGCTGTAGATCCTGTGAACGATAGAGTTGTACTTCGCCCACATCATCGACCCGAGCACCCACCACCATGTACCAGCGCTCTCCCTCTTGCCAGACTTTCGGATCGCGAAAATGGTGAACCCCCTGCGGGGTATCCAGAACCATGCCCTGGCGTTCGAAGTGAACCCCGTCGGTGCTGGTGGCCAGACACTGCACCTGATACAGGTTTTCCTCTTTCGCTTCGCCGTCAAATTTGTGCCCGGTGTAGAGAAGGGCCAGCTTATTGCCGTCAACCACCGCTGAACCTGAAAAACAGCCGTCTTTATCTGCTGGCCCTTCTGGTGCCAGTGCTATTGGTAAATGCTCCCAGTTGACCATATCGCGGCTGCGCGCATGGCCCCAATGCATTGGCCCCCAGACCGGTTGCCATGGATAGTGCTGATAGAACGCATGGTAATAACCATCGAACCAGCACAGGCCGTTGGGATCGTTCATCCAGCCCGCTGGAGGGGCGAGGTGATAGCGTGGATACCAGCGCGGGTTTACACGGTCTTTTTGCTGGCTTAAGGCCTCGTTGGCTTTGGAAAGTAGTGACGTCATTTGCTTGTCCCTGTAAGTAAGTTGGTAAAAAGATAACGTTAACATTCTCAGTTTTCTCGCAGAATTGATGGTAATATCGATGTTAATCACAAAAGTTAACGTTAACATTTTGCGGGTGTTATCGAGATCGCATTTTCAGGCCCGGCAAGGTGAACGCCGTCAAAGGAGAGGGTATGGCATCTTTAAAGGATGTGGCGCAACGGGCAAACGTCTCGTTAATGACCGTATCGAGAGCGATTAACGAGCCGGAACGGTTGCGGCCAGAAACCTATAAAAAGGTGATGGAAGCGGTCGATGCGCTGGGGTACGTCTCCGATCTTTCGGCTAAAAAAATTCGTGGCGCGAAAACTACGGCTAACACTATTGGGGTGCTGGCGCTGGATACCATGACCACGCCATTTTCCGTGGAGATCACGCTCTCTATCGAAGAGACCGCGCGGGCGCACGGCTGGAATAGCTTTGTGGTCAATATGTTCAGCAATGACCAGCCGGAGAAAATGGTCGATCTGCTGCTGGCGCATCGCCCGGACGGCATTATCTATACCGCGATGGGGCTGCGTCAGGTTCCGGTGCCGGAAAAGCTGCATAAGTATCGCTGCGTGCTGGCGAACTGCGAGAGCATCAGCGGCCCATTTCCCACCTATATTCCCGATGACGAACAAGGGCAATATCTCGGTGTGAAAGCGCTGTTAGCCGCAGGCTATCGTCGGTTGCTGTGCATCCACCTGCCAAAAGGCATTGTGGCGACCGATCGCCGTCGGGCGGGAATGGAGAGAGCCTGCCGTGAAGCGGGCGTCGACCCTGATGCCATGTTCCACCACTATCTTCCGCCGGGCGAGCGCCACCATATTGATGCGGCGGACATTGCCGGGCATTACCTTAGCGGCGCGCGTCCGATGTTTGATGCGGTGGTGTGCGGTAACGACCGCGTGGCTTTTGTTATCTATCAGGTGTTGCTGGGGCGAGGGCTGCGCATTCCGCAGGATGTCGCCGTGCTGGGCTATGACAATATGGTCGGCACCGGCGAACTGTTTTTGCCGCCGCTATCAACGGTACAGCTTCCGCACTATGAAATCGGTCGTCTTAGCGCGCTGCATCTTATCCAGGAGCTCGATCACCGCGATACCGTGCGGGTAGACAGCCCCTGGCTTGCCCGTGAATCAATATAATTGACCGAATCCGCGGATTAGCGGTTGAGCGCACGGCTTATTTCTTCTCGCTCTCCGGCATCGTTAATCAGCCGAAAGGTGATGCTATTTTCCATCTCAGGTGACGCTTGCGGCAGCGCTTTTAACCCAAAGCGCTGAGTGGCGAAGGGGGGGAGCATCAGGTCAAGCTCGGCGGTGGCCTGGTAGCGGTGGCCGCGAAAGCTGACGCTGATGTCGTTATAGGAGAGAAAATAGCCGCTCGGATTACGACAGACTAAGGCGAGTGTCGCGTTATCTTCTACCGTACACGAGACGGATTTACCCGCCGCAGTAACGTTATTGCTCAAGCTTTTAGGGCGGTAAATCAGCTTTAGCTGCGTCTTCATTGACATCAACAGATACTGTTGCTGGGTAAGCCCCGTTTTGACCGCCGGTACCTCGTAGAGGTTTATCCAGAACAAACTTTCCCTGTCGGCCGCTAACTTTTTACCGTCATAAATGATTTTCACCGATTTCACTTCGTCTGCCCGGAGATTAAATATCGGGGGGATAAGGACAAATGGTGCATCGGGACTTTGGGTGAAATTATTAATGTCGCCGGTATCGACCCACACCTGCACAAAAACAGGGTAGGCGTTAATGTTCATGATGTTGATGCCCTGCGTGTCTTCACCTTCATGAAAGATGACCCGCGTTTTGTCGACCAACATCCCCGCATGCGCGTTGAACGTCAGCACCGCGAAAAATAGCGTAGCGAGTTTACGCATCATTGCACTCTCACCCAGACGTACGCTTTAGCGCTGACTTTGCCTGCGGTGACTGTCTGTCCCGGTATTTTTTTCAACGTTGCGGTCAGCACCGACTGGTAGTTGGTATATCCGGAGGCCGAGCTGCCGCTCGCGGATGCGCCGTTGAGCACGGAATACCAGCCCACATCGTTACCGCTCGGGCAACCGGTAGAGGTACAGGCTCCCCAGCCGAGGAAATTCATCGCCGTACCGGTTGCGGCGTTGCTTAACGCGATGCCGACGCCGGTGGCGATAGTAGCATCGGTGCCATAGCCATCGGATAAGAGATAGCTGACGCCGCCTGAGCTATTCACCAGTCCCAGCTTTTGCGCGGCCAAATAGCTTTCATACGGCACCTGTAGCCCTAACGCCGTGCCTCCTGATGAGACGCCGGACACGGCGGTGTTATCGCACTCAATGGAGACGGTAAAGTTGGACTGCGATGTTCCACCGCCCTCCAGCGATTGGATGCTGATGGTGGGTAACAGCACTAATGGCGTGACGTTACGCGCCACGCAGGTCGCCGTGTGGGTTAAGGTCGAGATGGGGGACGTGCCCATGCCCATCGCTATCCAGCGTCCAGTGCCCCAGGTTGAAAAGTTATACGCTGAATCCGAACCGATGGTATCGGTGGCGATGCCGGGCCCTTTGAAGGTGACGTAACCATTCGGTTGAGTACAAGAATAGCTTGAGGTTCCCGTGGCCGACGCCATTCCCGAATAGGGGTTGCTGGAGCTGGTCGCGCCGCAATAACGGCTCGCACCGTTACCAGGAAGCCCGCTGATACGTATCAGGTCGGCGCGAATGGCGCTGAAATCCTTCACCCGGATCTGTATTTTGTTGCCGACAGTGGCGTAGCTGGTAATCGGGTATTGCTGCCAATTGCGCGTGAAGGGCATACCGGAATTGAGGTGCGTGAGCTTAATGCCGACATAGGGGAAATAGGTCGCATAATAGTCTGAATTCCCGTCATCGGCACCCAGGTCGTAGAAGCCGCCAACGCGGTCGTCACCGTTAGTGGCAAACACTTCATAGATGCTGCCCACATCGCTGGCGTCGCATTCGTATAAAACAAGATCGCCTGCGCCGCTGCTGCTGTAGCGTGATGCGGTGGTGATGCTGAATACGGTGCTGCCGAGCGGCGTGCCCGTTGGCTGGAGATAGGCGCTGGTGATATTGACATTACCAAGGCCAATCCCCACGCCACAGCTATCGCAACCGGCATCGATCGATGATTTGCGGGTACAGGTGGCCTGTGCGGTTGCGGCAGATAACAGCAGGAGGGCTGCGCTCCATAATAATGTGCGTAACGTGGAATAGTGTATCACCGGCATTCTCCAGGCGTTTTAATGATGGTGTCGTGGCTCTGCTCATCAGTAATGTGATAATGCAAGCGGCAGGATTGCCGATTCCCCCACTGAATGGTCAGAGTGTCTTCCAGCTTGTCATTGCGAACCCAGGCCTGATTGTTCTGCCCAACCGTGCCAACGGGGCGACCATCGTTGTCATAAATGCTGGCGCCAATTGGCAGGCTGCCGCGATAGCGAATAGTAATGAGCATCGGATAGCCGTGGATGACGCTAAATTTGACCCGAACCATCGCACCAGCCAGGGGGGCAATGCGCTGACTGCTCGATGTCAGTTCGGCATTTTTGTTTATCCCGGACGAGTCGAGGACGACATTGTTATATTGATAGGGTGCGATGGAAGGACTCAGAGCAAAGCCGAATCTGTCGATAGCCACGTTTTGACTTCCGGCAACCGTCGCACCCTGAGCGCCTTTAGCCTCCACCAATGCGAAGGTTTCGCCCAGATAAGGACCCGCGGTGACGCCATCTTTATGAATCACCACCGCGCCCTGAAGGCCTGCGGAACCCTGAGAGTAGTTTTTGCCATGCGAGAGGGTGCCCTGCAGGGACCCTACTGCCGTAGAAGTTTGCAGGGTGCCGCCGACGGAATGCGTGTTGTCGTAGTCGCGCGCGTAGGTGACGCCATAGCTTAACGGGCGTTCGCTGTCCGTAACGCCGGATAGCGTGGACTGCAAGGTTGAGCCGATGCCGTTTTGCTGTGTATAGGTTGAGCTGAGCGTCGTCTGCCGATTCTGGCCAAAGGGAATGGAAATCGAGACCGAGCTGAGGGTCTGCTGATTGGCGGAATAATAGTTATTGATATAGTTGTCGTAGCCAATTCCTCCATCAATGGTTGAGCGATAAACCTCGCTGTAGCGGGTTCGCGCAATCGACGCATTGATCGACATGCCGTTGGCAAACTGCTTGCTGTAGCCAAACTGGTATTGCTTGTCCGGGCTTCGACCGTCGCGGTAGGCCTGCGTTGAGCCGGAAAGCCAGACGCTGCCAAGAGCATCCATATCCTGAGTGACGGAGATCTCAAAGCGGGAAGACTGGTTTAAGGTTGTCGAGGTCCAGTTCTGCTTATTCTCTTCCCATGCCTGGCGTAAGCCAAAAACGTCTGAAAGATCGCGGTAGCCCGCCGTTGAGTAGCGGTAGCCGGCGATGGCGATGGTGGTATTGGTGGGTTCAATACGTTTGCTATAGCTGGCATGGAACATCCAGCCGGTTTGTGAACCGCTGGGTAAATCGGCCTGGGAGAACGTGGAGTCCAGGCCGAATGCGCCTAGCTCGGAAGAGTGCACTGCGCCCATGACGGCGGAGAAGTAGCCCTGTGCCAGGCGGCTGCCAAGGTTGGTGGTGATGTTATTACTCACGCCATATTGCAGCGTGAATTCGGTGAAGGGGTCCTTGTCCCCCACATAGCGGGAACGACCCGCGATGGCGGCGTATTTGAACATTCCTTGTCTGACGGATTCGGGACCCGCGGCGTAGGGCACGGTAAAGGTGCTGACGCTGCCATCGGCTTCGGTAACCGTAACGGCGAGATCCCCGGAATAGGAGACCGGGTACAGGTCGCTAATCTCAAAACTGCCGGGAGGAACGGTGGTTTCGTAGATAACGGCTTTGCCCTGGCTCACGGTAACGCGGGCGTTGCTTCTGGCAACGCCGCGTACGACAGGGGCATAGCCCTGCTGGGACTGAGGCAGCATTCGATCGTCAGAGGCGAGCGAAACGCCGCGAAAGGCCATACCTGAGAAGAAATTACCGGCGGTATAGCTATCGCCCACCGTCAGGCTGCTTCTGATGGGCAAAATAGGGCGCTGGAGATAGGCGCGGTTGCTTGACCATAGGGTTTTCCCCGGAGAGCTATGTGACCAGGAACCCTGCTGACGTAACTGCCATTGCCCAAAGTTTATCGCGTTATTTAAGCCAACCCAGGTCGATTGATAATCACCGCTAGCGCCGCCGCTAAATCGCGAGTAGTACTGATTCACGCTGTAATTCGACAGAAACATGGTTTCCCCGGCATTCAGATCGTCCGGCGGAACATATCCTCGAGGGGTTTTGATAAGCTCGGTTTGAGGAATAATAATATTAACCAGCATTTTGGTCATGTCGGTATCGACGGATGACTGGGCAACCACCGCGGATAAAAAATAGCAACCGTCTGGTTTTACGGCGGCTTTATCTTTTAGCGGCAGTTGCGCGATAAGTGCAGGCGAGAAGCATGGCTGTGTATTGTCTTTCGTGACGCGAAAATCGACATTCTCATGGGATAAAAATACGCCATTAAGCTGTATATCAACCGAATAGACGCCAGGTTTGATTTTATCATCAGAGATATAGTTGATGATATCATCAACCGGTAAACCACTCCCTTTTAATAGTGTTGTGTCAAAAACATAGTCGCTATCGCTATTATGTTTATCCGTGCTGCCCGAACTAGCATATACGGATAACGATAACGGGGTAACGAACAGTGTTAACACTATTATCCTTAACATCATTACCACATTTCCCGGTTATCGTGCTTTCAGCGCTTTTTCTTGCAACACGCCATAGTCATTGAGGTAACCAATGCGAATTTCTTTTGCATTCTGTACGGCATCACAGTTGGCCCCGAGTTGGACCGTTGACTCAGGTGCCAGCATGGTCATGGGGATCGTGCTCTTTGTCGCGCCTGACTGCATAGAGACACGAATACTATTGAGATAATAGGGTGACTGATTGCTGACCTCGAGATGGCAACCGCGGCTATTTTTCTCAATGTTATAATGAACGAAATCGAGCATCTGCTCGTAGGCAATGGGTAAATCAGAGGGGCGTAAAAATACCTTCACCGTACTATTAACGATAAGAACCAGCTTATTTTTGTCCTGCTGGTCTGCGGGCATCGAAGGGACTTGGGTGAAGTGAAGATAGGATACCTGCTCCTTGGTTATTTTCTGTCCCGC
>CP070603.1:2199673-2200637 GCA_016939855.1 Kluyvera ascorbata
AGCAGGCTAATTACCTGATCCTGCTTCGGCTGAATTTTGAAAATAGCAGGCGACACCGCGAGCCTATTTTGCTGGCTGTCAGCTTCTTTACCATCAGGCGTAACGGATAACCAGACCTGAACGATATAGGGGAAATTATCGTTGTTGGTAAATTTAACGGTCTTCTGCGCCTGGCTGGCATCCAGAATAACCCGATTACCTTCCATTACCACGCTGGCGCTGGCCGGTAAGCTGGCGAGATACAGTAATGGCAGAATACAGACTGTTTTTTTTAACATGGGGATCCTGGCAGGCACATATTGCTATGCGCCTGACGGTTTAATTATAGGCAATGGAGTACTGTGCTGAGGCGATGACGGTTCCGGGCGTCACGCCTGCCGTTTCTGCGTAGTAACGTGCGGTCAGGTCTTGTGACGCGGTTGCTGAGCTAGCGGTTTTATTAAATGAGGTCGTTTTTACCGTTGAACCATTTACAAAGGTTAACGCCGTAGAGCCGTCGCTATCCAGGATCTGAATAGAAACATTGGTTGCGGTCCCTCCCACGTTGCCAAGGTTGCTGTTTGTGGTGATGCTATTTCCTGCCAATACGGTGGAAATCGTTGCCGCGTCGGTGGTGTTACATCCGGTGACATTCACGGTAAATTTTGTATCGCCCGCGGTGGCTTTTGCCGTGTTAAGGGAGCCTGTTGATACCGTTGGCAGTAACACAATCGGTGCCGTCGAGTTGCCATTAATATTGACGGTACAGGTTTGCGCGTTCACTTCACCTTTAAATTGCACGGTATTTGCCGATGCCGCGAATGCGGAGGACGACATCATGGCAAGAGAGATGAAAAAGAGTTGAGCTTTCATTAAGCATCCTTGTTTTGATGATGAATCATTGTGTGTGGAAAGCGTGCAAAACCGCCCACCGTGTTTAATTCAGGTCGAAATTAGTGTGAGGATTATTATTTTATAGTAGGGG
>CP070603.1:2200694-2200985 GCA_016939855.1 Kluyvera ascorbata
TTGTCCCACTCGCCAATTCAGTTCTGATGGTTAGACATGTATTTACCCTCACCTAACACAAACCACGAGATTTATCTTAAGGCTAATCTTATCTGACTTTAATTGTTTTCATTTTTTTTACATGATTTCAGATTTGTCCCGCTAATTTTTGATGTGAATAGGCGTTTTGGGAAAAATCCTAAAACATATGAATGGACCTATAAAGTTTGTTATTTTTTCTATGTTGCTCATAATGATTGCAAGTTAATTATTTGAATACAAAGGCTTAAGTGTGTTGCGTTGTTGTTTTTT
>CP070603.1:2201008-2202918 GCA_016939855.1 Kluyvera ascorbata
TTGAGCGGAATGGGGAAAAATCGTGGTGATGAGATCGTAGACATCATTATGTGACGTAATACTACTTAAGTAGGGGAATGCGATGACTGTTGACAGTATCGCGTCACGAATGCCACGGTGGTTTAAGTATTGTTTTATTCAGTGAGTGCAGTATAAATTAATATAAATTTTTTTTTAGTAGTTTAAAAAATGAGGAAAGATAGATGTTAGCGTATTAAGATTACCGATGGTGTTTATCTGTTCCTGGAGGTTTTGCATTCTAAGTCTGTATTCAAACATGAGTTTTAAAAGCATATTTAAACATATGACCACTTAAAAACATGATAGCCCGAAAAGAGGCTACTGTGTTGAATTTGATGCCATAGTATAAATTCTTAAACCTCGTTTTGTGTATGACAACGTCGAATCAAGGTGATTTTCAGACAAATGAGGCAAGGATGTTTGATAAAGACATAGATAGTGTCCACTGTAGACATGTTGATTATATTTTATCACCCTGCGGTATGGCTACCCATGGTCTTCTCGCGATGCTGCATGACAATAATGATGTGGCTGTTTTAGATGTTGAAAGTGAGGAAAGTATCGATAATGTGCAAGTACTTCAGAACGAAAGAATGGTTGTCTATGTCCCTAATGAACCCTATTGGATGCTTTCAACGCTTAGGTCATTAATTTCGATATTAAACCGGTCGGGACATATCTTTTGGGTGCTCATTATCAGCAAGCTGCCGGCTTCATGGCTGTGGAATGTGATTAAATCCCAGGTGGCAAAAACTAAAATTGATAATGCAGTGATCTATATTGCGCCATCCGATCTGCCCTGTGATAAATTATCTGAGCTTTTATTACCTGAGAGGAATGTTTGTCCATATTTAAAAAATGTGGTAGTAGCTGAGAATTTCTATTTAGGGAAGCATGATGATCTGCATGGAAATGATAGGAAAGATGGGCTATCAAAAAAAGAAATGCAGGTCATGGCAGGCCTGTTTCAGGGAGTTAATATTGCCGAACAGGCTGACTATCTAGGTGTGAGCAAAAAAACGCTATATAATCAGCGTCTGTCTGGGATAAAGAAAGTATCAGGAGTGATCCCCTATTTATTTTCTAATGTCCAGCAAAAGGCAGATATGGCTAACGGAGATATCACTATGCTAAGTCGTCTTTCTTCATTTGAGAGGGAGTTCGCACATGCTTTATACAGTAATGAGCTGTTTGTTGTCTTCCAGCCGGTGACGCAAGGTCCAAAAAATCTTGAAGGTTTTGAAATTCTGATTAGATGGTATAACAAAGGTCATGTCTTAACACCGAATGAGTTTTTACCTAAGCTGCATTCTACTTATGTGTGGATTATCCTGACGGCTTTTCTTATCCAGAAAACGGTCAGCTATATTAATTTTTATCAAGGCAAGTACTTCTTCTCAATAAATATTGAGTCCAGTACGATTGAAAATGATGGCCTGGTCAGGATGCTGGAAACAGCCAAAAAACAGCTGAATTCTGCAGACTGGGCGAAAAAATTTGTTCTGGAGATTAATGAACGTAACGATCTTAGCCAAAATGAACAATCGCTAGACAACCTTGCCTATCTGCAAAAGTTGGGTTTTAGCATCGTCCTCGATGATTGTTTTTCACGCAATAGCGTGAATTTCCCGGTACGAAAGTTCCAGTTCGATGGCTACAAGCTGGATATGAATGTGGTGGATGCCCTGAGTCGGGATGGTGAAGCGTTAGCGCTGGTCAAAAGCCTCTCTTATTACTGCAAGCTGACGAATCGCTATTGTATTGCCGAAGGCGTAGACAGGCCGGAGAAAATGGCTATTTTACAAGAGTCTGGCATTTCGTACTATCAGGGTAACTATATATCGGAGCCTATTACCGGCGACGAGTTGCCGCAGTTTATCAGCGAATTT
>CP070603.1:2203202-2220645 GCA_016939855.1 Kluyvera ascorbata
ATTAGACGTTGAACAGGAAGTTCATCACATCGCCATCTTTAACGATGTAATCTTTCCCTTCAGCACGCATCTTGCCGGCTTCTTTCGCACCTTGCTCACCTTTGTAGGTGATGAAGTCTTCAAACGCGATGGTCTGTGCGCGGATAAAGCCTTTTTCGAAATCGGTGTGGATTTTACCCGCAGCCTGCGGTGCAGTTGCGCCAACAGGGATGGTCCATGCACGGACTTCTTTCACGCCAGCGGTGAAGTAGGTCTGCAGGTTCAGCAGTTCATAACCGGCGCGGATAACGCGGTTCAGACCTGGCTCTTCGAGGCCCATTTCAGCCATGAATTCTTCGCGGTCGGCATCGTCAAGTTCAGCGATGTCGGCTTCAACGGCGGCACATACGGCGACCACAACAGAACCTTCAGCCGCTGCAATTTCGCGCACTTTATCGAGGTACGGGTTATTTTCAAAACCGTCTTCGTTGACGTTGGCGATATACATGGTTGGCTTCAGGGTCAGGAAGCTCAGGTATTTGATGGCCGCTTTGTCTTCTTCGGTCAGCGTTTTCAGCGCGCGCAGCATGCCCGCGTTTTCCAGCTGTGGCAGACATTTTTCCAGCGCGGCCTGTTCAGCTTTGGCGTCTTTGTCGCCGCCTTTGGCTTTTTTCTGCACGCGGTGCAGGGCACGTTCACAGGTGTCGAGGTCAGACAGCGCCAGTTCGGTGTTGATAACGTCGATGTCGTCAGCCGGGTCCACTTTGTTGTTCACGTGGATAATGTTGTCGTTCTCGAAGCAGCGAACAACGTGACCGATAGCTTCGGTTTCACGGATGTTGGTCAGGAACTGGTTACCCAGACCTTCACCTTTGGAAGCCCCTTTAACCAGGCCCGCGATATCAACGAATTCCATGGTGGTTGGTAGGATGCGCTGAGGTTTAACGATTTCCGCCAGCTGGTCCAGACGCGGATCGGGCATCGGAACAACGCCTGTGTTCGGCTCGATAGTACAGAACGGGAAGTTTGCCGCTTCAATACCCGCTTTGGTGAGCGCGTTGAACAGGGTGGATTTGCCTACGTTTGGCAAACCAACGATACCGCATTTGAATCCCATGTTTAAATCACCTTAATCTTTTGATATTCAACCTGTTGTCGAAAACAGATTGTAGAAAAGTAAATAACTCCGCCTATTATACACGTCATACAGGAAAAAAACCGTACTTCATCCTGATGCGGTGGCGGCACCTGAAGACTTTTTCGTATTGCTGAAGATTTATTGCGCTTTGAAAGCGTGAAGGCGATTCGTCGCTTTTGTCAGCCCGTCTTTCAGCCAGATCTCGGTACAGCGCGCCGCTTCGTCTACGGCATCGTCAATCAGCTTCTGTTCAGCAGACTGAGGCTTGCCTAATACAAAGCCAACAACTTTGCTTTTATCGCCCGGATGACCAATTCCGATGCGTAAGCGGTGAAAATTAGGGTTATTACCCAATTTGCTGATGATGTCCTTCAGGCCATTGTGGCCACCGTGGCCGCCGCCGAGCTTGAACTTTGCCACGCCGGGAGGGAGATCCAACTCGTCGTGAGCCACCAGAATTTCATCTGGATTAATACGATAGAAGGTCGCCAGCGCCGCAACGGCTTTGCCGCTGAGGTTCATAAAGGTGGTTGGCACTAGCAGACGAACATCTTCTCCCGCCATATTAATGCGCGAGGTGTAGCCAAAAAACTTACTTTCTTCACGCAGCGGCGCGCGAAAACGCTCTGCCAGCAAATCGACGTACCAGGCACCCGCGTTATGACGCGTTCCCGCGTACTCTGCGCCAGGGTTTGCCAGGCCGACAATCAGTTTAATCGTCACGTTGTTATTCCTGAGTGGGCAATCTTTCCGGCGGCTAGTTTACGTCGAGAGGGCGCGCTTGACAAAAATATGCGCCCAGAGCGGTAAAACTTGAATAATTCACTGCCGGAATAATATTGATTGAAAAGTATTTCAGTCACTTAAATGTAAAGTATTGTTGATGAGATGTTCTTATTTGTGATCGCCAGCGCACTTATCCACAGCGGTGTTGTCTATACTTTACACACTAGGAATAGGGATATATCCCTAAACCCAAAGCCAATCTACGGAGGTGACATTATGAAACGCAAAAACGCTTCGTTACTCGGTAATGTGCTCATGGGGTTAGGTCTGGTCGTTATGATCGGCGGTGTTGGTTATTCTATTTTAAACCAGATGCCACAACTTAACCTACCTCAGTTTTTTGCGCATGGTGCGATTCTAAGCATCTTCGTGGGCGCAGTGCTTTGGCTGGCTGGGGCGCGTGTCGGTGGGCACGAGCAGGTGAGCGATAGATATTGGTGGGTGCGTCACTATGATAAACGCTGCCGCCGCAACTCTCATCGTCACAGCTAAAATACAATAATGGCTCCCGCAGGAGCCATGGATGACGCTTTCAAAGTCCTGGCCAAAAGCCGGGACTTTGTGCTTTCCGGACGGTCGAATTTATTCGAACAGTCGATGGTGCAACGCTTTGACCGCGCTGTCGGCCGCATCGCCTGGCAGCAGGAAGCAAAGGTTGTTATGAGACGCACCGTGACAAATCATCCGCACCGCATGTTCTTCCAGACGGGAGAAGACATCGTTACAAACGCCCAGCTCTTTCGTTAGCTGATTACCCACCAGCGTCACCAGCGCCAGCCCGGTTTCCACTTCAACACGACAGTGGGAGGCGAGGGCGGTAAATAATGCCGTGGTCAGCGTATGATCTTCGCCGGAGGTGGCGTTTGAAGAGTCCAGCGCCAGCGCAATGGTGGATTCTGATGTGGTTACCAGATCCGTTGCGACGTTGTGCTCAGCCAGCAGCGTGAAAATCTGCGCTAAGAAACGGTTAGATGGTTGCTCGTCCAGGCGGTGAAGGCGCAGCAGCGTCTGCTTGCGGCGTACCGCCACCGCACGGTAGCGCGGCGGGTTGTCCGTTGTGCAGCAAACTAACGTACCCCCAGCGGCCGTATCTTTACTGGATCCCACAAACACCGGAATGTTCTTACGCATCGCTGGCAGCAGCGTCGCCGGGTGCAGCACTTTCGCGCCGTAGCCTGCCATATCGCTCGCTTCAGAGAACGAAATGCTGTCGATGCGTTTCGCATTTGGCGCGATACGAGGATCGGTGGTGTAGATGCCGGCAACATCGGTCCAGATATCAACGCGGCCTGCGTGCAGCGCTTCACCTAGCAGGGAGGCCGTATAGTCGCTACCGCCACGACCAAGCGTGGTGGTACGACCGTTAGCATCACGGCCGATAAAACCCTGGGTAATCATGATTTCTTGTTCAATACGCGGGCGCAGGTGCGTTTCAGCAAGCTCAGCCACGGTGCTAACCTGAGGTTCAGCACAGCCGTGATTGGAGTCGGTGCGAATCACGCTGCGCGCGTCAAACCAACTGCTTTCTACGCCGCGCTCACGCATAACTTCCGTGAACAGCAGGCTGGACATCAATTCGCCATGACTTACCAGCTCATCGCTCAGCGCCGCCGACGGAGAAACCGTCGCCGTTTGCGCCAGGCGGCTAATATTGTCGAGGAGATTATCGATCTCTTTGCTGATAACGGTAGGCTGCTTCAGACGGGAAATAATGTTGTACTGAATCGTCCGGAGGGTATCCAGTTTGTCCAATTGCTGATGACTTTCCAGACCTTCAGAAAGCTCAACCAGTAAGTTGGTGACACCTGCGGAGGCAGACAGAACGACTAAACGAACATTTTGATCGGCAAGCACAATGCTGGCACTGCGGTTCATCGCATCAAAATCAGCAACGCTGGTGCCGCCAAACTTGGCAACGATGAATTGTGGGTAAATGCGGGTCATAACACTCTCATATCAGGGCGCCATATGGTGATGGCTAGAAAATTTTCATTCTCGGCATAAGGGAAGATTCCTTCTCCTTACGAAATGTCCGCCCGCGAACATTTCTGGATGACAACCCAGGAGTAATCCTGTTGTCGATAACGTGTTCTGCCCGTCACACGCTACCGGGTGCTGCGCATTAGTCTATATTTACTGGGGTGTAAATAAGCGCGCCATAGTAAGTGATTTATCCCTATGGATCGACTTTTTTATTTATATCTCAGTAAATAAATGAAAAATCCCGTTTTATTCAAAATCCTCAACGGTATTAATGGTAAAGACACGTAAAAAAATAATAAATCCTTAACAATCGGGTGGCTATCATTACATCATCAGCTTTGTATTTATCTGAAGCTTTTAAAAATAAATGGTAACAATTTGGTGTTGGTGTGTTGTGGGTTTTGTAATGTTATTCATTGATTTTAAAGTAAAAAATGACGACTGAAAACCGCGAAAAATAAATGATTGAGTCCTTCGCTAAAACAACATATATTAGCCGCGATTTTTTACAGGTAATCCTTATAACCATTTATTCAATCAGGCGTTAATCTACACCTGGTTGTAGGAGTGATATGATGACGGATAAAGTCCGTATTGATACTTTACGTGCTAATTCATTACCACAGAGCAATGATACCTTTTTAGCAAGACAAGCTGAGTTTGAATCTAACGTCAGAAGCTATCCACGTAAGCTGCCATTAGCTATTGCGAAGGCACAGGGCGTCTGGATCACTGACGTTGAAAATAATCAATACCTTGACTGTCTGGCGGGTGCCGGCACCCTGGCACTTGGTCATAATCATCCTGATGTACTTCAAAGCATTCAAAGTGTTATCACGAGTGGCTTACCGTTACATACGCTTGATCTCACGACCCCATTAAAAGATGAATTTTCATCTTATTTACTCTCCCTGTTACCAGGTGAGGGTAAAGAGTATTGCCTGCAGTTTACCGGCCCATCTGGCGCGGATGCTGTAGAAGCGGCTATCAAACTGGCGAAAAAAGCGACCGGTCGTTCTGGTGTAATCAGCTTCTCCGGCGGTTACCACGGTATGACTCACGGCGCGCTGTCCGTGACCGGTAACCTGTCACCGAAAGAAGCCGTTAGCAACATGATGCCGGAAGTGCAGTTCATGCCATATCCGCACGAGTACCGCTGCCCGCTGGGTATCGGTGGCGAAGCGGGCGTGAAAGCGCTGACCTACTACTTCGAAAACCTGATTAACGACGTTGAAAGCGGCGTGCGTAAACCTGCGGCGGTGATCCTTGAAGCCGTTCAGGGTGAAGGCGGCGTTAACCCGGCTCCGGTCGAGTGGCTGCAACGCATCCGTAAAGTGACTCAGGAACACGGCATCATGCTGATCCTCGACGAGGTTCAGGCTGGCTTCGCGCGTACTGGTAAGCTGTTCGCCTTCGAACACGCCGGTATCGAGCCAGATATCATCGTGATGTCCAAAGCCGTTGGCGGCGGTCTGCCACTGGCTGTTCTGGGCATTAAAAAGCAGTTTGACGCATGGGCACCAGGCCACCACACCGGTACCTTCCGCGGCAACCAGTTGGCCATGGCGACCGGCCTGACCACGCTGAAGATCCTCAAAGACGACAAGATTGCCGATAAAGTTGCCGCCCAGGGCGAGTGGCTGAAAGGCAAACTGGCTGAGCTGCAGAAACGCTACCCGGTTATCGGTCACGTTCGCGGTCTGGGTCTGATGATCGGTCTGGAAATCGTTAAGCCTAACGAAGCGCCGGATCACATGGGCTGCTTCCCGGCTGACGGCGAGCTGTCTGCGCTGCTGCAGAAGAAATGCTTCCAGGCGGGTCTGATCCTGGAACGCGGTGGTCGTAACGGTTGCGTACTGCGCCTGCTGCCATCCCTGCTGATCACTAACGATGAGCTGGAAATTTTCCTCGATAAATTTGAAAACGCCCTGAATGCCGCTGGCGTGAAGCCGGTTTAAACGGAGTAGGATCGAATGTCTGACGTAAACCCGATTCTGTCCGGCTCGGCGCAGAGTATTGCTGCCTATCAGGACGCTATCGAGCAGAGTACTAAAGCAGTCGTTGAATGGTTAAAACAGCCTGAGATGTACCAGGGCAAAACCGTTGAACAGCTGCGTGAACGTATCAACCTGAACTTTACGTCTCAAGGCCTGGGCAACCAGGCCGCCATTGAGCGTGCGGTTGAATACTTTCTGAAAGACAGTCTGTCCGTTCACCATGCCCAGTGTGTGGCGCACCTGCACTGCCCAAGCCTGGTGATTAGCCAGGCGGCGGAAGTGCTGATCAACGCCACCAACCAGAGCATGGACTCCTGGGATCAGAGCCCGTCCGCGACCATTATTGAGATCAAACTGATCGAATGGCTGCGCGACCAGGTTGGCTTCCCGGCAGGCGATGCAGGCGTGTTCACCAGCGGCGGTACTCAGAGCAATCTGATGGGCCTGATGCTGGCGCGTGATGCGTTTTATGCGCGTCAGGGGCACTCTGTACAGCAAGACGGTATTACCGGCGACCTGCGAAAGATGAAAGTGTTCTGTTCTGAGAACGCGCACTTCTCCGTGCAGAAAAACATGGCGCTGATGGGCCATGGCTATCAGTCCGTCACGCTGGTGAAAACCGACGCCTTCTCTCGCATGGACATCAATGACCTGAAAGAGAAACTGGCGCAGGCGAAAGCCAACGGCGAACAGGTGATGGCGATTGTTGCCACGGCAGGTACCACCGATGCGGGCGCAATCGACCCGTTAACGGAAATTACCGCGCTGGCAGCGGCAGAGCAGATCTGGGTTCACGTCGATGCGGCGTGGGGCGGGGCGTTACTGCTGTCTGAGAAGTATCGTCATTTCCTTAATGGACTTGAGCAGGCTGACTCCGTCACCCTGGACTTCCATAAGCAGTTCTTCCAGACCATTAGCTGCGGGGCGTTCCTGCTGAAAGATGCGCGTCATTATGAACTGATGCGTTATCAGGCGGCGTACCTGAACTCTGATTTCGACGAAGAGCACGGCGTGCCGAACCTGGTATCTAAGTCTCTGCAGACCACGCGTCGTTTCGATGCGCTGAAGCTGTGGATGGGCCTCGAAGCGCTGGGCAAAAAGCAGTATGCCGAAATCATTGATAACGGCGTAACGCTGGCGCAGCAGGTTGCTGAGTTTGTGGCTTCCGAGCCGCACCTGGAGCTGGTCATGCAGCCTCAGTTGGCAAGCGTGCTGTTCCGTTTCCGTCCGGAAAATAACGACAGCGCGTTTGTGGCTCTGCTGAACCAACGTATTGGTGACGTTCTGCTGGCTTCCGGTAGCGCGAACGTAGGTGTGACTGAAGCCGATGGCGTAACCTGCCTGAAGCTGACGCTGCTGAACCCAACGGTATGCCTGGAGGACGTTAAAGTCCTGCTGGCGAGCGTGAAAGATACCGCTGAGAAGCTGCTGAACGCGTAAGCACTCTCGTTGCGATAAAAATGGCTCCCACGGGAGCCATTTTTTTTGCTTGTTANNNNGCCCGGCGGCGCTTCGCTTGGCCGGGCTACGGTTAGAGGATGTCGGCTAGCGCGGCATCTTTGTTAGGGAAGAACGTCAGGCGTCCTGGGATTGGCTGAATACCGGCGCGCGCCATGGTGCGCAGCGGCTGGAACTCCAGGTTGGAGACGCGCAGTTCGCAGCCTTCAGGCAGTTTCTTCACAAAGCGCTGGAAAGCATCCAGACCACCGGCATCCAGCACCGGTACGGCATCCCACTTCAGCACCACGATACGTTTGCCTTCAATACGCGTTTCAAGGTCGCTGAACAGACCTTCGGCGGCGGCAAAGAACAGCGGACCAATCACGCGCAGCACCAGTACATCGTCCGGCACGGTCACGTTCACGGCGGAAAGACGGGTCATGCGTGCAATGCGGCGCATAAACAGCAGAGAGGCTAGCACGATGCCGACGCTGATGGCGATAACCATATCAAACAGCACGGTCAGCGACATGCAGATGAGCATCACGATGATGTCGTCTTTCGGCGCTTTGCGCAGCAGATAAACCACCTTGTGCGCCTCGCTCATGTTCCATGCCACCATCAGCAGCAGAGCGGCCATGGCAGAAAGCGGCAGCCAGGAGAGCACCGGGGCCAGAATCAGCAGCGCCAGAATCACCAGAATCGCGTGGATCACCGCCGATACCGGAGAGGTGGCGCCAGCACGAACGTTTGCCGCCGAGCGCGCGATCGCTGCGGTGGCGGTAATGCCGCCAAAGAACGGTGCCACGATGTTGCCGAGGCCCTGACCGACCAGCTCGCTGTTCGCTTTATGTTTGGTACCGGTCATGCCGTCGAGCACCACCGCGCACAGCAGGGATTCAATCGCTCCCAGCATCGCCATGGAAAACGCCGCCGGCAAGAGGGCGTGAATGGAGGCCCAACTCAAGGTGAAGGTTGACCCCGGCATATCCCACGGCAGCACAAACTGCGGTAGCAGCTGCGGGATACCGTTGCCCTGTGAGCCATCCGCCAGGATGTAATGGAACTGGGAGCCGATGGTCGCGACGTGACCGCCGAGCAGGTTCACAATCAGCATCACCACGCAGCCAGCAATCAGCGCGGGCAGGTGGCCCGGCAGACGCAGGCCGAGACGCGGCCAGAGGATTAGGGTGCCGAGGGTGACGACACCAATGGCCGCATCGCCGACGTTGATGGTCGGCAGCGCCATCACCAGCGCACCCACCTTCTGTAAATAGTGTTCCGGAACGTGCGTCATCTGCAGACCGAGGAAGTCTTTAATCTGCATGGTCCCGATGGTAATGCCAATCCCCGAGGTGAAGCCAAGCGTGACCGACAGTGGAATATATTCGATCAGGCGACCAAAGCGGGCCAGGCCAAAGAGGATCAGGAATATACCGGACATCAGGGTCGCCACCAGCAGGCCCGCCAGGCCAAACTGCTGCGAAACAGGGTAGAGAATAACCACGAAGGCCGCAGTCGGCCCGGAGACGCTGAAGCGTGAGCCGCCGGTCAGGGCGATAACAATCCCCGCGACGGCGGAGGTGTAAAGGCCGTACTGCGGAGCCACACCGCTGCCAATCGCCAGCGCCATCGCCAGTGGAATCGCGATGATCCCGACGGTGATCCCGGCAATCAGGTCGCGCATAAACCGCGCGGAGGTGTATTTCTCTTTCCAGCAGGCGTCAATCAGCGCGCGGAAAGGCATAACGTGAGGGGAGAGTAATTTATTCACAGTCGTGTTTCATCCATGAGCGCATCATCTACCATATGAATGATAGTTGAAGTTGGCATAAATCATACAAATTAACTACACAGACAAAAAAACCCGCCGCAGCGGGTTTTTTAACCAGATTCGATTAATGCTCGAACATGGCAGAGATGGATTCTTCGTTGCTGATACGACGAATCGCTTCGGCCAGCATCCCGGACAGAGTCAGGGTACGAACATTTGGCAGTGCTTTGATCTCATCACTTAACGGGATGGTATCGCAGACGACCACTTCATCGATAACGGAGTTACGCAGGTTGTTCACCGCATTGCCGGAGAAGATCGGGTGGGTTGCGTAGGCGAATACGCGTTTAGCACCACGTTCTTTCAGCGCTTCAGCAGCTTTGCACAGCGTGCCACCGGTATCGATCATGTCATCAACCAGTACGCAGTCACGACCGGCAACGTCACCGATGATGTGCATAACCTGGGAAACGTTCGCGCGAGGACGACGTTTGTCGATGATAGCCATGTCGGTATCGTTGAGCAGTTTAGCAATAGCACGAGCGCGGACTACGCCGCCGATGTCTGGAGAAACCACGATTGGGTTATCCAGGTTCAGCTGCAGCATATCTTCGAGCAGGATTGGGCTACCAAATACGTTATCAACCGGAACATCGAAGAAGCCCTGGATCTGTTCAGCGTGCAGGTCTACGGTCAGTACGCGGTCAACGCCAACGCTTGACAGGAAGTCAGCAACAACTTTAGCGGTGATAGGTACACGAGCAGAACGAACGCGACGGTCCTGGCGAGCATAACCGAAGTAAGGGATAACGGCGGTGATACGGCCTGCGGAAGCACGGCGCAGGGCATCTACCATAACGACTAATTCCATCAGGTTGTCGTTAGTCGGGGCACAAGTGGACTGGATGATGAAAATATCACCACCGCGTACGTTTTCGTTAATTTGTACGCTGACTTCGCCGTCGCTAAAGCGACCTACAGCGGCGTCGCCGAGAGAAGTGTACAGGCGGTTGGCAATACGTTGTGCTAGTTCCGGGGTGGCGTTACCAGCAAAAAGCTTCATATCAGGCACGAGAAGAACCTCAGGCATGCGTCCAGTGGTGGATGAAACGAGCCAAAAACTGTGCGGGCCAGGCGCGGTTTCATCCAGGCGGTGTATTAAAGAGCGCGATGCAACGTCTGGAACAGGGTGACGTTGTCACCAGAGCTCAGTTTGCCCGGCTTGGTTACTCATCACTATTCCTCTTTCGTCAGCATGACTGACGGAAAACGAATGATTCAGAGCAGAGCTTGCTTCAATGGTGAAAGGTTTACGCCTTTCGCCACAAAGCCTTGCATCCATTCCGGGGCTTGCTCAAGCACCTGGCGGGCAGCGAGTTCCGTGTCGAATTCAGCAAAGACACAGGCTCCTGTTCCAGTCAGGCGCGACGGCGCGTATTCTAACAGCCAGGAAAGCACATCATCAACCTCGCGAAAACGTTTTCTTGCGATAACCTCGCAATCATTGCCGAATTCACAATTTAATAACGTTTCTATTGACCTGATCGGGGTGTTTCGTGGCAGCTCCGGATCGCGGAATATCACCGGGGTCGGAATACTGACGCCGGGGTGGGCCACCAGATACCATTTTTCCGCGACTTCTACCGGCGTTAGCACCTCGCCAACGCCTTCAGCGAAGGCCGCATGACCGCGAACGAACACCGGCACATCGGCACCAAGCGTCAAGCCAATGGTCGCCAACTCATCTTCCGAGAGCCCGCATTGCCATAAATGGTTAAGCGCAACCAGCACGGTAGCCGCGTTAGATGAACCACCACCCAGACCGCCACCCATTGGCAGGCGTTTATCAATGCTGATGTCCGCGCCGCTACCTTCCGGCAGACGCTGGGTATCGGCGGCAGTTTTCATCAACAGGCGCGCGGCGCGAATAATCAGGTTCTCTTCATTCGGCACACCGTCCACGGGGGTGAGCAACCGCAGTTGCCCATCCTGACGCGGCTCAATGGTCAATGTGTCGCCGTAATCGAGAAACTGAAACAGCGTCTGCAACGTGTGATAACCATCCGCACGCTGCCCGGTGATGTATAAGAACAGGTTCAGCTTTGCCGGAGAGGGCCAACAGGTCATCATTTAACGATCCAGTTGTCCATTTTCAGCTTAATGCGCTGTGAACCTTCGGTCAGTTCCATGTTAGACGGCAGGGCCGGTTTAGTTTTGCTGTCATAGCCGCCATACACCACTTTCCAGGTTTTTCCGTTCTGGGTGTAGTTAAGCTCGCTCAGGCGGTACTGGTCATCGAGCTTATAGTCGGTTGCGTCGCCCGGCAGGCCGAGGATCCACTGGCGCAGGCTGTTGAGCGGAATGGGCATCCCGGTGAGTTTACCAATCATCTCTTCGCCGTCGGCGGCGGTATAGTGCTGGCCCTTATTATCGGTGAGCTGTGCGGAACCCGGCTTGCCAATCAGTTCAAGCTCAGTGCTGCCAAGTGGGTTGGTCAACAGCAGACGATAGTTGTCCTGGCCGGTTTGCTGCCAGAAGAAGCGAGCATAAACCTTTTGCTGGTCGGACAGATACGCAAACGCGCCGCGGGTCTGATACTGGCTTAATTGACGGACCTCTTGCTGGTGCTGCTTCCACTCAGGGGCGGCTGGGCTTTTGCCCGGGCCCGTTGGCGCAGTGGTGGTACAGGCGGTAAGGACCAGGGCTGCCAGCGGCAGCAGGCGAATCAGACGGAAATCAGACATGACAATCCTTGAAGTGCGTTGCAGTGATAACGCTTAATGCTAGCGTTGCCTGCGGGCAGCGTCTACGCTCAAGTTGTCTTAAATCATAAAATTAACCAAGCTCGCCTATTACTCCAAAAGGGGGGCGTCCCTTTTATTGATCTCGCGCATCCTGTATGATGCGCTCAGACTAACCTTATCAACGCTGGTACTACTCCCGCACAATGACCCTTTTAGCTCTTGGCATCAATCATAAAACAGCCCCGGTCGCGCTGCGAGAACGTGTAACGTTTTCGCCAGATACGCTTGACCAGGCGCTGGAGAGCCTGCTGGCTCAGCCAATGGTGCAAGGAGGCGTGGTACTGTCGACCTGTAACCGCACCGAGCTCTACCTCAGCGTAGAAGAGCAGGATAATCAGCATGACGCGATCATCCGCTGGCTATGCGATTACCACGGGCTAAACGAAGAAGAACTGCGCCAGAGCCTTTATTGGCACCAGGATAACGACGCCGTCAGCCATCTGATGCGCGTTGCCAGCGGGCTGGACTCGCTGGTGCTGGGCGAGCCGCAAATCTTAGGGCAGGTTAAAAAAGCGTTTGCTGATTCCAGCCGCGGACACCTGCACGTCAGCGAGCTGGAACGCATGTTCCAGAAATCCTTCTCTGTTGCCAAGCGCGTGCGCACGGAAACGGATATCGGCGCCAGCGCGGTGTCGGTGGCGTTTGCGGCCTGTACCCTGGCGCGACAGATCTTCGAATCGCTCTCGTCGGTAACGGTGCTGTTGGTCGGTGCGGGTGAAACCATTGAACTGGTGGCGCGCCATCTGCGCGAGCATCACGTGAAAAAAATGGTGATTGCTAACCGTACCCGCGAACGCGCACAGGTGCTGGCCGATGAGGTCGGCGCTGAAGTGATCGCGCTGAGCGACGTCGATGAACGCCTGAAAGAAGCCGACATCATTATCAGTTCTACCGCCAGCCCGCTGCCGATTATCGGTAAAGGGATGGTGGAGCGCGCGCTGAAAGCGCGTCGTAACCAGCCAATGCTGCTGGTGGATATTGCCGTACCACGCGACGTCGAGCCGGAGGTGGGGAAACTCGCCAACGCCTATCTCTACAGCGTGGATGACCTGCAAAACATCATTCAGAATAACCTTGCGCAGCGTAAAGCCGCCGCGGTACAGGCTGAAACCATCGTTGAGCAGGAAACCAGTGAGTTTATGGCCTGGCTACGCGCGCAAAGCGCCAGCGAAATCATCCGTGATTATCGCTCCCAGGCCGAAACGGCGCGTGAAGAACTCACCGCTAAAGCGATCGCTGCGCTCGAGCAGGGCGGCGACCCGCAGGTCATCATGCAGGATCTGGCGCGTAAGTTAACCAACCGCCTGATCCACGCGCCAACCAAATCTCTTCAGCAGGCCGCCCGTGACGGGGATGACGAACGCCTGCATATTCTGCGCAACAGCCTCGGGCTGGAGTAGCACAACTCTATTTATAACAAGGTGCATTTACGCCAATGAAGCCTTCTATTGTTGCTAAACTGGAAGCTCTCTACGAGCGCCATGAAGAAGTTCAGGCGCTGCTCGGAGACGCAGCAACTATTGCCGATCAGGACCGTTTCCGCGCGCTGTCCCGCGAATACGCACAGCTGGGCGACGTGGCTCGCTGTTATACCGACTGGCGTCAGGTTCAGGACGATATTGAAACCGCCCAGATGATGCTCGACGACCCGGAAATGCGCGAAATGGCGCAGGAAGAGTTGCAGGAAGCCAAAGCCAAAGAAGAAGAACTGGAGCAACAGCTTCAGGTACTCCTGCTGCCTCGCGATCCGGACGACGAACGCAATGCTTTCCTTGAAGTGCGCGCCGGTACCGGCGGTGATGAAGCGGCGCTGTTTGCCGGCGACCTGTTCCGCATGTACAGCCGCTACGCCGAATCGCGCCGCTGGCGCGTCGAGATCATGAGCGCCAACGAAGGTGAGCATGGTGGCTACAAAGAAGTGATCGCTAAAATCAGCGGCGAAGGCGTTTACGGTCGCCTGAAGTTTGAGTCCGGCGGCCATCGCGTGCAGCGCGTTCCGGCCACCGAATCTCAGGGGCGTATTCACACCTCCGCCTGTACCGTGGCCGTGTTGCCAGAGGTACCGGAAGCGGAATTACCGGATATCAACCCGGCGGACCTGCGTATCGATACCTTCCGCTCCTCGGGCGCGGGCGGTCAGCACGTTAACACCACTGACTCCGCTATCCGTATTACCCACTTGCCAACCGGCATCGTGGTGGAATGTCAGGACGAACGTTCCCAGCATAAAAACAAAGCTAAAGCGATGTCGGTGCTGGGTTCGCGTATTCGCGCGGCGGAAATCGCCCGTCGTCAGCAGGCGGAAGCCTCCGAGCGCCGTAACCTGCTGGGCAGCGGTGACCGCAGCGACCGTAACCGTACCTATAACTTCCCGCAGGGCCGCGTGACCGACCACCGTATTAACCTGACGCTTTACCGCCTGGATGAAACCATGGAAGGTAAGCTGGATATGCTGATTGAGCCTATCGTGCAGGAATACCAGGCCGACCAGCTGGCGGCGCTTTCCGAGCAGGAATGATGACCTGGCGACAATGGCTGCAGCAGGCCATCGCTGCGCTGCAGGGCGGTGAGAGTCCTCGTCGCGATGCGGAGATCCTGCTGGGGCACGTGACTGGAAAAGCGCGCACCACTATTCTGGCGTTTGACGAAACCGAACTGACTGCGCCACAGGCTGAAACGCTGGCGCAGCTGCTGGCCCGTCGCGTGAACGGCGAACCGGTGGCCCATCTCGTGGGCACACGCGAATTTTGGTCGTTGCCGCTGTTTGTCTCTCCCGCTACGCTTATCCCGCGCCCGGATACCGAATGTCTGGTTGAACAGGCGTTGGCGCGTTTACCGTCCACGCCGTGCCGTATTCTTGACCTTGGCACCGGCACCGGTGCAGTGGCGCTGGCGCTGGCGAGCGAGCGTCCTGATTGTTCGCTCACCGCCGTGGACTATGTTGCCGATGCCGTCGCGCTGGCGCAGCGTAATGCCGATAATCTCGGTATCACTAACGTCACTATCCTGCAAAGCGACTGGTTCAGCGCGCTGGGTGAGCAGCGTTTTGCGATGATTGTCAGCAATCCGCCGTATATCGACGAGCAGGATGAACACCTCGCGCAGGGGGACGTACGTTTTGAGCCGAAAACCGCCCTGGTGGCGGGGGATAACGGTCTGGCTGACCTGGCGCACATCATCACCCAGGGCCGCGAATGGCTCGAGCCCGGCGGCGTTATGCTGCTGGAGCACGGCTGGAAGCAGGGTGACGCGGTGCGCGAGCTGTTTCAGTCCGCAGGCTATCTTCAGGCTGAAACCTGTCGCGACTACGGTGATAATGACCGCCTGACGCTGGCGAAGTGGCCGGGTAATGGGGAGGCACACGGATGAATCTGTTTCTATGGGTACTCTATTTGCACATTGGGGCGGCTATCGTCTCGGTGAGCTTTTTCGCACTGCGCTTTTGGTGGAAACACCATAATAGCGCGCTGTTCGATGCACGCTGGGTGCGCGTGCTGCCGCATGGCGTCGATAGCCTTCTCCTGCTCAGCGGCGTGGCGCTGATGGTGATGACCCGCTATTTCCCTTTCACCGAAGAAGGGACGTGGCTGACGGAGAAGCTGTTTGGCGTTATCATCTACATCGTTTTAGGGTTTGTTGCGTTGGGCCGTCGTCGGCCGCGCAGTCAGCAGAGCCGGTTTGTTGCCTTTCTGCTGGCGTTGGTGGTGTTGTGCATCATCGTTAAACTCGCCATCACTAAAGTTCCGCTGTTAGGGTAGGGTATGAAGTCACTGGCTGATTTTGAATTTAATAAAGCGCCGCTATGCGACGGCATGATCCTGATTTCCGAATTCATTCGTGATGATTTTCCATCGCAAGTGGTGCGCGAACAGCTCGAATGCCTGGTGGCGCTCGCGCGTGAAGAGATCAGCCCATCCTGGCCGTTACCGCGCCAGATGGAGCGTCTGATTGAACTCTTCTATCATGAGTGGAATTTCAGCGATTCCTCCGGGAAATATCGACTGTCCGACGCACTGTGGTTGGATCAGGTGTTGAAGAATCGTCGCGGTAGCGCGGTGACGCTGGGCGCAATCATGCTGTGGATCGCCGGGAATCTTGATATTCCGGTGGTGCCCGTTATCTTCCCAACGCAATTACTGCTGCGCGCCGACGTCGATGATGCCGAGATGTGGCTGATTAACCCGTTTAACGGCGACACGCTTGACGAGCACACGCTGGAAGTGTGGCTGAAAGGTAATATTGGCCCGATGGCCGAGCTGTTTAATGAAGACCTTGATGAAGCAGACAACGCCGAGGTTGTGCGTAAACTGCTAGATACGCTGAAATCGGCGTTGATGGAAGAGCGGCAGATGGAGCTTGCGCTGGGCGCCAGCCAGACGCTGCTGCAGTTTAATCCGGAAGACCCGTACGAAATTCGTGACCGTGGGCTAATCTATGCACAGCTTGAATGTGAACATATCGCGCTGAATGATTTGAATTATTTCGTTGAGCAATGTCCGGAAGACCCGATTAGCGAAATGATCCGCGCGCAGATTAATACCATCTCACATAAACAAATTACGCTTCACTAATTAGCGACAAACGCGGTTATAATCGCGGAAAATTCCCTAACAAGGCGATCTTATGAAAGAAAAAGTGGTTAGCATTGGTGATATCAAAGTAGCAAACGACCTGCCGTTTGTTCTCTTCGGCGGCATGAACGTGCTGGAGTCTCGTGACCTGGCGATGCGTATCTGCGAACACTACGTGACCGTGACCCAGAAACTGGGCATCCCTTACGTATTTAAAGCCTCTTTTGATAAAGCCAACCGTTCATCCATTCACTCTTACCGTGGTCCTGGCCTGGAAGAAGGGATGAAGATTTTCCAGGAGCTGAAGCAGACCTTCGGTGTGAAAATCATCACCGACGTTCACGAGGCAAGCCAGGCGCAGCCGGTTGCTGACGTAGTTGACGTTATCCAGCTGCCAGCGTTCCTCGCGCGTCAGACTGACCTGGTTGAAGCGATGGCGAAAACCGGCGCGGTTATTAACGTGAAGAAACCACAGTTCGTGAGCCCTGGCCAGATGGGTAATATCGTCGATAAGTTTATCGAAGGCGGTAACGACAAGATTATCCTGTGCGACCGTGGTGCTAACTTCGGTTATGACAACCTGGTTGTGGATATGCTGGGCTTTGGTGTGATGAAAAAAGCGTCCAACAATTCTCCGGTTATCTTTGACGTAACCCACTCTCTGCAGTGCCGCGACCCGTTTGGCGCAGCAAGCGGCGGCCGTCGTGCTCAGGTTACCGAGCTGGCGCGTGCGGGTATGGCGGTGGGTATCGCTGGCCTGTTCATTGAAGCGCATCCGGATCCGGAAAACGCACGCTGCGACGGTCCGTCCGCGCTGCCGCTGGATAAGCTGGAACCCTTCCTGAAGCAAATGAAAGCTATCGATGATCTGGTAAAAAGCTTCGACGAGCTGGATACCAGCAAATAAGTTTTGCTGATGAATAAAAAAGCCGACCCTGGGGTCGGCTTTTTTATTGCGGTTGCCGGATGGC
>CP070603.1:2220654-2222820 GCA_016939855.1 Kluyvera ascorbata
GTAGCCCGGCCAAGCGAAGCACCGCCGGGAAACAGCACTCAGGCAAAAATCGTCATCAAATACGCCGCAAACAGCGCCAGATGCGCCGCACCGTTCAGCACGTTGGTTCGCCCAGTCGAGAATGAAATGTGGCACAGCACCAGGGAGGCAACCATCACAATCATCTCCGGCATGCCAAGACCAAACATCAAATCGTTCCCGGTCAGATAGGCAATCAGCGTCACCACCGGTACGGTCAGTGAGATGGTCGCCAGCACCGAACCAAAGAACAGATTCATTGCGCGCTGTACCTGATTGTTCAGCACCGCCTTCAGTGCCCCCAGACCTTCCGGCGAGAGGATAAGCAGCGCCACCAGGAAGCCGGTAAAGGCGACCGGTGCGTTCATGCTGGTCAGCAGCGTCTCCAGCGGGTTGGCGTTCATTTTGGTGACCGCGATAACCGCCACCAGATGCACAATCAACCATACCGCATGCCACAGGCTGCTGTGCGCCGATGGTTTACCGTGGTGCGGGTCATCATCGTCGCTGTCGTCTTCATGCTCGTAGACAAACAGGCTCTGGTGCGTTTTGGTCTGAATAAGTAAAAATACGCCGTACATCGCGGCAGAAATTAAGGCAACCAGCAGCGACTGACCAATCGTAAAATTGGCACCCGGCAGCGAGGTCGGGAATACCAGCACAATAATGGCGAGCGGGAACAGGGCAATTAAATACTGCTTGATGCCAAACAGGTTCATATATTGCGTGGCAAATTTACGTCCGCCGAGCAATAACGAGAAGCCGACTAAGCCGCCGGTCACAATCATGATGATGGAATAGAGCGTATCGCGCATCAGCGTTGGCGCGGCATCGCCGGTGGCCATAAGCGCTGAAATCAGGCTCACTTCAAGGATAACAACGGAAAGACTTAAAATCAGAGACCCGTACGGCTCACCCAAACGGTGTGCAAGCACGTCCGCGTGACGAACAACGCTAAAAGCGCTGCTCAGAATACCGACTAACGCCAACGCATTGATAGCAATAACCACTGGCAATGACTGACTGCTTCCCCAGAAGAACAGAATTGCCAGCGCCACCACCGGGAAAATAAGCGACGTCTCCTTATGGCGAGTTTTCACCGCCTCTTGTGCGTGGGTCATGTTTGTCTCCATATCTGCAGGTATTTATAATTATAGAAAAAATCAGCAGCATAAATTAACAAATTTTTCCGCCAGGAATGTAATCTTTTACTAAAATTTACCCATAACGCCATTTTTTCTCATAGATGGCTATAATATAAAGTACTGACTAAATATTTTTTAAATAACAGTATATTAATACGCTGATTTTCCTATTTTACCAATCGGTAGAACCCGCTTGAACAGAGGGGCGTAATGGGAGACAAATTGCATCCTGAACCATAAAGTTGGATAATATTTCATCAAAGACAGCTCCGGAGGTCGCCATCCGTTCCCGTAAGAACGCATGTGAAGCAGGGAAGAGAAGTGGCGGTGGAGGTTTAAAGTGTTAACGCGTGATTTCTTAATGAAGGCGGATTGTACAACGGCGTTTGGCGCCATTGAGGAATCTCTGCTTTGGTCTGCTGAACAGCGCGCGGCGTCGCTGGCGGCGACGTTGGCCTGTCGGCCCGATAACGGACCGGTATGGATTTTTGGCTACGGCTCCCTGATGTGGAACCCGGCGCTGAATTTTAGCGAGTCGGTAACCGGTACGCTGGTGGGCTGGCATCGGGCTTTCTGTCTGCGTTTGACGGCGGGACGCGGTAGCGCCTGTCAGCCTGGTCGTATGCTGGCGCTGAAAGAGGGCGGTCGCACTACGGGCGTGGCCTACCGCCTGCCGGATGACGAAATTGAAAACGAGCTGTCGCTGCTGTGGAAGCGCGAGATGATCACCGGCTGCTATCTGCCGACCTGGTGCAAACTGGCGTTAGACGATGGGCGGACGGTCAACGCGCTGGTGTTTATTATGGACCCGCGTCATCCGCTGTATGAGTCTGATACCAGCGTGCAACTGATTGCCCCGCTGATTGCCCGCGCCAGCGGCCCATTAGGTACCAATGCGCAGTATCTCTTCTCGCTGGAGCAGGAGCTACAAAAGCTGGGGATGCCGGATGACGGCCTGAATGAGCTGATTAACAACGTGCGGCATCTGGTGGCTGGGAAATAA
>CP070603.1:2222874-2232461 GCA_016939855.1 Kluyvera ascorbata
ATGCCGGATGGCGCTTCGCTTGTCCGGCCTACATGCTCTCTATCAGGCGGCAACGTAGCTGATGGAGTGCTCAAGAGACTGACTGTGGCTATCGATAAGCACATTCCACGTCCCACTGTAAGGCACGGTCAGATACGCTTTCTCTTCGTTCTGCACGCTTAAAATATCCGAACCGCAGCTACTGGTGTTTTTCTGCGTGCTCATCAAATGAATATGGCAACGCTCTGAACAACGCACCACGACTGTATCCCCACCAAATAACGTCAAACTTGCCTTTACCATCGCCAAAATACCCCGCTGCAAATGAGTCTACGCACTCCCTACGCGTTAATCCTGCCTGTGATGTTGTTCACAAATCACTCATCGCATAACACCAAACCCTGACTGCACCGATGCTGATTTTGATCAAAAAATGCCGTAACACTTCAACAAAAATGACAATATCCCTGAATGCATTCAGCTATCGTGACAAAGCGGTGAGGAACGTCACAAAGGCGAAATAATATCCTTTAAATGGTCATGGTTTTAGCGGGCTGCGCTGATTGGGGCATTGGCGACGCCAAATCAGAAGGTCAGCACTTTGTCGGCGGCGAGCGTCCACTGGGCCAGTTCGACCAGCGTACCAATCTCAACGCCGTCAATCAGCGGCAGGGCGGTGATGCCACGCCCGTCGGTGCAGGTCTTACACAATTTCACGGGAATACCCTGAGCGGTGAGGATTTCCAGCATCTGCTGGATGTTGTAGCCCTCGGCGGGTTTCTGTCCGCGCAGGCCCGCCGTCACGGCGTCAGACATCAGAAAAAGCTGTAGCTGCAGGTCGTCCTGCTGCTCGCGCAGGGCAATGGCTAAACGCAGGCTATTGAACAGCGACTCGCTGCCGTAGGCAGCCCCGTTGGCGATAATGACGATACGTTGCATCTGAACTCCTTTAAGGCACGGTTATTGCTAGACATCAGGATGGTAAGTAAAACCTCTAACGGGAGGGCGCATGATAAACCGTGAAGATGATACACCCGGCGCTATCGAGTGGTTTCGTTACGCGCGCCAGGTGCAGAAAGCACAGCTCCAGCAGCTGGCGCAGCAGGGGCAACTGGTCAGCCAGTTAAGCCACGTGGTGCACATGTTACAGTGTGAACGCGGAGCGTCCAACATCTGGTTATGTACGCAGGGCCGATTATACGCCGCCGAGCGTCGCGCCAGCGCGGCGCTGGTGGATGAACAAATTCGCCAACTGCTGGCTCATCTCCAGCCGCAGCATTTACCTTCCGCCAGCGGGCTATGCCAGCGCATCGCCCGCGCGGTCTGGTCGCTGGAGCAACTGCCTTCGTTGAGAGAGAGCGTTACCGGCCAGCAGGTCTCTGCCGAAACGGCCACCAGCCAGTTCAATCGCACGATCCGCCATTTGCTGAATATCATCCCACAGCTTAACGACAGTATTGATGACCCGACGCTCGCCGGGCGGCTGGTGGCGCTGTACAGCTTTATGCAGGGTAAAGAGCTGGTGGGACAGGAGCGCGCGCTGGGGGCGCAGGGGTTTGCCCTGGGCTGCTTTAGCAGCGAGCTGCGCCAGCGATTGGTGGATCGTATCGACGGTCAACAGCCCTGCTTTGACAGCTTTTTATCGTTGGCGACCAGCCCGCTTAAGATGCTGTTTTATACCGAATGTCAGGCGAGCATCGCCATTGAACAACTGCGGCGCATTGCCTGCACTCGCCAGCCACCGGCGGACGATGGTGCCAGCGCACTGCGCTGGTTCCAGCTACAGACTCAACGTCTGGAGCAGATGCGCGGGCTCGAAGAAGCCTTGATTAACGAACTGATGACGGCGGTGGATGACCTGCTGCTGGATGATGAAGAGCGGCAGGCACTGGAACCGGCGGGTGACGATCCGGCCAGCGATAACCTGCTGCTGCATCTCGACCGTCAGCTCCTGCCGCTGGTACGCCAGCAGGCGCGAGAGCTGGAGCAGCTCTCCAGCCAGTTAGCCTCGCTCAAGGATACGCTGGAGGAGCGCCGACTGATTGATAAAGCCAAAAGTGTGCTGATGACCCATCGTCATATGAATGAAGAACAGGCATGGCATTGTCTGCGCAAAATGGCGATGGATAAGAATCAGCGCATGGTGGAAATTGCCCGGGCGCTGCTGGCGGTAAAGGCGCTGTGGCAGAACGAACCAGCATCGCCGTTGCACAATGAACGGGCATGAATGCCTTTCTCCGGTGCAAAAACCGCGATCGAGCGCACATTTTTCCGCCGATTTGGGACTGTAAAAGCTGGCATCTGAATTGCATTAGTTAAGTAAATAGTCGGTGGCGGGCCAATGGCGGCCTGTACACCACGAGGATAAAGGCGTCCTGCAATGCGTAAGCATTGCTGGGCGCTTTTTTTTTGCATTCGGGAGCGAGCATGGGCGAAACGGTTTCACTATCACGGCGACGTTTGTTGCAGGCGGGTGCAGTACTCGGCGGCGCAATGCTGCTGCCTGGCATGAGTCAGGCGGTCTGGGCGGCGGGCTCCGATAAGCCGGAGCTACAGACGGTTAAGGTGGGTTTTATTCCGCTAACCGACTGCGCGCCGCTGGCGATTGCCTCACTGAAAGGGTTCGATAAAAAGTACGGCATTACGCTGGTACCGAGCAAAGAAGCAAGTTGGGCGGCGGTACGCGACAAGTTGGTTAACGGCGAGCTTGACGCGGCGCATGTGCTTTACGGCCTGCTGTACGGGCTGGAGCTGGGCGTAGCGGCGAAACCACAGCCGATGGCTAACCTGATGACCCTCAACCGTAACGGCCAGGGGATCACGCTGTCGAGCGATCTGCAGGAAAAGGGCGTCACCAACCTCGCTGCCCTGAAAACGCTGGTCGGCCAAAGCGCGCCGGGCACCTATACCTTCGCCCACACCTTCCCGACCGGCACTCATGCCATGTGGCTCTATTACTGGCTGGCGAGCGGCGGAATCAACCCGTTTGACGATGTGCGCACGGTAGTGGTGCCGCCGCCGCAGATGGTGATGAACATGCGCATCGGCAATATGGTGGGCTTCTGCGTCGGCGAGCCGTGGAATGCCCGCGCTATTAACGACCGCATCGGCTTTACCGCTGCTACTAGTCAAGACATCTGGCCGGAGCATCCGGAAAAAGTGCTCGGCGCGCGCCGTGACTGGGTGGAGCAAAACCCAAATACCGCGCGTGCGCTGGTCGCCGCGCTGATGGATGCCGCCCGCTGGATTGACGCCTCTGACGATAACAAACGCGAAACCGCGCAGATCCTCTCCCACCGCGGTTGGCTCAACACCAAAGAACAGTACCTCACCGGGCGGATGCTCGGTGCTTATGACAACGGCATCGGTCGCCGCTGGCAGGATGCGCACCCGATGCGCTTCTTCGAGCAGGGTGAGGTGAGCTATCCGTGGCTTTCCGATGGCATGTGGTTCTTAACCCAGTTCCGCCGCTGGGGTCTGCTGAAAAGTGACCCGGACTATCTGGCGGTCGCCCAGCGTATTAACCGCATTGATGTCTGGAAAGAGGCGGCGCAGGCGGTCGGTGGTATTGCCGTCCCAACGCAAACCCTGCGCAGCAGTAAGTTAATCGACGGCTCTGTCTGGAACGGGTCTGACCCCGCTGGATACGCCCGCAGTTTCGCCATTCAACGTATAGGGGCATGAGATGAATACCAAAACTAAACCCATCGACGCACCAACTCCGGCGGGAGAAGTCATTGCCATGCCGCCGGTGCAGGTTCGTCGTAGACCGCCTGCGCTGCGCCGCCATCTTCGTGAACTTGCAGAACGCACGATTCCGGCGGTGCTGGGGCTAGGCCTGCTGGGGCTGCTCTGGCAACTGGCGGCGGTGAACAGCAAAGGTTTTCCGACGCCGCTCAGTACCCTGGACTCGGCGATAACCCTCTTTTCTGACCCGTTCTACAACAACGGCCCTAACGACGTTGGCGTGGGCTGGAACGTGCTGGCCTCTTTACAGCGCGTGGCGGTGGGCTTTGGTCTGGCGGCGCTGGCGGGCATTCCACTGGGCTTCTTGATTGGCCGCTTTACTTTTGCCTCGCGCATGTTCACGCCGCTGATTGCGCTGCTGCGTCCGGTCAGCCCGTTGGCCTGGCTGCCGATTGGCCTGCTGCTGTTCCAGAAAGCGGAACCGGCGTCGAGCTGGACGATTTTCATCTGCTCTATCTGGCCGATGGTAATTAACACCGCCGAAGGGGTGCGCCGCATTCCACAGGACTACCTCAACGTGGCGCGGGTGCTGAACCTTTCGGAGTGGACGGTGATGCGCAAAATCCTCTTCCCGGCGGTGCTGCCGTCGGTGCTCACCGGGGTGCGGCTGTCGATTGGCATCGCCTGGCTGGTCATTGTGGCGGCAGAGATGCTCACTGGCGGGCTGGGTATCGGTTTTTGGATCTGGAACGAATGGAACAACCTCAACGTCGAAAACATCCTTATCGCCATCGTCATTATCGGCGTGGTCGGGCTGCTGCTGGAGCAGGGGCTGATGCTGATTGCGCGTCGTTTTAGCTGGCAAGAAAAATAGGAGCACATCATGAAACCATTAATTCAGGTCCAGGCCGTGAGCCAGCGTTTTCATACCGCCAGCGGTGAGTTTCTGGCCTTACAGAACGTCTCTTTTGATATTCACGAAGGGGAGACCGTCAGCCTGATTGGTCACTCGGGCTGCGGTAAATCGACGCTGCTCAACCTGATTGCCGGCATTACCTTACCGACCGAAGGCGGGCTGCTGTGCGATAACCGCGAAATTGCCGGGCCGGGACCGGAGCGGGCGGTGGTGTTCCAGAACCACTCGCTGCTGCCGTGGCTCACCTGCTTTGACAACGTGTCGCTGGCGGTGGACCAGGTGTTTCGCCACACCATGAATAAAGCGGAGCGCCGGGAGTGGATTGCGCACAACCTCGAGCGCGTGCAGATGGGCCATGCCATGCAAAAACGCCCGGGTGAAATCTCCGGCGGCATGAAGCAGCGGGTAGGCATTGCCCGAGCGCTGGCAATGAAACCCAAGGTGCTGCTGATGGATGAACCTTTTGGCGCGTTGGATGCGTTGACCCGCGCCCATCTTCAGGACTCGGTGATGCAAATTCAGCAATCTCTGAACACCACCATCGTGCTGATTACCCACGACGTTGACGAAGCGGTGCTGCTCTCTGACCGGGTGATGATGATGACCAACGGCCCGGCAGCCACGGTGGGCGAAGTGCTGGAAGTTAACCTGCCGCGTCCGCGTAACCGCGTGCAGCTGGCGGATGATGGTCGCTATCACCACCTGCGCCAGCAGATCCTCCACTTCCTTTACGAAAAACAGCCGAAAGCGGCGTAAGGGGTTTCTATGCGGCGACTGGTGATGATTGGTAACGGGATGGCGGCGACCCGGCTGGCGGAAATGCTGGTCACGAGCGCGCCGGGGGCGTTTGCCATCACCCTTATCGGTGACGAGCCGCATCCGGCCTATAGCCGCATTCAGCTTTCTCCGGTACTGGGCGGAGAAAAGGATTTTAACCAGACGCTGCTGCAACCGGCGCAGTGGTACCACGACCATCAGATCACGCTGTGCCTTGGTGAAACGGTGATGGCGGTTGATGTACAGGCGCGCCGGGTGACCACCACCCAGCGCGAGCTGGAGTGGGATGAACTGGTGTTTACCTGCGGCTCGCGGCCCTTCCTGCCGCCGCTGCCGGGCATCGACCTGCCGCACGTTTTTGCCTTCCGCTCCCTCGCCGACGTGGAGGCGATTCTGGCGACGCCGGGCGATGCGGTGGTGATTGGCGGCGGAGTGCTGGGTGTAGAAGCCGCCGCCGCGCTGCGCTTAAGAGGTGACAATGTCACTTTAGTGCATCGCAGCGAACGATTGATGGAGCAGCAGTTAGACGAGATGGCGGGCGAACTATTGGCCCAGCGATTAGCGGAACGTGGCATCGGCTGTGAACTGGGCGCGGGTATCGCGCAGATTACGCCCGACGCGGTGGTGCTAAACAACGGGTGTGCCATTCCGGCAACCCGTGTGGTGATGGCAACTGGCGTTCGCCCCAACATTGCGCTGGCGCAGCGGGCCGGTATTCCTTGCCAGCGCGGGATCGTCGTCAACCGCCAGCTCGAGACGGGCATTCCCGGCGTCAGCGCCATTGGGGAATGCTGTGAGATTGACGGACAAACTTTCGGCCTGGTGGCGCCGTGCATGCAGCAGGCGGACGTGCTGGCAGCAAGGCTTTGCGGCAGCCAGCGCGCCGATTTCCACTGGCAGGACCGCGGTACCCGCCTGAAGGTAACGGGGATTGACCTGTTCAGCGCCGGGCGGGTTCAGGCCATCGACGGAGATAGCCAGTGGTCATCCTATGACCCACTGACCGGGCACTATCGGCGGCTGCTGGTGGCAAACGGTCAGTTGGCCGGAGTATTGCTGCTTGGCGACGGCACCAGCGCCGCCGCCTTTACCGATTTATTGCATACCGTCCAGCCCGCACAGGCGAGCTGGATATTCGACCCCTTTACCACGCAGCCGTCGGCTGCAGGAACGCAAACCATGACAAAACCAACATTAGCGGTCGTCGGGCACGGGATGGTCGGCCACCATTTTCTTGAGCAGTGTGTCAGCCACCAGTTGCACGAACAGTATCAGATTGTGGTGCTGGGCGAAGAGCGCTATGCCGCCTACGACCGGGTGCATTTATCCGAGTATTTTGCCGGCCGCAGCGCCGAATCACTTTCGATGGTGGCGGGCGATTTCTTTGCCGATAACGGCATCGAACTGCGATTGTCGCAGGCGATAACGGCCATTGACCGTGAGGCTAGAGTCATTCGCAATGCCGAGGGCCACGAACTGCATTGGGATAAATTGGTGCTGGCTACCGGTTCGTATCCGTTCGTACCGCCCATTCCCGGTAATACCCTGCCTGGGTGTTTTGTCTACCGTACCCTGGACGATCTCGATGCCATTGCTGCCTTTGCCAAAACGGCCAGCCGTGGCGTGGTGATCGGTGGCGGTCTGTTGGGGCTTGAGGCCGCTAACGCCCTGCGTCAGCTGGGGCTGGACACCCACGTGGTGGAGTTCGCGCCAAACCTGATGGCGGTGCAGCTCGATAACGGCGGTGCCGCCATGCTGCGGGAGAAAATTACCGAACTGGGCGTGAGCGTACACACCAGCAAAGCCACCACCGAAATTCGCCAGACGGAAGAAGGGCTCGTGCTGCAGTTTGCCGATGGTGAAAGCCTGACCACCGACATGGTGGTGTTCTCGGCGGGTATTCGCCCGCAGGACGCACTGGCGCGCAACAGCGGCATCCGCCTGGGTGAGCGCGGCGGCATCGCCATTGATAACCAGTGTCGCACTTCCGATAGCGATATCTTTGCTATTGGTGAATGCGCGCTGTGGGATAACAAAATCTATGGTCTGGTGGCCCCTGGCTATCAGATGGCGCGGGTGGCCGCCGGAGCGCTGGCGGGGGAATCGAGCGAATTTACCGGGGCGGATATGAGCACCAAGCTCAAGCTACTCGGCGTTGATGTTGCCTCGTTTGGCGATGCCCACGGGCGCACGCCGGGCAGCCAGAGCTATCAGTGGATCCACGGCCCGGAGCAGATCTATAAGAAGATTGTGGTCAGCGCCGACGGCAAAACGCTGCTCGGCGGCGTGCTGGTTGGGGACGCTAGCGACTACGCTACGCTGCTGCAAATGATGCTCAACGATATGGCGCTGCCGTCGCGCCCAGAATCCCTGATTTTACCGGCGCTGGAAGGCAGCGCGCCGAAAGCGCTTGGCGTCGCGGCACTGCCGGACAGCGCGCAAATCTGCTCATGTCACAACGTCAGCAAAGGCGATATTTGCCAGGCGGTGAGCAACGGCGCCAGCGAAATGGGGGCAATAAAAAGCTGTACCAAAGCGGCGACCGGCTGCGGCGGCTGTAGCGCGCTGGTCAAACAGGTAATGGAATATCAGCTGGCGCAGCAGGGCGTGGAGGTGAAAAAAGATATCTGCGAACACTTCCCGTACTCGCGCCAGGAAATTTATCACCTGGTGCGGGTCAACCGCATTCACACCTTTGAGCAACTGATTGCCCGCTACGGTCACGGCGACGGCTGCGAAATTTGCAAACCGCTGGTGGGCTCGGTGCTGGCGTCATGCTGGAATGAATACCTGCTCAAACCGGCGCATCTGCCGTTGCAGGACACTAACGACCGTTATTTCGCCAATATCCAGAAAGACGGTACTTACTCCGTCGTACCACGGATGCCGGCCGGTGAGGTGACGCCGGACGGGCTGATTGCCATCGGGCAGATAGCCAAACGCTACGCGCTATATAGCAAAATAACCGGCGGCCAACGTATCGACCTGTTTGGCGCGCGCCTGGAGCAACTTCCCGCTATCTGGCACGAGCTGGTGGAGGCCGGGTTTGAGACCGGCCACGCCTACGGCAAGTCGCTGCGCACGGTGAAATCCTGCGTAGGTTCGACATGGTGTCGCTACGGGGTGCAGGATTCTACCGGGCTGGCGGTGACGCTGGAGCATCGCTACAAAGGGCTGCGCGCGCCGCATAAAATCAAAATGGCGGTCTCCGGCTGTACCCGCGAGTGCGCCGAGGCGCAGGGCAAAGATGTGGGGGTGATTGCCACCGACAAGGGCTGGAACCTCTATTTATGCGGCAACGGCGGCATGAAACCACGCCATGCGGATCTGTTTGCCAGCGACCTTGATGACGCGACGCTGCTGCGCACCATCGACCGATTCCTGATGTTTTACATCCGCACCGCTGACCGACTGCAACGTACCAGCACCTGGATGGATAACCTGGAGGGCGGGCTGGAATATCTACGCCGCGTGATCCTCGACGATTCGCTGGGCATTGGCGAAGAGCTGGAGCAGGAGATGGCCCGCGTTATCGACAGCTATCAGTGCGAATGGCAAACCACCCTGAACGACCCGCAGCGGCTGATGCAGTTCCGCTCATTCGTCAACAGCGATACGCCAGACGAAGCGGTGCAGCGTGAAACCGTGCGCGGCCAGCCGCAGCTTGTTCCGGTCACAACGCTGCCGGCAGCGGTAGGTCATCCTAAGCCGTGGCAGGCAGTTTGCTTACTGGAGGATATTCCCGCGCAGGCCGGGATTGGCGCTCGCCTGGGTGAAATGCAGATAGCGCTGTTCCGCCTCAACGGCCACGTTTACGCGCTGGATAATCTGGAGCCCGGCAGTCAGGCCAACGTGCTGTCGCGGGGGCTGCTGGGGGATGCCAGCGGTGAGCCTATCGTTATCTCACCGCTTTATAAGCAGCGCATTCGTCTGCGTGACGGTCGCCATTCCGAGAGCGGTGAGCCGGTGGTACGCGCCTGGCCGGTGAAAATTGAAGGAGGCACCGTGTGGGTCAGCAACCAGGAGCTGGTGATGCGCGCGGAGGCCTCATGACAGAAACCCGAACAACCTGTCCTTATTGCGGCGTTGGCTGCGGGGTGGTGGCAAGCGTAGTTGACGGTGCGGTGAGCGTGCGGGGCGATGAGGAGCATCCGGCAAACTTTGGTCGCCTGTGCGTGAAGGGCTCTGCGCTCGGCGAAACCACCGGTCTGGAGGGGCGTTTGTTGCA
>CP070603.1:2232489-2236112 GCA_016939855.1 Kluyvera ascorbata
TGGGAGCAGGCGCTGGATGTGGCCGGTGAGCGGCTAAAGGCGATTATCGCCGAGCACGGCCCGCAGGCAGTGGCGTTTTATGCCTCCGGCCAGCTATTGACCGAGGACTATTACGCTGCCAATAAGCTGATGAAAGGCTTTATCGGCGCGGCGAATATTGATACCAACTCGCGGCTGTGCATGTCGTCGGCGGTCACCGGCTATAAGCGCGCGTGGGGCGCCGACGTGGTGCCGTGCAGCTATGAGGACGTAGAGCGCAGCGATCTGGTGGTGCTGGTGGGCTCCAACGCGGCGTGGGCCCACCCGGTGCTCTATCAACGGCTGGTGCAGGCGAAGCAGCAAAACCCGCAGATGAAGGTGGTGGTCATTGATCCCCGGCGCACGGCGACCTGCGATATTGCCGACCGTCATCTGGCCATTGCGCCCGGCACCGATGCCGGGCTGTTTGTCGGGCTGCTGCAAGCCATCGCCGAGCGCGGCGCAAACGTGGACGATTTTGCCGATGCGCCCGCCGCGCTGGAGGCGGCACAATGCTGGAACCTTGAGCGGGTGGCGGCGTTTTGCGGGCTGCCGTTAGCGGAGGTTGCCGCATTTTATCAGGACTTTATTGCCGCCCCCAGGGCCATCACGCTCTACACCATGGGCATTAACCAATCCTCCAGCGGCAGCGATAAATGCAATGCCATCATTAACGTCCACCTTGCCAGCGGTAAGTTTGATCGCGAAGGCTGTGGCCCGTTTTCGCTGACCGGGCAGCCAAATGCCATGGGCGGCCGCGAAGTGGGCGGGCTGGCAACCATGCTGGCAGCGCATATGAATTTTGAACCGGACGACCTCGCCCGGGTGGCGCGTTTCTGGGGCACCGAGCGGCTGGCACAAACGCCGGGGTTGATGGCGGTGGATCTTTTCGCCGCCATCGGGCGCGGTGAGGTGAAAGCGGTGTGGATCATGGGCACCAATCCGGCGGTTTCACTGCCGGACAGCCACGCGGTAAGCCAGGCACTGAAGCGGTGCGAATTGGTGATCGTCTCTGAGATTTCGGCGCAGACGGAAACTTCGCGCTATGCGCACATTCGTTTCCCGGCGCTGGGCTGGGGGGAGAAAAACGGCACCGTGACCAATTCAGAGCGGCGGATCTCACGCCAGCGGGCATTTTTGCCCGCCCCCGGCGAGGCCCGCGCGGACTGGTGGATTATTGCCCGTGTCGCCCAGCGTCTGGGCTTTGGTGAGGCGTTTGCCTGGCAGCATCCACACGAGGTCTTTAGTGAACATGCCGCGCTCTCCGGCTATGAAAATGAAGGCCAGCGGGCGTTTGATATCAGCGGGCTTGCCGAATTAAGCCGCGACGCGTGGGATGCTCTTGCACCCGTGCGTTGGCCGGTTAGCGGACAGGTCCAGACGTTGGATCTTAAGCATGGCTGGCGTGCCGACGCTCGTGTACGCATGGTACCCGTCTCTCCACGCGGGATGCAGGCCCAGACTCAGGCGCTTTACCCACTCATTCTTAACAGCGGGCGTATCCGCGACCAGTGGCACACCATGACGCGCACCGGTAGCGTGCCAAAACTGATGCAGCATATTTCCCAACCTATTGTTGAAGTGGCTCCGCAGGATGCCCAGCATTTCGGTCTACAGCACGGCGGCCTCTCACGGATAAGCTCGTTGCACGGCGTGATGGTGGCCAAAGTCGTGGTAACCGATAGCCAGCGTCGCGGTTCGCTGTTTACGCCGATGCACTGGAACGACTGCTTTGCCCGCCAGGGGAAAGTCAACGGTCTGGTGGCACCAGTGGTGGACCCACACTCCGGGCAGCCGGAAAGCAAACAGACGGCGGTACGTATCGCCCCCTGGCAACCGGTATGGCAGGGCGAACTTTATTCCCGTGATGAAGTCCCGTTAGCGGGGCATGTGACCTGGTGGCGTAAAGCCGCAACCGGGCTGCACCATCTCACGCTTTGCAGTGACCGTCATATTGAGCAGGATATTCTGGCCTGGTGTCAGCAGCACGGCTGGCAGATACAGGTGGCGAACGCCGGGGATATCTGGCATTTGCTGGCGTGGCAGGGCGACCAGTTGATGCTGGGGTTCTGGAGTAGCCATAGGCTGCCAGAAGTGGACGATTCGCTGGTGTGTCGGGCATTTAGTGAGTCGCCGCAGACGCTTACGGGCCGTCATGCGCTGCTGAGCGGACAGGATCTGGCGCGGCCGGCGGTAGGGAAAATTGTTTGCAGCTGTTTCAGCGTTGGCGAAAAAACCATCCTTGACGCGATTGAAAAACAGGGCTGCCGCACGGCGGGCGAGCTGGGTGAACGGCTGAAATGCGGCACCAACTGCGGCTCCTGCGTGCCAGAGCTCAAAGCATTGCTGGCAAGTACGACGATAAAAGTGACGGTTTTATCACCTTCAGGCTATTCCTGAAATGAGGGGCAAAGGCTGAACCCTCTCCATAAAGGGGTTAAACTGATTAGCCTGGGGCTGGTTTTTTCCAGTCTGCTTTGAAGCTGGCTATGGGGTTGCGGTTTTGTCTTTGCGTTTTTACTCGTCATTTTTGGTGTTACTGGTACTGACTGGCGGCAGCGCGCGTGCGCGAACGTCGTTTGTCGAAGAGGCAGAACATCCCTTCGATAACTCGGCTGATAGCCTGCCCGATCTCGCTATCACCCCGGAAAATCACGACGCAGAGAAGCATTTTGCCGAGATGGTCAAAGCCTTTGGCGAAGCCAGCATGACCGATAACGGGTTGGATACCGGCGAGCAGGCGCGCGTGTTTGCGCTGACGCAATTGCAGGATAAGGTCAACGGCCAGATGAACCAGCAGTTAGAAAGCTGGTTATCTCCCTGGGGAAATACCAATATTCAACTGCTGGTGGACAGCCAGGGCAAGATGACCGGCAGCCATGGCGGTTGGTTTGTGCCGCTGCAGGATAATACGCATTATCTCACCTGGAGCCAGTTTGGCCTGACACAGCAGGACGATGGGCTGGTGGGGAATCTGGGGTTGGGGCAACGCTGGGTCGCCGGACAGTGGCTGCTGGGCTACAACACCTTTTATGACAGCCTGCTGGATGCCAATCTTGATCGCGGCGGTCTGGGCGCGGAAGCCTGGGGCGAGAACCTGCGCTTTTCTGCCAACTACTATTATCCACTGCACGATTGGCAGAACACGGGCACGACGCTGCAACAGCGTATGGCGCGCGGTTACGATCTCACGGCGCAGGCCTGGATACCCGCTTATAACCATATCAACACCAGCCTGAGCGTCGAGCAATACTTTGGCGACAGCGTAGACCTGTTCCGCAGCGGCACCGGCTACCGTAACCCGGTCGCGGTCTCCCTTGGCCTTAATTATACCCCGGTGCCGTTATTCACCTTCAGTGCCCAGCACAAGCAGGGAGAGAGTGGGGTAAACCAGAACAATCTCGGCATGAAGGTTAACTATCGTTTTGGCGTACCGCTGAAGAAGCAGCTTGCCGCCGACGAAGTGGCGCAAACCCGTACGCTGCGTGGCAGCCGCTATGATGCGCCGGAACGCAACAATTTACCGGTGATGGAATTCCGTCAGCGTAAAAGCCTGAGCGTCTATCTGGCAACGCCGCCGTGGGATCTCACCAGCTATGAAACGG
>CP070603.1:2236212-2241999 GCA_016939855.1 Kluyvera ascorbata
CAACACCGATGGCTGGAGCATTATCATGCCGGCCTGGGATCCAACGCAGGGTGCCAGCAATACCTGGCATCTGTCGGTGGTGGTGGAAGATAACAAGGGGCAGCGCGTCACCTCGAATGAGATAACGCTGAAGCTGACCGAACCTGTCGTCAGCTTTGCCCCGCAGGGCAATAGCTGGTTGGACATGGCGCCATAGCGGCAACGGTCAGAAAATACGTTCCTGGTGCACCCACACTGCGGCTTCGACGCGGGATTTTAGCTTCATTTTCTTCAGCATGTGCTTCACGTGAACCTTCACGGTGCTTTCCGTGATGTCCAGACGGCGGGCAATCATCTTGTTTGGCAGGCCCTGAGCGATCAGCTTAAGGATATCGCGCTCGCGCGGGGTCAACTGGTTGATATCGCGGTCGGAGGTCGCGCGGTTGGCGCGCAGGCTGGCGGCCAATACCGGCGTTAAGGCTTCGCTCAATACCATTTCACCGGCGGCGGCCTGTTGCAGGGCTTTCAGCAGATCTTCCGGTTCCATATCTTTCAGCAGATAGCCATCAGCGCCGCGTTTGAGCGCGGTGACCACGTCTTCTTCATGGTTGGAGACGCTGAACACCACAACACGGCCAGACAGTGATTTCTCACGCAGCTTGTCGAGGGTTTCCAGACCGTTCATGCCGGGCATGTTGAGATCGAGCAGAATCAGATCGGGATCGAGGGTTTCTGCCAGTTCAATTCCTTGTTCACCATTGCTGGCTTCGCCTACAACCTGAATATCTGATGCCATACTGACCAGCTGTTTCACGCCGGTACGCAGCATAGGATGATCGTCAATTAACAGGATAGTAGCCCGTTCCTGATTACTCATGAGTATCTCCTTGGGGAGTAGAAAGCGATTGTTCGGGGACAAACGTAACCACGACTTCGGTGCCGCCGCTTTCACGACGACGAACCTGGCAATCGCCACGCAGGCTTTGTGCGCGGTCACGCATAATAATAAGGCCATAATGGTTGCTGCGTTCAGCATGCAGCGGGACGCCGCAGCCGTTGTCGGCCACCACCAGTTTGACCTGGTTGTTTTGTTGGGTAACGCTGACTTTCACTTCTGTTGCCTGTGAGTGCTTAAGCGCATTGCTTAAGGCCTCGCGGGCGATTTGCAGCAGGTGAATCGCCTGGTGCGACGGCACGTAACGCGGCGGTAGCTGATAGTCGAGCTGCACCGGGAAGCCGAAATGGCTGCTGTATTCCTGGCAACTGTCCTCCAGCGCTGGGCGCAGGCCGGACTCGGTCAGCTTCAGGCGGAAGGTGGTCAGCAGTTCACGCAGTTGCGCCCACGAGGTGTTCAGTTCATTACGCACCTGGCTTAGCAGCTCTCGGCTTTCCTCAGACGACTGTTCTTTTTGCATCATCTGCAAACAGCTGACCTGCATCTTCATACAGGAGAGCGACTGGGCGATGGAGTCGTGAAGCTCGCGGGCAATCGTTGAGCGCTCTTCCATCACGATAAGCTGCTGCTGACGTTCAAGCTGTTTATCCAGCGCCAGCGTTGAGGTGATTTGCTCGAGTAAAGTATCAACCAACTGCTGCTGATCGTGGCTCAGCTCGCGGCCGTGCGGCAATGTCGCCAGCAGGATGCCGTACTGGTTGCGCGGGTCGGTCAGCCGCCATTTCAGCGTGATGCCGTCGTGCGCTGCGGTATCGACGTCGCGCGGGCAGAGATAACAGCCCCGGTCGTCGCACTCCCAGCCGGAGTGACAGCTGAATTCCTGATGGTTATCTTCATCTTCGGTATCGTAAACCCGGACTTCAATTTCCCGTAGCGGGGTCAGTTCCTGAAGGCCGTTCAGCACCGGAGAGATGCGTTCGCACAGCGGCACGCTGGAATGCAGGCGTCGGTTAGCCTGCCACAGGAAAGAGAGAATCGCATTTTTCTGCTCCAGCCCGGCGGTTTTCTCCTGGACACGACGCTCCAGCGAGGCGTAGCTCTCCGCGAGTTCGGCGGACATATTGTTCAGCGCCATGCCGAGAGTAGCCATTTCGTTGCGGCCGCTGATTTGCGTGCGATGGGTAAAATCGCGATGGCTGATGGCTTCGGCCATGCGCAGGAGCTGTCGCCACGGGTGCAGCAGCCGGGTGCGCAGCCAGAAGACGGTAAAGATAAGTAATACCGCCATGAAAAAGGCCAGCAGCCGGTGCATCCACACCACATGGGAGATGCGCTGTTCGGTAGTGTGATCGAAGACGGTGACCAGTTGGTCTATGCGATTTACAAAACCGGCAAGATCGCTGGCGACTTCGTCCGGATTTTTCGCCTGACTAATATCCGGTGCCAGATGGTTCAGCCAGTATTGCTGGAGTTCGTGAAGCTGCTTCACCTGGCCATCGCGTTCGGCGGCCAGCTGTAATTCTGGGCTGAAGACCGTTTTTTGCATCTCTTCAAACAGTGGCTTGTCGTTCTTATCCACCGGAATAGCGGCCAGCAGGCGATAGCTCTGCATGCGCAGCGAACCGGCCTGGTTAATGGCGTGCGCGCTGCCCTGCACGCCGTTCACCAGGCGTGCGGAAATCATCATACTTGCCACGCCGATAAGGGTAGACAGCAGTACGATGAGGGCCAGTTGATTCACCAGCGTGAGTGGTGTAAAAAAACGTCTGAACATGGTGCGATAAGGCTCCTGACGGAAAACTCTCCGGCGAGTGGCGTTATTTTCGACTATCGCCTGGAGTATACCCATACCCCTAAAGAGTTACTCCTTTATTTCCATAATAGTTGAGATGGCGGGGGTAGAGGGGTATGAGCGTAACAGCCACGTGAAAAAGCAGGTTTTTTTAACCATAAAAGCCTACCCATAAAGGGTGATGATTTATTTTTAAGCAATATAATGCCGACTTTTCCTTTGATTTATATCAACTTACCGCGCGGTGTAAACCCTAATGTGGCAGGGGTTGATATTAATAATCAGAGGTGTCTATGAGTCACTCCACTGCCCCGGAAAGGGCAACCGGCGCTGTCATTACCGACTGGCGTCCGGAAGATCCGGCATTCTGGCAGGAACGCGGTCATCGCGTCGCTAGCCGGAACCTGTGGATTTCAGTTCCATGCTTGCTGCTCGCATTCTGCGTCTGGATGCTGTTCAGTGCGGTTGCGGTCAATTTACCAAAAGTGGGCTTCCAGTTTACAACCGATCAGCTGTTCATGCTGACCGCGTTACCTTCCGTTTCCGGCGCACTGTTGCGCGTACCGTATTCCTTTATGGTACCGCTGGTGGGTGGTCGTCGCTGGACCGCGTTCAGCACCGGGATCCTTATCATTCCTTGCGTATGGCTGGGCTTTGCCGTTCAGGACACCTCCACGCCGTTTAGCACCTTCATCATTATCTCTCTGCTGTGCGGCTTCGCGGGTGCAAACTTTGCGTCCAGCATGGCGAACATTAGTTTCTTCTTCCCGAAAGCGAAGCAGGGCGGTGCGCTAGGCCTTAACGGCGGCCTCGGCAATATGGGCGTGAGCGTGATGCAGCTGGTGGCTCCACTGGCGGTTTCTCTCTCTATCTTTGCGGTATTTGGTAGCCATGGCGTGACGCAGCCTGACGGCAGCGAGCTGTTCCTGGCGAACGCGGCGTGGATCTGGGTACCGTTCCTGGCCATCTTCACCATCGCGGCCTGGTTCGGCATGAACGAGCTGGCCACGTCTAAGGCGTCGCTTAAAGAGCAGTTGCCGGTGTTGAAACGTGGTCACCTGTGGATCATGAGCCTGCTGTATCTGGCGACCTTCGGTTCGTTTATCGGCTTCTCCGCCGGTTTTGCGATGCTGTCAAAAACCCAGTTCCCGGAAATTCAGATCCTGCATTATGCCTTCTTCGGTCCGTTTATCGGTGCCCTGGCGCGCTCTGCCGGTGGGGCGATTTCCGACCGTCTGGGCGGGACTCGCGTGACGCTGATTAACTTCATCCTGATGGCGGTGTTCAGTGCGCTGTTGTTCATGACTCTGCCAACCAACGGCGTGGGCGGTAACTTCGTCGCTTTCTATGTGGTCTTCCTGGCGCTGTTCCTGACGGCTGGGCTGGGCAGCGGTTCCACCTTCCAGATGATTTCCGTTATCTTCCGTAAGCTGACGATGGATCGCGTGAAAGCCGAAGGCGGTACTGACGAGAAAGCGATGCGTGAAGCGGCCACCGATACGGCGGCAGCACTGGGCTTTATCTCAGCGATTGGCGCAATCGGCGGTTTCTTTATCCCGAAAGCGTTCGGTACTTCCCTGGATTTAACCGGCTCACCGGCTGGCGCGATGAAAGTGTTCCTCGTGTTCTATATCGTCTGCGTTGTGGTGACCTGGGCGGTATACGGTCGTAAAGCGAAAAAATAACGGGTTTCGTTATTTCTGAATAAAGGCGCGAGGTTTCGCGCCTTTATTTTTTTCTCTTCTTAGTTACAACATACTATTGGCGTTTTTCACTGCTCTGGCACCGAGCCCGTTCTGGATTAGGTCTCGCAAGAAAGGCTCTACCCCTTAATACCGATAGGGCTTATTTTTACATCTTGAAATATGTAGTTTTCGTGAAAAAACCTTATTTTACAGTACGTTAAAAAATAAGAATGTATACCACCTTGGTGGTATGTGCCATTTCTACGGCATTTGTTAAGCAAAGCCATCTTGATCGTTATCAATTCCCTTCACCTTTCAGCGCGTTAACTTCGCTGCAAATTCAGCAATGTCGATTTATCAGAGAGCCGACAGGCTCCAAACAGGAGAGACCCGATGAGTAAATTCCTGGACCGGTTTCGCTACTTTAAACAGAAGGGCGAAACATTTGCCGATGGGCACGGACAGATTCTAGATACCAACCGGGATTGGGAAGATGGATACCGCCAGCGCTGGCAGCATGATAAGGTTGTGCGTTCCACGCACGGCGTAAACTGCACCGGTTCCTGTAGCTGGAAAATTTATGTCAAAAACGGTCTGGTTACCTGGGAAACCCAGCAGACTGACTATCCGCGCACCCGTCCGGATCTGCCTAACCATGAACCTCGCGGCTGCCCGCGTGGGGCGAGCTATTCCTGGTACCTGTATAGCGCCAACCGTCTGAAATATCCGCTGATGCGTAAACGCCTGATGAAAATGTGGCGTGAAGCGAAAAAACTGCACAGCGATCCGGTTGATGCCTGGGCATCCATTATTGAAGATGCCGACAAAGCAAAAAGCTTCAAACAAGCACGTGGCCGCGGCGGCTTCGTTCGCTCCTCCTGGCAGGAAGTGAACGAGCTGATTGCCGCGTCCAACGTTTACACCGTGAAAACTTACGGTCCAGACCGCGTGGCTGGCTTCTCGCCAATTCCAGCGATGTCGATGGTCTCCTACGCCTCCGGCGCACGTTACCTTTCCTTGATTGGCGGTACCTGCCTGAGCTTCTACGACTGGTACTGTGACCTGCCACCTGCTTCTCCGCAGACCTGGGGTGAGCAGACTGACGTGCCGGAATCTGCCGACTGGTATAACTCCAGCTACATCCTTGCCTGGGGTTCCAACGTTCCGCAGACCCGTACGCCAGATGCGCACTTCTTTACTGAAGTTCGTTATAAAGGCACCAAAACCGTCGCTATCACCCCGGACTACGCTGAAATCGCCAAACTGTGCGATCTGTGGCTGGCACCGAAACAGGGTACCGATGCGGCAATGGCGCTGGCAATGGGTCACGTGATGCTGCGTGAATTCCACCTCGACAAACCAAGCCAGTACTTCACCGACTACGTGCGTCGCTACACCGACTTCCCGATGCTGGTGATGCTGGAAGAGCGCGAAGG
>CP070603.1:2242214-2247712 GCA_016939855.1 Kluyvera ascorbata
TGCTGGGTAGCCACGACGATGTTGCTCAGGTGGGCTTCCCGTACTTTGGCGGCGAAGGCACCGAGCACTTCACCAGCGTCGAGCTGGAAAATATTCTGCTGCACAAACTGCCGGTGAAACGTCTGCAGCTGGCCGATGGCACTACCGCGCTGGTAACCACCGTTTATGACCTGAACATGGCTAACTACGGCCTGGATCGCGGTCTGAACGATGAAAACTGTGCAACCAGCTACGATGATATCAAGGCGTATACGCCTGCGTGGGCTGAGAAAATTACCGGTGTATCCAGTGCGCAGATTATTCGTATCGCTCGTGAGTTTGCCGATAACGCCGATAAAACGCACGGTCGTTCGATGATCATCGTCGGTGCCGGTCTTAACCACTGGTATCACCTCGATATGAACTATCGTGGTCTTATCAACATGCTGGTGTTCTGCGGTTGTATTGGTCAGAGCGGCGGTGGTTGGGCCCACTATGTTGGCCAGGAAAAACTGCGTCCGCAGACCGGCTGGCAGCCACTGGCGTTTGGCCTTGACTGGCAGCGTCCAGCACGTCATATGAACAGTACTTCCTACTTCTATAACCACTCCAGCCAATGGCGTTATGAGTCGGTTACCGCGCAGGAACTGCTGTCGCCGATGGCGGATAAATCTCGCTACACCGGTCACCTGCTGGACTTCAACGTCCGTGCGGAACGTATGGGCTGGCTGCCGTCTGCACCGCAGTTAGGCACAAACCCACTGCGTATTGTCGACGATGCGAAGAAAGCCGGGATGGATCCGGTTGATTACACCGTTAAGGCGCTGAAAGAAGGGACTATTCGTTTTGCGGCTGAACAGCCAGAAAACGGTAAAAACCACCCACGTAACCTGTTCATCTGGCGTTCTAACCTGCTGGGTTCTTCCGGTAAAGGTCATGAATACATGCTGAAATACCTGCTGGGTACCGAACACGGTATTCAGGGGATGGATCTGGGCAAGCAGGGCGGTCTGAAGCCTGAAGAAGTGGAATGGCAGGATAACGGTCTCGACGGTAAGTTGGATCTGGTGGTGACGCTGGACTTCCGTCTGTCGAGCACCTGTCTGTATTCCGATATCGTGCTGCCAACGGCAACCTGGTATGAAAAAGACGACATGAATACCTCGGATATGCATCCGTTTATTCATCCGCTGTCTGCTGCTGTCGACCCGGCATGGGAATCGAAAAGCGACTGGGAAATCTACAAAGGCATAGCGAAGAAATTCTCTGAAGTCTGCGTGGGTCACCTCGGTCAGGAAACGGACATTGTTACGCTGCCAATCCAGCATGACTCTGCGGCCGAACTGGCACAGCCGTTAGACGTGAAGGACTGGAAAAAAGGCGAATGTGACCTGATCCCAGGTAAAACCGCGCCACACATTATCCCGGTTCAACGTGATTATCCGGCCACCTACGAGCGCTTTACCTCCATCGGACCATTGATGGAAAAAATCGGTAACGGCGGTAAAGGGATTGCCTGGAACACCCAGAGCGAAATGGATCTGCTGCGTAAGCTCAACTACACCAAAGCAGAAGGCCCGGCGAAAGGCCAGCCGATGCTGGATACCGCGATTGATGCAGCAGAGATGATCCTCACCCTTGCACCGGAAACTAACGGTCAGGTGGCGGTGAAAGCCTGGGCGGCGCTCAGCGAGTTTACCGGTCGTGACCACACGCATCTGGCGCTCAATAAAGAAGACGAGAAAATTCGCTTCCGTGATATTCAGGCGCAGCCGCGCAAGATTATTTCCAGCCCAACCTGGTCCGGTCTGGAAGACGAACACGTCTCTTACAACGCTGGCTATACCAACGTTCACGAGCTGATTCCATGGCGTACGCTGTCTGGTCGTCAGTCCTTGTATCAGGACCACCAGTGGATGCGTGACTTCGGTGAAAGCCTGCTGGTTTACCGCCCACCTATCGACACCCGTTCGGTGAAAGAGGTGATGGGCAAGAAATCAAACGGCAACCCAGAGAAGGCGCTGAACTTCCTGACTCCGCACCAGAAGTGGGGTATTCACTCAACCTACAGCGATAACCTGCTGATGCTGACCTTAGGTCGCGGCGGTCCGGTGGTGTGGATGAGCGAAGAAGATGCCAAAGAGATCGGTATCGAAGATAACGACTGGATTGAAGTCTTCAACAACAACGGCGCGCTGACCGCACGTGCAGTCGTGAGCCAGCGTGTACCGGCAGGGATGACCATGATGTACCACGCGCAGGAACGTATTGTTAACCTGCCGGGTTCAGAAATTACCGGTCAACGCGGTGGTATCCATAACTCAGTGACCCGCATCACGCCAAAACCGACGCACATGATCGGCGGCTATGCGCACCTGGCTTACAGCTTTAACTACTACGGTACCGTGGGTTCGAACCGTGATGAGTTTGTGGTGGTACGTAAGATGAAGAACATTGACTGGTTGGACGGCGAAGGCAATGACCAGGTACAGGAGAGCGTAAAATGAAAATTCGTTCACAAGTCGGCATGGTGCTGAATCTCGATAAATGCATCGGCTGTCATACCTGTTCAGTGACCTGTAAAAACGTCTGGACCAGCCGTGAAGGGACCGAGTACGCATGGTTCAACAACGTTGAAACCAAGCCAGGTACCGGTTTCCCGACCGACTGGGAAGACCAGGAGAAGTACAAAGGCGGTTGGATCCGTAAAATCAACGGCAAGCTGGTACCGCGCATGGGTAACAAAGCGCTGCTGCTGGGTAAAATCTTCGCCAACCCGCATCTGCCGGGGCTGGATGATTACTACGAGCCGTTCGATTTTGACTATCAGACGCTGCACAACGCGCCGGCTGATAGCAAGGCGCAGCCGATTGCACGTCCACGCTCGCTGATTACCGGCAAGCGTATGGACAAAATCACCAAGGGTCCAAACTGGGAAGACGACCTCGGTGGTGAGTTCGAGAAGCTGTCGAAAGACAAGAACTTCGAGAACATGCAGAAGGCAATGTACGGCCAGTTCGAAAATACCTTCATGATGTACCTGCCGCGCCTGTGCGAGCACTGCCTTAACCCGGCATGTGTCGCGACCTGCCCGAGCGGTGCGATTTACAAGCGTGAAGAAGACGGCATCGTACTGATCGATCAGGATAAATGCCGCGGCTGGCGTATGTGCATCACCGGTTGCCCATACAAAAAAATCTACTTCAACTGGAAGAGCGGCAAGTCTGAAAAATGCATCTTCTGCTATCCGCGTATTGAAGCGGGTCAGCCGACCGTGTGTTCAGAAACTTGCGTAGGCCGTATTCGTTACCTCGGCGTGCTGCTGTATGACGCGGATGCGATTGAAACCGCAGCAAGCACCGAGAACGAGAAGGACCTGTATCAACGTCAGCTGGACGTGTTCCTCGATCCGAACGATCCGAAAGTGATCGAGCAGGCGCAGAAAGACGGTATCCCGCTGAGCGTGATTGATGCCGCACAGAAATCGCCGGTTTACAAAATGGCGATGGACTGGAAACTGGCGCTGCCGCTGCACCCGGAATACCGCACGCTGCCGATGGTCTGGTACGTGCCGCCGCTGTCACCAATTCAGTCCGCCGCCGATGCGGGCGAACTGGGTAGTAACGGTATCCTGCCGGACGTCGAAAGTCTGCGCATCCCTGTTCAGTACCTGGCGAATCTGCTGACCGCAGGTGACACCCAGCCGGTGCTGCTGGCGCTGAAACGTATGCTGGCGATGCGCCACTTCAAACGTACGGAAACGGTCGATGGCGTTATCGATACCCGTGCGCTGGAAGAGGTGGGTCTGACCGAAGCGCAGGCTCAGGAAATGTATCGTTATCTGGCGATTGCTAACTACGAAGATCGTTTCGTTGTGCCAAGCAGCCATCGCGAACAGGCTCGTGATGCGTTCCCAGAGAAAAGTGGTTGTGGCTTTAGCTTCGGCGACGGCTGCCACGGTTCTGATACCAAGTTTAATCTGTTCAACAGCCGCCGTATTGATTCTGTGGATGTGAGCAGCAAAACGGAGCCACACGCATGATTGAACTCGTGGTGATTTCACGTCTCCTTGAGTACCCGGATGCTGCCTTATGGCAGCATCAAGGCGAACTCTTTGACGTTCTGTCTGAATCAGAAAAACTGGAAAAAGCGGATGCCCAGACTCTGGGCGTCTTCCTGCGCGATTTAACCGCGCAGGATCTGCTGGATGCTCAGGCTGCTTATAGCGAACTGTTTGACCGTGGCCGCGCGACGTCGCTGCTGTTGTTTGAACACGTTCACGGCGAGTCTCGTGACCGTGGTCAGGCGATGGTCGATCTGCTGAACCAGTATGAGCAGCACGGTCTGGTGCTGGACAGCCGCGAGCTGCCGGATCACCTGCCGCTGTACCTGGAATATCTGGCGCAGCTGCCAGAGAGCGAAGCGATTGGCGGCTTGCAGGACATCGCACCGATTCTGGCGCTGCTCTGCGCGCGTCTGCAGCAGCGTGAGAGTCGTTATGCGGTGCTGTTTGAGCAGTTGCTGAAGCTCGCAAACAGCGCGGTAGATGAAACGAAAGTGGCTGAAAAAATTGCGGACGAAGCCCGCGATGATACGCCTCAGGCGCTGGATGCGGTGTGGGAAGAAGAGCAGGTGAAATTCTTTGCCGACCAGGGCTGTGGTGACTCGGAAATTACTCATCACCAGCGTCGTTTTGCTGGAGCCGTGGCCCCGCAATATCTGAATATCTCTAACGGAGGACAGCAATAATGCACTTCCTGAATATGTTCTTCTTTGACATTTATCCGTACATTGCGGGTTCTGTCTTCCTGATTGGTAGCTGGCTACGTTACGACTACGGTCAGTACACCTGGCGCGCTGCTTCCAGCCAGATGCTGGATCGCAAAGGGATGAACCTGGCGTCTAACCTGTTCCACCTCGGGATTCTGGGCGTGTTCGCCGGTCACTTCCTGGGTATGCTGACCCCGCACTGGATGTATGAAGCGTGGCTGCCGCTGGAAGTAAAACAGAAGATGGCGATGTTTGGCGGTGGCGCGGCTGGCTTGATGTGTCTGGTAGGCGGTGTGCTGTTACTTAAACGCCGTCTGTTCAGCCCGCGCGTGCGTGCCACGACGACCGGTGCTGATATTCTGGTGCTGTCCGTTCTGGTTATCCAGTGTGCGCTGGGGCTGCTGACGATTCCGTTCTCTGCGCAGCATATGGACGGTAGCGAGATGATGAAACTGGTGGGTTGGGCGCAGTCCGTGGTGACCTTCCACGGTGGCGCTTCCGCACACCTGGACGGCGTGGCGTTTATCTACCGTATGCACCTGGTGCTGGGGATGACGTTGTTCCTGTTGTTCCCATTCTCGCGCCTGGTGCACATCTGGAGCGTGCCGGTCGAGTACCTGACCCGCAAGTACCAGATTGTTCGTGCGCGCCATTAATACGGTGCTGTGACGTGCTAAACCCCGCTTCGGCGGGGTTTTTTGTTTGTGCGGCCTGTTCCCCGGCGGCGCTGCGCTTGGCCGGGCTACACG
>CP070603.1:2247721-2247868 GCA_016939855.1 Kluyvera ascorbata
GCATTTGTAGCCCGGCCAAGCGCAGCGCCGCCGGGATATATATGGCAGAGAGGCAAGATAGCGCTCGAGGAATAACAGAGAAATATTTGAATATTTAATCGAAGGAGGTACTACCGAGAGAAGATGGTGGTGGGGGAAGGATTACTC
>CP070603.1:2247922-2266366 GCA_016939855.1 Kluyvera ascorbata
CGCTCGAATCGAACCTTAGTCGAAGCTTCTCATCCTTCCCCGCATGGGCAGAATATAGAATTTTAGCGTTTTGATTAAGTGAGATAGTATCAAGAAGTGATGGTGGTGGGGGAAGGATTACTCAGCGCTGCGCGCCTCGCCCTTCGGGTCGTTACCTGCGGCAACGCTTTCTCGCTACGCTCGAATCGAACCTTAGTCGAAGCTTCTCATTCTTCCCTGTTTGGGCAGGATATAGATTTTTAGCGTTTTAATTTAGTGGGGTGCTTTCAAGAAATGATGGTGGTGGGGGAAGGATTCGAACCTTCGAAGTCGATGACGGCAGATTTACAGTCTGCTCCCTTTGGCCGCTCGGGAACCCCACCACTGGGGTAATTCAAATTGTAGGTAAAGCTTAGAGATGGTGGTGGGGGAAGGATTCGAACCTTCGAAGTCGATGACGGCAGATTTACAGTCTGCTCCCTTTGGCCGCTCGGGAACCCCACCACGGGGCAATGCTTGGTTTTACTGGCCTGCTTCCTTCTCGGGAAGCGGGGCGCATCATATCAAATGACGCGCCGCTGTAAAGCATTCGTTTACCAAAAATGAACTGTTTGCGTACTTTTCATCCGTAACGGATTAAAGCTAATCAATTCATTTCTCAAGTGATTAAAGAATGATCGTCCGGTTACCGTAAACGAAGACGCGCTGCGCTAATACCTGATAAAGCGCGCGGCTCAGTACGTTTTTCTCTACGTCCCGACCGGCACGCATCATATCTTCTGCAGTGTAGGTATGATCGACGTGAATCACGTCCTGCATGATGATTGGACCTTCGTCCAGATTGTCGTTTACGTAGTGCGCCGTCGCACCCACAATCTTCACACCACGTTCATAGGCCTGATGGTAAGGACGCGCCCCGATAAACGCTGGCAGGAACGAATGGTGGATGTTGATAATCTTGTTCGGGAAGCGAGAGACGAACTCAGGCGTCAGCACACGCATATATTTTGCCAGCACCACGTAGTCCGGCTCGTGTGCTGCAATGGCATCGGCCATTAATTTATCGTGCTCTTCACGCGCTAGCCCTTCGTGGCTAACCAGTTGGAAAGGAATACCAAAACGCTCAACCAGGGTACGCAGCGTTTCATGGTTGCCGATAACGGCAGCAATTTCGACGTCCAGGCCGCCGTAGTTGGCTTTCATCAACAGATCGCCAAGGCAGTGAGCTTCTTTCGTTACCAGAATCACGATACGGCGACGGCCTGCAGGGTTTAATTCGCGAACAGAACCTTCCGGCAGCGCGCTGTCTAAGTCTGCGAGCAGGGTAGAGTCGTTAAAGATCCCTTCCAGTTCGGTACGCATAAAGAAGCGTCCGGTGCGGTGATCGACGAACTCATTGTTTTGCACGATGTTTAATTCGTGCTTGTAGCAGATGTTGGTGATGCGCGCGATAAGCCCTTTTTGGTCAGGGCAGATGGTGCGAAGAACTTTACGTTGTATGGAATGCATTGCCGGGTAAATCCTGTTGATGATGTTTGCGAAGCTGTTATTGGGTTTATTGCCCACAGCATTTTTTAAATTTTTTGCCAGAGCCGCACGGGCAGGGATCGTTTCTGCCAATGACCGGTCGTGTGCCATCAATATAGTACCACTGGCCGTTTTCTTTTAAGAATCGTGAACGCTCAATGATGGCACCATTCTTGTTATTTTCATGAAAACGGGCAACGAAGCTGACAAAACCTTCTTCAGGTGTACGGCCCGCTTCGGTAGCAAATACGGTAAGCCCAAGCCATTCGGTTTTGGAAAACCCGTTCTGAATATCGTCGCGGAACGCCGCCGCCTGACACGAAGGGTGCCAGGTTTTTACCAGATAGTCGGCATCCCGTTTAACGAAGGCGCTGTAACGTGAGCGCATCAGCAACGCTGGCTCGGGAGCGCATTCGCTACCGGACAGATAACGCTGACAACATAAGCTATACTCGAGAGCGCTACCGCAAGGGCAAAGTTCAGACAAAGACAACTCCTGAATCGATAATTAACGGCGAATTAACGCCTGATAGCACTATGTTAACCGAGCGCTGGCAATGATGCCACGCTATCAGTAAGAGGATGTTCATCGGTCGCAATGAGAAAACTTAAAATTGGCCTGGCATTAGGCTCGGGAGCTGCGCGGGGCTGGTCACATATTGGCGTCATTAAAGCGCTACAGGAAATGGGTATCGAGATTGATATCGTTGCAGGATGCTCAATCGGCTCGTTGGTGGGGGCGGCGTATGCCAGCAACCGTCTGCCTGAACTAGAAAAATGGGTCTGCTCATTCAGCTACTGGGACGTGCTTCGCCTCATGGATCTTTCGTGGCGGCGGGGTGGGCTACTGCGTGGGGAACGCGTCTTTAACCACTACCGACAGATTATGCCTAACGAGGTGATTGAACAATGCGAGCGACGCTTTGCTGCCGTTGCCACCAACCTTAGTACCGGGCGCGAACTTTGGTTTACAGAAGGCGATCTCCATATGGCGGTACGCGCGTCATGCAGCATCCCTGGGCTGATGGCGCCGGTGTTGCACAATGGCTATTGGCTTGTCGATGGTGCGGTGGTCAACCCGGTACCGGTATCGCTCACACGTGCGCTGGGTGCTGATATTGTGATTGCGGTTGATTTGCAGCATGACGCACATCTTATGCAGCAGGATCTTCTGTCTGTCAATATTCAGCCTGATACCGAGATGAATGAATCACCAGATGAGCTATCATGGCATGAGCGCCTTCGCGCCCGGTTAGGGCAAGTTGCTGCTCGTCGGTCGGTTGTTGCACCGACGGCGATGGAGATCATGACAACCTCAATACAAGTCCTGGAAAACAGGCTGAAGCGAAACCGTATGGCCGGTGACCCGCCAGATATTATATTGCAGCCGTTTTGCTCCCAGATTTCAACTCTGGATTTCCATCGAGCCTCATCTGCGATAGCCGCTGGTCAACAAGCGGTTGAAAAAAAGACAGATGAGCTTTTGCCTCTAGTACAGAGTTCAACTTAAGGCATTTTTTTCGACTACTTCAGCAAATTCTGAAAGGCGATTATCACAATAGCATGCCACTATTTACTTATCGTCGGGCAGGGGAGACATCATGACGCAGCCGTTGGCGGGAAAACAGATTTTGATAGTCGAAGACGAACCCGTTTTCCGCTCACTTATGGATTCATGGCTTTCGTCATTGGGCGCGAATACGCTGTTGGCGCAAGATGGCGTCGACGCCTTAGCGCAAATGGTTAATCAGAAGCCCGATCTGATGATTTGCGACCTTGCCATGCCGCGCATGAACGGCCTCCAGTTGGTCGAGCACGTTCGTAATGCGGGAGAGCAGATACCTATTCTGATTATCTCCGCCACCGAGAATATGGCTGATATCGCCAAGGCATTACGCCTTGGGGTGCAGGATGTCTTATTAAAACCGGTGAAGGATCTTAATCGCTTGCGGGAGACCGTGCTCGCCTGCCTCTATCCCAATATGTTTAATTCACGGGTTGAGGAAGAAGAGCGTCTGTTTGAGGATTGGGATGCCCTGGTTAACAATCCTGCCGCCGCCGCTAAACTCTTGCAGGAGTTACAGCCGCCGGTACAACAAAATATTTCACACTGCCGTATAAATTATCGCCAATTAATGGCGGTGGATGCCCCTGGACTGGTTCTGGATATTGCACCGTTGTCAGAACAGGACCTGGCGTTTTATTGTCTTGATGTTACCCGGGCCGGCGATAATGGCGTTTTGGCCGCACTATTACTTCGCGTGCTTTTTAATGGCTTGTTACAGGAACAGCTTTCACATCAGGGGCAACGCCTACCTGAATTGGGGAGTTTGTTAAAACAGGTCAATCAGCTTTTACGTCAGGCAAATCTTCCTGGGCAGTTCCCTCTATTGGTTGGCTATTACCATAGCGGATTAAAAAATCTGATCCTTGTGTCGGCTGGTTTGAATGGAACGTTAAATACCGGCGAGCATCAAATACAAATAAGCAATGGTGTCCCGTTAGGGACGTTAGGAACGGCTTATCTCAATCAAATAAGTCAACGTTGCACCTCATGGCAGTGCCAGATTTGGGGTTCAGGTGGCCGTTTGCGCTTAATGTTGTCTGCGGAATGAGCAAACGCATTTTTTTACAGGGATAGCTTTAACAGCTTATCTGCCATAGTGATACTATCTGCCAAATTGATGTGGATATACTCGTCATGTTTCAGCGTGCTGGTGCGTTAGCCAGTCTCAATAACTTTCGTTACAGCGAATAATCTGTACGTGAGTTTATGAGTGGCGTTCCCTCCTGTAGCTCTACGTCTTCGAGTATTTATCTTAATTCGAGGTCAACGCATCCTTTTCGGACCAGCCTCATGTGGCTGTGATGATATACTTAATGCGTTATTAATTAACGAGCAAGTTCAAAGTTTGAACAGTTCAGGAGATTTGAATGGCTGCCCTAAATTCGAAAGTAAGAAAGGCTGTTATCCCGGTGGCGGGATTAGGTACAAGGATGCTGCCGGCTACCAAAGCAATTCCTAAAGAAATGCTGCCTTTGGTGGATAAGCCTTTAATTCAGTATGTTGTGAACGAGTGTATTGCAGCTGGTATCACTGAAATTGTACTGGTGACCCATTCTTCTAAGAATTCCATTGAGAACCACTTTGACACCAGCTTTGAGCTTGAAGCCATGCTGGAGAAGCGCGTAAAACGTCAGCTTCTTGAAGAAGTGCAGTCTATCTGCCCTCCGCATGTGACCATCATGCAGGTCCGTCAAGGGCTGGCAAAAGGTCTTGGACACGCGGTACTGTGCGCGCATCCGGTGGTAGGGGATGAACCTGTTGCCGTGATCCTGCCGGACGTGATTCTTGATGAATACGAGTCTGACTTAAGCCGTGAAAACCTTGCTGACATGATTGCACGTTTCGATGAAACGGGCGCAAGCCAGATCATGGTCGAACCGGTTGCTGACGTGACGGCATACGGTGTCGTTGACTGTAAAGGGGCTACCCTGAACCCTGGCGACAGCGTGCCGATGGTTGGTGTTGTCGAGAAGCCGAAAGCGGACGTTGCGCCTTCTAACCTCGCTGTTGTGGGTCGCTATGTGTTGAGTTCTGAAATCTGGGCTCTGCTTGCCAAAACCCCTCCGGGCGCTGGCGACGAAATTCAGTTAACCGACGCCATTGATATGCTGATCGAGAAAGAAACGGTTGAAGCGTATCACATGAAAGGCAAAAGCCACGATTGCGGGAATAAACTCGGTTATATGCAGGCATTTGTCGAATACGGTATTCGTCACAATACGCTGGGTGAAGATTTTAAAACCTGGCTGCAAGAGACGCTGGGCGTCGCGAAGTAATTTAACGAATGTCGCTAAAGCCGGGGAGACCCGGCTTTTTTTATTTCTAAATAACACAAATGGATAAAAAATGAGCGCCAATGTGCCTGCTGGTTATCAGTTGTCACATTTTTCAGATATAAAAAATCCCGCCGAAGCGGGACTTTTTACGAAGCAGATGGATTAACCTTACAGCAGGAAATCATCCAGGGTTTTACCCTGCTCATCCATTGCTTTTTTGATGACTGCTGGAGTACGACCCTGGCCAGTCCAGGTTTTGGTTTCGCCGTTCTCGTCAACATAGCTATATTTAGCAGGACGCGCAGCGCGTTTAGCTTTAGTGCCAACTTTAGCAGCAGCCATGCTATTCAGCAGTTCGTTCGGATCAATTCCGTCTGCAATCAGCATTTCACGATATTGTTGCAGTTTACGAGTGCGTTCTTCGATCTCAGCGGCTGCTGCGTTTTCTTCTTCACGGCGCTCGTTAACAACAACTTCTAATTTTTCCAGCATTTCTTCAAGCGTTTCAAGGGTGCATTCTCTTGCCTGCGCACGAAGAGTACGGATGTTGTTCAAAATTTTAAGTGCTTCGCTCATTGTAGTAATCTCAAACTTATATTGTGGGGTGGTTTGTTGAGGTAATAATAGAGCGATAAATTCAGTTGTGCAATAGGGAAGAATGTAAGGAATTCAAAATAACGTGTTATTTGGTGCGATATTTAATATGTATAAGTTAAATTGCTGATGAGCAGCGACATCTTCACTCGGCTTATTGCTAGGGGGGAATCGCGATAACACGCGGGGTGTAGGTGTGTTTTTACACGTAAATATACTCCGTATGGATAAATATCAACCTTATGTATTAGCCTGCATGCATCAGTGCAACGCACGACTTTATAAGATGATGAATGGCGCTATCCTTCCGTTCCTACGACCACTCTGCGCTTTCCGCCGCTGATTGTCCTCATGGATATTCATCTATTTGACTGATAGTGAGTGGTGATAAATTGTATACTTTCGGTGAGTAAGTTCATTGCCGCGTAGTGACAATAACCGTGTGATGCTAAAGGGTGTACTGGTTTATGCCCATAGTTATGGCGATGTTATTTTGCTGATGGTTACGTTTAATTTACAGATAACAATGGTGAGCACTTCGCTACACAAATTGTGGTCGATCACATTTTCAGTGATGGACTCATTAATCTTTTCAACTATTAACCCCGCTAGCTATTTTTTACTGTTCGGTAGAAGTGCGGCAGTTGGGTAGGCGTCTGAAAAAAACACTAAATAATTGAGTCTAATGATGATGTTACCGATGCATGTCACATAATTATGCAAGACGTTCGTTGAGGGTTTGTTTAATATTGGACGCAGCGTTGTGTCCAGCTGTACGATGCGTGCTTTCTTGATATGTACGTATGCATAGCAGTGGGATGACACAGGAAGCTTGGGGGTAAATATGTTAGACTGCGCCCCGTTTAAAAAACGTATCGATTAGGACGCCTCAGCCAATGGCACAACTTTATTTCTACTACTCAGCAATGAATGCGGGGAAGTCGACGGCGCTTTTACAGTCGTCATACAATTACCAGGAACGGGGTATGCGCACCGTTGTTTATACCGCTGAAATAGACGACCGCTTTGGCGCTGGCAAAGTCAGCTCACGAATTGGTCTCTCTTCACCCGCAAAGCTTTTTAATCAGGCAAGTAACCTGTTCGATGAAATAAGCGCAGAGAACGCACGTGAGCCGGTTAATTGCGTGCTAGTGGATGAATGCCAGTTCTTGACGCGTGAGCAGGTCTACGCGCTGTCTGACGTGGTAGATAACCTGGATATTCCCGTATTATGCTACGGACTGAGAACCGATTTCCGTGGCGAGCTGTTCGGGGGGAGCCAGTATCTGCTTGCGCTCTCCGATAAACTGGTGGAGCTAAAAACGATTTGCTTCTGCGGCCGTAAGGCCAGCATGGTACTGCGCCTCGATCAGGAGGGCAGGCCATATAACGAAGGCGAGCAGGTGGTGATTGGCGGTAACGAGCGATACGTGTCCGTGTGTCGTAAACACTACAAAGAAGCGCTGGAAGAAGGCTCTCTGGCCGTCATTCAGGATAAGCATCGTAAGACCTGTCGTTCTTGTTAATCCTCTCCTGATGCGTTTGCTGCCGTTTTAGCGACGGTGAGTGAACGCAGAGTCTATTTATTTCGGCCTGTCAGGCATAAAAAAAGCCCCATCATTGATGGGGCTTGTTTTTCATGCTTTCAGCAACAAATCGGCGAGTTATTTCTTCGCTTTTTTCTCTGCTTTAGCTGGCGCTGCTTCTTTCTTCTCTTCAACTGAGCCTTCTACGAATTGACGACCGTAGAAAGTATCCAGCAGGATCTGTTTCAGTTCAGCAATCAGCGGATAGCGTGGGTTAGCACCGGTACACTGGTCATCAAACGCATCTTCAGACAGTTTGTCGACGTGTGCCAGGAAGTCAGCTTCCTGTACGCCAGCTTCACGGATAGATTTAGGAATACCCAGTTCAGCTTTGATCTCTTCCAGCCAACCCAGCAGTTTTTCGATTTTCGCTGCGGTACGGTCGCCCGGTGCAGACAGACCCAGATGGTCAGCGATTTCAGCGTAACGACGACGCGCTTGTGGGCGGTCATACTGGCTGAAAGCAGTCTGTTTAGTTGGGTTGTCGTTCGCGTTATAACGAATAACGTTGCTGATCAGCAGGGCGTTCGCCAGACCGTGAGGAATGTGGAACTGAGAGCCCAGTTTGTGCGCCATGGAGTGACATACGCCCAGGAAGGCGTTCGCAAATGCGATACCCGCGATGGTTGCTGCACTGTGTACGCGCTCACGAGCTACCGGGTTCTTAGAACCTTCATGGTAGGACGCTGGCAGGTTTTCTTTCAGCAGTTTCAGAGCCTGCAGAGCCTGACCGTCGGAGAACTCAGAAGCCAGTACGGAAACGTAAGCTTCCAGGGCGTGAGTGACGGCATCCAGACCACCGAAAGCACACAGGGACTTCGGCATATCCATGACCAGGTTAGCATCAACAATCGCCATGTCAGGAGTCAGCGCATAGTCAGCCAGTGGGTATTTCTGGCCAGTTGCATCGTCGGTCACAACCGCAAACGGAGTCACTTCAGAACCGGTACCGGAAGTGGTGGTGATCGCAACCATTTTTGCTTTCACGCCCATTTTCGGGAACTTGTAGATACGTTTACGGATATCCATAAAGCGCAGCGCCAGTTCTTCGAAGTGAGTCTCTGGGTGTTCGTACATGACCCACATGATTTTCGCCGCGTCCATCGGGGAACCGCCGCCCAGCGCGATGATCACGTCTGGTTTGAAGGAGTTCGCCAGCTCTGCACCTTTACGAACAATGGTCAGAGTCGGGTCAGCTTCAACTTCGAAGAACACGTCAGTTTCAACGCCAGCGGCTTTCAGTACAGAAGTGATCTGGTCAGCATAGCCGTTGTTGAACAAGAAGCGGTCGGTGACGATCAGCGCGCGTTTGTGGCCATCAGTAATCAGCTCATCTAACGCGATTGGCAGCGAGCCACGACGGAAGTAGATAGATTTCGGAAGTTTGTGCCACAACATGTTTTCAGCTCGCTTAGCAACGGTTTTCTTGTTGATCAGGTGCTTAGGACCAACGTTTTCAGAGATGGAGTTACCACCCCATGAACCACAACCCAGAGTCAGGGAAGGTGCGAGTTTGAAGTTGTAGAGGTCACCGATACCACCCTGAGAAGCAGGGGTGTTGATCAGGATACGTGCGGTTTTCATCATCTGACCGAAGTGAGCAACGCGTTCTGGCTGGTTGTCCTGGTCGGTGTACAGGCAAGAGGTATGACCGATACCGCCCATCGCAACCAGTTTTTCAGCTTTTTCAACGGCATCGTTGAAGTCTTTTGCACGATACATCGCCAGGGTTGGAGACAGTTTTTCGTGTGCAAACGGCTCGCTTTCGTCAACAACTTTCACTTCACCAATCAGGATCTTAGTGGTTGTTGGAACGGTGAAGCCTGCCAGTTCAGCTATTTTGTATGCTGGCTGACCAACGATAGCGGCGTTCAGCGCGCCATTTTTCAGGATAATATCCTGAACGGCTTTCAGTTCTTTGCCTTGCAGCATGTAACCGCCGTGGCTTGCGAAACGTTCGCGAACGGCGTCATATACGGAGTCAACAACAACAACGGACTGYTCAGARGCRCAGATWACGCCGTTATCGAAGGTTTTAGACATCAGAACGGATGCAACAGCACGTTTGATATCAGCGGTTTCGTCGATAACAACAGGGGTGTTACCTGCGCCAACGCCGATTGCTGGTTTACCGGAGCTGTATGCTGCTTTAACCATGCCTGGACCACCGGTCGCGAGGATCAGGTTGATGTCCGGGTGATGCATCAGTGCGTTAGACAGTTCTACAGACGGTTGGTCAATCCAGCCGATCAGATCTTTTGGTGCGCCAGCAGCGATAGCAGCTTGCAGAACGATGTCTGCTGCTTTGTTGGTTGCATCTTTCGCACGTGGGTGTGGAGAGAAGATGATGGCGTTACGTGTCTTCAGGCTGATCAGCGATTTGAAGATAGCGGTAGACGTTGGGTTAGTGGTTGGTACGATACCGCAAATGATGCCGATTGGTTCAGCGATGGTGATGGTACCGAAAGTGTCGTCTTCAGACAGAACACCACAGGTTTTTTCATCTTTATAGGCGTTGTAGATATATTCAGACGCGAAGTGGTTTTTGATCACTTTGTCTTCGACAATACCCATGCCAGATTCGGCAACGGCCATTTTTGCGAGAGGGATTCGAGCATCTGCAGCAGCCAGAGCGGCAGCGCGGAAGATTTTGTCAACTTGCTCTTGAGTGAAACTGGCATATTCACGCTGGGCTTTTTTTACGCGCTCGACGAGTGCGTTAAGTTCAGCGACATTAGTAACAGCCATAATGCTCTCCTGATAATGTTAAACTTTTTTAGTGAATCATCTGCTCGACAAGTCAGTATAGACAAATCACCTGCAGCTGGCGAAAAAGTTAAGAAAACAAGGTGTTATCCACAACTGATTCACTGATTTACTAAAAGAGCTTTAATTTAGCCAAAGGAGCTCACCGGCCAGGATACGTCGTTTTTTATCAGAACGACTCCCTTTCGGTGTAAGCAGATTACTCACTTCTGAGTACGATTTGCATGATCTAAATCAAGTTTAAGCCAAGCTGACACCTTTCAGCATGGCCCTTTTAGCAAATTATTAAAGCTGTTAATCAATCGTGAGTAGAGGTGGGTTTAACATTAGCATATTTTATACAAGTGCGTAACACTCTGTTTTGTCCCCTGTTTTATGGATAATTCAGATGAACCTAAGGCCTAAAAAGGGTATTGTCAGCGAAATTTATGGTTCGCTGTTCGTCAACTACTAACTTTGAATGATGCTCTGGGGTTAACGTGATTCAAACGCTGTTTGATTTTCCTATCTTCTTTAAATTCTTTATTGGCCTGTTTGCGCTGGTCAACCCAGTAGGGTTGATTCCCGTGTTCATCAGTCTGACAAGTAATCAGACGGCGATGGTACGCAATAAGACCAACATGACGGCGAGTCTCTCCGTTGCCATCATCCTGTTAACTTCGCTTTTCCTCGGCGACCTTATACTGCAACTGTTTGGGATCTCCATCGATTCATTCCGTATTGCCGGTGGGATTCTGGTTGTCAGCATCGCGATGTCGATGATCAGCGGAAAACTGGGGGAGGATAAGCAAAATAAGCAGGAGAAAACGGAGACCTCGGTACGAGAAAGCCTGGGCGTTGTGCCGCTTGCGCTACCGCTGATGGCAGGTCCTGGGGCGATCAGCTCAACCATCGTGTGGGGAACGCGCTATCATTCCCTTCCTTATTTGTTAGGCTTCTCGCTTTCGATTGCGCTGTTTGCTTATTGTTGTTGGGGCATTTTCCGCATTTCACCCTGGCTGGTGCGTATGCTGGGGCAGACGGGTATCAACGTTGTGACGCGTATCATGGGGCTGCTACTGATGGCTCTGGGCATTGAGTTTATTGTGACGGGTATCAAATCTATCTTCCCGGGTCTGGTCGGTTAATTATTCTACGGCGGTAGTGACGTCTTAGTCGTGATTACCGCCGTGACTATCGGAAAAACATATTCTTCAACTTTTGTTACATGGCATACATAACTAATTTGAATATTATGGGAAAATATTAAATATCAATAACCTATAGCTCTATCTCCTGCCTGCCATCTCGAACCATCATGTTATTTCTCTCACACCATACTCTGGCGCTTGCTGTTAGATAATTGAAATGATATTAGTAATTTCAGTTTCAATGCAGAGTTATGTGCTAAAAAATAAGCAACTGTTAATTTTTTGTACAAAAAACACGCATGTGTCCAGCGCACGCAGTCACAGGACTGCTTTTTTTAGCTATCTATTTGAAAAATATTGAGTTCAGATGGCTTGATTTTGCGAATACGCTAACGACCATCGTGCAGAATGTTGAACAAAAGAGAATTGGTTAACAAATTTGCAAATTATATTGGCGGCAGTGGTAGGCATTTGGTACTTTCCGGCCAGGGTAATTCGCAAGATAAAGTTTTGTAAACGATAACTGTTTCTAGTTGTAAATAGTTATGAACGGAATAAGAAAGGCTTCCCGACAGGGGGGAGGCTTTAAATGAATCGACGTCAGGTTGCCAATAAGAGCAACCGTAATAAAAAAGTCGGTGATAGCAGCAGTAAACGACCCGGCAGACGCAAAAAACTCCTGCGCTGTACGGGAACCCGAAAGGGGACTAAACAGGCTGGCGTGAGTCAGTAATAATAATGAACGGAGTATCAACACAATGTCCATCATCACAAAAAAAAGCCTGGTTGCGGCAGGCATTCTATCCGCACTGATCGCGGGAAATGCTATGGCTGCAGATGTTCCTGCAGGCGTGCAGTTGGCAAGCAAGCAAACGCTGGTACGTAACAGTGGCGCAGAACCGCAGTCCCTCGACCCGAATAAAATTGAAGGGGTGCCTGAGGCGAATATTAGTCGCGACCTGTTCGAAGGGTTGCTGAATACCTCTCCTAAAGACGGCCACCCAATTCCGGGCGTTGCAGAAAGCTGGGATAATAAAGACTTTAAAGTCTGGACATTCCACCTGCGTAAAGACGCTAAATGGTCTAACGGCCAACCGGTTACCGCACAAGATTTCGTTTATAGCTGGCAGCGCCTGGTGGATCCGCAAACCGCGTCCCCTTATGCGAGCTATCCGCAGTACGGTCATATCGTGAATGTTGATGACATCATCGACGGCAAAAAAGCGCCGAGCGAGCTGGGCGTGAAAGCGCTGGATGACCACACGCTGGAAGTTACCCTGAGTGAGCCAGTGCCTTACTTCTATAAATTGCTGGTTAACCCAGCGATGTCTCCGGTCTACAAGCCAGCAATTGAAAAATTCGGCGAAAAATGGACCCAGCCTGGTAATATCGTAACCAACGGTGCATATACCCTGAAAGATTGGGTTGTTAACGAACGTATCGTGATGGCACGTAACCCGCAGTACTGGGACAACGCCAAAACCGTTGTTGACGAGGTGACCTGGCTGCCAACGTCTTCTGAAGTGACCTACGTGAACCGCTACCGTAGTGGCGAGCTGGATATGACCTATAACCAGCTGCCAATTGAACTGTTCCAGAAGCTGAAAAAAGAGATCCCGAACGAAGTTCACGTCGATCCGTATCTGTGTACTTATTACTACGAAATTAACAACCAGAAAGCACCGTTTACCGACGCACGTGTTCGTACTGCGCTGAAGCTGGGTCTGGATCGCGATATTATCGCCAACAAAGTGAAAGGCCAGGGCGACCTGCCTGCGTATGGCTACACCCCGCCGTATACCGATGGCGCGAAGCTGACCGAACCAGAATGGTTCAAGTGGTCACAGGAAAAACGTAACGAAGAAGGTAAGAAACTGCTGGCTGAAGCAGGCTATACCGCTGACAAGCCGCTGACCTTCAACCTGCTGTACAACACCTCCGATCTGCACAAGAAACTGGCTATTGCAGCGGCTTCTCTGTGGCGTAAAAACCTCGGCGTAGAAGTGAAGCTGGTAAACCAGGAATGGAAAACCTTCCTTGATACACGTCACCAGGGTACCTACGACGTTGCGCGTGCGGGCTGGTGTGCGGACTATAACGAACCAACTTCCTTCCTGAACACCATGCTGTCCGGCAGCTCCATGAACACGGCGCACTATAAGAGCGAAGCATTTGATAAGATCATGGCTGAGTCCGTGAAGGCGTCTAATGAAGAGCAGCGTACCGCCGCGTATGCGAAAGCTGAACAACAGCTGGATAAAGATACCGCTATCGTACCGGTCTATTACTATGTGAACGCCCGTCTGGTGAAACCATGGGTTGGCGGCTACACCGGTAAAGACCCGATGGATAACGTTTATACTAAAGATCTCTACGTTATCAAGCATTAATGGCAATACGTGGGGCGAGTGCTGGCTCGCCCCATCGTGTCTTATTTGAGAGCAGTGCAAAGGCACATGCCAGAAGGTACGGGCAATGTTAAAATTTATATTACGTCGCTGTCTGGAAGCGATTCCGACGCTATTTATTCTTATTACTATTTCCTTCTTTATGATGCGTCTCGCCCCGGGAAGTCCGTTTACGGGTGAACGTACGCTGCCGCCAGAAGTGATGGCGAATATCGAAGCGAAATACCATTTAAACGATCCAATTTTGGTTCAGTACGGCAATTACCTGAAGCAGCTCGCTCACGGTGATTTCGGTCCTTCCTTTAAATATAAAGATTATACGGTTAACGATCTGGTAGCGGTGAGCTTCCCGGTATCGGCGAAGTTGGGCGCCGCGGCGTTCCTGCTGGCCGTTATATTCGGTGTCACTGCCGGGGTTATTGCGGCCTTAAAACAGAACACCAAATGGGATTACGCGGTAATGGGGGTGGCAATGACCGGGGTGGTCATACCGAGCTTCGTTGTCGCGCCGCTGCTGGTGATGATATTTGCGATCACGCTGCATTGGCTACCCGGCGGTGGCTGGAACGGCGGGGCGCTTCAATACATGATCCTGCCGATGGTGGCGCTCTCTCTGGCTTATATTGCCAGCATTGCGCGTATTACCCGCGGCTCGATGATTGAAGTTTTACACTCCAACTTCATCCGTACCGCACGGGCGAAAGGGTTACCGATGCGCCGGATTATTTTCCGTCACGCGTTAAAACCTGCGCTGCTGCCGGTGCTTTCTTATATGGGGCCCGCCTTCGTCGGTATCATTACCGGTTCGATGGTCATTGAGACAATCTACGGCTTGCCGGGGATTGGACAGCTGTTCGTTAATGGGGCGCTTAACCGCGATTACTCCCTGGTGCTGAGCCTGACCATTCTGGTTGGCGCACTGACGATCCTGTTTAACGCGGTAGTAGACGTGCTCTACGCCGTGATTGACCCGAAAATCCGTTACTAAGGCTGGAGTTCGCCATGATGTTAAGTAAAAAAAGCAGCGAGGCGCTGGAAAACTTCAGTGAAAAGCTGGAAGTCGAAGGGCGTAGCTTGTGGCAGGATGCGCGCCGACGCTTCATGCATAACCGCGCCGCGGTAGCCAGCCTGGTTGTGTTGGTTCTTATTGCACTGTTCGTGACGCTGGCCCCGATGTTGTCGCAGTTCTCCTACTTCGACACTGACTGGGGCATGATGTCTAACGCGCCGGATATGGCCTCCGGGCACTACTTTGGTACCGACTCATCCGGGCGTGACCTTCTGGTGCGTGTGGCCATCGGTGGACGTATTTCCTTAATGGTTGGGATTGCCGCCGCGCTGGTGGCGGTGATTGTGGGCACGCTGTATGGCTCACTGTCCGGCTATCTGGGGGGTAAAGTTGACTCAGTGATGATGCGTCTGCTGGAAATCCTCAACTCCTTCCCGTTCATGTTCTTCGTGATACTGCTGGTCACCTTCTTTGGGCAAAACATCCTGCTTATCTTCGTGGCTATCGGGATGGTGTCCTGGCTGGATATGGCGCGTATCGTACGTGGTCAGACCCTGAGTCTGAAGCGTAAAGAGTTTATTGAAGCGGCGCAGGTGGGTGGTGTTTCTACGGTAAGCATCGTGGTTCGCCATATCGTGCCAAACGTACTGGGCGTGGTGGTGGTATACGCCTCACTGCTGGTACCGAGCATGATTCTGTTTGAATCCTTCCTGAGCTTCCTCGGCCTGGGTACCCAGGAGCCGCTGAGTAGCTGGGGCGCACTGTTAAGCGACGGGGCAAACTCAATGGAAGTTTCACCGTGGCTGCTGCTGTTCCCGGCTGGATTCCTGGTTGTGACCCTGTTCTGTTTTAACTTTATCGGCGATGGCCTGCGTGATGCCCTCGACCCGAAAGACCGTTAAGGAGAGTTGCCATGAGCACAATTGAAACGGCAACGGCATCTGAGCGGTTGCTTAACGTAAAAGATTTACGCGTTACTTTTAAAACGCCGGACGGTGACGTGACGGCCGTGAACGACCTCAACTTTAGCCTGCGTGCGGGCGAAACGCTGGGGATCGTTGGTGAGTCCGGTTCCGGTAAGTCGCAGACCGCGTTTGCGCTGATGGGGCTGTTGGCCAGCAACGGGCGTATTGGGGGATCGGCGCTGTTTAACGGTAAAGAGATCCTTAACCTGCCAGAGCATCAGTTGAATAAGCTGCGTGCCGAGCAGATCTCCATGATTTTCCAGGACCCAATGACCTCGTTGAACCCGTATATGCGTGTCGATGAGCAGCTTATGGAAGTCCTGATGCTGCATAAAGGCATGGGCAAGGCTGAAGCGTTTGAAGAGTCGGTCAGAATGCTCGATGCGGTCAAAATGCCGGAAGCGCGTAAGCGCATGAAGATGTACCCGCACGAATTCTCTGGCGGGATGCGTCAGCGCGTGATGATCGCTATGGCGCTACTGTGTCGGCCAAAACTGCTGATTGCCGATGAGCCAACTACCGCGCTGGACGTGACCGTTCAGGCGCAAATTATGACCCTGTTGAATGAGCTGAAGCGCGAGTTCAATACGGCGATTATCATGATCACCCACGATCTGGGCGTTGTTGCTGGGATCTGCGATAAGGTGCTGGTGATGTATGCCGGGCGAACCATGGAATACGGTAAAGCGCGCGATGTGTTCTATCATCCTGCACATCCTTATTCTATTGGTCTTCTGAATGCCGTTCCACGTCTTGACGCCGAGGGTGAGTCGCTGTTAACCATCCCTGGTAACCCACCGAACTTACTGCGTTTGCCAACCGGTTGCCCATTCCAGCCTCGCTGTCCTCATGCGATGGAGGCATGCAATAGCGCACCGCCGCTGGAAGAGTTTGCGCCAGGCCGTTTGCGTGCCTGCTTTAGAAACGTGGGGGAGCTGGTATGAGCGCCGTAACTGATGAAAGAAAAGTCCTGCTCGAAATTGCAGACTTAAAGGTTCACTTCGAGATTAAAGACGGGAAACAGTGGTTCTGGCAGCCGCCAAAAACGCTGAAAGCGGTTGATGGCGTCACCCTGCGTTTGTATGAAGGCGAGACGCTGGGCGTAGTGGGGGAATCAGGTTGCGGTAAGTCGACGTTTGCTCGTGCCATTATTGGGCTGGTGAAGGCGACAGAAGGCAAAGTGGCCTGGCTTGGCAAAGATCTTCTGGGGATGAAGCCGGATGAGTGGCGCGCCGTGCGCAGCGATATCCAGATGATTTTCCAGGACCCGCTGGCCTCGCTGAACCCGCGTATGACCATCGGCGAGATCATCGCCGAGCCGCTGCGCACGTATTATCCGAAGATGCCGCGTCAGGAAGTGCGCGACAAAGTGAAAACCATGATGATGAAGGTTGGGCTGTTGCCAAACCTTGTCAACCGCTATCCGCATGAGTTTTCCGGCGGTCAGTGCCAGCGTATCGGTATCGCCCGAGCGTTGATTCTGGAACCTAAGCTGATTATCTGTGATGAACCGGTATCGGCGCTGGACGTTTCTATTCAGGCGCAGGTGGTGAATCTACTTCAGCAGCTACAGCGTGAAATGGGGCTGTCGCTTATCTTCATCGCCCACGATCTGGCGGTGGTAAAGCATATCTCCGACCGTGTACTGGTGATGTATCTGGGCCATGCAGTGGAACTGGGGACCTATGATGAGGTGTACAACAATCCGCTTCATCCGTACACCAAGGCATTAATGTCGGCTGTACCGGTTCCAGACCCGGATATGGAGAAGAATAAAACCATCCAGCTACTGGAAGGGGAGCTACCTTCACCGATTAACCCGCCATCAGGCTGCGTATTCCGTACGCGTTGCCCGCTGGCAGGGCCGGAGTGCGCGAAAACGCGTCCACTTTTGGAAGGAAGTTTCCGCCACGCGGTTTCCTGTCTCAAGGTTGACCCGTTATAATCGTCAGGGCTGGCAAGTTGCCAGCCCTTTTTATTTTGACGAGGAGATAACGTGGTGGCTATTAGCGCTTTGCGCCATCGTCTTTATCATTTCTTATTCGATCAACGTACGCGTACCGGCCGACGGTTTGAAGCCTTGTGCGGGCTGTTTGCGTTATTAAGCGTTGTCGTTATTTTTATCGAATCTGGGATTGGCACAACTTATCATCTAACGTTTGACGAATGGCACGCTTTCGTCATGTTCGAGGTCGGGTTTACCCTGATGTTTACCCTGGAGTATTGCCTGCGCATATTTTGCTGGCCGAAACCCGCACAATATGTTTTCAGCTTCTGGGGATTTATCGATCTTGCCACCATTTTACCGCTGTACGTCATTTTATTATGGCCGCAGATAGGTGTGGAATACCTGTTCGCCTGGCGTGCTATGCGCGTGATCCGTGTATTACGTATTCTTAAACTACTGCGCCTGATGCCCGCGTTAAATAGCCTGTGGAGTGCAATCGTTAATTCCAGGCATCAGCTTATTCTGTTCTACGCCTTCATAGGCATTGTCATGGTTGTCGCGGGTGCGCTGATGTACGGGATAGAAGGGCCAGTCAATGGCTTTACCACGCTGAGTACCTCCGTGTACTGGGCGATTGTTACGGTGACGACGGTGGGCTATGGCGATATTACGCCTCATACCGCGCCAGG
>CP070603.1:2266562-2295096 GCA_016939855.1 Kluyvera ascorbata
GGGGCATAAAAAAAGGCAGCTTTACGCTGCCCTTTAATCCATCTCGGACTTATTCACGCCACAGAATATGGCAGAGCTTGTGATCCTTTTCGCGGCACAGCAGAATGCGCGCAAAAACATCATTCAGTTCGCCGCCATCGGTTTCTGCCAGACCAATGACCACTTCGGCGAAGAAATCTGGGTTGAGGTCGTAATCAACGTGTTCATGCCAGTCTTCAGATGGGTCGAACAGCTCAGCGCCGCCGCGTTCTTCAAACTGCAGGTTGAACAGAATTACATCGGCGGGGTCGAGATTATCGACGGCCAACTCGAGGAAAATGTCGTAAGCCTGCTCGAGCGTTTCGTCTTCAGTAAGACGATTATTTAAATCCATATCCATGATGGCTACCTGTTGAGTTCTATTGGGCACGTTTTACAGCAACGGGCTAAAGAAGTAAAACAGACGTTCGGCAATGCGGTGCCAGAAAGGACGTTTTACCCATAACCGCGCGTCCAGTAGGCGGGAACGGGAAATATAGTCGTCCTGAACCGAGGCTAAATCGGCGCCGAATCCAGCATCATCAATCACCAGCGTAATTTCGAAATTGAGCCACAGGCTGCGCATATCGAGGTTCACGGTACCGACCAGGCTTAGCTCACCGTCAACCAGTACGCTCTTGGTGTGCAGCAGACCGCCTTCGAATTGGTAAATCTTCACGCCTGCGGCCAGCAGTTCGGTAAAGAAGGCGCGGCTTGCCCAGCCGACCAGGACCGAATCGTTCTTACGCGGCAGGATGATGCTAACATCAACGCCGCGCTGGGCGGCGGTGCAGATGGCGTGCAGCAAATCTTCGCTCGGAACGAAATAAGGGGTAGTCATGATCAGATACTCACGTGCGGAGTAGGCCGCCGTCAGTAACGCCTGGTGAATCAAGTCTTCCGGGAAACCCGGCCCCGAGGCAATGGTCTGAATGGTGTGCCCGCTGGCCTCTTCAAACGGCATAATGTTGAGGTCTGGAGCCGGCGGTAAAATGCGCTTGCCGGTTTCTATCTCCCAGTCGCAGGAGTAGACAATACCCATACCGGTGGCGATAGGGCCTTCCATACGCGCCATCAGATCAATCCATTGCCCAACGCCAGAATCCTGTTTAAAGAAGCGTGGGTCGACCATGTTCATACTGCCGGTGTAGGCAATATAGTTATCAATCATGATCATTTTGCGATGCTGACGTAAGTCCATGCGGCGGAGGAAAACACGCATCAGGTTAACTTTGAGGGCTTCCACCACTTCGATGCCAGCATTGCGCATCATCGCTGCCCACGGGCTGCGGAAAAACGCCACGCTCCCGGCGGAGTCAAGCATCAGACGGCAGTGCACGCCGCGTCGCGCAGCGGCCATCAATGATTCGGCGACCTGATCGGCCATACCACCGGGCTGCCAGATGTAGAAGACCATCTCGATATTATGCCGTGCGAGCTGAATATCGCGGATGATGGCCTGCATGACATCATCGGATTCCGTTAACAGCTGTAGCTGATTCCCCTTAAGGCCAGCAATGCCCTGGCGGCGTTCGCACAGTTTGAACAGCGAAGAGGCGACCTGGCTGTTGTCTTCAGCAAAAATATGCTTGCAGGCTTTGAGATCGTTAAGCCATTTTGCTGTTGATGGCCACATCGCACGGGCGCGTTCGGCGCGGCGTTTGCCGAGATGAAGCTCTCCTAAAGAGAGGTAGGCGATGATCCCAACCAGCGGCAGGATATAGATAACCAGCAGCCAGGCCATCGCGGAAGGCACGGCGCGGCGCTTCATTAAAATGCGCAGCGTTACCCCGGCTATCAACAACCAATACCCCAGAATCGCCATCCAACTCACTACGGTGTAGACGGTTGTCATATTTCGAAAATCCTTTTGAATGCCAGTTGTTAAGAGTTTACGCATCCGAAGGCATCTGGCAAATAAAAACACCATGAGAAAGCGCTAGTCAGCTTTTAGCAAGGGGCTATAATGGTCCGTCTTTTTTTGAAAGAGCGTTAGAAATGAAGCGTAGTAGACCGGAAGTGGGGCGCTGGCGGATGCTGAGACAAGCTAGCCGTCGCAAGTCGCGTTGGCTGGAAGCTCAGTCTCGCCGCAACATGCGTATCCACTCCATCAGAAAGTGCCTGGTTGGTCGGCAGCGCAATTGCCTGCTGTTCGCCATCTACGATCTCTGATGATATAAAAAGGGCACCGTCAGGGTGCCCTCAGTTTTTTAGCAAGCTCCAGCCCGCTTTTATCAAAATACTTTCTTATAAGGCTTTACTGAAACCTGCTGGTAAACGCCTGCGGCAACGTAGGGGTCATCCTGCGCCCATGCTTGAGCGGCTTCCAGTGATTCGAATTCAGCAATAACCGTTGAACCGCTAAAACCGGCAGCGCCTGGATCGTTGCTATCAACGGCTGGCATTGGGCCCGCGGTCAGCAGACGGCCTTCATCATGCAGAAGCTGCAGGCGGGCCAGATGAGCAGGGCGAACGGAAAGTCGTTTTTCAAGAGAGTCGGCGATATCCTGGGCGTAGATGACGTAAAGCACGGGCGGAACTCCTGTTTAAATAATTTGCGGATTACGTTAAGGGAAAGCGCTAGCGACTGCAATGCAAAGTTTTGTCGGTGTGAAAAGTTGTGTTTGGGCGAGGATTTTTTGGGCAGGAAGGGCAAAAAGTTGATCGAAGATAAGATGCCTTATTGAATATGATTGTCATTTGCATTTAAAATCAGGGTCTCATTTTTCAACTGTAACGATTATGACTGCAATGACCCTTGATTTACCTCGCCGCTTTCCGTGGCCGACGTTACTCTCTGTTGGCATTCACGGTGCCGTCGTGGCCGGTCTGCTTTATACCTCGGTACATCAGGTTATTGAACTGCCCGCACCCGCTCAGCCGATTACCATCACGATGGTGGCTCCCGCTGATTTAGAGCCCCCACAGGCAGTGGTTCAGCCGCAGCCTGTCGTTGAGCCTGAACCTGAGCCGGAACCGGAACCTATTCCTGAGGTGCCGCAGGCCCCGGTCGTTATTCATAAACCGAAACCTAAGCCAAAACCTAAACCGAAGCCGGTGAAAAAAGTTGAGCAGCCAAAACCGGAAATCAAGCCGGTTGAACAGCGCCCGCTCTCCACGGTGAATAATGATGCGCCGCCAGCGCGTTCCGTGGCAAATAACTTGCCAGGCGCAAGTGCCCCGTCTGTCAATGCACCAACTGGCCCGCGTGCGCTTAATCGCCCGCAGCCAGGTTACCCGACACGCGCACAGGCTTTGCGTATTGAAGGTAAAGTTCGGGTGAAATTTGACGTTACCGCTGACGGGCGCGTCGAAAATGTGGAAATTCTTTCCGCTCAGCCGTCAAATATGTTTGAACGCGATGTAAAAACGGCCATGCGCAAATGGCGCTATGAAGCCGGTAAACCGGGCACTGGGCTCATTATGAATATTGAGTTCCGCCTGAAAGGCGTGCAGATGAACTAAAAAAAGCCCCGCAAGGGGCTTTTTTTATGCAGCGAGAACGTTGTCTAACGCTTTCTGCGCAGTGACAAAGTGCTGACCGCCGAAAAGAATGGCGCGGTTTATTAAGGTATAAAGCTGATAAACCGGTTGACGGTCAAGGAAGTCTGCCGGAAGTGGCGACACGGACTGATAGCCGTCGTAAATTTGCGGCGGTTGATCCGGGTGCAGCGGTAACATGGCCAGGTCGCACTCCCGGTCGCCCCAGTAACAGGCTGGGTCAAAGATATAGGGGCCATTTGGTCCCAGCGCACAGTTGTTTGACCACAGATCGCCATGCAATAAAGAAGGCTGTGGCTGGTGGCTGCTCAGGCGCTGCTGGATGTGGTCAACAATGGCATCAATATCTCCGAACTCCATGCCTTTTTCTGCCGCAAGCTCAAGTTGCCAGCCAATACGCTGTTCGGCGAAAAAGTTGGACCAGCGCCGTTGCCAGGCATTGGGCTGTGGGGTGGTAGACAGATCGTTGTCGAAGTCGAGGCCAAACTGCGGCTGATCGCTCCATTCGTGCAAACGGGCAAGCTGCTGGCCCAGTAAGAATGCATTATGCGCATCCAACGGACGAGGTGGCAGGTACTCCATCACCAGAAAGCTGTAATCGCGGTCTGAACCGACGACAAATACCTCAGGGACGGACACGGTTTTACTGCGGGAGAGCAGTTCGAGTTGATCGGCTTCCGCGGTAAAGATGGGCAATAACTCTCGTTCATCGCATTTAACGAAAAAATCGCGGCCCGCATAGCGCATATGCCATGCGGCATGGATCTCACCGCCGGGCAGTTCAGTACGCTGATCGATTTCGCCACTTCCAAGTTGCTCGCCTAACAGACTACTGATCGCTTGCCACATGATGTCTCTCCCCATGTTTTCTGCCATATCATAAGGTTAGCGCATAAATACCAGGTAAAAATACGAGCTATACCGCACAACGGGTAAAAAGCGTGTAGAAAGCAGGGACAAGGTCGTATGCCTTCTGCGACAGATGCATGGCGGCTCACCCGTGGCTGTCGTGCGTTAAACCCTCGCGATGCACACCATTGTTAACAATGGAGTTTGGTTAGCATAGTTGATTACCGTGATTTCGCGACTCGTAGCGTGCGCTACGAGTCCGATTCTTGAGCATTTAGTGCTGTTGCAGGTAGGCGTAAATATTATGCGTATTTTCTTGCGAACACAGGCGCGTGCCCTGGTTAATCGTCGCTGCACTGCCAGCAGCAACACCAAAGCGAACCATTTCTTCGAGGGACGCGTTTTCAGCAAGCTTGAGGGTCATGGCGCCAACCATACTGTCGCCCGCACCAACGGTGCTCTGACTTTTGATGGGTGGCGGCACAACTTGAACGCAGCTTTGCTCGTCAATAGCCAGCGCCCCTTGCGCGCCTAGAGATACCACCACGCGCCGGGCCTTACCGCTGCGGACGATTTCCAGCGCGGCATTGCGCACATCATCAGGTTGTACAAGTTCACGTTGGACCAACGCGCTGAGCTCTTTCTGATTCGGTTTAACCAGCTCAATCTGGCCTATCGCCAGTGCAGCGGTCAGGGCATCACCGGAGCTGTCGATAACGCAACGTAGGCCATGATGTTGGGCGGCTTGAATGAGTGTAGTGAATTGCTCAAGGGAAACGCCTGGAGGCAGACTGCCGCTGATGACGAGTAGCGATCCTGGCGCAATCTGCAGGACCTTTTCCTGTAATTTCATCAGTTCGCCACCGTTGAGCGTGGCTCCGGGCATCACAAAACGATATTGCTCACCGTTAGCCGCAACGTGAACGTGGAGATTCTGGCGGGTCCACTCGTGTGCCTCGATGCTTTCAACCGGTACTTTTTCGGCCTGGAGTAGGGCGACAAGGTGTTCCCCTGTTGCGCCACCGGCGGGGAAAATAGCGGTCGCGCTGCCGCCCAGGAAGGTGATTGCGCGCGCAACGTTAATTCCACCGCCACCAGGCTCGAAAACAGGGGCACTACAACGGAGTTTCCCTTCCGGATAAATTTGTGGTGTTTGTGTGGCGCTGTCGAGTGAAGGGGCGAGCGTCAGCGTGTAGATCTTGACCATAGCGATAACCTCCCTTTTTAAGCCAATAAATGGCTTAGAACACAATTGCGTTTAAGTCTGGCACCGTATAGAGAATAAAGAAAGAATCAACGGACTGATTTTTATAGAAAAGTGTAAAGAAGCCGCGGCTTTTTTATTATAAATTAAAATGTGCTTTAAGAGGTCTCTTATTCAAAAAATGAAAGAAGAATAGATTGCTATGTTATACGTGCCTTTTTATAATTTGTTGCCTTTCTATGGACCACCCCGTCGTTGATCCTCGCGAAAGTTCCCGGGACGGAATTGTCTCCTATTTTGTTGTACGGACCATTAATAAATGAAGCTTTTGAAGACAGTACTGGCAGCGGTTGTGCTGCTGGGGGGCGTGTTTGCGTCTGCGTATGCAACCGCTAGTGATACCGTTTTTACTGTCATGGATGACCCGAGCACCGCCAAGAAACCTTTTGAAGGCAACGTCAATGCGGGCTATCTCTCGCAGGCTGGTAATACTAAAAGTACATCAGCGACCGCTGACTCCACGCTCACCTGGTATGGTGAATCGACGGCCTGGTCCCTCTGGGGTAACGCCAGCAACACGTCTGCAAACGATGAACGCTCTTCAGAGAAATACTCTATAGGTGGTCGTAGTCGTTACAATATGACTCATGAAGATTACCTGTTTGGTCAAGCTAGCTGGCTGACCGACCGCTATAATGGTTACCATGAGCGCGACGTGTTCACGGCGGGTTATGGTCGTCAGTTTCTGAATGGGCCTATCCACAGCTTCCGTTTTGAATTCGGTCCTGGCGTTCGTTATGACGAATATACCGATGGCAATTCAGAAACTCAGCCGCTGGGTTATGCTTCCGCAACCTACGCGTGGCAGATGACTCAAACCGCGAAATTCACTCAGGGCGTGTCCGTGCTCGGTGCGGATGATACGACCGTCAACTCAGAAACCGCGCTGAATGTCGCTATCAACGAACACTTTGGTTTGAAAGTGGCTTACAACGTGAGCTGGAACTCTGAACCACCAGCAACGGCGCCGAATCATACCGATCGCCGTACGTCGCTGACGCTTGGTTATACGATGTAATAATTTACAGGCTGGAGAATGTCCGGCCTGTATTTTCAATTTATCGTTTTGTGTTATTATTTAAAGCAACCGCTGTTTTATTTTATTAAAAATACAAGTTCTTCATAATATCTCCACAATCGACCTTTCTGACATATATATTCAATAAATTTGACACGAATAGCTAAATATTTTGACTAGGCAAAAGTGTGATCTGGATCTAGACTATGTTCAAGGGCGGAATGATGCCTTAGTGTTCTAAAGTCTTAATCAAGTCAGAGAATAAACATTATGAAAAATATCAAAATCGCATCCGCAGCTATTCTGCTGTCAGCACTCTCTTTCGGCGTATTTGCCGCCGAACCAGTAACTCAACCTGCCAGTTCTACGAACACCACTACTGCACAGCACATTGGTATCTCTAGCGCGCACGACGTTGAAGCGGGCTCTAACATGGCGCCAGGCTCTCAGTCTACCGGCCAGTCAATGGATGATGCGTTTAATGTACACACCCTGGTTGCTGGTGGTTGGTCCTAATATTTCTGTGCTGTAATAATCTGATTTTTGTTCAATTATTTATAACGGCAGAGAAAACCGGGTAGAGTGGTACCGGTTTTTCTTGCTGCGATTTATTTCTAATTAAAATTCAGTTTTTGTGTTATGTATGTAAATCTGAATTGGATTTAGTCGCACATATTGTCAATAAATCTGTGTTAACAGCATTTTTTGTATATATTCTAATGCGCTAGCCTGAATGTTAAAAATGGCTTGAAAGCTCCGCGTAATTAGCTTTTACACTTCCCACATTATCCCCAAATCATCGCCGCCCATCTAAGCAGTAGCATTGCGCCACAGATAGCGATCAGTACCAACACCATTTTCCAATGTTTTTTTGCGAATCGATGAGTGGGCATATTCTGTCCTTTTTTCTTTAAGATTTAACGTAGTGTATCAGAATTGTTGGTAAAGGTAGCAGTGTGTACCCCACAGGGTAATTGCGGCTTTTATCATGTCCTGATGATGTGTAAACTAACCCACGGTGTTATCAGCAGGCGGATGTAGGCGGAGCAGGGTACACAATGTGTATGCACTCCTCATTTTTTGCAGAGTGAAGCAGAAATCAATCCATAACCTGTTGATAAATTTAATCATATAGTTTTGTATGTGCTCTTTCGTGTGGGGCACCACTGCAAATAAGGACATTAAATGCCTGTAATTACTCTTCCTGATGGCAGCCAACGCCATTACGACCACGCCGTTAGCCCAATGGATGTTGCTCTGGACATCGGTCCTGGCCTGGCAAAAGCCACCATCGCTGGGCGCGTGAACGGTGAACTGGTTGATGCTTCAGATCTGATTGAAAACGATGCCACGCTGTCTCTTATCACCGCAAAAGATGAAGACGGTCTGGAAATCATTCGTCACTCGTGTGCACACCTGCTTGGTCATGCGATCAAACAGCTGTGGCCAAACACCAAAATGGCGATCGGCCCGGTAATTGACAACGGTTTCTATTATGACGTTGATCTTGACCATACGCTGACCCAGGAAGACATCGACGCGCTCGAAAAACGCATGCACGAGCTCGCCGAGAAAAACTACGATGTCATCAAGAAGAAAGTGAGCTGGCATGAAGCTCGTGAAACTTTCGTCAAACGTGGTGAAACTTATAAAGTTTCCATCCTGGATGAAAACATCGCGCATGATGACAAGCCTGGCTTGTATCATCACGAAGAATACGTCGACATGTGCCGTGGTCCGCACGTGCCGAATATGCGCTTCTGTCACTACTTCAAGCTGATGAAAACCGCTGGTGCTTACTGGCGCGGCGATAGCAACAACAAGATGCTGCAGCGTATCTATGGTACTGCATGGACGGACAAAAAGGCCCTCAATGCCTACCTGCAGCGTCTGGAAGAAGCGTCAAAACGCGATCACCGTAAAATCGGTAAGCAGCTCGACCTGTATCATATGCAGGAAGAAGCGCCGGGTATGGTGTTCTGGCATAATGACGGCTGGACTATCTTCCGTGAACTGGAAACTTTTGTACGCTCCAAGCTGAAAGAGTACCAGTATCAGGAAGTGAAAGGCCCGTTCATGATGGACCGTGTGCTGTGGGAAAAAACCGGCCACTGGGACAACTACAAAGATGCGATGTTCACCACCTCTTCTGAGAACCGTGAATACTGCATCAAGCCAATGAACTGCCCGGGGCACGTTCAGATCTTCAACCAGGGTCTGAAATCCTACCGTGACCTGCCGCTGCGTATGGCGGAGTTCGGTAGCTGCCACCGTAATGAACCGTCAGGCGCACTGCATGGCTTAATGCGTGTACGCGGCTTCACTCAGGATGACGCCCATATCTTCTGTACGGAAGAGCAGGTGCGTGATGAAGTGAACGCATGCATTCGTTTAGTCTATGATATGTACAGCACTTTCGGTTTCGAAAAAATCGTGGTCAAACTTTCAACGCGTCCGGAAAAACGTATCGGTAGCGATGAAATGTGGGACCGTGCTGAAGCGGATCTGGCGGTTGCGCTGGAAGAAAACAACATCCCGTTTGAGTATCAACTGGGTGAAGGCGCATTCTACGGTCCGAAAATTGAATTTACCCTGTATGACTGCCTCGATCGTGCATGGCAGTGCGGTACTGTACAGCTGGACTTCTCACTGCCGTCTCGTCTGAGCGCCTCTTATGTTGGCGAAAACAACGAACGTCAGGTACCGGTGATGATTCACCGCGCAATTCTGGGGTCTCTGGAGCGCTTCATTGGCATCCTGACCGAAGAGTTCGCTGGTTTCTTCCCAACATGGCTTGCCCCTGTGCAGGTTGTGGTGATGAATATCACTGATTCTCAGTCTGAATACGTTAACGAATTGACCCGTAAACTACAAAATGCAGGCATTCGTGTAAAAGCGGACTTGAGAAATGAGAAGATTGGCTTTAAAATCCGCGAGCACACTTTACGTCGTGTCCCTTATATGTTGGTCTGCGGTGACAAAGAGGTGGAAGCTGGCAAAGTTGCCGTTCGCACCCGCCGTGGTAAAGACCTGGGCAGCCTGGACGTAAGTGAAGTGATTGAGAAGCTGCAACAAGAGATTCGCAGCCGCAGTCTTCAACAACTGGAGGAATAAGGTATTAAAGGCGGAAAACGAGTTCAAACGGCACGTCCGAATCGTATCAATGGCGAGATTCGCGCCCTGGAAGTTCGCTTGACAGGTCTGGAAGGCGAAGCTTTGGGTATTGTGAGTCTGAGAGAAGCTATCGAAAAGGCTGAAGAGGCCGGAGTAGATTTAGTTGAAATCAGCCCTAACGCCGAACCGCCAGTTTGTCGTATTATGGACTACGGCAAGTTCCTTTATGAAAAAAGTAAGTCTTCTAAGGAACAGAAGAAGAAACAAAAAGTTATCCAGGTTAAGGAAATTAAATTCCGTCCTGGGACCGATGATGGCGATTACCAGGTAAAACTCCGCAGCCTGGTTCGCTTTCTCGAAGATGGCGATAAGGCTAAGATCACACTGCGTTTCCGTGGTCGTGAAATGGCCCACCAGCAGATCGGTATGGAAGTGCTTACGCGCGTCCGTGACGATCTGAGTGAACTGGCAGTAGTCGAATCCTTCCCTACGAAGATCGAAGGCCGCCAGATGATCATGGTGCTCGCTCCTAAGAAGAAACAGTAAGGCCTTCAAGTAGCGGTGTTGGTGAAGTCTTAGGGCTTCACCGATACGGTTCGCCTACGTTTCGTTTATTAACAATGCGAAGTGGAAGTTATTAAGATGCCTAAAATTAAGACCGTACGCGGTGCTGCTAAGCGCTTCAAAAAAACCGGTGGTGGTGGATTTAAGCGTAAGCACGCAAACCTGCGTCATATTCTGACCAAAAAATCTACTAAACGTAAACGTCACCTGCGTCCAAAAGGCCTCGTGTCTAAAGGCGATCTGGGTCTGGTTATCGCGTGCCTGCCGTACGCATAAGCCGTTAACGTTTAATTTTTTTACTAAGAATATAGATACAGGAGAGCTCACATGGCTCGCGTAAAACGTGGTGTAATTGCTCGTGCACGTCACAAAAAAATTCTGAAACAAGCTAAAGGCTACTACGGTGCGCGTTCTCGCGTATACCGCGTTGCCTTCCAGGCTGTTATCAAAGCTGGTCAGTACGCTTACCGTGACCGTCGTCAACGTAAACGTCAGTTCCGTCAGCTGTGGATTGCACGTATCAATGCAGCAGCACGTCAGAACGGTATTTCTTACAGCAAATTCATCAACGGCCTGAAAAAAGCCTCTGTTGAAATCGACCGTAAGATCCTGGCTGACATCGCAGTATTCGACAAAGTAGCGTTCACCGCTCTGGTCGAAAAAGCGAAAGCAGCACTGGCATAAGCCAGTTGGAAGAGGGAGCTAGTCTCCCTCTTTTCATTTTAACCGTATCAATGCATTGACATTTATCAGCGTAGACCTTTCAATAAAGACTCTACGGTTATTACCACACAAGGTAACGCAAGCATGAATGCTGCTATTTTCCGCTTCTTCTTTTACTTTAGCACCTGAACTCAGGAGGCTTGCGCGTGAAAGAAGAAACGAAAAATCAGCGCCAATAAGCCTCCGGATGGAGGCTTTTTTTGTATCTGAATTCGAGATTAAGTCCACCAAACCGGTGTCTGCACCGACATAATGAGGAAAACCATGTCACATCTCGCAGAGCTGGTTGCCAGTGCCAAGGCAGCCATTAACCAGGCTTCAGATGTTGCCGCGTTAGACAATGTCCGCGTCGAATATCTGGGTAAGAAAGGGCACCTGACCCTTCAGATGACCACACTGCGTGAACTGCCGCCAGAAGAGCGTCCAGCAGCGGGTGCCGTCATCAACGAAGCAAAAGAGCAGGTGCAACAGGCACTGAACGCGCGTAAAGCCGACCTGGAAAACGCCGTGCTGAATGCCCGTCTGGCCGCAGAAACCATCGATATCTCCCTGCCGGGCCGTCGCATTGAAAACGGTGGTTTACACCCGGTGACCCGCACTATCGACCGTATTGAAAGTTTCTTCGGTGAGCTCGGCTTTACCGTTGCGACGGGTCCGGAAATCGAAGATGACTACCATAACTTCGATGCGCTGAATATCCCTGCGCACCACCCAGCACGCGCTGACCACGACACTTTCTGGTTTGATGCGACCCGCCTGCTGCGCACGCAGACTTCCGGCGTCCAGATCCGCACCATGAAAGATCAGGAACCGCCAATCCGTATCATCGCGCCGGGCCGCGTATATCGTAACGACTACGATCAGACGCACACCCCAATGTTCCATCAGATGGAAGGCCTGATTGTTGATAAGAACATCAGCTTCACCAATCTGAAGGGCACGATTCACGACTTCCTGCGTAACTTCTTTGAGGAAGATTTGCAGATTCGTTTCCGTCCATCCTACTTCCCGTTCACCGAACCATCCGCAGAAGTGGATGTGATGGGTAAAAACGGTAAATGGCTGGAAGTTCTGGGCTGCGGGATGGTGCACCCGAACGTACTGCGCAACGTTGGTATCGATCCGGAAGTTTACTCCGGCTTCGCCTTCGGTATGGGTATGGAGCGTCTGACCATGCTGCGTTACGGCGTCACCGACTTACGTGCATTCTTCGAAAACGATCTGCGTTTCCTCAAACAGTTTAAATAAGGGCAGGATAAAACAATGAAATTCAGTGAACTGTGGTTACGCGAATGGGTGAATCCGGCCATTGATAGCGAAGCGCTGTCGGGCCAAATCACGATGGCAGGCCTGGAAGTGGACGGCGTTGAAGCCGTTGCCGGTAGCTTCAACGGCGTGGTTGTTGGTGAAGTGGTTGAGTGCGGCCAGCACCCGAACGCAGATAAACTGCGCGTGACGAAAGTGAATGTAGGCGGCGAACGTCTGCTGGATATCGTCTGCGGTGCGCCAAACTGCCGTCAGGGCCTGAAGGTTGCCGTGGCGACTATCGGTGCCGTACTGCCAGGTGACTTCAAGATTAAAGCCGCTAAGCTGCGCGGTGAACCGTCTGAAGGGATGCTGTGCTCGTTCTCCGAGCTGGGTATTTCCGACGACCATAGCGGTATTATCGAACTGCCGGCCGACGCGCCGTTGGGTACCGATATCCGTGAATACCTGAAGCTTGATGACAATACCATTGAAATCAGCGTGACCCCGAACCGCGCCGACTGCTTAGGCATTATCGGCGTTGCGCGCGACGTTGCCGTGCTGAACAAGCTGCCGCTGAACGAACCGGAAATCAAAGCCGTTGCCGCGACCATTGCCGATGTTCTGCCAATTCAGGTTGACGCTGCCGAGGCGTGCCCACGTTACCTCGGCCGCGTGGTCAAAGGTATCAACGTTAAAGCGCCAACCCCGCTGTGGATGAAAGAGAAACTGCGTCGTTGCGGTATTCGTTCCATCGATGCAGTCGTGGATATCACCAACTACGTCCTGCTCGAACTGGGCCAGCCAATGCATGCGTTCGATAAAGATCGCATCGAAGGTGGCATCGTTGTGCGTATGGCGAAAGAGGGTGAAACGCTGGTGCTGTTGGACGGTACCGAAGCTAAACTGAAAGCCGACACGCTGGTCATCGCCGACCACAACAAAGCACTGGCAATGGCCGGTATCTTTGGTGGTGAGCACTCTGGCGTGAACGATGAAACGCAAAACGTGCTGCTGGAATCCGCATTCTTCAGCCCGCTGTCTATTACCGGCCGCGCGCGCCGTCATGGCCTGCACACCGATGCATCCCACCGTTACGAGCGTGGCGTTGATCCGGTACTGCAGTACAAAGCGATTGAACGTGCTACCGGCCTGCTTCTCGACATCTGCGGCGGTGAAGCGGGTCCAATTATCGATGTGACGAGCGAAGCCACGCTGCCGAAGCGTGCAACCATCACGCTGCGCCGCAGCAAGCTGGATCGCCTGATTGGTCATCATATTGCTGATGAGCTGGTGACTGACATCCTGACCCGTCTGGGCTGCGAAGTGACCGTGGGCAACGACGAATGGCAGGCCGTGGCACCTACCTGGCGTTTCGACATGGAAATTGAAGAAGATCTGGTCGAAGAAGTCGCGCGTGTTTACGGTTATAACAGCATCCCGAACGAGCCGGTACAGGCTGGTCTGGTGATGGGTAGCCATAAAGAAGCCAACCTGTCGCTGAAGCGTGTGAAAACGATGCTTAACGACAAAGGCTATCAGGAAGTGATCACCTATAGCTTCGTTGACCCGAAAGTTCAGCAACTGGTTCACCCGGGTGAAGACGCGCTGATTCTGCCAAGCCCAATCTCCAGCGAAATGTCGGCGATGCGTCTGTCCCTGTGGACCGGTTTGCTATCTACCGTGGTCTACAACCAGAACCGTCAACAGAACCGCGTACGTATTTTTGAAACCGGTCTGCGCTTTGTACCGGACACTCAGGCTCCGCTGGGTATCCGTCAGGACGTGATGCTGGCTGGCGTTATCTGTGGCAACCGCTACGATGAACATTGGAACCTGGCAAAAGAGACCGTTGATTTCTATGATTTGAAAGGCGATCTGGAGTCCGTTCTCGATCTGACCGGTAAATTATCTGAAATTCAGTTCAAAGCAGAAGCGAACCCTGCGCTGCATCCGGGCCAGTCTGCGGCGATTTATCTGAAAGGTGAACGCGTTGGTTTCATTGGTGTTATTCACCCGGAACTGGAACGTAAGCTGGATCTGAACGGTCGTACTCTGGTGTTCGAACTGGAGTGGAACAAGCTCGCAGACCGCGTGGTTCCTCAGGCTCGTGACGTTTCACGCTTCCCGGCGAACCGCCGTGACATCGCGGTTGTGGTTGCTGAAAACGTGCCCGCAGCAGATATTTTAAACGAATGTAAGAAAGTTGGCGTAAATCAGGTAGTTGGCGTAAACTTATTTGACGTGTACCGTGGTAAGGGTGTTGCGGAAGGCTATAAAAGCCTTGCTATCAGCCTAATCCTACAAGATACCAGCCGTACACTCGAAGAAGAGGAGATTGCCGCTACCGTCGCCAAATGTGTAGAGGCATTAAAAGAGCGATTCCAGGCATCATTGAGGGATTGAACCTATGGCGCTTACAAAAGCTGAAATGTCAGAATATCTGTTTGATAAGCTTGGGCTTAGCAAGCGGGATGCCAAAGAACTGGTTGAGCTGTTTTTCGAAGAGATCCGTCGCGCTCTTGAAAACGGTGAGCAGGTAAAACTCTCCGGTTTTGGTAACTTTGATTTGCGTGACAAAAACCAACGCCCGGGACGTAACCCTAAAACGGGTGAAGATATTCCCATTACAGCCCGGCGTGTGGTGACCTTCAGACCAGGACAGAAGTTAAAAAGCCGGGTCGAAAACGCAACACCCAAAGAAGAGTAATCTGAACTAACTAAAAAGGCCGCGCATGCGGCCTTTTTCTTTTCCTGGTGGCGTAACCACCGTAAAATCTAACGCTTTTCCACAGGCTTACGGATAACTATGCTGGTCTATGCATCCCAACAGCAGCGGCTTCACCACCGCTGGCTCATCACGTTGTCGTTCATTCTCCTGCTGATGTTGGTTATTGGCCTGTGTGCGGGCGACCAATGGATTGCGCCAGGTGAATGGTTTACGGCAAAAGGGCAGCTCTTTATCTGGCAAATCCGCTTACCGCGCACGCTGGCCGTTATGCTGGTTGGGGCGGCGTTAGCGTTATCTGGCACCGTTATGCAGGCACTGTTCGAGAATCCCCTTGCCGAGCCGGGGCTACTTGGCGTCTCAAACGGCGCGGGTGTGGGACTCATTGCCGCAATTATGCTCGGGCAGGGGGTGTTACCTGCCTGGGGGCCGGGCCTAGCGGCCATTGTGGGGGCGTTGACGATAACCGCCATTCTGATGCGTTTCGCTCGTCGTCATCTATCAACCAGCCGTTTACTGCTGGCCGGGGTGGCGTTGGGGATTATCTGTAGTGCCTTGATGACCTGGGCCGTCTACTTTTCTACCTCGTTCGACCTGCGTCAGTTGATGTACTGGATGATGGGTGGCTTTGGCGGCGTAGACTGGCAGCAGCTTTGGCTGATGGGGGCGCTGGTGCCGGTGATGGCCTGGCTATGTCTGCAATCGCAGCCGCTAAACCTGCTGGCGCTGGGTGAAACGTCGGCCCGGCAGCTCGGTGTGCCCATTTCGTTGTGGCGTAAACTGCTGGTGATGGCAACCGGCTGGCTGGTTGGGGTAAGCGTCGCGCTGGCGGGGGCTATCGGTTTTATCGGCCTGGTGGTGCCGCATATGCTACGTCTGTGCGGCCTGACCGATCATCGCGTTCTGCTACCTGCCAGCGCGCTCGCAGGGGCCAGCACGCTGTTATTTGCCGATATTGTGGCGCGTCTTGCATTATCGGCAGCGGAGTTGCCCATCGGTGTGGTCACCGCCACATTAGGCGCCCCGGTATTTATCTGGCTATTACTGAAGTCGGGAAAATACTAAGAGGAAAGGGCCGCAGCACAGCAGCAGCTTGATGAAAAAGCCTTGGTGTCGCAGCTGCGTCTCTGGCTATTATGAAAGGCCGGGCGATAAGACCCCACACGCTGAAAAGAGGATGCTATGCAAACCAATGTTCTGAACACCCCCGTCACCACCATCGATGGCGAAAAAACCACGCTGGAAGGCTATAAAGGCAAAGTACTGCTGATCGTTAACGTGGCATCAAAATGTGGCCTGACGCCACAGTACGAGCAACTGGAAGCGCTTCAGGAGTCTTTACAGGGCGAGGGCTTTACCGTACTGGGATTCCCATGCAATCAGTTCCTGGGCCAGGAACCGGGCAGCGAAGAAGAAATCAAAACCTTCTGCAGCACGACTTACGGCGTCACCTTCCCGCTGTTTAGCAAAGTCGAGGTGAACGGTGAGCAACGTCATCCGTTGTATAGCCTGCTGACGCGCGCAGCGCCAGATGCCATTGCACCAGAAGGCAGCGGTTTCTACGAGCGTATGGCGAGCAAAGGCCGTGCGCCTGCGCATCCGGGCGATATCCTGTGGAACTTTGAGAAGTTCTTAATTGGTCGTGACGGTGAAGTGATTAACCGTTTTTCTCCTGATATGACCCCTGACGACCCAATCTTGACTGCCGCCATCAAGCAGGCCATCGCTCAGGTATGATGCCATTGATGCAGCTTCAGAATGTCGGTGAAGGCGTTCGACTCCAGAGCATTAACGCCGTTGTAGAACGTGGCGACATGGTGCATCTGGTGGGGCCAAACGGTGCCGGGAAAAGCACGCTACTGACGAGAATGGCCGGACTCAGCCGCGGGAAGGGGGATGTCGCGTTCAACGGTCAATCGTTGGATACCTGGCCTGCCGCGCAGTTGGCACGACATCGAGCCTATCTTTCACAGCACCAATCACCGCCGTTCGCGATGCCGGTCTGGCAATTTCTGATGCTGCATCAATCCCAAACTCAGGATACCACGGTGTCCGTCCACGTGGCGGAGGCACTTGGGCTGAGTAATAAACTTGCACGAAACGTCAGCCAGCTTTCCGGCGGCGAGTGGCAGCGCGTCCGGCTGGCCGCCGTTATTTTACAGATTCACCCCGCGGTTAATCCGAACGGACAGCTTTTGCTGCTGGATGAACCGATGAACAGCCTTGATGTTGCTCAACAGGCTGCGCTGGATAAACTGCTTCTGGAGCTCTGTGCTGCTGGAGTTGCCGTGGTAATGAGCAGTCACGATCTTAACTACACCTTACGTCATGCGGGCCGCACCTGGTTACTGTGTGAAGGTCGGATGATAGCCAGCGGTGGTACCGAATCCGTATTGCAACCAGATCATTTAGCGGCAGCTTATAATATGACCTTCCAGAAACTGGAAATAGCCGGTCACCAAATGCTCATTTATGACAATGACGGCGAAAATTAATCCATACTCTTGTTGCCACTATCGGCATTGCTTGCTAGTCGATAGTGAATCGATATAATTTATGAGCGAATAAAAAAACAGAGGATGCGCTGGATATGCGTTTCTGGACTCTTTTTCTTGTGGCATTCATTTTAGCAGGGTGTAGCAGCCACCGGGCGCCGCCGCCAAATCCGCGACTTTCGGATTCCATCGCCGTGATTGCCGGCCTTAATGACCAGCTACAGAATTGGCATGGTACGCCTTATCGCTATGGCGGCATGACTCGCCGCGGCGTTGATTGCTCGGCGTTTGTGCTGATGACTTTCCGCGACAAGTTTGAAATGCAGTTGCCAAGGGAGACACGGCAACAGGCGAAAATTGGCACTGAGATAGATAAAGACGAATTGCTGCCAGGCGATTTAGTCTTTTTCAAAACCGGAGCGGGAGAGAGCGGGCTACATGTCGGTATCTACGATACGGATAACCAGTTTATTCACGCGTCAACCAGCCAGGGCGTGACGCGTTCCTCACTGGATAACGTCTACTGGCGAAAGAATTTCTGGCAAGCCAGACGAATTTAATCAAAAAGAAAAGGAGGCGAAATGCCTCCTTTTCTTTTAATTGGCGGTGAAAGTTTAAATAAATAGCCTGCTATATTCTGATTTTTGTTAGGCGAGATCATAGAACTTAAGGTTGATTGTGTTATTCCGTGACTTTCGATTACAATCATTACGATCCAGTGACGGACCGATGAAATAAAAAGGAACCGATGAAAGGAATAGGCACAGCATCCATTACCGTAGGTTTTTTGCTTTGTGACGTCAGGAACCCGGACATGACTTTTAGTGAAGGGCAGTCGCAATGATTGTATCGCTGGATAATACATATAGTTCTCAGTTGTATTTTCTTCCCGCCCGAAATAGTGACGGGCATCTTGTTGGCTTAAAAGTGGTGTGCCAGTTTAGCGGTCTTAATAACCACGTTCGCATTCCAACTAGCCTGGTCTTACCCCGCCTTACTCAACAACAAGAAATAACCTTGTTCCAGGAGAAACTGGCGCTGTTGACCACCTGCCAGCTGTTTTTTATGCAGCATAATCTGACCGCCTGGATAATGATCCCGCCTGGCGTGGTTGATGCATTACTCAATGATGAAGAACTCGCTGCCAGCGTGCAGCGCTTGCCTTTTTTGGAGCTTGCTGTCAGTGAACAGTTTCCTGGGTTGAATGATATCGATGAGAATCACCCGCTCTGCAAGCTTAGCCATAATTTCCCGCTCGCACTAAGCGATTTTGGTGCGGGTAATGCCTCTACCAAAGCGGTTTTCGCCGGGCTATTTAAACGTATTGTGCTGGATAAAAGCTTTGTGCAGCGCCAGCTCAAATCACTCTCGTTTGAGCCTTTTATGCGCGCTATTGTGAGTCAGATACAGCCGTACTGTCAGGGCATCATGATATCGGGGATTGATAACGAAACTATTCGTCAGCGCGTCATACCTTATGGTTTTAACGGTATGCTCGGTAGTTTATGGCCAGTGGTGCCAGAATCATCTTTAATAACATTAGTGCAACAATAACCCTGCGGTTCCTCGGGTGTTTTACGTACCGTAACCCAATACACTACGGACAGGAGGAATCATGAACCTGTCATTTAACACTCGCTGGCGCGATGAGCTGCCGGGATTTTACACGTCGCTACAGCCTACGCCGCTGAGCAATGCTCGCGTTGTCTGGCATAACGCACCGCTAGCGCAGGAATTAGCTATTCCTGAAGCATTATTTTCCCCATCAAAAGGGGCAGGTGTGTGGGGCGGCGAAACGCTATTACCGGGAATGTCACCGTTGGCGCAGGTCTACAGCGGCCATCAGTTTGGCGCCTGGGCCGGTCAGCTTGGTGACGGACGCGGTATTCTGCTGGGTGAACAGCAGTTGGAAAATGGCAAAACGCTCGACTGGCACCTGAAAGGCGCGGGCCTGACGCCCTATTCGCGAATGGGGGATGGTCGCGCGGTTCTGCGCTCCACGATACGCGAAAGCCTGGCCTCTGAGGCGATGCACTATTTGGGGATCGCCGGCACGCGCGCGTTGGCTATCGTTTCTAGCGATACGCCGGTCTACCGAGAGACGGTGGAGTCTGGTGCCATGTTGATGCGCGTTGCCGAGAGCCATATTCGCTTCGGTCACTTTGAACATTTCTATTATCGCCGCGAGATGGAGAAGGTTCGTCAGCTTGCGGATTACGCTATTCGTCATCATTGGCCCCACCTGCAGGATGAACCCGACCGCTACGGTTTGTGGTTCCAGGATATGGTATCCCGCACGGCAATAATGATTGCTCGCTGGCAAACGGTAGGGTTTGCCCACGGCGTGATGAACACCGATAACATGTCGATCCTGGGTCTGACGATGGATTACGGTCCGTTCGGTTTTCTGGATGATTATCAGCCGGAATACATTTGCAATCATACGGATACCCAGGGACGTTATCGTTTCGATAATCAGCCAGCGGTAGGACTGTGGAATTTGCAGTGCCTGGCGCAGTCGCTGTCGACGCTGATTGATGTGGATACGCTCAACGCGGCGCTGGAGGGATATCAGCACACGTTATTCCGGGAATATGGCCAGCGAATGCGCCAGAAGCTAGGATTGTTTAGCGAGGAGGGCGGGGATAACGATCTGCTCAACGGCCTGTATGCGCTGATGGAGCGTGAGGGCAGCGACTACACGCGCACCTTCCGCCTGCTGAGCGATACTGAACAGCAGAGCGCAGCATCGCCGTTGCGCGATGAGTTTATCGACAGAGCGGCATTTGATGACTGGTTCACACGCTATCGCTCCCGTTTGCAGCAGGAGCACATTGATGATGCCCAGCGGCAGCAGGCGATGAAGCACGCCAATCCCGCTCTGGTTCTGCGTAACTGGCTGGCACAGCGTGCGATTGAACAGGCTGAAAAGGGCAACTATCAGGAACTGCAGCATCTCCATGAAGCGCTTCGCGACCCGTGGCGAGACCGTGATGATGATTACAGCCGCCGTCCGCCTGATTGGGGTAAACGGCTGGAGGTGAGCTGTTCAAGCTAGCCGCTATGCTGCGTTGTCGCTGGCAGCGCAGCTATTTAGTCAGAATAAGTTTTCCTGCCTGAGTCTGACGGAGCAAATACTGCTGTTCACCGTGTTCAATAATGACTCGACCTTCCTGACCTAACAGCGTACTGCTGTCGATCCGTCGATCGGTGGGGAGAGGACGAGGAGAGTTATCCTTTTGCGGTTCCACTGCTGCGCACGTATCCATTAGCGACATATTTCATAATGAAAATCAATGTAACAATGATAACCATTATCAGTAATAGCCATGTTAACCGCAAGCGTTATTTATCATTTTGTATGACAAGGTTTTATTGCCCGCTGCGTAGCAGCGGGCAGAGCGCACTACAGGCGGGTCGCGACGGCTGCCGCCAGTTTTTCCAGCAGCAGTTCGGTATCTTCCCAGCTCAGGCAAGGATCGGTGATTGACTGACCGTAGGTTAACGGCTGGTCGGCAACGATTTTCTGAGTGCCTTCGCGCAGGAAGCTTTCTGCCATAATCCCGGCAATCGCTGAAGAGCCGTTGCGGATCTGCTGACAGATGTCGTCGCAAACTTCCAACTGACGGCGGTGCTGTTTCTGACAGTTACCGTGGCTGAAATCAACCACCAGATGTTCCGGCAGGTCGAACTCGTGCAGCGTATCGCAGGCTGCTGCAATATCATCCGCGTGGTAGTTCGGCTTTTTGCCGCCGCGCATGATGATATGACCGTACGGGTTGCCGCTGGTCTGGTAGATGGTCATCTGGCCATTTTTGTCCGGAGACAGGAACATATGGCTGGCGCGGGCGGCCCGAATCGCATCCACGGCAATTCGCGTATTGCCGTCGGTACCGTTTTTAAAGCCGACCGGGCAGGAGAGCGCAGAGGCCATCTCGCGGTGAATTTGGCTTTCAGTAGTACGTGCTCCGATAGCGCCCCAGCTAATGAGATCGGCGATAAACTGTCCGGTCACCATATCGAGAAATTCGGTCGCTGTCGGTACGCCAAGGGTGTTCACCTGCAGCAGTAGCTTACGGGCCTGCTCAATGCCGTGATTCACGCGGTAGCTGCCGTTGAGATCCGGATCGGAGATCAAGCCTTTCCAGCCCACCACGGTGCGCGGCTTTTCAAAATAGGTGCGCATCACGATTTCGAGTTCGCCCTGATGCTTTTCGCGCAACTGCTGTAAACGGCGCGCGTAATCCATTGCGGCATCAAGGTCGTGAATAGAACAAGGGCCGACGATTGCCAGCAGGCGACGGTCTTCACCGTTAAGAATTTTTTCAATGCGGCGACGTGAAGCGGTAACGTGCGCCGCGACGTCTGGTGATACAGGGTGGCGCTGAGCAAGTTCAGCAGGCGTAATCAGGCTCTCAATGCGAGCGGTACGCAGTTCATCGGTCTTATTCATGGATATCTCAGAAATTTGTTGCTTCGCCAGTCAATATGCTGGGAAGTGATGCACATCACGATAAACCAATCCCCGCTAAATTCAAGGGTGACGCGTAATGTGCGCTCAATCACACTGCTATGATAAACAAATTTGATGCATTGTACTAGTGTATTAGTACATTCTGCGGCTCAGCCCCATGATGTCCATGATTTTAGTAGCAATTTCTTCTACGGAGTAATTAGTACTGTTCAGCCACGGGATCTGGTGCCTGCGGTACAGTGCCTCAACTTCCGCGACTTCCATTCGGCACTGGCGCATTGAGGCGTAGCGACTGTTCTCCCGACGCTCTTCGCGGATGGCTGCCAGGCGTTCCGGGTTAATCGTCAGCCCAAACAGCTTGTGCTGAAGCGGCTTCAATGACGTGGGCAGGACGAGGTTATCCATATCATCGGCAATAAACGGGTAGTTGGCGGCACGAATACCAAACTGCATCGCCAGGTAAAGGCTCGTCGGGGTTTTTCCACAGCGCGATACGCCAAGCAGGATGACCTGCGCTTGGTCGAGGTTGCGCAGTGAGATACCGTCGTCGTGCGCCAGCGTGTAATCAATGGCGGCAATACGGGCGTCGTACTTGGTCAGGTTACCCGGCGTTAAGCCGTGGGTGCGGTGGGCAATAGGGGTCGGGTCAAGCTTAAGTTCTTCCTGCAAGGGGGCCACCAACGCCTGAACGATGTCCTGACAAAACCCTTCACATTGCAGAATAATGTCGCGAATTTCGGGAATAACGATGGAATAGAAGACCAGCGGGCGAATTCCGGTTTGCTGATAGATAGCGTCAATTTGCTCCTTCACCGCCCTGGCACGGCTTTCACTTTCGATAAACGGCAGTGTGATACTGTTTATCGCCACCGGGAACTGCGACATCACCGCGTGGCCGAGGACTTCTGCCGTAATGGCGGTACCGTCAGAAATATAAAATACCTGCCTGTCGACTGCGTTATCCATATTGCTTGACTCCCATTAATTGCCTGAAAGGGTAAATTAAATTTAAACACAACCCTGTGCCATTTGTCTTAAATTTAAAAATGAAACGGTATTTTTATTTTTAATGAAATGGTCGTTTCAATTTCCAAAAGATGCCAATAGACCGCCGGTTGTTGTGCCTTTTTAGTTGAATCAGTAGGTTATGAATAACCGGGAATCAATCCGAAAAAGTAAAAAAATAATTTGCTTACACGATTCACCGTTTTTTTCAGCCGTTTAAATATGCGAGGATAATTTAAGTAGTCAGTCGTTACTTATCACTGCTTCTTTAATCAAAAAAGGATTGTCTCGATGTCCAACAATGGCTCGTCACCGCTGGTGCTTTGGTACAACCAACTCGGCATGAATGATGTAGACAGAGTTGGAGGCAAAAATGCCTCCTTGGGTGAAATGATTACGAATCTGTCCGGAATGGGGGTTTCTGTCCCTAACGGATTTGCCACCACTGCCGATGCGTTTAATCAGTTTCTCGACCAGAGCGGTGTGAACCAGCAGATCTATCAACTGTTGGATAACACTGATATTGACGACGTTACCGCCCTGGCGAAAGCCGGCGCGCAGATCCGCCAGTGGATCATCGACACACCTTTCCAGAGCGAACTGGAACAGGCTATCCACGAAGCCTACAACCAACTGGCAGCCGATAACGCCAACGCCTCTTTCGCCGTGCGCTCCTCAGCCACCGCGGAAGATATGCCGGATGCGTCCTTCGCCGGTCAGCAAGAAACTTTCCTCAACGTCCAGGGCTATGAAGCGGTGCTGGTGGCGGTGAAGCATGTCTTTGCCTCGCTGTTTAACGACCGTGCCATCTCCTACCGTGTTCACCAGGGTTACGACCACCGCGGCGTCGCGCTCTCAGCGGGCGTCCAACTGATGGTGCGTTCCGACCTCGCGTCTTCTGGTGTGATGTTCTCTATCGATACTGAATCCGGCTTCGACCAGGTGGTGTTTATCACTTCCGCGTGGGGCTTGGGCGAAATGGTCGTACAGGGCGCGGTCAACCCGGATGAGTTCTATGTGCACAAGCCAACGCTTGCCGCAGGCCGCCCGGCGATTGTACGCCGTACGATGGGATCGAAAAAGATCCGTATGGTCTACGCGCCAACGCAAGAGCATGGTAAACAGGTACGCATTGAAGATGTGCCGCAGCAGCAAGGCGACATCTTCTCGTTGACCAACGATGAAGTGCAGGAACTGGCGAAGCAGGCCGTGCAGATTGAAAAACACTACGGTCGTCCCATGGACATCGAGTGGGCGAAAGACGGTCACACCGGCAAACTGTTTATCGTGCAGGCGCGCCCGGAAACCGTGCGTTCGCGCGGACAGGTGATGGAGCGCTACACGCTGCACTCTCAGGGGCGCATTGTCTCTGAAGGCCGTGCCATCGGCCATCGCATCGGTGCAGGCCCGGTGAAGGTGATTCATGACATCAGCGAAATGAACCGTATCCAGCCAGGCGATGTGCTGGTCACCGACATGACCGACCCGGATTGGGAACCGATCATGAAAAAAGCGGCGGCGATTGTCACCAACCGTGGCGGCCGAACCTGCCACGCGGCGATCATCGCGCGTGAACTGGGTATTCCTGCGGTAGTAGGCTGTGGTGATGCCACCGAGCGCATGAAGGATGATGAGAAAGTCACCGTCTCCTGCGCCGAAGGCGACACTGGCTACGTCTACGCCGACCTGCTGGACTTCAGCGTGAAAAGTTCCAGCGTCGATACCATGCCGGATCTGCCGCTGAAGATCATGATGAACGTCGGCAACCCTGACCGCGCGTTTGACTTTGCCTGTCTGCCGAATGAGGGCGTCGGTCTTGCGCGCCTGGAGTTCATCATCAACCGTATGATTGGCGTGCACCCACGTGCGCTGCTGGAGTTTGATGATCAGGAGCCTAAGCTGCAAAACGAAATCCGCGAGATGATGAAAGGCTTTGACTCGCCGAAAGAGTTTTACGTTGGCCGTCTGACCGAAGGGATTGCAACGCTGGGCGCAGCGTTCTACCCGAAACGCGTCATTGTCCGTCTCTCTGACTTCAAATCGAACGAATACGCCAACCTGGTGGGCGGCGAGCGTTACGAGCCGGAAGAAGAGAACCCAATGCTGGGCTTCCGCGGCGCCGGTCGCTACGTTTCCGATAGCTTCCGCGACTGCTTTGCGCTGGAGTGTGATGCGGTGAAGCGCGTGCGTAACGACATGGGGCTGACTAACGTTGAGATCATGGTGCCGTTCGTGCGTACCGTGGAGCAGGCGAAAGCGGTGGTGGACGAACTGGCGCGCCAGGGGCTGAAACGCGGTGAGAACGGGCTCAAAATCATCATGATGTGCGAGATCCCGTCTAACGCCTTGCTGGCGGATCAGTTCCTTGAGCACTTTGACGGTTTCTCTATTGGTTCAAACGACATGACGCAGCTGGCACTGGGTCTTGACCGTGACTCTGGCGTGGTTTCTGCGCTGTTCGACGAACGCAACGACGCGGTGAAAGCGCTGCTGTCGATGGCGATTCGCGCCGCGAAGAAGCAGGGTAAATACGTGGGCATTTGCGGTCAGGGTCCTTCTGACCACGAAGACTTTGCCGCCTGGCTGATGGAAGAAGGGATCGACAGCCTGTCGCTGAACCCGGACACCGTCGTCCAGACCTGGCTGAGTCTGGCTGAACTGAAAAAATAACGCCATCGTGTAGAGAAATCCCGGGCATCGGCCCGGGATTTTTTTGTCCATAGGGTTGCGGGGGATCACACTCCGGAAAGAAAACCAAAAATCATAAATCTGCTGGCAATTTCTACAATTGTCCGCCACGCATCACTTCTGAATACTGATTCGCAAATGTAAATACCGTGTGCTTACCCATCATCATTAGCCAATGATTTCGGGTACTTATCAGCGACTCAGGAGACCGGCTATGACCCCGATTTATAAAGACCCTCAGCGCCCGATTCAGGAACGCGTAACAGACTTACTCGCGCGTATGACCCCCGAAGAAAAATATGCCCAGATGCACGCCTGGTGGCTGGTGCTCTCGGAAGACGGCAATCATCGCGAAAGAACGGATATGAGCGATGAGTTTGCGGGCGTAAGCGAGCAAACGTCGCTGCATGAACGCTTAAAACTCGGCGTCGGGCAGATTACCCGTCCGCTGGGAACCCATATTGTGGATGCGAAGACCGGCGTCCGAGCGGCAAACCGCCTGCAAAAAATGATGATGGAAGAGACACGCCTCGGTATTCCTGCGCTGTTCCACGAAGAGTGCCTGGTCGGGCTTTTATGCAAAGATGCCACGCTGTTCCCGTCATCGCTAAACTATGGCTCAACCTGGGATGCGGAACTGGTCAAACGCGCCGCTCAGCAAATTGGTGAAGAAGCCCGTTCTACCGGTTGTAAGCAGGGGTTAGCGCCCGTGCTTGATGTTTCCCGCGATGTCCGTTGGGGACGCACGGAAGAGACCTTTGGTGAAGACCCATGGCTGGTGGGGGTAATGGCCTGCGCTTACGTTGAGGGGCTGCAGGGTGAAAAGCGAGACGTGCTGGCGACGCTGAAACACTATGTGGGCCACTCGTTCAGCGAGGGGGCGCGCAACCATGCGCCGGTTCATCTGGGCTTCCGTGAATTGAATGACACGTTCCTGCTGCCGTTTGAAATGGCGGTGAAGCAGGCTAACGCAGGGTCGGTCATGCCCGCGTATCATGACATTGATAATCAACCGGGCCATAGCGACAGCTTCCTGCTGACCACGGTGCTGCGTGAGCAATGGGGCTTTGACGGCATTGTCGTCGCCGACTACGGCGGCGTGAGTCTGCTGCATCAGCATCACGGTGTGGCCGCGGATGCCGCAGAGTCAGCGGCGCTCGCCTTTAATGCCGGGCTGGATGTGGAATTGCCGAAAGATGATTGCGCCCGCCATCTGGCGGAAGCAGTCGCTCGTGGACTTATTACGCCGGAAAAAATTGACGAGATTGTGGCGCGTACGCTCACCGAGAAATTCCGCCTTGGCCTGTTTGAACATCCGTATACCGACGAAAACGCGATTTCGCTGCAATCCGAGGCCACTCGCCAGGCGGCGCGTGAAGTGGCTACCCGCTCGATGACGCTGCTGGAAAATCGTGATGCCTTACCGCTTACCGGTAAGCCGCGCGTGGCCGTGGTGGGCCCGACGGCGGACGATCCGCTGGCGCTGCTGAGCGGCTACAGCTTCCCAGTGCATCTGATCATCAGCGATATGATGGAAAAAACCTCACAGGTCACCACGCCGCTGGTAGCGCTGCGCCATTATCTGGGCGATGACCACGTTCGTTATGCCAAAGGTTGCCATATCATCGAACAGCGGATGGCCGGTGCGCCGGTGTTCCCTGGGGATAGTTCGGGCAAACCGATACAGGCTTCGCCGGTCTCTCACGACCTGAGTCTGATTCCAGAAGCCGTACGCGCGGCGCAAGACAGTGAAGTTGTCATCGCCTGTGTAGGCGACCTCGCCGGATTATTCCAAAGCGGCACGGTAGGGGAAGGTTCGGATACCGACAGCCTTAACCTACCGGGCGTACAGCAACAGCTTTTGCAGGCACTGGTGGATACCGGTAAGCCAGTCATTGTGGTGATGACCGGTGGGCGTCCTTACAACCTTCAAGGGTTAGAGTCGAAGGTAGCCGCGTTGATGCTAGCCTGGGCTCCCGGTCAGGAAGGTGGCTGGGCCATTGCTGATGTGTTGACCGGACGCGCCGAACCACAGGGCCGCCTGGTGGTCAGCGTGCCAAAAAGCGCAGGGGCGATGCCGTTTTACTATAACCATAAGCTCAAAAGCGGCGGTACGCCGTTCGCGTTCCACTTTGGGGCACTTTATCCGTTCGGTTACGGAAAAGGTTGGGGGGAGTTTAGTTTCGGCACTCCGCAACTCCAGCAAAGCCAGGTGGCCATCGACGGAGAGATTACGCTGAGTGTAACGGTGAAAAACAACGGTGAACGTAGCGGGAGTGAGGTCGTTCAGCTCTACGTCCGCGACAAAGTGGCATCGATGGTTCGTCCGCTTCAGGAGCTCAAGGCCTTCCAGCGTGTGACGTTATCGCCGAATGAGCAGGTGACGCTGACTTTTACCGTCCCCGTCGATATGCTCAACTTTACCCGCCATGATGGCCAACGCATAGTCGAGCCCGGCGAGTTCGAACTACAGATAGGGACGTCTTGTGCGCAGATTCATGGGCGAGCATCAGTACAGGTTACCGGTGAGACCCGCGTGCTACCGTCTGACTGGCGGATGATGAGCCGCTGCGAAGTGCGCTAAGCCCTTGCCATCCCGGACGTGGCTCGGTGAGTCGGTTCCGGGATGTGCCCGTACGGCAGGCAAAAAAAAGCCCAACGTGGGAGTTGGGCAAAGACTACACACAGCAATTCGTTGTTTCACTCAGGGGATAGATAAATCAAGGGGTTGATCTATTACCTTAGGACTCATACTAGGCCATGCGGCGTTTTTGCGTCGATCAGATTCGTCTCAATAGTTAAAGAAATGTGAATAATTTCCGTAGCATGTCGCAGAAAGCGAGGGGAA
>CP070603.1:2295163-2295589 GCA_016939855.1 Kluyvera ascorbata
AGCTTACTGTTTCGGATAGTTATTCTGCTCAAGCTCGGCCAGTTCTTCCAGCACCTGGTCCGGATCTCGTGACGGTGGCGGAACTTCATGCAGCCAGGCATCAAACAGACGCCAGGAGACGGCGAGCAGCACCGGGCCGATGAACAGGCCAATCATGCCGAATGCGACCAGCCCGCCAATCACGCCAGAGAGAATCAGAATCATTGGCAGGTCTGCGCCCATGCGAATCAACATTGGGCGAATCACGTTATCCATCGTCCCGACTACGCAGCTCCACACCAACAGTACCGTGCCCCAGGTGGTATCACCCGTCCAGTAAAGCCAGATAATGCACGGCACCAACACGATCAAAGGCCCGAGCTGTACCAGACAGGAGAAGATCATCACTACGGTCAGCAGCGTGGCGTAGGGTACGCCAGAGATGCC
>CP070603.1:2295923-2300010 GCA_016939855.1 Kluyvera ascorbata
TTCGCGCCAACGAAGGGAATGCTGTTCAGCCAGGCGAGTTCGGGAGGCGTGAGCGTCCCGGTTGTGATGGCGTGCACCAGCGGTGTTGTACCGTCCACCAGGCTATTGACCAGGAGTGCGATAGGGATAACGAACAGTAAAAAGAGCAGTAGCGTCATGACCAGCACCGCCAGCGAGCGGCGACCGAAAAGCTTGCGCTGGAACCAGAGCAGAACCGGCCAGGTGGCAATAACGATGGTGGATGCCCAGGCGAAGCCCAGAATAAACGGCTGAACAATCCATAAACAGGCGATGATCATCAGTGCCAGAAACAGCACAGATAGCAGTATTTGTGGAATATCACGAGGCCGAGGAACCGTGTTCATAAATGAGTTTTACCTTCAGTTGCTTGTCAGCGTGTTGACGCAGCGTAAATCCGTTCATTGATAATAATATCAACAAATTCCCGGCGCTGATTCTGCGACAAAATCTACCGGGCGTATAAGAAAAAAATGTGATAAAAGAATAACTGCACGACGCAAACGATTAATTACTCTCTACACATCATCTTTGCCGTTTGGCAGTTCGCGTAAACGGGCAAAATTTTGTGCGTACAACACAACATTCAGAAAGGGTCACAAGTAATGATCCCACAGATTTCCCAGGCACCGGGCGTAGTTCAGTTGGTGTTGAATTATTTGCAAGCACTGGAGCAACAAGGCTTTACCGGCGACACCGCCACTCGTTATGCCGACAGGCTGACGATGGCGACCGATAACAGTATCTATCAGCTTCTTCCCGATGCGGTGATCTTTCCGCGATCCACCGCGGATGTCGCGCTTCTGGCCCGCTTAGCGGCAGAAGAGCGCTTCCAGTCCCTGATTTTCACCCCGCGCGGCGGCGGTACTGGCACCAACGGTCAGTCGCTGAATCAGGGCATCATTATCGACATGTCCCGCTACATGAACCGCATCATTGAGATCAACCCGGAAGAGGGTTGGGTGCGTGTTGAAGCGGGGGTCATTAAAGATCAACTTAACCAGTATTTAAAACCTTACGGTTATTTCTTCGCCCCGGAACTGTCGACCAGTAACCGCGCGACGTTGGGCGGGATGATTAACACCGATGCCTCCGGACAAGGTTCGCTGGTGTATGGCAAAACGTCTGACCATGTGCTGGGCGTTCGCGCCGTGCTTCTGGGCGGCGACATTCTTGATACGCAGCCGGTTCCCGTTGCGCTGGCCGAAACGCTGGCAAAAGAGCAGTCGGCGGCAGGGCGCATCTACCAAACCGTTTATGAACGCTGTCGGGAAAACCGTCAGCTGATTATCGATAAATTCCCGAAACTGAACCGCTTCCTGACGGGCTACGACCTGCGTCACGTCTTTAATGACGAAATGACCGAGTTTGATTTAACCCGTGTGTTGACGGGCTCTGAAGGGACGCTGGCCTTTATTACCGAAGCGCGGCTGGATATTACGCCGCTGCCGAAGGTACGCCGTCTGGTTAATATCAAATACGACTCCTTTGATTCAGCGCTGCGTAACGCGCCGTTTATGGTTGAAGCGCGCGCGCTGTCGGTAGAAACCGTCGACTCTAAGGTCCTTAATCTGGCTCGAGAAGACATTGTCTGGCACTCGGTTAGCGAATTGATTACCGATGTTCCGGATAAAGAGATGCTGGGGCTCAATATCGTTGAGTTTGCCGGCGATGACGACGTGTTGATTGAAGGTCAGGTTAGCGCCCTTTGCCAGCGACTGGACGAATTAATCGCCCAACATGAAGGCGGCGTCATCGGCTGGCAGCGCTGTAACGAGCTGGAGGGTATCGAGCGTATTTACGCGATGCGTAAAAAAGCGGTCGGGTTGCTCGGCAACGCAAAAGGGGCGGCTAAGCCAATCCCATTTGCCGAAGATACCTGTGTGCCACCGGAGCATCTGGCGGACTATATCGTTGAATTCCGTGCGCTGCTGGATAGCCACGGTTTGAGTTACGGCATGTTTGGTCACGTTGACGCGGGCGTATTACACGTGCGCCCAGCGCTCGACATGTGCGACCCGCAGCAAGAGATCTTAATGAAGCAGATCTCTGATGATGTGGTGGCGCTGACCGCCAAATACGGCGGCCTGTTATGGGGAGAGCACGGTAAAGGTTTTCGTGCGGAATACAGCCCGGCGTTCTTCGGCGAACAGCTTTATGCCGAACTGCGCAAAGTGAAAGCGGCGTTTGACCCGCATAACCGTCTTAACCCTGGGAAAATTTGCCCACCGGAAGGCGTAGACGCGCCGATGATGAAGGTTGATGCGGTAAAACGCGGCACCTACGATCGTCAGATTCCCGTCACCGTCCGTTCATCCTGGCGTGGCGCGATGGAGTGTAACGGTAACGGGTTGTGCTTTAACTTCGACGCCAAAAGCCCGATGTGCCCGTCGATGAAAATCACCAACAACCGTATGCATTCACCAAAAGGTCGTGCGACGCTGGTGCGTGAATGGCTGCGCCTGCTGGCGGATCGCGGCGTTGATCCACTTCTGCTGGAAAGAGAATTGCCGGAAAAACGTGCGAGTCTGCGTTCGATGATCGAACGGACGCGCAATAGCTGGCATGCGCGTAAAGGTGAGTACGACTTCTCGCACGAAGTGAAAGAGGCGATGTCTGGCTGCCTGGCCTGTAAAGCCTGCTCGACGCAGTGTCCGATTAAAATCGACGTACCAGAATTCCGCTCCCGCTTCCTGCAGCTTTATCACACCCGCTATCTGCGTCCTGTACGCGATCATCTGGTGGCAACGGTCGAAAGCTACGCGCCGCTGATGGCGCGCGCGCCGAAAACGTTCAACTTCTTTATGAGTCAGCCGCTGGTCCGTAAGCTTTCTGAAAAGCATATTGGCATGGTTGATTTACCGCTGCTTTCGGTGCCCTCGTTGCAAAAACAGATGGTGACGCACCGCTCGGCAAACATGACGCTGGAGCAGTTAGAAGCGCTGTCGCCAGAGCAAAAAGCGCTGACCGTGCTGGTGGTGCAGGATCCTTTCACCAGTTACTACGACGCACAGGTGGTGACGGACTTTGTCCGCCTGGTTGATAAGCTTGGCTTCCAGCCGGTGCTGCTGCCGTTTTCACCAAACGGCAAAGCGCAGCATATTAAAGGCTTTGTGAGCCGCTTTACGAAGACGGCACAAAAAACCGCTGACTATCTTAACCGTGTGGCCGAACTGGGCATGCCGATGGTGGGTGTCGACCCGGCGCTGGTGCTCTGTTATCGCGATGAATATAAGCAGGTACTTGGCGATAAACGTGGTGATTTCAACGTGATGCTGGTACACGAATGGTTGCCGCAGATCCTGGAACATAAAGCGCATACGCTGTCTTCTGGCGAACCCTGGTATCTGTTTGGCCACTGTACGGAGGTCACGGCACTGCCGACGGCGCCGAAGCAGTGGGCTGCCATTTTTGCCCATTTCGGCGCGAAGCTCGAAAACGTTAGCGTGGGCTGCTGCGGCATGGCCGGAACCTATGGGCATGAAGTGAAAAACCACGCTAATTCACTGGGTATCTACGAGCTTTCATGGCATCAGGCGATGGCAACGTTGCCCCGTAACCGCTGTCTAGCGACAGGCTACTCGTGTCGCAGCCAGGTGAAACGCGTTGAAGGAAGCGGCGTACGCCATCCATTACAGGCATTACTGGAGATGATGGGATGATCTGGAAAAGACAAACCACGCTGGAAGCCCTGAATGCGATGGGCGAAGGTAATATGGTTGGGCTACTGGATATCCAGTTTGACCATATCGACGGCGATTCATTGGCGGCGACAATGCCGGTGGATCATCGCACGCACCAACCGTTTGGACTGCTTCACGGTGGGGCATCGGTGGTGCTGGCGGAGACGTTGGGCTCGGTTGCGGGCTATCTGTGTACCGAAGGGGAAGATCGAGTGGTAGGGCTTGAAGTCAACGCTAACCATATTCGTTCCGCACGCAGCGGTCGCGTGCGTGGCGTGTGCAAAGCGCTCCACGCAGGTCGTCGTCACCAGGTCTGGCAGATTGAAATTTTCGACGAGCAGGGGCGTTTATGCTGCTCGTCGAGGTTAACCACAGCCGTCGTCTAA
>CP070603.1:2300080-2301951 GCA_016939855.1 Kluyvera ascorbata
CAACGCATCCGGCGCAATATTCATATTCTTCAGAACCGGCCCCATGATATTGCCAAAGATGGGCGCCGCCACCGAACCACCAAAGTGGGTGCCTGCGGTTGGGTTGTTCACGACCACGACCAGCGCAACCTCAGGATGACTAACCGGGGCAACTCCGGCGGTATAGTTCACGTATCCGCCATCGTATTTACCACTGTCACCCAGCTTTTCCGCCGTACCGGTTTTGGTCGCCAGACGGTATCCTGGCACTGCGGCTCTCACGCCGCTGCCGCCGGGAAGCACATCACTTTCCATCATATGGACGACGGTTTTTACGATTCTCGGGTCAGCTACCTGCTGGCCCATTACCGGCGGTGTCACCTTAGTAATGGAAAGCGGACGGTAGATACCGTAAGAACCCATGGTGGCATATTCGCGGGCAATCTGCAGTGGTGTGACGCGCAGCCCATAGCCGAATGAGAAGGTGGCGCGTTCAATATCCGCCCACTGTTGGCGGTGGAGTGGGAAATAACCCACGCTCTCTCCGCTCAGCCCCAGATCGGTCGGTTTCCCAAGGCCAAACGCCTGGTAGGTATCAACCAGCGCCTGGGCAGGCATTGCCAGCGCGATGTGGGACACGCCGATATCGCTCGATTTCTGCAGGATGCCGGTCGGGGTCAATTGCGGCCAGTGGCCAACGTCACGAATAATGTGACCGTTCACGCTATACGGTGTGGTATTGAGTAGCGTATTTGGCTGAATGATATTCCTCTCTAGCCCTTCAATAATGACCAATGGCTTAACCGTCGAGCCGGGCTCAAAGCTGTCGTTGATGGCAACGTCGCGCATTTGCGTTTGGGTCGCGTTATCAAAGTTGTTGGGGTTGTAAGAAGGGTAAGAGGCCATGGCGAGGATTTCGCCGGTATCAATCTTAACCAGCACGGCGGCGCCGGAATCGGCTTTGTTCAGCAGCACGCCATCGCGCAACTTACTGTACAGGGTGTACTGATCGAATTTATCAATACTCAGCTGCACGGTCGGCGCTTGCTTCGGCGCATCGTAATTTAATACGCTGATAATGTCGCCATTGGCGTCCTTGCGGTAAATTTCCTTACCCGGTTCACCTTGCAGAATATTGTCATAACCCTTTTCGACGCCGTTCAGCCCCGTATTATCCGCGCCCACGATGCCAATTAACGGCGCGGACGCTTCACCCATCGGGTAGAAACGACTGTCATCATAGATTTCGCTGATACCTTTTATATGAAGGTCAGCCACATCTTTAGCGATACCGAGCTCAACTTTACGCCCGAGAAAAAGAAAGTGACGGTGTGAGTTCTGATAAATCTTGCTCGCAATTTGATCAGGGGTGGTATTTAGCGCAGACGCAAGGTACTGCCATTTAGGGTCGCGGAAATTAGGGCTGGCTTCGACAATTTTTACCGGGTCCGCCACCACATCGCGCGAAGGAACGCTCATTGCCAGGGCTTCGCCGTTGCGATCCACTAGCGTGCCGCGGTTTGTTGGCAGCACGATGGTGCGTAACGAACGCTGATCGGCCTCGCGTGTCAGCATGGGGTGGTTGAGGAATTGCAGATCTGCCACACGCACCAGTAAAACAGCAAGGCAAAATAGAATACCCAGGCAGAGTATTATGTAACGAGATGTAATAAATGAGTCTTTATTTTGCTTTTCTGTTGATTTGTTTTTCATTTGTAACATTAAACCACATGATTTTTATTTTTATTAATAAAATGCCGATGGCCGAAGCATAAATCATGACCACAGTTATACGATGCAAATATCCATTTTCAGGCGAGCTGGACAATCAGTTTACAGGTAATGTCATTGATAACAAACCATTAAGTTAACAGATTATTTCAAAGCTAAAG
>CP070603.1:2302239-2302979 GCA_016939855.1 Kluyvera ascorbata
AGGATACAGAAATAAATAAGGCCACTTGCGTGGCCTTATGCTGTCATTTTTCACACGGTTCCAGCTCAATACGCAAACGCATTAGTTGAAACCAAGACGGATCAAATCCAGCGGGCAATACACGCCATCGCAACCCTCAATTTCAACGCAGTCAGTACGGCGCATTTGCTCAGCCGTTTTACCTTCACCGTGAATTGACCGGATAACGCCCGTCGCGCCATTGGTTGCAATCATGACGCGGCTGCCGATAGTGATAGCGTTACGGTTACGATCGTAGGTTTTCATCGTCTCCTCCTTTCACATTCAAGACGGGATATATTTGCGGTGTGAATTAATACCGCTATCGAACACGTCATGTTTTGAGCTTTGTCAAAAGAGAGGTTTATTCCGTGGGAGGAAAAAACTTGATTATCAAAGAGGGCGTTACGATTTTCGGGAACCGATAAACCAGATGAGGAATCCTGCGGCGGCACCGGCACAGGCGATGCTGAGGTAGAGCAGGGCGTGTTCGAGAAAATAGCGCTGTAGGGTCATCCGCCCAGTCCAGACATCCTCAGATGAATCACCGACAGCAAAGTCGATGAAGACCAGCACAAAGATAAACATGAGCGCATAAGTCAACATCATGTAGCAAAGCGAGAAAAAATTGAATGAGGAATGGCTGCGCACAAGAGGAACCCAGGTTTGGTCTGAGTGGGTAAGATAGCTTATTGTGAAACAGATGCCTAGATGTGAAATGC
>CP070603.1:2303027-2303580 GCA_016939855.1 Kluyvera ascorbata
GTGCAGCCGGATGAGGATAGACGCCCCTTTGCACGATGACGTTCCCTCAACCGTGAGATTTGCTGTTTGCTATCAGCGTTTACCCAAACGTTGGATAAACCGCGCGTTCGTCTAATTTGATGCAATGCTTAAGACGTTCTTCTCCGCGATAGATATAACCGAATGAGTCTGTTGAAACGCGATGAAGAAGCGTGTCGCCATTTGCGAAGGGAATGATTTCGACGTCACCTACGCGCTTATGGCCCGCGCCAGTTTCAAAATGTCCTTCCCATGCTTCCTGTGTGTGTTCATAGACGTGAAGAATAACCTCGACGAGCCCGCGTCCCTGGCAGTTCAACTTAAGAATGGTTGACGAGAAATTGAGAGCGTAGGCCTGAAAAGAGAAAAGGAACAAAAAAATCGCTAACTTCATAACATTCACTTTATTTATCGAAAAACGGGGAGCAAGGGATTGTTACGTTTTTTGAGAAGGGCAATCTTGCTGTCGATCAATGAGAGGCGTATCAACGACTATTTGCTGTGTAATTAAGGTGTTAGTTATATCTCATTGGTT
>CP070603.1:2304022-2304497 GCA_016939855.1 Kluyvera ascorbata
CTTTGTAGTGATTTGTATTGATTGTTTTCCGTTTGAAAATGTAATTGTAACTCTTATTGTGCCTCGGTAATCTTGAAAACGACCATATAACAAACGGGGTAGCGGTGGATAATAATATAAAGCTTCTTGGTTATAGAATTGATAATAGACTTTATTATTCAGTGGAGAACAAAACCTTAGTCTCTTTGGATGGCAGTGAGAAAGGTATACCACTCAGAACAACCAAAGCGCGCTTGCTTGAATATTTATTATTGAAATCAGGTAGTGAGATAATTACCGATCAGGAATTACTAATAAATATCTGGGATAAATATGGGTTGAGTTCTTCGAGTCAACGTCTATGGTTAGTTATGAGAGAATTGAAAGCCATCCTGAGCGGGTTCAATGTGTCAGACGATCTTTTTACTCGCGTAGAAAACAATGGCTACCTTGTTGATGTTGCATTTGTTCGTGAAGTTGTCGAATTTACGAGGAA
>CP070603.1:2304541-2305045 GCA_016939855.1 Kluyvera ascorbata
TAATATTTAGAGCATATTAATGGAGGGTAATAAAATAAATCCAGAGTTCAAAAGAACACAAAACAATCCAATAGTCGTCTACACGAATAACTATTGGCTTTACCAGGGGATAAAAAGTTCTCTTAAAGATTTTGATGTATTCCACCATACCGATGAACGTATCAATTTTAATCAACAGAAAATGATATTTGTAGACGGTAATATTCTTCTGGAAGGAACAGGTGAAAACGTCATCTCTTTTATATATTCGAATTGCATTGACCGGATAGTATGGCTGACGGGTCACGATACGGGAATGGTATACCCTCTTTGGGCTGCTGGAGACCGTGTCATCAATATTAATGAGAATAGAGACTGCTTCTCACCGGTTTTGCATGCAGCGGCGACGGAGGTGTCGATGGAAGGTGTCGCATACTACGCACGGCTTTCACCTACTGAAGCCCTTATCCTTAACTATCTTGCTAAGGGTTTCTCCATTACCCAGATCGCTTTTATGACGGACAA
>CP070603.1:2306528-2307652 GCA_016939855.1 Kluyvera ascorbata
GTCCCTTATTGTCCATAGGGCACTTTTCCTAACCCACTGATTATCCTCTAAGTGCCTGATTCACAGAACCTCTCAAAACCGATTAAATAAATAGGCATTGGCTATGCATCTTTAGCACATCTCGCCAAACCGCCTATCATCACCGACAAACCCATTATTTTTCAATGCATTGTAAAAATAAATCTATCTCATTCGGCGCTTGTCGTAGGGTCTATGCTTATAAAAAGGCATTAATAAAGGGAAAACGGCGAATACCCCCACGCGGCGCGGGTTGAAGTGATAATCATTATCACTAACATAGCGTTATCCCTTTGTAGCTCCACTGATGAGGTAGACCTATGGATTTGCATTCTGGAACTTTTGATCCGAACGACGTCAGCTGGCGTGGCATTACGCTGACACCATCTGCGGCGGCGCATATTCGTGAGCTGGTAAAGCAACAGCCCGGTATCCAGGGCGTGCGGCTCGGGGTGAAACAGACCGGCTGTGCGGGTTTTGGCTATGTGCTGGACGCGGTCAACGAGCCGGATAAAGACGATCTGCTGTTCGAAGCCGACGGCGCGAAGCTGTGGGTGCCTTTAAGCGCGATGCCGTTTATTGACGGCACGGAAGTGGATTACGTGCGGGAAGGTCTGAACCAGCTGTTTAAATATCATAACCCGAAGGCGCAGAACGAATGTGGCTGCGGCGAAAGCTTCGGGGTATAGGCGGTATATAATGACGCGCAATACTGATGCAAGTGACGATGTCCAGACCTGGGCCGGCGGTCCGCTGAACTATAAAGAAGGGTTTTTTACCCAACTACAGACCGACGAACTGGCAAAAGGTATCAACGAAGAGGTGGTGAGAGCCATCTCGGCCCGACGCAATGAACCTGAGTGGATGCTCGAATTTCGCCTGAAGGCGTACCACGCCTGGACTCAGATGGAAGAGCCGCACTGGCTGAAAGCCCACTATCAATCGCTGGACTATCAGGACTACAGCTATTACTCCGCGCCGTCCTGCGGCAACTGCGATGATACCTGTGCCTCCGAGCCCGGTGCGAAGCAACAGCCAGGCGCTGGCAGCTTTTTGACGGATGAAGTTGAAGCTGCCTTTAACCAGCTCGGCGTCCCGGTGCGTGA
>CP070603.1:2307744-2325079 GCA_016939855.1 Kluyvera ascorbata
GTTCCTTCGGTGAAGCGATTCACGATCATCCTGACCTGGTTCAACGCTATCTGGGCACCGTGGTGCCAGAAAACGATAACTTTTTTGCCGCCCTCAATGCGGCAGTGGCTTCGGACGGCACCTTTATCTACATCCCGAAAGGGGTGCGTTGCCCGATGGAGCTTTCTACCTATTTCCGCATCAACGCTGAAAAAACGGGTCAGTTTGAACGCACGATCCTGATTGCCGATGAAGGCAGCTACGTCAGCTATATCGAAGGCTGTTCGGCACCGGTACGCGACAGCTACCAGCTACACGCGGCGGTCGTTGAAGTGATCATCCATAAAGATGCAGAGGTGAAATACTCCACCGTGCAAAACTGGTTCCCCGGCGACAACAACAGCGGCGGGATCCTCAACTTCGTGACCAAGCGCGCGCTGTGCGAAGGGGAAAACAGCAAGATGTCGTGGACGCAGTCGGAAACCGGTTCAGCGATCACCTGGAAATACCCAAGCTGCATTCTGCGCGGCGATAACTCGGTTGGTGAGTTCTTCTCGGTGGCGCTGACCAGCGGCCATCAGCAGGCCGATACCGGCACCAAAATGATCCACATTGGTAAGAACACCCGTTCGACGATTATCTCGAAGGGGATCTCTGCTGGGCATAGCCAGAACAGCTATCGCGGGTTAGTGAAAATCATGCCGACGGCGACCAATGCGCGTAACTATACCCAGTGCGACTCCATGCTGATTGGGCCCGACTGCGGCGCGCATACCTTCCCGTATGTAGAGTGTCGCAACAACAGCGCGCAGCTGGAGCATGAAGCCACAACCTCACGTATCGGTGAAGATCAGCTGTTCTACTGCTTGCAGCGCGGAATTAGCGAAGATGACGCTATCTCCATGATTGTGAACGGCTTCTGTAAAGATGTTTTCTCGGAGCTGCCGCTGGAATTCGCCGTGGAAGCGCAAAAATTGCTGGCTATCAGCCTTGAGCACAGCGTCGGTTAAGGATTAAGGGAAACGGTATGTTGAATATCAAAGAATTAGCGGTCTCGGTTGACGATAAAGCGATTTTGCGCGGCGTTAACCTGAATGTGCGTCCGGGTGAGGTGCACGCCATTATGGGGCCGAACGGTTCGGGGAAAAGTACGCTCTCCGCGACGCTTGCTGGCCGTGAAGATTACACCGTCACCGGTGGTTCAGTGACCTTTAAAGGCAATGACCTGCTGGCGCTGTCGCCGGAAGAACGCGCGGGAGAGGGGATTTTCATGGCCTTCCAGTATCCGGTTGAGATCCCAGGAGTCAGCAATCAGTTCTTCTTGCAAACCGCGCTGAACTCGGTGCGCGCGCATCGTGGGCAAGAGCCGCTCGATCGTTTTGACTTTCAGGATCTGATGGAAGAGAAAATCGATCTGTTGAAGATGCCTGCGGATCTCCTGACCCGTTCGGTCAACGTCGGTTTCTCCGGCGGGGAGAAGAAGCGTAACGATATTCTACAGATGGCGGTGCTTGAGCCGGAACTCTGCATTCTCGATGAAACGGATTCCGGGCTGGATATCGATGCCCTTAAAATCGTCGCCGACGGCGTGAACTCGCTGCGCGACGGCAAGCGGGCGTTTATCATCGTCACCCACTACCAGCGCATTCTGGATTACATCAAGCCCGACGTGGTGCACGTGCTTTATCAAGGGCGCATTGTGAAATCCGGTGACTTCCGTCTGGTGAAACAACTGGAGGAGCAGGGCTATGGCTGGCTTAGCGAACAACAGTAGCGCGCTGCAGCAGTGGCATGCGCTGTTCCAGTCGCGGGGCGGCAACGTGTCGCCTCAGGCGCAGCAGCACCTTCAGCAAGTACAAAAGCTGGGGTTGCCGACGCGTAAAGATGAAGACTGGAAATACACCTCGCTGGATAAATTGCTCGCCAGCACTTTCGTCGCGCCAGCACTGCCGGCGCTGACCGCAGAAGAGCGTGATGCACACGCGGTGGCGCTGGATGCTTACCGTCTGGTGTTTGTTGATGGGCAGTTCGACGCCCGTCTGAGCGACGATGTATCGGCAAGCGGGTTTGAGGTAACGGTTGATAATCAGCGCCAGTCGCTGCCGGAAGCGGTTCACGGAGAAGTCTTTCTCCACCTGACTGAAGGGCTGGCGACCAGCGTGACTCATATTCAGGTGGCGCGTAACCAACATCCGGCAAAACCGCTGCTGCTGCTACATATCACCCGTGGACTTGATTCGGATGAGATGAACACCGCGCACTATCGCCACCACCTGCGGCTGGCGGAAGGGGCGCAGGCAACGGTGATTGAACAGTATGTCAGTCTGAATGCGGCGCGCCATTTTACCGGCGCAAGGTTGACCGCAGAGGTGGCGGACAACGCGAACTTTCAGCATCTTAAGCTGAACGTTGAAAATGCTCTGAGCTACCACTTCTCCCATAACGATCTTCGCCTGGGGCGCGACGCCTCGGCCTTCAGCCACAGCTTCCTGCTGGGGGCGGCGGTCACGCGTCACCACACCAGCACGCAGTTGAATGGCGAAAACAGCACCCTGCGGGTTAACAGCCTGTCGATGCCGGTGGGTAACGAGGTGTGCGATACCCGCACCTGGCTTGAGCATAATCAGGGCTACTGCAATAGCCGTCAGTTGCATAAAACTATCGTGAACGATAAGGGCCGGGCGGTGTTTAACGGTGTCATTACCGTGGCGCCGCACGCGATTAAAACTGACGGCCAGATGACCAACAACAACCTGCTGCTTGGCCGTCTGGCGGAAGTGGATACCAAGCCGCAGCTGGAAATCTACGCCGATGACGTGAAGTGCAGCCACGGCGCGACCGTAGGTCGTATCGACGATGAACAGCTCTTTTACTTACGCTCACGCGGGGTCGCGTTAGAGGAAGCGAAAAAAATCATCCTCTATGCGTTTGCCGCTGGGCTGACCGATGCCATTGTCCTTGAGCCGCTTAAGCAGTATGTGCTGGCGCGGATCGGGCTGCGTCTGGCAGGAGGTAAACAATGACTTTTTCCGTACAACAGGTTCGCGGTGATTTTCCGGTGCTGGCGCGTGAGGTTCATGGTCAGCCGCTGGTGTATCTCGACTCGGCTGCCAGCGCACAAAAACCAGAGCAGGTGATCCACGCCGAAGCGACTTTTTATCGCCACGGCTATGCCGCTGTACACCGTGGGATCCACACGCTAAGCGCCGAAGCCACGCAGCGTATGGAAGACGTGCGTCAGAAAGTGGCGCACTTTCTTCATGCCGCTAGTGCCGAAGAGATTGTCTTTGTCCGCGGCACCACCGAAGCGATTAACCTGGTGGCGAATAGCTGGGGAAACAGCAACGTTAAGGCGGGGGACAATATCGTGATCACCGCCATGGAGCATCACGCCAATATCGTGCCCTGGCAGATGCTCTGTGCGCGCAGCGGGGCGGAGCTGCGGGTTATCCCGCTCACGCCTGACGGCACGCTGCAGCTTGATGCTGTAGAGGCGCTGTTTGACGAACGTACCCGACTGCTCGCAGTGACGCAGGTTTCTAACGTACTGGGAACCGAGAACCCGCTCGCCGCGTTGATTACTCTGGCTCACGACCATGGCGCGAAGGTGCTGGTGGACGGCGCGCAGGCGGTGATGCATCTGCCGGTCGATGTACAGACGCTGGACTGCGATTTTTATGCCTTCTCCGGTCATAAGCTTTATGGCCCGACCGGGATTGGCGCACTGTACGTCAAAGCGGAAATTCTTCAGGAGATGCCGCCGTGGGAAGGGGGCGGCTCAATGATTGACACCGTTAGCCTGACCGAAGGCACCACCTGGACCAAAGCGCCCTGGCGCTTCGAAGCGGGTACGCCGAACACTGGCGGCATTATTGGGCTGGGCGCGGCGCTGGATTACGTCAACGGTTTGGGGCTGACGGCGATTGACGAATATGAGCAGACGTTGATGCGTTACGCACTGGATGCGCTGGCCACCGTGCCTGACCTGCATCTTTACGGCCCCTCTGAGCGTCGTGGGGTGATAGCCTTTAACCTCGGCAAGCATCATGCTTATGACGTGGGCAGTTTTCTCGACAACTACGGCATCGCCGTGCGTACCGGCCACCACTGTGCGATGCCGCTGATGGCGTTTTATCAGGTTCCCGCGATGTGCCGGGCCTCGCTGGCGATGTACAACACCGTAGAAGAGGTCGACAGACTGGTCGCAGGATTACAGCGCATCAGGCGTTTACTGGGTTAACAGGGAGCAACAATGGCGGCTTTACCGGATAAAGACAAACTGCTGCGCAACTTCCAGCGCTGCGCGAACTGGGAAGAAAAGTACCTCTATATCATTGAACTGGGCCAGCGCCTGGCGCCGCTCAGCGCTGAGCAACACAGCCCAGAGCATATCATTCAGGGCTGTCAGAGCCAGGTGTGGATAGTCATGGGGCGTGATGAACAGGGGAGAATAACGCTACAGGGCGATAGCGATGCCGCTATCGTTAAAGGCTTGATTGCCGTGGTGTTTATCCTCTACGATGGAATGACCGCCGCCGACGTTCAGGCCTTCGATGTTCGCCCCTGGTTTGAACAGCTGGCGCTGGCGCAGCACCTGACTCCCTCACGCTCCCAGGGGCTGGAAGCGATGATTCGGGCAATTCGTACGCAAGCAGCAAGTTTTAGCTAATATCAAATAGACAGCTTTCATTCTGTTACGAAAGGCGGGCCAGAGCCCGCCACGCTGGTGGTTCAGCTTTCTGGCACGTTGTCAGTGAATATGAATAAGGAATCCAGATATGAAGCGCGCGTCCCTCTTAGCACTCAGCATTTTAGGAGCCCTTAGCGCCATTTCCAGCGCCTGGGCCGTTGACTACCCGTTACCCCCTGCCAACAGTCGTTTAATCGGCCAGAACCAAACCTACACCGTTCAGGACGGTGATAAGAACTTACAGGCTATCGCCCGACGCTTTGATACGGCGGCGATGCTGATCCTCGAAGCCAACAACACCATTGCTCCGGTGCCAAGACCCGGTACCGTCGTGACCATCCCGTCGCAAATGCTGCTACCGGATGTGCCGCGTGAAGGCATCGTGGTGAACCTCGCTGAACTGCGGCTTTATTACTTCCCGCCGGGCGAGCAGCAGGTGCAGGTTTATCCCATTGGTATAGGTCTTCAGGGGCTGGAAACGCCGGAAATGACCACACGGGTAGGGCAAAAGATCCCGAATCCAACCTGGACGCCAACGGCGGGCATCCGCGCGCGTTCGCTGGAGCGTGGTATCACGCTGCCGGCAGTGGTTCCCGCCGGGCCGGGTAACCCGCTGGGGCTCTTTGCGCTGCGTCTGGCGTACGGCAACGGTGAATATCTCATTCACGGTACTAACGCGCCGGACAGCGTCGGGCTGCGCGTCAGCTCGGGATGCATTCGTATGAACGCGCCAGACATCAAAGCGCTGTTCGCCCAGGTGCGCAGCGGAACGCCGGTAAGGGTCATCAACGAACCGGTGAAGTATGCCGTCGAGCCGGATGGCTCTCGCTATCTGGAAGTGCATCGTCCGCTGTCGCAGAACGAAGCACAGGATACGCAAACCATGAAGATGGCGTTATCCCCTGGCTTTAAGCAGTTCGTCCAGCAGGCGAGCGTGAGCGAAGATCTCGTGAAGAAAACGCTGTCGCGTCGTGCCGGTTATCCAGTGATCATTTCTACGGAGAAAGGTACGGCTTCTGCCGCTGAACCAGTGCTGTCGGTGCAAAACAGTGCGCGGAGCGAAACGGTTGGCGCAGAAACATCATCAGGAAAGGTGACGCAGTAGAGCGGGGCAAATCGCAGGCAAAAAAAAATGGCGCACAATGTGCGCCATTTTTATTACCAGAACTCTTACTTACGGTAAGAGTGAGCCTGGTTGTCCAGACGCTGGTTAGCACGAGCCGCGTCGTCTTTAGCAGCCTGAACGTCGGAACGCATTGCGTTCACGTCGTTGCTCAGCTGGTCAACTTTAGCGTTCAGAGTCTGAACGTCAGAAGACAGCTGATCGATTTTAGCATTGCTGGAGCAACCTGCCAGCAGAGTAGAACCCAGGATTACCGCGCCCAGTACCAGTTTAGTACGATTCATTATAAATACCCTCTAGATTGAGTTAATCTCCATGTAGCGTTACAAGTATTACACAAACTTTTTTATATTGAGAATATTTTTTTATGCGTTTTCCCTTATTTTTGATCGTTCGCTCAAAGAAGCATCGACTTTGGGATTTTGGAGCGAAAAAGTGTGTGAAAACAGGGAACTTCCATCGGATTCATCTTAGATAATCCGAGTTTAAATAGTGACAGCCTATTTGATTTTTTATTGAGCTCAGTTATCTGAGTGTATAAAAAAAGCGCCCAGAGGGCGCTTTTTTAAGCAAACTATAATAAGTATGTAGATTATTACAGTACGTGCACGGATGCAGTGTTGGTGGTTCCGCTTGGAACCAGCGCGCCAGAAACCATGACAACAACGTCACCTTTCTGAGCCAGACCGCTTTCAACAGCGACTTCTTTACCCAGACGGTAGAAATCATCAGTAGAGCTGATTTCTTTGACAACCTGAGCGATAACGCCTTTGCTCAGCACCAGCTGACGCGCGGTCGTTTCGTTGGTGGTCAGCGCCAGAATGGTGGCATCCGGGAAGTACTTACGGATAGCACGTGCAGATTTACCGCCCTGGGTAGCAACCACGATCAGCGGCGCGTCCAGTTTCTCAGCAGTTTCAACGGCGCCACGGCACACTGCTTCAGTGATGCGCAGTTTACGGCTGTCGTTGTTGAAGTCCAGACGGCTGGTCATCACGCGGTCGGTACGTTCACAAATGGTTGCCATGATGGTCACAGCTTCCAGTGGGTACTTACCTTTAGCGGATTCGCCGGACAGCATGACTGCATCGGTACCGTCGAGGATGGCGTTCGCTACGTCGCCTGCTTCTGCGCGGGTAGGGCGTGGGTTTTTGATCATGGAATCCAGCATCTGGGTCGCAGTGATAACGACTTTACGTGCACGGATACATTTTTCGATGATCATTTTCTGCGCGAAGATAACTTCTTCTACAGGGATCTCAACGCCCATGTCGCCACGAGCAACCATGATGCCGTCAGACGCTTCGAGGATTTCGTCGAAGTTGTTCAGGCCTTCCTGGTTTTCGATTTTGGAGATGATCTGGATGTTTTCGCCGCCGTGCGCCTTCAGATGCTCGCGGATTTCAACAACGTCAGAACGTTTACGAATAAAGGAAGCCGCAACGAAGTCAACGCCTTGTTCACAACCAAAGATCAGGTCTTGTTTGTCTTTCTCAGCCAGTGCTGGCAGAGCGATAGAAACGCCTGGCAGGTTAACGCCTTTGTTTTCGCCCAGGTCACCGTTGTTCAGCACTTTACAGATAACCTTGTTACCTTCGATAGCGGTCACTTCCATACCGATCAGACCATCGTCTACCAGTACGGTGTTGCCCACGGTCAGGTCAGTGGTGAAGCCTTCGTAGGTTACTGCAACGATTTCGCTGTTGCCGATAACGGATTTGTCGGTGGTGAAAGTGAAGGTCTGGCCAGCTTTCAGGGAAACGTCGTTACCGCCTTCCAGCTTGATAGTACGGATTTCTGGGCCTTTGGTATCCAGCAGGATAGCGGCTTTCTTACCGGTTTTGCTCAGCACGTTGCGCAGGTTCTTGATGCGCTGACCGTGTTCAGCATAGTCGCCGTGAGAGAAGTTCAGACGCATTACGTTCATGCCAGCGTCAAGCATTTTGCCTAACATCTCTTCAGATTCGGTTTTCGGTCCGATGGTACAAACAATTTTGGTCTTTTTCATGACAGTCTTAGTCTTTAAGTTGAGATTGAGAAGGATTGGGAATTTGAATTCTCGCTCCATGCGCGCACGGCCATGGAGTTAAACCTGTATTACGAAAGTTGCGATGCCACGCCATAAGGATAGGTGACATAAAAAAAGCGTGCAGAGGAAAGTGTGCTAGAGGTTCAGCATAGTTAAATAGGCGATGTTTTAATCGTTTATTAATGCAGTCCAATGAGCTGAAACCATTCAAGAAAGAAACGCCGCAGATTATACGATGTAATGTTGCAAAAAGAAAATAAAAACGCCGTTTCAAAATAAAAACAGGCTAATTAACAAAATAAAAACGAATTATTTGTGAAAACGTAACAGCAAAGATGCGCAACAAATCCGCCAGAGCCGTTGTTCGCGGCGTCGTTGATTTGCTTTCTCCGGTAATAGAATCAATAATAATTTGATTATTAATGGAAATTAGCGAGCGTAAATGATGGGAAATCAGGCAAAAGACGACGTTTTATACCAGGAGATGTGCCGTGTGGTGGGCAAAGTGGTGCTGGAAATGCGCGATTTGGGCCAGGAGCCAAAACATATCGTGATTGCTGGCGTCGTCCGTACCGCGCTGGCTAATACCAAAATTCAGCGCTCCGAGCTGACGCGCGAAGCGATGCAAAAAGTGGTGACTGCGCTCTCAGGGCAGTGATAACGCCTAAATAGATCATTATCAGGCGATGACGAAGCGCAGGATTGCTTTTACTGCCAGCTCGCTGTGGTGGGTAATGAGCGCTTCATCATCAATGTCCGGAAGCGGACCATCCAGATAAAGGCTATTGAAGCTATAAAAGTTGGAAACCTGATAAAAGCTGAAGCTACTAATGAGGCGGTGGACGTCACGGGCTTCAATTTCAGGCTGGAAAATTCCCTGCGTCTGACCGCGATGAAGAATGTGCTCAAGCAGCGAAAGGGCACTTTTGTTGAGTCGTTTCAGGTCGCCTGATGCCAGCAGCCATTTCCCGCGCTGCATGTTCTCCATACAAATAATCCGCATAAAATCCGCATGCTCGGCGTGGTAACGCACGCTCCACTTCACCAGTTGCACCAGCGCTTCTACCGGCGGTTGATTCTCCAGTCCTAACTGCTGCTCGGTTTCACGGATCCGCGAATAGACATATTGAAGAACCGCCTGGTACAGCTGCTCTTTGGTTTTAAAGTAGTAAACCACCATACGCTTGGTGGTCTGCGCTTCCCCGGCAATCTGTTCCATTCTGGCCCCCGCCAGCCCATGTTCAGCAAACACGGTAATTGCAGCGGTGAAGATACGGTTCTTGAGCGACTGGGCTTCATCTTGAGCAATGGCGGACATAACAACTCCTGTTAACGTTTCCAAGGGCACAAAAAATACACACAATGATCACAATTTAGCAACCAAATCTGGCGTCGACGAACCAAATGATTCATATTCATCCCACCGTTACCGCATAAGCCTGGTGAAACTATGTTGCGTTCTATTGCTACCGTGTCTATTTCTGGAACCCTGCCTGAAAAACTGAGCGCAATCGCGGCGGCAGGCTATCAGGGCGTTGAGATCTTCGAAAATGATTTGCTCTATTATACCGGTACGCCTGCGGATGTCCGTAGCATGGCCGACGATCTGGGGCTTAAAATCACTTTATTTCAGCCGTTTCGAGATTTTGAAGGCGGCACTCGCGCACAGTTTGCAACAAACCTCGAACGCGCTAAACGCAAGTTTGCGCTGATGCATGAATTGGGCTGTGACACGTTATTGCTGTGCAGTAACGTTCAGGCGGATTGCTCCGCTGATGTCGAACTCCAGATAGCCGATCTGCGCGCATTAGCGACGCTTGCCGAGCAGGAAAATATCCGCATTGGCTATGAAGCGTTGGCCTGGGGTACACACGTCAACCGCTGGTATCAGGCGTGGGAGAGGGTGAAGGCGGTGGATAGCCCGGCGCTCGGTATTGTGCTCGATAGCTTCCATATTCTGTCGCTCGGTGACTCTCTCAGTCGCCTGCATGAAGTGCCGGTAGACAAAATTACTTTCCTGCAACTGGCCGATGCGCCGCTGATGAAAATGGACGTCCTCGAATGGAGCCGCCATTTTCGCTGCTTCCCAGGCCAGGGGGAACTACCGCTGGTGGAGTTTACGCGCGAACTTACGCGTGTGGGCTATCGCGGACCGTGGTCACTGGAGATCTTTAACGACGGTTTCCGCGCCTCGCCGAACGGCGCAACGGCCAAAGATGGCTATCGTTCTCTGCTGTGGCTGGAAGAACAGACGCGCAATGCGCTAGGTGATACCGACGCTGACTTGTTCCAGACCGCCAATCTACCGACCTATCAAGGCACCGAGTTTATTGAATTTGCCGCAAGCCCCGCAGAAGCCAAGAAACTGAGCGCCATGCTCAGCGGCATGGGCTTTAGGCTTGCGGGTGTGCACCGCTCGAAACAGGTGGCGCTGTGGAGCAACGGTGGCGCGAGAATCATCATCAATTATCAACCGCATAGCTGGGCGGATCATTTCTACCAGCGTCACGGCGTATCGCTGTGCGCGATGGCGCTGCGGGTGAGCGCAAGCGCACCGATTGTGGCGCGGGCAAAAGCTTATGGCTACGCGACCTGGCAAGGTGAGGTGGGGCCAAATGAGAGTGCCATTCCTGCGGTATGCGCGCCGGATGGCAGCCTTATTTATCTGGTTGAAGGGCATCAGGATATCTATAGCCAGGACTTTAATCTGACCGGGGACGCGACCCAGGGCGCATTGCTGGGTATTGACCATCTGGCATTAGGGATGGAAGCCGACAGCCGTGATAACTGGGTGATGTTCTGCCGGGCGGTATTAGGCTTTACCCTTGAACATGAACAGACCATGCCAGACCCCTACGGTCTGGTGCGCAGCCTGGCGGTACAAAGCCCGCAGGGTAATATTCGCCTCGCGCTGAATATCTCGCAAAGCCGGGCCACGCAGATTGCCCGCTCCGTTGCGTGTTACCAGGGCGCAGGGCTCCAGCATGCCGCGTTTGCCTGCCATGATCTGCCGGGACTACTGGATAAACAACCGCTGGCGGACTCGCTCTCCTTGCCTGTTCCGGCAAACTACTATGACGATCTGCTGGCGCGTTTTGGCGGCCCGGAACAGGTTGCCCTGATGCAGCGTCAGCAAATACTTTACGACCGTGATACCGCGGGCGGCGAGTTTTTACATCGCTATACCTGGCCCTTCAGCGAAGGACGCTTCTTCTTTGAATTAACCGAAAGACGCAACGGCTATGCGCAGTATGGCGCGGTCAATGCCGCTGTCCGCCTCTCGGCTATGCAGTACCGCTAGCGCATCGGGTTGAACCACCTGGTACGCTAGTGTTGCACCACAGACCATAAAAATAACATTCATCTGCACTCGACAACGACAGGTAAACACTATGAATTCACTTGGCCATAATCGCGTGGCTACCGCTGAGGCGGTTAACGCGGTCCCCCGTACCCGGCGGCGCATCGGCATTCTGGCGCTGCTGGCCGTCGGGACAATGATTAACTATCTCGACCGCACCGTGCTCGGCATTGCCGCACCGCAGTTGACCCAGGAGCTGGGTATCGGCGCGGCGGTGATGGGAATCGTCTTCTCCGCCTTCGCCTGGACCTACGCGCTGGCGCAAATTCCCGGCGGTATGTTCCTCGACCGTTTTGGCAATAAGCTGACCTATTTTCTGGCGCTGGGCTTCTGGTCGCTGTTTACTCTGTTCCACGGGTTTGCCGTGGGCCTCAAGTCGTTGTTGTTGTGCCGCTTTGGTCTTGGGATCAGCGAAGCGCCGTGCTTCCCGGTCAATAGCCGCGTGGTGAGTGCCTGGTTCCCACAACACGAGCGCGCTAAAGCGACGGCGGTTTATACCGTCGGGGAATATCTCGGGCTGGCCTGTTTTGCGCCGTTGCTGTTCTGGATTATGGATGGCTTCGGCTGGCGTACGCTGTTTATCACCGTGGGCGTAGTGGGGATTCTGTTTGCGCTGGTGTGGTGGCGTCATTACCGCGAACCGCATGAGGACGCGCGTCTGAGTGACCAGGAGCGTGAGTATATTACTGCGGGCGGCGGTATGACGACCGGTGCCGAACAGCGCAAAGTCTTTAGCTGGCCGCTGGTGCGTCAACTGTTGCGCAAACGCCAGATCGTGGGGGCCAGCATCGGCCAGTTTGCGGGTAACACCGTGCTGGTTTTCTTCCTTACCTGGTTCCCGACCTATCTGGCGACCGAACGCCACATGCCGTGGATTAAGGTGGGCTTCTTCGCCATCATGCCGTTCCTGGCTGCCGCTGGCGGTGTCATGTTTGGCGGCTGGGTATCTGACAAGCTGCTCAAAGCGACCGGAAGCGCCAACCTGGGGCGTAAGCTGCCGATTATTGCAGGCCTGTTGATGGCAAGCTGCATTATCAGCGCCAACTGGCTGACCAGCGATACGGCGGTCATCATGGTGATGTCCTTTGCCTTCTTTGGCCAGGGAATGGTGGGGCTTGGCTGGACTTTGATCTCCGATATGGCGCCAAAAGGGCTGGGCGGTCTGACCGGTGGCTTGTTCAACTTCTGCGCAAATCTGGCGGGGATCCTCACGCCGCTGGTGATTGGTTTTATTGTCGCTGCATTCGGTAGCTTCTTCTACGCGCTGATTTACATCGGCGGGGCGGCGCTTCTCGGGGTCGTCGCCTATCTGTTTATCCTCGGTGACGTGAAGCGTATCGAGCTGGATCTACCCGAGCAGGAGGGCTCTCATGCAAATTAGTGGGCATACGCGGTTAATTGCTCATCTGGGGTACCCGACCGAAAGCTTTAAAGCGCCGATGATCTACAACCCCTGGTTTGAGAACCAGGGCGTCGATGTCAAAGTGGTGCCAATGGGCGTGAAGCCAGAAGACTATGCGGCGCTCATCCCAACGCTCTTTTCACTGACCAATATCGCCGGCGCGCTGGTGACAATGCCGCATAAGGTGGCTACCTGCGCGCTGGTCGACCGCATGAGTCCCACCGCGGAGATTGCGGGCGCGTGCAACGCCATTCGCCGTGAAGCCGATGGCACGCTGACCGGCGATATGTTCGATGGCGATGGTTTTGTTCGCGGTATTCAACGTAAAGGCTTTCGCACGACGCGCGCGCGCGCGCTGGTGACGGGTTGTGGCGGTGTGGGGTCGGCCATTGCCGCCTCACTTGCAGCAGCGGGCGTCAGTGCTCTGACGCTTTATGATAAACGTGAAAGCACGGCCAATGCCCTGGCGCATCGCCTTCAGGCGCATTATCCGCAGCTTAAGCTGACGGTGATGTCCTGCGATCCACAGGGACACGATTTGGTGGTGAATGCCACGCCGCTTGGCATGTCTCCCGGCGATCCACTACCGATGGATATGGACCGAATGGCCCCCGGTACTTTTGTCGGCGAGGTGGTCATGAAGCAGGAGTATACGCCGTTCTTGCAGGCCGCTATGGCACGGGGTTGTCCGGTACAGCGCGGCACCGATATGCTGTTTGAAATGATCCCCGCCTATCTGGATTTCTTCCATTTGCCGGTGGCCACGCCGGAGCAGCTGCAGGCGCTTGCACAAATTCGTTACTAAAGCGCTAGTCAGTAGCGTAATAGCCCGGGTAACATAACGGTTATGTTACCCGGACTTTTACGTATCTTATATGAACTCCTCGCTCACGCTGCTGGCGGCAGGCAGCCTTCGCCGCGCCTTTATTCCTCTCCAGTCGCAGTTTATGACCAAAACCGGAATTCCGGTTGAGATCGTGTTTGGCCCGGCAGGGCTACTGCGCGAGCGCATAGAGAAGGGCGAGTCGTGCTCGCTATTTGCTTCCGCTAATTACCACCATCCTAAAGTGCTGTGCGATGCAGGATTAGCGCATGGCCTGCGAATTTTCGCACGTAACCGCTTAATTCTGACGGTCAGAAACTCCCCGCAAACGGCGGGTAAAACCTGGCTTGAGCTGTTAAGCGACAGGACGCTGCGCCTTGGTACATCAACGCCGCTGTGCGATCCTTCTGGCGACTATACCTGGCAGCTGTTTGAACAACTTGAAGCCGGTTTTCCCGGCCTTGGCGAATCTCTCAAGGGGCGTGCGAGGCAACTTGTTGGCGGACGCGATTCGCTGACGGTGCCAGCGGGCGAAATGGCAAGCAGCTGGCTTATTCGTGAAGGGATGGCGGACCTGTTTATCGGCTATGCCCATTACGCCACGGCGATGGATAAGCAGAAAGAGGTGCGCAGCGTGATCATCCCGGAACCGTGGAATATTCGCTGTGACTATTACATGGCGATGCTGGAAGAAAGTCCCGCCGTGCAGCAGTTCTACCAGTTTATCCTCGCAGACGAGGGGCAGCGCTGCCTACGCGAGGCGGGCTTTATGTTGGCTAGCGACGAAGGCTAAACAGCGGCGTGACGACTGCCGCAGGATAATCTTCCAGCTTTAGCTTACGTACCGTGACGCCATAAGCGCGCTGAAGGTTGGCTTCTGAAACCACCTCTGCGGTAGGGCCCGCCAGCCATTGGCTTTCAGGCAACAGCAGAAGCGTATGGCTGGCGACCTGCAGCGCATGAGTCGGGTCGTGTGTAGTGAACATCACCGTACGTGACTGGACGCGCGCCAGGTCGCTGATAAGTTGCAGCACCGTCTGCTGGTTGCCCAGATCCAGCGCTGAGCAGGGCTCGTCTAATAAAATATTCTGACTGGCGCTGACCAACGCGCGAGCAATCATCACCAGTTGCTGCTGACCACCGGACAGGTTGCTGAACAGCGCATCGGCAAGCGACGTGATATTCAGCAGCGCCAGCGCCGCCATCACCTGTTGTTCATCTTCCTCCTGCGGTTGCGCGAAGAGGGCGATATGCCGGGCGCGGCCCATCAACACCACTTCGCGTACTCGCCAGGCAAAAGCAGGGCGAAAGGACTGAGGTACAATCCCCACGCCACCCGTGACGGTGATATCGCCCGCGATCGTTGGCAGCACGCCGGTGATGGTATCCAGCAGCGTACTTTTCCCTCGGCCATTAGCGCCCAAAATGGCCCAGATATCACCCGGCTCACAATGCAGACTGAGCGGCGCAAACAGCGGTACTTTATGCCCATATTCCAACCGGGAAAGCGAAAGCGTTGGGGTCATTTGAGCAGTCCTTTTCGGCTGGCACGTACCAGCATCACGGTAAAGAGCGGTGCGCCGACCAGGGCGGTGATGATCCCAATCGGAATCTCGGCGGCGGTGAGGGTGCGCGCCAGATCGTCCACCAGAATCATAAAGCTTGCCCCCATCCAGAATGCACAGGGCAGCAGACGGCGATGATCGGCACCCGACAACATTCTCGCCAGATGTGGAATGACTAAACCCACCCAGGCAATGCTGCCGCTCACTGCGACCTGAGCGGCAACCAGTAGCGCACAGCACAACAGTACGCCGCGACGAAGCGCAGTAACACGCACGCCAAGCGCACGAGCGTCTTTATCATCAAGCGACAGCAGGTTAATGCGCCAGCGCAGCTTGTAGAGCACCAGCGCTGCTATGGTGACGGGAATGACAAGCAGCAGCACTTTGCTCCAGTTGGCGGTGGCAAAACTGCCAAGCAGCCAGAAAACGATGTTTGGCAGCACCTCTTCGGTATCGGCCATGTATTGCATCAGGCTGACCAGCGCCGCGAAGAAACCGCTGAGAATAATCCCGGCGAGGATAAGCACCAGCGTGCTTTCTCTCCCCTGAAGGGCGGCCAGCAGATAGACCAGCGTTAACGCGAGGAGACCGAAGAAGAAGGTGGAGCCCATCATCATCGGCATGCTGAAACCCAGCAGAATCGCCAGCGTGCCGCCAAAGGCGGAACCGGAAGTGACGCCGATAATGTGCGGGTCGACCAGAGGATTTTGGAACACACCCTGTAAGGTCGCGCCGCACAGGCCGAGCGCACCGCCGGCCAACAGAGCCATCAGTATGCGCGGCAGGCGGACGGACCAGACAATCTGATGCGCAATATCGGCGTCATGCTGCGGATGCGCAAGCTGATTAAGCACATCGCCAATCGACAGACCATACTGCCCAAAGCAAAGGGAAACGATGGCAACCACCAGGGTGAGCAACATCAGCCCGCCCTGTACCGTTTTAGGATGACTACTGATGTGCATTGGCCTGCCAATGAGTGCGGTAGAAACGCTGATAGTAATCCTGTGCCTGTGCGTCGACATCAACGTTTTTATAGCGCTCCGGGTAGAGTTTTTTCGCCATCCACAGCTCGCCAATCGCCAGCGCTTCCGGCATCGGGTAGCCCCACGCTTTTGCGTATTCCGGCATCAGCCAGACGCGATGGTTTTTGACGGCATCAATACCTTGCCACTGTGGGTCAGCGGTAATTTGTTTCACCACTTCCGGGTAGCGGTCTTGAACGAAGATAACCTGCGGGTTCCACTGCAACACTTGCTCCAGTGATACCTGGCGTGCGCCTTTTACCGTTGCTGCGGCAACGTTCATCGCCCCCGCATGTTCCATCATCAGACCGGTATATTTACCCGAACCGTAGGTGTTCAGGTCCGGGTTTGCCATGTAGACGCGGACTTTTTCCTTCTGTGGAATGGCGGCTACCGGGGCGTTAAATTTCGCGCGAGCGTTAAAGGTGTAGTCGATAAGTTTGCTGGCATCGGCTTGACGATTAACCACTTCACCAATCAGGCGGATACCCTGTTTCAACCCTTCGTTATAGGCGTGTTCTTCGTCCGCCATCGTCGGGTTCATCTTGTTCTTTTCACCGGCGGCATCTTCACGCAGCGACACTGCTACCACCGGAATACCAGCATTGGTGATCTGCTGGATCATCGCTTCCGGTGCATAGTTCGCAACAAAGACCACCTGCGGATGCAGCGCGAGCAAACTTTCGATGTTGACCTGCGTCAGATCGCCCGGCATCGGCAGCTTTTCAATTCCGGGCATAAAGCGTGCAAATTCAGGGCCCAACTGCTTTTTCCAACTGCTGAGTACGCCGACGATATCGTCAGCGGCATTTAACTGGACCAGCAGGTTCAGCGTCTGGTGCTGTAAAACCACGACGCGGTTCACGGTATCCGGAAGGGTAACCTGACGACCCAGTTGATCGGTAATGGTACGGTCGGCCATCGCCGGGTTTACGGCCATTAGGCTCGCGCAAGCCAGCGTCAGCCCAAGCAGGAAGCGTTGTAATGTAGACATGAGTCACTCAATATGGAGGAGGGGATAAACGATGTGTATTTGATTATATAACGTATGGAAATGCAAACCGTCTGAGAAAATTACCCCTAAATATCTGCGGACAACGCTGAACGTAACAAGACGTTAACGAAAAGGGCCACCAGTCTTTACTCTGGTGGCCCGGTTCGGGCGCATATTGCCATTGCGGCGACACATGACGCCCACTTCAGGTTAGATATTGCAGAAGTGGCAGACTAACGCGACCACAATCGGCCCGATAATCGAAGTCACAACCGCAATCACTAACGCTTCCCTGAACGTCATATAACCGCCTGTGTTGCAATGGCAACCGTACGCGGCTATTC
>CP070603.1:2325092-2325204 GCA_016939855.1 Kluyvera ascorbata
GGTCAAGTTAGCCCCCGTTATGTTGCCAGGTTTACCAAGCAATGTGCGGGGGTTTTCTCTTTCCAGCGACAATCGCCACCGGGGATCAAGCCCCCGCAACACTGCGCCTCTC
>CP070603.1:2325340-2326847 GCA_016939855.1 Kluyvera ascorbata
CGGCCCGGTTCGGGCGCATATTGCCATTGCGGCGACACATGACGCCCACTTCAGGTTAGATATTGCAGAAGTGGCAGACTAACGCGACCACAATAGGCCCGATAATCGACGTCACAACCGCAATCACTAACGCTTCCCTGAACGTCATATAACCGCCTGTGTTGCAATGGCAACCGTACGCGGCTATCCTTGAATTGCTTAGGGTCAAGTTAGCCCCCGTTATGTTGCCAGGTTTACCAAGCAACGTGCGGGGGTTTTCTCTTTCCTGCAGCCGATGCCGCCGGGGATAAAGCCCCCGCAACATTGCGCCTCTCCCGAAATTCGGGATTACCGCAATCCTATAGCAGCCCGCACGGGGTCGCAATCCAGGAGTACTGTTTGCCTATCCAGTTATTGTGTTTTAGGAATTCTGCTCGCACTCGCGATAGACAGCTTCGGTGAGTAACACTTCGCCATAAATCCTTCATCCTCTGTCCTTTCTTTTTTGTTTAACTGTCAATTCCTTACCTACGTATTGAGGCGCGCCTATGCATCGTCGTCATTTTCTGTTGGGTTTTGCCGCTACGCTGTTCTCGGCGCGATATGGTTCAACGCTTGCCTACGCCACGTCATATCAGCAGCAGACGATCCCGCTGTGGCCCGTTATACCGCCAGGCGGAGGTGGCCCTGTCGGGAAAATGCACGTGAGTGCGAAAGGGGCGCAAAGCCAGATAGCGATACCGACGCTCACCGTACTAACGCCACCATCGCCTAACGGCCATGGCGTGCTGATTGCGCCAGGAGGCGGGTATCAGCGCATTGAGATGGCGATGGAAGGTTGGCCCGCCGCTCTGTGGCTGGTTAATCGAGGCTATACCGCGTACCTGTTGAGCTATCGGTTGCCCGGTGAAGGCTGGAATGATGGTAATCTGGTGGCGCTGCAGGATGCGCAGCGGGCGCTGCGGATTGTTGCACAGCGCGAAAGGCGGGTGAGCGCGCTGGGATTTTCAGCCGGAGGGCATCTGCTTGGCATGGCGGCGACGCGGCCAGACTATCAAAGCTATCCCGCGGTAGATGCACTGGATAAGCATCCTGCGAGCATGAGCGGCGCGGCGTTCATTTACCCCATCATCACGCTTGAGAAACCGTACACCCATACCGCGACGCATAAAATTCTGCTCGGAAGAGAGGCTTCACAGGCGGCCAACGCTGCGTGGTCCGTTCAGCGCTATGTCACGCCAGAAACACCGCCGATATTCCTGGTACAGGCTGAAAACGATCCGGTGTCTGACCCGCAAAATACGCTAATTATGCAGGCGGCCTGCCTACGAGAACAGGTGCCGGTCACGATGTACCGCTATCCAACCGGTGGACACGGTTTTGCGATGGGGAAACCGGGAACCGCCACCGTTGAATGGCCTGGGCACTATGCATCCTGGCTACGTTCCCTGAGGTAAAGGTGTTCGTAGACGATGTATTCTTCCGGCATCCGTTCTTCAATCTGCTGCGTTACGCGCAGTAGCGCGGC
>CP070603.1:2335380-2348601 GCA_016939855.1 Kluyvera ascorbata
TTTTTGTGTTTATGGCATAAAAAGCACAGTCATATAGGGAAAACCGTTCCTATACTGTCGGTCACATTCATCATGATGATACAGGCAGGACGTTATGACCCGTTACACTACGTTTTCCCTTGGTTCTCAATTTGTTAATCGCCTCGGCTACGGGGCGATGCAGCTGGCAGGTCCAGGGGTATTTGGTCCACCGAAAGACCGACATGCCGCCATCTCCGTGTTACGCGAAGCGCTGGCGCTCGGTGTCAACCATATCGACACCAGCGACTTCTACGGCCCACACGTGACGAACCAGATTATTCGTGAAGCGCTGCATCCCTATGCCGACGATCTGGTGATTGTGACCAAAATTGGCGCGCGTCGTGATGATACAGGCGCCTGGCTTCCGGCATTCTCCGCTGAGGAATTAAAGCAGGCGGTACACGATAACCTGCGTAATCTCGGGCTAGATGCGCTGGATGTGGTGAATATGCGCGTGATGATTGGCGACGGCCATGGGCCGAGCGAAGGCTCTATTGAAGCCAGTATCAGCGTGCTCGCCGAGCTGCAACAACAAGGCCTTATCAAGCATATTGGGGTGAGTAACGTCACGGCAACGCAGGTGGCCGAAGCGCGCAAAATCGCCAATATTGTCTGCGTGCAAAATGAGTACAACATCGCGCACCGCCGTGATGATGAACTGATTGATACGCTGGCACGTGACGGTATTGCCTATGTACCGTTCTTCCCGCTCGGCGGCTTTTCGCCGCTGCAATCCTCCGCGCTGAACGAGGTCGCTCGTTCGCTGAACGCAACGCCGATGCAGGTGGCGCTGGCCTGGCTGCTGCACCGTTCGCCAAATATTCTGCTGATCCCCGGTACGTCGTCAGTGACGCATCTGCAGGAAAATATGGCGGCGGGGCAGTTGACCTTACCTGAGGACGCACTGGCGACGCTCGACGGCATCGCGGCTCGCGCATAACGGGAGGCTTGATGAGCGACAAACGTTCCGCCCAATGCCACTGCGGCGCGGTGGCCTTTACCGTGGTGCTTAGCGATGGCCTGAATACGGCTCGGCGCTGCAACTGCTCTTACTGCCGCATGCGCGGTGCGGTCGCGGTTTCTGCGCCGTTGTCGGGGATCGAGATTCTGCGCGGTCAGGAAAAATTAACGGAGTATCGCTTTAATACCGGCGAGGCCGTTCATTTTTTCTGTTCGGTGTGCGGGATTTATACCTTCCATCAGCGGCGCTCGAACCCCCAGCAGTACGGGATTAACGTCGCCTGTCTGGAAGGCGTTTCGCCGTTTGATTTTGCCTGCGTGGAAGTTCATGACGGTATCCACCATCCAAAAGACGGCGGTGGTGGCATAGCGGGCTACCTGCGCTACGACAAAAAGTAGCCCGGACGAGGCGGTACGCCGACTCCGGGGGGGCAGGAGCCGGTCCCGGCGGCGCTGCGCTTGGCCGGGMTACAAAAAAAAAAACCCTGCTGATGAGCAGGGTTTTTGTATTGCTGGGGGCGATTAGGCGACCAGGCTGTCGATCGCGGCTTTCGCATCAGAGGTCGCTTTGGTAGCCACTTCTGGGCCGTAAGCGATACCTTCCGCGAAGACCACGTTCACGTCGGTGATCCCGATGAAGCCCAGGAACACGTTCAGGTATGGGGTGATAAGGTCGGTTGGGCTATCTTTGTGGATGCCGCCGCGGCTGCTCAGTACGATAGCGCGTTTACCGGTGACCAGACCTTCTGGACCTTTTTCGGTGTAACGGAAGGTCACGCCAGCACGGGCAATCAGGTCGAAGTAGTTTTTCAGCTGCGTTGGGATGTTGAAGTTATACATCGGCGCGGCGATAACAATCACGTCGTGGGCTTGCAGCTCAGCAATCAGTTCGTCAGAGAGCTTCAGCGCTTCCTGCTGACGCGGGGTCAGTGGGGAATCGCTTGGGCGCAGCGCGCCGACAAGTTCGCCATCCAGCACCGGGATTGGATTGGCAGCCAGGTCGCGGACGGTGATTTCGTCAGCGGAGTGCTTTTCACGCCACTGCTCAACAAAATAGTCGGACAGCTGACCTGATTGAGAGTAGCCTGCCAGGATGCTGGATTTCAGAACTAATACTTTGCTCATAGGTAATTCCTTATATTTGATTGACGGGCGATGCCCTGTTGCTTGCTGACACTTTATTCACAATCCTGCCACAGAGATAGCGCAATATATCGAATTCTATATTCAGTTTTTTTGAACAAGGCTCGAAATGCGCAAGTGTGGTATGCTATGACGATTCTTTATGAGAGCTTTTCCCGGCAGTGCGCTGCCCAATAAGACTATGACAGAACAACAAAAAATCACCTTTGCGATGCTCAGTCAGCGCCTTGACGCGCTGACGCTGCGGGATAAACAGCGCTTTGCCCGCCGATTACACGGCGTTAAAAAGGTTAAAAATCCTGAAGCACAACAGGCCATTTACCAGGAGATGGCGCAGGAAATTGAACAGGCAGCCGGTAAGGTTGTGCTGCGCGAAGCGGCGCGTCCGGTGATTGAGTACCCGGAAAACCTGCCGGTTAGCCAGAAGAAACAAGACATCCTCAACGCCGTGCGCGACCACCAGGTGGTGATTGTCGCGGGCGAGACCGGCTCGGGTAAAACCACCCAGTTGCCGAAAATCTGCATGGAGCTGGGGCGCGGGATCAAAGGGCTGATTGGCCATACCCAGCCGCGTCGTCTGGCGGCGCGCACCGTCGCCAACCGTATTGCGGAAGAGCTGAAAACTGAGCCGGGCGGCTGCATTGGCTACAAGGTTCGCTTTAGCGATCACGTCAGCGACAACACCATGGTTAAGCTGATGACCGACGGTATCCTGCTGGCGGAAATCCAGCAGGATCGCCTGTTGATGCAGTATGACACCATCATCATCGATGAAGCGCACGAACGCAGCCTTAACATCGACTTCCTGCTCGGTTACCTGAAAGAGCTGCTGCCGCGTCGCCCGGATCTCAAGGTGATCATCACCTCAGCGACCATCGACCCTGAACGCTTCTCGCGCCACTTTAATAACGCGCCGATTATCGAAGTTTCTGGTCGCACCTATCCGGTGGATGTGCGCTATCGCCCGATCGTTGAAGACGCGGATGAGACCGAGCGCGACCAGCTACAGGCGATTTTCGACGCCGTAGATGAACTGGGTCAGGAAGGGCCGGGCGACATCTTAATCTTTATGAGCGGCGAGCGCGAAATCCGCGATACCGCCGATGCGCTGAGCAAACGCGACCTGCGCCATACCGAGATCCTGCCGCTCTACGCCCGTTTATCAAACAGCGAGCAGAACCGCGTCTTCCAGTCGCACAGCGGACGACGCATCGTGCTGGCGACCAACGTGGCGGAAACCTCGCTGACGGTACCGGGTATCAAGTACGTAATTGACCCAGGTACGGCGCGTATCAGCCGCTATAGCTATCGCACCAAGGTGCAGCGTCTGCCGATTGAGCCGGTTTCTCAGGCTTCCGCGAACCAGCGTAAAGGCCGCTGTGGTCGTGTGTCGGAAGGTATCTGCATTCGCCTGTACTCCGAAGATGACTTCCTGTCGCGCCCGGAGTTTACCGACCCGGAAATTCTGCGTACCAACCTGGCCTCCGTCATTCTACAAATGACCGCGCTGGGCCTTGGCGATATCGCCGCGTTCCCGTTTGTCGAAGCGCCGGATAAACGCAATATTCAGGACGGTGTGCGCCTGCTTGAAGAGCTGGGCGCTATCACCACCGATGAACAGGCCACCGCCTACAAGCTGACGCCGCAGGGCCGCCAGCTCAGCCAGTTGCCGGTCGACCCGCGTCTGGCGCGTATGGTGCTGGAAGCGCAGAAACACGGCTGCGTGCGTGAAGCGATGATCATCACCTCGGCGCTCTCCATCCAGGATCCGCGTGAACGTCCAATGGACAAACAGCAGGCGTCCGATGAAAAACATCGCCGCTTCCACGACAAAGAGTCAGATTTTATGGCCTTTGTGAACCTGTGGAACTACCTCGGCGAGCAGCAAAAAGCATTGTCGTCGAACCAGTTCCGCCGCCAGTGCAAGCTCGATTTCCTCAATTACCTGCGCGTGCGCGAGTGGCAGGATATCTACACCCAGCTGCGCCAGGTGGTGAAAGAGTTGGGTATTCCGGTAAACAGCGAACCGGCGGAGTATCGCGAAATTCATATTTCGCTGCTGACCGGTCTGCTGTCGCACATCGGTATGAAAGATACCGACAAGCAGGAGTTTACCGGCGCGCGTAACGCCCGCTTCTCCATCTTCCCAGGCTCGGGGCTGTTCAAAAAGCCGCCAAAATGGACGATGGTCGCCGAACTGGTCGAAACCAGCCGCCTGTGGGGGCGCATTGCCGCGCGCATCGACCCGGAATGGGTGGAGCCGGTGGCGCAGCATCTGATCAAACGTTCCTACAGTGAACCGCACTGGGAACGCGCGCAGGGCGCGGTGATGGCAACCGAGAAAGTGACCGTCTACGGCCTGCCGATTGTGGCTGCGCGTAAGGTTAACTACAGCCAGATTGACCCGGCGCTGTGCCGTGAGCTGTTTATCCGCCACGCGCTGGTGGAGGGCGACTGGCAGACTCGTCACGCCTTCTTCCGCGACAACCTGAAGCTGCGCACTGAAATTGAAGAGCTGGAAAACAAATCACGCCGCCGCGACATCCTGGTGGATGACGAGACGATGTTTGAGTTCTATGACCAGCGCATCAGCCACGAGGTTATCTCCGCGCGCCACTTTGATAAGTGGTGGAAGCAGGCCAGCCGTGAAACGCCGGATCTGCTCAATTTCGAAAAGAGCATGCTGATAAAAGAAGGGGCGGAGCAGGTCAGCAAGCTGGACTACCCGAACTTCTGGCATCAGGGCAACCTGAAGCTGCGTCTCACCTACCAGTTCGAACCGGGGGCCGATGCCGATGGCGTGACGGTGCACATTCCGCTGCCGTTGTTAAACCAGGTGGAAGAGGCCGGTTTTGAGTGGCAGATCCCGGGTCTGCGCCGTGAGCTGATTATCGCGCTGATTAAATCGCTGCCGAAACCGGTGCGCCGTAACTTTGTGCCTGCGCCGAACTACGCCGAAGCCTTCTTAGGCCGTGCGACACCGCTGGAGATGCCGCTGCTTGACTCGCTGGAGCGCGAACTGCGTCGAATGACCGGCGTCACCGTTGACCGTGAGGCCTGGCAGTGGGATCAGGTGCCCGATCACCTGAAAATCAGCTTCCGCGTGGTGGACGATAAAAACAAAAAACTCCAGGAAGGGCGTTCGCTTCAGGCGTTGAAAGATACGCTGAAGGGCAAAGTGCAGGAGACGCTGTCGTCAGTTGCCGACGACGGTATCGAGCAGAATGGCCTGCATATCTGGAGCTTTGGCGACCTGCCGGACCGCTACGAGCAGAAGCGCGGCAACTATAAGGTGAAAGCCTGGCCGGCGCTGGTGGACGAGCGTGACAGCGTGGCTATCAAGCTGTTTGATAACCAACTGGAACAGCAGCAGGCAATGTGGCGCGGTCTGCGTCGTCTATTACTGCTGAACATCCCGTCGCCAATTAAGTATCTGCACGAAAAGCTGCCGAACAAGGCGAAGCTGGGGCTCTACTTTAACCCGTACGGCAAGGTGCTTGACCTGATTGACGACTGCATCTCCTGCGGCGTGGACAAGCTGATTGACGAGGCGGGCGGGCCGGTGTGGAGCGAGGCGGGTTTCGCTGCGCTGCACGAAAAGGTGCGCGCCAATCTCAATGAGACGGTGGTGGAGATTGCCAAACAGGTTGAGCAAATTCTGACGGCGGTATTTAACATCAATAAACGGCTGAAAGGGCGCGTGGACATGAGCATGGCGCTGGGGCTGTCGGACATTAAGGCACAGATGAACGGTCTGGTGTACCGCGGCTTCGTTACCGGCAACGGTTTCCGTCGCTTGGGCGATACGCTGCGTTATTTGCAGGCGATTGAAAAACGTCTGGAGAAAATGGCCGTCGACCCGCACCGCGACCGCGCGCAGATGCTGAAAGTGGAAAGCGTCCAGCAGGCGTGGCAGCAGTGGTTGAACAAGCTGCCGCCGACACGTCGTGAAGATGATGATGTGAAGGAGATCCGCTGGATGATTGAAGAGCTGCGCGTCAGCTTCTTTGCTCAGCAGTTGGGTACGCCGTATCCGATTTCGGATAAACGTATCCTGCAGGCGATGGAACAGATCGCCGCCTGATCCCGGCGGCAAATTAGCTGTAGCCCGGGCGAGGCGTACGCCGACCCCGGGTCTTCACCTCGGGCTACGCGTTCACCCACGCCAGCGTAAACCCATCCCACCCCTTAATCCCGACCGTTTGCAGCGCCGTGACCGTCAGACGCGGGTCGTTATGCATCATCTCAATAAACCGACGAACGCCCTGTACGCGAGCGTCGGTGCTGTTGGGGTTGGTGACTTCACCGTCGCGCACCACGTTATCGCCAATAATCAACGTCCCTGGGCGAGAATACTTCAGCGCCCATTGCAGGTAATAAGGGTTATTCGGCTTATCGGCATCAATAAAAATCACGTCAAACGGCGCGGCATCCTCAAGCGTCGCCAGCGAATCCAGCGCTGGGCCTTCGCGCAGCGTCACCACCTCATCAAGCCCGGCGAGGGTGAGGTTCTCCCGCGCCACGCGGGCGTGCAGCGGGTCGGCTTCGAGGGTGATTAAACGCCCGCCCGGCGGCAGTTCGCGGGCCATCCAGATGGTGCTGTATGCGCCCAGCGTACCTATCTCCAGAATCGACTTCGCGCCCACCATGCGGATAAACAGCGCCAGTAACTGCCCCTGATTAGCTGCCACGTCGTGCGCGGGCAGACCGGCACGATGGTTGTTTTCCAGCACCTGAGACAGCACGGCATCGTCGGGAATCAGGTTCTCTATCAAATAATTATCAACGTCTGACCACTGTTTTTGCATTGTGACACCCCTTAGTATTTGTCAGCCTGACAGCGAAGACCAGCCACCTCCGAGCGAGCGGTAAAGATCGATTTGCGCCAGCAGCAGATTGTTTTTCACCTGCACCACGCTTATCTGCGTTGAGAACAGGGTACGCTGCGCGTCCAGCACATCAAGATAGGAAGAGTAACCATTGTTGTATCGGTTCTGCGCAATGCGCAGCGTCTCTTGCGCCACCGCTTCTTGCCCCTGAAGTTCAGTGAGCTGCTCGCCGTAGCGGGTGATGGCATCGAGACTATCGTTGACCTCTTTAAACGCGCCGCGCACCGTTTTTTCATAGCTGTACAGCGCCTGGTTGCGCTGGGCCATCGACACATCCACCTGCGCATTCAGGGCCTGACGGTTGAGCAATGGCGCCAGAATGCTGCCGCCTAGGCTCCACAGCCGCAGCGGGTTATCGAGCAGGTCTGGCAGGGTGCGGTCTTGTAAACTGCCGGTAGCCGTCAGGTTTATCGACGGCAGCAGCTGTGCCTTTGAGGACGCCAGCGTGGCATCGGCGGCGATCAGCTGACGCTGGGCCTGGGCAATATCGGGACGGCGATTGAGCAGCGTCGAGGGCAGCTGCGACGGTAGCGAAAGCGGAGTGAGTTTATCAAACGCATTACGTTGAACGTCGCCGGGATTATTGCCAAGCAGCACGCTCAGCGCGTTCTCCTGCTGGGCTATCTGATGGCGCAGCAGCGGCACCTGAGCGCGGGTTGCGCGCAGTTCAGAATCGGCCTGCATCAGCTCAAGGCGGGAGGTATAGCCCGTTTCAAACTGTCTTTTTGCCAGGTTAAACGCCGCTTCGCGGGATTTCAGCGTCTGCTCGGTGACCTGTAGCTGTTCATCGAGCGACAGCAGGGTGATATAGCCGACGGATACCGATGTGGCGACCGTTAAATCCGCGGCGGCGGCCGCTGCTTTTTGTGCTTCCAGGCTGGCTTCAGCGGCCTCGGCGGCGCTGCGATTGGCCCCCCAGAGGTCAACATCGTAACTCGCGGTTAATCCGCCTTTATAGACCGTGCTGTGAACGGGCAAGCCCGTTGCGGCAGACTGGGCGCGAGCGCGCGTACCGGTCAGCCCGGCGTCAAGGGTTGGGAACAGACTGCTGTCGGCGGCGTAGGCGCGCGCCTGGTATTCGTTTACCCGCTCGCGAGCGATCAGCACATCGCTGTTGTAGCGCAGCGCCTGGTCAACGTACTGATTCAGCGCGCTGTCGTGAAAGTTACGCCACCAGACGCCCTCGACCGGGCTCGCCGGGCCAATATCGGCGCGCCAGGCTGCAGGAATGGTCAATGTGGGCTCGGCTCGCTGCACGTCGGCGGACTGACAGCCAACCAGCGCAAAGGCCAGCGCAAGGGCGACGGGGCGGATCATGGCTTCGCCTCCGCGCGGGTATCTATTGTGACCTGTACCGACATCCCTGGGCGCAGACGCTGCAGGTTTTTCTGTCCTTCATCAACGGCAATACGTACCGGAATACGCTGGGCGATTTTAACAAAGTTGCCGGTAGCGTTATCCGGTGATATCGCGCTGAACTCCACGCCGGTGGCCGGTGAAATGCTCTGTACGGTGCCGCTGAATTTCTCGCTGTTTAGCGCATCGACGGTAAAAGTTGCCGGTTGGCCAATGCGCACCGTTGCAAGCTGGGTCTCTTTCAGGTTGGCGATAACCCAATGCTGCGGCGGCACCAGCGGCGTCAGGTGCGTACCGGCGGTGACATAGGCGCCAAGCCGCACGGCGATTTGCCCAAGCTGGCCGTCGGTGGGGGCGATAATGCGCGTGTTTTGAAGATCGATTTCCGCCAGCTCCAGCGCGGCTTTTGCGTTCGCCACGTCGGCTTCCAGCGAATCCCGGTTAACGATGGTGGTTTGCAGATCCTGCTTTGACATCTCCAGCGTGGCTTTCGCCTGCTCGATATCTGCGGTGCCCTGGGCGGCGCTGGCACGCGCCGAGTCACGCTCGCGAATCGACAGCGAACCGTCGGCGGTCAGATCTTGTACGCGCTTTAAATCCGCCTGCGATTTCAGATTCTGCGCGCGGGCGTTTTGCAGCGCCGCTTCATTACGCGCAATCACTGCTTCGGCGCTTTTACGCTGCTGAAGGTTATTGCGCAGCGCCGCTTCCTTCATCGCCAGCTGCGCCTGTGCCTGATGCACACGCTGCTTATAGATACGGTCATCAATCTGGAACAACACCTGGCCCTTTTTGACCTGGTTAAAGTCCTGCACGTTTACCCCGGTCACGTAGCCGTTGACCTGCGGGCTGATAAAGGTGGTCAGGCCGCGCACGTAGGCGTTATCGGTAAACTGACTGTGGCGGGTAAACGGCGGTAGCTGCCAGGCGTACAGGACAACCAGTACGCCGACGAGGCCGATCGCCGCGGCGGTAAAAATGGATACCACGCGGATATTGTTTCGGGTATTGGCCTGTTGTTGGGCCGCATCCTGCTGACTCATAACGATTCCAGATCTCTCTTGTTGTTATTTGCTGCCCGTCGCACGTTTCAGCGCGATATGGGCGGTAATACGCAGTCTTAATAAACGCCAGAACACCCACAGCAGCGTGGCGGCAGAAATAGCCGCCGTCAGCAGGTAAGTGTCATTGTAGGCGAGAATATTGGCCTCCAGCGTGGAGAGGTTTTGCAGCACGGTGCTGGCCTGAACATTCAGCAGCGCGCTGTCGCCTAGCTGGCTCTGATACTGCTGGGCATAAAGCTGTAGCCGCTCGTTAATCAACGGATTGAGGGTGGTTATCTGGTCGGCAAGCTGGCTCGAGTGAAACTTCTCTCGCCAGGTCTGAAAGGTGCCGAGGATAGCCGAACCGAGCAGGCCGCCAACGTTCTGGCTCATGCCAAACAGCACCGAGAAGCTCACCAGATTTCGCTGGTCGGCAATGACCCCGCCGATACCGGCAAGCATGGCGGGCGCGAGGAAAAAGGCGCTGCCGAAGCCGAGCAGGAACTGGCTGAACATAAGTTGGTCCGGGCGCGTCAGGCTGGTGGACTGGCTGTCCAGCAGTGAGGCTATCATGATGAGCGTCAGCGCCGTGGCGATCGGCCAGTAGAGGCGGCTTGGGTTGAGCGTCAGGCAACTGGCGATAATCCCGCAGGTAATCCCGGCAAAAATTGACCAGGCCAGCGTTGTCATCTGCTCGTTTTGCAGCCCCACGTACTGAAGCCAGCCGATAACGCCGGTGTTCTGTTCCGCCAGTACGATACGGATAAGCACCATAATCAGCCCCAGACGCAGGATACTGCCGCTAGAGAGCCATCGGATGTTCAACAGCGGATTGGTACGGTTCTGCTCAAAGATAATGGCGCTGACGATCAGCACAATCGCGGCGGCGAGCGACCAGCCTATCCAGGGGGCTTCAAACCACCAGTCCAGACGTCCTAGCGACAGCACCGCGCATATCAGCGCCATACCGGGGGCCAGTAAAATAAAGGTGATAAAATCTTTCTTCTCGAACACCTTTTTACGGTCGCTTGGCGGTAGCTTAAGGGCGATAACGCAGGCAAGCGACACCAGCGCCAGGCCTAATTCGAAGAAATAGAGCCCACGCCATTCGTCAATTTGCAGCAGTTCGGTAGAGAACAGGCGCGCGATGGGAATCGCCAGCGACGAGCCGGTTATCCCGATGGTCAGCGCTTTCAGGCGATGCTTCGCCGGCCAGGCCTGCACCTGATAATAGATCCCAAGCGAGCTCAGTGCCGCCGCCACCATCCCGTGGGCGGCACGTACCATCAGCGCTGAGCTGAGGTCATTGACGAACAGGTGAAAGAAGGTGACCAGCACGTAGAGCACCAGAAAGCCTTCGGTAAACGCCCGCAGACCAAACTGCTGGCGAAATTTCACCAGCAGCAGGTTAATGGAAACGTTGGTCATGACGTACACCGCAGGCAGCCAGGCGATTTCCGTCGACCAGGCGGCAAATGAACCCTGCAGGTTTTGCAAATTCGCCGTGACGACCGCGTTGCCAAGCGCCCCGGTGAGGCAGACCAGCAGGCCGACGATGCCGTAGGCGACACGCTTTGGCGCACTGTGAATCGGCGTTGATGGGGAGCCGAGAATCGCCGGTTTTTCGTGAGGCGCCCAGTCGTGCGGGGCGTAGGGGTCGCGACGTGGGGGAGCCATTATTTTTTCTCCACTTCGCGCAACAGCCGGGTGAGTACACGCTGGGTAATCTCTTGTTCTTCTGGGGTAATCACCGTCAGAATCTCTTCACGTAGCTCATCCGCCACGGTTTTCACCTGGTGATAAAGCTCAAGGCCTTTTGGCGTCGCGACCAGCAGCCGTTTACGTTTATCACGCTCGGTGAGCACTCGCTCGACCAGTCCGGCCTCTACCAGTTTGTTAATCAGCGGCACCACGGTGGCGCTTTCTACCCCCAACTCCTGAGCCAGTTCAGCTTGCGATAGCGGCTGTTCGTTGCGCGCAATGCTGGCCACTGCGACCCACGTGGCCTGGCTCATACCAAGATCTTTTAGCCGACGGTTTACCGCCAGCCGCCAGTGGTGGGCGGTGAGATAGAGGAGATGCGAAAAATTAAGCTGACGGTTATCCATAGGCGATGTGTTCACAATCATTAGAGCTCTAATGATTTTACGTTCGCCGAAAACCATAATTCAAGTGAATGTGAAAAATAAATGTTATCAGAAGGTGATTATTTGTTTGCTATGGGATGGGGGGTGTAGGCCGGATAAGGCGAAGCCGCCATCCGACACTGTGCTCAATGCAGCCCGATGGCGCTTCGCTTATCGGGCCTACGGGTTAAATCTGGCTGGTCTGCGCGTTTACCGAAGTCGCGTGATTTTTCCGACGGCTGGCAAAGAAAATCGCCGTCAAAGAAATTGCCACCGTGGCCGCCAGATACCAGGCCACCGGTACCCAATCGCCGTTATATTTCGCCAGCAGACCGGTCGCAATCAGCGGTGCGGTACCGCCCGCCAGCGCAGCGCCAATCTGATAACCCAGCGTGATGCCGGTATAGCGCACGTTGGCGCTGAAGATTTCTGAGCACAGGGTACCCAGCACCGCGGTGATAGGCGACCATAGAATGCCGAAGGTAATAACCGTCGCCACGGTGATGCCCCAGGTGGTGCCGGTATTCAGCAGCAGGAACCACGGCACGATAAACAGACCCAGCAACACGACGCTGATGGCGTACATCCGCTGACGACCGATTTTATCGGAGAGCAGGCCCATCAACGGGATCATCACCGTTGACACCAGCGCGCCAAGCGTGACGGCTTCCAGCACCTGTGATTTCTGATAGGTCAGGGTCGTGGTGGCGTAGCTCACAACGAAAGTGGAGAAGATGTAGAACGGTGCGGTTTCCACCACCTTCAGGCCAGCGGCGATAATGACTTCACGCCAGTGATGGGTCAGGGTTTCGCGCAGCGGCGCTTTAGCCACTTTGCCGGAGGATTTCACCTTCTTGAACTCCGGCGTTTCATCGATATCTTTACGGATCCACAGGCCAACCAGCACCAGCGCGGCGCTCATCAGGAACGGGATGCGCCAGCCCCAGGAGAGGAACTGTTCTTCGCTGAACAGGGTCATCAGCGAGACGATAAAGGTGGCCATCAGCATACCAATCGTTACGCCCGCCTGCGGGATACTGCCAAAGAAGCCTTTACGCTTTTCCGGCGCGTATTCATAGGCCAGCAGCAGCGCGCCGCCCCATTCACCGCCGATGCCAATCCCCTGAATAATACGCATCAGAATGAGTAGAATGGGCGCCCAGATACCAATCATGTCATAGGTCGGCAGCAGGCCAATCATCACGGTTGCACTCCCCATCAGTGACAGGGTTAACACCAGCGTCTTTTTACGACCGATACGGTCGCCAATGTGGGCAAAAATCACGCCGCCAATCGGGCGAATAAAGAAGGTGAGCGAGAAGGAAAGGTAGGAGAGAATCAGGCCGATGACCGGGTCAACCATCGGGAAAAAAATCTTATTAAACACCAGTGCGGCGGCTGTCCCGTATAAAAAATAGTCAAACCATTCAATGGAACTGCCGGTCAGGCTAGCAATCAGGACCCTCTTATTCTTTTTCAGGATCGTGGTGCTACTTTCTTGTATTGTCATGAAGAATAACTCCCGCCACATTGGGTTAAAATCAGGTGTCACCTTTTTTWTTGAATGGTGCAACCTGGATTGTGAAAAAGGTTGTGTGTTTGTTAAGCAACTTAGATATGAGCGTTATCTTTGGCAAGCGTGGTAATGAAATTTGTGAGTAAAAACGAGCGGCATTTTTGTTT
>CP070603.1:2348639-2356356 GCA_016939855.1 Kluyvera ascorbata
CTGGATAATGCTATAAAAATAGCGCTTTATTCAGGTGCAACCGTGCTGTTTTTAGATGTTTCTGGTTATTTCATTGTTGTTACAAAATAGTGTGGTTAACGTGAAGCTATGCCGCCAAATTTGCACGACTGAGGAGAGTAGAGAAGACCATGAACCTGTCATATTTACCGCAGGAAACGCTAATGGCGGCCAACTTACTGGGTCGCTGGCTGGCGCAAAATGATTTTGCCGCCTCGCCGAAGGCTGAGGAAACGCAGTGGGTGGTGATGGCGGGAAATGCGGTGATGCCCACCATCGATGCCGCTTGCCGGTTGGTCAGCGAAAACGGCGGCTCGATGTTAATTAGCGGCGGTATTGGGCATTCGACCAACTTCCTCTATGAAGCGATGGCCCAGCACCCGCGCTATAAAAGCATCGAAACGAATGGGGAGGCGGAGGCGACGCTGCTGGCGGAAATTGCGCATCGCTTCTGGCAGATCCCGCGAGAGCGCATCGTGGTGGAAGACCAGTCGACGAACTGCGGTGAGAACGCCGGGTTTACCCGGCGGGTGATGGAAACGCGCGGTATCCACGCTGCCAGCGTGACGGTGGTGCAGGACCCGACCATGCAGCGCCGCACCATGGCAACCTTTGCCCGCGTATGGCAAGGGGTGGAAAACGCACCGCAATGGTTAAGCTATCCGGGCTACGTGCCGGAACTGATCAACACGGAGGAAGGCGTTAGCTATCGCCAGGCAGAAGCGGGGCTATGGCCGGTGGCGCGCTATTTGTCGCTGCTGCTCGGGGAAGTTCCACGCCTTCGTGATGATGCGCAGGGTTATGGTCCACGCGGTAAAGATTTTATTGCTCACGTCGATATTCCTGCTGAAGTGGAGGCCGCCTGGGGGCAACTTAGCGCTGACCCTCAACTTCAACAGGTATTAGCCAGTCGTACGCTGGGATAATAGCTACCGACCGCCGAAGCGGTCGGATTAACGAAAACTCCACTGCACGGTAATGACAAAAATCGACGGTAAAATAATGCCGCTTTCGATGCCGAAATAGTCGGTGAAGTTGTATTGCAACCCATGATAGATGTAAGGCGAGAAGCCCACGCCAGTGATTTTTTTCGCCGTATGATAGGTGCCGGAATCCCCGCAGTGGCTGAAGGCATCAAAAAAGAATTCGCCCGTATAGGCGTAAACCCCTTTAAACGTCCAGCCTTCGGTAGAGCCACTGCCTTTCATCCAGTCCCGGCGTACGCCTATCGAAAAACAACGGTCATCGAAGCTGTTTTTCATCGTCCCGACCAGCAGGCTATATTTCGAATCCTCAGAAAATTTACGTTCGACGGAGAAGTAGTTGTTGTCGAACTCTTCAGTATATTGCCCATGGTTACCCGTCAGGTGGTAAACAAATGAACCGGTATTAACGGAGTAGAGATTAATCTCATCAGCAAAGCTGAAAGTGGCCGGCAGCAGGGCCGACGTAAATGCCAGTACGGCTGGGATTTTATGCATGATTGAACTCGGTAAAACCGAAACAAGAAGACAATATATTCAATGATAGTGCTTATGCGATAAACCGTAGTTCAATCGGCACTGGGGATGAAAAAAAATTAGCGAACTATCTTTTCGTGTTGCTTCACAGAAACGGACATGACCAGTTGGAAAAGTTGCCAAAGTGTATATGTATTTAACAATATTTTTACTTGTTAACTACCTAACGCAGACAGGAGCAGGACATGACGTCACCCGTGCAACATCCGATGTATATTGATGGTCAGTTCGTCAGCTGGCAGGGCGATAGCTGGATTGATGTGATAAACCCGTCGACCGAAGAGTGCCTTTCCCGAATTCCTGATGGTGACGCCGAGCATGCGAAGCGGGCGATTGATGCCGCTGAGCGTGCACAGCCAGCATGGGAAGCGTTGCCTGCTATCGAACGCGCCGGATGGTTGCGTAAAATTGCCGCCGGTATCCGCGCGCGCGCGGCAGAAATCAGCCAGATGATTGTGGCCGAGGGAGGCAAAATTCAACAGCTGGCGGAAGTCGAAGTGGGATTCACCGCGGACTACATCGAATACATGGCGGAGTGGGCGCGCCGTTATGAAGGGGAAATCCTGCAAAGCGACCGTCCAGGGGAGAACATCTTTGTCTTTAAACGCGCGCTGGGCGTCACCACCGGTATTCTGCCGTGGAACTTCCCGTTCTTCCTGATTGCACGCAAGCTCGCGCCTGCGCTTATCACCGGTAACACCATCGTGATTAAGCCGAGTGAATTTACGCCGAATAACGCCATCGCTTTTGCTGAAATCGTCCACGAGATTGGCTTGCCTAAAGGCGTCTTCAACCTGGTGCTGGGGCGAGGTGAAACCGTTGGTCAGGAACTGGCGGGCAACCCGAAAGTGGCCATGGTCAGCATGACCGGCAGCGTCGGGGCAGGCGAGAAAATTATGGCCGCCGCAGCGAAAAATATCACCAAAGTTTGCCTTGAACTCGGCGGTAAAGCACCGGCAATTGTGCTGGACGACGCAGACCTGGAGCTGGCGGTGAAAGCGATTGTTGACTCCCGCGTCATCAACACCGGGCAGGTCTGTAACTGCGCTGAGCGCGTTTACGTGCAGAAAGGCATTTACGACCGCTTCGTCAATAAATTGGGCGAAGCGATGAAGGCGGTGGCATTTGGCGACCCGGCAAAACGCAACGATATTGCCATGGGACCGCTGATTAATGCTGCCGCGCTGGAGCGCGTGGAGCAAAAAGTCGCGAAAGCCATTTCCCAGGGGGCGCGAGTGGTACTTGGTGGCAAAGCTGTCGAGGGCGCGGGCTATTTCTATCCGCCGACGCTGCTGCTGGACGTTCGTCAGGAGATGAGCATCATGCACGAAGAGACCTTTGGTCCGGTACTGCCGGTGGTGATGTTCGATACATTGGATGAGGCATTGCAGATGGCCAACGACAGCGACTACGGCCTGACGTCGTCGGTTTATACCCGGGATCTCAACCAGGCGATGAAGGCCGTGCGCGGTCTGAAGTTTGGTGAAACCTACATTAACCGCGAAAACTTTGAAGCGATGCAGGGGTTCCATGCGGGTTGGCGTAAGTCCGGTATCGGCGGCGCGGACGGTAAGCATGGGCTGAATGAGTATCTGCAAACGCAGATGGTCTATTTGCAAACTCAGGGTTAAACGCTCATCCCCAGCGTATAGGTTTTGTAGGCCTGATAAGCGTAGCGCCATCAGGCGATTCAGGCGCTGATTGCCGGATGGCGGCRTWGCCTTATCCGGCCTACAAGACCCGTAGCCCGGTCGAGCAACGCGACGCCGGGAACTCACCGTTCTGCCGTCTTTTTCTCATGCTCCAGCAACCAGCGCTTACGGGCCACGCCGCCGCCGTAGCCGGTCATGCTGCCGTCTTTGCCAATCACCCGATGGCAGGGGATGACGATAGCAATGCGGTTGGCACCGTTAGCGGCTGCCACGGCGCGAGCGGCAGTGGGTTTATTGAGCGTTTCCGCCAGTGCCTGATAATGGGTGCTTTCCCCGCAGGGAATCTCTGCTAACGCCTGCCAGACACGGCACTGGAATTCACTGCCCGGCGTATCCAGCGCCAGCGTAAACCTCACACGCTTACCGGCGAAATACTCGGCGATCTCTTTTTCTGCCTGGCGGATATGGTCGTTTTGACCGGCAATAATGCGGGCGTTCAGCAGGCGCTGGAGATCGCTAAATTCGGTCTCAAGCATTCGGCGGTCAACAAACTCCAGCAGACAGACTCCGCGCTCACTGGCGCAAACGAACATCGGCCCAATCGGCGTGGTAAAGCGGTGAATGAGCAGCGTCTGCTGTGCCGTCGTAGGCGAATGGCCGGTAAGCTTTTTGTAGGTGTAGCCGAAGCCGCTCAGCGACTCGTAGCCGCTATCAAAGGCCACATCCGTGGCGCTACGACCGCTTTTGAGTTCCTGCAACGCAACGTTAACCCGCTGCATACGCTGGAAAGCCTGAAAGGTAATGCCGTGATGCTGTAAGAACCAGCGGCGAACGCGCTCTGGGCTGATGTGGCTATCACGAAGCTGGGTATCGCTGATGCGCGCTTTAGGTGTCTGACGAACCAGCGCCAGCGCCTGTTCACTATAATCCGGCGCGCTACAGGCGTTTTCCGTTGGTCTGCAAACTTTGCAGGGGCGATAGCCTGCGTCCAGCGCCGACTTAACATCGCGGTAAAACTCGACGTTTTCACGTTTAGGCTTGCGCGCCCGGCAAATTGCAATGCAGAACACGCCGGTGGTTTTCACCCCGACATAAAAGACCCCGGTATACTCCGAGGCACGTGCCAGCAGCGCCTGGTACCAGGTATTGCATTGGGCGCTATCGGTGACTTTCATCGTCAAAGACTCCTGCAAAGGACTGCTGATGGCGAAGCGATAACAGTAGACGGTTTAGCTGGGTTTGTAATGCACTATGTACGGCATTGCCCATGGAAATTCGCCGCACGCCCAGTTCTGCCAGCGTGGCGAAATCAGCCAGCCGGGGTACGGCCATCACGTTCAGCGGCAGCGCGGTTTGCCGGACTAACGCCGCAATATCGTCAGGGCGGTGAACACAGGGAACAAACAGACCATCCGCGCCGTGGTTGGCATATAATGATGCGCGTGACAGTGTCACGCTTAACGCATCTGGCATACCGAGCAAAAAGGGGTCGGTACGCACGTTCAGAAACAGCGAAACGCGGTGTGCCGCTAAGCCCTCTCGAATGGATTGCAGACGCTCGGCAAAAAGTTCAGCATCCAGGAGTTCGCGGCGGTCGTTGCGGACGTGGCTATCCTCCAGATTGATTCCCGCTACGCCAAGCGCGGACAGTTGCAGCACATTATCCACGATACCGTCCACGGATACGGCATAGCCAGATTCAATATCCACGCTCAGCGGCAGCATCGTGGCGGCGCGGATGCGGCCCACAATATAGCGCAGCTCGGCAAATGACATCTCTTCACCGTCGGGGTATCCCAACATTTCGGCAATGGCGGCGCTGGAGGTGCCCAGTGCCTGATAACCGGCACGCTGGGCGGCGAGGGCGCTCGGGACGTCCCAGACATTCGCAATGAGCAGCGGAGCGCTTTGATGGTGCAGTTGGGTAAAGTTCATGAGGTTCTCCGGTTGTGTGTGCAAGCGGAGTGTGTCGCAGAGGGCAAAAGGGCAGCAACCGAAAATCGGACGACCATTTTTTGCGTGGAAACGGCGGGGGCGTGGTGCCGCCCGCCGATGCGTTTACATTTTGGCGAATTTTTCCAGCACGCGAATCAACTGGGTCACAAAGCCATATTCGTTATCGTACCAGGAGACCGTTTTGACGAGCTGCAGACCGCCCGCTTCGGTCACTTCGGTTTGGGTCGCGTCGAAAACGGAGCCGAAATGGGTGCCGATAATATCGGAAGAGACAATCTCCTCCTCGGTATAGCCAAACGATTCATTGTTGTGCGCGGCGTTCTTCATCACCTGGTTCACTTCATCGGCGGTGACTTTCTTACCGAGGATAGAGACCAGTTCGGTCACTGACCCTGTTTTCGTTGGCACGCGCTGCGCATGGCCCTTCAGCTTGCCGCTTAGTGCGGGGATCACCAGGCCAATCGCTTTTGCCGCCCCGGTGGTGTGCGGGATGATGTTCTCCGCCGCGGCGCGAGACGCGCGCAGGTCTTTGCCTCGTGGCCCATCAACCAGCGACTGCGTGCCGGTATAGGCATGGATAGTGGTCATGGTCCCCACCTCAATGCCGAATGCGTCGTGGAGGGCTTTGGCCATTGGCGCCAGACAGTTGGTGGTGCAGGACGCCACGGAGATAATTTTATCGCTGGCGTTTAGCGTATCGTCGTTGACGTTAAAAACCAGGGTTTTCATATCGCCAGCAGGCGCGGAGACCAGCACTTTTTTTGCCCCGGCATCAATATGCGCCTGCGATTTCTCCGTCGAGGTATAGAAGCCGGTACATTCGACAATCAGCTCTGCGCCCTGGGCGGTCCACGGAATATTTTGCGCCTCTTTTTCTGCGTAAACGGTAATGGTTTTACCATTCACAATCAGCGCGTTATCGTTGTAATCAACGCTCCACGGGAACGGGCCGTAGTTGGAGTCATGCTTCAATAAGTAGGCCAGAACTTTGGGGGAGGTCAGATCGTTAATCGCGACCACTTCATGACTGCTGGATACTTCCAGTAAACGGCGCAGAACCAGACGACCAATGCGCCCAAACCCGTTAATGCCAATTTTACTCATGGTGCTCTCCTATCAGTAATGGGAACCCGCCCAATACGCGTACGTCAGATTGACTCAATTAATAAGTGTGGATTATGTATTTCACCTGTCCAGGCTTAGTTCAGCGTGCCGGGAAGAGCAACGTTGTCGCGAAAATTTAATTTGTATCGATTTGAAAAAGTTAATGAAATTTTAATGAATCGCGGCTATTTTGCTTTTTTATGTTACTTCTCAGAGTATTTTGGCGATGAACGATAAATATTCCCGCTTACAAATTGCCATCCACTGGCTGGTGTTTCTGCTGGTGGTGGTAGCCTACGCGGCGATGGAACTGCGCGGATTTTTTCCCCGCAGCGACCGCCCAGTCATTAACATGATCCACGTGTCTTGTGGGATCAGCGTGCTGGTGCTGATGGTGGCGCGTCTTCTTATTCGCCTGAAGCGCCCGGCGCCGCCTATTGTGCCGAAGCCAAAGCCTATGATGACCGGGATGGCGCATTTGGGGCACCTCGCTATCTATCTGCTGTTTATTGCGCTACCGCTGATTGGGCTGGTAATGATGTATAACCGCGGTAATCCGTGGCTGGCGTTTGGCCTCACCTTGCCGCATGCCGCAGAGGGGAATTTTGACCTTGTGGATACGCTGAAACACTATCACGTGTTCCTCGCGAACCTCGGCTACTGGCTGATTGGCCTGCACGCGCTTGCCGCGCTGGCGCACCACTACCTCTGGAAGGACAACACGCTGCTGCGCATGATGCCGCGTAAGCGTTAACCTGCTTTCAACTCCCTGTTCTCTGCGCTACCATAAGTCATATATTTGGCTTATGAATGGAGAGAACAGGGTGTTCGCAGATTTTGGTGTGCTTAATTACTGGACCTATTTGCTCGGGGCCATTTTTATTATTCTGGTGCCGGGGCCGAATACCTTCTTCGTGCTAAAGACCGGCGTGTCACACGGTATCCGCAAAGGATACATGGCGGCGCTTGCGGTCTTTATTGGCGATGCCGTGTTGATGTCTCTCTCGTTCGCAGGCGTTGCCACGCTGATTAAAACCACGCCGGTACTGTTCAATATTGTGCGCTACCTTGGGGCCATTTATCTGCTCTATCTCGGCGGCAAGATGCTCTACAGCACCCTTAAGCGTAAAAATGCCGAACATGATGAAGCCGCGGAGCCGGGCCACGCCATCTTCAAGCGTGCGTTAACGTTGAGCCTGACCAACCCGAAAGCGATTCTGTTCTACGTCTCATTCTTCGTGCAGTTTATTGATGTCCACGCGAAAACCCCTGGTCTGGCGTTCTTTATTCTGGCGCTGACGCTGGAAATCGTGAGCTTTACCTATCTGAGCTTCCTTATCGTCTCCGGCTCGCTGGTGACGCGCTATGTGAAAACGCGTAAAAAACTGGCAAAAATCGGCAACAGCCTGATTGGCCTGGTGTTTGTCGGCTTTGCGGCCCGCCTGGCGACCCTCCAGTCTTGATAGT
>CP070603.1:2356414-2359846 GCA_016939855.1 Kluyvera ascorbata
TAACGGCATAGGCCTGTACCACGGTCACCTCATAAACGTCTAAACTTAGACCTCTGGGGGAGTAAACCCGCGTGGGGTGGTCTATGCTCTTGAGCAAATTAAAATTTAGAACATTTATTTTACATCAGCACAATGAACTTGATAGTATACCCCCCTATACTATTGGAGGGGCTATGCCGCATTCACTCGAAGACAAAAAACGGGCGTTAAGCCGGGTACGTCGTATCAAAGGGCAGGTTGAAGCCCTGGAGCGCGCGCTGGAGTCGGGTGACTCCTGCCTGACCATCCTGCAGCAGATTGCCTCTATTCGCGGGGCCTCTAACGGCCTGATGGGTGAAATGGTTGAGATGCACCTTAAAGATGAACTGGTGAGCGGTGAAACCACGCCGGATCAGCGCGCGGTGCGCATGGCTGAGGTAGGTCTCCTGCTTCGCTCCTATTTAAAATAATCCCCTAATGGAAAAGACAGTTATGAAATCACGTGCTGCAGTTGCGTTTGGCCCAGGTCAGCCGCTGAAAATTGTTGAAATTGACGTGGCGCCGCCGAAAAAGGGCGAAGTGCTGGTCAAAATCACCCATACCGGCGTTTGCCATACCGATGCTTTTACGCTGTCGGGCGATGACCCGGAGGGCGTATTCCCGGCGGTGCTTGGCCATGAAGGCGGCGGCGTGGTGGTTGAAGTCGGCGAAGGCGTTACCAGCCTCAAGCCTGGCGACCATGTGATCCCACTTTATACCGCCGAATGCGGCGAGTGTAAGTTCTGTAAATCAGGCAAAACTAACCTCTGTCAGGCCGTGCGCGCCACGCAGGGTAAAGGTCTGATGCCGGACGGCACCACCCGTTTTTCCTATAACGGCGAACCTATCTATCACTACATGGGCACCAGTACCTTCAGTGAGTACACCGTCTGTGCAGAAATTTCACTGGCGAAAGTTAACCCACAGGCGCCGCTGGACAAAGTCTGTCTGCTGGGCTGCGGTGTCACCACCGGGATTGGCGCGGTGCATAACACGGCGAAAGTGAAAGAAGGCGACACCGTGGCGGTCTTCGGGCTCGGCGGCATTGGTTTAGCGGTTATTCAGGGCGCGGTGCAGGCGAAGGCCGGACGCATTCTGGCCGTGGATACCAACCCGGAAAAATTCACGTTAGCGCGTGAAATGGGCGCCACCGACTTTATCAACCCGAAAGACTACGATAAACCGGTTCAGGATGTGATCGTTGAACTGACCGACGGCGGCGTGGACTTCAGCTTTGAATGTATTGGCAACGTTAACGTCATGCGTTCGGCGCTGGAATGCTGCCATAAAGGCTGGGGCGAAAGCATCATCATCGGCGTGGCCGGTGCGGGTCAGGAAATTAAAACCCGTCCGTTCCAGTTGGTGACAGGCCGCGTATGGCGTGGTTCGGCGTTCGGCGGCGTGAAGGGCCGTACCCAACTGCCGGGGATGGTTGAAGAGGCGATGGCGGGCACAATCCAGCTCGACCCGTTTATTACCCACCGTCTGCCGTTAGACCAGATCAACGAAGCATTCGATCTGATGCACGAAGGGAAATCTATCCGTACCGTAATTCATTTCGGCGATAAATAATCCTCCCTCAACCAGCGGGATCTCCCCGCTGGTTTTCTGAAGTGTGACCCACCTTACGTTTCGCATCTTTCCTGATAAGAAATCAGCGTCTATGGCCGATGACTCTATTACTTACCTCAAGTACAAGAGAGTTACTCATGGAAAAAAAATCCGCGCAGCCGAATCGCTCGCAAAAGGTCAGCTTTCTGCATCATATCCGCCTGGTGCCGTTCTTCGGTTTTGTGCTGGGCGGCATTCTGGTGCTGTTTGCCTTGAGTTCAGGGCTGGCAGGCTATTTTATGTGGAAAGCCGATAACGACCAGCGTGATGTGACGCAGGAGCTGCAGGTTCGCGTTGGGCTTTCTGACAGCGCCAACTACCTGCGTGAAGCCCGTATTATGATGATTCATGCCGGGGCGGACAGCCGTATCGCCGAAATGGAGAGCATGAAGAAAAACCTGGCGGCGGCTGAAAGCAGAATTAAACACTCTCAGGACGGGTTCAAACTCTACACCAATCGCAGCGTGAAAACGGCGGCCGATGAAGCGCTGGATGCTGAAATGAATCAGCGTTATAGCGCCTATTTAGACGGTATGGCGCCGATGCTGAAATATGCCAAAAACGGCATGTTCGAAGCCATCATCAACTATGAAAGCGAGCAGGCGCGCGCCCTCGACGACGCCTATAACGACGTGCGCCTGAAGGTGATTGATATTCGTACCGCGCGGGCTAACCAGCTTGCGACGTTAGCGCATGACCGTACCCGCCTCGGCGTGATGTTTATGGTCGGTGCCTTTATCCTTGCCGTCGTGATGACCATCATCACCTTTACGACCCTGCGTAGCGTGGTGATCCTGCCGTTGCAGCGAGCGGGCGCGCGTATTGCCCAGATTGCCAGCGGTAATCTCACCATGGCAGATGAACCAGTCGGACGTAGCGAAATTGGCCAGCTCAACGGCAACCTGCAAAAAATGCAGCATGCGCTGGTGCAAACCGTGGGGACTGTGCGTCAGGGCGCAGAAGAGATTTATCGCGGAACCAGCGAAATCTCCGTGGGTAATACCGATCTCTCCTCACGTACCGAACAGCAAGCAGCGGCCATTGAACAGACGGCGGCTAGCATGGAACAGCTCGCAGCGACGGTAAAACAGAACGCTGAGAACGCGCACCATGCCAGTAAGCTGGCGGAAGATGCTTCCGGCAAAGCCACTCGCGGCGGTCAACTGGTCTCGGGCGTGGTATCAACGATGGGCAGCATCTCGACCAGTTCGAAGAAAATCTCGGAAATCACTTCGGTGATTAACAGCATTGCGTTCCAGACTAACATTCTGGCGCTGAACGCCGCGGTCGAAGCGGCGCGTGCGGGCGAGCAGGGGCGCGGGTTTGCGGTGGTGGCCAGCGAAGTTCGCACGCTGGCAAGCCGTAGCGCCCAGGCGGCAAAAGAGATTGAAGGGCTTATCAGCGAATCGGTGACGTTGATTGAACGCGGATCTGATGAAGTGGTGCGCGCGGGGACCACGATGACCGATATTGTTGATGCGGTGAAACGCGTGACCGACATCATGCTGGAGATTGCGGCGGCTTCTGATGAGCAGAACCGTGGTATTCAACAGGTGAGCCAGGCGGTGACTGAGATGGATAACGTCACTCAGCAGAACGCCTCGCTGGTGGAGGAAGCTTCTGCGGCGGCGGCTTCACTGGAAGAGCAGGCGGCGCGCTTAACCGAAGCGGTCGGCACTTTCCGCTTACAGGCCAGTGAACGGGTTGAAGCGGTTAAAACCGCGGCAAAATCGACGTTTAACCCAGCTCGCCCGGCGGCGGCCACCGCAGGCGCGGATAACTGGGAAACGTTTTAAGCGAGGG
>CP070603.1:2359855-2363649 GCA_016939855.1 Kluyvera ascorbata
AAAAAAGCCTCGCCACCGTAAAGGTGACGAGGCTGCGTAGGCCTGATAAGCGCAGCGCCATCAGGCACAATACGCGCACGATAGTTACACTATCAGTGGCTATCCGGCAGCGCGTAGGCAATGATGTAGTCACCGCGATCCGGCGACTGGCGTGCACCACCCGCGTTAATCACGATGTACTGTTTGCCGGTTTTCGGTGACACATAGGTCATTGGGCCAGACTGGCTGCCGACCGGCAGACGGTCTTTCCAGATCTCTTTCCCGGTTGCGGTATCAAACGCGCGCAGATAGAAATCCTGAGTACCGGCGAAGAACAACAGGCCAGATTGAGTCGAGAGCGACGCGCCGAGCGTAGGCATCCCGATAGGAATCGGCATATGCATGCGAATGCCCAGCGGCCCGGTATCTTCAACCGTACCAACCGGTACCTGCCAGACGATTTTCCCAGACTTCAGATCCACCGCAGACATGGTGCCAAACGGTGGTTTCTGGCACGGAATACCCAGCGGAGACAGGAAACGCTCGCGCATTGCGCCATACGGCGTACCGTCCATCGGAACAATACCCATCTCAATGCCGCTGGCATTCTTCGCCACATTGGCGCGCGGCACCATGTAGTTCGCCAGACCCAAACGCATATCGTTAACGAACATCAGGCTGTTGTTCGGGTCAACGGATACGCTGCCCCAGTTCATCCCACCCAGTGAGCCAGGATACTGCAGGGAACGGTCTTCGCCCGGTGGGGTGAAGATGCCCTGATGACGCATCTCTTTAAACTGAATGCGGCACAGCAGCAGGTCAATTGGCGTAGCGCCCCACATATCGGATTCTTTCAACTGCTCGTTGCCGATCATCGGCATGCCGACGGAGTAAGGCTGAGTAGGAGAATAGCGCTCGCCAGGAACGTTACCCGCCGGAACCGGACGTTCTTCGACTTTGGCTACCGGCTCGCCGGTTTCACGGTTGAGCATAAAGATCATGCCCTGTTTACTGGTTTGGACCAGCACCGGCGTTGTGCCGCCTTTACCATCTGGCAGGTCGTACAGCAGCGGCTGAGATGGCAGGTCGAAGTCCCACAGGTCGTGGTGGGTTGTTTGATAATGCCAGCGTACTTTACCGGTGGTGGCGTCTACCGCCACGATAGAGGAGCTGTATTTATCGTCGAGCGCGGTACGCTCACCGGCCCAGAAATCTGGGGTGGCGTTACCGGTTGGCAGATAAACCAGGTTCAGCTTTGCGTCATAAGACATGGCGGACCAGACGTTCGGCGTTCCGCGCGTGTAGGTCATGCCCTCTGGTGGTAAGCCGGTCAGGTTCGGGTTGCCCGGATCCCATGCCCAGGCAAGTTTGCCGGTGTGGACATCATAGGCACGAACCACGCCCGGTGGTTCTCCGGTAGAGAAGTTATCGGCAACGCGACCACCGACCACCACCACGTTACCCGCCACTAATGGCGTAGAGGTCTGCTGGTAGTAACCCGGTTTGATGTCGCCCATACCGACGCTGAGATCAACCACACCGTGGTTGCCAAAGTCGTCGCACACTTTGCCGTTATCGGCGTTGATGGCAATCAGACGGGCATCCGTAGTAGGCAGGAATAGACGACGCGGGCAGGCGGCGGGTTGCGTCGCCGTGGCTGGCGTGGTCAGTGCCTGAGTGTCCTCAAAATAACCGAGACCACGGCAGCGCTGCCAGTTTGGTGCGGTAGCTTTTGAATCGTAACGCCATTTCTCTTTACCGGAATCGACATCCAGCGCCAGCACTTTACTGTACGGCGTGCAGACGAACAGCGTGTCGCCAACCTGCAACGGGGTATTCTGATCTTCGGCACCTGAACCGTTGCTCTGTGGAATATCACCCGTATGAGCAACCCATGCGATCTGCAGCTTATCGATATTCTGCTTGTTGATCTGGTCTAACGCGGCAAAACGGTCGCCGTGAGTGGTGTTACCCCAATGCTCCCAGTTTTTCTGCGCTTCGCCTGGCGCTACCGGTTTAACCGGTACCGATTCCGTCGCGGAGACCAGCGTCTGCGGCTTGAACATACCGCCAACGCTCACCAGCAGGATAACGGCGATAATCCCGGCGAGGCTAAATGCCGGGCCTTTTTTCGCAGGCTGCGCGTGGGACATAAACGGCCATACCAGCGCACAAAGAAACGCCAGTACGCCAAAGGTAAACAGGCGCGAGAAGAGTGGCCAGAAATCCCAGCCCGCATCGCTGATAGACCAGACGATCGCCACAATAAACGCCAGCGCGTACAGTACAATCCCGCCGCGACGCTGTCGGGCGATCAGAATGGCGCTGACCACCATTACGATCCCCATCAGCGTAAAGAACCAGGTGCCACCGACGCTGGCGAGCTTAGCCCCCAGCGCGCCAATAGCCAGGCCGACGATCAACATCAGCGCGATAAGAAGCCACTGCAGGACCCGTGGGAATCCTCGTGGCACGTTGCCAGTTGCCATACCGTTCTCCTTAAAACAGCAAAATGCGCACAGTTGAACCATGTGGTGTGTTTTGTGCTGTGCTTTTGTTTTGAATGAAATGCTAACGTGCTTCTAAATGAGGTATTTAGTTTGTATATGCAATCACGCATGAACCATTTGGTTAAATTATGGATATGATAGATCTGTTAAATTGCATTGCGCAATTGTTAATAAATAATTTCGCATTAATTGCGTAGAGCAAAAGTAAAATAGCGCGGAAAAGCGAAGGTACATAGCCCGCCAGGCGACGGGCCGGTGTGAATTTTCAGGAAGGCATTGACTTGCGAACAGCACTCAGTAGCGTCTGTGCACCAGAAGAAAGCGGGGTATCCACCCGGGTCAGGATACCAATGGGCTCCCCCTGGCCCTGGGTCGCAATCGGCAGGGCGGTCAGCACGCCACGGCGCAAATCGTCCTTCACCGCGCCGGAAGGAACGAACCAGATATAGTTGAAGTCAACCGTCAACTGGCGAGAGAGCGACGCGGAAAGCGTCTCGATGCAGCCAGCAGGCATTTTACAGCCCTGGCTTTGTAGCAGCGTTTCCGCATTCTGGCGGGGAACGGTACCTTTCGGTGAAACCACCACCGGCCATTCCAGCACGCGGCTCAGGGTGATGTTTTCGTGCAGCAGCGGGTGGTCGGGGCGGACAACCAGCTTCAACGATTCCAGGAATAACAGCTCATAGTTCAACCCGGTCATCAGTTCCGGATCGGACATGCGGCCAATGCCCAGATCGATATCGCCGGACTTTAGCGCCGCCAGCAGCATCGTATTGTTCATAGTGGCGACCTGAAGCGTCACGTCTTTTTGCTGCTGGTGAAATTGACCAATAACGGCGGGGAGCACGCCGAGCGCGGCGGTGGGGAGGGCACCGATGCGCACCACATCATTATTAACACCTTCTTTACGTATCAGCGCCTGACCGGCGGTATTCAGCGCATCAAGCACCTTCACGGCGTGGGTTAAAAATTGTTCACCCACGAGGGTGAGTTGCGCCCCCAGACGGCCGCGTTCAAAGAGCCGTGTACCGGTGAGCTGTTCGAGTTCATTGAGCGTCTTGGAGAGCGCTGGCTGGCTTAGATTAAGGGTTTCAGCCGCTCGCCCCAAAGTTCCTTGCTGGGCGACGGCTACGAATGTGTGCAGATGGCGCAGGCGAATGCGCTGACTAAAGAGTGCGTTTTTTTCCATAAGCGATGTTAAAAACAGAGCGGCATGAGTGACAAGTAATGTTGTTTAAATTTGATAACTTGCTAGCAAATTATTATTAACATTTGTGCGGTTTAACAGACAAGTGATTTGTTGGA
>CP070603.1:2363715-2370089 GCA_016939855.1 Kluyvera ascorbata
AAACGCGACGCCGGGTCAAAACGCACCAACCTTACAGATCAAAAAGCACCGTTTCGTTCTCGCCCTGCAAATAAATATCGAACCGATACACCGTCTCGTTGCCGCGCGTCTCTTTATGCGCAATCAGCGTCTTGCGGCGCACTTCCCACTCAATCAGATTCAGCACCGGGTCTTTGCTGTTTGCATCCTGCTCGTCCGGGAAGTACATCCGCGTATTCAGGCCGATGTTGATCCCGCGCGCCACGATCCACAGATTGACATGCGGTGCCATCATGCGCCCATCACGGCCGACCGCTTGTCCTGGCTTAACGGTATCAAAACGCCAGACGCCGCTGTCGAAGTTCGAGCAGGCGCGGCCCCAGCCGCGAAAATCGTCATCCAGCGCTTTTTCGTGCTGCTGGTCTGCGACATGGTTATAACGCCCGGCGGCGTTGGCTTGCCATATTTCAATCAGCACATCGCGCACCGGCGTGCCGGAGCCATCGAACACGCGTCCCTCGATGGCAATATGCTCTCCGGGCGTGTGGCTGTTGGTGAGGGTTGAACCAAAGTTCTTCTCAAAAATATGGAAGCCAGCGGCATCCGGCGCCAGACCAATGTGCACATAAGGGCCGGCGGTTTGTGACGCCGTTTCCGGTAAATAGTCTTTCATCGAGCAGCCCCCTGAGTACGGTTTTCAAACAGCGTGGCGCGCTGGCCGCGCAGCACCAGATCAAAACGATAGGCCAGGCAGTCGAGCGGCACGGCGGCATGGGTATCCAGTTCGGCAATAAGCGTACGAACGGCATCATCGTTATTGATAGTTTTGACGATAGGGCACTGCTTGATAAGCGGGTCACCCTCAAAGTACATCTGGGTGATCAGGCGTTGGGCGAACGCTTCACCAAAAATGGAGAAGTGAATATGCGAAGGACGCCAGTCGCTCACCTGGTTGCGCCACGGGTACGGGCCGGGCTTAATGGTGCGGAAGAAGTAATAGCCATTTTCATCGGTAAGCACGCGTCCGCAGCCGCCGAAGTTAGGGTCAATCGGGGCCAGATACTGATCCTTCTTATGGCGGTAGCGTCCGCCGGCGTTGGCCTGCCACACTTCAACCAGCGTATTTTTCAGCGGGCGACCGAAACCATCGCGCACGTAGCCGTGAACGATGATGCGCTCGCCAATCGGTAAACCGTCTTTGGCATAGTTGAGGATCAGGTCGTTATCCAGTGGGCCAAGGTCCTGCTGGGAAAAGACCGGACCAGTGATTTCTGACAGCGAATTTTGCAGCGAGATAAGGGCATTGCGCGGCGAGCGCAGCACGCTGGTTTTATAGCCCGGCGCGTGGGCTGGGGGATGATTGTTGTAATCCCGGTGAATCACTTCTTGCGGTGACCATTTTGTGCTCATAGGTGGCTCCGTGTAGGGTATTTTATTATTGCCACAGACAGTGTGTGTAAATATATTGTTAATTTAAAGTGAATTTAAGGTGCATTTTTAATAACCCAAGGTTATGTAACCAGATCCCTTCACTCAATAAGTTCAGTCAGTTGCCGCGATCACAGTTTGTAAATTCTTACCGCGTAGCGTCATGGCCTTTCCTACACTGCAAATATATTCACAGGAGGCAAGGCATCATGGCGCACACCCTTTCGGCGGATGATATTCGTGAGGAATTTTCACAAGCAATGTCGGCAATGTATCAGCAAGAAGTTCCGCAATATGGAACGCTGCTGGCATTAGTGGCTGACGTAAACCTGGCCGTGCTGGAAAATAACACGCGTCTGTATGAACAGCTGGCCAATGCGGATGAACTTGCGCGCCTCAACGTTGAACGTCACGGCGCGATCCGGGTGGGGACGGCAGAAGAGCTTTCCACGCTGTGCCGGATGTTCGCCATAATGGGCATGGAACCGGTGGGCTACTACGATCTGTCGGTGGCGAACGTACCGGTACACTCGACGGCGTTTCGTCCGGTGGACGACGCGGCGCTGCAGCGTAATCCATTTCGTATTTTTACCTCTTTATTACGTCTTGAGCTTATCGACGACCCGAATCTGCGCCAGAAAGCGGCGAAGATCCTCGCCGAGCGGGATATCTTTACGCCGCGCTGTCGGGCGCTGATGAATCTGCATGATGATCAGGGCGGGTTCACCGCGCCGCAGGCGCAGGAATTTGTGAAAGAAGCGCTGGAAACGTTCCGCTGGCATCGGCATACCACCGTTGACCAGCAGACCTATCAGGCGCTCAACCAGCAGCATCGCTTGATTGCCGATGTGGTCTGTTTCCCAGGCTGCCACATTAACCATCTCACCCCACGCACGCTGGATATTGACCGCGTTCAAGAGCTGATGTCCGATTACGGTATTGAGCCGAAGGCGGTGATTGAAGGGCCGCCGCGCCGGGCAGTGCCGCTGTTATTACGTCAGACCAGCTTTAAAGCGTTGGAAGAGCCGGTGCAGTTTGCCGGGGAATCGGACGGTACGCACACGGCGCGCTTTGGCGAAATTGAACAGCGTGGGGTGGCGTTAACGCCTAAGGGCCGCGCGCTGTATGACACACTGCTTAGCGAGGCGGGGGTAGGTAAAGATAACCTGACGCATCAGCAGCATTTGCAAGAGGTGTTTAAAGCGTTCCCGGACAGTGAGTTTTTACTGCGTCAGCAGGGGCTTGCCTGGTTCCGCTATCGCCTGACGCCGACCGGTGATGCCCACCGCCAGGCAATTCATCCGGGCGATGACCCACAGCCGTTTATCGAACGCGGCTGGATTATCGCCCAACCCATCACCTATGAAGATTTTCTGCCGGTGAGCGCCGCCGGGATTTTCCAGTCGAATCTGGGCGGCGACGGGCAAACGCGCACGCAGGGGAATGCCAGCCGCGATGCCTTTGAAGCGGCGCTAGGCCGACAGGTACTGGACGAATTCAGTCTGTATGAGGAGGCGTCGCTACGCAGCAAACGGCGTTGCGGTCTGCTCTGAAACGGGTACTCTGCACAGGAGTGAAGAGAAAAAGGATGAGAATCAATGCAGAATGCCGCAATTCGGGTGGAAACCAGACAAGGGACGTTAACGGGCGTAGATGAGGGCGATACCCATCTGTGGTGCGGTATTCCCTACGCGGCACCGCCGGTGGGGCCGCTGCGTTGGCGAGCGCCGCAGCCGGTAACGCTCTGGCAGGGCGAACGTCAGGCGAATACCTTTTCTGCCGCCAGTTGGCAAAGTGCAGAGTATTGCCAGGAACTGGGCGGCGGCGACCCCGGTCGCTTTTCCGAAGATTGCCTCTATCTAAACGTTTGGTCTCCTGCTAAACGTCAGGGGCCGCTGCCGGTAATGGTCTGGCTACACGGAGGAGGTTTTACTATTGGCGCAGGCGCGCTGCCGCCTTATGACGGTAAAGCGCTGGCCCGACGTGATGTGATTGTGGTTACGATCAACTATCGTTTGGGTCATCTCGGCTTCTTTGCCCACCCCGCGCTTGAGGGGGAAGACGGCGAACGGCTCTATAATTTTGGTCTGATGGACCAGGTCGCGGCGCTACGTTGGGTACAGGAAAACATTGAAGCCTTTGGCGGTGACCGTGACAACGTCACGTTATTCGGTGAGTCGGCCGGCGCGCGCAGCGTGCTGTCGCTGATGACATCGCCGAAAGCCGTGGGGCTGTTTCACAAAGCAATCATTCAAAGCGGTTATACCTTGCCCGACCAACCGCGCGATGCTGCGCTGGCGCGCGGTGAGCGTCTGGCTGAATATTTCAATCTGCCGAATGCGTCAGCACAAGATCTGCGTGATATTCCCGCCGAGGCCTTCTGGCCGCTGACCGCACCCCACAATATTGGCCCGGCCCCCATCGTCGGCGACGCCGTGCTGCCGCAGCCGATGCTCAACGTTTTCTTCGCCGGTAAACAGCACGTCATGCCGGTGCTGGTGGGTTCCAACAGCGATGAAGCCAGCGTGATGGCGGTATTTGGCGTGGACCTGGCGGGCGAAATCCAAAAGCTTCGCCGTGAACGTCGTCTGGGACTGGGGCTTATCAAACTGCTTTATCCGGGCGTGAAAGGAGATGAAGAGCTGGGCCGTCAGGTTTGCCGGGATATGGCGTTTACCACGCTGGGTTATGTGGTGATGCAGGCGCAGCAGCGCGTTAATCAGCCCTGCTGGCGCTACTGGTTTGATTACGTCGCTGAAGCCGAGCACGACACCTACTATCACGGCGCGTGGCACGGTAATGAAGTGCCCTATGTCTTCGATACGCTGGGACAAATCATGCCCTCGCGCGAGTACGTCACGCCGCGCGATCTCCAGGTGGCGTCTCAGGTGGCGGACTACTGGGTCAGCTTCGCCCGTGATGCCAGCGCGCGCCATACCGTATTGACGGGGCCGGTACGCTGGCCCGCCTGCGTGCGCGGTCGTGACCGTCTTTTGCGCATTGGTTTACGCAAGCACGCCGGGTTCCGCGTGGAAAATCGCTTTATGCGTGCGCGGCTGGCGTTGTTCAAACGCGTCATGAAGCATCATGTGAGTCTGGATTGACAGATTTTGTTGCGCTAGCAATTGGATTATCAATCAATTTTGTCTAGAGTGGGCGGCAGTAACGCCGTTTTTATTTTGCAGCATTCCGACTTTAAAAGGACGCTTTGCCAGGCATGAACCGCAGACACTTTCTTAAATCTTCTATGGCTGTTGCCGCCGTGTGCGGGACTTCCGGTTTCGCATCGCTATTCTCCCAGGCCGCGATGGCAGAGGACTCCGGCATTGCCGACGGCCAGACGCGTCGCTTTGATTTCGGCGTACTGCAATCTATGGCGCACGATCTCTCCCGCCAGCCGTGGAGCGGCGCACCGCGCCCGCTGCCGGATACCCTGGCTAACCTGACGCCGCAGGCCTACAACAGCATTCAGTACGACGCTGAACATTCGTTGTGGAACAACGTCAAAGAGCGCCAGCTGGACGTACAGTTTTTCCACGTCGGAATGGGCTTTCGCCGCCGCGTGCGGATGTTCTCGCTCGACCCATCAAGCCACCAGGCGCGTGAAATTCACTTCCGCCCGGAGCTGTTCCAGTACAACGATGCCGGTGTCGACACCAAACAGCTGGAAGGGCAGACCGACCTCGGTTTCGCCGGTTTCCGCGTATTTAAAGCGCCCGAGCTGGCGCGTCGCGATATCGTGGCGTTCCTCGGCGCGAGCTACTTCCGTGCGGTAGACAGTACCTATCAGTACGGCCTATCCGCGCGCGGTCTGGCGATTGATACCTACACTGATTCGCTGGAAGAGTTCCCGGACTTCACCTCCTTCTGGTTCGAAACCGCGAAGCCGGGCGACACCTCCTTTACCGTTTACGCGCTGATGGATAGCGCTAGCGTCACCGGGGCGTACAAGTTTGTGGTGCACTGCGAGAAAGCGCAGGTGATCATGGATGTGGAAAACCATATCTATGCGCGGAAAGACATCAAGCAGCTCGGCATTGCGCCGATGACCAGTATGTTCAGCTGCGGCAACAACGAGCGCCGCGTCTGCGACACCATCCACCCACAAATCCACGACTCCGATCGTCTGGCGATGTGGCTTGGCAACGGTGAATGGATATGTCGTCCGCTGAACAACCCGCAGAAGCTACAGTTCAACGCCTATCAGGACAAAAACCCGAAAGGCTTCGGACTGCTGCAGCTCGACCGCGATTTCACCCACTATCAGGACGTTATGGGCTGGTACAACAAACGTCCAAGCCTGTGGGTCGAGCCGCGTAATCAGTGGGGGAAAGGGGCCGTCAGCCTGATGGAGATCCCAACCACCGGTGAAACGCTCGATAACATTGTCTGCTTCTGGCAGCCGGAAAAACCGATGAAGGCGGGCGATACGCTGAACTTCAGCTACCGCTTATACTGGAGCGCAATGCCGCCAGTACGTTCCCCACTGGCGCGCGTGCTGGCTACCCGCACCGGCATGGGCAGCTTCCCGGAAGGCTGGGCACCGGGTGAGCATTACCCGGATAAATGGTCCCGTCGCTTCGCTATCGATTTTGTTGGCGGTGACCTGAAAGCGGCTGCACCGAAAGGGATCGAACCGGTTATTACGCTCTCCAGCGGCGAAGCGAAGCAGATTGAGATCCTCTACGTTGAACCGTTCGACGGCTATCGCATTCTCTTCGATTGGTATCCAACCTCTGATTCCACCGACCCGGTGGATATGCGCCTGTTCCTGCGCTGCCGCGGAGACGCCATCAGTGAAACCTGGCTGTATCAGTACTTCCCGCCAGCGCCGGATAAACGTCAGTATGTTGATGACCGCGTCATGAAATAACCTCGCTGTCGTCATGTAGGCCGGATAAGGCAWWGCCGCCATCCGGCACTCTGCGCCGTTATGCCTGATGRCGCTGCGCTTATCAGGCCTACTC
>CP070603.1:2370126-2371691 GCA_016939855.1 Kluyvera ascorbata
GAAATCATCACCGTCAATGACACCGTCACCCTTCAAGCCGTCAATGAAAGCCACGTTTCGGGGCTGTACCAGCTGGTGCAGCGCAACAAAGCCTGGCTCCAGCAAACGCTGAACTGGCCGCAGTACGTCAACAGTGAACAGGATTCTCGTCAGAACGTGCAGGGCAATATGATGCTGCATCAGCGCGGTATCGCCAAAATGTTCCTGATTTTTGTCGATAGCACGATGGCCGGCGTCCTGTCGTTTAACCAGATTGAACCGTCGAACAAAACCGGCTATATCGGCTACTGGCTAGACGAAGACGCACAGGGAAAAGGGATTTTGTCGGCGTCACTACAGGCGTTTATTCGCTACTATGCCGAACGCGGCGAGATTCGCCGCTTCGTCATTAAGTGCCGAGTCGATAACCTGCGTAGTAACCACGTCGCGCTGCGCAACGGGTTTGCGTTGGAAGGGTGCTTGCGCCAGGCCGAGTTTCTCAACGGCGTTTATTACGACCAGAACATTTATGCGCTGATTGTTGACGACGCGGCGCTATAGCGCGCCAAACAGCGGGGTGCGGGTAATATGCTGCGCCCCGGTCATTGTTTTACGCCCGCGCAGATGAATCGCTTCTCCTGGCAGGGCTTCTACCACCACGCTATCGGTGATATCAATGTGATACTCGATCAGCACATCGCCAACCACCCTCGCATCCCCCTGAATAAGCACGTGATCGTCGAGTAAAATCGGCCCGCCCTGTAAGCGCGCGTTGCCGCCAACCAGTACGTGATGCTTCAGCACGCAATTACCTTCGACTACCGCATGTTCGGCCACCTGCGAGCTGTAGCGTATTGTCGGGATCTCATCTTCGCCGCGACCGGCGATAATGCGCGCATTGCCGTACACTTTGGCGCAGTCGCACACCCAAATGTTGTTCTCTTCGTTGCCATCCAGACGCGCGCTGTCGAAGATTTCTGCACGATGCTCAACGAAGGCATGAATCAGCATGGCTTTGCCGAAAATTTGCGCCTGATGCACTACCCGGCAGTGGCGAAGCTGCGCGGCGTCGTAGATTTGCAGCAGTTGTTCGCTGTCGGCGGTTAATCCTCTGGCCCCAACAATTTGCGACTGCTCAGCAATATAGGCATAGCCGAATAGATGGCAGTGGCCGTGAACCTGGGAGCCATGTACGGCGGCATCGCCGCTAATTCGAGCGAAATGGCTGATGCGGCTGGCTTGTACCCATGCGTTGCCGCCCACCTCAGCCTGGTGGCTGATTTCGCAGGGTTGCGTAATTCTGGCGTTTTCAGTCACCCTGGCCCCGGCATACACCAGGCTATTTTGATCGTAGATCCAGCATTCGCCATCATGGCTGAGTGACAGCTCGTTTTCTACCCAGCCTCCGAGGCTGCCGGCGCTGACATCGGCAAAATCCTGCAGGGCAATAATCTGGCGCACCACCACGCTTTCTCTGGCACCGGGCTCGCCAATTTGCACGCTGCGCGTTTCATCGCTGAGACGATATTTTTTCATGATGGCCTCACGGGTATGCGGATAACGTAACTGTAGCAAACCATTGTGAA
>CP070603.1:2373445-2377067 GCA_016939855.1 Kluyvera ascorbata
AAGTTTGTCTATACTTCTTTTTCGCGCTAGCGTGCCATTAAAGAATCATTTAAAATGCAACTTAATAAAATTTGATTAATTAAACAAAATGCATAATAACGATAATGAAGTGCGGGTTCTTAATCTGCCCGTAGGTTACTTTGGCATGGTACTGGGCACCATTGGCATGGGCTTCGCGTGGCGTTATGCCAGCACGATTATGCCGGTGAGTCATTCAATTGGCGATGCGCTGGTGGTGCTCGCCATCATGATGTGGGGCTTGTTGACGCTGGCCTTTCTGACGCGGGCGGTGCGCTTTCCGTACAGCGTCTGGCAGGAGATGCATCATCCCATTGCCAGCAGCTTTGTCAGCCTGTTTCCGGCTACCACCATGCTGGTGGCGATTGGCGTTACGCCGTGGGCAAGACCGCTGGCGCTGGCGCTGTTTTGTCTCGGGGTGGCGTTGCAGCTCGGTTACGCCGCCTGGCAAACGGCTGGGCTGTGGCGAGGGGAGCATCCTGCGGATGCGACAACGCCGGGGCTTTATCTGCCTACCGTCGCTAACAATTTTATTAGCGCAATGGCCTGCGGCGCGCTGGGTTTTAACGATGCCGGGCTGGTGTTTCTTGGTGCTGGGGTTATCTCGTGGATTACCCTCGAACCCGCTATCGTCCAGCGTTTACGCAGCGGCGGGGTACTTTCCGTACCGTTGCGTACCTCGCTCGGTATTCAGTTGGCTCCGGCGCTGGTAGCCTGTAATGCGTGGCTGAGCATCAACGGCGGTCAGGCAGATGTATTCGCCAAAATGCTGTTCGGGTACGGGCTTTTACAGCTGCTGTTTATGCTACGCCTGATGCCCTGGTATCTGCGCCAGGCGTTTAACGCTTCATTCTGGAGCTTTTCGTTCGGTATTTCCGCACTGGCCTCCACCGGGCTGCATCTTGGGCACGCCAGCGGTTCTGGATTTTTCCATAACCTGGCGCTGCCGCTGTTTATATTCACCAATATCGTGATCGGTCTGCTGCTGATTAAAACGCTGCTGTTGCTGCTTCAGGGTAAACTTTTGACCCGCGTTGCGCGGTCAACACTGATGAAACCGAAGGATGAACAATGACAACTCGTGATGAAAACTACTTCACCGAAAAATATGGCCTGACCCGCACCCATTCCGATGTGCTGCACGCGGCATCGTTGATTAAACCGGGTAAAACATTAGATCTTGGCTGCGGCAACGGGCGTAACAGCCTCTATCTGGCAGCGAACGGCTATGACGTCACGGCGTGGGATAAGAACCCGATGAGCATCCAGAACCTGCTTTCGATTCGGGAGTCTGAAGGGCTGGAAAACTTACAGGCGGCGGTGAAGGACCTGAACACGCTGACCTTTGACGGCGAGTACGATTTTATTCTGTCGACGGTGGTGATGATGTTCCTTGAGGCGAGCACCATTCCGCGCCTGATCCCGAATATGCAGCGCTGCACCAAACCTGGCGGCTACAATCTGATCGTTGCCGCGATGGATACCGATGATTTCCCTTGCACGGTCGGTTTCCCGTTTGCGTTTAAAGCTGGCGAGCTGAAAAATTATTATGAAGGGTGGGAATTGCTGAAATATAACGAGGATGTCGGCGAACTTCATCGTACCGATGAAAACGGCAATCGCATTAAATTACGCTTCGCTACGATGCTGGCTCGCAAGAAATCATAATTAATATTTATATAACGGGCGCAAGCCCGTTATGCCGTGAATCATTTTTGTGAATAATGAGAACCCCCTCTATTTTTGCCGCGACAAACGCCTGATTCATTTGCTATAACTTACTGGCATTTGTGCATTTATCAGGGATTATTCTCATGCGTACTCAAGCGTTTTTCAAAGTGGCGGCCCTTGTGGGCGTTCTGGCATTAGCGGGCTGTGCGTCAAAGACCACGACTCCTCAGCAATACTCAGGATTTTTAAAAGACTATTCTGGCCTGAAGGAAGCAACAACGGCGTCAGGAAAAACGGAACTGCGTTGGATCTCTCCGGACTACAAACCGGCTAACTACGCAAACGTCGTCTACAACCCGGTAACTTACTATCCGGTACCGAAGCCGACGACACAGGTTGGGCAAAAAGCGCTAACCGATATTCTGAACTACACCAACACCGAACTGAAAAAAGCCATCAGCGAGCGTAAGCCGCTGGCAACGACCGCTGGCCCGCATAGCCTTATCTTCCGCGGTGCGATTACTGCCGTTGACTCCAGCAAAGAAGGCCTGCAGTTCTACGAAGTGATCCCAATCGCGATGGTGGTTGCGGGTACCGAAGCGGCAACCGGCCACCGTACCATGAACACCAACCTCTACTTTGAAGGCGAACTGATTGATGCGGCGACCAACAAGCCGGTCATTAAAGTGGTGCGCAAAGGGGAAGGTAAAGACCTGTCTAACTCCAACGCTCAGCTGACGCTGGATACGTTGAAACAGGTGATTGATGATATGGCGGTTGATGCCGTTAAATTCGATCCATCGCAAAAGTAATTTTACTTTGGCGTGATGAATAATAGAGGGCGACACTCAGGTGCCGCCCTTATTTTATTTATTCAGATTTTTGATTCTTTTAAAAGCGCGGCAATCGCCGCATCTTGTTCTGCATAATTTCCCTCACCGAAGAAGGTATATCTTAACTGACCACGCGCGTCGAAAAGATAGTGCGCAGGCCAGTATTGATTCCCAAAAGCGCTCCAGATTTGGTAATTATTGTCGGTGACGACCGGGTAGGTGATGTGCCATTTTTTTACCGCCTCCTGCACTGCGCTGAAGTTTTTCTCATGCGGATATTCCGGCGTATGTACCCCAATGACCTCCAGCCCCTGTGGCCGATACTTTTCCGCCCACTCATGCACGTGCGGCAGCGTGTGCTGGCAGTTAATACAGTCGAAGGTCCAGAAATCTATCAGCACCACTTTGCCCTTGAGCGATTCGCTGGAGAGAGGAGCGCTGTTGATCCAACCAGTACCCCCGTTAAGAGACGGCAGGGCGCTATCGGCGACCGGCTGGAGCTTGACCGGGGTGACCGGGAGCCAGTTCGCCAGATGCTGTTCAAGCTGCGCCGAGAGCCCCGTTGCCCCTTGCAGTACGCTGGTGGTGCCGGAGGCAATCAGTACCACCGACGCCAGCATCGTCATCCCGGCTAGCTGTTTCAGACGTTCGACCACCGCTGTCCTGTTGCGTAACCAATGCAGCACGCGCTGCCCGCCAAGCCAAAGCAACCCCAGCATGGCGGCACAGCCGCTCCCGTAGGCGGCGAGGAGCACGCCGCTGGAGACGCTGTTACCCTGAACAACACCGAGGCTCAGGATAGCGCCCAACACCGGGCCTGCACATGGCGCCCATAAAAGCCCGGTAGCAACGCCCGCCAGCAATGCCGCCATCACGCCATCACGATTCAGACTATGGTTGTTCACCTGGTTGCCTAACCGCACCACCGGAGCCATCAGGTGCTGAGCGATGCGTGGGGAGATAAGCGACAGCGCCACCGCACCGAGAAAAACGAGCGCCAGCCAACGGCCCGCCAGCACTACCTGTACCACCCAGGCGCTGGCAACCGTCACCAACAGCGACAGCGCGGTGAACATGACGACCATTCCGGCGAGCATCGC
>CP070603.1:2377110-2377192 GCA_016939855.1 Kluyvera ascorbata
GGGATAACCGGCAGCGTACAAGGGCTTAATAGAGTCAACATCCCGCCGAGAAACGCGATAATCATAGCCATCTGACACCTCC
>CP070603.1:2377544-2380481 GCA_016939855.1 Kluyvera ascorbata
AGGGTGAGTTTCCCCTGTAAACGCACCGCCAGCTGAGAAGCGATAGCGAGCCCGAGCCCGGTGCCGCCTGTATGGCGGTTGCGCGATGACTCGAGCCGATAAAACGGCTGTAGCACGGCGTCCAGTTCATGGTCTGGGATACCCGGCCCGTTGTCCTCAATATCAATGGAGAGCCAACGGTCGTCGACCTGCCGTAGCGTTAATTGCGCAGATTCACCGTACTTCAGCGCATTATCGACGAGATTCGTCACCACGCGGCGTAGCGCCTGGGGGAAAGTGGTGAGCGGCATCGGCATGCCCGGAGCGCGGTATGTCACCGGGTGTCCGGTATCGGTATAGTCACACACCAGGGTATCGAGAAACGCGTTAAGGTCGAGGCGCTGTCCTGGCTCCTGAACGCTTTCGGTGCTGCGCGCGTAAGCAATGCCTTCGCGCACCAGGCGCGTCATGGCATCCAGATCCTGCATTAGTTTGTCCTGCAACTCCGCTTCCTGCGCCATTTCCACTCTTAATTTCATGCGCGTAATCGGGGTTTGCAGGTCGTGAGAAATCGCAGCAAGAATGTGCGCGCGCTCTTTAAGGTAGTGCTGGATGCGCGCCTGCATGGCGTTAAAGGCTCGTGCCGTTTGTTGAACCTCTAAAGGGCCGTGTTCATTCATCGGTTGCGGGCTGTCGGAGGCGGGCTCGAGAGTTTCTACCGCGCGGGTAAACTGCCGCAGTGGACGAACAACCTGGCGTACGGCAAGCCAGGCGAAAATTAGCAGCAGCAGGGGTTGCGCAACCAGTACGATAGGCAGCCAGCGGGCAAGCGCCGGAAGCTGCGGATAGATATCAATCGTTAACGGGCTGCCATCGCTAAGGCGAAGGTGTGCTTGAATATGCTCACGCGGGCCGGGGAGATGACTCACCGTCAGGGCGTATTTATTCCCTAGCGCATTGTGCAAAGTCTCGATAATGCTGCGCGTTCTCCAGCCGGTGGGTACCGGACCTGGCTCACCCGCGGTGGTCAGATACTGATAGTTGCCGCGTGCCAGGCGGGGAAGCCAGGCTTGACGTTCGCTTGTCGGCAGGCGGTCGAGGATGGCGACGCTGGTGGCAACATCGTTCTCGAGGGTATTGAGCATCACGCTGCGCGCGCTGCTCATGCGCTCGTACAGCAGCAGCGATAGCGTCAGGCTGTTGGCCAGCAGCAGGCCGCCAAGCACGATTAACACCAGCCGATAAAGCAGAGATTTCGGCCATAGCCTCATTCGTGGCGTTCCCGAATTTCCACCGGCATCGCTAGCACATAGCCTTCACTGCGCACGGTTTTGATATACGCCGGTTCGCGTGCGTCATCGTTCAGCCGCTGGCGCAGGCGGCTGACCAGAAGATCGATTGAGCGCTCAAACAGCTCTGCGTCACGCCCCTGGGTCAGGTTGAGCAACTGGTCACGGCTTAACACGCGTTGGGGATGATCGACAAATACGCGTAGCAGACGGTATTCCGCACCGCTAAGCGCCATCACCAGTCCGCCGCTGTCTATCAGATGCCGAGCGGTGGTATCGAGCTGCCAATCGCCGAAGGCAATCAGACGCCCGGTTTCGGTAATCTGTAAATTGGGAGGCAGGGCGCGATAGCGGCGAAGAATCGCTTTAATGCGCGCCAGCAATTCGCGGGCGACGAACGGCTTCACCAGATAATCGTCCGCGCCCATCTCCAGCCCCAGAATGCGGTCTGCATCATCACCGCGGGCGGTGAGCATCAGCACCGGCACGTTCTGGCGATCGTTGCGTAGCTGGCGGCACAGCGTCAGCCCATCATCGCCGGGCATCATGATATCCAGTACCACCAGATCTACCTGATTGCCAGCCATATAGGCGCGCATCGCCTTGCCGTTGCTGGCCCCTGTTGCCCGGTAACCTGATTTTTGCAAATAGTCGACGACCAGTTCACGGATGTCGTGGTCGTCGTCCACGACCAGGATATTGTCGATATGTTCCATGCATTCTCCACAAAGGGCTAAGGGGCCGCGGTCAATTTACAGCTTATCGGCATCAATGACCGCTGTCGTGAATTCAGTCGGATCTTCTTGCGGCGGATTATGGCCGACATGGGCACCAAAAGTACGATGCTCATACTTGCCGGTAAAGTGCGACGCATACGTTTTTGGGTCCGGATGCGGCGCGCCGTTGTTACCGCCTTCAATGGTGATGGTCGGCACGGTAATAGGCGGCAGTGTCGCCAGCTTCTGCTCATATTTCTCGTATTTCGCTTCGCCCTTTTCCAGCCCCTGACGCCAGCGATAGTTATTGATCGTGATGGCCACGTGGTCCGGGTTATCCAGCGATTTGGCGCTGGTATTGAAGGTCTCATCGCTGAACTTCCAGTCCGGCGAGGCCTGCTGCCAGATAAGTCTGGCGAAGTCGTGGGTGTTTTTCGCGTAGCCCGCCTGGCCGCGCGGCGTGGCGAAATAGAACTGATACCACCACTGGAGCTCTGCCTTCGGCGGCAGCGGCTGTTCACCGATTTTCTGGCTGCTGATGAGATAGCCGCTCACGGAAACCAGCGATTTCACGCGTTCCGGCCACAGTGCTGCAACAATATCAGCGGTGCGTGCGCCCCAGTCGTATCCGGCGAAATCCGCCTGCTTAATGTTTAGCGCGTCCATCAGCGCCACAATATCGGCCGCCATCGCGGAAGGCTGGCCGTTACGCGGGGTGCTGGCTGAGAGGAATCGAGTGGTGCCGTAGCCGCGAAGATGGGGAACAATCACGCGAAAGCCTTTGCTGGCGAGCGCCGGGGCAACTTCAGCGTAGCTGTTGATGTCGTAAGGCCAGCCGTGGAGCAAAATGACCGGTTGCCCGTCGCGGGGGCCAATATCGACGTAGCCGACGTCGAGCACGCCAGCATGAATCTGGTGCACCGTTTTAAAATCGTTAGCGTAGTCGGTTGCTG
>CP070603.1:2380519-2385714 GCA_016939855.1 Kluyvera ascorbata
AGACATAGACGGTGAAAGCGGGATACGGAAGAGGCTGAAGCGTTCATGAATTTCTCCTGGACAGAGGCGTGAGATCATCAAATCAAAAACGATAGCGAACGAAGTATAGGCGGCTATCGCGACCTGATAATAAAAACAATCGCAAGTGTCGAGGATGTGTGGGAATTCGTGAATTTTGCCAGCCACTGTATCCGCGAAGGGGCCGGATACAGTGTGATACAAACTGCGATATTGTAGCCCAGCCGAGCAAAGCAACGCCGGGATTACGCCCGACTTAAAAACGGTACTCGCCACATCTCTGGTTTGGCAAACATCACCAGATTCCCCAGCAGAATCAGTACCAGTCCGAGCACGGCGTTCGCGTGCCACTGATAGCCTTCGTACATCGTCGACAGCGTCAGCGCGACCAGCGGGAACAGCAACGTACTGTAGGCGGCATTGCTGGCGCCAATGCGCCCGACCAGCGTGAAATAGACGCCAAACGCAATCACCGAACCGAAAATCGCCAGATAGAACAGCGCGCCCATGTAGCTGACCGTCCACTGCGGGTTGAAATCATCGCCGCGCAGCAGGGCGATAACACCGATGATGAGGGTGCCATACAGCATCGCCCAGGTATTGGTGGTGAGCGTTTCCAGCCCACGTCGCTGGTGGCGCAGGCTCAGCATGTTCCCCAGCGAGAAACCGTAGGTGCCGAGCGCGCTGAGTAAAATTCCGGCCAGCAGCGTGCTGCTCATGCCGACCGCCTGTAGATCTTCCCAGAAGAGGGTGATGATGCCGCACAGTCCTAGCAGAGCAGCCAGATAAAAGCGCTTTGGTGGCGTCTGGCGGAAGAAGATAAAACTATTGATGGCGTTAAACAGCACCGCCATGGAGAAAATCACCGACTCCAGCCCGGTATTTATCCACTTTGCCGCTGTGTAGAAGCACAGAAAGTTGAAGCCGAACACGCAGCAGCCTTGCAGAATACAGAACAGATGATCGCGTAGCGCCAGTGGGCGCAGGCGACGCAGGCACAGCAGAATAGTCATCATGGTGATGCTGGCAATCGCAAAGCGCCAGAAAATCGAAACCGCCTCAGGCACAGGACCCTGCTGTAAAAAGATGGCAATCCAGGTGGTTCCCCAGATAACAACGACCAGGGCATAGAGCAGCGCGTTCATAGTTCCTCGCATCAATAACAATAAAAAAACAAGTGTGACGCGGTACGCATTCCGGCGCTTGCAGAAGGCTGCGGGTGACTTGCATATTCTTGCGGTTTTTTTGCAAGCGGGCCGCGCAGAACGCTAGATTCTGCGACCGACAGCCCCTAGACTGGCACTATCGATAATCGTGATAGATATGTTAATGGCCTACGCAACGTTTGAGAGATTACAGAGTCAGAACGCACAGCTGCGGGAAACCGTTGCGCTTAACTCTGGCATCCAACTGGCGGCCTGGTATAACAAATGCGATAACCTGACGGTTAAGAGCGATCATCACACGCTTAGCCTGTACGTAGCAGATGGCTACGAGAGCTACCAGAAAACGCCCCACGGCTGGAAAAATGGCGGGGGGCCTGACCGTTTTTGCCTGATGCCGAAAGACACGGAATCAACGTGGGATATTCGCGGCGATCTGTCATTCGTGCATCTCTATTGCACCGATGAGCATTTGCGTAAGGTGGGGGAACAGGTGTGGGATCGCAGCCCGGCGGCCTTAACCCTCGACGAACATATTTTTGGCAATGACCCGAAGATAACGCTGCTCTACCGTCAGTTTCTGCTGGGCTATGACTGGCAGCAACCTGCAAACCAGCTTGCTTTGAGCAGCGCCAGCACCTTGCTGCTGACGCACCTCATCCAGCATCACGCCAACGTACAGTGGCGGTTGCCGACGGTGACCGGCGGGCTGGCTCCGGCGGTACTGCGTAATACGCTCGACTATATCGATGCCCATCTCAGTGCACCACTGACCCTTGCCGACCTCGCCGCGCAGGCGACCCTAAGCGAATACCATTTTGCGCGCATGTTCCGCCAGAGCGTGGGCCTGGCACCGCATCAGTACGTGATGCAGCGCCGGATGGACTGCGCGCAGCAGATGGTGCGCTACACCACGCAATCTCTGACCGATATTGCCCTGTGCTGTGGGTTTAGCTCCGCCAGCCATTTCAGCAATCGCTTTAAAGCGGTGAATGGCGTGACGCCGTCACAACTACGCGCGGGGCTTGCGGGATAACAGCGCGAAGCTAACGCCGCCAATCACCAATCCCCAGAATGCCGACCCCACGCCCGCGAGCGTTATCCCGCTGGCAGTGACCAGGAAGGTGACCATGGCCGCATCGCGTTCCCTGTCGTTATTCAAAGCCTGGAACAGGCTTCCTCCCAGCGTACCGAGCAGCGCCAGCCCTGCCAGCATCTGGACCCACACCGTCGGTAGCGCTGACATTAGCGTGGTGATAGAGCCGCCAAAAACCCCGGCAATCAGATAGAAAACGCCTGCGGCCGCCGCCGCTTGCCAACGTTTAAGCGGATCGGGATGAGCATCAGGGCTCTGACAGATAGCGGCGGTAATGGCGGCGATGCACACGGAGTAGACCCCGAATGGTGCCAGCAAAAGGCCAAATGCGCCGCTGACCACAATCAGCGGTGAAACCGGTACGTGATAGCCAGAGGCCTGAAGCGTGGCAAGCCCTGGCGCATTTTGCGAGGCCATGGTCACGAGGAAAAAGGGAATACCGATGCTCAACAGTTGGGTCAGGGAGAAGTGCGGAGCAATAAACTGCGGGGCGACCACGGCCAGGCTTAAGGAGTCGGTGACAATGTCACCTTTTAGGGCTGCCATCACGATACCTACCGCCAGCGCCGCAACTACCGCGTAGCGCGGCGCAACGGCTTTAAACAGTAGCCAACCCACCAGCATGCTGCCGCACAGAGCCAGTTGTCCCTGCAACGTGGCAAATGCCTGCAGACCGAAGCGCAGCAAAATACCTGCCAGCATGGCCGCCGCCAGCGAGTGTGGAATCAGCTTCATCAGCCGGGCAAACCAACCGGTCAGGCCGCAGATAACAATCAGTGCGTTGGCGAAGATAAAAATTCCGACCGCGTCGTTGAGCGTTGCCCCTTGTAAACCGCCCACCAAAAGCGCCGCACCCGGCGTTGACCAGGCGGTTAAAATCGGCACTTTTCGCCACAGGGTCAGCGCCAGCGTACTGACGCCCATCGCCAGGCCGAGTGCGGTCATCCAGCCTGAAATTTGCATTGCGGTCGCGCCAGCGGCGGCAGCGGCTTGCCAGATGATCGCCGCAGAACTGGCATAGCCGACCAGCACGGCAACAAAACCGGCCAGCACGGTGGGGAAAGGGATGAAAGGGGTTCGCATAAAAGCCTCTTGTGCGCTATAACATCCAATTAATGTACCATTGTGCGTTATAACGCACAATGACCGGTTATGATTAGCTAAAACGGGGCTGGCGGCGTGGGGTATACTTCGTCGATGGAAGAAAATGGAGGTGGAATGAATATTGCGCAGCACCTGGCAGCGACGCTGAAATCCTTACGTCAACGGCGTGGCTGGAGCCTGTCTAAGCTCGCAGAAGAGACGGGGGTCTCTAAGGCGATGCTGGGGCAAATCGAACGTAACGAATCCAGCCCAACGGTGGCGACGCTGTGGAAGATTGCTACTGGCCTGAACGTACCGTTTTCTGTGTTTATCACGCCAGAGGTCCCGGGCGCAGAGCAGTCGTTCGACCCGCAGCAGCAGGCGATGGTTGTTACGCCAGTATTTCCCTGGGACCCGGTGCTTTTCTTTGACCACTTCTCGATTACCCTTGCGCCGGGCGCGCTAAGCGAATCGACCCCGCACGAAAAAGGGGTGATTGAACATGTGGTGGTGATTAACGGTCAGCTTGATATGTGTATAGAGGGGGAATGGCGGACGCTGTACGCCGGAGGAGGGCTGCGGTTTGCGGGGGATCTCGCGCATGCTTACCGTAACAGCGGCGAGCAGGTCGCGCATTTCCACTCTATTATTCACTATCCTAAAGAAAACGCCGCATGCAGGCCTGCGGCAAATCATGACAATGAACCATAACGTGGCCGTTACGAGGAAAGTCCGGAATACGGAAATAACTCTAACTGACTGATGTCGAAAGCAGAAATGCCCATTTCGGCAATAGGTTATCGAAATTTTGCTAACCGCGGCGCACAAGCGTTGGAAACTGTTTTCGTCCGCTGCGGCTTCTGGCTACAATAGCCGCCATTTTGTGACCCGACTGGATAACCTCGACCCTATGCGCCAGCAGAATGCCCTTCTTGAACTCCTTAGCCCGGCTCGCGACACCGCTATTGCTCGCGAAGCGATTCTTCATGGCGCCGATGCCGTGTATATCGGCGGACCCGGCTTTGGCGCGCGCCACAATGCCAGCAACAGCCTGCAGGATATCGCTGCGCTGGTGCCGTTTGCCCATCGCTACGGCGCTAAAATCTTTATTACGCTCAACACCATTCTGCATGATGACGAGCTGGAACCCGCGCAGAAGCTGATTACCAGCCTGTACGACGCGGGCGTGGATGCGCTGATCGTGCAGGATATGGGCATTATGCAGCTCGACCTGCCACCCATTGAACTGCACGCCAGCACCCAGTGTGATATTCGCACCGTTGAGAAAGCCAAATTCCTGTCGGACGTTGGGTTCAGCCAGATAGTGCTGGCGCGCGAGCTTAATTTGCAGCAGATCAAAGCCATCCACGACGTGACCGACGCGACTATCGAGTTCTTTATCCACGGCGCGCTGTGCGTGGCCTATTCCGGGCAGTGCAATATTTCACACGCCCAGACCGGACGTAGCGCCAACCGCGGCGACTGTTCACAGGCTTGTCGTCTGCCGTATACCCTGAAAGACGATCAGGGCCGAGTGGTGGCGTTTGAAAAACACCTGCTGTCGATGAAAGATAACGATCAGACCGCCAACCTCGGCGCGTTGATTGACGCGGGCGTGCGCTCCTTCAAGATTGAAGGGCGCTACAAAGATATGAGCTACGTGAAGAACATCACCGCGCATTATCGCCAGATGCTCGATACGATCATTGAAGAACGGGGGGATTTAGGTCGTGCCTCTGCCGGGCGCACTGAACATTTCTTTGTTCCGTCCACGGACAAAACTTTCCATCGCGGCAGTACCGACTATTTCGTTAATCAGCGTCAGATGAATATTG
>CP070603.1:2385732-2389894 GCA_016939855.1 Kluyvera ascorbata
AATTCGTCGGCCTGCCGGTAGGCGAAGTGCTGAAGGTCAACAAAGACACCCTTGATGTAGAAGTCAGTGAACCCTTGGCCAATGGCGATGGGCTCAACGTATTGATTAAGCGTGAAGTCGTAGGCTTCCGCGCCAACACGGTAGAGAAAATCGGCGAAAACCGCTACCGCGTGTGGCCGAACGAGATGCCAGCCGACCTGCATAAAGTCCGTCCGCATCAGGTGCTGAACCGCAACCTCGACCACAACTGGCAGCAGGCGCTGCTGAAAACCTCCAGCGAGCGTCGTATTGCGGTGGATATCGAGCTTTCCGGCTGGCAGGAACAGCTGGTGCTGACCATCACCAGCGAAGATGGCGTCAGCGTCACGAATACCTTAGACGGCGAATTTGCGGCTGCCAACAATGCCGATAAAGCGCTGAGCCAGCTGCAGGACGGGATTGCGAAACTGGGGCAAACAATCTATTACCCGCGCGGCGTTGAGGTGATGTTGCCGGAAGCGCTGTTTGTACCGAACAGTATGCTGAACCAGCTGCGTCGTGAAACCGTGGAAATGCTCGATGAAGCGCGTCTGGCGGCCTACGTGCGCGGCAGCCGCAAAGCGGTGGCGAACCCGGCGCCGGTCTACCCGGAAAGTCATCTGAATTTCCTTGCCAACGTATACAACCATAAAGCGCATGAGTTTTATCATCGCTACGGCGTGCAGTTGATTGACGCGGCCTACGAAGCGCACGAAGAGAAGGGCGATGTGCCGGTGATGATTACCAAACACTGCCTGCGCTTTGCGTTCAACCTGTGCCCGAAACAGGCGAAAGGCTCTATCAAGAGCTGGAAGGCCACGCCGATGCAGTTGATTAACGGTGATGAAGTGCTGACGTTGAAGTTTGATTGCCGCCCGTGCGAAATGCACGTGATTGGCAAAATCAAAAATCACATTCTGAAGATGCCGCTGCCGGGGAGCGTCGTGGCGTCGATGAGTCCGGATGATTTGTTGAAAACGCTGCCGCGGCGTAAATAGTGGGGAAGCAACAATGCCAAAAAAAGGCCGGAATCTCCGGCCTTTCTTACTTAGTTATGCTGCCCGTCTTTTGGTGGCAGTTTGTTGTCGCCGTCGTGTTTTGGCGGCTGGCCTTTGCCATCATGCTGCGGGCCTTTGTTGTCATGTGGCGGCTGGCCTTTGCCATCGTGCTGTGAGCCTTTTTCGTCGCGCGGGGGCTGACCTTTGCCGTCATGCTGCTGACCTTTGCCATCGTGCTGAGGGCCTTTGTTGTCATGCGGCGGCTGACCATTATGCTGCTGTTCTACAGGTGGTTTTTTTGGTGGCTCCTGATGATCAGCTGCGAAAGCGGTTGAACACAGACCCATTGCCAGGATTGCAGACAGTGCAATAATTTTCTTCATCATGTACTCCATACATTGCTTTTGTGTATGGGGGGTAGTTGACCAATTAAAAATGGAGGAAATGTGAAGGCCCCGTCCAATTAAGAATAGTCCGGGCACTTAAAGCTAAAACTGCCATTCCATTGTTATATCAGGATTTAAATCCCGCAGCGGTCATCAGTACACGAAATAAACTGCCCACCACAGCAAGCGTCAGAACGCTGCCACCCCAAAGCGCTACCAGCCAGAAAATGCGTGAAACCCAGCGATTTTTCATCAATGATAGCCCTCATTTTGCGGGACCTTTCCACGAAATACGTAGTAGCTCCAGAAGGTGTACACCAGAATGACGGGAATGATAAATAGGGCGCCAATCAGCATAAATTCCTGACTCTGTACCGGTGCGGCGGCCTGCCACAGGGTGATAGACGGCGGAATGATAGCCGGCCAGATGCTGATGCCAAGCCCGCTAAAACCAAGGAAAACCAGGATAAGCGTCAGAATGAAAGGCTGAGCATGACTCTCTGCCCGCGCCAGATGCCGCCATAGCAGTGCGCTGGCAATAAGGACCAGCGCCGGTACCGGCAGCAGATAGTAGAGGTTCGGTAGGCTGAACCAGCGTTGAGCGATAGCGGTATGCTGAAGCGGTGTCCAGAGGCTGATAATGGCAATAACCGCCAGCAATGCCAGTAACAGACCACGCGCGTTCCGCTTCATGCTGTGTTGCAACGTAGCTTCACTTTTCATCACAAGCCAGGTCGCGCCAAGCAGCGCATACGCGATGGTGAGCCCCACGCCGCAGAAGAGCGTAAACGGCGTCAGCCAATCGAAAGCGCCGCCGCTATAAGCGCGCCCCGTTACCTCAAAACCGTTTATCACGGCGCCGACGACAACGCCCTGGCAGAACGTCGCCAGAATAGACCCGCCCATAAAAGCGTTATCCCAGAACGGACGGTGTGACGGCGTGGCATTGAAGCGAAACTCGAAGGCAACGCCACGAAAAATCAGGCCGACGAGCATCAGCGAAAGCGGGATGGTCAATGCGTCAATGATGACGGCATAGGCCAGTGGAAACGCGCCGAAAAGCCCCGCGCCGCCAAGCACCAGCCAGGTTTCGTTGCCGTCCCAGACCGGTGCCACGCTGTTAACCATCAGGTCACGCTCCTGCGCATTGCGGGTAAAGGGAAAGAGGATCCCGATGCCCAAATCAAAGCCGTCCATAACGATGTACATCAGAGTGGCAAAAACAATAATCACGAACCAGATAATGGACAGGTCGATGTTCATGCTTGTTCCTCCTGGGATGAGTGGGTGTCCATGGCGGCGGAAAGCGGGCGCGCAGGCGTTCCCTGAGGGGGATGGTCAAACGGCTGCGGGCCTTTGCGGATAAGGCGTACCATATAGCTGTAACCCACGCCAAACACCGAGCTGTACACCACAAAGAAGGTTAACAGGCTGATACTCATATGCAGGTTGCCGTGCGCTGATACGGCATCTGCTGTGCGTTGCAGGCCGTAGACCACCCATGGCTGACGACCTACCTCGGTGGTGACCCAACCGGCGAGGATGGCAATCAGGCCGGAAGGGCCCATCAGCAGCGCGAACCACAGGAACGGACGTGAGGTGTACAGGGTCTGTCGCTTGCGTAACCACAGCGCCACGACGCCGAGCAACAGCATCAGCATTCCGAGCCCCGCCATAATGCGAAACGACCAGAAGACGATGGTTGAGTTAGGGCGATCTTCCTTCGCGAACTCCTTCAGTGCGGGTACCTGCTTATCGAGGCTATGCGTGAGGATCAGGCTCCCCAGCATTGGAATTTCCAGCCCGTAGCGGGTGCGTTCCTGTTCCATATCCGGCCAGCCAAACAGCAGCAGCGGGGTTGGCTCGCCCGGCGGGTTCTCCCAGTGGCCTTCAATAGCGGCAATTTTTGCCGGCTGGTGTTTCAGCGTATTGAGTCCATGCATGTCGCCCACCATGGCCTGAATAGGCGCAACAATCAGCGTCATCCACAGGGCCATGGAAAACATCGTGCGCACAGCAGGCGTCTGATTGCCGCGCAGCAGGTGCCAGGCCGCCGATGCCCCAACAAACAGCGCGCTGCTCAGGAACGCGGCAATGGACATATGCAGGAGGCGGTAAGGGAAAGAAGGATTAAACACCACGGCAAACCAGTCTACGGGCACGATCTGGCCATTAACGATTTCATACCCTTGCGGTGTCTGCATCCAGCTGTTGGATGCGAGGATCCAGAAGGTTGAGATAATCGTGCCCAGCGCCACCATGCAGGTAGCGAAAAAGTGCAACCCCGGCCCAACGCGGTTCCAGCCGAACAGCATGACGCCGAGAAAACCGGCTTCAAGGAAAAAGGCGGTTAATACTTCATAGGTCAGCAGCGGGCCGGTTATGCTGCCCGCGAACTGGGAAAAACCACTCCAGTTCGTCCCGAACTGATAGGCCATGACCAGCCCGGAAACAACCCCCATACCGAAATTTACGGCGAAGATCTTAGACCAGAACTGGTACAGCGATCGCCAGACTGGGTTACGGGTTTTCAGCCATAGCCCTTCAAGCACAGCCAGATAACTGGCCAGGCCGATGGTGATGGCAGGGAAAATAATGTGAAACGAAACGGTAAAGGCAAACTGAATTCGCGCGAGGTGAAACGCATCAAGACCGAACATGCAAACTCCGTGGAGAAGAAGACTCGGCGTGATTTTAGGGCGTGATGGCGCAGGGGGGCAGAGACAGTATGTGGGTATTAAATGATAACAGTTTTAACTT
>CP070603.1:2390626-2398106 GCA_016939855.1 Kluyvera ascorbata
TCAACCCATATCAGTTACATAAAAATGCATATTTCGTAACGCTGATATAATATAGACGCAATGTCAGATTAACCGGGAACCTTCATGAAAAAGTACCAGCGCCTCGCCGAGCAGATGACGGAGCAGATAGCCCTTGGGGTGTGGCTTCCTGGCGACAAACTGCCGTCGCTGCGTGAACAGGTAGTTAACAGCGGTATGAGTTTTATGACCGTCAGCCATGCGTATCAGCTGCTGGAAAGTCAGGGGCGTATCGTTGCGCGCCCGCAGTCTGGCTACTACGTCGCGCCGCGTGCCGCTGCACCACGCGCAGTAGCGCCACCGGCGCAGGTGATGCCGGATAACGCCGTCGACATCAATACCTATATTTTTGAGGTGTTGCAGGCCAGTCGTAATGCCTCGGTATTGCCGTTCGCGTCGGCTTTTCCTGACCCGAAACTGTTTCCACTGCCTCAGCTAAACCGCTCGCTGGCGCAGGTCAGCAAAACCGCGACCGCGATGAGCGTGATTGAAAACCTGCCGCCGGGTAACGACGAACTGCGTCATGCGATTGCGCGGCGCTATGCCCTACAGGGCATGACTGTTTCGCCGGATGAAATTGTGATAACCGCCGGTGCGCTGGAGGCGCTCAATCTGAGTCTGCAAGCCGTCACCGAACCCGGTGATTGGGTGATCGTCGAGAATCCCTGTTTTTACGGCGCGCTTCAGGCGCTGGAACGACTGCGGCTTAAGGCGCTGTCGGTGGCAACCGACGTGAAAGAGGGCATCGACCTCGATGCGCTGGTGCAGGCGCTGCAAACTTATCCGGTAAAGGCCTGCTGGCTGATGACCAACAGCCAGAACCCGCTGGGTTTCACCTTAACGCCGGAGAAAAAGGCGCGTCTGGTTGAGATCCTGAGTGAACATAACGTCACGCTGATTGAAGATGATGTGTACAGCGAGCTCTATTTTGGCCGCGACAAACCGCTGCCTGCCAAAGCGTGGGATAAAAGCGATATGACGCTACACTGTAGCTCTTTCTCAAAATGCCTGGTGCCGGGTTTTCGCATTGGCTGGGTGGCGGCGGGCAAACATGCGCGGCGAATCCAGCATCTTCAGTTGATGAGCACGCTGTCGACCAGTTCGCCAATGCAGCTGGCGCTGGTGGATTATCTGGCGACCAAAAGATACGACGCGCACCTGCGGCGTCTGCGCCGCCAGCTTGCCGAGCGTAAGCAGCAGGCCTGGCAGGCCCTGATGCGCGCGCTGCCGCCGGAAGTGCATATTCATCATAACGACAGCGGCTATTTTCTGTGGCTGGAACTTCCCGCCGGGCTGGATGCCGGGGCGCTCAGCGCAAAAGCGCTGGAGCACCATATCAGCATCGCGCCGGGCAAAATGTTCTCAACGAGCGATAACTGGGCGTCATTCTTCCGTTTTAATACCGCCTGGGGCTGGGGAGAAAGAGAAGAGCGCGCGGTAGAAACGCTGGGCCATCTTATTCGCGAAATGCTGAACTAACCTCGTCATATTCTCTTCCAGGACGACATCCTCGTCCTGATAAAGACCGGCCATAGGAAATATGCATAGCTCTCCTGGCCGGTAACTCCTTGTCTATAATCCATATTATCAATGACCTTCCGCCATTTTTGCGGAATGCGCCCTTGGTCACAACCTGTGCAAATTTATATCGGCTGCACAGGTGTGCTGCATTGTGATGTCTATTTTTATTAAGGGAGATATTTTTAACGGCACGGCTGCCGCTCAAATTCATTGTGACAGGAGTAATAACTTTATGAGCAAGAAATTTGCCCGCAGCAGCCTGTGCGCGCTGGTGATGACCGTCGCCACCGCGAATGCCGCCGAACCCCCAACGTCGCTTGGTAAAGCAGAAGGACGGCTGGATATTATCGCCTGGCCGGGGTATATCGAGCGGGGCCAAACGGATAAACAATATGATTGGGTCACCCAGTTTGAAAAAGAGACCGGCTGTCAGGTTAACGTCAAAACGGCGGCAACTTCTGACGAAATGGTCAGCCTGATGGCGAAAGGCGGTTATGATCTGGTGACCGCCTCCGGTGATGCCTCGCTGCGTTTAATTATGGGTAAACGCGTGCAGCCGATTAACACGGCGCTGATTGAAAACTGGAAATCCCTCGACCCTCGGCTGGAAAAAGGCGCTTGGTTTAACGTTGACGGTAAAGTCTACGGCACGCCGTATCAGTGGGGGCCAAACCTGCTGATGTACAACACCAAAACCTTCCCGACGCCGCCAGACTCCTGGAACGTCGTCTTCGTGAAACAAAATCTGCCGGATGGCAAAACCAACCAGGGGCGCGTGCAGGCCTACGATGGCCCCATCTACATCGCCGATGCGGCGCTGTTTGTCAAAGCCACGGAGCCGCAGCTCGGTATCAGCGACCCGTACCAGCTTACCGAAGCGCAATATCAGGCAGTGCTGAAGGTGCTGCGTGACCAGCATGAGTTAATCCACCGCTACTGGCACGATACCACCGTGCAGATGAGCGACTTTAAAAACGAAGGCGTGGTGGCCTCCAGCGCCTGGCCGTATCAGGCTAACGGCCTCAAAGGCGAAGGTCAGCCAATTGCTACCGTATTCCCGAAAGAAGGGGTAACCGGCTGGGCGGATACCACCATGCTGCACGCGGAAGCCAAACACCCGGTCTGTGCCTATAAGTGGATGAACTGGTCGTTAACGCCAAAAGTACAAGGTGATGTCGCGGCCTGGTTTGGCTCGCTGCCGGTAGTCGCCGAAGGCTGTAAGGCCAGCCCGCTGCTGGGGGATAAAGGCTGTGAAACCAACGGCTACAGTTTCTTCGACAAAATTGCCTTCTGGAAAACGCCGATCGCTGAGGGTGGCAAATACGTGCCTTATAGCCGCTGGACGCAGGACTATATCGCCATTATGGGCGGCCGCTAATCCTCCAGGAGTCCCATATGACGTATGCAGTAGAATTTCATGACGTCTCTCGGCTTTATGGCGACGTGCGGGCGGTGGATGGTGTCAGCATCGCCATTCATGATGGGGAATTCTTTTCTATGCTGGGGCCGTCTGGCTCTGGCAAAACCACCTGTCTGCGGCTGATTGCTGGGTTTGAGCAGCTTTCTGGCGGCGCTATCTCTATTTTTGGCAAGCACGCCAGCGAACTGCCGCCCTGGGAGCGGGACGTCAACACCGTTTTCCAGGACTACGCGCTGTTTCCGCATATGTCGGTGCTCGACAACGTTGCCTACGGTCTGATGGTGAAGGGCGTTGGCAAAAAAGATCGTCAGGCAAAAGCGGCGCAGGCGCTGGAAAAGGTCGCGTTGGGCTTTGTGGCAGGGCGCAAACCGTCGCAGCTTTCCGGCGGGCAGCGTCAACGCGTGGCGATTGCCCGGGCGCTGGTGAACGAGCCGCGCGTGCTGCTGCTGGATGAACCGCTGGGCGCGCTGGATCTGAAGCTACGTGAGCAGATGCAGTTTGAGCTGAAAAAGCTCCAACAGGATCTCGGCATCACGTTTATCTTTGTCACCCACGATCAGGGCGAAGCGCTGTCAATGTCTGACCGGGTGGCGGTGTTCAATAACGGTCAAATTGAACAGGTGGATACACCGCGCGCCTTGTACCTGCGGCCACGAACGCCGTTTGTCGCAAGTTTTGTCGGGACCTCTAACGTTTTCGACCCGGCAGCGGCGGAGAAGCTCTGCGGGATGGCGGGAAGCTGGGCGCTGCGGCCTGAACATATTCGTCTGAATGAAAGCGGAGAAGTTCAGGTGCAGGGGCGCGTGCAGGCCGTTCAGTATCAGGGGGCGGCAACGCGCTATGAACTGCTGCTGGAAAGCGGCGAGAAGTTACTGATCAGCCAGGCCAATTTCTCCGCAGGACTCAATGCCGATGGCCCGACCGTAGGTCACCAGGTGCAAGCTTCCTGGTCGCGGGATGCGATGGTGGCGCTGGATGGAGGGAGGTAGATGGAGATGAGTATGACGCCGGTTCCTCCCGTTCATCGCCAGGGGCGCTTATCGAGCCTGTTCTGGCGCAGGCCAACCCTCGGGCTGTTTTTGCTGCTGCTCGGCCCGCTGATGTGGTTTGGGATCGTCTACTTTGGTTCGTTGTTGACCCTGCTCTGGCAGGGATTTTACACCTTCGACGATTTCACCATGTCCGTCACGCCTACGCTGACGCTGGCAAATCTCTATGCGCTGTTTAACCCGGCTAACTACGACATCATCGTGCGTACGCTGGTGATGGCGCTTGCGGTCACCGTCGCCAGCGCATTGCTTGCCTTTCCGATGGCGTGGTACATGGCCCGTTACACCCGCGGAAAGCAAAAAGCCTTTTTCTACGTGGCGGTGATGTTGCCGATGTGGGCGAGCTATATCGTCAAAGCCTACGCCTGGACGCTGCTATTGGCGAAGGATGGGGTGGCACAGTGGTTTCTTAACCATCTTGGGCTGGAAGCGCTGCTGGCAGCGGTGCTGACAATACCGGGCGTGGGTGGTAATACGCTCTCGACTTCCGGGCTGGGCCGCTTCCTGGTGTTCGTCTATATCTGGCTGCCGTTTATGATTCTGCCGGTGCAGGCGGCGCTGGAGCGGATACCTGGCTCGCTGCTGCAGGCTTCCGCTGATCTCGGCGCACGTCCGCGCCAGACCTTCCGTCACGTGGTACTGCCGATGGCCATTCCCGGCATTGCCGCGGGTTCGATTTTCACCTTCTCGCTGACCCTCGGCGACTTTATTGTGCCGCAGCTAGTGGGGCCGCCGGGCTATTTTATCGGCAACATGGTCTATTCCCAGCAGGGTGCGATTGGCAACATGCCGATGGCCGCCGCTTTTACGCTGGTGCCGATTGTCCTTATTGCCCTCTATCTGGCGTTTGTGAAGCGCCTGGGAGCGTTCGATGCACTCTGAAAGGGCACCGCTGTTCCTCAAAATTGCCGCCTGGGGCGGCGTTATCTTCCTGCATTTTCCGCTGGCGATTATCGCCATTTACGCGTTTAACACCGAAGACGCGGCATTCAGCTTTCCGCCGAAAGGCCTGACGCTGCACTGGTTCAGCGAGGCAGCCTCTCGGGGGGATATCTTTGATGCGGTGACACTGTCACTTAAAATTGCCTCGCTGTCGACGGCCATCGCGCTGGTACTTGGCACGCTTGCTGCAGCGGCGCTATGGCGACGTGATTTCTTTGGCAAAAGCGCGGTGTCACTGTTGCTGCTGTTGCCCATCGCGCTGCCGGGCATTGTGACCGGGCTGGCGCTGTTGACGGCGTTTAAGGCCGTTAATCTTGAGCCGGGCCTGCTGACCATTGTTATCGGTCATGCGACGTTCTGCGTGGTGGTGGTGTTTAACAACGTCATTGCCCGTTTTCGCCGTACGTCGTGGAGTCTTGTGGAAGCGTCGATGGATTTAGGGGCCGACGGCTGGCAAACCTTCCGCCACGTCGTGCTGCCGAATTTAGGCTCGGCGCTGCTGGCGGGCGGCATGTTAGCGTTTGCGCTGTCGTTTGATGAAATTATCGTCACCACCTTTACCGCCGGACACGAGCGAACGCTGCCGCTGTGGTTGCTCAACCAACTGGGGCGTCCTCGCGATGTGCCGGTGACCAACGTGGTGGCACTGATGGTCATGCTGTTGACGATGATACCGATTTTAGGGGCGTGGTGGCTGACTCGCGAAGACGATTCTGCCGCCAGCGGTGGTACGACATTTAAATAAAACAGGATCATACTATGCAACATAAGTTACTGATTAATGGTGAACTGGTCGCAGGTGAAGGGGAGTCCCAACCGGTCTACAACCCTGCGACGGGTGAGATCCTGCTGAACATCGCGGAAGCGTCCGCCGCACAGGTCGACGCCGCCGTTACGGCTGCCGACCGGGCATTTGTGCAGTGGGGGCAAACCACGCCGAAGCATCGTGCGGAATGCCTGCTCAAGCTAGCTGATGTGATTGAAGAACACGCGGCGACTTTTGCCCGGCTGGAGTCGCTCAACTGTGGTAAGCCGCTACACTGCGTCACCAATGATGAAATCCCGGCGGTAGTGGACGTGTTCCGCTTCTTCGCCGGTGCCGCCCGCTGTCTGAATGGGCTGGCGGCGGGGGAATATCTGGAAGGCCACACCTCGATGATTCGACGCGACCCGGTGGGCGTGGTCGCGTCCATTGCGCCCTGGAACTATCCGCTCATGATGGCGGCCTGGAAGCTGGCGCCTGCGCTTGCCGCAGGGAACTGTGTGGTGATTAAGCCCTCAGAAATTACACCGCTTACCGCCTTAACGCTGGCTGAGCTGGCGAAAGATATCTTCCCTGCGGGCGTACTGAACGTGCTGTTTGGTCGGGGTCAAACGGTTGGCGACCCGCTGACGGGTCATGCCAAAGTCCGTATGGTGTCGTTAACCGGCTCGATTGCGACCGGGGAACATATTATTGCCCATACTGCGCCATCGATTAAACGTACCCATATGGAGCTTGGCGGTAAAGCACCGGTGATTGTCTTTGACGATGCTGATATTGACGCCGTGGTAGAAGGGGTAAGAACCTTTGGTTTCTACAATGCAGGGCAGGACTGTACCGCAGCATGTCGAATTTATGCGCAGAAGGGCATCTATGAACGGCTGGTGGAGAAATTAGGTGCGGCCGTTGCGAGCCTGAAATCCGGCGATCCTGAAGATGAGGCGACCGAGCTGGGGCCGTTGAGCTCCCTGGCGCATCTTAACCGCGTGAGCGAGGCGGTTGCCCGAGCCAAAGCGCAGCCGCATATCAAGGTCGTCACCGGCGGAGAGAAAGCCGCGCGGGCAGGCTATTACTTCCAGCCGACATTGCTGGCGGGGGCAAGGCAGGAAGATGATATCGTCCAGCGCGAGGTTTTTGGCCCTGTCGTCAGCGTGACCGTATTCGACAATGAAGAGCAGGTCCTTGGCTGGGCGAATGACTCCCAGTATGGATTAGCGTCATCCGTCTGGACGCAGGACGTTGGACGGGCGCATCGTCTGAGCGCGCGGTTACAGTACGGCTGCACCTGGGTTAATACCCACTTTATGTTGGTCAGCGAAATGCCGCACGGCGGACAAAAACTTTCCGGTTACGGCAAAGATATGTCGATCTATGGCCTTGAGGATTACACCGTGGTTCGCCACGTGATGATAAAGCACTGAGTGAGTGGTCAAGGGATGTCATACCGCGTTATGGTGTTACATCCCTTATTACCTGCCATCGGTTTGGCTCAGGAGGATGTGTGAATCAGGATTTCCAGGATATCAAAAATGAGTTTGATAAATTGGGGCCAGAGGCTGGTGAAAGCGTCGCGCAGCAAATGTATGAGGCGCTGGCAACAAGGTTGGCCCCTTTTTTCTTTAACCAGGAAAGTATTAATAAAAGAAGGTTAATCATCAAACTTGAAGAGGGAGAAAAGGAGGTCGGCACTCAGACTCGATACGATTGGCTGGAGGCCTTTAATCGGTTGAAACCAGAGGGTCGCTAAGGCGGCCTTTTTCTTATTCA
>CP070603.1:2398166-2406351 GCA_016939855.1 Kluyvera ascorbata
TACTCCCTTCTCGGTAGGCGTGACGCTTGCCGCTACCCCTCCCTGATTTTGACATACCCCATGCAACGTGCGAGGATCCGCGCCGTTGTAGAACCAGGTATAGTCAGAAAAATGAAGAAAAGTATCGTTTGTAGTGCTGCAGTGCTTGCTGCGGTGATGGGGATTGGGACCTATTATTCGGTTGGCCGTATTGCGGCCTGTGAAGGACAAAACCGAGTCAGTGCGGCCTGCCTTGCGCAGTCCTGGGATGCGGAAAAGGTGAACGTCATACCGCAATATGATCCCAACCACTACGTCAGTGACCCGACGGCGGACAGCATCTTTGTTGCCAGCGTGCCAAAACGCTAACCGGTCGGTGTGTCACAGAATTAAAACCCAGCGCGGCGTAATGTAGTGCTGGGTTTTCTCTTTTTAGCAGTCAATTCGGCTGGAGCCGAATTCCTGGATCGAAAAACATTTCAGCGATAAGTGGCGAAAAACTTGATGTACGTCAAAAAACGTAGCATATTGCGCCGCTTTAACGATCAATGACAAGGATTCAATTGGTGACGCTATATCAGCATATGCTCATCTTTTACGCCGTTATGGCGCTTATCTGTGCCGGTATTACCTGGTTTCTGACCCGCGAGACGACGTCTATTCGCCTGATTGCCACCGTGCTGATTGGCGCAACGTGGCCGTTTAGTTTCCCCGTTGCGCTGATGCTGTCACTGTTCTGACAGTTATTTGCTTAAATCACTCAGCAGGATGGCAATACTTTTACCGCCTTCGGTCTGCTCAAGGGCAATTTTAACGATAATGGTCAGCGGGACGGAGAGCAGCATGCCAACCGGGCCAAGCAGCCAGCCCCAGAAGATCAACGACAAAAACACCACCAGGGTGGATAGACCCAGGCCGCGTCCCATGATGCGGGGTTCCAGAATGTTGCCAAACACAAGGTTAATGACCAGATACCCCGCAAGGACGATAAGCGCGTCGTAAAAGCCGGTAAACACCAGCACCTGAAGGATAGGGGGAATGGCCGCCAGCACCGAACCAATGTTCGGAATGTAGTTGAGCGCAAAGGCCAGCAGCCCCCAGATAAAGGCAAAACGCACCCCCAGTAGTTCCAGCATTCCCCACACAACCAGCCCCGTCACTACGCTGATGGCCGTTTTCAGTACCAGATAATGCGTCACGCTATCCAGCGCACGCTGAATCGCCGCCATACCTTCATTGGGTTTTGCCATGATTTGTTGCAGCTTGGCAGGTAGCTGAGGGACTTCCAGCAGCATAAACACCACCGTCAGCAGCAGTAAAAAGATAGAGGACATGGCGTTCGAAAGCTGGCTCAGAAAACGAGAAACCAACGTCATGGCGGCATTAGGGTCAATGTATTTAATCAGCTCGTCCGGGCTGACGCTGATACCAAAGCGCTGAAACCATGGCTCAAGATTATAAATTGGCACCGCCAGTGAGGAGCGGTATTGTGGCAGCGTGCGCGTTAGCTCATTGAGTGAGGTACCCAGCGTAGCAAGCAGCAGAACGGCGGCAAGAATAATCACGCCAATCAACAACGAAATGCCCAATACCCGCGGTACTCGCCAGCGCACCATGAGTTGAACGATCGGGTTGAGGATCACGGCGATAAACAGCGCCAGGACGAACGGGACGATGATGTCGGCGGCAAAGCGAATACCGGTAAGAATGATGACCAGCATGCCCAGCATGATGACTATCTTTAATCCATTAAGCGTGATGATCGGCCTGGACATGTTGCGCTAACTCCTGCGAATATCTATGCAGAATATGATAGTTGCGAATCTACTGATAATAAATGCATTTATATCAAATAACATCAGTAAAGATTTGCAAACATTTTGAGATACTTAGACATTTGTGTTAGAAATTAACTGTGTTTAACTACTGAGGACAATTTTAATCCGCAATGATGAGAAGCAATACCGCGGATAATTGTAATTTTATGGACAATATGTTCAGGACGTTCAGCCTTACCAAACCTTCTGTATTACCTTCCTATTCTGCCTTCTGTGGTGAGCAGCACTGGCGCAACGCGCTTTAGTACCCTTCTTCGTTTGAGCTAAATTTTAATCATTTTATTTCAGTTTGCGCCTAGCCGCGAGCTGCACGGATTATATTCTCATGCAGGAGAAGGACCATGTTTTACTGGATTTTATTAGCCCTGGCCATTGTTGCTGAAATTACTGGTACGCTTTCTATGAAATGGGCGAGCGTATCTGACGGAAACACTGGCTTTATTTTGATGCTTGTGATGATCGCCTTGTCATATATTTTTCTTTCGTTTGCGGTTAAAAAAATCGCCCTGGGTGTGGCCTATGCGCTGTGGGAAGGCATTGGCATTGTATTGATTACCCTGTTCAGCGTAATGCTGTTTGACGAAAGCCTGACGGTGATGAAAGCGGCGGGTCTGGCAACGTTGATTGCCGGTATCGTACTGATTAAGTCCGGTACCCGTAAGGCTCCCACAGTAAACAAGTCTCTACATAAAGAGGTGAATCATGCATAAATTTGAAATGATTCACGGCATATGGCTGGCAGGCTCCATTGTTCTGGAAATTGTCGCTAATATTTTCCTCAAGTTTTCTGACGGCTTCCGCCGCAAAGGGTATGGCATTCTTTCCCTTGTCGCGGTATTGGCTGCGTTCAGCGCCCTGTCGCAGGCGGTGAAGGGGATTGATCTCTCCGTCGCCTACGCCATCTGGGGTGGTTTCGGCGTCGCCGCGACGCTGGCGGCAGGGTGGATCCTCTTCGGCCAGCGTCTGAACAACAAAGGCTGGGTTGGTTTAGGTCTGTTGTTGGTCGGTATGGTGATGATAAAGCTCGCCTGATGTGATCGCTGCCTGAGAAATCGGGCAGCGAAATCCTTCGTCTGTATTACGCTTGTAACAAGAGGTTAGCGTATTTGAAGCGAGGGTGAACCATGTTCGATCCGTCACGCTGGCGTAATATAGCCACAGCCAGAACGCTTTTTGTGATCATCTTTTTTGCAGGCATCGGCCTGATTTTTTCTATTATTTCGCTTCTCTACCTCTCGCAAAGCCTGATTACCAGCAAAACCAACGATATCGATGCCCGTCGTTCGGCGCTTTCCGTCGATGGCGCTATCCAGACGTCGATTAACCGCGTGCTCTCATTAGTGATTGATAACGCCATCTGGGACGATGCCGTTCGCGAAGTGTATGCACCGAAGCTTGATACCAACTGGCTTTACAACACCTGGGGCGCTGGTTTCAAAATCAACAATCTTTATGACGGTACCTTTGTGCTGGACGAGAACTATCGCGTCCTGTGGGGATCGTTTCGTAGCTCGTCGTTCAGCGAGCACGACCTCTTGTTTTTTGGCAGCGGGTTAAAGGCGCTGATCGAGCAAAATCAGGACGCCCTGCGGCGGGGGCAAAATAACGTTGCCGGAATAACCCAGACGCGTGAAGGGGTTGCCTTTATTGGCATTGGCCTGATCCGTCCCATGGTGGGTCGTCTGAAGGTGTATGATGCCACCCGCCGTTATCTGGTCATCACCCGACATATCAACCCGACGCTGTTAAATACCCTCGGTAACACCTTCCAGATTGAAAATCTGACGCTCACCGCTTCGCCGCAAAACAAGTACAACATACCGCTGCGTACCTCCAGCGGCGAAGTGGTCGGCTGGCTTAACTGGCAGCTACGCCAGCCCGGCGTCGAGGCGGCGCAGGCGGCTTCGCCGGAGATTCGAGAAATAGTGCTGCTGGCAACGGGGCTGATTCTGCTGTTTATCCTGGTGAGCAGCCTGGGATTGTGGAAGCTGGCTCGTGGTGAGCGCCAGGCCCGTGAAATCGCGCTGACCGACTGGCTAAGCCATTTGCCAAACCGCCGGGCGTTGATTGAGCAGCTTGAGCAGATTAGTCGCCGGGGCGACCGGGATATCAAGACGGTGGTCTTTATCGATCTTGATGGTTTTAAAGATGTTAACGACATTTATGGTCATGATATCGGCGATATTCTAATTATACGCATTGCCGATATGCTACAAACGCTCGTCCCTCATGGCGGTATGCTGGCGCGAATGGGCGGCGACGAATTTGCGATGACCGTGGGCGGCGTACATTCTGAAGCCAGCGCTTCGGCGTTTGCTGGTAGCGTGCTGGATTACCTCAGCACGCCCATTCGTATCGGCGAACGGACGCTGCATATCAGCGCTAGCCTCGGCATTGCCAGCGGTACGTTACAGGAAAAAACCAGTTCTGAGCTGTTCCGCCAGGCTGATATCGCCATGTATCACTCCAAGATAACCGGGAAAGGACGGATCACGCATTATGACGCGGAGCTTAGTAGCGCTCGCGAATACCAGCTTTCTCTGGAGAACGATATACGCCACGGGCTGGAGCACGATGAATTCGAAGTCTGGTATCAACCCATTGTCTGCGCCCGCTCGCAGGCGATGGTGGGCGTGGAAGCGCTGGTACGCTGGCCGCGACGTCCAAAGGGCGAACTGATGCCCGATGCCTTTATTGCGATTGCCGAAACCAGTGGGCTTATCTATTCCCTTGGCCAGTTTGTACTAGCTCGTGCCTGCCGCGACCTATTGAATCATAATGATTTAAAGCTGTCGGTGAATATTTCTCCCGCGCAATTCCGCGACCCGGAGTTTGAGAACAAAGTGTCCAGCGTACTGAAATCCTCCGGCTTCCCGCCATCGCGTCTCCAGCTTGAGGTGACGGAAACCTATGTGCTGGAAAAACCCGAGCGGGCAAGGGCGGCTATTTCTGCGCTCAAGGCGCTGGGTACCGCCGTGGCGCTGGATGACTTTGGTACGGGTTATTCCAGTATTGGCTACCTGCGACGCTTCAACTTCGACACGATTAAAATCGACAAATCACTGGCGGGGCTGGTGGATGATGACGATCAGGCGGCGGCGCTGGTGGGGGGAACCATTCGAATTGCCAGCGCGTTGGGGATGACGGTGATTGCGGAAGGCGTGGAGACCGAGAAGCAGATGAAACTGCTACGGCTTGCCGGCTGCGACCAGCTTCAGGGATTCTACTTCAGCGAGCCAATGCCGCTCTCATCGCTGCTGGCGTTGCGTCACCAGCAGCGTCTGAGTTAGTTTCCGGCAGCTAACGCCTCAAGCTTATCGCGAAACCCCGTCACCGAGATGGCGCGGTTATCGGCACGCTGGCGATCTTTTGCCGCCGGAGCGGAGCTTTGCACGGCAATAACCTGCCAACCGGCGTCCGTTTTCAGCAGTAGCGGAGAACCGCTATCGCCCGGCAGCGTGTCGCACTGATGGGAAAGTACCGAGGTTTGCGCCCATCCCGTGACCGTACAATCCTCATGGCTGTACAGTGAATCCAGATGGTCAAGCGGATAGCCTGACTGCGTCACTTTTCGTCCCGTTGCTTTCAGCGCGGCGGTGAGGTCATCTTTATTTCCGGCAAACACCGGTAGCGGCGTGATGCCTGAAGGTGGGTTACGCAGCACAATAATGCCAAAATCCCACGGTGCTGCAGAAGCCGGAACAATCCAGCCGTCGCCATCAGCCTTAAGGCGTTTTCCTAAAGAGGGGTCAACGCGGCCTACAATATCGTGAATCTCATAGCGCCATGTGCCTTTCTGCGACACAAAGCGCAGCGCCACGGCTTTATCCAGCTTGCCGCGCGGTGGTTCAAGCAGACAATGCCCGGCGGTGAGCGCCAGGTGAGGGGAAATTAGCGTCGCGGTACACAGATTGCCGCTGGCGGTTTCCAGTTGACCAATGGCGTCCCACGGTGCCTCAGCAGGATGGGTGACCAGGGTACGATCGTCATGACCGAAGAACAGCGTTTTAATATCTTTTGCGCTGATGCCAATATCATCGTCATCAGCGTGGGAAATTAAGGGCAGGACGGATAACGTTCCCAGTAAACAACACACAAAGGCTGTACGCATATCACTCTCTGATGGGGCAATTATGATTATAAAAAATAAACCCAATGAGACTACTATAGACGGGAGAAGCAAAAAGTGGGAGTAAAATCAGCGAACTACGCTCAGTAAAAGAAAAACTGGGTTGCGATCAGCGCGCAGACGATAAGTAATGCCAGGATGAGCTCGAAACGATAGCGCCGCAACATGATTGCTCTCCGGGGAAAAAATCGGCGCTAAATAAGCGCCGATACGGTAATTGATTAACTCAGATGACCACCGGGATTCAGCATTGCTGCTTTCCTCTCGGGGCCATCTGTATCGGCGTATCGCTACGCGGATACGTTATCAAGAATGATTATGCAGCTGGCTGAGCGGCTGGTTTAGCAGCAGCGTGCTTAGCCGTTTTGTGGTGCTTTTTAGCCGCCTGGGCTTTCTGCGCTACAGCTGGTTTAGCAGCGGCTTTTTTGTGTTTTTTAGCAGCCTGAGCTTTCTGAGCTGCAGCGGGTTTGGTTGCTGCTTTGTGGTGCTTTTTAGCAGCCTGAGCTTTCTGCGCTACAGCGGGTTTAGCAGCGGCTTTTTTGTGTTTCTTAGCGGCCTGAGCTTTCTGCTCGGCAGCTGGTTTAGCCGCTTCTTTCTTGTGTTTTTTGTGGTGGGTGGCTTTAGCTGGAGCCGCATGAGTTGCGGTTGCAGATGCAGCAGGAGCCGGAGTTGCCGTTGCGTCAGCAGCAAAAGCAGCGGAAGACAGACCCATAGCAGCGGCAACAACCAGAGCTAATACTTTTTTCATTCTGATACCCTCGAATTGGTTTTTTCATTCAACCCCACTGCGGGGCCGTTGAAATAACTATATCGATGAGCGAGTCGGCTTTCCGTGAGTGATTGGTTTCGGCGTGTAACGTAATGTACGAGATTTGTTGTACATACGTAACGGGGCGGATTTTGACCGCCCCTCAAGAGGTTAGCTGGTACAGGTAGTCTGTTTTGCGCGCTGAGAAAGGTATACTCGCAGAATAAGCACAAAGGCCCAGGCGACAACAATAGCGGCAATCAGGTAGATGCTGCCTAAGCCCTGGTACCCGGCAATCCAGCCAGCAATAGGGCCGGTAAGGCCCAGCGCCAGATCCAGAAAGGCTGAATAGGTGCCCAGCGCGGTACCCTGGTTTTGTTCTTCCACCTGTTTGACCGCCTCAACCCCCAGCGCCGGGAAGACCAGGGAGAAGCCAGACCCGGTCAGAAATGCGCCAACGCCTGCCACCCATGCGTTCGGGGCAAACCAGATAATCAGCAGCCCCAGGCACTCGACCACATAACAGATAAGCGAGACGCGGATCCCGCCAAAGCGGGTGATGGTATTGCCCAGTACCAGGCGAATACAGATAAAGCCAATGCTAAATAGCGACAGCGTGAACGCCGCGCCCGCCCAGCCGTGGGAAGAGAAGTAGAGGGTGATGAAGGTCGCAATTACCCCAAAACCGACCGTCCCCAGCCCCAGGCCCAGACCGTATGGCCAGATTTTGCGCGCCACCACGTGGAAAGGGGCTCTGACCCCGGCGCTGACGCTGACATCGGCGCGGGTGCGAGCAAACAGCAGGCCAATGACCGCAATAATCACAATCAGCGCCGCAAAACCGCTAATGCCGAACCAGCCGTTTAACACGACCCCCAGCGGCGCGCCCGCCGCCATCGCCACATAGGTGGCCACGCCGTTCCACGAGATAACCCGCGAGGTGTGAATCGCACCGACGGTTTTAATCCCCCACAGCGTAGATCCGGTTGAGGTGAAGCTCTCACCCACGCCGAGGAAGATGCGCCCAACCAACAGTAGCGCCACCGCCAGTATCGGGCTGGCATGCGCAGCCGCCGCACCAAGGGTAAACAGACCGCTCATCAGGCAGCAGATAATCCCCAGACTGACGACTTTTTTAGGTCCCCAGATATCGGTGTAGCGCCCGGCATGCGGCCGACTAAGCAGGGTAGAAATATACTGCAGGCTGATTACCGCCCCGGCAACCAGCGTACTGTAGCCGAGATCGTAATGAATAAAGCCCGGCAAGACCGCGAGCGGTAAGCCAATGGATAGGTAGCAGATACAGGTGAAGACAACGATCGAGATAATGCGTAGGTTGAGTTGGGTATTGCTGGCACGGGTCGTCATAGCGCTACATTGGTAAGACAAAAGTGAGGCCATTATAGGAATTGCCAGCTAGTATGGCGAGATGGAAAGGCATTTTATGTCAATAGTATAAGTATTAGTTATCAGTGTTGTAGGCCGGATAAG
>CP070603.1:2406413-2420804 GCA_016939855.1 Kluyvera ascorbata
TGTTAATGCAGACGCTTATGTAGGGTGACGCCAACCAGCAGCGCGCAAACCAGCAGCAGTGCGATAAACCCACCAACGCCGTTCCAGCCGTACTTGTGCCAGAACACGCCGCCGAGCGTCCCGGCGATGCTGGAACCGAGGTAATAGCTGAACAGATACAGTGAAGATGCCTGTCCTCTGGCGCGGCGCGCGCGCGGGCCAATCCAGCTGCTGGCAACCGAGTGGGCAGCGAAGAACCCGGCAGAGAAGAGCAACATACCGGGGAAAATCACCCACAGCGGAGAAAAGAGCGTGAGCAGCAGGCCAACCAGCATCACCCCGGTAAAGAAGATCATCACCGGGCCGCGACCGTAGCGCGTGGTCATCATTCCCGCTTTTGGCGAACTCCAGGTGCCGGTCAGATAGGCGACAGAGAGCAAGCCCACCACCGCCTGGTTGAGCGACCACGGTGACAGCATCAGGCGATAGCCGATGTAGTTAAACAGGGTGACAAACGCGCCCATCAACAGAAAACCTTCCACAAATAGCAGCGGCAGACCGCGGTCGCGCCAGTGCAGATGCAGGTTTATCAGCAGTGTTTTCGGTTTTAATGAGCTTGGACGGAAGTGGCGAGACTCCGGCAAAATGCGCCAGAACATAATGGCCGAGGCTAACGCAAAGGCACTAATCACCGCCAGGGCTACGCGCCAGCCGAAGAAGTCGGTAAAGACCCCGGTCAGCAGACGTCCGCTCATCCCGCCTATTGAGTTACCGCTGATATACAGCCCCATTGAAAAAGCGACAAAGCTCGGATGAATTTCCTCGCTGAGATAAGTCATGCCGACCGCCGCCACGCCGCTAAGCGACAGGCCTATCAGCGCGCGCATAATCAAAATGCCGTGCCAACTGGTCATCATCGTCGAGAGCAAAGAGCAGCAGGATGCCAGCAGCAGCGCCGTCACCATCACTTTTTTACGCCCGATGGCATCGGACAGCGGGCCGGTAAACAGCAGACCAATCGCCAGCATGGCCGTTGAGATAGAAAGTGAAATACTGCTACCTGCTGGGGAAATCCCGAACTCATGCGATAGCACTGGCAAAATGGGCTGTACGCAGTACAGCAGGGCGAATGTTGCCAGGCCCGCGGAGAAGAGCGCGAGCGTTACCCGAATAAAGGCGGGGGTACCGCGGCGTATAAAAGCATTTGTCTGAAGAGGGGTATCAACGCGGACATCGATGGCAGGCGTGTCGTCTGCGGTGGTTGTGCGGCTCACGGGAAATCCTTGAATAAAACAATGGGTAATATCGACTCAGGTCACATAATCAGAGTAGGAAATTGTAAATATTCTGTCTAATATATTAATAATCTCAATTGATACCTTTAAAATATGAATATTGAACTGCGCCACTTACGCTACTTTATTGCCGTTGCTGAAGAGCTGCATTTTGGGCGCGCGGCGGCGCGGCTTAATATTTCCCAGCCACCGCTAAGCCAGCAGATTCAGATCCTTGAACAGCAGGTGGGGGCGCGACTGTTTGCTCGCACCAATCGCAGCGTCAGCCTGACGGAGGCGGGGCGGCAGTTTCTCGCCGATAGTCGGCAGATCTTGTTGCAGGTCAGCGAAGCCGCCGCGCGGGCCAGCCGCCTGCATAACGGTGAAACCGGTGAGTTACATATTGGCTTTACCTCCTCCGCGCCGTTTATTAAAGCGGTCTCCGACACGCTCTCCACCTTTCGCCAGCGCTACCCGGACGTGCACATCCAGACGCGGGAAACCAACACCCGCGAGCAGATCTCACCGCTTACCGAAGGGGCCCTTGAGTTAGGATTGATGCGCAATACGCAGTTACCCGACACCCTCGACTGGCAGGTTATCCTGCGTGAACCGCTGCTGGCGATGATCCACCGCGACCATCCGCTCGCCGATAAGCCGGAAGTTAGCCTGGTGGAATTGGGCAAAGAGCCGTTCGTCTTCTTTGACCCTCATGTTGGTACCGGGCTTTATGACGATATTCTTGGCCTGATGCGCCGTTACGATGCGGTGCCTACGATTACGCAGGAAGTTGGGGAGGCGATGACGATTATTGGCCTGGTGGCCTCCGGTTTGGGGGTATCGATTTTGCCCGCGTCATTTCGGCGTGTTCAGCTCTATGAAATGCGCTGGGTGCCGATTGTTGAAGAAGATGCAGTCTCGGAAATGTGGCTGGTGTGGTCAAAGCACCATGAACTTAGCCAGGCGGCAGAGCGCTTCAGACAACAGCTATTAAACGCGGCAAAGGTGAGCGTTTCGCTGCCAAATGTGTGAAAAATTGTGCAGTAAATCACAAGGCTAAGTAAAAATTTGACGCAGGGCGTTCAAGTACTTCACCATAGCCCAAAGTGTTTATTTCGAAGCGCGAAAATAAGGGAGTTTTACGGTGGTAGCGGACAGTCAGCCAGGGCATATCGATCAAATTAAGCAGACCAATGCAGGGGCGGTGTATCGCCTTATTGATCAGCTCGGCCCGGTTTCGCGTATCGACCTTTCCCGACTTGCGCAACTGGCTCCGGCCAGTATCACCAAAATTGTTCGTGAACTGCTGGAAGCCCACCTCGTACAGGAAACGGAGATTCAGGAAGCGGGTAGCCGTGGTCGTCCAGCCGTTGGGCTTATGGTAGAAACGGAAGCCTGGCACTATCTGTCCGTGCGCATCAGCCGGGGCGTTATCCATCTGGCGCTGCGCGATCTTAGCAGTAAGCTGGTAGTGGAAGAGCAGCTTGATCTGGCGCTGGAAGATGAGTTGCCGTTCCTGAACCGCGTCGTGTCCCATATTGACCAATTCTTTATTCGCCACCAGAACCTGCTGGAACGTCTGACCGCGATTGCCATCACCCTACCGGGAATTATCGATACCGAGAACGGTATTATCCATCGTATGCCGTTTTATGATGTCACCGATGTCCCGCTGGGCGGAACGCTCGAGGCGCATACCGGCGTGCCGGTGTATATCCAGCATGACATCAGCGCCTGGACCATGGCCGAGGCGCTGTTTGGCGCATCGCGCGGCGCGCGTGATGTCATTCAGGTGGTTATCGACCATAACGTTGGCGCAGGCGTTATCACCGATGGTCGTTTGCTGCACGCGGGCAGCAGTAGCCTGGTGGAAATTGGCCATACCCAGGTCGACCCGTACGGTAAGCGCTGCTATTGCGGTAACCACGGGTGCCTGGAGACCATCGCCAGCGTGGAAAGTGTGATGGAGCTGACTCAGGTTCGCATGCAGCAATCGATGAGTTCGATGTTGCACCAGAAGCCGCTCAGCGTGGAGTGGCTGTGTCAGGCTGCGATGCAGGGCGATTTACTGGCAAAGGATATCATTAGCAGTATCGGTACCAACGTCGGGCGAATCCTCGCCATTATGGTTAACCTCTTCAATCCGCAGAAAATTTTGATTGGCTCGCCGTTTAATCAGGCCGCTGACATCCTCTTCCCAGCGATTGGCGATTGCATTCGCCAGCAGTCGTTGCCAGCCTACAGTAAACATATTGCCGTAGAGCAAACCCAGTTCTCTAACCGCGGCACGATGGCGGGGGCGGCGCTGGTAAAAGACGCGCTGTATAATGGAACATTGCTGATCAGACTGTTACAGGGTTAACAATTTTTAGCAGTTTTGCAAAAAATTGCGCTATCTCAATCTGACCCATTCGCACATCACGTAAACTTTCACTCCGTTGAATTATTCATTGCTATGATATTTTCATGGCGCAGGAGTGGGGTTAGTTTGTGATGCTTAATCGTTTCTTTATTACTGGTACTGATACTTCTGTCGGCAAGACGGTGGTTTCTCGTGCGCTTTTGCAGGCGCTCGCCGCCAGCGGGAAACGGGTGGCAGGATACAAACCAGTTGCCAAAGGCAGCAAGGAAACCGCAGAGGGGCTGCGCAATAAAGATGCGCTGGTTCTGCAGGGCGTTTCATCGCTGGACTTACCCTATGATGCTATCAACCCGATTGCGCTGAGCGAAGAAGAGAGCAGCGTTGCCCACAGTTGCCCCATCAACTACACCTTACTGTCTGACGGCCTGGCCAATCTGAGCCAGCAGGTCGATAACGTGGTGGTTGAGGGTACCGGTGGCTGGCGCAGCCTGATGAACGATCTGCGCCCGCTCTCCGAGTGGGTGGTGCAGGAACAGTTGCCGGTGCTGATGGTGGTCGGAATTCAGGAAGGCTGCATTAACCATGCGCTGCTGACCGCTCAGGCCATCGCCAACGACGGCCTGCCGCTGATTGGCTGGGTGGCGAATCGTATCAACCCGGGCCTGGCGCACTATGCGGAAATTATCGATGTGCTCAGCAAAAAGCTGCCGGCGCCGCTGATTGGCGAACTGCCATATTTGCCGCGCCCGGAACAGCGTGAACTGAGTCAATACGTTGACTTAGCGATGCTCCGCAACGTGCTGACGGTAGATAGAATCCTGGCGTAAGGTTCTCGACAGTACCGACGCCAGCACGCAGGCAATCAGTAAACCGGGCAGCAGCGTATACTGCCCGGTCATTTCACAAATCATCAACGTTGACATAATTGGCGCATGCGTCGTTGCTGCCAGTAACGTTGCCATTCCCGTCACGCCAAGCAGTATCGCCATCGCCTCGTTCCCCGGGAACACCAGCGTCCACGTATTAGCGAACAGAATGCCGACCGCCAGGCCAATAAACAGCGTTGGAGTAAACACGCCGCCCGGCGCGCCAGAGCCGCTGCTGGCGAGAATAGCGAGCAGCTTGCACAGGAAAATCCCGGCAATAATGGCAAAACTCGGTGGGCTTAACAGGAACCCTTGCACCACGCTATAGCCATTGCCCCACACCGCTGGCGTTAATAGCGAAAGCAAACCAACGATGAATCCCCCCAGCGCAAGCTGCCAGGGAGGGGAAAGCTTGAGCCGCAGGAAACCACGATGGCTCATGTCCATCAGCCAGATAAGCAGCGGCCCGCCTAAGCCGCAGACCAGCCCGGTGGCGAGCATCAAGCCGTAATGCGCCGCGTTGAGCACCGGCAAATCGCCTGTAGGGTAGAGCAACTCCGCACCGCCGTTCATCAACTGCGTACTGAGCAGCGCGACCACCGCGGCGATCACCACCGGGCCGAGCGAGGCCAGCATTAGCGTGCCAAAAAGTATTTCGGCGATGAACAGGCTACCTGCCAGTGGGGCATGATAGGCGCTTGCCATCCCCGCTGCCGCACCACAGGCAATCCAAAGCTTCCATTCATCCTTTGGCGTAAAGCGCTGGGCAAAGAAAGAGGCGGCAAGAGCGGCTAATAGGATCATCGCGCCTTCGCGACCAATGGCGCTGCCGCTGACGACCACTAATAACGATGCGGTGGATTTGATAAGGCTTGAGCTGGTATCAAACTTGCCTTCATCGCTTTCCAGCGCCTCCATATAGTCCGTCGGCGCATGGGGACGTTGTCGCGTATGGCGTTGCCAGGCCCACAATAACGTCCCGGCGGCGAGCCCGCCAAGCGCCGGGGTGATAAGTCGCCGCCACCAGACGAGGCCGCCTGCTGCGTTGACCAGACTACCGCTGTCATTACTGAGAAATAACCACTCCCCCAGATACATGGCGTGGCGAAAGAGCGCCACCGCCAGCGCCGCTAGGACGCCAACAACGGTAGCTATAAGCAGGCGACGGAACATCGCCTTGATATCGGGGTAGTGGTGAAGTCGCTGCATCGTGGCCTGAAGGCTTAACGATAAAGTTTTTTGTCAGCGACGGGGATCAGCAGCGCGCTCTGCCATTGTGCCAACGTCTGCTGTGCAAGCTGTCCCAGTGCGATGAAGAAAGGATGGTTCGCTTTCTCAATAAATTCGGCAAGGAATCGAGGGGCCCATGGCAGCAGATGCCATGCCAGTAGCTGATCGCAGGCCTCTTCGCGGCCATTTTCAACCAGCCAGGCGGCGAGCATCAGTAAGGTGCCAAAGTGATCTTCGGGCTCGTTTTGCTGCACATCAAACGCAATCTGGTTTTCACGCATCCATTGGCGCAGCGCCAGCGTGGAGTCGCCGAACAGAACGTTCTCGCGGTCTAACCAAACGGAGCCCCACGGCGGCGACGGTAGCGCATCAGGGCCGATAAATAGGCGCTGCCAGGCCTCTGCCAGGGATTCTTCAGCGGGTGCGGCAAATCCAGCGGAGAGGGTATCGGCGTGCAGAACAGCGTACGGCCACTGCGTCACCCACTCACCGTCGGTAAAGGCAGTCACCAGCGGTTCGGCAAGCGTGCTGTTCGGCGCAAAATAGAACAAAGCACCCAGTACACGGGCGGAGAACGCTAAAGCGTTGTTGTGCTGAACGTCATTCATTACTGCATTTCCTTAAAAGGGTGCGGGATTGCTCCCGCACCGGTGAATTACCCGGCAATTGCCATGCCGACGGTCATATGTAGACCATAGAACAGTCCGCGACCGATAAGTTCGCCTGCCAGCATCAGTACCAGACCAAGCGCCAGACCCGCAGCCCGCGGCGGAACGCGACGCAGTAACGGGCAGAGCCAGCAGCCTAAACCCGCCGCTAGCAGTGCGAAGCGCGACACCTGCAAGGTGCTCCAGTCCGGCAGCAGCGCGTTTGCCTGCTGAACTGAACTGTGAATAAAGCCCAGATCAGCGGTTTGCATTACGACGACGGCTAAGCTGAGCAAATAGCCCAGCACGCTGACCGAGGCAAAGAATTTACCGTTGAACGGCACCTTTGACATTTTAAGCAGCAGGGCTGCAAACAGTGGCCCGGTGAGCAGTACGGTCAGGAAGAACGACGCCGTGGTGTAACTATTATACCAGGTTGGCACGGTATCTATCTGATAAACACGCGTCATTGCCCAGACAAATACCAGGCCGAGCACCATGCTGACCAGCAGCCACAGACGCCCAAGCGCGGCGGGCATTTTACCCATCACTGACAGTAACCACCAGAATCCTGCTACGGCGAAGAAAACGGAACCGCTGGCTATCTCGTTACTGAGCGCAGAACTTCCCACGCGGTTTAGCGAGTTGAACGCGCGTAACGGTGAGCCGAGGTGCAGCACAGAGGCGAAAAAAGCAATGCCCATGACAACCCACAGGAAAAACATGTTCAATACAATGCGACGTTGATCGGCAGGTTCATGACGCGCCGCCAGCCAGCCTAAGCCGGTGACGATGGTAGCTCCCGCAACGCACTGCCCCAGCACCGTAAACAGCACCARCGGCCATTCATGCCATCCACTWCCCATCTYACACCTCCTTCGGATTGGCCAGATAGCCMGTGGTATCGCCGCACGGACGTGCATTGGCGTTAGGTTTAATCACAATGCTTGGCTTAGTGAAGTGWGCAGAAGGCAGCGGAGCAACCGCCGCCAGCGTACCGTGCTTCTGACGCAGCTCTTCGATAGGGCCGAAATCCAACGCKCGCAACGGGCAGGATTCCACGCAAATCGGTTTCTTACCTTCTGCCACGCGCTCATGACAGCCATCGCATTTGGTCATGTGACCTTTGGCTTCGTTGTACTGCGGCGCGCCGTACGGGCAGGCCATGTGACAGTAGCGGCAGCCGATGCAGACATCTTCGTTGACGACCACAAAGCCATCTTCACGTTTGTGCATCGCGCCRCTCGGGCACACTTTGGTACAGGCMGGGTCTTCGCAGTGGTTACAGGCGATGGACAGGTAATAGGCAAAGACGTTCTGGTTCCAGACGCCGTTATCTTCCTGCCAGTCGCCGCCCGCGTATTCGTARATACGACGGAAGCTGACGTCCGGAGTTAAGTCTTTGWAATCTTTACACGCCAGCTCGCAGGTTTTACAACCGGTGCAACGCGCGGAGTCGATGAAAAATCCGTATTGGGTACTCATTGGCTAGTCCTTATACCTTCTCGATCTCAACCAGGTTAGTGTGCTGCGGGTTGCCTTTCGCCAGGGGAGAAGGGCGATGCGTCGTCAGCGTATTGATACAGGAACCGTGATCGATCCGGTCACCGTTCATCTCGGCATTGTGCCAAGCGCCTTGACCCATTGCGGATACCCCCGGCATGATGCGCGGCGTAACTTTTGCTGGAATACGCAGTTCACCGCGGCTGTTAAACACGCGCACCATGTCGCCGTTTTGGATCCCACGTTTCTGCGCATCCAGCGGGTTTAACCATACTTCCTGGCGGCAGGCGGCTTTCAGCACATCAACGTTGCCGTAGCTGGAGTGAGTTCGCGCTTTGAAGTGGAAGCCGAACAGCTGTAGCGGGAAAGTACCGCGCAACGGATCGTCCCAGCCTTCGAAGGTCGAGGCGTAAACCGGCAGCGGGCTGATGGTTTCGTCTTTCTCAAGCTGCCATTTCGCGGCAATGTCGGCCAGACGGCTGGAGTAGATTTCGATTTTTCCTGACGGCGTTTTTAACGGATTAGCCTCCGGGTCTTTGCGGAAGCTCTGGTAGGCGACAAAGTGGCCGTTTGGATCTTTACGCTTGTAGATGCCCATCTTTTTGAGTTCATCATAGGTCGGCAAATCCTCATCTTTGGCGCGCATTTTGGCGTAGAGGTACTGTAACCACTGCTCCTGCGAACGTCCTTCGGTGAATTTCTGATATACGTCGCTGCCGAGACGTTTTGCCACTTCGCTTAATATCCAGTAGATAGGTTTGCGTTCAAATTTTGGCGCGGTGGCTGGTTGAATAAAGATCAGATAGCCCATGTTCCCGGCGTAATCGTTCGGGATAATGTCTTCCTGTTCCACGGTCATTAAATCGGGCAGCAGGATATCGGCGTATTTCGCCGAGGCGGTCATGAAGTTCTCAATCACCACGATCATTTCGCATTTGCTGTCGTCCTGCAAAATCTCGTGGGTTTTATTGATATCCGAGTGCTGGTTAATAATGGTGTTGCCCGCATAGTTCCAGAAGAACTTGATGGGCACATCCAGTTTATCTTTGCCACGTACGCCGTCGCGGGTGGCGGTCATTTCGGCGCCGTGGTCGATGGCATCGGTCCAGGTAAAGCAGGAAATCGCCGTTTTGACCGGGTTTTCCAGCACGGGGAAACGCTCGATGGTGATGGTGTACGTCGATTCACGCGCGCCACTGTTACCGCCGTTAATGCCGACGTTACCGGTCAGAATAGGCAGCATGGCAATTGCACGGGCAGAAAGCTCACCGTTCGCCTGGCGCTGCGGCCCCCAGCCCTGACAAATATAGGCCGGTTTAGCGCTGCCAATTTCACGGGCCAACTTGATGATTCTGTCCGCCGGAATGCCGGTAATATGCGATGCCCACTGCGGCGTTTTCGCCACGCCGTCATCGCCCTGACCGAGAATATAGGCTTTATAATGACCGTTGGCCGGCGCGCCTTCTGGCAGGGTTTTCTCGTCGTARCCRACGCAGTATTTATCGAGGAACGGCTGRTCGACCAGATTYTCGTCAATCAACACCCAGGCAATACCGGCAACCAGCGCGGCATCGGTACCAGGACGGATCGGAATCCACTCATCTTCACGACCAGCGGCGGTATCGGTATAGCGCGGATCGATAACGATCATGCGCGCATTTGAGCGTTCGCGAGCTTGTTCAAGATAATAGGTTATGCCGCCGCCGCTCATGCGGGTTTCTGCCGGGTTGTTGCCGAACATCACCACCAGTTTGCTGTTTTCGATATCGGAGGTGCTGTTGCCGTCGTTGGTGCCGTAGGTATACGGCATAGCGCAGGCAATCTGGGCGGTACTGTAGGTGCCGTATTGGTTTAGCGAGCCGCCATAGCAGTTCATCAGGCGCATTACGGCGGAACCGGATGGCGAGGAGCGGGTGATATTGCCGCCGACGATACCGGAAGAGTAGTTAATGTAGACGGATTCGTTGCCGTAATCCTTCACCACGCGTTTGAGGTTGCTGGCGATAGTGTCCAGTGCCTCATCCCAGCTAATGCGCTCAAATTTGCCTTCGCCACGTTTGCCTACGCGTTTCATAGGATAGTTCAGGCGGTCAGGATGGTTGATTCGACGGCGAATTGAGCGTCCGCGCAGACAGGCGCGTACCTGGTGATCGCCATAAACGTCATGGCCGGTATTGTCGGTTTCTACCCAGTACACTTCATTGTCTTTGACATGCAGACGCAACGCGCAGCGGCTACCGCAGTTGACGGAGCATGCCCCCCAAACCACCTTATCTTCCGGCTGATTAGCCTGCTGTACCGCGGCGGCCGTGGCGCGCAAAGAGAAGGGGAGCGAGAGGCTGCCTGCCGCGAAGGCTAATGAGCCGATAGCCGATGATTTTATTAGGGTGCGTCGACTTAGCCCCCCAGGCTTTTCCTGATTTGACATCACTCACTCCATTATTTTTGTTTAATGATTTCAACGAGAAATTAAAAACCTGCTAATAATGGGGAGAGGATACCTGGTTAGTGGTATACAAGTATTAACCCTGGTCAAAATACACGGTTGCACTAATGAGGTATTTGCATGGTGGCGTTTGCCAGTTGCAGGGGGCGTGTGCATAATTGTTTTACAACATAAAAACAGTTTTATTACGGTTGACCGTTTATCGTTAATCGAATTTCTTACCGCTAATCCGCTACTTATGGAAGTCACCTATGCAGGATATCGTTTCTTCTGTTATTCCGATGCCCGCGATTGAGACGGTCACGGTTCCCTACAAAGGGTTAAATTTTTTACGCCCCGAAATTTTGCTCGACTTCATCAGCGTGACGGAGGGAAAAGTCCTCGCCGTGACGCCAGTGGCCGTGCTGTATTCCACGATAGGGGTGTTGCAATCCGCGGCGTTGCGCAAGATCCCTGTACTGGTTTCTGGGCGCGTGGTCTATCCCGTCAGTTCACAGGCGCTGCCCTGTTTGCATTCAAAATTGACCATTAACACCACGTCGCAAAAGCTGCGTTTTCAGGGTGACCTGGATGCGTTATCCGATGATCAAACGTTACGCGATGGCGTACTGGTTGGCATTGCACTGGAGTTTGTTGTCGAGAGGAAAGACTAGAAAGCACCGCCTCCTGCTGGAGGCGGTAGCGTATTACTGGGCGTTATCGGTGCGGGTGTAGAGAATTTTAAAGGTGTCGTTAGCGCAGTGGCCGACGACCTGAGCCCCAGCTTTATCGGCCTGATCGTTGGGCACGATATCAAGGGTAAAGGCGCTTTCGGCTACGCCGTTCTGGATGATTTTCTGCTGAATGTCGCTCCTGACACGCTCACAGGAGTCAGGTACGGCGGCAAGCGCAGGCATTGCGCCAGCGAGCAGTAGTGCCAGTAACCAACGTGATGATTGCATGATAGGCTCCTTTTCATGAGATTCGCAGGGAAGTATAGCATTGACAGTGTAAGTGACTGTCTTTGACGATAACTTTCTGATTTGTCTTAGACTTCCTTTTGTCAGCCAATGAAAAGGCACTTAGTTCTTAAGTGCCGCAACGATCGCGCCTTCCATTTTCTCCGGGGTGGTGAAGGGAGCAAATCGCTTGAGCGGCTTGCCATCGCGGCCTACCAAAAACTTGGTGAAGTTCCACTTGATACGCCCACCCAGGATGCCGGGTAATTGGTCCTTCAGATAACGAAACACAGGGTGCGCGGCGGCGCCGTTGACCTCAACTTTTTCAAATATCGGAAAGCTGACGCCGTAATTGATGTGACAGGTTTGCGCGATGTCATCAGCACCACCGGGTTCCTGTTTGCCAAACTGGTTGCAGGGAAAACCCAGTATCACCAGGCCCTGGGATGCGTATTTTTTGTAGAGCGCTTCAAGACCTGCGTACTGCGGCGTGAAACCACACTGGCTGGCGGTATTGACGACCAGAACCAGTTTGCCAGCATAGTCGGACATTGAGATGAGTTCGCCGCGAAGGCTGGTAGCCTCAAGATGATGAAAAGTGGTCATGTCGGAATACTCTGTTTACCATTTTTGATTTCCGCTGCGATATACGGCTGAGGCTTGCTAAAAAGATACCCTTGAGCGAAATCACAGCCGAGTGCCTGAAGGCTTTCTAGCTGTTCCTGCGTTTCGACACCTTCTGCAATCGCTTTCATGTTGAGGGACTTCGCCACGCCGGTAATGAGTTTGATGATATTCAGTGCGTCCTCTTGCGTTGCGAGCGAATGCACAAAGGATTTGTCTATTTTGATTTTATCAAAGGCCAGCTTGCTCAACCGAGAAAGGGAAGAATAGCCGGTACCGAAATCATCGATAGAGATCTTCACGCCAAGCGCTCTGAGTTTGTTAAGCGCATTCATCGGCGTATTGCTCTCGGTAAAAAGAGAGGATTCTGTCACTTCCAGTTCAAGGCGGTCGGCCGGAAGCCCCGTCTCTTTTAATATCGACAGTACAATTCCGGCAAAGCCTTTCGTGCTCAGTTGGACAGGAGAGACGTTGACGGAAATTTTGGCCGGAACAGCCCAGGAAGCGGCTTCCCGGCAGGCCATTTCCAGCACCGATTTTCCCATCTCGTTAATCATGCCTGTTTTTTCCGCAACAGGGATAAAGCTATCCGGCGACAGCAGGCCTTTTACAGGATGAATCCAGCGGATCAACGCTTCATAGCTGTAAATTTCGCGGCTGAACGAATCGACGATCGGCTGATAATAGACCACGAACTCTTTATTCATTAATGCCATGGCCATATCATGCTCAAGCTTTCTGCTTTCCTGCAGCTTGTCTAGCATTCGCTGGCGGAAAACTTTTATTTTCCCTGGACCTTCATTTTTGGCTTCATAAAGCGCCAGGTCGGCATATTTATAGAGATAGTCGGAGCGGCGTTCAGTTTCCGAAATGACGATACCAATGCAGGTGGTGATATTGATAATCGTGTTATAAATCGTGTAGGGCTGGTTGAGCGACTCGCCTATTTTTTGCGCTTGTGAAACGGCGCTACTCTCAGTCAGATCGATTGAGAGAAACGCAAATTCATCGCCACCCAGGCGATAGAGCGTATCCGAAGGCATATTCAGCGAGATCAAACGTTGGGATATCTGGCGTAATAGCATATCGCCCGCATCATGACCATAGGTATCATTGACCTCTTTGAATCGGTCTAAATCAAACAGCATTACCGCGACGGTAGTGTTGTTTTGTTTTGCTGCTTCGATAGTTTTATTGAGATTCCACCAAAAAAATTGACGGTTGTTCATCTCGGTCAAAGGGTCATGGAAAACATCGTATTCCAGTTTTGCATTCTGGGTTTGCAGTTTTTCTTTAGATCTCTGGAGCTCTTCAGCCAGGCTTTTAACCTGTAGGTGCGCCTTCAGAATATTTCTGTTCTGGAAGAAGATCATCATACCCAGTATGGCACTCAGTATTATCAGTAATACAGCGGCTGCCGAATAAATATAGTAAAGGGTTTGAATTTTGAGGTTGGCTTCATTAACTGAGTTAACGTCTTTGTCTAATGCGCCGGATGAGAGACGGCTGAGAGGCACATCAAGCGTATGCATTACCTTAAGATATGACTTAAGTTCCGAACGGTCCATTTTTTCGAGATGAACATCGAGCTCACCCAGCGTTTTTTCAAGCCTTAAAGCCAGTTCATGATGGGCTTTGCTGCTGTTTATATATTGGCCTAAATCGCCTTCTTTCATTAAATCACTCTGGCTGAGCATAATGTCGAGACGCAGACGCACGCCATCAATCGCCATGGTATCGTCGATCGTGTAAAGACCGAGCCATGATTCTAACCGGTAATATTCCGATACCAACTGTGCAGCAGACCATGAGTTGGCGTAGTGGGTCAGTTTCTGTAACTCTTGTTGTCTTTCATGCACAAGGAAAGACACATACCCTGTTGATATGAAGAGAGAAAAGATAATGCCAGCCAGTATTCTGTTCATTATGTTGGTCTGAACTCCTACTCAATACTCATTCTGCTGACTTGCCAGGCCGATCTAGAATAAAAAACCTGATTATTCAGTTCAGGAACACTGTCATAGGGGTAAACAATAAATAGAGGGCCTTTATCACGGACGCGCATATATTCTCCGTTGATTTTTAAGGCAAGGATGACATTGTATTTTTTGAAGTCGCTAAGCGGGATAACGGTAGTGTAGTCATTGAGCGCAGTGACCTTTACCACTGAGCCTTTCGCACCGACGTAATCCATCAGTTTTTGCAGGGATATGCCTGTAAAAGTCGTACGCCCATTATACCAGGGGGAGGAGGTCTGAAAACTAATCATGCCCAATTTCTCGAGGCTGGCGGTGTCAAAAACGGCTTTTCCGTCAGCATTGGTATTTGCAATATTACCGGTCAGGGTTAAAAGCACTTTCCCCTCAGGCTTGGGAAGCGTTCCAGCCCAGACCTGGGTGGAGATCACAACGCTCAATAACATAGCAATTAACCGCATTTTAACCTTACCTATCGACTGGATGTTAAAGAATTATAATTTAGTTAACATACTATTTATATAAGCTAACCGGCTATTATTGATA
>CP070603.1:2420922-2420997 GCA_016939855.1 Kluyvera ascorbata
CTGTATGAAAAACAAACCAGGGGTCAGCGTGGGGTAAATAAAGGCATACGAACAAGAAGGTCTATTGGTTTGTAC
>CP070603.1:2423946-2424841 GCA_016939855.1 Kluyvera ascorbata
AATTATGATAACACTACTATAAGATAAAGAAATCTGCCATAACGACAGATTTCTTTAAATGAAAATTAGAGATTCGCAACGTTATGATATACTTTCTGTACATCATCGTCAGCTTCAAGGCCATCAACAAGCCCTTCAAAGATGGCTAAATCTTCTGGTGAAAGCTCAATTTCTGATTGTGCAATTAATTCTAATTCTGTAGTTGAGAATTCGGTAATACCAGCAGCTTTTAGCGCTGCAATGCCTTTATGCAGGTCTGTGGCTTCAGTATAAACAACGATGTTGCCTTCTTCTTCAGTGACATCGCGAACATCAACTTCAGCTTCAAGCATGATTTCAAAAATGCGATCAGGGTCTGTTCCTTTAAAAACAATCACCCCAGTGTTATCAAACATATAGCTGACAGAACCAGCCGCTCCGATATTGCCGCCTTTTTTATTGAAAATGTTGCGGACGTTAGCAATCGTACGGTTAACGTTCGAGGTCAGCGTTTCAGCGATAATCATTGAGCCACTTGGGCCAAAGCCTTCATAACGACCTGGGACGAACGTCTCATCGCCGCCGCCTTTGGCTTTATCAATCGCTTTATCAATAACGTGCTTAGGGACCTGTGCTTGTTTTGCTCGTTCAATAACGAACTTTAACGCTGAGTTTGATTCTGGGTCTGGTTCGCCTTGCTTAGCCGCAGCATAGATTTCTACACCGAATTTTGCATAAACATTAGACGTTGCACCGTCTTTAGCCGTTTTTTTAGCAACAATATTGGCCCATTTACGTCCCACTGGAATGCTCTCCTCGAAAATTTATTTACATTTTTGACAGGATATTAACCTGTATATTCTTCTTTGATATTATATCATAACATGTAAAATCTCGTCTATGAAAAAAGAAAATA
>CP070603.1:2425046-2427648 GCA_016939855.1 Kluyvera ascorbata
ACACCATACTTCCTTACATTACATTTTCTATGCTACTTTCATTTCTTTTTCAGAAATAAAGCGATGACGACGAGCCTTCAATTTAACTTCTCTACCCGGCCACTGGTTCCTTTTGCCCATGATTACCCTCACGGCGCGACGGAGCCCTGGCATAGTCACGATTGCGCGCAGTTACTGCATACGCTGAGCGGTGTCGTCAGGGTTGAAACGGAGCAGGGGTACTGGATCGTCCCACCGAGTCGGGGGGTATGGTTGCCAGCAGGGACACACCATTGCCTTAAGATTACTGGCAATGTTGCGGCGAGAACGTTGTTTATCGACCCTTTTGCCCGGGCTGACTTACCTTCAGTTTGTCAGGTCGTTCAGATTTCAGATTTGCTGCGAGAATTAATCATTAATTCGTTGTCGCTGCCCACACACTACGCGGCCGGAAGCCGGGAAGAGAGAATCTACGAACTGATTCTGGATGAGATACGCGTAATGAACGTGCTGCCGTTTAATCTTCCTGAACCGAAAACAGCCGCATTACAGATGCTGTGTCAGCAGATCCAGAACGAACCCGGTAAACCCTGGACCGCTGCAATGGCCGCGGCCCAGCTCAACATGAGTGAAAGAACGTTGTTACGGCATTTCCAAAAACAAACGGGGCTGTCATTCAGTGAGTGGGTGCGGCGCGCAAAAGTGATGATTGCCCTCAATTATCTTGCCCAGGGGCAATCGGTTTTACGCGTGGCCCTGGAGCTCGGGTATGAAAGCCACAGCGCATTCAGCGCCATGTTCCGCCGTATTTTGGGGGCTTCCCCAAGTGATTACTTTCAGTCACGCGGATAAAGTGACAATGCATTCAGCAATGCCTGCAATGACGCTCGCGCCACGTCGTTGTTAATGCACACTCCCCAACGGCTTTCGCCATCAGCAAACGTACAGCAAATATAGGCCGCAGACCGGCTCTCGTTGTGTCTGCCAAGCGTATGCTCATGATAGTCTTCAATTGCGAAGGCTAATGTAAACTGCGATTTCAGCGCATCGGCGGCAGCGGAAAGCAACCCATTTCCTTTTCCCTTTAACGGTATGATGCCATTTGCGGTTTGAATTCGCGCGCGAAGCGATGTTCCACCGTCCTCCAGGCTTTCACTCTGGTATTCCAGCAATTGCCACTCGGCTGCTTGAAAGCGAATATAAAGCTTACGGAATAAGTGCCAGATATCTGCCAGCGTCATTTCGCGACCATCGCTGTCAGTCTGTTTCTGAACATGATGACTAAAGTCTTGCTGCAGGCGCCGCGGGAGTTTGAGGCCGTGATTTTGCTCTAATATCCATGCCGCACCGCTTTTCCCTGACTGGCTGTTGACGCGAATCACCGCTTCGTAGCTGCAGCCAATATCGTTCGGGTCGACGGGAAGGTATGGCATTTCCCAGCGCTCACAGGCGGATTGTCCCCGAGCGGTGAATCCCTTTTTGATAGCGTCCTGGTGCGACCCCGAAAAGGCAGTAAAGGCGAGTTTACCCGCATAGGGGTGACGCGGATGGACCGGCAACTGGTTACATTGTTCGACCGCTTCGACAACGTGTTTCATATCGCTAAAATCAAGTTTTGGCGAAATCCCCTGGCTGTAGAGATTCATCGCCAGCGTAACCAGACACACGTTCCCGGTACGTTCACCATTACCAAACAAGCAGCCCTCTACGCGGTCGGCGCCTGCGAGTATTGCCAGCTCCGCGCTGGCGACACCGCTTCCGCGGTCATTATGCGGATGCACGCTGATACATACAGCATTACGTCGTGAAAAATGGCGGCAAAAATACTCAATCTGATCGGCGTACACATTAGGGGTATTCACTTCAACGGTGGCAGGCAGATTAATGATCATTTGCCTTTCAGCAGAGGGCTCCCAGATATCGGCGACCGCTTCACAAATCTGCAGGGCAAAATCAGGCTCGGTAAAACAAAAGGTTTCCGGTGAGTATTCATAGCTCCAGTGGGTCTGCGGATTAGCTTCACACAATGCACGAATTTTTTGCGTTGCGCTGACGGCCAACTGAATGATCTCTTCTTTGCTTTGACGGAACACCAGTTCACGGAAAAGTGGCGCAGTGGCGTTGTACAGATGCACCGTCGCACTAGCCGCGCCATCCAGTGCCGCGAAGGTGCGTTCAATCAGATCGGTACGCGCCTGAGTGAGCACCTGAATGGTGACATCTTTTGGTATCAGATTGTCTTCAATCAGTTGGCGAACAAACTGGAAATCCGTCTCTGATGCGGCGGGAAAGGCCACTTCAATCTCCTTGAAGCCACATTTAAGCAACAGTTCCCAAAAACGTAATTTGCGGACCGAATCCATCGGTTCCGCCAACGCCTGATTACCGTCGCGCAGGTCGGTGGAAAGCCAGCGTGGGGCGTGAGCCAGCTGTTTATTCGGCCACTGGCGGTCTGGCAGAGCAATGGGAATATGAGGGGAATATTTCTGCGATGGTTCTTGTAACATGGTGACTCTCCTTTGCGTTCGACTCCCTTTATCCTGCTCAATCAGCAGTCGGATTACCGACGCAAAGGTGACAACCTATGTAGCGAATCCGCCAGGTTGCAGGTAGACCAAACTAA
>CP070603.1:2427707-2427784 GCA_016939855.1 Kluyvera ascorbata
AAGTAATGGGGAACATCCCGGTAACAGCTATGCTACGATATTGATTAATATAGCCATACTATAAATACACTCATGCC
>CP070603.1:2427828-2438188 GCA_016939855.1 Kluyvera ascorbata
GTGCTGGTTAAGGTGCGAATTGCTATTAACGTGCTAATAGAATTGGAAAAAATTCTGAAACAGGATTGTGACGTGAAGAAACTGATCTTACTGGCCTGCGTGATGACCGTACTCGCCGGCTGTGATAACAATAATTCCCCTGCGGCATTCACTCCAGAAATGGCGAGTTTTTCTAATGAGTTTGATTTTGACCCGCTGCGCGGCCCGGTTAAGGATTTCAGCCAGACGTTGCTCAATGCGAAAGGCGAGGTGGCGAAGCGCGTGAGTGCGCAGTTGTCACAGGAAGGGTGTTTCGACCTGCTGGAGTTTCATGATATTGAGCAGGATACCGGCGCGCTGCTGGTGCTGAACGCTAACTATTACCTCGATGGCGTCACCCATGAAAAACGTGTCCTTCTCCAGGGGAAATGCCAACTGGCTGAGTTTCCGTCAGCGGGCGTCAAATGGGAGACCGATGACAATGGTTTCGTGGTGAAAGCGCTCGGTAAGGACGGCGAGGTGGACTACCATTACGATAGCGAGGGTTATCCGCTGGGTAAGGTGTCGACGCAAAAAGGCATCACGCTGTCGGTTATCTCAACGCCGTCGCAGGACGCTCGTAAAAAACTCGACTACACCGCGGTGAGCCTGCTCAACAAGAAGCTCGCAGGGAATGTGACCCAGAGCTGCGACTATGATAGACACGACAACCCGGTGAGCTGCGACCTGACCATTGTCGACCAGAGTGTGACCCCATCGGTCACTGAGCATTACACCATTAAGAACTCGATTCAGTATTATTAAACGGATGATGTTGAATAGAAAAGGGCGCTAAACAGCGCCCTTTTTAATATTATCTGATGCTTCGTCCGGTTGAGCGGTCAAGGCAGCGTAGGGTATTCGGTTCCCAGTACGCGTTCACGTTGGTGCTTTTCAGACAGTTGTCACGGGCGTCAAAAGCAACATCTTCTTTATCCCACTCTTTTTCAACGCGTTTGTTAACTTTCTGACGCAACTGACGGGTGTCGTTCCATTGCTCTTTATCCATCGCCGCGTTCTGGCGACTCTGCGCGCTATCGCCAGATTCAATAACCAGTTTGTTTGTTTCAGCGGAAGCCGAGGCGGTGTACACAAAGGCACCCAGCGTCAGCATAGCCGTCAGGCACAGGCGTTTGCTAAGTGTAATTTTCATCGATGAGTTCCTTTAACGTAGTGAAAACGATGACTCCTGAATTCAGTCTACTACAACTCTCCCCACCGGCATACCCGTGAAAATAGCGTGGTCGAATGTGCTTGATATTTGGGTATGATAGGCCATTCGTATGTTGATGATGAATAACGATGTTAAAGACCTCTCTACTCTTTTTTGCCACCGCGCTGTGTGAAATTATTGGCTGTTATCTGCCATGGCTTTGGTTGAAGCGAGGCGCGACACCTTTGCTGCTGGCCCCTGCGGGGCTTGCACTGGCTATGTTTGTCTGGCTTTTAACGCTGCATCCTGCTGCCAGCGGCCGTGTGTATGCGGCCTACGGCGGCGTTTATATCTTCACCGCGCTGCTGTGGTTACGTGTTGTCGAAGGTGAAAAGCTCACCGCTTACGACTGGCTCGGTGCCGCGGTAGCGCTGTGCGGAATGCTGATTATCGTCGCCGGTTGGGGACGTAGCTAATACGCGGCCTGAATGGGCCGCTATGCCTCATTTCTCTTCGTAATTCCTCATCATTTACCTCGCCGCTAACCGCTGAATTTTTGTGATCTTCACCAGTAATTTTCGATCTTTATACTTGTATGGTAGTCGACTGAGGCGTAAGTTCGCCGCACTAACCGATAAGATGTGAATTTAAGGATTGAAGATGAAAATTGTGGGTGCTGAGGTTTTTGTAACCTGTCCTGGACGTAACTTCGTCACGCTGAAAATTACCACCGATAGCGGCCTGGTTGGCTACGGTGATGCAACCTTAAATGGTCGCGAACTGCCCGTTGCCTCCTACCTGAAGGATCATCTGTGCCCGCAGTTGGTGGGGCGCGATGCGCACCGCATCGAAGACATCTGGCAGTTCTTCTATAAAGGCGCTTACTGGCGTCGCGGGCCGGTGACAATGTCCGCTATCTCGGCGGTTGATATGGCGCTGTGGGACATTAAAGCCAAAGCCGCCAACATGCCGCTGTACCAGTTACTGGGTGGCGCCTCCCGCGAAGGCGTGATGGTTTACTGCCACACCACCGGTCGTACCATTGATGAGGTACTGGAAGATTACGCGCGTCATAAAGAGATGGGTTTCAAAGCCATTCGCGTGCAGTGCGGCGTACCGGGTATGAAAACCACCTATGGCATGTCCAAAGGTAAAGGTCTGGCCTACGAACCAGCCACCAAAGGGCAGTGGCCGGAAGAACAACTGTGGTCGACCGAGAAGTATCTCGACTTCACGCCGAAACTTTTTGATGCCGTACGTAGCGAATTTGGTTTTGACGAACACCTGCTGCACGACATGCACCATCGCCTGACCCCAATTGAAGCAGCGCGTTTTGGTAAGAGCATCGAAGATTACCGCCTGTTCTGGATGGAAGACCCTACGCCAGCCGAGAACCAGGAGTGCTTCCGCCTTATTCGCCAGCACACCGTGACCCCGATTGCGGTTGGTGAAGTGTTCAACAGCATCTGGGATTGTAAACAGCTGATTGAAGAACAGCTGATTGACTATATCCGCACCACCATTACGCACGCGGGCGGCATCACCGGTATGCGCCGCATTGCCGACTTTGCCTCGCTCTATCAGGTACGTACGGGTTCTCATGGTCCATCGGATCTCTCTCCGGTTTGCATGGCGGCTGCGCTGCACTTTGACCTGTGGGTACCAAACTTCGGCGTGCAGGAATACATGGGTTATTCCGAGCAGATGCTGGAAGTCTTCCCGCATAGCTGGACCTTCGATAATGGCTATATGCACCCTGGCGACAAACCAGGAATAGGCATCGAGTTTGATGAAAAGCTGGCAGCAAAATATCCGTATGAGCCTGCCTATCTGCCGGTAGCACGACTGGAAGATGGCACATTGTGGAACTGGTAATAAGGAGTCCAGAATGAAAAGCATTGTGATTAAAGAGCCAAATACGCTCGTAATTGAAGACAGGGAGCGGGCAGAGCCGGGAATCGGCGAAGTGCGTGTAAAAGTAAAAATGGCAGGAATCTGCGGTTCTGATAGCCATATTTACCGCGGTCACAATCCGTTTGCCCGTTACCCACGCGTTATCGGGCACGAATTCTTTGGCGTGATTGATGCGGTTGGTGAAGGTGTCACCGATAGGAAAATCGGCCAGCGCGTCTGTATCGACCCGGTTATTAGCTGTGGTCATTGCTACCCGTGCTCGGTGGGAAAACCTAACGTATGTACTTCGTTGGTGGTGCTCGGTGTCCATCGTGATGGCGGTTTTAGTGAATATGCGGTGGTTCCGGCAAAAAATGCCTGGTTGGTCGCCGACAATATTGCCGACCACCACGCGGTGATGGTTGAGCCTTTTACCATCGCGGCGAACGTGACCGGGCAGGTTAAGCCAACGGAAGCGGACGTAGCCTTAATTTACGGCGCGGGCCCAATGGGTTTAACGACCTTGCAGGCGCTGAAAGGGGTCTATCACGTTAAACAAGTGATTGTTGCCGACAGAATAAATGAACGGCTGGCGATGGCAGAACGTTGTGGCGCCGATTGGGTTATCAACAATGGCGACAAACCGCTGGCGGATTGGCTGGAAGAGAAGGGCATTAAACCGACGCTTATTGTCGATGCCGCCTGCCATCCAGCGATTATGCAGGAGGCCATTACGCTGGCTTCCCCGGCCGCGCGTATTGTGCTGATGGGCTTCTCAAGCGATCCCTCAACAATTACCCAGCAGGGGATTACCGGTAAAGAGCTGTCCATTTTCTCTTCACGCCTGAACGCGAATAAATTCCCGGTAGTTCTGGAATGGCTGGAAAAAGGGTTAATTGATCCCGACAAATTAATTACGCATTACTTCAATTATCACCACGTAATTGATGCAATCGAACTGTTTGAAAAAGACCAAAAGTCTTGTTGTAAGGTCCTGCTTACGTTCGATAAATAAAACAAAATAATGCGATTAAGCTGTTCGCATCTTACCTAGAGATGACTGCAATGACGCAATTAACACATGAAAGAACGACATCTGATTTAGTAAGAGCCGCTGTTTCTGGTTGGCTTGGAACTGCATTGGAGTTTATGGATTTTCAACTCTATTCCTTAGGTGCGGCATTAGTTTTCCATGAGATATTTTTCCCTGAACAGTCTGCGGCAATGGCCTTAATTCTGGCGATAGGAACCTACGGCGCGGGATATATCGCACGCATTATTGGCGCCGTTATTTTCGGCAAAATGGGGGACCGTGTAGGACGTAAAAAGGTGCTGTTTATTACCATCACCATGATGGGAATATGTACTACCTTGATTGGCGTGTTACCCACCTACGCACAGATTGGCATTTTTGCGCCTGTACTGTTGGTGACATTACGCGTTATTCAAGGGTTAGGAGCCGGGGCTGAAATTTCAGGTGCAGGCACGATGCTGGCGGAATATGCCCCTAAAGGCAAACGTGGGTTAATTTCATCTTTAGTGGCGATGGGCACAAACTGCGGAACGCTGACCGCGACCGCTATCTGGGCCGTGATGTTCTTCCTGCTCGATCGTGAAGCGCTGGTGGCATGGGGCTGGCGCGTGCCTTTCCTGGCAAGCGTTGTGGTGATGATCTTTGCTATCTGGCTGCGTCTGAATCTGAAAGAGAGCCCGGTGTTTGAGAAAGTCAGCGAAGGAGAGGCATTGGTGAGCCACGCTTCGGCCTGTGACAACAGCATTGGCGCGATGTTTCGCAGTAAATCTTTCTGGCTGGCAACGGGACTTCGATTTGGTCAGGCGGGGAACTCAGGGTTAATTCAGACCTTCCTTGCAGGGTATCTTGTACAGACGCTGCTGTTTGATAAAAAGATCCCAACGGATGCGCTAATGATTAGCTCGATTATCGGCTTCCTGACGATTCCACTACTTGGCTGGTTGTCGGATAAATATGGTCGACGTCTGCCTTATATCTTACTCAGCATTTCAGCCATTATTCTCGCGTACCCGATGCTGGCTATTATCGTGGATAAAACCTACAGCGCCAGCGTGATAATGCTGTCTATTATCATTGTCCATAACTTCGCGGTGCTGGGACTGTTTGCGTTGGAGAATATTACGATGGCCGAAATGTTTGGCTCTCGTAATCGTTTTACTCGCATGGCTATCTCGAAAGAGGCGGGTGGTCTGGTAGCCGTTGGTTTTGGACCGGTGCTTGCAGGTGTTTTCTGTAACATGACGGGTTCCTGGTATCCGATTGTCATCATGCTGGTTTGCTATTCGCTGATTGGTCTTATTTCTGCATTGATGATGCCGGAAGTTTGCGACCGAGACCTAAGCCTTGCCGCAGATGCAGCCGATATGCAGCCTGCAGAAGAGAAAAAAATCAACCAACAATATGCTTGATAATCTGCCCATCGCCGCAGGGTGATGGGTATTTAATTATAGAAATGACATCCTCAACCCATACAAATTAGGTTAATAAAATATTATGAGCTTTATTAACGATCGATTCATGATCGAGAGTGAAGTTGGTGCTCGGTTATATAAAGATGTAGCCGCTCAATTACCAATTATCGACTATCACTGTCACCTTGATGCAAAAGAGATCTACGAAAATAAAAACTTCGATAGTATCACCCAGTTATGGCTGGCAGGAGACCATTATAAATGGCGCGCAATGCGTGCTAACGGTATTGCCGAACATTATATTACCGGGACGGCTACGGCGGAGGAGAAATTTAAAGCCTGGGCTGAAACCGTAGAAGCGGCTTTTGGTAACCCGCTGTATCACTGGACCCATCTGGAGCTGAATAAATATTTCGGCTGTAATGACATGTTGAGCAGTGAAAACTGGCAGCAGGTAATGCAGCACTGTAATGAACAAATTACCACGGATGATTTTAAACCACGCCGCCTGATTGAACGTTCAAACGTGGCCGTCATTTGTACCACCGATGCACCGTTGGACTCGCTGGAATATCATCGTCTGCTCAAGCAGGATACCACCTTCAAAACGCAGGTGCTGCCAACGTTCCGACCGGATGACCTGTTTATCGAAGATGCGCAGGCCTTCGCTCAGTTTGCCGACAAACTCGCGCAGATAACGGGAGCGGAGATCCATGCTTTTGGCGATTTCTCGGCGGCATTGGCTAAGAGAATTGACCATTTCCATGAAACGGGGTGCCGTATCTCGGATCATGGCCCGGTCACCGTAGAGTATCAGCCAGCGGATGACGCCTGCCTCGACGCCTTGTTCAGCAAGAAGCGTCACGGTGAATCGTTGACCGATCACGAGACCGCGCAGCTCAATAGCGCTCTGTTTGTCATGCTGGCCCGCGAATATAAAAAGCGCGGCTGGGCGATGCAAATCCATTTTGGCGCCATCCGTAGTAATAACACGCAGATGCTGCACAAACTGGGAATCAATACCGGTTTTGACTCCATTGCCGATCAAACCCATTTGGCTGCGGGCTTGAACCGCCTGCTGGACGCCATGGCGCAGAATAACGGTCTGCCGAAGACCATTCTTTATAACCTGAACGCCAGCTACAACGACGTAGTCGCGACCACTATTGCCAACTTCCAGTCCGGTGAAGACGGCGTGAAATCGCCAATCCAATTCGGCTCTGGCTGGTGGTTTAACGATACCCGTCGCGGCATGGAAAATCAGCTCAACAGCCTGGCTGACCAGGGCTTATTAATGCACTTTGTCGGCATGCTGACGGATTCCCGTAGCCTGGTGTCCTACACCCGCCATGATTATTTCCGCCGTATTCTTTGCAACGTAATTGGTGGTTGGGTTGACCGTGGAGAGGTTCCTGATAATGAGAGGATCTTAACGCGGATGATTAAAAATATTTGTCACGATAACGCCGTTAATTATTTCAGATTCTAACGTCCTTCCTTACTTGAGGGTAGAACATGTCTCGTACTAATAGAAAAATAACAATCCCTGTCAGTATTGGCTATGGCTTAACAGATATTATGGGCGGCGGTGCGTTTACCGTTATCGGTGCCTGGCTTTTATTCTTTTACACGACATTTGTAGGTTTATCGCCGGTTGAAGCCGCTTCCATCGTCGCGATTGCTCGTATTGTCGATGCGGTCGTCAGTCTGTTTATGGGGAGCTTTACCGATCACTTTTATAAAAACCCACTGGGTAAGCGTTTTGGTCGTCGCCGTTTCTTCCTGTTGATCGGTGCGCCGTTGATGCTGGTTTATATTCTGCTATGGGTCACCGGAATGAGCTTCTGGTTCTACCTGTCGGTCTACCTGGCCTTTGAAATCATTGCGGCCATTGTATTGATCCCGTGGGAGACGTTACCGTCTGAAATGACAAAGGATTTCAACTCACGAACCAAGCTCTCTACCTGCCGTATGTTCCTGTCGGCATCCGGGACCTTCCTCGCCACCTTTATTCCGGGTTTATTGATCAGCCATTTTGGCGAACACGATCCGCACGCCTACTTTATTAACGGTGTGGTCTTCGCGGTACTGTTCATGTTCTGCGTGTTTATTTCCTGGAAAGTCACCTGGGAGCGCGAGTTAACGCCAGAGATGCTGGCTGAGCTGGAATGCGCTCGTCAACCGCGCTCATTCACGGAAAAACTCGCCGCAGTTGGCAACCTGTTTAAAGAGTATTTCTCAACGCTGAAGGTTCGTGCGTTCAGGAAACATCTGGCTATCTATCTGTTCTCATTTACGGCGAAAGATGTTTATAACACGGTATTTGTCTTCTTCTGTGTCTACTGCCTGAACGTGTCGCCATCGCTGTCCGGGACGCTGCTGTCGATGAGTATTGTCGGTCTGCCGGTTACGCTGTTGGCTGGGGTGGCCATCATTAAATTTGGCCCATCGCGTCTGTACGTCTTCGCCTATACCCTGATGATGCTGTGCCTGGTCGGGCTGTTTATGGTTTACCAGTTCCCGACCGATAATAAAATCACCATTCTGGTCGTGCTGGCGGCATTGTATCAGGTGGGCCGCTGCGTTCTGGAGTTCACGCCGTGGAACGTATTCCCGTTCATCCCGGATATTGATGAGATGATCACTCGTCAACGCCGTGAAGGCTTGTTTGCCGCGGTAATGACGTTCTCCCGTAAAACGACGGTAGCGATCGCCACCTTTATTGTGGGGGTGATGCTGCAAGAAGGGGGCTTTGTGAAGGGAAGTCAAGTACAGCCTGAAAGCGCGGTCAATACCATTGCGATGCTGCTGTTCATTGGGACGGCGGGTCTGCTGCTGATTGCGCTGTGGCAGGCGGTGACTTTCCGACTCAATAAACGCACGCACAAGATCTTTGTTGATGAGGTAGAGCGTCTGAAAGCGAAAGGTTCGAAACACGATGTGACGCCAGAAACCCGCCATATTGTTGAAGACCTGACCGGATACTCTTATGACGATCTGTGGAACGAGCCACAGCAAGCGGGCAGCAAGCTGAGCCGTCCTGCGCAGGTCAACTAACGTCCTGCCGTGACAGCATGGGTATGAAGCGATGACTTTGCCTATGCTGTCACACAACTTAAAAATCATGTCATACCAATCGCCAATATATTAACGCAAATCAAAATATCCTCAGATGAACTCGTTAATCTAGTATGGCAATCAACATTCTCTACAGTGAGTCAAAAAGATGCAGAATACGCTATTAACCGCTAAGGCAACTCTCCCGACCTACGATCGCAGCAAACTGGTGTCACGCATCGTGCACCTGGGCTTTGGTGCATTCCACCGCGCCCATCAGGCTGTTTACGCCGATATCCTCGCCTCAGAACACGGCAGCGATTGGGGTTATACCGAAGTTAACCTGATCGGCGGTGAGCAGCAGATTGCCGACCTGAATCATCAGGACAATTTATACACCGTGGCAGAAATGTCCGCGGATGCATGGACTGCCCGCGTGGTGGGCGTCGTCAAAGAAGCGCTGCATGCCCAGGTTGATGGTCTGGAAACCGTGCTGGCAAAAATGTGTGAGCCGCAGGTCGCAATCGTCTCTCTGACCATCACCGAAAAAGGCTATTGCCATTCTCCGGCGACCGGCCAACTGATGCTCGATCACCCATTTATCGTGGCTGACCTGCAAAACCCGCATCAGCCGAAATCCGCCCCTGGCGTGGTTGTTGAAGCGCTGGCGCGTCGTAAAGCGGCAGGTCTGCCGGCATTCAGCGTGATGTCATGCGACAACATGCCAGAAAACGGTCATGTAATGCGTAACGTTGTCTGCGCCTATGCGCGCGCTGTCGATGCGGGTCTGGCCGATTGGATTGAGTCGCACGTGACGTTCCCATCTACCATGGTTGACCGTATCGTTCCTGCCGTCACTCCAGATACACTGGACAAAATTGAACAGCTGACCGGCGTTCGCGATCCGGCTGGCGTTGCATGTGAACCGTTCCGTCAGTGGGTTATCGAAGATAATTTCGTGGCAGGCCGCCCGGCGTGGGAAAAGGCGGGTGCTGAGCTGGTTAGCGATGTCATTCCGTTTGAAGAGATGAAGCTGCGTATGCTGAACGGCAGCCACTCATTCCTGGCATATCTGGGCTACCTGGCGGGCTACCAGCATATCAACGACTGCATGGGGGATGAAAATTACCGTCGCGCGGCGCATGATCTGATGCTGAAAGAACAGGCGCCAACGCTGAAAGTGCAGAACGTCGATCTGGCGCGCTATGCTGACCAGCTTATTGAGCGCTATACCAACCCGGCCCTGCGCCACCGTACCTGGCAAATTGCGATGGACGGTAGTCAGAAGTTGCCTCAGCGTATGCTGGATTCCGTGCGCTGGCATCTGGCGGATAACAGCAGCTTCGCGCTGCTGGCGCTGGGCGTAGCGGGCTGGATGCGCTATGTCGGCGGTGTTGATGAGCAAGGTAACGCCATCGAAGTGTGCGATCCGCTGCTGCCAGTGATTCAGGCGGCGGTACAGCAGAGCGAAGAGGGTGAACCTCGCGTGAAAGCTCTGCTGGCAATCGAAGCTATCTTCGGCAAAGATCTGCCGCAGGTAGGGCAGTTTGTGGACCAGGTGACGACTGCCTATCTGTCGCTGTTGAGCAAAGGTGCCAAAGCGACCGTCGCTGCTATCGCTCAGTAAACGTTTATCGTGCCGCCGTTCTGGCGGCACGCTTCATTTCTATTATCCTGCCGTAGCCCCACATCGTTATTTCCCCTACTGATTATGTGTCATCGTTTTATAGCGTCACTAGCGGCCGTTTTGTGATCGTTATAGCTTTTTTTATATAGTCATACTTGTATGGTAGT
>CP070603.1:2438204-2439252 GCA_016939855.1 Kluyvera ascorbata
TCCTGATTACCCATTGAACTGGAGATTAAACCATGACAAAAATTTCATTTAGTGAAATGAAGCGTACGGTTAAACAAGCATTTCTCAATGTTGGACTCAGTGAGACGCAGGCAGATATTTGTGCCCAGATTCATACTGAAACCAGCTGTGATGGAATTTTCTCTCATGGGCTTAATCGCGTGGCGCGGTTTGTTGATTACGTTAATAAAGGCTGGGTCGATATTCACGCGGAACCTGAGTTAATTAAATCGCTGGCTTCCATGGAAATTTATGATGGCGGCCGCGGTATTGGCATTACTAACGCGTTATTTGCCACTGAGCGCGCCATGGCGTTAGCAAAAGAATACGGCGTTGGCATTGTCGGCATGCGTAATACCACCCACTGGATGCGTGGGGGAACATACGGATGGAAAGCCGCCCAGCAGGGATATGCAGCAATGTGCTGGACGAATACGGAATCCTGTATGCCTGCCTGGGGAGCCAAAAACACGCGCTTGGGGAATAATCCGTTTGTCATGGCGGTTCCTATGGAAGAGGGAGCGCTGGTCCTCGATATGGCCATGTCGCAATATGCCTATGGCAAACTGCAAGTCACGCGGCTGAAAGGTGAAAAACTGCCATACCCCGGCGGTTACGATAAAGAGGGGAATTTGACCGATGAACCGGGGCCAATCGAAGAGTCGATGCGCATTCTGCCAACAGGCTACTGGAAAGGGTCGGGTATGGCGATTCTGCTTGATGCGATGGCGGCATTTCTGACTGCCGGCTCGCCAACCAATGAGATTGATAAGGTTCAGCAGGGTAGTTGCACCGGGGCAAGTCAGGTCTATATGGTCTTTGATCCGGCGCATTTCGGCGGCACTGAATGGAGTGACTCGATGGCCAAAAGCGTGGCTGACTACGTTAAAACCTCAACACCGGCTGAAGGTTGTCACGAAGTCTTCTATCCTGGGGAAATGGAAATGCGTAACCGCGCCAACTTTATGCGTTCCGGGATCCCCGTTGACGATGGTGTATGGGCAGAAGTTCAGCAGCTAGCGGAACGTAA
>CP070603.1:2439275-2441820 GCA_016939855.1 Kluyvera ascorbata
GTAGGCCGGATGGCGCTTCGCTTATCCGGCCTACAAAAAATAGCAGGATGACGCTTCTCTATGTTCCTTTAAGTAATTTGAAATAATGGACGGTTATTTTCACACTGAAACTATCATTTTGGTGAATTAATGCTATCGGCATAGCCATAAATATGTCATGGTTATAGCGAAAGAATAATGGAACCTCTGGAATAAGGAGCTCGGGCTATGTACAAAAAAATTCTTATGCCTGTAGATGTTTTTGAAATGGATTTAAGCGATAAAGCGATTCGTCATGCTGTTTACCTGGCGGGCGAGGCGGGTGAAATTACGTTATTAAATGTATTACCCAACAGCAACCGTTCTATTTTACGAGGCTTCGCAGCGGATATTAAAAAGTTCGAAGATTATATGCAGGCGGAATCCGTCAAGAAGATGAAAAATCTGCAGCGTCTCTTTGATATGCCCGCAGAGCGCCTGCACACCGACGTGAGATTTGGCAATATCCGTGATGAAGTCATTGCATTGAGCAAAACCGGTGAGTACGACGCTATCGTCATCGGCTCTCGTCAGCGTGGTATTTCGACGCATCTGTTAGGCTCGAACGCCGAATCTATTCTGCGCTACGCGAATATCCCAACCATGGTGATTCGATAAAAATAAGGCCTTCATTCTTGAAGGCCTTATGCAATTAATCTTCACTAAACCAATCACTGTTTTCCTGACGAATCAACAATACGGATTCGCCAATCTCCTGCAGGTGCTGAGTCATCGCTTTATCCACTCTTGCGACATCGCGTTTTTCCAGTGCATCAAAGATTTCATGATGCTGCTTTAATAGCATTTCCGGAGAGGATACGTGGTCGAGACTCATATAACGCACGCGGTCGATGGCGGCTTTGATATTTTCGATAGTGTCCCAGGCTAGCTGGCAATCAGCGATATTTGACAGTAACTGGTGAAATTCATCGTCGAGCAGGAAGAAATCATTTAATTGCTGACGGTCAATGGCAATGCGCTGCTGATGCAGATTCTGCTCGAGCTGATAGCTTTGCGCATCGGTGATCATGGTGGCGGCCCGGCGCGCTACGGCGCATTCGATGGCCTGGCGGACAAAACAACCGTTACGCACCTGAGACAGTGAAATCTTGTTCACATAGCTGCCGCGCTGTGGGCGAATCTGAATCAGGCCGTTTTCCGCAAGTTTAATAAATGCTTCACGTACCGGCTGGCGGGAAACGTCAAACCGCAACGAAACCTCTTTCTCTGAAAGCGGGGTGCCTGGCGGAATAAGGCAGTGCACGATATCGCGACGCAGAATGCGATAAATTTGTTGGTTAACAGGTTGTGTTGGGTTCAGTTGGGTTTCGGCGGCCATTGAGTCGTTCTTATCAGCTGATTAAGCTGTTATTTTACGCTTTTTTTGCCGCCGAGCCCATACCCGACCGGTGGTCGGGTTAAGTTAAAATGCTAACTTTGGCGATGAACGCTCAGGCCTGCGTAAGTCTGGCTGACCGGCATCATCTCAACGGTGTTGATGTTGACGTGTTTTGGCAACGTCGCGACCCACCATACCGCTTCCGTCACGTCTTCTGGCGTCAGCGCGTTGGCGTTTTCGTAGGTTTTACCGGCTTTGCTGTCATCACCTTTAAAGCGGACGTTGGAGAACTCGGTTCCCCCGACAAGACCCGGCTCAATATCGGTCACGCGAACGGCAGTGCCGTGCAAATCGGTACGTAGGTTCAGGCTGAACTGGCGAACAAAGGCTTTCGTGGCGCCATAAACGTTACCGCCCGCATAAGGCCAGCTACCCGCAGTAGAACCGATATTAATCACGTGCCCGCGGTTGCGCTCGACCATGCCAGGCAGTACGGCACGAGTCATATACACCAGACCTTTATTGTTGGTGTCAATCATGTCTTCCCAGTCTTCAACGCTTGCGCGGTGCGCAGGCTCCAGACCCAGCGCCAGCCCGGCGTTGTTAACCAGAATATCGATATCACGCCATTCCGCAGGCAGGTTAGCGATGGTTTCCTCAATGGCCGCGCGATTGCGCACGTCCAACTGCACGGTCAGGACGCTATCGCCTAACTCATCTTTCAGCGCTTTTAAACGTTCATTGCGACGGCCAGTGGCAATCACTTTGTGCCCGTTGGCAATAAAACGGCGCGTAATGCTTTCGCCAAAACCCGCCGTTGCTCCGGTTACCAGTACGATCATCTCTCTGTTCCTTCAACGCGTTAGTGTGATATTTACGATAGCAGAACACACAGTTTTCAATCATCTGTTTTGTAATGAGATTTTTTCTATCAGCAAAAATCCAGCAAAATCGACCGCTTTACCTGCCAATACTTCGGCTTGAGACGATTAACCCGCTATATCCTATACTCTCTAGAGTGACGTTTGCTGGAGGTTCAACATGTACACTCCAATTGTTGCAGTCATGTTCGTCTTATTGGTTACGCAGGCGCTGGTTGAGATTGGCGTGCTGAAACCATGAACGACGACAGCATCTGGTGAGTCAGTTGTTCCACTGGAAACGGCAGATACCCATAGAAGCTAAACG
>CP070603.1:2441889-2446355 GCA_016939855.1 Kluyvera ascorbata
CGCTATTGTTACCATAGGGAAAAACAGCCGTTTTTTTCGGGTAAAACCATTGCGGTCTATCAGGGGCTTGTTACTCTGAAGCCTGTTATTATCAGGAGCACAAGATGTCGGCCATGAATCCATTTTTTGCCAGCAGTACGTTACCTTACCAGGCACCGCAGTTTGATGCGATTAACGACAGCCACTATCGCCCGGCTTTTGATGAAGCGCTCAAGCGCAAGCGTCAGGAGATAGCCGACATTGCCAGTAACCCCGCGGCAGCAACCTTCGACAACACTTTTGTGGCGCTCGAAAAAAGCGGCGAGATGCTCTCACGCGTGAACGCGGTCTTCTTTGCGATGGCGGCGTCGCATAGCAACGATGAAATACAGCGTCTTGACGAAGCGTTTTCGGCGGAACTGGCCGGGCTGGCTAACGACATCTACCTGAATGATGCGCTGTTCGAGCGTATTGAAAGCGTGTGGCAGCAGCGTAATTCACTCGGGCTGGATGCCGAATCGCAGCGTCTGGTCGAGGTGATTTATCAACGCTTTATTCAGGCCGGGGCCAAGCTTGGCCAGGCTGAGAAAGCAGAATTGAAAATCCTCAACACGGAAGCGGCAACCCTCAGCAGCCAGTTCCACCAGTGTCTGCTTGGTGCAGCGAAAAATGGTGGTTTGGTGGTCGAAAGCCCGGACGAGTTGCTGGGGTTCAGCGATGATGAAATCGCCGCGGCGGCGAGTGCCGCTGAAGATCGCGGGTTAACCGGGCGTTGGCTTATCCCGCTGGTTAATACCACGCAGCAGCCCGCGCTGGCGGCATTGCAGCGACGTGAAACGCGTGAAAAATTATTTAAAGCGGCCTGGGAACGTAATCAGCAAGGGGACAGCAATGACACCCGCGAAAAACTGCTGAGACTGGTGGCCCTCCGTGCACGCCAGGCGGCATTGCTGGGTTATGACGACTACGCCAGCTGGAGTATGGCTGACCAAATGGCGAAAACGCCAAAAGCGGCCTTTGATTTTATGCGTGAGATTGCGCCAGCGGCGCGGGCGCGCGCGGAAAGTGAACTTGCGGATATTCAGGCGCTGATCGATAGCAACACCACTCCATTTAAGGCGCAAGCGTGGGACTGGTTGTTTTATTCAGAGCAGGTTCGTCGGGATAAATATGCTATCGATGAAGCCCAGATTAAACCCTGGTTTGCCCTTGAGCGCGTACTGATTGACGGCGTTTTCTGGTCTGCGAGTCAGTTGTTCGGTATTCAATTTGTCGAACGCTTTGACCTGCCTGTGTATCACCCTGATGTCCGCGTCTGGGAGATTTTCGACACCAATGGTGAGGGGATGGCGCTGTTCTACGGTGACTTCTTCGCGCGAGATAGCAAAAGCGGCGGGGCGTGGATGGACAATTTTGTCCCACAGTCCACTTTGCTGGGAACGCGTCCGGTTATCTATAACGTCTGCAATTATCAGAAGCCAGCCGCCGGTAAAAGCGCGCTGATCTCCTGGGACGATGTTGTTACGCTGTTCCATGAATTTGGCCATGCGCTGCATGGACTGTTTGCGAATCAACGTTATGCCACGCTCTCCGGCACCAGCACGCCACGTGACTTTGTCGAGTTCCCGTCGCAAATCAACGAACACTGGGCGAGCCATCCTGATGTCTTCGCCCACTATGCCCGTCACTATGAAACCGGCGAGCCGATGCCAGAGGCGCTGCGTCAGAGCCTGTTCCGGGCTTCAAACTTTAATAAAGGCTACGACATGACGGAGCTGTTGAGCGCGGCGCTGCTGGATATGAACTGGCACAGCCTTCGCGTCGATACCCTGGTGCAAAATGTTGAGCAGTTTGAAGCGCAGGCTTTAGCTAAAGAGAACTTGGATCTTGCCGCTGTGCCACCACGCTATCGCAGCAGCTATTTCTCGCATATTTTCGGCGGTGGCTATGCCGCGGGATACTATGCCTATTTATGGACGCAAATGCTGGCAGATGACGGTTATCAATGGTTTGTTGAGCAGGGTGGATTGAATCGCGAAAATGGTCAGCGTTTCCGTGAGGCTATTTTATCTCGCGGTAACAGTAGCGATTTAGAAACGCTTTATCGTGATTGGCGCGGCCACGATCCGCTTATTGCGGCGATGTTGAAAAACCGTGGTCTAAGTGAATAAACGTCGTTGTTAAATCAATACCTGGCACCGAACCGGGTGCCAGGTACCATCAAATGGATATAAAAAAAACCCGCACACAGGGCTGGCGGGTTAAGTACGTCAAAATAGAGCATTCTTGCTATCATTCCTGGAGGAAGGACAACGGCTCTATTTTTACGAAATGTTAACAGTTACACAACCTGACATATTCGGTAGGGTGAAAAGGTAAATTGAGTATTGCAATGGGCGGCGCACTCTTTACAAATGCGTGAGGTTATTGACGAAACTCGCCATTCGGCCTGCTATTATCGCTGTGTAAATCGTTGAGTTAATGGATTTAATTTCGACATTCAGCCCGGAGGTAATCATGAAAACATCCCCGCTCAAACCGCGTCGCGAGTCTATCTGGTCGAATCGGCCTGAACATCAGGACCTACAGGAATCCCGCTCTGGCAGACCTTGGGCAGGCCGTCAGGCGAGCTGCCGGAGTAAAAAAGCGTGGAAGCAATCAGGGCTGAATAATGTACTTATCGTTTAGCATTAGTTGAATAAAGCGGTGCTAGAGTATTGCCCAGCAACGGTTATCTAATCAGGAAGAGCGGATGACTGTAGAAACAAAAAATCTATCCATGCAAGCATTTATACCGCCAGTATTACTGGCGGTTTTTTTTTGCCGTTAATCATTCCATCTTCCGCTAAAATAGGCAGTCAGGAAACCGGAAAGCAGAATGAGCCCCATTCCAACCAGAAACACTTGCATATTATCCAGCATGATGACCTCCTCTTTAACGATTCTCATCACGAGCACCTACAAGCCTACTGATTTAAACTTAGACTAACGCCACCGTTTGTTAATTAATTATTTGTTGCAGTAAATTTTTTTCTGTATGCCAGCGGACTTATTGCGAAATGTTGCTGGAAACGAAAACGCAGATTTTTCGCATTGCCGAAGCCGCTGAGCTCCGCCACTTTTTCGACGCTATCACGGCTGTTGGTCAGACGGTGCTGCGCGTGCTGTAGCCGTTCGTCCAGCAGCCAGCGGGCAGGGGTTTTCCCGGTGGCATCCTGAAAGCGCCGCAGGAACGTCCGCTCGCTCATGCCCACACGCTTCGCGAGCGAACTCACGCTATGGCTTTCCGCCAGATGCTGGTAAAGATAATCAAATAGCATCCCAAGACGCAGGCTTTCACGATCCCTCGCGACCGGTTGTTTGACCTGCTGCTTCTGTGCGCCGTCACGATGCGGTTGAATCACCAGCCGCCGCGCCACCAGATTGGCCGCCTCGAGGCCATAGTCTAACCGTACAACGTGCAGACAGAGGTCGATGCCTGCCGCGCTGCCCGCAGAGGTCAGCACGTTTCCGTCGGCGATATACAGCACATCCTCAACCACATCGATAGCCGGATAGCGCGCCTGAAGTTGTTCAACGTAGCGCCAGTGGGTGGTGGCGCGTCTGCCATCAAGCAGACCGGCTGCCGCCAGTACAAAAACGCCGGAACAAATAGAGAGCACCCGACAGCCTCGCTCGTGGGCTTGTCTGAGTGCCAGACAAAGTGCTGGCGGTACCTCAGCATCCATTCCACGCCAGCCGGGAACGACAATGGCGTCAGCCTTCTCCAGTAAGCTTAAATCGCCGTCAGCCATCACCCGCACGCCGCCCGTTGCCCGCAGTTCACCGCTATCCACGGCGGCCACGGAAAAGCGGTACCAGCCATCGCCCATTTCAGGTCTCGGCAGGCCAAAAATTTCTACCGCCACACCGAATTCAAAGGTGCACAGCCCGTCATAGGCAAGTACGACCACCAGCGGGGCGTAGTTTGTCATTTTCTGGCTGTTTTCTGTCATATCTGCGGGCGGTTGTTGCATGGGGAGCCTGTTTATACTCATTCGGTCGTTGCCATAGTGGTAACACAGAACCGGAGAATAAACGATGAGTTACGTGACTGATTATCCTGCTGCCAGCCCCGCAGATGCCCTGGCGCATTTCCGCCAACGACTGAGCTTTGAAACCGACTGCGCGGATGTCCATGCGGCGATGCAACAGCCAGACGTTGATTTCGTGTTGCTGCACGTTGTCGGGAATGCGGAAGCGTTCGAGCGTCGCCATATTCCCGGAGCCGTTCACCTGCGTCACGCGGATATTACCGCTGAGCGGATGCAGGCCTGGCCTGATGATACGCTGTTTGTGGCTTACTGCGCGGGGCCGCACTGCAACGGTGCCGATCAGGCAGCCTGGAAACTGGCCGCGCTGGGGCGCTCGGTGAAAATTATGATTGGTGGCATCACCGGCTGGCAGGATGAAGGATTTGCTTTTCAATCGGGATCATGAAGATTTTA
>CP070603.1:2448116-2456056 GCA_016939855.1 Kluyvera ascorbata
TAATTATGATTGGTGGCATCACCGGCTGGCAGGATGAAGGATTTGCTTTTCAATCGGGATCATGAAGATTTTTCAATAGCCATGAAGAATTCTCGTTTGCCTGAGTGACAGTCAAATGACACTATCTGGACATATAGCCATCTAGAAGTCTAAATGGTTCAAATAATAAATTATCACTCAGGGCAACGAGTTTGCCTGATGGAGTAAGGAGATCGCATGACACATCAACACGCCCCTTATCGCGCCGACATCGTTGGCAGTTTTTTACGCCCTCTGGCGATTAAAGAAGCCCGCCAGCAGCTGGCCAACGGTGAAATCAACGCGCAGCAACTTCGCGCCGTTGAGGATGCCGAGATTCGGCGCGTGGTGGAGCATCAGTGCGACTGCGGCCTGCATGTGGTCACTGACGGTGAATTCCGTCGCGCCTGGTGGCACTTTGATTTCTTTGATGGTCTGCAGGGTGTAGAGCGTTACGACTCCGATAAAGGCATCCAGTTTAACGGCGTACAGACGCGTGCTCACGGCATTCGAGTGACCGGCAAGCTGGGCTTTGGCGAGCACCCGATGCTCGAAGATTTCCGCTTCCTCAAGAGCATCAGCGGAGATGCGACGCCAAAAATGACCATCCCAAGCCCGAGCGTGCTGCATTTCCGCGGTGGTCGTAAAGATATCGATGCCAACGTGTACCCGGATCTGACCGATTACTTTAACGATCTGGCGGATACCTGGCGCGACGCTATCCGCGCATTTTATGACGCGGGTTGCCGCTATCTTCAACTCGACGATACCGTATGGGCGTATCTGTGCTCTGACGATCAACGCCGCCAGGTGCGTGAACGCGGTGACGATCCGGATAAGCTGGCGGCTATCTATGCCGACGTGCTGAACCGTGCGCTGGAAGGCAAACCGGACGACCTGATTGTTGGCCTGCACGTGTGTCGCGGTAACTTCCGTTCCACCTGGATTTCCGAAGGTGGCTACGAGCCGGTGGCGGAGATCCTGTTTGGTCGCGTGAACGTCGATGCATTCTTCCTCGAGTATGACAACGACCGTTCCGGTGATTTTGCGCCGCTGCGCTTTATTCGTCCTGGGCATCAAAAAGCCGTGCTGGGGCTTATCACCACCAAAAACGGTGAACTGGAAAACCCACAGGGTGTGAAAGCGCGCGTAGAAGAAGCATCGCAGTATGTCGCGCTGGATCAGATCTGCCTGAGCCCGCAGTGTGGTTTTGCCTCAACGGAAGAGGGGAACAGCCTGAGCGAGCAGCAGCAGTGGGATAAAGTGCGTCTTGTGACCGGAATTGCGGCCGATATCTGGTAATTCCTGTGCATCCCGGCGGCGCTTCGCTTGGCCGGGCTACAAAACGGGTAGCCCGGGCGAGGCGGAACGCCGACCCCGGGAAACCCTTCACGCGACGCTAACCGTCGCTCCCCAGGTACTGGCCTTAATGCCGCGAATAATCAGCCACCACGCCAGCACGATAACCACCATCATGATAGGGAACAGTGCGTAAGGCGCGAAATGCGTCAGGATTTGCCCGGTCAACAGCGGGTTCAGCGCAGCACCAAGCCAGCCCAGCGCCTGTGCGGAGAAGTAGCTGGCCTTCATACCCGGTGGGGCAATGTTATCAATCAGCATGTATTCACCAGGAGCGTAGATAACCTCGCCCAGCGTAAAGACCGCCGCTGCCAGCCCCCAGAACAGCAGGTTGCTTCCCGATACCATAAAACCGGCCAGACCCAGCACATAACACAGGGTGCCGAAGGTCATCAGCGGTTTCAGGTTACTGGCCGTTAAGCGGCGGCCGATGGCGTACTGCAAGGTCACCACCACCGCGGCGTTCACCGGCAGGATCACCGCCACCACCTTCTCGGCAAAGGTACTATCGCCAATCGTCAGCACGTACTGCGACATACAGGAGGCGAATGAGCCGCCAACGAACGAGGCCAGCAGACCGGAGAGGGTAAACCACAGCAGCGCTCGGTCGTGCAACAGCACGGAAGGCGACCAGGCCACCGGCGTCTCGGCCATTTCCGCGGAATTAATACGCACCACATAGCGCTGGATAAACAGCAGCGGAAACGCCGCGCAAATCGCCGCCAGCCAGAACGGCAGGTTAATGCTGTGCATCACCAGCAGCGTGCCGATCGGCGGGCCAATGGTCCAGCCGATATTCAGGAAGGTGTAGTTAAGCGAAAAGATGCGCGCTTTGGTTGTTGCCGTCAGCGTATCGGAGAAATATGCCTTCAGAACGGTTGAGAAAACCGAATACGAACAGTTGATCAGCGAGAAAAAGAACACCACCAGCGGCACGCTGTTTACCAGCGGGATGGCGACAAAGCCGGCGATAAAAAACGTCACCGCGATCAGCATATAACGTTTTTTATCAAACTTGTCGGCCAGAATGCCGAAACCGAGGCTGAAGATGACGCCAACCACCAGGGCGATGGACATGGCATAACCGATGGTATCTACCGTCATGGCGTACTGCCGGGTGAGGTAGATGGTCATAAAGGGAAGTGTGGCACCGCGCCCGATGGTTAACAGTAACGACGATGCCAGCAGCGCAATCGTAGATCGTCTGGTTGTTGGTTTCATTTTCCTGCCTGAGAGATATGGTTGTGCWTTTTTTGTTATCACTTTCACAAATATCACGCCATAGGAAGCTTGTATAGATAAGTCCGTGTCGGGAAGTGCGATCGCTGCCTGCCAGAAATAATGATCTATTCCTGGGCTGAATTTTTCGTTACTTTGGATGTGTTTACATAAATTTAAAAAAACGGTGGAGCGTGTATGACGCGTAAAGATGGGCTACTAGCGCTGCTGGTAGTGGTGGTATGGGGACTGAATTTCGTGGTTATCAAAGTTGGGCTGCATGGTATGCCGCCGCTGCTGCTGGCAGGACTTCGCTTCCTGTTTGTTGCCTTTCCTGCGCTGTTCTTTGTGCCGCGCCCCCGCGTACCGCTTCCGTTGCTGCTGGGCTACGCGCTGACCATCAGCTTTGGTCAGTTTGCCTTCTTGTTCTGCGCCATTAACTTCGGCATGCCCGCTGGGCTGGCGTCGCTGGTCCTGCAAGCACAGGCCTTCTTTACCATTATTCTTGGGGCATTTGTCTTTGGCGAGCGGCTGCAGCGCAAACAGCTGGTGGGCATCTCGCTGGCGGTGTTTGGCGTACTGGTGCTGATTGAAACCAGCATGACCGGGCAGCATGTGCAGCTGCTGGGCTTTATGCTGACGCTGGGCGCCGCGCTCTGTTGGGCCTGCGGTAATATCTTTAATAAAAAAATCATGCTGCACCCGTCGAAAACCGGCGTGATGTCGCTGGTGGTATGGAGCGCGTTAATCCCGATTGGGCCGTTTATGCTGAGCTCGTGGATATTCGAAGGCCCGCACCTGATGGCGCAAAGCGTCATTCATATCAATCTCACTACCGTGCTGTCGCTGGCCTATCTTTCCTTTATTGCCAGCATTGTTGGCTATGGGATATGGGGCTCGCTGCTGGGTCGCTATGAAACCTGGCGCGTGGCGCCGCTGTCGCTATTGGTACCGGTTGTTGGGCTGGCGAGTGCAGCGCTGCTGTTGGGTGAGACGCTCACGGCCATGCAATTGGTGGGTGCACTGCTGATTATGGCTGGGCTGCTAATTAACGTCTTTGGCCTGAAGATCCCGGGATTTCGTCGGACGGTGAAGGGATAAGRCAWWAAAAAAGCCCCGCCGGAGCGGGGCAATAACGTTTAGCGATTGTTGTCGTTGTAATACGGTACGCCCAGTTCATCTGACTTATCGCTACCGGCGCCCATATGATTAAAATCAAACGGCGACTGGTTGCTGGCAGAAGGCATCAGCATGGTCTGATGGGCGTTATTTTGTGCCGGTAGTTGTTCCGCATAGCTTACGCTTGCGGCCATCGTCAGGGTGACGAGAGCAACGGCAGCGAACAGTTTCATTATTTCCTCGATACGTCTTATTGCAGGCGATTAACAGACACAGTGATTAATAGGGAACAGGTAGCGAGCATCTTCACGCATATTTGTTACGCGGTACTTGTGCGGTGGCACATCAAAGTAGTTTTTAAACGTTCGCGTCAGCGTCTGCTGCGATTCAAAACCGTAACGTTCGGCCAGATAGAGAATGGGCTCATTGCCTTCTTTTAACTTCTGGGCGATTTCCGTCAGCTTACGGGTGCGAATGTACTGACCTAATGAATGACCGGTCTCTTTTTTGAACATCCGCTGCAGGTGCCATTTTGAGTAACCAGAACGCTCTGACACTTTTTCCAGTGACAGTGGGGATTCCAGGTTATCTTCGATCCAGTCCAAAATGCTATGAATAGTAATAGCGTCAGTGTTACGTCTGGACATCGTCATACCTCTTCTTCTGTTTACGGCAATATTTTTTTAAGGAGAAGTTCGAGCGTCGCAACTTCATTTGCCGTTAAGTTTTTTGTTAATTCTTGGTGCAGGTTTTGCCCAACGAGCTGGTGGCATTGTTCACAAATGGTGGCGCCTTCTGGCGTCAACTGAATCAATACACCCCGCTTGTCGTTTGGATTAGGTAACCGGGCTATCCAGCCCCGACACAGCAAACGATCAAGCATGCGGGTGAGCGCGCCCAGATCCACCGACAGGGTCTTTTTCAACTCCACGGGGGTGATACTGCCTTTACAGCGAATAGAGCACAGCACTCTGAACTGCGAAGCAGTAATGTCTTCTGGCGATAAATGCTCGTTGAGTAAGCGATCTTTTTTCTGGTTAACCATGTGAATCAGATGCCCAAGTGGAATCATTTCATTGAAGAGATCGCTTGTGCTGTTCACAATGGTTGCCCTGGCAAGTACTTTAGTTGCGGTGGATATTATTTCTCACGCAACCATAAGTCAACTGAATGAATGGTGCGATGCCACGAATTGCTAAAACGCTTCACGTACTTATAAATAGGGTATCCTGTACTTAGCCTCCTCGCAGACAGATGTGCTGCGCTTATGGGGAATGGCCTTGTGTACAGCATGCATTTTTTCGTCAAACAGACAGGATTTTGGGACGCATATGAAGGAACTTTTTCAGGCAATTGGGCTTGGGCTGGTGGTACTGCTGCCGCTGGCGAACCCTTTAACGACCGTAGCGCTGTTCCTTGGGCTCTCGGGCAATATGAACAGCGCAGAGCGCAACCGGCAATCGCTGATGGCCTCGGTGTATGTCTTCGCTATCATGATGGTGGCCTATTATGCGGGTCAGGTGGTGATGAATACATTCGGGATATCAATACCTGGGCTGCGTATCGCCGGGGGGCTGATTGTGGCCTTTATCGGTTTCCGCATGCTGTTCCCGCAGCAGAAGGCACATGACTCGCCGGAGGCGCGCAGCAAATCAGAAGAGCTGGAGGATGAACCCACCGCGAATATCGCGTTTGTGCCGCTCGCCATGCCAAGCACTGCCGGTCCAGGAACGATTGCCATGATCATCAGTTCCGCCTCGACGGTAAAACATGGTGCCAACTTCCCGGATTGGGTGATTCTGGTGGCTCCGCCGATTATCTTTGCGCTGGTGGGGGTTATTCTGTGGGGATGCTTACGCAGTTCAGGGGCGATTATGCGTCTGGTCGGGAAAGGGGGCATTGAAGCCATTTCCCGCCTGATGGGCTTCCTGCTGGTGTGTATGGGCGTGCAGTTTATTATTAACGGCGTGCTGGAGATTATTACGACGTATCACGCGTAAGTTTTTCCCGACCGGGCTACGTTCAGCGTTGTAGCCCGGCCGAGCGCATCAATGCTGATGCGCCTGTTCCTCTAACGATGCCGCCGGCCAGCGGCGGAAAATCACCACCGACCAGATAAGCGCCGCCAGTGCCGGTACGGCGCCTACATAGCCAATGGACGACATCGACAGATGGGTACTGATCTGGCTTCCCAGCAGCGCGCCAGCGCCAATCCCAAGGTTGAAAATCCCGGAAAATAGCGACATCGCCACGTCGGTAGCGTCCGGCGCCAGCGCCAGTACTTTCACCTGCATACCGAGACCGATAACCATAATGGCGATGCCCCAGAAGATGCTTAACACCGCCAGGTGCGAAGCATCCTGCGATGCGGGAAGCAACAGCAGCAGGCAGGCAAGCAGTAAGCCAATCGCGCTGCTGATTAACCCCGATGCGTGCAGATTGCCCAGTTTGCCAAAAATCACGCTGCCAATAATCCCTGCGCCGCCAAGCACCAGCAGCAGGACGGTGGCAAAGTTGCCGCTAAGACCGGCGACGGTCTGGACAAAGGGTTCGATATAGCTGTAGGCGGTGTAATGCGCGGTCACCACCACCACGGTGAGCAGATAAATGCTCATCAGCGCTGGACGACGGAACAACAGCGGCAGACTTTTCAGTGAGCCTGAGTGCTCGCTTGGCAGGCGTGGCAGCAGTTTAATCAGCGCCAGCATGGTTATTAGCGCGCCCACGCCAATAGCGAAGAAGGTGGTTCGCCAACCGAAGTACTGACCGACGATACGACCAAGCGGGATGCCAAATACCATCGCCAGCGCCGTACCGGTGGCCAGCAGGCTCAGCGCCTGAGCACGTTTACCGGCCGGTGCCATACGAATGGCTAAAGAGGCGGTAATTGACCAGAACACCGCGTGGGCAAAGGCAATACCGATACGGCTGATAACCAGCACGGTAAAATTCCACGCAAGGAACGACAGCACGTGGCTGGCAATAAATAAGACAAACAAGCCAATCAACAACTTACGGCGTTCGATCTGGCTGGTAAGCAGCATAAAAGGCAGCGACATGAGCGCCACGACCCAGGCGTAGATGGTCAGCATAATGCCCACCTGCGCCGTTTCCATACCGAAGCTGCTGGCAATATCGGACAGCAGGCCAACCGGCACAAATTCAGTGGTATTAAAGATAAAAGCAGCGATAGCCAGCGTGACTACCCGAAGCCACGCGATCCGACGAGAGACCGTGTTTGTTGTCATAAAAATGCACCGGGAGCGTTAGAGAAAAGAAGAGACGTACGATCTTAAAGCGAATATTGCGGCAAACACAATCGTTTTGTGACTTACCTCTCATTATTGTATTTGTGTGACATTGTCACTTTTTTTGCGAAAGCAAAGAGACTTGTCGATGTTATTTTTTTGTGTCAGTTTGCTATGACGCACTGATGACGAGGGAAAACGCATGCACGAGATTGATTTTTATATGGTTGATGCCTTCAGCGACCGGGCTTTTGGCGGCAACGCGGCGGCAGTCTGTCTGCTGGATGACTGGCTACCGGATGAAACGCTATTGAAGATGGCCCAGCAACATAATCAATCGGAAACGGCGTTTATCGTGAAACAACGCAGCGGTTTCGCCCTGCGCTGGTTTACGACCCAAAATGAGGTCAACCTCTGTGGTCATGCCACGCTCGCCAGTGCCCATGTGGTCTTTCAGCACCTTCATTATCCTGATGAACGGGTACACTTCGAGACGCTCTCCGGGCGCTTAACCGTCTCACGTCGCGATCAATGGCTAACGCTGGATTTCCCGGCCTGCCCAACCCACGACGCCGTGCCGCCAGCAGAAATGCTGCAAGCGCTGGGTATTCGCCACTATGTTAATGCGCGTAAAGGCCGCGCCTGGGTCATCGAGCTTGAGAACCGCCAGCAGGTTGAAGCGTTGAAACCCAATATCAGCGCGATGATCCCGGGTGAACATAAGGTCTCCGTTACGGCGCCTGGCGACGGTGAATACGATTTTGTCAGTCGATTTTTCTCCCCTGGTGAAGCGGTGTGGGAAGACCCGGTTACCGGTTCTGCGCATACCATGCTCATCCCATACTGGGGTGAAAAACTCGGTAAAATGCAGATGCTGGCACGACAGGTTTCTGCGCGCGGCGGCGATATCCGCTGCGAATGGGTGGGAGAACGCGTGTTGATGAGCGGCGTGGCGCGAACTTATTTACAAGGCAAGGT
>CP070603.1:2456146-2464294 GCA_016939855.1 Kluyvera ascorbata
AAAAATTCACTAGAACGGTAGTTTTCTCGGCTGCGTCTGCATTGTCACCCAGCGCAGTTCCGTAAACTCATGAATTCCCGCTCGACCACCAAAACGCCCGTAGCCTGAATCTTTGGTGCCGCCAAACGGCATCTGTGCTTCATCGTGTACCGTCGGGCCATTGATGTGGCAAATCCCGGTTTGCAGATTCTGCGCCACGTTCCATGCGCGGGCGGTATCCCGGCTGTAGACGGCGGATGAAAGCCCATAAGCGCTGTCGTTGGCAACCCGCACGGCATCCTGCTCGTCAATCGCGCGGATCACGGCTTTCACCGGACCAAACGACTCTTCGTGCCAGATTCGCATGGCCGGTGTGACGCCATCCAGCAGCGTGGCGGACATGAATGTCGACGTCGCTTTCCCGCCGGTCAATAGCGTCGCGCCAAGAGCCAGTGCGTCATCAATCAGCGCATTACAGCGCTCCACGGTTTTCTTATCCACGACGGAGCCAAGTATCCCATTCGGCAGCGCATTCACCCGTTTAACGAGCGCCTGAATAAACGGTTCGGCAATTGCCTGCTCAACGATAATGCGCTCGGTCGACATGCAGATCTGCCCGGCGTTAGCAAACGCCCCGAAGCACGCGCCAGCGGCAGCCTGGTCTATATCCGCGTCATTCAGCACCAGCAACGGCGCTTTACCGCCGAGTTCAAGCACCACCGGTTTAAGGTATTTAGCACAGGTCTGAGCAATGATTCGCCCAACCGGCGTAGAGCCGGTGAAGTTAATGCGCCGCACGCCGGGGTGAGCAATTAAGGTCTCAACCAGCGAGGGGGCATCCTGCGGCGCGCAGGTAAGGTAGTTCACCACGCCTGCCGGGAAGCCCGCCGCTGCCAGCGAGGCGATAATCAACCCTTGTGTCGCCGGCGACAGTTCGGAGCCTTTAAGGATAACCGTATTGCCGCAGGCAAGCGGCGTGGCGATGGCGCGTACCGCCAGAATAATCGGCGCATTCCACGGCGCCATACCGAGCACGACGCCCGCGCCCTGACGGGTAGCCATTGCCAGATTGCCTGGAATATTTGACGGGATCACCTGACCGTCAATCTGCGTGGTCAACGCCGCGGCTTCGCGCAGAATATCGGCTCCGAGGTGTACGTTGAACCCCGCCCAGTGAGGCGTCGCGCCGGTTTCGGCGTTCATGATGGCGACAAACTGCTCGCTGCGTTTTTCCAGCTCATCGGCGGCGGCCAGCAGCAGACGGCGACGTTCACCCGCAGAGGTATCACGCCACTGTGGAAAAGCGGCTGCGGCAGTATCGGCTGTGCGGGTCGCATCTTTCAGGGTGGCGGCAGGCGCAATGCTCGCAGTCTCTTGGGTGACCGGATTCTGGCGTGTGAAGGTGGCGGCGTTTTGCGCGGCGCAGGTTTCGCCGTGAATAAACAGGGTACAGGTGATGGTCATGGTGGCCTCTTATCGACTCGGGTTATTTATCGAGTGTAAAGAGGCACGCGTGGCTTGAATATTCATGGTGCGGATTTCGCACGTTTTTTTTCAGCTTTTGAAAGCGGTTCACATCCTTGTGCCGCCGAGGGTTTACCGGAGAATCGTTTGTAGCGTTTGCTGCGCGTCACGGTCTAATGCCAGCAGGTTGATGGCCTCGCCGGGTTCGGTACTGCGGGCATAAAGCGCAACCAGCCAGTCATAAACATAGCGCGTCGCGGCATGGACCGGCTGATCGCCAAGCTGGGTAAGACGTGTGCGGGATGGTGCTGCGGGCAGGGCGAAAATGGCCTCACCTTTGGCGACGCGGCTTGCCGGGCGTTCCGACGCCGGCTGCTCTGCGTAGCCCAACCAGTTAATGAAGTTGCCAATAATGGCGCGAAGCTGCGCAGCACCGGCCTGCTGTCCGGCGCTGGCGCGCCGTAGCTGCTGCGCAAGCGCCAGACGTTGGCTGGCAACCAGAAGCGACAAGGCGAGCTGCTGCTGTGAATCGGCGCTGAGCAGCGCATGCGGCTGACGGCTCCATTGGCGCAAATGTTTACACCACAGCGTATAGGCCAGTGAGCCATGATCCTGATGCACCAGCGTATTTTCCGCCACTGTTTCAGGTGTGGCAAACAGGTCGACCGCATCATTAAACAGGCCGCTAACTTTCTCTTCGCGCTGCTGCTGAACCTGGCAAAGGGCATCGAACGCCGCAAGGTCAGGGAGTAAGCTTTCCAGCAGTTCGCCATGGCGTGCGGCGTGCGTCTGTAGTTCGCGGATCATTGCTTCGACTTTGGCAGTATCCGGCTGCGCTGGTGCCAGCAACGGCCGACACAGCGTGCGTAACTGTTGCTGACGGGCAGTCGCCATCGCGGCGAAACGACGCTGACGTAATTCGGGCAGCGAAGCCTGAGACAGCCACTCAATCAGGCGCTGTAAGCTGCTGTGATCGAGCGCTTGCAGAGTTCCCCAATGTTGGCCGGGCTTGCCTACCAACTGTTGAATCGCCTCATCAAAATGACGTTTATGCACGAAGCGGTCGTCTTCCGGGGTAATCGCCCACACGAGGCCTGGCAGTTTATTCTCCTGCACGGGCTGCGTTTCGGTTACCCAGCGCAACAGCGTTTTTGCCGTGTCCGGAATCGCCGTGCGCTGCGCGGTGGCGTTGCAGGTGAGCAGGATGTCCGGCTGCTGTTGCTGGCGGTAGTGATCCAGCAGCCAGCGGCATTTACAGGCCCACAGTGGGGATGTTTCATCCCGTGGTGGCACGGGAATATCGATAATATCGACGTTATCCAGCACGCCGTGTTCGGTGCTGAGCACCAGTTCCAGCGTGAGCTCTGCAAGCGTGGTGACCGGCACGCTGACGGCGTTCTGGTAGCCGTCGCGGGTTAACGGATGCACCAGAACGGCGTCGTCGGTTTCGCCACCTGGCGTTAAGAAGGCATCCATCGGCAGGGCGAAAGCATCAACCAGCAGGCTCAGCGGTGCCATGACTTCCCGGCGATTGCCCAACTGATGCAGCGTATGGGCAAGGGTTAACCACTGTTGGGTCAGTTCCTGCTGTTCGCCCCATAGCAACGACCAGGCGCGGGCACGGGCGCTGAGATCCAACGACGGCAGCAGGTGCGCAAACTGATACCACAGCGCATCATCAATCTGCTGATAGGCCGTTGGCAGAGTGTCGCGCCAGAAACGGCTGATGGTGGCAACGTCCGTTGCCGTCAGGCCGGGAACCGGCTGCGGCTGACGCAAACTTTGCCAGCCGCGCAGGCGTTGGGCGATAACGCTGCTGTCCGGAGGACGAACATCGCCGCGCTGCCAGGCGTGGGTGATAAATAGCTGAACCAGCTCCGCTTCGCTAATCAGTTTCAGGCGCAGCGGGAACGCATCGTCCGGCGTGGACTGGTCGCGGCTAAAGCGCAGCGCCATTTGCGTCAGGCTATGGCCCGGATTGATGTGGCTGAAGTAGTCGAGCGTTTTGCTACCGCATTGCACTGTCAAACGGCCTTCGCCGCTGCCGCATAGCGTACGGAGAAGATGCGCTTTCGACGGCTGCGAATGGCCGAACAGCGCGATGCTGGCGCGACGCGTTATCGCCTGTTGGTGCGTTTGCTGCTGCGCATCAAGGGACAGCAGTCGAATAAGCAGGGCATCCGCATCATCATCCAGCGCCGGGTGCGCGTGTCGCTCGGTGGCGAGCCAGTCCATTACTGCGTGTACGGTGGTCATTTCAGGAATACGCTCCCGCTATCAATCCAGTAGTGGCTGCCGCTATGACGGCGGTCGGCCAACGTATTTAGCTTCAGGGTCAGGGCATCCGGTGAGACCGGCGTGCCGTCCTGTAACCACGCATCGCTAAGCACGAATGCCTGCGGCGCTTCGTTTTTGCTCCCGCCCTGAAGTTTCAGTCGTACCTGCAGCACGCCATCACCGGCAATGGCCCGGGCCAGCTCCGGTGAGTTGATGCTCAGGGTGTAGAGCGGCGTGGCAGGCCAGCGGGTATTCGCCAATTGACGGAAGCCGAGGGTGACATTGCCGCGCAGCGGGAAGTGCAGGCGGGCGTCGAGCTTCGCGCCGGGCTTGTCGAGGTCGAGATCCTGATACCAGATATTCTCATCGCGTAGCGTATTGACGGTTTTATCCAGCACGCCCAGATAACGCACGGTGGAGTAAGCGCCAATATCTGCCGCTTTAAAGTTAAAGTGCGGCAGGCGAAGATCCAGCGCCAGGCTGCACAGCATCGCGCCGACGGCAGCGGTGGATTTCGGGTTACCAATGCGCCCTTGCTGGCTGAACGGATACCACTCGTGAACGTGGTATTTATCCAGCCAGACCATGCGGTTGACCGGTACCGGCTGGAGGTAACGAATCAACGCCTGAACGCCCGGCAGACAGCCTGGACGACCGGTGACCAGCAGCACGTCGCAGCGGTAGTGGGAAATGGCTTCACACAGCGCGTGCAGCGGGCCCGCAAGAGTAAACTCGCCTGCCAGCATGGCTGACTGAAGGGCGCTGAAGGTGACCTCCAGCGGCACGGCAAGCAGGTCAAACGGCGCGCTTCCGGCAGGCAGAGCGTGTTCGATGGCCTGACCGACGTAGTTCATGACATTACGGGTTGGCGTTTGCGTTAGCAATTCACCGAAGGTGGCGTGCAGCCCGGCCAACGGGTCCTGAACATCGCTCTGTTCCCATGCCGCGAGAATCGCGTGACCAATCGGCATAAACAGTTGCAAGGTGGTCTGCTGGCGCAGCACCGCCTGGGTGTCTAAGCGGCCCGAATCACCAAACAGGGTGGCCATGAGCGCTTGCGCATCGACGACGCCCGATTTTTGCAGTTGGGTTTGCAGCGCGGGCAGGACGCAACGCTGAATAATATCCAGCAGCACGTCGTCACCGGCAATTTTAAACCCCTCGCGGAACAGCAGCTGCGGGGTGATTTTGACGTTGCCGCCGATACCGTCATCTAACTGGTATTCGGCAATAGCCATATCGGTGGTGCCACCCCCAAGGTCCAGCGAGGCAATGCGCAGCGAGCGGCCAGGCGCTTCACCCGCTTCAGGTTGGCGGTCCGGGCGGGCCATCGCGGTGAAGAGCGCTTCGGTCTGTCCGGCAAAATGGGAGATGGCTTCGTTGTATAACCACACCAGTTGACCGCAGCTAGCTTCATCCCATTCCATATGGATTTTCGGGATTGGCACGACGCTCTTTTCCTGCAGACGAACGTTTGCAAAATCGTCGTCCTGCGGGTGCCAGCCCATGGCTTTCCAGACCAGCGCAATGGCTTCAAACATGCGGCGACGGAAGATCTCGCGCTCCTGCTTTGGCATCGCCGACGGCAGGGTGAGGATTAGCGTACGGAGCTGACGCGGCGAAGCCGGGAAGCCTAGACGCAGACGCGTCGCCACGCTGTTAATTTGTCCTAGCGCCTGCGCCAGCAGCTCGCAAAGCATATGGGTCATCAGGGTGCTGCGGCTGTACTGCGGCGAGAAGACCGGCATGCGCTCGTCCGGCGGCAGGGTAAACAGCGGCTGGCCTTCATCGTTCATCAGGTTCATCAGCGGGAAGGCGGTTGCCAGCGGTTCGCGCTGGGTTTTGCCGTTCATCTGGCTAAAGCGCCAGTCCTGGACCGTTGGGGTTTCATCCCACAGGTAGCGGCGCGGGCTGGAGATACCGCTGTAGCCTTCGGTACCGGAGCGCTGCATCGCCAGCTTGCGGGCTTCATCGCCCACGCGCACCAGCGATGGCCAGATAAAGGCGTCTTCGCGCCCGCTTTCGACGGAGAAGTGCTGCTTGCCAAAACGGGATTCGGAGAACTCAACCCGGCTGGTAAACAGCGGTTCGTTCAGGTACTGCGGCTCGCTGAGTGAGCGCACCTGTAGCTCGGCGGTCTGGCGCAGGCCGTCGTTGGCATCGCCGTGGTCTTCAATGATCACGCCGCAGGTGTGGGTGTTGCCGACATCGAGAATTAAGTCCACCGGAATCGCTGGCGTGCTGAGGGTGGCGGTGACCATTTTAATTTCCGGCACCGTCAGCTGTTCGCCGAGCAGCGCCAGAATGTTCATCCAGTGGCCCTGATATTCAAAGCTGCGCAGCGCCTGGGCAATATCGCGTTCGCTTCGGGCTTCATGGGCGGTGGTGGTCTGCTGGAACACTTCGCGCAGCCAGCCGTCAATCCAGGTCTGGTCGAGGAAGTCGGCAATTTCATTATCGCGCCAGGCCAGCGCAAAGCGGGTGCCGTTCAGCAGATCGCCGGCGACCGGGGAGAGCGACATCGCATCGTCCGGGCTTATCTGGCTGTCGAACGCCAGCGTCACGCGGTGGGTGTTGCCTGCGCTATCCGGTTCGGCGAGCTTTCTTATCTGTACGCGCGCCCAGTTATCCGGCCCTTCAACGAAGGTACGCGGTGGGTTAAAGCGTAGGAACGGCAGCGGCAGCCAGACGCCGTCGAGCAGCGTCAGCGAGTGATGCAGGGCAAGCGTGGATTCGGGTTTGACCACTTCAGGCGCACGACCGGGCTCACCCGGCAGCGTATAGCGCTGGTTAACCACGTCATAATCGAGGCGCAACAGGGGGCCGTTGGCGGTTTTGCGCACGAAGCGCCCGTGCTGCAACGACTCTTGTGGGCTCAGGCCGAAATCAAGGAACTGTACGCCGCTGTTGGCAATCAGCGTAACGCTTTGTTTGTAATCGCAAAGGGTGACCAACATGACTTAGGCTCCCGTCTTTTTAAAGGTCAACGGCACAACGGTCTTAGCATCAAACCGTGCGGTGCAGACGGCGACGTTGCTGTTGCCAGGCTTACAGCTAATTTCCGGCAGCGGATAGCGCGCGCCGTCGCTGCACTGCGCGTTTCCACGGCTCTTTATCATCAGCTCGCCGTTTTGATGCAGGCCAGAGAAGACTGCCGCTTTGCAGACGATACTGCCTTCACGCACCACGCGAGCGGTGCCTTTGTTGTTCTGAATCTGATAACGCACGCTCGGCGCCTTGCCACTGTGGGCGTCGCTGACGTCCATCTGAGCGCGCCAGGTGCCGTTCAGGAAGCGGGTGGTCCCGGCGCGAAGCTGGTCGGCATCCATCACCATCGCATCTTTAGGAATGACGGCGATCACTACCGGTTTCTCTTCTGGCAGTACAACCGGTTCTGGCTTGACGCTCGCCTGATGCAGCGGCAAATCGCTAATCAGCATCGGCATGTCGGGGGTTTTTGGCATGGCTGGCGCAGGCACAGGCGCTGGTTCAACCTGGGCGACGGGTTCAGACTCAGCCTGCGTGGTGGGGATCATCAACGGAACGGCAATGGCTACGGCGGCAACCGCGGCGGCCAGTGGCAGCCCCCAGACCCAGCGCGGACGGCGTGTTTTTGGCGCAGCGATAACCGGGGTGGCCGGTGCTTGCGGCTCTTCGGCGTCTTCCACTGGTAACGTATAAGCGTTGATTAGCGGTTCATTGGCGGAGATAAGCGGCGCGTCGGCTTCGCTAAACGTGACCAGAACCTCTTCAGGCGCTTCCACCTCAGGCACATCGGCGATAACCGGCTCTTCTTCGACGATGATTTCCTGCTCGACGTAGCGCAGGCAATCAAGCGCATCTTCACGCGCGCTTTCATTTAGATTCACGAAGCCCCAGAAGCTGATAACCGGTTTACCCGCTACCAGGAACAGGTGGTTTTCACCGGGAAACTGCAGCGATTTTTCCAGCAGCGCGCCAAAAAGCTGCTGCGCGGTTTTGTCTGATTGCAGGCATTTTTTACTGAGCGCGCGGGCGCTTTCCTGCAAACTTTCTAAATAATGCAGCGCGCGGGTGCGCTCGGCTTCGTCGGCTGCTTTCCAGCCAATAATTTCGCCATCGACCGGAGAGTACCAGTCAACGCGGTCGCCTTCATCATTCAACTGCGGTATCGCCAGGCAGTCGGCCAGCGCCAGCTGTTTGCGTAAACGCAGCGTTTCGCGCACCTGAAGCGCAGAATGAAATACGGTTTGCCCGCCGCCGCCTACGGCCTGGAAGTCATCAAGACTTCCACTGCGTAAAAGAGTTTTTGCCACGTTCCTTTCCCATAGACTTCTTCACGGGATTACTTTACCCAAAGCAAAAAGCAACAAACGGCGAAAGAGAGGGGTAAATAGGGTAATTCTCGCGGCATTGAATGGCTGGACTTAAGTAAAATCAAAAGACAGG
>CP070603.1:2464336-2466281 GCA_016939855.1 Kluyvera ascorbata
AGACGAATTGGTTATTTGCCAGTTATCGGCCCCTGTGCTGTTATTAAGCGGTCCATATAATAAAATCGAAAGGCTTATAACCATGATCACAGGGAACACCACAGGGAAAACGCTCCTCGCGCTGGCCTTCAGCGCGCTGTTACCGGCAAGCGCTTATGCGGCAAACACCGACACGCTGGTTTACTGTTCAGAAGCATCGCCAGAATCCTTCAACCCGCAGATTGCCAGCTCCGGCCCGTCGTTCGTGGCCAGCTCGCAGGTGCTGTATAACCGCTTGATCAACTTTGATCCGGTGAAAAATACCCCGGTGCCTTCACTGGCAACGGACTGGACCATCTCTCCGGATGGCCTGACCTATACCTTCACGCTGCGTCAGGGCGTGAAGTTCAACAGCAACAAATTCTTCAAGCCGACGCGTGATTTTAACGCCGATGACGTGATTTTCTCCGTCATGCGCCAGAAAGACGTCAATCACCCGTATCACAAAGTGTCGCAGGGCAACTACGAGTACTTCAGCGATGTCGGTCTCGATAAGCTCATCAAAGAGGTGAAAAAGGTCGATGACTATCATGTCCAGTTCGTGCTGAGCGAGCCGAATGCCGCTTTCCTCGCCGACTGGGGGATGGACTTCGCGTCGATTCTGTCGGCGGAATATGCCGACCAGATGATGAAAAAAGGCACGCCGGAGAACGTCGATAACTGGCCAATTGGCACCGGCCCGTACGTCCTGCAACAGTACAAGGTGGATTCACAGATTCGTTATCTGGCAAACCCGAACTATTGGGACGGCGCGGTACCGACTAAGCATCTGATCTTCTCCATCACCCCGAACGTGGAAACGCGTCTGGCGAAACTGCAAACCAACGAATGCCAGATAATTCCGGCACCGTCACCGGTTCAGTTTGACGTCATTAAGGGCAATAAAGATCTGGCGCTGCACGCGGTTGAAGCGCTGAACGTCGGCTATCTGGCGTTTAACACCGAGAAAAAACCGTTTGATAACGTGCTGGTGCGTCAGGCGCTGAACTATGCCACCGACAAGCAGGCTATCGTTAACGCGGTGTTTATGGGCTCCGGCACCGTGGCGAAATCGCCGATCCCACCGAACATGATGGGTTACAGCAAAGATTTGAAAGACTACGGTTACGATCCGGAAAAAGCGAAAGCATTGTTGAAACAGGCAGGGCTTGAGAAGGGCGCGGAAGTGACCCTGTGGTCGATGCCGGTACAGCGTCCGTATAACCCGAACTCGCGCCGTATTGCGGAGATGATCCAGAACGACTGGGCGAAAGTCGGCATCAAAGCGAAGATCGTTAGCTATGAGTGGGGCGAATACCTCACCGGTATCCGTAAAGGCGAACATGACAGCGCGCTGTACGGTTGGATGTCAGACAACGGCGATCCGGATAACTTTGCCAATACGCTGCTCGGCTGCGACAGCATTAAAACCGGCTCTAACGCCGCGCGCTGGTGCAATAAAGAGTATGATGGACTGGTGAAAAAGGCGCTGGTAGTGAGCGACCCGGCGAAGCGTGCCGCGCTCTACGGCCAGGCGCAGGAGATCTTCTACCAACAGGCACCGTGGATTGCGCTGGCAAACGGCAAAACCTTCTACGCGACGCGCAGCAACGTTACGGGCTACAGCGTCAGCCTGATGGGCAGCGATTTCTCGAAAGTGAAAATCAATTAAGGAGTGAATATGTCACATCTGGATGAGGTCATCGCGCGCGTGGACGCCGCGGTGCAGGAAAGCGTGATTACGCATATGAATGAATTGCTGGTGGTGTTAAGCGACGACCCGGAACTGAGTCGTGAGGATCGTTTCACCCAGCAGCAGCGCCTGCGTGTGGCGATTTCACATCATGGTCAACACCTGCGCGAGCAGGAAGAGACGCGTAAAGAGCAGCTCACTTCAGGTGGCACCATTCTTTAATTCCGGTATTGT
>CP070603.1:2466364-2475292 GCA_016939855.1 Kluyvera ascorbata
TGTGCATCAAAACTGGCGCTTCGCCACCAGCCATGCACCCACAATCAACATCACCGCGCCACATACCGGCCCGACGAGCGCTCGCCAGGGCACGCCGTGGCTTCTGACCACGTCCATCACCAGCCCGCCAATCAGTTGACTGGCGACCAGTACGGCAATAGTCGTTGCCGCCCCCACGTACTGATAACCGCTGATGCTGGCAAACACGAAGAACGACCCAAGCAGGCCTGGAATCAACGTCCACCATTTAATGGTCGCTACCAGCTCGCTTACGCCCGCGAGCCCGTGTTTAATCAGCAAAATGCTGACAAACAGCACGATGCCTACCAGTGAGTTCAGCAGCATCGCCACCAGAATGGTGGAGGCCGACTGAGTAATGCGTACCATCAGCGTGTTCTGGATAACCAGCCCAATCCCGGCGGCTATCAGGAACGTCAGCGTGAGGGACTGATTCATGCCTGCCCATCCGGGTCGCTGCGGTTATCGAGCTGTAGCTGCATGAAGGTGAGATCCAGCCAGCGACCAAACTTAGTCCCCACCTGCGGCATCTGCCCGGTGGTGACAAAACCGTGCTTCTCGTGCAGATGCAACGACGCGTGGTTCTGTGATTCAATACCCGCCACCATCACGTGCTTACCGCGACGGCGGGCTTCTTCAATCAGCGCACCGAGCAGAATATTACCGAGCCCTTTGCCCTGGTGTTCCGGATGAACATAGACGGAATGTTCAACGGTATGGCGGAAGCCGTCAAAGTTACGCCAGTCGCCGTAGGAGGCGTAGCCGGTCACCATGCCGTTCTCTTCGCTTACCAGCACCGGGAAATGGCCGATCTGGCGTGCTTCAAACCAGGCAATACGGTTATCGGTATCGACGGTTTTGTCGTTCCAGATAGCGGCGGTATGGACAACCGCGTGGTTATAGATTGCCGCAATAGCGGCGCAGTCTTCTTTTGTTGCGAAACGAATAGCCATAGAGTTGCACCCTGAGTGTTGTTCACTATATTATTACGATATGAATACTATTGAAGACAACTTAAATCAACGGATCGGGGCAAGAATTCGCATTGAGCGTGAGTCGCGCAGCTGGTCGCTGAGCGAATTGGCCGAGCGTGCGGGCGTCTCCCGGGCGATGATCCACAAAATTGAACGCGGCGAGAGCAGCCCGACAGCGGCGCTGCTGGCGCGGCTTTCGGGTGCTTTCAGTATCAGTATGTCGACGCTGATTGCCCGTGCGGAGATGCAGGAAGGGAAATTGCTGCGGTTTGCCGACCAGCCGGTCTGGCACGATCCGCAGACCCACTATCTCCGCCGCCACGTATCTCCACGCGGCGAGCTACCGGTTGATCTGGTGCAAATTGAGCTACCGGCGGGCAGCGATATCCCGATGCCCGCGTCGGCCTACGCCATGGCGCGACAGCTTATCTGGGTGCAAGAGGGCGAGCTGCTGTTTATGGAAGGTGATACGGCGCATCGAATGAAAACCGGTGACTGCCTCGAACTGGGCCCGCCTAACGACTGCCGTTTTATTAACGACAGCGGTCAATCCTGCACGTATTTGATAGTCCGACTGAACGTTCCGTTGTAGTTAACGATTCAGCAGCCAGATTGCATAGTTTACGCATGATTAATGTTCTATTAATTGTGCTTAAATCTAATTTTGATAAAAATATATATCGTATTTTCTTCGCAAAAAATAAAACCCCAGCTATTAATTATAATGGTCTGGGTAAATAAATACGCGGAGTTATAATAATTATGCTGGATTTTGCTAAAGCGCAACGTATCAGTTTGACACAGCAAGTAGAAAATAATATCAAGAATGCGCTCGTCATGGGGGCGTTAAAACCCGGTGAGCGATTAGTCACCAGAGAAATTGCCGTAAACCAAGGCATCAGTATTACGCCAGTGCGCGAAGCGCTGCTGCGTCTGGTTTCATTCGGTGCGCTTCAGGCGGCACCTGCACAGGCCTTTATGGTGCCAGCGCTAACCAGTTCAGCTTATCTTGAGATTAATCGGATTCGAAAAAACCTTGAAGGGATGGCTACAGCAGCGGCCTCCGAAAAAATAACCACAGATAAAATGAGGGAACTAAGGTCCCTCTCAGAAGCCTTCCATGAGTCAAAATCTGTCGGTGATATCCCGCGAATGCTGGAAACAAATTATCAATTTCGTTTCCAGATATACACCTATGCTGAAATGCCAACCTTAATGGCAATGATTGAACAATTATGGGTGCGAACAGGGCCAAGCCTGCATTTTTTATATTTAAATTCTATGGAACCGTTTCAGCATCAAAATGTGTATCAGCCGTTGTTGGATGCGCTGGAAAAAAGGGATTCAGCAGAAAGTTATTCGGCGATATGTCAAATTATTGATGAATCAACATCGTATTTGAAACAGCAGTATCGGCATTAATTTAAGTCTGGGAAATACGTTTCCGGGCAACCCCGGAAACGTCGTCATGTATTATTCAAAACGCCACGCCACATTGACACCTACGCCGTAGTTACGACCTGGTGCCGGTTCGTAGTATCGCCCGTTAGACTCATTCACGATAACCGAGCCCACATATTCGCGGTCAAACAGGTTATCGACGCGGCCGAAGACATCCAGCGTCCAGTTGCTGAGGTTGAACTTGTAGCCGGTGTTCAGGCCAACCACGGTCCAGGACGGCGCGCGGGCGGTGTTGGCATCGTTGGCCATAATATCGCCCATGTAATGCACGTCCGCACCGGCGTACCAGCCGCTTTCCGGTTCATAGCCTAGCGAAGCGAAGCCCATATTGCGCGCGATGCCGGGAATACGGTTACCGTTACAGCTGCCGTTGCCGCAGACATCGGTGCGGTAGGTAGCGTTAAGCCAGGTCCAGGCCGCTTTGGCGCGCCAGTTTTCGGCGAACTGCTGGTCAATCGCCAGTTCAGCGCCCTGGCGACGGGTTTTACCGGCATTTTTATAGCTGGCGCGGCTGTCGGTATTACTGTCGGTGACTATCTCGTTGGTGGTATTGGTCTGGAACAGCGCGGCGCTGAGCAGGCCGTTGCCAATGCGGGTTTTGCTACCGATCTCATAGGTCTCGTTGGTGGCTGGTTTGAGATCCAGATTCAGCCCATTCGCCGTACCGGAACGGTAGGAGAGTTCGCTGATGGTGGGGGTTTCAAAGCCGCGACCAACGCTGGCATAGACGTTCCACGCATCGGTAATGGCGTATTTTAACGAGCCCGCCGGCAGCCATTCGTGATAGCTGGTATCACCGCTGCTGTCGCCGTTACCCGTGGTGACGTAGTGATCGTTGGAGTCAAACCACACTGAGCTATAACGCACGCCCGCGTCCAGGGTCAGTTTATCGGTTAGCTGCCACTGAGTTTGCAGATACGGGTCGAGATTCCACATCAGGTTGCGTTCGTTGCGGCGTAAGTTACCTTTTTCGCCAAACTCCGGCGTCGAGCCATTCATGACGTAGTTTTCGTAGCCCCGGCGCTTTTCATTCATGTTTTCGTAGTTAAGCCCGGTGGTGAACGTCACCGGAATCAACAGTTCGCCGCGATGCGTCCAGCGGGTATCGATGCCCTGATAGTGACGATCGAGGTCGATCACGCCGCCAGAGTGAGCTGGGTTCTTCTGATAAGTGTTGGGAATCGACTGATACTGCGTGGTCTGACGTTCCCCGGCGTACATCATCACGCTCAGGTCGTCCTGCGCGCTCAGTTGACGTTCGTAACGCAGGCCCGCCTGGGTCTGCTTAACGCTTTTACGCGTATTGTACTGGTCACCGCGCGGCGACTGCTGGCGGTCAGCGTCCATCTCGCTCTTGGTCAGCCCGCCCGGATCGTTAGCGTTAATATCGACAGTGTTAAACAGCAGCGTCACCTTGCTGACGTCGTTAATCCGTACGCCGAGTTTGGCGTTGGCGAGGTTTTTGCGCGCGGCGCTGTGATCGCGATAGCCGTGGGTGGTGAATCGATTCGTCGACACCGTGTAATCAACGTCGCCCGCGTGGGTACCGTCGCCCACGGCGCCGCTGGCTTTCATGCCGTAATGCCAGGTGCCGTAACTGCCGTAGTAGCTGTTGGCTTCAATGGTAGTGGGCTGCTTCCCGGTCTGGGTGGTGACGTTGACCACGCCGCCGGAGGCGTTACCGTACAGGGCAGAGAAGGGGCCGCGCAGCACGTCAACGTTCTCGATACTGCCGATGTCGATGTTCGAGGTTTGCCCCTGACCGTCTGGCATGGTAGCCGGAATACCGTCAACGTACAGACGGATACCGCGCACGCCGAAGGTTGAACGGGAGCCAAAACCACGAATAGAAAGCTGAAGATCCTGCGCATAGTTCTGACGGTTCTGCACCTGCAAACCCGGCACCGCACCCAGCGATTCTGAAAGGTTAACCTGTGGTGCGGCGTGACGCATATCTTCGCCGTCGACGACGCTGACGGCGGCAGGGGTATCCAGCTCAGAAACGGCCTGCGGTGCGGCGGTGACGATTAACGTTTGTTCATCATTGGCCCAGGAAAAAGGAGAAAAAACAAGCGGCAACAGCAGCGCAGGCAGCGCTACAGAGCGTACGGTTATGATTTTCATGAAAAACTCGCAAAATGTACCAAATGGAACAGACCCCAATAGGTTAATACTTTTGTAAATGTATTGAAAACTTTAGCAGCATAAATCGTTAATTTCCGGTGATGAAATAGAAACTATTTGGTTGCTGGCGGTAATAAAAGCTCCACTTTACATAAATTAATGATTACTATTCGCATCTATAAACGTTGCGCTATGACGCTGCGAAGAAAGAAGCGATGTGAAGCAGAAATCATTACGTTCATCAAAGGGAGTCGTCATGTCATTACGTCAATTGTCCGCGCCGCGTCTGCGCCGTTCTCTGTTGTTGAGTGCTTTCCTGCTGGCGGGAAGCTTTAGCGCGCATGCCGCAGATGAAATGCTGCGTAAAGCGGTCGGCAAAGGGGCATATGAAATGGCCTACAGCCAGCAGGAAAATGCGCTGTGGCTGGCCACATCACAAAGCCGTAAAACCGATAAAGGCGGGATTGTTTATCGCCTTGACCCGGTCACGCTGGAAGTGACGCAGGTTATTCATAACGATCTCAAACCGTTTGGCGCGACGCTAAATAACCAGACCCAGACCCTGTGGTTTGGCAACACCATCAACGGTGCGGTGACCGCGATTGACGCCAAAACCGGCGACGTGAAGGGACGTCTGGTGCTGGACGGCCGTGAGCGCAGCGAAACGGTTAAGCCATTGCAGCCGCGTGAACTGGCGGTGGATGAGAAAACCAACACCGTATACATCACCGGCATTGGCAAAGATGGCAGCTCCGTCTGGGTGGTTGATGGCGACAAGCTGACGCTGAAAACCACCATCACCGGTACCGGTACCTTCGGCACGGGCCTGGCGGTCGACTCGGATAAACAGCGTCTGTACGTCACCAACGGCGACGGCGAACTGGTCACCATCGATACCGCGAGCAACAAAATTCTGACCCGTCAGAAGCTGCTGGATGATGGCAAAGAACACTTCTATATCAATATCAGCCTGGATAAAGCCGGTCAGCGTGCCTTTATCACTGATTCCAAACAGCCGGAACTGCTGGTGGTCAATCTGAAAGATGGCAAAGTGCTGTCGAAGGTCGATACTCAGGAAGGGCTGGCGGTGCTGTTTAACCCGGTGCGTAACGAAGTTTACGTGACCCAGCGTAAAGCGGGCACCGTGACGGTGATTGATGCGAAAGACTATAAAGTCACCAAAACCATCAAAACCCCAACCTTCCCGAACAGCCTGACGCTCTCCGCTGACGGTAAAACGCTGTACGTCAGCGTGAAACAGGAATCTAACCGTCAGAAAGAGGCCACTGCGCCTGACGATGTGATTCGTATCGCGCTGTAAGTCGTATGCCGGGAGGTCATTTGACCTCCCGGAAATCATCACGTTAACTTCTGTTACATCCCACCGATACCCCAATTATCCGTATCCGGCATACAATACGCCGACTTAACCTTGCCGTTGGCGGGGACAATGAACGGAGAGATGATGAAAAAGCCTTTATATTTCCTGTGCGCGGGAGCAATGCTGCTGGCGCTGGCGGGCTGTACGACGAACTACGTGATGACCACCAAAAGCGGCCAGACGATTGTGACGCAGGGTAAACCGCAGCTCGATAAAGAGACCGGCATGACCAGCTACACCGATCAGAACGGCAACGCGCGCGAAATCAACAGCAATGACGTGTCGCAGCTGGTTGAAGATAATTGATGTGAGTTTTGTTTAGCGACCACGCTTGCGGTATTCGCCCGGCGAAATACCGAACCGCTGCTTGAAGGCGGTGGAGAAGTGGCTGTGGTCGCTGAACCCCCAGCGATAGCCGATACCGGCGAGCTTTTCGTCGTCCGGTGCACGCTGTAGCGCTTGCGCGCAGAGGTCAAGACGACGGTTCTTGATATACTGCGCCACCACTAATCCTTTATCGGCAAACAGTCGGTACAGACTTCTTACCGACATGCCGGTCTCATCGGCGAGCCACTCCGGGCGCAGATGCTCTTCCTGAATCGCATCGTCAATCAGCGTCATGATCTTCTGAAACTGCTTTTCGCGCCGTGAAGGGGCAATCTCCTGTTGATGCAGCATCGGGCGCAGCAGGCACACCATCGCATCCAGCGCCGCTTCGCTCTCGCTTGCCGAAAGCTGTGGGCTGCTCATGCTCTCATGCAGCAGGCGCTGGCTGAGCTGAACCATCGGCAGGGATTTATCTAAACGGGTGGCGACGCTAATCCCGCTGCCGCGCAGCTGGTTTTCCAGCAGTTGACGCGGTAGCAGCAGTGAGACCTGACGCGAGGTTTGCTGCCAGAGAATAGAGCAGGGGCGCGAGGCGTCAATCAGCGTCATGTCGCCGGTTTGCAGCTTCACCTGGCGATCGTCTTGCTCAATATCCACCTGACCGGCAAGTTGAAACACGGTGTAAAACCACGCATCGTTGCCGCTGCGGATCTCCTGGCGGGTGCGGAACAGATTGATGTTGCGAGTGGTTACGGTGCTGAGCTTGAGGCTGCCCGCATAGCTGGTATCTATCTCACCATGAAAGTCGCCATCTAACGGACGCGCGGCGAAATGCCCGCACACCTGATTGATTTTCGCCAGCCACGCCTGATATGTCTCACCGCCATTTACCGCTGCCATACGCCATCTCTGCAATGAAAATGTTTTTGCATTGTTGCATTTATGTTGCCTTTAACAAGGGTTCGCGGGGGAATATATGAAAGAACTATTACCTGTTGCACATTTCTGCCAGAGCAACCTGTTGAATTGCGGCGTCTGTCACAGCGGCACAAGCGAATGTCACAGAGACAAAAGCGCGATCTCCAGACCCGCCGTAGACTGAAATAACTCACCGCAAAGAATAAGGAGACGATATGTCCTCATCACAGGTAGCACTGCTCCCGAGCGTGCAGCAGTTTTTAGACCGTCAGCATGGCCTGTTTATTGATGGTGCGCAGCAGGCGGCGCAGAGTGAAAAACGTCTCACCGTCTGGGACCCGGCAACGGGCAAGGCGATTGCTACCACCGCGGATGCTAATGCGGCTGACGTTGACCGCGCGGTGATGTCCGCCTGGCGCGCGTTTGTCTCCCGCAGCTGGGCCGGGCGCACGCCTGCCGAACGCGAACGTATTCTGCTGCGCTTTGCTGATCTCGTTGAGCAGAACGGTGAGGAACTCGCCCAACTGGAAACGCTGGAGCAGGGCAAATCCATCAACATCTCCCGCGCCTTTGAAGTGGGCTGCACCCTGAACTGGATGCGCTATACCGCCGGGCTGACCACTAAAATTAGCGGCCGCACGCTGGATGTTTCCATCCCATTCCCGCAGGGCGCGCGCTATCAGGCGTGGACCAAAAAAGAGCCGGTTGGCGTCGTCGCCGGTATCGTGCCGTGGAACTTCCCGCTGATGATTGGCATGTGGAAGGTGATGCCCGCGCTGGCGGCAGGCTGTTCTATCGTTATTAAACCGTCGGAGACCACGCCGCTGACGCTGTTGCGTGTAGCCGAACTGGCTATCGAAGCGGGCGTACCGGAAGGCGTATTTAACGTGGTCACCGGCAGCGGCGCCGAGTGCGGCGCGGCGTTAACTTCGCATCCTCATGTGGCAAAAGTGAGCTTTACCGGCTCTACCGCCACTGGCAAACAAATTGCTCGCGTGGCCGCCGACAGACTCACCCGCGTCACGCTGGAGCTGGGCGGTAAAAACCCGGCGATCGTGCTGAAAGACGCCGACCCGACCTGGGTTATCGAAGGGCTAATGACCGGCAGCTTCCTTAACCAGGGGCAGGTGTGCGCCGCCAGTTCACGTATCTATATTGAAGCGCCGCTGTTCGATACGCTGGTCAGCGGCTTTGAGCAGGCGGTGAAGTCGCTACAGGTGGGGCCAGGTATGCTGGAAACCACGCAGATTAACCCGGTGGTGTCTCAGGCGCACTGTGCCAAAGTGGCGGCTTATCTCGACGATGCGCGTAAACACAACGCCGAGCTGATTAGCGGCAACGTTGGCCCGGACGCACAGGGCTTCTATATTCCGCCAACCCTGGTTATCAACCCGGAGGCCAACCTGCGCTTAACCCGCGAAGAGGTGTTTGGCCCGGTGGTGAACCTGGTACGCGTCGCCGACGGCGAAGAGGCACTGCGCCTTGCTAACGACAGCGACTTCGGCCTGACCGCCAGCGTCTGGACTCGTGACCTGACTCAAGCGCTGAACTACACCGACCGCCTGCAGGCCGGTACGGTATGGGTCAACAGCCACACGCTAATTGACGCCAACCTGCCGTTCGGCGGTATGAAACAGTCGGGCACCGGGCGTGATTTTGGCCCGGACTGGTTGAACGACTGGTGTGAAACAAAGTCGGTGTGCGTGCGCTACTAATTTGCACTCG
>CP070603.1:2476478-2476882 GCA_016939855.1 Kluyvera ascorbata
AATGTGTTACTATAATGAAAACGGGGTCTTGAGGGTTTAGGGATTATAAATTTATGAGATTTTATGGTATCGATTATCTACAAATGCAGTCTAGCATCAATGATTATTTAAAATACATCATTATATTTAGTGCGTTATTTATCCTGATTGTGGTTTTTAGCCTGTATATGCGCCATCGTCTGCAAACGAAATACCGCGATTTAACGATTATCGTCTTCTTATTTTTGCTCTTCATTTCTGGTGTTCAGTATGCTGATTATACTGATAGCCAAAATATACACTCCCAGTCATCACAAATGGTTAACTTCATTAGGTTGTTATCAAAAGAAAAAGCAGTGAGTGTTAATTCTATATTTTCCAGTTCAGTGCAACTGTCGGATGGTATTATCGTTAAGATTAACGAT
>CP070603.1:2476984-2477631 GCA_016939855.1 Kluyvera ascorbata
AAAATGCTAATTTATACACCTATTATTATAAAGTTGGGGCTAGGAATACTGTGTTTAATTATACAAATAAACCTCATGGGAAAAGGGAATCTGGCGCCGTCATCCGCAATGGATCAGGTTCAAAACTATGTTCTTGGTGGGATTATCGGTGGCGTAATTTACAATGATTCGATAACAGTACTACAGTTCGTTCTCGTGTTAATTATATGGACATTTCTCGTCTTTGTTCTTAAGTTTTTGAAAGAGAATAATCGGTTAGTTAAAAGAATCATCGATGGTAAACCTATTACTTTGGTACATAATGGCAGTATTGATGTTAAAGAGTGTTTACGCAACGGTGTTTCAGCAAATGACTTGATGTTCAAACTAAGAGCAAATGGCATTTATGAAATAGAACAATTAAAGCGTGTTGTTCTCGAGCAGAATGGGCAGTTAACTATTATACAAAGTGGTGATGAGAATATACGTTACCCTATTATAGTGGATGGTTTGGCAAACCATGATTTACTTGAAATCCTTAACAAGGACAGTGATTGGTTAGAACGGGAAGTTATAAAACAAGGTTTCAATAAAATCAGTGAGGTTTATTTGAGTGAGTATTTGTCGGGTAGGATTAATTTATACGGATATGAAAAATAATATCCAAA
>CP070603.1:2484214-2486495 GCA_016939855.1 Kluyvera ascorbata
AAATCTTCCATGGCGATTGACCCAAGAGCAACCCGAAGCGCCTGAGGAACAACCAGTGAAGTACAGAAAGGCTCTGCGGTTGAGACGGAAATATTGCTGTCCATCAGAACCCGGGCAACCCTGTCTGCTCTTGCCTCGTCCGGCAGAGGGATCCAGGCAAAATAGGAGTCCGGATGCGTAATACAGGAAATATCGCCAAGCGCCGCTTTTAACACCGCCTGTCGCTGGTGGGCATCACGTCGTTTCAGCGTTTCAAAACGGGCCACCGTACCATCCTCTATCCAGTTACAGACCAGTGCGGTCATCAATGAAGGCGTATTCCATGTGGTTGCCCTGACGGCTCTTTCCAGCAAGGGGCGGAACGAGGCGGGGCAGACGACGGCGCCGACTCTTAGGCCCGTCGCCACGTTCTTTGAGAACCCGGTGATATACACCGTTCGCTCTGGGGCATAAATCGCAACAGGTGGGGGTGGCCTACGGACGAGATAGCCATAAGCAGTGTCCTCAATCACGAGAAGATCATAGGTTCGTGCAATAGCGGCCAGGCTTTTTCGCTGACTACGGCTGAGCACCCAGCCAAGGGGATTATGCAACGTCGGCATGGTATAGAGCGCCCTGACATGCCTTTTCTGGCATAGCGCTTCCAGCGTCGATAAATCCGGTCCATCGGCCAGAACGGGTATGGCAATCAGTTCCAGATGGTACAGTTCAGCCAGCACTTTAAAACCGGGATAGGTGAGGGCATCAACGGCCACAACATCTCCCGGGCGTAGCAAACCCATCACCGTGATGGTCAATCCGTGCTGCGCACCGTTCACTATCACCACATTGTCGGCTTCAGGCTGGAATTCCGCACCTGCAATGTAAGTCGCGATAATTTCCCTCTCAGTCATCCTGCCTGCATGTGGCTGGTAGCGCAGATGAGATTCAATATCCCCGGATACCGCGACCTGTCGTAGCGCCTCACGTAGGATCTCCCCCTGTCCTGGGAGTGACGGATAGTTAAAATTCAGGTCAAGCACATCGGTTGCTACCGCATGCTGGTCAATCCCGTGGCCGAAGGGCAACGCTATCTCCCTGACAAACGTGCCTCTCCCGGTTTCACCGCTGACCAGACCCATCGCTTCCAGCTCACTGTAGACCCGGGTTGCGGTCGCCAGAGAAATATGTTCCTGGGTTGAGAGGGCTCTGTGCGTCGGTAAACGTGTACCGGCAGGGATCTCCCCGCTGCGGATGCGGTCAGCGAAGCTATCCACGATGGATTTATAGCGGGCTTTCATCAAATGTATCCATGACAATAATTTGATTGTATTGAATCATCGAGCGTACCATCCGCCTCACAGACGCTCAAGCCTGCGGGCGATAAATAAAAAGTGAGGTGGCAGTGGTGAATACGGCGATAGATAAAACCGATCCGAACCCCGTTTCCGGATGGATAAACGGGCTGCTGGGGGTGATCATTTTTAGTGGTTCGCTACCGGCTACGCGCGTTGCGGTCCTCGATATGGATCCCTTTTTTCTGACGTTTCTGAGAGCGTCAGTAGCCGGTGTGCTGGCCTTGATGCTGATTTACGGCTTTCGTGAAAAACGTCCGCAGGCCTCGCAGATTGTGCCGCTCATGATTGTCTCCCTGGGCGTCATTATCGGATTTCCGCTGCTGACGGCGATGGCGTTACAGCATGTGACCTCCGCCCACTCCATCGTTTTTCTGGGGCTTCTGCCGCTCAGCACCGCGATTTTTGGCGTACTGCGTGGTGGTGAACGTCCCAGAATGGCCTTCTGGATTTTCTCTGTGCTTGGCAGCCTGCTTGTGATGGGATTTGCTCTCTCGCAAAGCGTAGCCATCTCACTCACCGGCGATGTTCTCATGCTTGCCGCGGTGGTGGTTTGCGGTCTGGGTTATGCCGAAGGCGCAAAACTGACTCGCGTGCTGGGGGGATGGCAGGTTATCAGTTGGGCGTTGATCCTCTCACTGCCATTTATGCTTATCGCTTTATTGATAACCATGCCTGTTACCTTTACCGGCATCGGTATATCTGCCTGGGTAGCCCTGGGTTATGTCTCGCTGTTCAGCATGCTGATTGGTTTTATTTTCTGGTACAAGGGGCTTGCTGTGGGAGGGATTGCTGCCGTCGGTCAGCTACAGCTTCTTCAGCCTTTCTTCGGGCTGGGCCTGTCAGCCACGCTGCTGCATGAAGCCGTGAGTCCGCTTATGGTGTTCATTACGTTCGGCGTTATCCTGTGCGTCATGGGCTCTCGTCAATTCTCCCGATAACGCGTT
>CP070603.1:2488788-2489245 GCA_016939855.1 Kluyvera ascorbata
AAAAAAGCCGCAAGCAGAGGACGGCTTGCGGCTTCAGGATGAGCGATACGGCAGGGGGGTATTTACGCTGCTTTAACGGCTCTAATTTTTTTACTGCCAGCGGTATCTGACTCCGCGGTATCGGTTTCTGCTGGGGTACCGGGTTCAGGAAGCTTGCTGGTACGCAGAACATGCTGGACGGCCATTTTCTGCTCGGCGAGATACAGCCCAAGATCCTCGGCCAGCGTTTCATCCATCGGTTTGCCGCTCTGCAACAGCAAATCGGTGAACGCTTCTGCCATATCGAGTAGTCTGTCGTAAGCGTCAGCCTCTTTCTTACTGGCAAATGTCATTTTCTCTTCACCTTTTCTTACGACAACAAATTTTGTTTCAACGGCCATTATTTGCCCCTTGCACTGTGATTATATCCAGTATATCAGTTATGGGGCTGTTTTGCAGGGAAAATGTGCACAGATTC
>CP070603.1:2489287-2495063 GCA_016939855.1 Kluyvera ascorbata
TCCCGGCGTCGCTACGCTCGGCCGGGCTACTTCACCACACACATCGGCCTGCCTGATATCGGCTCTGGGTGTATCTCCGTTTCTACGCTGAATACGGTCCTCAGTAATCCAGGGGTCATTACCTCTTCCGGTGTGCCTTGCGCCATAACGTGCCCGTTCTCCATGACGACCAGATGGTCGCAGTACCGGCTGGCCTGATTAAGGTCGTGTAGTACGGCGACTACCGTTTTCCCTTGGGCCTGGAGTTCGCCCATTAGCCGCATCAGTTCCACCTGGTGATTGATATCGAGATAGGTGGTTGGCTCATCGAGGAGGACAACGGGCGTATTCTGCGCCAGAACCATCGACAGAAATGCACGCTGGCGCTGACCGCCGGAAAGATCGGTTAACCGCCGGTCGGCAAGGTGTTGGACTCGGGTCTGGCTCATCGCGACATTCACCTGCGCATTGTCTTCAGCAGAGAGACGTCCCCAGAGTGATAACCACGGATTTCGACCGTACGACACCAGCTCCTGCACGGTGATCCCCTCGGGCGTTAAATGGTGCTGCGGCAGCAGCGCCAGCCTGCGCGCCAACTGCCGCGATGAGAACGAGTTGATAGGATTATCGCCAAGAAATACGCGACCGGACTGCGGCGTTAACAGCCGCGAAAAACAGTGTAGCAACGTCGATTTCCCGCAGCCGTTAGGGCCGAGCAGGGCGGTGGTTTTCCCCGTTGGCAGCGCAAGTGAAACGCCGTCAAGCACCTTGTTTGTACCGTAACAGAGCGTCAGATTTTCAGTTCGTAATGTCATTTATCGCATTCTCACAAGCAGCCAGACAAACCACGGCGCACCGATAATGGCGGTCAACACCCCAGCCGGAAGCTCCAACGGGGGATGAGTAATTCGCGCCAGCAGGTCGGCAATCACCAGCAGCAACGCCCCTGTCATGGCCGAAACGGGCAGCAGCCAGCGGTGACGTCCACCGGTAATGCTGCGCACCATATGCGGTACCACGAGTCCAATAAAGCTAATCGGGCCGCAGACGGCCACGCCGGTTGACGTCATGGCGACAGCCAGCAGCAAAGCCTGGAACCGAATACGCGGCACCGACACACCGAGCGTGGCGGCACGCGCATCGCCCAATGCCAGGAGGTCGAGATCGCGGCAATAACGCAGGCTCAGCGGCAGAAATAAAATCAGCAGCGGGGCGGCTATTTTCACAAAGCTCCAGTCACGACCCCATAAGCTGCCGGTCAGCCACAGCAGGGCGCTGTTCACATCCTGCGGACGCGAGAGCATCAGATAATCCGTCAGGCTGGCCCAGCAGGCAGAGAGCGCGACGCCCGTGAGCGCGAGCTTCATCGGCTGGCTGGTGTTCGCCAGCATTCTCAGCAGGATCAGGCCCACCATGCCACCGGCAAAGGCCAGCAGCGGCAGTGCAACCACCGGTAGTGACGGTAAGAGAAGCAGCGCGCCCACAGAGGCGAGGCTGGCGGCATGGTTTACGCCGAGAATATCCGGTGAAGCTAGTGGGTTACGCACGATCCCCTGCACCAGAACGCCGGCCACCGCGAGGGCGGCCCCGACAAGCAGCGCCAGCAGCAGTCGCGGCAGACGATACGCCGTTAACACGTAATGATACTCGCGCCCGGTCTGCCAGTCGGTCAGTAGGGCACGCCAGGGAACGGCGATCACCCCCATTTGTAACGACAGAACCGAAAACCCTGCCAATGCGAAGGCGATGAAAATGACGAGCGTAATTTTCATCCGCGCCTCCTGACCAGCCAGACAAAGCAGGGCGCGCCAATCAGCGCCACCACTGCTCCTGCGGGCAATTCACCAGGGAAGGCCAGCGCTCGGGCCAGAACATCGGCCAGCAGCAGTAGCGTAGCGCCCATCAGCATGCTCATTGGCAGGACCTTGCGCTGATCGAATCCCACCCAGAAGCGAGCCAGATGCGGCGTCAGTAGGCCGATAAACGCCACCGGGCCGGCTACGCTGACGCAGGCACCGACCAAAAGCAGCACCAGAATGTTGATGGCTAAACGTAGCTTCGACAGATTCACCCCCAGCGTACGGGCGGTACTGTCGCTGACGTTCAGCAGGTTCAGTTGATTAGCCAGCAGCAACGCCACCGGTACTGCAACGGCCACCATCGGGAAGAGCTGCCAGAACTCCTGCCAGCGCGCGTGGGAAACGCCTCCCGCGAGCCAGTATAAAATGCCGTAGGCGTGATCTTCGGTCAGCAACAGAGTGATGCGGGTCAGGGCCATGCAAAACGCCGAGGACGCAATGCCTGCGAGGATCAGCTTGTTTCGGTCCTGCGTGTGATGAAATCCACCGCCAGCGGTCATCACCAGCAACCAGCTTACGCCGCCACCGCAGGCGGCGATAAAGGCGATGGAGTAACCCGCAACGGGCACAGGGCTGACGGCGCTGGTAAGCGCCATCGCCAGCGCCGCGCCGCTGTTAATGCCGAGCAGCGAAGGGGAAGCCATGGCATTATGCGTCAGGGTTTGCAGCAGCGTTCCCGCGAGTGCCAGGCTTGCGCCAATCAGCATGGCGACCAGGCTTCTCGGCAAACGAAGGTTTTGTACCAGCGCTTGTGGAAGCGTCGGCGCATGGCCCGGCAGCAGGGCGTGAATGGCGTCAACGCCAGAAACAGGAATGGCCGAGTAGCAAAACAGACTCAGCCAGAAGATAGCGATAAGCGCGACAAGGGGAAGCCCCCACAGCAGCGCTGGATGTCTAAGAACCGTCATTTCACATCAGATAAGGGCTGGTGATGGAAGATTTTTACCGTGTCGCTGGCAATGCGTTCGGCCGCGAAAATGCCGCGCATCCGCGCCCAGGCGTTACTGTCGACCGACGCCGTCTGCTGTTTTTGCGCCGCAGTTAACATCTGCCACAGCGGGTCTTGCTGCCAGCGTTTCACAATGCTCTCTTCGCGATAATGTGCGACCAGCAGCCATTCAGGATTAAGCGCCAGCAGCTGTTCCAGGCCGATGGATGGCATAGACGCCCCCGCCATTGCCGCCGGCACCGTCAGCCCCAGAGCGGTCAATACGCTTCCGGTATAGGTCTCCTGTGTGTGCAGGTTGAACTGCTGCTCACGTGACGTACCAAACAACACCAGCGTGCCCTTTGGCAACTGGCTGGCCCACGCTGACATCTGTTGCTTATGTTGCGCCAGGCGAGACTGCATCTGTGCCTTTTTGCCCACGACTTCGCCGATGATGGACGCAGATTGCAGATTTTCAGCGTAGGTTTCATTGCGAGACTTAAGCAGCAGTACCGGTGCGATTTGCTGTAAGGCGCCGTAGATACCTGCATGGCGACTGCTGTCGGCAATGATCAGATCCGGTTTCAGCGCGCTGATGGCTTCTAAGCTCGGCTGCGCGCGCGTGCCAACAGACTGCCAGGGTTTCAGATGAGCACGAACCTCTGGAAGAATGCGCGTGGCATCGTTGTCGTCGGCAATACCGACCGGACTGACATCGACGGCGGCCAGTGCGTCCGCGAACGACAGTTCCAGCACCACTATCCGCTGTGGCGTTTTATCAAGCGTAAAGGAGCCATGTTCGTCATGAACCGTGGCGGAAAAGGCGTGGCTGGTTACCAGCAGCAGAACGGCGAAAAGCGTACGTAATGGTGTGAACATATGAATTGCCTGTGTCGTGTGGCGCTTCGCTTACCCGACCTACAGAAACAGTATGCAGGCCGGGTAAACGGGGTTTAGAACTTCAACGAACCCTGCATATACAGCGTGCGCGGTTGGCCTGCGTAGATGCCTTTATTGTTGTCGTCGTAAGAGCGAGTGAAATACGCCTGATCGAAGATATTTTTCACGCCGAATGCCAGGTTCAGGTCTGCCATCTGTGGGCCAAAGTCATAGGCGACGCGTGCGCCCCAAAGCATAAAGCCGGGAATGCGACCGGTGCTGCCGTCGGCGCTCTCTTTCACGGTGTTGGCGTTATCCGCATACTGACTGGACTGGAAATCGCTGTTCAGGTTGAAAGTCCAGTTGCCCGGCTTATAGTCCACGCCCAATGTGCCTTTGTGTTTCGGCGAGAACGGTACCTGGTTGCCGTAGGTGTCGCCTTTTTCACGAATCTCAGCATCCACATACGCATAGCTGGCGTAAATGGAAACGTTGTCGAGGGTTGGCGTCAGCGTGCCGAGATCATAACGGGCCTGGGTTTCCAGTCCGGAATGGCGCGTTTTACCGCGCGCGGTCACGGTGTCGTTGGTCTGGTTGGAGTCGTACTGATTATTAAAATTAATCAGGAACAGCCCCATTTCCGCCGTCAGCGCACCATCGTCGTATCGGGTTCCGAGCTCCCAGGTTCGCGCTTTTTCCGGTTCCACATTGCCGCTTTGCACAGCCTTGCCAATTTGGCTGTACTGTACGGTGCCGAACGAGCCTTCGGTGTTTGCATAAAGATTCCAGCTGTCAGTCAGGTGATAAAGCACGTTTAGCGCCGGAAGCGGGGCGTTATAGCTCACTTCCTCATGTGTGCGTTTGATGGCGTTGTTCTGGTATGACTCGATATGTTCAAAGCGCATACCCGGTGTGACCGTCCAGTTGCCAATATCGATTTTGTCATCCAGATACCAGGCGTGCGCTTCGGTACCGGAACGGGTGTCACGATCGTAAGGGCTGGCGCTGGACGGCAGTTGTCCGCTGCTGGTGGCCGTGTAGTAACGCATTTCATGCGTCGACTCGCTCACATAGCGGTATCCCACGCCCACTTCGTGCGCGGAAGGGCCCACCATAAAGCTCTGACTGTAGCGTGGTTCAATGCCGCGTACCCAGTAGTTACGCGGTGAAAGCGTAGTGCGTTTACCCTGCTCCAGGTAGCCGCTGCGCAGGGTTTCGGTATAGAAGCCCTGAATATTGAATTTATGCTGGCTGTCCGGCTGGAACTGATAGCCGAGGCTTGCCAGCTTGCGACGCCCCCAGAAACGATCGTTAGGGCGAGTGGACTGCCAGCGGTCTGCGTTATAATCCGCGCGGGATAGACCGCCGGGCATATCAGCTTCACCGTCGTAGTATTGCAGCAGGCTGTTGAAGGTATGCACGTCGTTCGGCGCATATTTGCTTTTCAGCATCAGGTCGTCGATACGCGTCGCGCTGTGCTCGCGCCAGTCGCTGCCGCGCGTGCCGGAGTAAAGCAGGGCGGTACCAAAACCGTTATCCGCCGTGCCGCCCACCATCAGGTTGTGCGTCTCTTTTGGGTTATTCTGTGAGGATGTTGGGCTGAGTTGGCCCTCCACGCCGGCTTCGATACCGAAGTCTTGCGGAATGGCGCGGGTGACAAAGTTCACCACGCCGCCCACGCTCTGCGGCCCGTAACGCACCGCGCCACCGCCGCGTACCACATCGATGGCGTCCATATTGCCAAGCGAAACGGGCGCGAGTGAAAGCTGCGGCTGGCCGTAAGGGGCAAAGGGTACCGGAATACCGTCCATCAGTACCGTTGAACGGCTGGCGAGGCGCGGGTTCAGGCCACGAATACCAAAGTTCATCGCCAGATCGTGGCTACCGGTGCCGTTGTTTTCCGGGGCGGTGACGCCAGGAATGCGGTTCAGCACCTCGCGCATGGTGGTCGCGCCGGTTTTCGCGAAATCTTCACGGCGGATAACGTCACGCGCGCCAGCATGTTCGAATACGTCGTTTTCACGCGCATCTCCCAGCCAGTCGCCCACCACGGTCAGGGCATCTTCTTGCGGAGTTGGCGCGTGTTCCAGCGTCCAGCTGTTATTACCGAGCGGCTTCACCAGCAGGCCAC
>CP070603.1:2495107-2496967 GCA_016939855.1 Kluyvera ascorbata
CCGTGAAGACCGTTACTCTGCTTGCCGCGCGTCAGGCTGGCGTCGACCGACAGGGTAATTCCGCTGAGTGCGGCATACTGGTTAAGGGCTTTGTCGAGCGAACCCGGTGCGATATCAACCTGTGCTGCGAAGGCGGATAACGATAATCCGGCCAGCGGCAGCAGGCTCAGGCGAATGGCGTTAACCAAAGGTGTCGTTTTGCGAAAAACGCGTAAAGGCGTCATACCTTCTCCATCATCATTTTTGTTGTGTTCAGCTATGAGTCGAATGAGAAGGGAAAAAAGGACAATCGAAATGAGAATTATTTTTCTTACAGCGGCGAAATATTTACCCAGTACCGCGTAACCGACTGAATTTTAACTGGAAGCGTCTTAGCGATAATATCCAGAATGGCATCGGTATTTTTTAGCGGGAACGTCCCACTCAGGCGCAGCCCGGCCACAGCCGGATCGCAGCGCAGTACGCCGTTACGATAACGGCCGAGCGTGGCAATCACTTCACCCAGCGGTTTATCGCTGAAGCTCAGAACCCCCTGCGTCCAGGCGTCGCTTTCATCATCCGCTGATGCTATGGCACCAAATTCAGACGCGCTAAATAGCAGGCTTTCGCCAGCATTTACGATGCGTTTTTCCTGCGGACGGTTTGCCAGTATGACTTCGACAGCATGTTGTTGAACGGTGACGCGCGTGACGTTGTCCTGCTGATAGACGGTAAATTCTGTGCCTAACGCGGTGAGCTGTCCCTGGCGAGTCATTACGCGGAAAGGTCTTTGCTGTGCGTCTTTTGCGGTGGTAATCGCAATTTCGCCGTACCAGAGATGAACTGCGCGCTGACGCGTATCAAAACGAACGTCTGCGGCGCTTTGCGTGTTGAGCATCAACAGCGAGCCATCGTCCAGCCGCTGATGACTGACCGCGCCTTTGGCGGTGCGGTAGTCCGCGCGCAGACCTTCACCGGCTTCAGATTGCCAGAGCTGCCAGCCGCCGCCCACGCCGAGCAGCAACAAGAGCCCTTTCATGACATGACGACGGGTTAGGTGGGTATCGCGCAGCGCCCGGCTGGCGACATCGCCCGGCACATGGCTGAGCTGGCTGCGCAGATTTTCAACCTGTTGCCAGGCCCACTGATGATCCTTGTCCTCTTCATACCATTGTTGCCAGCGCGCTTCCTGCTGCGGGCTGACGCGTTCGCCGCTTAATACGGCATACCAGTGTGACGCCGAGCGCAGTGCCTGGCGGCGAGAGTCGGTGATAGAGGCGCTCACAGGCCATGCTCCAGACGAAACAGCAGACAATGTTCGATAGCTTTTGCCATATATTTTTTCACAGAACTGACAGAAACACCGAGCTTTAGCGCTATTTCGCTGTACGTCAGGCCATCCAGTTGCGAAAGCAAAAACGCTTCGCGTGTTTTTCCGCTCAGCCCGTCAAGCATACTGTCGATGAGCTGCAGAGTTTCGAGCTGGCTCTCGCGTTCCTCGGGCGAAGGCGCGAGATTTTCCGGCATCAGCGCCAGCATCTCCAGATAGGCTTTTTCCAGCGCGTTTCGGCGAAACAGGTCGACCATCACCCGTTTGGCGATAGTGCACAGAAAGGAGCGCGGATCGCGGATCGTTGAGAGCGTGTCGCTGCCCATTACCCGTATAAACGTGTCCTGGGCAATGTCATCGGCGTCAAAGGCCGACTGGAGTTTGCGCGTCAGCCAGCCCTTCAGCCAACCGTGATGGGTGCCATAAAGCGACTCGAGCGTTAAGGAAGCAGTGGTAGTGGCGTGGTCAGACATGCGCAGTACATCAAAAGTTAATTATCACGCGGCCATATTAATATGAGAATGGTTATCATTACAATTAGAAATAAAATA
>CP070603.1:2501358-2501425 GCA_016939855.1 Kluyvera ascorbata
CCCCTGATTGACGACTGAGAAGAAATTGCGACCCAGGAAAGAAAATCTTTCTCGCTGGCGTATACTG
>CP070603.1:2513682-2518007 GCA_016939855.1 Kluyvera ascorbata
GCCCAGGTTTCCCCGGGCCGCACTTTCTCAATCCAACACCGACCGATCCCCCTCAATCACCATCTCCTTCATTTCCTCAAAATGCCGTCTCGAAAAGTCCGCAATCTTCTCCCAATCCAGCGCCGTCTTCTCCGCCACCTCGTCGGAAAGTATCTTCAGCGGCTGCCCGGTTGACCATGCAGTGATCAAAATCTGGCAGGCGCGTTCGAGCGTCCAGATATCATCAAACGCTTCGCCGATATTCGGTGCCGTCACCAGCACCCCATGGTTGCCCATCAGCAGGCGGCGTTTATCCGCCAACAACCCCGCCAGCCGCGCGCCTTCGGCGGTGGTGTCCGCCATGCCGCCGTACAGCGTGTCGACGGCGACGCGGTTAAAATAGCGAGCAGTGTTCTGGTCAACCGGCAGGATCTGCGGCGCTGCCAGACAGGCGAGGCTGGTGGTGTAGACCGGGTGCAGATGAAGCACCACTCGCACGTCCGGCAGGCGCTGGTGGATCTGCCCGTGGATCGCCCACGCCGTGGCATCAACGTCCGGACGCGCCGCACAGCTTTCATCGTCGGCATTCAGCAACAGCAGGTCGCTGGCGCGAATGCGCGAGAAGTGTTTCCACTTCGGATTCAGTAGAAACGTTTTACCGTCGGGAGAGAGCGCCGCGCTGAAATGGTTGGCGACCGCCTCATGCATCCCAAGCTGGGCGATGATGCGAAAGGTCACCGCGAGATCGATACGGGTTTGCTCTTCGTGCGAGTAGCGCATAGTGATTACTCCGCTTTTGGCATCAGGGTTTGCAGGTCCTCAGCGCTCGGTGCCTGGAAATTGTATTTCTTCAGCAGCGCAGCATATTCCGGCGTGGCGCTGAATTTCTTCAGACCTTCCTCAAGCGCGGTTTTCACCTCGGTATTGCCTTTCTTCACGCCATAGCCGTTCAGCACCGGGTAGATAAGCGTCTCGGAGGAGATAACCACGCGGTCGCCGAGCTTCTCAACAACCCCGCGCGCAACCGCCGCATCGGTGATCTGTGCTTCCACCGCACGGGAGAGCATCGCCTGAGTGGTTTGCGGGTCGGTGGTGTATTCGCTCAGTTGAATCGGCTTAAGACCTTTTTTCACGCAGTAGTCGACGGAGAGCTTCTGTAGCTGCGCCAGCCAGGAGGTTGCGCCCATCGAGCCAATTTTATGGCCGCAGAACTCCTCCGGGGTTTTGGGTTGATAGTCGCTGCCTTTCAGCGACAGAATCGCTTCGCCGCTTTTCAGGTACGGCACCATGTCGATAACCTTCAGGCGTTCGGCGGTGATGTACATTGATGAGTTGGTAATATCGAAGCGACCGCCCTGCAAGCCGGGGATCAGGTTCGGGAAGCGGGTATCGATGTTGACCGCTTCGCGGCCCATGCTTTTTGCCAGGCCCGCGAGAAACTCGATATCGAACCCAGCTGGTTTGTTGTTCTCCATATATTCATACGGAAAAAAGGTCATGTCTGAGCCGGCGGTAAGTTTGCCGTCGTGCTGGAAGGCCAGCGCGCTAAAGGACGTCAGCGTGCCAGCGGCGCAAAGGAGCAGGGCAACAGGGCGCAGTGCGGTAGAACGTGTCATAAAACCTCCAGGAAAATAAGCAAATTACATGCTGGCGCTGTCGACACCGGCCTGTTGAACGAAGAAGGATGCGCCGCGCGGTTTTTGCGGCAGACGAAGCTGGTTCACGGTGCTGCGTACGAGACCGCTCTCGGTACCGGCGACCAACTGACCCGCATGGGCGCTCGGCAGCGGATTTTCACCAAACGGCAATGCGTCCTCGGCGGCATACACGCTGATGAACAGCGTGCGCGGTAGGGCAGTCTCATTGGGGCTAGAAGCGTGCAGCAGGCGCGTGTGCATAAAGCAGACGGAGCCAGAAGGGCCAAAGCAGGCCTGCGGCTGCTGGCAGTGGGTGTCGACCACATCGGTATCCACCGAACCGGTAAAGCGCTCATCCTGCCAGTGCGACCACAGCGGCCCTTTATGGCTGGCGGGGACCACGTTCAGCGGGCCGTTCTCCGGGGTGACATCGCTCACCATCAGCAGCGCGGTGATGATGTCGTCGTTGCTATGCGGGGTGAACAGAAAATCCTGATGCCATTTCACCTGCGTGGTGGTGTGTGGCAGCTTGGAGTTAATTTTGCTGTGATGAAAACGGGTGCCGCTGCCGCCGATAAGCTGGGCGGCGATGGTCGCCATCCGCGAGTTCAGCGCTGCGTGGTGATAGGCGGCGGAGATCTCGGTCGGTGAGGTGACGCGGCGCAAAGAAGGGTGCTCCGGCGAATGATCCTGCTCGAGATCAAAGCGCGGGCGGCCGTCCTGCGTCTCGCCCCACACCGCGTCGTGGGCGCGGCTTTCTTCCACCCAGCCGTCGAAATCGGTCTGCAATGCGGCGATTTCATCGCTGGAAAGCACCCCTTCGACAACCAGATAACCCTGCTGATGAAACTGCTCGATTTGCCATTGCGCGATCATAGTGGTTCCTCTTCAAGTACGAATGATTAAGCCAAAGAGACATCTTTCAGGAAGGAGTCGACGCGCGGGTGTTGTCCGTTGCGCATGGCCTGCGGCGTGTCGTCGCAGACCACCCGGCCTTTTTCCATAAACACAATTCGGTCAGAGACTTTGAAGGCGAAGTTCATCTCGTGGGTGACGATGACCATGGTGATGCCTTCATGAGCCAGGGATTCAATCACCTGCAGCACTTCGTTGACTTTTTCCGGGTCGAGCGCCGAGGTGGGTTCATCAAACAGCATGATCTGCGGGCGCATCATCAGCGCACGGGCAATYGCCACACGCTGCTGCTGGCCRCCGGARAGCTGGTGCGGGTACTTCCACGCATGCTCCAGCATGCCGACCTTATGCAGCAGTTCGCAGGCGTGCTGGCGCAGTTCGCCGTCACTCGCCAGGCGGTGGTAGCGCGGGGCCAGCAGCAGGTTGCCGAGCACGGTGAGGTGCGGGAACAGGTTGAAGCTCTGGAACACCATGCCGATATTCAGGCGATGCTTAGCGTCTTCCATAAAGCGCGGCTTCTGCTGGCCCTGACGCTCAAGGTGAATAAATGGCTGGCCGTTGATGCTGATTTCGCCGTTATCAATCTGCTCCAGGCCGTTCAACAGGCGGATGAGCGTGGTTTTCCCGGAGCCGGATGGGCCAATGACCGAGACCACTTCACCTGGCTGGATCTTGAGGCTCACCGCACCGAGCACTTCGACATTGTTATAGGCTTTGTGCAGCTTCGAGGCCTGTAGCGCGGGCTCTTCAGCGGTGGCTACGCTACGCGCCATCGCCGGGCGCTGCGCGGTGGCCAGCTTCTGCATTTCAGCATCCACCTGGCGGGTCGTTTTACGTTGGGTAACGTCGAGGTATTTCTCCAGCCACTTGAGCAGGAAGTCGAATACCGTGACGATCAGGATGTAGTAGAAGGCGACCGCCGCCATCGTCTCCATCACGAGGAAGTTCTGTGAATAAAGGCGCTGGCCAACCATCAGAATTTCGGTGAGTGAGATAACTGACACCAGCGAACTCAGCTTCACAATGGCGATGTATTCGTTGGCAAGCGCAGGCAGCGCAACGCGCAGCGCCTGAGGAATAATGACCCGCCACTGGATCCCGGCGTAACGTAAGCCCAGCGCCCGCGCGGCTTCGCTTTGCCCACGGGGAATGGAAAGCAGCCCACCGCGGTGGATTTCCGCAATATAGGCGGCCTCGCTTAATACCATTGCTATCAGCCCGGCCCAGAAGGGGTCGTTAAGCAATGGCGCAACCGAGGGCAGCGCCTGCGGCATGTTGTAGACAAAAATCAACAGCACCAGCAGCGGCATACTGCGAAATAGCCAGATATAAAGTCGGGCAGGCGCGCTCAACCAGGCTCGCGGCGATTGTTTAGCCAGCGCCAGAATAAACCCCAGCACAATACTGCAGCCCCAGGTCAGCAGACTTAATTTAATGACGGTCCAGGTGGCCTGCCAAAAATCAACATCGCTAAGCAGGCTTAACATGTAGTTCCAGTTAAACGTCATAGGCTATTTACTCGCCATAATTAACAGAAATGGAAGCGACGCAATGGTGCATTAATCTGACGTCGCCGATATTCATCGTGCAATAACACTATGCTGGCAGGATATACATCGAGGCAATTAGTAAATTTTTGGTCTTTAAGTTTAAAAAAACTATGCAACGGTATTAACGTTATGGAATGTAAAGTGATTATCGCGATACTAAACTGAAACAATTAAAAAACAATTGTTGAAATTGAATAACGCTATTTAAGGCGGGGAGTGATATTTGCACGTTATCGGGGCAGGA
>CP070603.1:2518074-2521937 GCA_016939855.1 Kluyvera ascorbata
GCCGTTGATAAATATCAGAACTCCGTATCAGGGATGAATACCTCTTTTTGGGTAAATGGCATGCAGATTGCAACGTCATAGCAGGAAACTATTCCCGACAGGCGATGAACAATATTTTATCAATGGTGACACGATGAACCGATTTACACTCAAACAGCTGAAGTACTTTGTGACGGTCGTGGAGACGGAAAGTATCGCCGAAGCTTCTCGTCAACTGCATATTGCACAGCCATCAATTTCGATTGCGATAAAAAACCTGGAAAGCACCTTTGACCAACAGCTGTTTATTCGCCACCATGCACAGGGGGTGTCGCTCACCTCCAGCGGCCGCCGTATCTACGATAAAGCCAAAGACCTGCTGCGCCTGTCGTGGGAGTTTGAGCAGAACTCTCGGGCCGATAAAGAGCTGGTTTCCGGCATGATATCAGTGGGTTGCTTTGAGTCTGTAGCCCCGCTATATATGCCAAAACTGGTGGCTGGGTTTAAAAAACTGTACCCGGAAATCACCCTGCATTTATATGACGGCGAGCAGCATGAATTAATGCACGGCCTGCATCGTGGGCGGTTTGATTTAGCGCTGGTTTACGATCTCGAACTGGGGCATTCGATTAACAAAGAGCGCCTGAACGCGCCGCATAAACCCTATGCGTTATTGCCTGCCTCGCATCCGTTAGCGCAAAAACCGGCGGTGACGTTACAGGAATTAAGCCGCGAACCGATGATTCTGCTGGATGCTGTCCCGAGTAAAAACTATTTTATCTCGATATTTAAAGAAAAAGGCTATCACCCGGAAGTGGCCTACAGCTCGCCATCTATTGAAATGGTCCGCTGTATGGTGGGACAAGGATTAGGCTTTTCGGTATTGGTGACGCGCCCATGTTGCGATATGACCTACGACGGTGAAAGGGTGGTGCAGCGAGATATTATCGATGAAATGCCCGCATCAACATTAATTATGGCGCATCTGGCGAATAATGAACCAACGCGACCCACGCAGCTGTTTATGGATTACTGTCGCAGTATTGAATTAACCCCTTCTCGCGCTTGAAAATAATGCCTGCATAACCTGCGGGCTTATTTTATTGCATTACGGCTACCCTCATAAAATTCTATTCAGACGATCGTTTTATAATATTTTACGATTTCCTCACAGTTACATAACCTGAGTTCTGTCAATTCCGTCGACATCGTCGGCAACCGTGCTTGAAGGACAGAAAAATGACAGAACATATTACCGAAATCGATACCCTTGTGGTTGGCGCGGGGCAGGCGGGCGTCGCCATGAGCGAACATCTGACGACGCTTGATATTCCCCATCTGGTGCTGGAAAAACAGGGCATCGCCCAGGCATGGCGTACCGGCCGCTGGGACTCGCTGGTTGCCAACGGCCCGGCCTGGCACGACCGCTTCCCCGGCATGATGTTTCCGGACTACGACGCCGACGGTTTTGTGGCGAAAGAACAGATTGCGGACTATTTCGCGGCCTACGCCCGTAGCTTTAATGCGCCCATCCGTACTGGCGTTGAGGTCTATAGCGCTGAACGCCTGAAGGGCCGTCCGGGTTTTCGCGTGGAAACCTCACAAGGGGTGATTGAAGCGCAGCGTATCGTCGCCGCCACCGGCCCGTTCCAGCGCCCGACGATCCCGGCGATCGCCCCGCAGGTTGATGCCATCAGTCAAATCCACTCCGCGCAGTATTACAACCCGCAGCAACTCGCTGACGGCGGTGTGCTGGTGGTTGGTGCAGGTTCTTCCGGCGTACAAATTGCCGATGAATTACAGCGTGCAGGTCGTAACGTATGGCTCTCCGTTGGCGCCCACGACCGCCCACCGCGCCGCTATCGTGAGCGTGATTTCTGCTGGTGGCTTGGGGTGCTCGGGCTGTGGGATGCGGCGGCAAATCAGCCGGGCAAAGAGCACGTCACCATTGCGGTGAGCGGTGCGCGCGGCGGCCATACCGTGGATTTCCGCCAGCTTGCCCATCAGGGCGTCACGCTGGTCGGGCAAACCCAAGCGTTTGACGGCGCAACCGCCACTTTCCACAACGATCTGGCGGATAACATTCAGCGCGGCGACGACTCTTACCTGGCGCTGCTTGACGCGGCGGACGCCTACGTTGCCCGCAACGGTCTCTCTCTTCCTGAAGAGCCCGCGGCCCGCGAGTTCCTGCTAGACCCGGCGTGCGTGACTGAACCGCTGTTAAGTCTTGATCTGATACAGGCCGGGATCACCACCATCATCTGGGCTACCGGCTACACCACCGATTACCGCTGGCTGAAGGTCAACGCCTTTAACGACGCGCAGCGCCCGCAGCATCATCGCGGCGTCTCTACCGAGCCGGGCGTCTATTTTCTGGGGCTGCCGTGGCTCTCGCGCCGCGGCTCGACCTTTATCTGGGGCGTGTGGCACGACGCGAAATATATCGCCGACCAGATTGCTATCCAGCGTCAGTATCAGCACTACCAGCCATCCTGATAACCCGTGAAATGAGGAACGTAACGATGCCAACCCATACCCGTATCCGCATGTTTAACACCAAAGAGACCTATCCAAACCAGTCGCTGAACAACGATTTATGTCAGGCGGTGCGCGCGGGCAACACCGTGTACGTACGCGGACAGGTCGGTACCGACTTTGACGGCAATCTAATTGGCCTTGGCGACCCGCGCGCGCAGGCCGAGCAGGCGATGAAGAACGTGGCGCAGTTGCTGAAAGAAGCGGGCAGCGACCTGACGCATATCGTGAAAACCACCACCTACCTTATCGACCCGCGCTACCGCGAGCCGGTATATCAGGAAGTGGGTAAGTGGTTGAAAGGTGTTTTCCCTATCTCGACCGGCGTGGTGGTCTCGGCGCTGGCGCAGCCGCAGTGGCTGATGGAGATTGACGTGACGGCGGTGATCCCTGACGACTGGAACAGTGAGGTGGCGTAATGACGATTTCAATTGCAGCATTGTGCCCGGAATCCGGGCAGCTAGGCATTGCGATTAGCTCTTCGAGCATTGCCGTAGGCGCGCGTTGCCCGTGGCTGCTAGCCGGGGTGGGCGCGGTCTCCAGCCAGAATATTACGCTGCCGTCGCTGGGGCCGCATATTCTCGGCGGTCTGGAGGCGGGAAAAACGGTGGAACAGGCGCTCAACCGCGCGCTGGCGGAGGATCGCTTCAGTGAATACCGCCAGGTGACGGTGATTGATGCCAGCGGTGAGATTGCCACTTTTAGCGGCGAGCACACGCTGGGCATTGGCGAAACGCTGGCGGGGGAAAACTGCGTGGCGGCGGGGAATATGCTGGCGGATCGAAGCGTGATTGCCGCGATGGTCGAGGCTTTTGAAAACGCCACCGGAGAACTGGCGAGCCGACTGATTGCCGGGTTACGCGCCGGCATTACCGCCGGTGGCGAAGCCGGGCCAGTGCATTCGGCGGCGGTGAAAGTGGTGGAGGATTACGCCTGGCCGGTGGTCGATCTTCGCGTCGACTGGGCAGATGACGATCCGATAGCTGAGCTGGAGCAGCTGTGGCTCGCCTATGAACCGCAGATGGAAGCCTATATTACCCGCGCGCTGGACCCGCGCGATGCCCCGTCTTACGGCGTACCGGGCGATGAATAACACCGCGCGCGATATTCTCGCCGTACTGCTGGCCTTTGATACTACCAGCCGCGAGTCCAATCTTGCGCTGATTGACTGGATTGCCGATTTTCTGGCTGCGCGCGGCATTCCCTCTCAACGTTTTTACAACGAAGACGGAGGCAAATCCAACCTCTACGCTCGCCTGGGACCATCCGGGCCGGGTGGGGTGATGCTCTCCGGTCATACCGATGTGGTGCCGGTCGACGGGCAGAACTGGAGTGTGCCGCCGTTTGCG
>CP070603.1:2522036-2522305 GCA_016939855.1 Kluyvera ascorbata
ACGCTGCGGATGCCGCTGCATCTGGCGTTCTCTTACGACGAAGAGGTGGGCTGCCTCGGCGTGCGCAGCCTGGTGGCGTATCTCGAGGCCTCGCCGGAAAAACCGGCGCTGTGCCTCATTGGCGAACCGACGGAGATGCAGCCGGTCTACGGACATAAAGGCAAGCTGGCGATGCGCTGCTGCGTGGAAGGACAGGCCTGCCATTCCGCCTATGCGCCGCAGGGCATTAACGCCATCAACTATGCCGCGAAGCTGATTAACCGACTGGA
>CP070603.1:2522531-2522796 GCA_016939855.1 Kluyvera ascorbata
GCACGAAGCGATATCCAGTTTCAGCCGTTAAGCCATTACCCGGGTCTGCTCAGCGACCCGCAGTCAGACTTCGCCCGCGGGCTGGCCCAGTGGTGCGGCAGCGATAATTTCTCAACCGTGGCGTTTGGCACCGAAGGCGGATTATTTGATGAGGTGGGCGTCGCCACGCTGATTTGCGGGCCGGGCAGTATGGCGCAAGGTCACAAACCTGATGAGTACATCAGCATTGCGCAGATCGAACGCTGCATGCAGATGCTGGATAACC
>CP070603.1:2522830-2523321 GCA_016939855.1 Kluyvera ascorbata
CCTCAACACAGGATCCTAAGCGATGCAAAACGAACGCGCTGCACGTATTGATCAACACACTATCGACCGCTGGCAGGCCGATGGCGTGGTGTTATTGAAAGGCGTATTCACGCCATGGATTGAACGACTCTCCAGCGGCGTAGCGGCGCTGATGGCGAACCCCAGCGAATATGGCCATGCGCGCACGGTGATCCCTAAAGACGGGTCTGCGCCATTTTTCCAGGACTACTGTAACTGGTCGCGAATCCCGGAGTTTGAGGATTTTGTCTTTGAGTCGGCGGCGGCAGAGATTGCCGCTACGCTGATGCAGTCGCAGACGGCGAAGTTTTTTCACGAACACACGCTGGTGAAGCAGCCGGGTGGCAGCACGGTGACGCCATGGCATCACGATCAGCCTTATTACTGCGTTTCTGGACGGCAGAACGTCAGTTTCTGGATCCCGCTGGATCCGGTCGCACAGGAAACGTCGCTGCGTTGTATTCGTGGCTCGC
>CP070603.1:2523342-2523735 GCA_016939855.1 Kluyvera ascorbata
GCCCAACCCGCTTCAACGGTACCAAACTTTACGACCACGCGCGTTTTCGTTCGCTGCCGGATATCGACGCGCACGAAGCGGATTACAATATTGTCAGTTGGGATCTGGAGCCGGGTGATGCCGTGGCGTTCCATTTTCGCACCGTTCATGGCGCGCGAGGAAATCATACCCCACGTTCACGACGCGTTTTTTCCGCCCGCTGGGTGGGGGATGACGCCACCTTTGCCGACCGCGGTGGCGTGACCTCGCCACCGTTTCCTGAACTGACGCTGCGTGATGGTGAACCGCTCGACTCCCCGCTGTTTCCACAGGTCTGGCCGAGAGGCTAGCGGTTGATGCCGGGTGGCGACCAGACCTTAACGTCTGGGCGTTGGTCTGATCCCGGCGTCGTGT
>CP070603.1:2524626-2525164 GCA_016939855.1 Kluyvera ascorbata
TCGTTGATATTCGCGACGCTCAAACCTTCAATACAGCCCCATAGCTCACGGGTATTCTGCGGGGTAATCACAATACAATCTTTCATTACGCGGACTTTTACGGGCATGCCGTCGATAAATCCGGCCTGAGAGAGCCAATCACCGCCGAGGTGAACGGCGCGGCCTTCAACGAAGGAGTAAAACTCGCAGTGGGTGAAATCGGGTACGGTAGTTGGGGTGAGGGGTGTTGCCATGGGGCAGCCTCCGATAAGTGGTTTTTTCTCTCTCATTGGCGGCTAAATCAGACGGGATAGAAGACCGACTCATCGATACCGGTGCATCTTTCGATGCCTCGCTGGCCTACCATTGAGATGGTAACTGTGCGAACGACATACGCACGTTTCTCCGATGAAGTTAGGTCAGGAGGCTAATCCCGGTACCTGATTTTGCTGGTACAACAACAGGATACAGCGGTTAGAGGGAGTGGGCAATAGTGGGAGCTGGAAGGAGGATCGCAGAAATGAAAACGGGTAATGGTGCCGTAAGGGGGATGGGGAGA
>CP070603.1:2526631-2528316 GCA_016939855.1 Kluyvera ascorbata
CGATCACAGACTATATCGTCGGGTATTACAGCTCGCTAAGGCCGCATGACTATAACGGTGGGTTGCCCCCAAACGAATCGGAAAACCGATACTGGAAAACTCTAAAGCGGTGGCCAGTTTTAGTTGACCACTACAAAGCGACGAAGAGGGGTTTACCACCGATTCACGGCTCAACCCTATAAACGCAAGCGACTTACTGAATACGACGGGCTCTACGATGACGTGAAATGGAATCTGGATCACGGCTGGATGGTAGGCGTAGACACCCAGGAAAAATGGGACCACTTCCGTAATCCATTCTATTTCGATGATGACATTAATCTGATTTATGACTGCTTCATGGATACCTATAGCGAGGGTTTTCAGCAGGCAGTGCGTCAAATCTATGAATATAGCCTCAGCGAGCATCAGGGAAGAAAGCCGTCTCCGACCATTAAACATCACTATTCCGATGTTCCGATACAGCATGCCCAAGCTGGTAAAACTATCAACAGCAAAGCAGCTGGACGTCTTCTGGCTGCGGGTGGTATCTACAACGGTAACATTGAGGGATTCAACCAGACCGCACAGCAGCTCGGTGGCGATGCGCCAGCAGGTTATGACCAGGTCATGGACAACAAGGGATTATTGATTACCGCAGCGTCTGTCGCCGCCGGGCTGGCGATGGGAAGAATTAACGTAGCTGGAGAATTAGAAGAGTTATCGACATTCAGCAAAATCCCCACGTTTGAATCGCCAGCTTTAAGGGGATTTATCTCTGAGTCAGGAACATTACTAAATGCCGAACATGCTGTTGTCGATTACAGAAAGCTATCTACTTATTCTTTAAACCCTACTCATCCAACTGGAGGGCATAAAGCGAGGGTGTTCCAGTCAGCGCTGGGTTATAGCCCAACGAATGCTGACGTTTTAGGTCTACGAGTTCAGGAGGGGATATTGTCGGCACCAGCGAAGATGCTAGACCCAATTAATTTTGGGCAAAAAATGTCTGTAGACATCCCCATTTTGGGGGTAAATGGCGAAACAGCGATAGTTCGAACGGGCTGGATCTATGAAACAGATTCGTTAGTACCAAGGCTAACCACTATTTTTGTGAAATGAGAGTGCTAATGATGAAACGAGCCGAATTTGATGTCGTAATTTTAGCTGAGGATTTGCCTGAGGAAGGTTTAGCAAAAGGGATGATCGGGACGATAGTCGTGGTATTTGAAAACCCTACACTTGCTTATCTCGTTGAGTTCTGTGATGAAGAAGGCCGAACAATTGCTCTGCCCGCATTGTTACCAGACCAAATGAGTGATTATCTTCCTCCAGAGAGAACCTGATACTGCCGTTCCACGTATGACAACGATTTTCGTTAAGTGAGATGTAATCCATGAGAAGAGAAGAGTTTGAGGTGGTTGTGTTAGCAGAAGATTTGCCGGATATAGGGTTAACTAAAGGCATGCTGGGTGCCATCGTATTCATACATGAAAAACCATATCTGGCTTACATGGTTGAATTTGTTGATGAAGAAGGCCGAACAATTGCTCTGCCTGATCTTTTGCCTGAGCAAATAGCGGATTACAGCCTCTAAAACGATGCAAATCAAATTAAGCAGAAATGTGGAATGCCGGCCTCTGGAACAGGGCTGCTATTGCAGCCCTGAAAACATTAAGCTTCATGCCCTGGCAACGGACTGTGCT
>CP070603.1:2528402-2530869 GCA_016939855.1 Kluyvera ascorbata
CACAAAAAAACGGCCTCATCGCTGAGGCCGTCTTAGCATCACAACTTACTTCTTCTTCTCGCCCAGCGTCGGGGTCTCGTCAAAGAAGTTCCACGGTTTCAGCAGCGCGTGGGCCCACTCGGTTGGCATAATCGGCCACTCTTCGGCGCGCGCCACGTGGGTGGTGCCGGTGGTGATCCACACTACATCATCGTGGTTGGTCAGCGACTCGTCATCCTTGACGTACTGGCCGAGGCCGGTATCGTGCACGGAACGGTTCGGGTATTTCCCTTCCGGATAGCGCTCTTCCTGATGATAACGTGTCACCCACAGCTGCTTATCCATAAAGCTCAGGCGGTGATAGATCCACTCGTCCGGGGCAAACTTCGCGCCGGTTGCCGCCGGGTGTGTGCCGCCTGCGTAAGGGATAATCTGGTACGACACCGGGTTACCCATACGGTTTTCTTTGGTGGTGTTGCTCAGCAGGCGAATCGTACCCGGGTCAAATTTCTGCGCCGCTTTCTGCTCGCTGTCGATAGTGTACTGGTTCACCTGCATGGTACTGGTACGTGGGCCGCCGGCAGCGTTCGGCTTCACTTCCGGGTCCATCGCCACCAGGCTGTTATTTTCGCCGTCCACATCGAGGTCGAGGCGGAAGTTGTAAATATGCTGGTGGGTGGTGCCGACGATATTATGGTCGATCAGCGTGCCGTAACGAGTATCGTCTTTGGCGCTTGGGTCGTGCATGGTCTTCGCCTTCACGCCCTTAACCGCTTCAATGCCGGTCGCCCCGGCATCGATGCCGATGGTGCCGTTTTCGTGGAATACCCAGTCGAAGATGTAGTCGTAGTTGCCTACGGTACTGATCCAGCGCACCACCAGTTCACGGCGCTCGGTGCTGACGTTCGGCTGGCCCATCTCCTGGTGCTTATATTCCGGCCCGGCGTAGCGTTCGAATATCGCCACGGCGCGGGGGATCGTCATCGGCGCACCGGTGTAGTCGGCGATGGTCTCATCCAGCAGCACGGCGTTGTTCGGCGCATCTTTGCCGCGCGCGATTGGTGAGGTCAGAGTGCCCATGCCGTAGTCGCCGGAATCCAGATACGCTTTAAAGTACCAGCCCACGTCCGGGTCGCCGTAAGGTACGATCATCCCACCCAGTGAGCCTTCGTACATCACCTGGCGCTTGGTACCGTTGTCGTTATAGGTCACGGTGGAGAGAATTGGCCCCACGCGGGAGTTCAGGCGCAGGTGGAAGTCCCAGTTCTGCCAGTGGATCATATCGCCGGTGATGGTGTAGTTTTTGCCCTCCGGCTCGATGATATCCAGCGGTTTCACCGATTTAGCGACGCGGTCACGGCCATCAAACGGACGGGATTCCATCGGTACCGGGATCACCGGGCCTTCTTCAATCTTGATGATTTTCTTCTGCTCAAGGTCAACCACCGCCACCAGGTTTTCGATCGGGTGCGCCCAGTAGTTGCCGTCGCCGGTATCCAGATAGCTCACCACTTTCAACAGGCGCGCGTCCTGCTTCAGGCCGTCTTTACCGTCGAAGTAGCCGACGGTCAGCGGGGTGGTGACCACTTTGGTGGTGTCTTTGATGCCGTGTTTTTTCAGCACGTCTGCAAATTCGGTGCTGGCGTTAATGATGTTCTGCACGCTGACGAAATCGTCAATCAGCACCATGCCGTGCGCGTCTTTAATCGGTTTCCAGGAGAGGACTTTCTTGTTCTGCAGGTCAACCACGGCTTCAATCACGTGTTTGCCATCCAGCATCACCACGTCGGCGGTGCGCGGGGCCTTAACCGGGGTACCTTTTAAGGCGAATGCCCACACCGCCTGTTTGTCCGGCTCGTGCAGAGAGATTTCGGTAAAGCGGGTGTTCGGCTGGAATTCTGGTGCGGCCTTCACAATGGTGACCGCTTCGCTGATTTCAGCGGAAGAGAGCGAGTTCAGCGGGTGCGGCACTTTCTCAACCTGGAAGGTTTGGTCGAGGCCAGACTGGAAAACGTCGTTGATAAAGGTATCGGAAACCCACGCTTTACCGTCTTTCATCACCACTGGCACCTGCAGGTTCAGGGTTTTGCCGTTGACGATGGCGGTTTTCGCGCCCGGTTTTACCTTCACGAACGCGCCGTCTTTCATCAGCGTGTACATCTGCGCGTAGTCATCCCACTGAACGTCAGCGCCGAAATCCTGCAGGGTTTTGTCCATCGGAACCATATGCGCTTCGCCGCCGTGGGCGAAGGCCGGAGCTTGCCAGGCGCAGAACAGGGCGACGGCCAGCGCCAGCGCTGTTTTACGGTTTGAACGAATCGAGCCTGTTGACATTGTGACCTCATTTTATCGTTATGTTGTGCCTTGCCGCTGCTACTTCGGCTTCAGTCTCTTAAGCTAACAGCGGAACGTCACGCAGCGTTTGCTTGCGCTTGCCAGGTTGTTTGTCAGTTTTGCCAGTTACAAAAAATGCCTCCGCAGAGGCATT
>CP070603.1:2530961-2539923 GCA_016939855.1 Kluyvera ascorbata
TCTTACGCCGGGAAATCCCCGTGCTGACGCGCTACCAGCGTCAGAATGGAATACAGCGCTACCGCCTGCTGGTGTTGATTGAAAATTTCCACCGACCATTCCACCACACCAGTGGCTTTCTCTTCCGCGTTGCGCTGGCGCTTGACCGTTTTACGCTTGCAGGTCAGGCGCACCTGAATGGTATCGCCCGGTTTAACCGGCTCGATAAAGCGCAGGTTTTCCATACCGTAGTTGGCGATAACCGGGCCGACGCCCGCGTCAACAAACAGACCCGCCGCGGCAGAAATCAGGAAGTAACCGTGTACCACGCGTTCGCCGAAAATAGAGTCGGCTGCCGCAATCTTGTCCATATGGGCATAGAAGTGGTCGCCGCTGAGACAGGCGAAGTTGACGATATCCGCTTCGGTCAGGGTACGGCGTGGGGTCAGCAGGCTATCGCCCGGCTGGATCTCTTCGAAGTACTTACGGAACGGGTGAATACGGTCTTCCACTACCTGCGCACCGCGCACCCATTGCTGGCTAACCGCCGCCAGCATGGTTGGGCTGCCCTGGATGGCGGTGCGCTGCATATAGTGTTTCACCGCGCGCAGGCCGCCCAGCTCTTCGCCGCCGCCCGCACGTCCTGGGCCGCCGTGTACCAGCTGCGGCAGCGGGGAGCCATGGCCGGTGGACTCCGCCGAGGACTCTTCGTTTAATACCTGAATACGCCCGTGCGCGCGGGCCGCGCCGAGGATAAACTCGCGTGCCAGTTCGCCGCTTGCCGTTACCAACGTGCCTGCCAGGCTACCTTCGCCCGCGCGAGCCAGCGTCATCGCGTGTTCGGTGGTCTGATACGGCATCAGGGTGGCCACCGGGCCAAAGGCTTCAATCGCATGTACCGCAGAAACCTCATCCGGCTGCGCGCAGAACAGCAGCGTTGGCGGGAAGAAGGCCCCGGCCGCGCTGAGATCCGCTTTGCCGCCCAGCAGCACTTCGCATCCCGCGTCCACCAGACGGTTAACGTTATCCTGTACGTCCTGACGCTGATCGCTGTTGACCAGCGAGCCCATCTTCACGCCTTCCTGCGCCGGGTCGCCGACCACCACTTTTTGCAGACGGGCGATCAGCGCGTCGCTCACCGCTTTAACCTGTGACTGCGGCACGATAATGCGGCGGATAGCGGTACATTTCTGCCCGGCCTTGGTGGTCATCTCTCGCACCACTTCACGGATAAACAGCGCAAATTCCGGCTGTTCTGGCATGACATCGTCGCCCAGCACGCAGCAGTTCAGCGAGTCCGCTTCCATGGTGAAGGGGACAGACTTCGCCACCAGATTCGGATGCACGCGCAGCTGTTGCCCGGTATGCGCCGAGCCGGTAAAGGTCACCACGTCCTGGCTGTCGAGGTGGTCGAGCAGGTCGCCCGCGCCGCCGCAGATAAGGCTAATGGCACCGTTCGGCACCAGACCGCTGTCGATAATCGCTTTTACCATCGCCTGGGTCAGTTGAGCGGTAGCGGTCGCCGGTTTGATGATCGCCGGCATCCCGGCAAGCCAGGTGGGCGCCAGCTTCTCTAACATGCCCCAGCAAGGGAAGTTGAAGGCATTGATGTGCACCGCGACGCCGGACTTTGACGTCAGCACGTGGCGAGCGGCAAAGCCCCCCTGTTTGGACAGTGGTATCAGCTCATCTTCCGGCCACAGCACGTCATCCGGCAGTTCGCGCCCGCCGAGGCTAGCGTAGGTGAAGAGGGTGCCGATACCGCCTTCGATATCCACCCAGCTATCGCCGCGCGTGGCGCCGGTCTCGGCGGAGATGGCGTAGAAATCGGCCTTCAGCTCCATCAGGTGTTTAGCAACTGCTTTCAGCATCGCGCTGCGTTCAATAAAGGTCATCGCCTGAAGCGCTTTGCCGCCGTGCTCAATCGCGAAGCGACGCGCCTGCGCCATATCCAACCCTTCGCTTGTCACGTCCCACAGCGGTTCGCCGCTGATGGCGTGGTGAATGGTGCGGGCACGGCCCCGGCCGGTTTGCCAGGTGCCGGACAAATAGCTGGCTAACTGCTGCATGGTGTTTCTCCAGATGTGTTACGTAAACCTGCCTTTAATAGTTCTTTTCTGAATCATGAAAAGCAAGCCTGATTTTAATAATTTATTAACAATGCGATCGCAGACACTTTACGTGTATTGATTGTGATTCGGTTTAATCGGGATAAATCAACGGGGATTGCGGTGCGCATCACAAAATGCACAAACAAAATTTGTGGTTTTATTTAACTAAGATGTAACTTTTATAAAACAAAATGATTCACAAAAATTGATTTGTTGAATTTATCGGAATCATAAGGTGATGACGTGACAACAGAAGAGCAACGCTTTGACCAGCGCATCGCGCAGGATACCGCCATTGAACCGCAGGACTGGATGCCGGACGCGTACCGCAAGACGCTGATCCGCCAGATTGGCCAGCACGCGCACTCGGAAATCGTCGGCATGCTGCCGGAAGGCAACTGGATCACCCGCGCCCCAACGCTTCGCCGCAAAGCGATTCTGCTGGCGAAGGTGCAGGATGAAGCCGGGCATGGCCTCTACCTCTATAGCGCGGCGGAAACTCTCGGCTGCGCCCGTGAAGATATCTACCAGAAGATGCTCGACGGGCAGATGAAGTACTCCTCCATCTTTAACTACCCGACGCTGACCTGGGCGGATATCGGCGTGATCGGCTGGCTGGTTGATGGCGCGGCGATCGTCAATCAGGTGGCGCTGTGCCGTACCTCCTACGGCCCGTATGCCCGTGCGATGGTCAAAATCTGCAAAGAAGAGAGCTTCCACCAGCGTCAGGGCTTTGAAGCCTGCATGGCGCTGGCGGCAGGAAGTGAAGAACAGCGTCAGATGCTGCAGGACGCCATCAACCGCTTCTGGTGGCCAGCATTAATGATGTTCGGGCCGAGCGATGACAACTCACCAAACAGCGCCCGCAGCATGGCGTGGAAGATCAAACTGCATTCCAACGATGAACTACGCCAGCGCTTTGTCGACAACACCGTCCCGCAGGTCGACATCCTCGGCATGAAGGTGCCGGATGCCGACCTCTATCTGGACGAGGCCACCGGTCACTATCGGTACGGCGAAATCGACTGGCAGGAACTCAATGAAGTCATCAACGGGCGTGGCATCTGTAACCACGAACGTCTGGGCGCCAAGCGCAAAGCCTGGGAAGAGGGGGCATGGGTGCGCGAAGCCGCGCTGGCTCATGCCGAAAAACAACGCGCTCGCGATGCCGCCTGAGGAGAAAAAGAATGAGCAAAACATACTGGCCGTTATATGAAGTGTTTGTCCGCAGCAAACAGGGTCTGTCGCACCGTCACGTGGGCAGCCTGCACGCCGCCGACGATCAGATGGCGCTGGAAAACGCGCGTGATGCCTACACCCGCCGCAGCGAAGGCTGCTCCATCTGGGTGGTGAAGGCGAGCGAAATCGTCGCCTCGCAGCCGGAAGAGCGCGGTGAGTTTTTCGACCCGGCCGAGAGCAAGGTCTACCGTCATCCGACCTTCTACACCGTGCCAGACGGCATGGAACATATGTGAGGCAACGATGAACACGCAAAACCCTGTTGCAACCTATGCACTGCGTCTTGGCGATAACGGCCTGGTGCTGGCCCAGCGTTTAGGTGCCTGGTGCGGTCACGCGCCGGAGCTGGAAATTGACCTCGCGCTGGCCAACATCGGCCTCGACCTGCTGGGTCAGGCGCGCAATTTCCTGAGCTACGCCGCCGAACTGAACGGCAGCGGCGACGAAGACACCCTGGCCTTTGGCCGTGACGAACGCCAGTTCAGCAACGTGCTGCTGGTCGAGCAGCCGAACGGCAACTTCGCCGACACCATCGCCCGCCAGTTCTTTATGGATGTCTGGCACGTGGCGCTGTTCAGCCGCCTGGTCAACAGCCGCGACGCGCAGATTGCCGCCATCGCCGCCAAAGGGCTGAAAGAGGTACGTTATCACCTGCGCTTTAGCCGCGGTTGGCTGGAGCGTTTGGGCAATGGTACCGACTACTCCACGCAGTTAATGCAGCAGGCGGTGAACAACCTGTGGCGCTTCACCGGCGAGCTGTTTATGGCCGACGAGCTGGATATCAGCCTGAGCGAGCAGGGCATCGCCGTTGACCCACGCGAATTAGCGGCCGAATGGCAGGCGACGGTGCACACCGCGCTGCTCGACGCCGGTTTGCAGATCCCTGAAGAAGCGGCGTTCCGTCGCGGCGGCAAGCAGGGGCTGCACAGCGAACATCTCGGGCCGATGCTGGCAGAGATGCAGTATTTACAGCGGTCGTATCCCGGCCAGCAGTGGTAGCAGGAGGTGGCTATGCAACGTCTCGCCGCAATTGCGCCCCCGGAGGTTCGCACCGTCTGGGGATTATTAAGCGCCATTCCAGACCCGGAAGTCCCGGTGCTGACCATTACCGACCTCGGCATGGTGCGCCGCGTTGAGCGTCACGGCGACGGCTGGGTGATTGGCTTTACGCCAACCTACTCGGGTTGCCCGGCCACCGAACATCTGCTGGGTGAAATTCGCACGGTGATGGCGGAGCACGGCTATACGCCGGTGCATATCGTGCTGCAGCTCGACCCGCCGTGGACCACCGACTGGATGAGCCCGGATGCTCGCGAGCGTCTGCGCCAGTACGGTATCAGCCCACCGCAGGCTCACGCCTGCCATGCCGACGAGATGCCGAAGGATGTGGTCTGCCCGCGCTGCGGCAGCACCCACACGTCGCTGATTAGTGAATTCGGTTCCACGGCCTGTAAAGCGCTGTATCGCTGCGACAGCTGCCGTGAACCCTTTGATTACTTTAAATGTATTTGAGGCTGCGATGACAACATTTCATTCGCTTACCGTGGCAAAGGTCGAACCGGAAACCCGTGATTCGGTCACCATCACTTTTGCCATTCCCGACGCGCTGCGTAGCGTTTACGCCTTCCGTCCGGGCCAGCATCTGACGCTGAAAACCCGTCTCGGCGGGGAAGAGTTACGCCGCTGCTACTCCATCTGCCGCAGCCGTTCGCCGTCTGAAATCAGCGTGGCGGTCAAAGCCATCGATGGCGGCCGTTTCTCCCGCTATGCCCAGAGCGATATCCAGCAGGGCATGGCGCTTGAAGTGATGGTGCCGCAGGGCCACTTTGGCTACCAGCCGCAGGCCGAGCGCGAGGCTGAATATCTGGCGATTGCCGCCGGTTCCGGCATTACGCCGATGATGGCGATTATTGAAGCCACGCTCGCCACCGAACCGGCCAGCCAGTTCACGCTGATTTACGGCAACCGCAGCAGCCACAGCATGATGTTCCGCCAGGCGCTGGCCGACCTGAAAGACCGCTACCCGCAGCGTTTGCAGGTGGTGCATCTGTTCAGCCAGGAGTCGATGGACAGCGACCTGTTGCAAGGGCGCATCGACGGCGAAAAACTGCATGCGCTCGGCAAAACCCTGCTCGATTTCAGCCGCTTTGACGATGCCTTTATCTGCGGCCCGTCGGCGATGATGGACGAAGCCGAAGTGGCGCTACGCGAACTGGGCGTGCCGGAAAAATCCATTCATCTCGAACGCTTCAATACGCCGGGCACCAGCGTGAAACGCGCCACCGGCGTGCAGGCGGAAGGCCGCACGGTCACCATTCGTCAGGACGGACGCGATCGCCTGATTTCGCTGAGCGCCGAAGATGACAGCATTCTCGATGCCGCGCTGCGTCAGGGCGCTGACCTGCCGTTCGCCTGTAAAGGCGGCGTCTGCTCCACCTGCAAATGCAAGGTGGTGAGCGGTGAAGTGGCGATGGCCGCCAACTACAGCCTCGAAGCCGATGAAGTAGCGGCGGGCTATGTACTGAGCTGCCAGGCGCTGCCAACCAGCGGCGATGTGGTAGTCGACTTTGACGCGCGGGGGATGGCATGAGCGAACTGCTGATTACCCGTCACGACCGCGTACTGCAACTGACGCTGAACCGCCCACAGGCGCGTAACGCCCTGAACAATGCGCTGCTGACACAGATTGCGGATGCGCTCGAAAGCGCGGCGGCGGACGCCAGCATCAGCGTGTGTGTGATTAGCGGCAACCCGCGCTATTTCGCTGCTGGTGCCGACCTCAACGAGATGGCGGAAAAAGACTTGCCCGCCACCTTCGACGATATTCGTCCGCGTCTGTGGGCGCGCATCGATGCCTTCAACAAGCCGCTGATGGCGGTGGTGAACGGCTACGCGCTGGGCGCGGGCTGTGAACTGGCGCTGCTGTGCGACCTGGTGATTGCTGGCGATAACGCCCGATTTGGCCTGCCGGAAATTACCCTCGGCACCATGCCGGGGGCGGGCGGTACGCAGCGCCTTATTCGCAGCGTCGGCAAAGCGCTGGCCAGCCGTATGGTGCTGAGCGGCGAAAGCATTGATGCCGAACGCGCGCAGAAGGCCGGGCTGGTGAGCGATATTCACCCGGCGAACCTCTCCGATGAATACGCGCTGAAGCTGGCGGCGACCATCGCCAGCCGCTCACCGCTGGCGCTGCGGGCGGCAAAACAGTCGCTGCGTCTGGCGCACGAGGTGGGTTTGCAGGCTGGTCTGGTGCAGGAACGTCAGTTGTTTACGCTGCTGAGCGGTACCGAAGACCGTCGTGAAGGCGTGAGCGCCTTTTTAGAAAAACGCACACCAGAATTCAAAGGACGCTAATCGTGGATGCATTCATTCTCAGCGAAGTGGAACAGGGCGTGATGACCATCACCCTGAACCGCCCGGACCGACTCAATAGCTTTAACGACGTGATGCACCAGCAGCTTGCCGACTGCCTGAAACAGGCCGAACGCGACGACACCATTCGTTGCCTGCTGATTACCGGGGCCGGACGCGGTTTTTGCGCCGGGCAGGATCTGAACGACCGTAACGTTGACCCGAGCGGCCCCGCGCCTGATCTGGGCATGTCGGTAGAACGCTTTTACAACCCGCTGGTGCGCCGCTTAGCCGCGCTGCCAAAGCCGGTTATCTGCGCCGTGAACGGCGTCGCTGCCGGTGCCGGTGCCACGCTGGCGATGGGCTGCGACATCGTGATTGCCGCACGCTCGGCGAAGTTTGTCATGGCCTTCAGCAAGCTCGGCCTGGTGCCGGACTGCGGCGGAAGCTGGGTGCTGCCGCGCGTTGCCGGTCGCGCTCGCGCCGTTGGCCTGCTGATGCTCGGCGATAACCTCAGCGCCGAACAGGCCGCGCAGTGGGGGATGATCTGGCAGGTGGTTGACGATGCCGAGTTGAAAGATACCGCGCTGACCATGGCCCGTCATTTCGCTACCCAACCGACCTATGGTCTGGGGCTGATTAAGAAAGCGTTACAGCTTTCCGAAACCAACTCGCTGGATGAGCAGCTTGAGCTTGAGCGCGACTACCAGCGCATGGCCGGTCGCAGCGACGACTATCGCGAAGGCGTCAGCGCCTTCCTCGCCAAACGTCCACCACAGTTCAGCGGGAAATAAGCCATGAGCCAGACTCTTCACACCGTCGCCGTGATAGGCGGCGGCACCATGGGCGCGGGGATTGTTGAGGTAGCGGCCAGCGCCGGACACGCGGTGTTGCTGTACGACATTTCCACCGAGGCGATAACTCGCGCCATCGACGGCATTGCCCAGCGCCTGAACGCCCGCGTTAGCCGCGGCAAAGTCAGCGCCGAGCAGGCACAGGCGCTGCTGGCGCGTATTGCCCCAGCAACCGAATTAGCGCAGCTTGCCGACGCGCAGCTGGTGATTGAAGCCGCCTCCGAGCGGCTGGAAATTAAAAAGGCGCTGTTCAGCGAGCTGGTGGAGATTTGCTCACCCTCAACGCTGCTGACCAGCAACACCTCGTCCATCTCCATCACCGCCATTGCGGCGGGCATCAAGCACCCGGAACGCGTAGCGGGGCTGCACTTCTTTAACCCGGCGCCGGTGATGAAACTGGTGGAAGTGGTGAGCGGGCTTGCCACCTCAACGGAAGTGGTTGAGCAGCTTTGCCAGTGCGTGACCGCCTGGGGCAAACAGCCGGTGCGCTGCCGTTCCACGCCGGGCTTTATCGTTAACCGCGTGGCGCGTCCGTTCTACGCCGAAGCCTGGCGCGCGTTGGAAGAGCAAGTGGCATCAGCGGAAGTGATTGATGCCGCACTGCGCGACGGCGGCGGTTTCCCGATGGGGCCGCTGGCGCTGACTGACCTTATCGGCCAGGACGTGAACTTTGCCGTAACCTGCTCGGTGTTTAACGCCTTCTGGCAGGACCGCCGTTTTCTGCCATCGCTGCTGCAACAGGAGCTGGCGCTGGCGGGGCGTCTGGGCAAGAAGAGCGGTCACGGCGTCTATCGCTGGCCGGTAGAAAACCAGCCCGAATTGGCGTTGGCTGCGGTTTCTTCTGACCGCGCGGCGAAGATCGTTAAAAGTGACGTTGTCACAGAATTAGACGATGTGCTGCTGCTGGAAACCACCGGTGAAACCGCGCTGGCCTTAAGCGTGCAGCATCAGCGCCCGGTGGTGGTGTATGACCATGCGGCAGGCGATACCGTGGTGCTGGCAGGCGCGCAGACCAACCCGGACTCAGCCACCGATAAAGCGGTGTACTACTTCCAGCAGCAGGGCAAAAACGTGCTGCGTATTGCCGACTACCCTGGGCTTCTGGTGTGGCGCACGGTGGCCATGCTGGCGAACGAAGCGCTGGATGCGGTGCAAAAAGGCGTCGCTAACGCGGACGATATCGATACCGCGATGCGCTTAGGGGTGAACTACCCGCGCGGTCCGCTGGCCTGGGGTGAATCCCTCGGTTGGAGGCGCGTGCTGCGTCTACTGGAAAACCTACAACAGCACTACGGCGAAGAACGCTATCGCCCCAGTGCGCTGCTGCGCCAGAAAGCGCTGATGGAGATGCGTCATGAATAATGAAGCCTGGCGCAACGCCCGCGCCATGTACGAAAAAGACACCTGCGCACAKGCGCTGGGGATTGA
>CP070603.1:2539980-2542862 GCA_016939855.1 Kluyvera ascorbata
GCTAAATGGCCATCAGACCTGCCACGGCGGCCAGCTGTTTTCACTGGCGGATACCGCCTTTGCCTACGCCTGCAACAGCCAGGGGCTGGCGGCGGTGGCCTCGGCGGCCAGTATCGACTTTTTGCGTCCGGCTTTTGCGGACGAGAAATTAACCGCCACCGCCCGGGTGAAGCAGCAGGGCAAACTGACCGGCGTGTATGACATTGAAATCGTCAACCCGCAGCAAAAAACCGTGGCGCTGTTTCGCGGCAAATCGCACCGCATCGGCGGCACTATTACAGGAGAAGTCTAATGCGTGATGCCTTTATTTGTGACGGTATTCGTACCCCGATTGGCCGCTATGCGGGTGGTCTGGCCGGGGTTCGCGCCGACGATCTGGCGGCGATCCCGTTGCGTGAGCTGTTAAGCCGTAATCCGAAGTTAGATCCAACCTGTATTGATGATGTGATTTTCGGCTGCGCAAACCAGGCCGGGGAAGATAACCGTAACGTCGCACATATGGCAACGTTGCTGGCGGGCTATCCGTACGGCGTTTCCGGCACCACCATTAACCGTCTGTGCGGCTCTGGCCTCGACGCGATTGGCTTCGCCGCGCGGGCTATTAAAGCGGGCGATGCGGACCTGATGATTGCCGGTGGCGTAGAGTCGATGTCACGCGCACCGTTTGTGATGGGCAAGGCGACCACGCCGTACCAGCGTCAGGCCGAGATGTTCGATACCACTATCGGCTGGCGTTTTGTGAACCCGCTCATGCAGCAACAATTTGGTACTGACAGCATGCCGGAAACGGCAGAGAATGTAGCGGAATTGTTAAACATCAGCCGGGAAGATCAGGACGCCTTTGCTTACCGTAGCCAGCAGCGTACCGCCAAAGCGCAGCGCGACGGCATTCTGGCGCAGGAAATTGTGCCGGTGCAGATTATCGGTAAGAAGGGCACGGTCAGCGCGGTGCGTGAAGATGAGCATCCGCGCGCGGAAACCACACTTGAACAACTGGCCTCGCTGAAAACCCCGTTCCGTAAGGGCGGTGTGGTGACGGCGGGCAACGCGTCCGGCGTGAACGACGGTGCGGCAGCGCTGATTATCGCAAGCCAGCAGCAGGCCGCCGCGCAGGGCTTAACGCCGCGTGCGCGTATTGTCGCCATGGCGACCGCGGGCGTTGAACCGAAGTACATGGGTCTTGGGCCGGTTCCGGCGGTGCGTAAAGTGCTGGAGCGCGCGGGGCTGAATATTAACGATATGGACGTGATTGAGCTGAACGAAGCTTTTGCCGCTCAGGCGCTGGGCGTGCTCAGACAGCTGGGGCTGGCGGACGACGCGGCGCACGTGAATCCCAACGGTGGCGCCATCGCCTTAGGCCATCCGTTAGGTATGAGCGGCGCGCGGCTGGCGCTGGCTGCGACGCTGGAGCTGGAACGACGCAATGGACGCTATGCGCTGTGTACGATGTGTATTGGCGTGGGTCAGGGCATTGCCATGATCCTCGAGCGAGTGTGAGCTAATTGACCTGCGAGTACCCTACAAAATGACAACTACAACAACATTAGATCCGATTGAAACCGCATCGCGTGACGAGTTACAGGCTCTGCAAACCGAGCGCCTGAAGTGGACGCTGAAACACGCCTACGAAAATGTCCCGATGTACCGCCGTAAGTTTGACGCGGCGGGCGTACACCCTGACGATTTTCATGAGCTGAGCGATCTCGCCAAATTTCCCTGCACCACCAAGCAGGATCTGCGCGACAACTATCCGTTCGATACCTTCGCGGTACCGATGGAGCAGGTAGTGCGCATTCACGCGTCGTCCGGGACCACCGGCAAGCCAACCGTCGTTGGCTATACGCAGAACGATATCGATACCTGGGCGAACATCGTCGCCCGTTCGCTGCGCGCCGCTGGCGGCTCGGCGAAGGATAAAATTCACGTGGCCTACGGCTACGGCCTGTTCACCGGCGGCCTGGGCGCGCACTACGGCGCAGAGCGTTTAGGGGCGACGGTGATCCCGATGTCCGGCGGCCAGACTGAGAAACAGGCGCAGCTGATCCGTGATTTCAAACCCGATATGATCATGGTGACGCCGTCTTACTGTCTGAACCTGATTGAAGAGCTGGAACGCCAGATGGGCGGCGACGCGCGTGGCTGTTCGCTGCGTACCGGCGTCTTTGGCGCTGAACCGTGGACCACCGGCATGAAGGCGGAGATTGAACGCCGCCTGGGTATTACTGCGCTGGATATCTACGGTCTGTCCGAAGTGATGGGGCCGGGCGTGGCCATGGAATGTATTGAAACCGCCGACGGCCCAACCATCTGGGAAGATCATTTCTTCCCGGAAGTGGTCAACCCGGAAGACGGTACGCCGCTGGCCGACGGCGAGCACGGCGAACTGCTGTTCACCACGCTCACCAAAGAAGCGCTGCCGGTGATCCGTTACCGCACCCGCGACCTGACGCGTCTGCTGCCGGGCACCGCCCGCACCATGCGCCGTATGGATCGCATCAGCGGGCGCAGCGACGACATGCTGATTATTCGTGGGGTGAACGTTTTCCCATCGCAGGTGGAAGAAGAGATCCTCAAGATTGAACATCTGGCGCCGCACTACCAGCTGGAAGTCGATCGTCGTGGGCATCTTGATTCACTGTCGATTCGTGTTGAGCTGAAAGAGAGTAGTCTGGTGCTGAGCCACGAGCAGCGCTGCCAGATTTGCCACCACCTGCGTCATCGTATTAAGTCGATGGTCGGCATTTCTACCGACGTCAGCATCGTCAACTGCGGCAGCATTCCACGCTCCGAAGGCAAGGCGTGCCGCGTGTTTGACCTGCGTAAAGCCGCCGCCAACGGCTAAGCNNTGTAGCCCGGCCGAGCGAAGCGACGCCGGGTTTTTG
>CP070603.1:2542905-2544576 GCA_016939855.1 Kluyvera ascorbata
ATTCCTGTGCTATGATTCAAAAAGGACAAAAACAACAACACTATGAATCATATGGAAAAACTCGATAGCTTTATTCAGCAGGCGGTCACCGCGATGCCGATCAGCGGTACCTCGCTGATTGCCTCACTATACGGTGACTGTTTATCTCAGCGTGGCGGGGAAGTCTGGCTTGGCAGCGTGGCGGCGCTGCTGGAAGGGCTGGGCTTTGGTGAACGCTTTGTGCGTACCGCGCTGTTCCGCCTCAACAAAGAAGAGTGGCTGGACGTGGTGCGCATTGGCCGCCGCAGCTTCTATCGCCTGAGCGACAAAGGGCTGCGCCTGACGCGTCGCGCCGAGAGCAAAATCTATCGCGCCAACGCCCCGGAGTGGGACGGCACCTGGCTGCTGCTGCTTTCCGAAGGGCTGGAAAAAAACACCCTCGCCGAAGTGAAAAAACAACTTATCTGGCAGGGCTTTGGCGTGCTGGCCCCGAGCCTTTTGGCCTCGCCGTCGCAAAAGCTGGCGGACGTGCAGTCACTGCTGCATGAAGCGGGCGTGGCGGAGAACGTTATCTTCTTCGAAGCCCATTCGCCGCTGGCGCTCTCCCGCGCCGCGCTGCGCGAGCGGGTAGAGGAGTGCTGGCATCTAACTGAACAGAACGCCATGTACGAGGCGTTTATCATGCTGTTCCGCCCTTTATTACCGCTGCTGCGCGATGCTGAGGCCGATGAGCTTACGCCGGAACGCTGCTTCCAGATTCGTCTGCTGCTGATCCACTTCTACCGCCGCGTGGTGCTGAAAGATCCGCTGTTGCCGGAAGAGTTGCTGCCCGCCCATTGGCTCGGCCAGACCGCACGCCAGCTCTGTATCAACATCTATCAACGCGTGGCCCCAGGGGCGCAGGCTTTCGTCAGTGAAAAAGGCGAAAGCTCGGTGGGCGAACTGCCCGCGCCGGGGCCGCTCTATTATCAGCGTTTTGGGGGATTACCCGAAGCGTAACAGGAGAAGCCATGCCGATTTATCAGATGGACGGGATGACCCCGGTGGTTCCGACGGAAAGCTACGTTCACCCGACCGCCGTACTCATAGGCGACGTGATCCTTGGCAAAGGGGTTTACGTTGGGCCAAATGCCAGCCTGCGCGGTGATTTTGGGCGCATCGTCGTCAAAGATGGCGCGAATATCCAGGATAACTGCGTGATGCACGGCTTTCCCGGCCAGGATACGGTAGTGGAAGAAAACGGGCATATCGGCCACGGTGCGATCCTTCACGGCTGCGTGATTGGCCGTAATGCGCTGGTCGGCATGAGCGCGGTGATTATCGACGGTGCCACCATTGGTGAGAACAGCATTGTGGGGGCGTGCGCTTTCGTGAAGGCGCGGGCGGAAATGCCCGCCAACCATCTGATTATCGGCAGCCCGGCGAAGGCGATTCGCAGCTTAACCGAGCAAGAGCTTGAGTGGAAAAAGCAGGGCACCCGTGAGTATCAGGTGCTGGTTGAGCGATGCCAGAAGACGCTGGTTGCGGTTGAACCGTTAACTGAAGCCGAGCCGGACAGAAAGCGCCTTGAGTTTGACGAAAACCTGCAGCCTAAATCCGCTATTTAGGGTAGCGCAGCGCTTCCACTAACAGCGCAAACGCAGTGGTGTGCTGGCGGCGGCTTGGGTAATACAGGTAATAACCGGGAAACGG
>CP070603.1:2544817-2545104 GCA_016939855.1 Kluyvera ascorbata
AAATCGTGCGGCGTTTGCGGAACGCCATAGCGGGCAAGGTACTCCGGCGAACCAACGACGACCATGCGCATATCCGGACCGATGCGCACCGCAATCATATCCCGCGCCACCTGTTCCCCTAAGCGGATACCCGCATCAAAGCGCTCATCGACAATATCCGTCAGCCCGTTATCGACGGTGACCTCAATATTGATATCCGGGTACTGCTGCATAAACGGCTTAATGCGCGGCCAGATAACGGTGTTCATCGAGTGCTCGCCCGCCGTGAGGCGGATATTGCCCGCTGG
>CP070603.1:2545157-2546348 GCA_016939855.1 Kluyvera ascorbata
GCGGGGTAAGCCGTTGATAGAGCCTTTCGCCCGCCTCGGTAGGCGATACGTTACGAGTGGTGCGCGTTAGCAAGCGCACATCGAGACGGCTTTCCAGATTACGCATCGCATGGCTAAGCGCCGACTGTGATACGCCCAACTGCGCCGCGGCGCGGGTAAAACTGCGCTCGCGCGCCACGACCATAAAAGAGATGAGATCGTTGATGTTGTCTTTAAGCATGGGATGTGGCCATTAATGAATCTGGTTCATAGCCCCAGAAGGATTTTTTTAGTTTAATGTTCGTTGCGTGATATGCAACCCGGGAATGTGAGTGAGAGACCAATGAAAATCAACGTGGTAGGCACTAGCGGCGTAGGTAAGTCGACGCTGGCAAAGCGTCTGGCGACGCTGTTTTCCGTGCCCTATATCGAAATGGATACGCTTTATTGGCGGCCAGACTGGCAGGGCGTAACCGATGAGGAACTCTTTGCCGCGCTGGCGAAAGCAACCGCTGCACCTGGCTGGGTACTGGACGGGAACTACAATCGTAGCCGTCCGGTAAAGTGGCGCGAGGTGGATCTGGTGGTGTGGGTGGACTACGGCTTCTGGCGCACTTTCCGTCAGGCAGTCTGGCGTGCCGCAGGCCGCGCGTGGCGGCAGCAGGAGCTGTGGCCGGGTACCGGAAACCGGGAGAGCTTCCGGCGTTCTTTCTTCAGCCGCGACTCCATCATCCTCTGGACGCTGAAAACCTGGCGGCCAAACCGCGAGCGTTATCTGCGTGATATGGCCGATCCCGCCTGGCAGCATATTCGCTTTGTGCGGCTGCGTAACCAGCGCGAAACCGAAGCGTTTATCACGCAGTTGCTGGCTGAAAAAGCGCGGCAATCTACCACTTAAGCGCACGAAAAGGCAGTGGTTTACGCCTGGCTATGGTAGCTTTATGGCTCTAACCCTAAGGAGTCCTGCAGATGCCACACGTTGATATCAAATGTTTTCCCCGCGACCTGAACGAAGAACAAAAAGCCGCGCTGGCAGCGGACATCACCGAAGTATTAATTCGCCATCTGAACAGCAAAGAAGGTGCCGTTAGCGTTGCCCTGAATCAGGTACAACAGAGCGATTGGCAGCAGGTGTGGGACACTGAGATTGCCCCACATATGGATGAGCTGATTAAAAAACCCGGCTACAGCATGTAAGTCTTTCGTAGCCCG
>CP070603.1:2546367-2551553 GCA_016939855.1 Kluyvera ascorbata
CCGGGGAGGCTCGGAGCCATTCCCGGCGGCGCTTCGCTTGGCCGGGCTACCATTGCTGGTTACTCCTGGGGGGTGTTGGCGCGAATCTGTTTTCCGCTCGCCACAAACGTGCCCGCGCCGAGATGATGCAGCGTATTGCGCTTATCGTCGTCGAAATTCCAGCGTCCGGCAACGAACACCTGTTCATCCGCCGCAGCACTGACCACTTCACCAAACAACGTATCATACTGCCCGGCGGCGGCCGTTGCTGGTAGCAGTCGGCACTCCATCCACGCCAGACATTTTTCTTCAATCACCGGCAATCCCAGCACCGGACCTTTCACCACCGGAATCCCGTAGGCGTTGAATTTATCCTCATCACGTCCGCTGATGCTGCCAACAGCATAGGTCCAACTGGCGGCGGCAACGCTCGGTACCACGATGCCGAAGGTACCGTTACGCTCAATAATCTCCCGTGACCAGGCGCTTTTATCCACCACGATGGCGATACGCGGCGGCTCAAACTCTACCGGCATTGACCAGGCTGCGGCCATCACGTTGCGGCGCTGTGAGTCGACGTCGAAGCTGGTGATGAGGATTGTGGGGCCGTGATTGAGCAGGCGGCTGGCGTGATGAAGTTCAACGGGGCGAAAACGGCTCATAGGGATTTCCTGAATAGTAGGATGCGGTTAGCTACACACTAAATCGCAATAAAAGCGTAATCAATACGTCATATCACCTGCCTATAGTCGCCAGCACTAAGTCCCAAAGAGGATAACAATATGTTGGCTCCCCTGATGTTTATGCAGGTGAGCGCGGCCCGTCGAATTTCGATCACGGGTGAAGCATCGCTTTCCATTTGGGGAGGGCGAAAATGCGCGCGCTAACTGGCATTCGGCTCGACGGCGTTTCCTTCGCTTTCGGCGCCACCACCGTTCTTAATCACATCAACCTGCAGATCGATGCGGGCAGCATCGTGGCATTGCTTGGGCCTTCCGGCTGCGGCAAAAGCACGTTACTGCGCCTGCTGGCAGGGCTCACCGTTCCCGCTGAAGGTGAAATCCATTTCGGCGACCGTCTGATTGCCAGACCCGGCTGGGGGCTACCGCCCGAGCAGCGGGATATCGGCATGGTATTCCAGGACTACGCGTTGTGGCCGCATATGACCGCCGCTGAAAACGTCGCCTTTCCGCTAAGAATGCGCGGCGTGGCCCGCGATGAGCGGACGCGTCGGGTCAACGATGCGCTGGCAATGGTCGGGCTTTCTGGCTTCGGCGAACGTAAGCCTTCCGGACTCTCCGGCGGACAGCAGCAGCGCGTGGCGCTGGCAAGGGCGATCGTCGCCGAACCACGGGTACTGCTGTTTGATGAACCGCTTTCCAACCTCGATAGCGAACTGCGTGAATCGTTATGTCTGGAGATGAGCCGGCTGCTGCGTCAGCTCGGTATCACCGCCGTCTACGTCACTCACGACCGCCGCGAGGCAGAACTGTTGGCTGACCGAATTGTGCACCTTTCTGCGGGCAGCATTGCTGCTGTTCGCACCGTTGCTTCTACCTCAGGGGAACTTGTATGAAATCCGTTAAAAAAGGCGTTGCGCTCGCGATGATGTTATCCGCTTCGATGATTTCCAGCGCCCATGCGCTGACCGTATACACCGCAGGCCCTGGTTCGCTGGCAAAGAATCTGGCGAGCGGCTATGAAAAGAAAACCGGCGTGAAGGTGAATATCTTCCAGGCCACCACCGGCAAGGTGATGGCGCGTCTGGAGGCCGAGCAGGCTAACCCGCAGGCAGACGTGCTGATTTCCGCCTCGTGGGACACTGCTGAAGACTTGCACGGCCGCGGCTGGCTGCTGCCGTACCAGAGCGGGAATGCCGATAAGGTTCCCGCGGCGCTGAAATCTGCCGACTACGTGGCGCAGGGTATTTCAGCGTTGGGGATTGTCTGGAACACCAAAAGTGGTACCCCGGAGCCGAAAGAGTGGCGCGACCTGACCGAAGCGGCGTTTAAAGACAAAGTCACCACCCCGGACCCGGCGCTTTCCGGTGCTTCGCTTGATTTGCTGATCGGGTTACAAAACGGCATGGGTGATAAAGCCTGGGCGCTGTTTGAGGAACTGAAAAAGAACGGCATGGTGGTGAGCGGGCCGAACGCGCAGGCGGTAACACCGGTGATGCAGGGGGCGAAAGCAGCGGTATTTGGTGCAGTGGACTATGTCTCCTACGGCAATATCGACCAGGGTGAATCGTTGAAGGTGATTTTCCCGGCGAGCGGTACGGTGATTGCGCCGCGCCCGATGATGATCCTCAAATCGACCCAACATGCGGATGAGGCGAAAGCCTTTGTCGACTACGTATTGTCGCCGGAAGGTCAGGCAATGGTGGCCGATGCGTGGCTGATGCCCGCGCGAAGCGACGTTCCAGCGAAACGTCCGTTGCTGAACGAGCTGAAGGTGCTGCCAACCACCAGCGACGGTAGCAGCGAGCGCAGCGCCGTTCTGGCTCGGTTTAACACGTTGTTCGGGCAGTAAATTTCCGTAGCCCGGCTGAGCGAAGCGACGCCGGGAGTTAGCATGGTGCACAATCCCGGCGGCGCTTCGCTCAGCCGGGCTACGATCTGGAACTTCGGGTGAAACAAAAATCCCTCTCCATAGTTACCCTCATCGCGCTGGTGGTGCTGGTGGCGTTACCGCTCTTTTTTATCCTGTTACAGGCTATTTTTCCGCAGTTCAGCGCCGGTTCGCTGCAGAAGCCGTTTAGTGGAATCTCTGCTTTGCTAAGCGATCCGCAGCTGATGCCGATGCTGGGCGGTACTTTGTGGATTGCCTGCGGCGTGGCGCTGATGAGCGTGATTATCGGCCTGCCGCTCGGCGTGCTGCGCGGGCTGTTTAACCTGCCGCTGCCGAAGCTGTGGGATCTGCTGTTTTTAATTCCGTTTCTCACGCCGCCGTATATCGCCGCGCTGTCCTGGATGTTGGTACTCCAGCATAACGGTTACTTGCAGCAGCTAACCGGTTGGGATCTTAACGATCTGCTGTTTAGCCGCACCGGGATCGTACTGGTGATGACCCTGAATATCTTCCCGGTGGTCTATTTTGCCGTCTCACGCAGCCTGCTGGCGAGCGGGCAGCGGCTGGCTATCGTGGCGCGGGTTCATGGGGCGAGCGCTTGGCGGGCATTCTGGCACGTTACGCTGCCGATGCTTTCCCCGGCGTTGGCGGCGGGGATGCTGCTGGCCTTTACTCTGGCGATTGAAGAGTACGGCGTGCCCGCGGCGCTGGGCTCACGGGCGGGCGTGGTGATGCTGACCGTGGGTATTGAGAAAAAGCTCGCGGACTGGCCTATCGACCTCACCGGTGCGTCGCTGCTGTCGGTGCTGCTGATTACCGTAGCGCTACTGGCCTGGTGGCTGCAAAAACGGCTGACGGGAACCACGGAGGTCACCAGCGTTACTGGAAAACCCGGTGAGAACAGCGGGGCGTCGCTCGGCGTTATGACGCTGCCCGCGCTGTTGATCATGGGAGGCGTAGGCGGGCTGGCGGTGCTGCTCCCCGGCGCGTCGATGGTCGCAACTAGCCTGATGGGGACGCTCTCCGGCGGGTTAAACATGAACAACTTTACGTTGAAGCATTTTAGCGCGCTGTTCGCGCAGCAGGGCGACGCGCTGTCGGCGCTGGGCACCAGTTTATCGCTGGCGCTGGCCTCGGCGCTGATTGTCGGCCTGCTCGGGCTGGTGGCGGCCTGGCTTGTGCTGGTACAAAAAATCAAAGGCAGCGCGCTGATTGATGCGCTCTCGCTGATGCCCGCCGCGCTGCCGGGAGTGGTGGTGGGCGTCGGGCTCATTCTGCTGTGGAATCAGCCGTTCTGGCCGGTCTCACCCTACAATACGTGGTTTATGCTGCTGCTCTCTTATTGCTGCCTGCTGCTGCCGTGGCCGGTGCGCTATGTCGGCAGCGCGCTGCGTCAGCTGGGGAATAACCTGGAACCGGCGGCACGCGTACACGGTGCGTCATCGTGGCAGGCGCTACGGCTGATTGTACTGCCGCTGGTGTTTCCGGCGCTGCTGGCGGCGATGCTGATGGTCTTTGCGGTGGCCTCCCGCGAGCTGGTGACTTCACTGCTGCTGGCACCCGCGGGAACGCAGACCGTGGCGGTGTTTATCTGGCGGCAGTTTGAGCAGGGTTCGGTCGGTCAGGGGATGGCGATGGCGAGCCTGACGCTGTTCGTCGGGCTGGCATTAATGCTGACCGCGCTGGGGTTAATGCAGCGAAGTACACGGTAGGTTAACCGATCGCACAAATCGGTCAGTGGACGGGACAAAATAGGTTATAAAGAACGGATACCAACGCTGGAGGCTTTGATGACCCCTTTTTTAAGCGCCTATTTTGCTCGTCTCGGTTGGACGGGAACCCCCGACGTATCGATTGAGACATTGCGCAGTTTGCATATCCACCACAACAGCGCCATTCCGTTCGAGAACCTTGACGTGCTGTTGCCGCGCGAGATGCACCTCGACGATCAATCACTAGAAGATAAGCTGGTTCACGCGCGTCGTGGCGGCTACTGCTTTGAACAAAACGGTCTGTTTGAGCGCGTGCTGCGTGAACTCGGTTTCCACGTGCGCAGCCTGTTGGGGCGCGTGGTGCTGGCACATCCGCCGCAGATGCCTCCGCGTACACATCGTCTGCTGCTGGTGGACGTTGACGGCGAGCGCTGGATTGCTGACGTTGGTTTCGGCGGCCAGACGCTGACCGCGCCAATCAAGTTGTTAGCGGATATCACCCAAACCACGCCGCACGGCGACTACCGTCTGCTGTATGAAAACCAGGAATGGATTTTACAGTTCAGCCACCACGATCACTGGCAGTCTATGTATCACTTCGATTTAGGCCGTCAGTACGCGTCAGATTACGTGATGGGTAACTTCTGGTCGGCACACTGGCCGCAGTCGCATTTCCGTCACCATCTGCTGATGTGTCGCCATCTGCCGGACGGTGGCAAAATGACGCTGACCAACTTCCACTTCACCCACTGGGATAAACACCATGTGGTCGAGAAGATTGATTTCCCGGACGTGCCCACGCTGTACGAAGCGCTGCAAACCCGCTTCGGGCTTGGTGTCAGCGATCCGAAATACGGTTTTAGCGTTATCGAACTGGCGGCCATCATGGCGGCATTCGACACCCACCCCGAAGCCGGAAAATAA
>CP070603.1:2551578-2553857 GCA_016939855.1 Kluyvera ascorbata
TTCAGGGATGAGATGATGGCATTAACGGTCCGTGTACTACTTGAAAACCAACTGGCTCGCGGCGCTGATAGCGGGCTGAGAGCCAAAGCGGGATTAAGTCTGCTGCTCGAGGATGAAAGTACCTCGATTCTTTTCGACACCGGCCCAGACGACAGCTTCCAGCACAATGCCGCACAGATGGGTCTTTCGCTGGACAATCTCACGGCGACGGTGCTTTCACACGGTCATTACGATCACTGTGGCGGCGTGCCCTGGCTGCCGGATAACAGCCGCATTATTTGTCACCCGACCATCGGCAATGAGCGTTATGCCGCGCTGAACGTGGCGGGGCACAGCCATAAAATCAAAAAGCTTTCTCTGGAGATTGATTACGCTCGCCATCGTATGGAATACACCCGCACGCCGCTGCACATTAGCGACCGTTTTATCTGGTCAGGGGAAATAGCCGTTGAGCGTCCCAAAGCCTACGGCGTGACCGGCGATAAAACGGATTACGTGATTGATGAGGGCGTGTTGATTTACCTGTCTGAGCGAGGCTTAGTGATTATTACCGGCTGCGGGCATCGCGGGATTATCAACATTGTGCGGCACTGCCAGCAGATCACCGGCATCGACAAGGTTCACGCGATTATCGGCGGTTTTCATCTACGCTGCGCGTCACCGCGCACGCTCTGGCAAGTCCGGCAGTTTTTACAGCAGCTCAAGCCCGATAAGGTAATGGGCTGCCACTGCACCGGTGCCTGGGGCAAGCTGTGGCTGCCGGAAATTATCTCCCCGTCAACCGGCGACACCTTCAGCCTGTAGCCCGNNNTCGCTTCGCTTGGCCGGGCTACGGAATGGGAGGCTGCGGGTTAATTTAGTCCTAAGAAATGCTGAGCGATTTTGAAGTAAATAATCAGCCCGGTGCCGTCAATCAGCGTGGCGATAAACGGGGCGGAGACCACCGCTGGGTCGATGCCGACGCGTTTGATAACCAGCGGGATCACCGACGAAACTATCGCACTCCAGATAGTGACGCACACCAGCGTCAGGCTGACGATAAAGGTGATTTCCGGACCAATGCCCATTATCCACGCCCGCAGGCAGCCTGCCGCGCCGAGGGTGATGGCAACCAGCATCGCCGTCGACATCTCTTTACGCAGAATACGTCCCAGGTCCCGAAGGCCGACTTCGCCCAGCGCCATGGCGCGTACCAACGTGGAGGTGATCTGCGTGCCGCTGTTGCCCCCGGTGCCAATCAGCAGTGGGATAAAGAACGCCAGCGCAATGGCGGATTCCAGCGCCTCTTCAAAGTGCTGGATCACGGTGCTGGTGTAGGCTTCGGCGATAAACAACAGCAGCAGCCAGACGGCGCGCTTTTTCCACAGCGTCACCGGGCTTATCTCCAGATACGGTTTTTCAAGCGGCAACGTCGCCCCCTGAAGCTGCGCGTCTTCGGTGATCTCATCCGCTAACAGTTGGTCTATCTCTTTTTCATTCAGGCAGCCGATAAGCTTGCCGTTTTCAATCACCGGCAGCAGCGTCAGACGGTGCTTTTCGATAAGACCCGCCGCCACGTCACGGGTATCGTCCGGGCCGACATGGAATAGGGTGGTAGTCATCAACTGCGTGACTGGCTGATTATCATCGGACGCCTGGAGCAACGTGCGAGTCGATAATATTCCACGCAGATTGTCGCCGGAAACCACGAATACGGCGCAGGGGAAATGATCGTCATTTAATTGTCGCAGGAACATCTCGCGCGCTTCTTTTACGCTGAGGGGTTCCGGCAGCGAAATAAACGTTTTCGACATGTAGCTTGCAATATTATCGCCCGTTACTGGAGCAGTTGGGTAGTGCGGCGCAGTGACATGAATATAAGACATCAAAATGTTCCCTATAGAAATTCTATATAGGGCGAACAAAACAGGAAAAGCTGAGAAAAATCCCTACGTCCCGGTTTTAGCACTGAACAACGTATCTGCACGGCCTTGAGCCGTCAGAAGTTATCTTGGCAACACCTTGATTCGATGGATGCCTGTATTTCCCTGTGATGGTCTCTCTCGATACCACCAGGGCGATAACTTATGTTTATTCAGGAGCCTCGCCATAACAAGATTATTAATTACGATGCTGAGTGAATTTATATTTTTCATGTGCCGTCAGGCACGGTGGTAAATTCAACGAGCGTAATATATCGCGTTATTACTTATTGTGGTGATGAAAGGTAAAGTGGTTGAGATTAGGTTTACTATTTTTTTTGTGGCATAAAAAACCCGGCGTCGCGATGCTCGGCCGGG
>CP070603.1:2553876-2560502 GCA_016939855.1 Kluyvera ascorbata
TATCGGCGGGAACGGACCACCTGATAACGGCGAGTCAGGTATTCCACCGGCGCGCTCCAGACGTGCACCAGGCGGGTGAACGGGAACAGCAGGAAGATGGTCATGCCGAGTACCAGATGCACGCGGTAAACCCAGGCCACGCCGTCCAGATGGGCGGAAGCTCCACCGTGGAAGGTCACTACCGCCTGCGCCCAGTCGACCAGCTTCAGCATTTCGCTGCCGTCCGGGTGCTGCGCGGAGAACGGAATGGTGCTCAGGCCGAGGCAGCACTGAATCAGCAGAATGCTGAGGATCAGGATATCCGCCGTCGATGAAGTCGCGCGAATGCGCGGGTTGAACAGACGACGAATCAGTAGGCCAGCGCCGCCGACCAGCGTCAACACCCCGCAAGCACCGCCGAGGATCATCGCCATCAACTGTTTCTGCGACAGCGGCAGCCAGGATTCATATACCCAGTGCGGCGTTAACATGCCGAAGAAGTGGCCGAAGAAGATCCCCAGAATCCCGACGTGGAACAGGTTGGACCAAATCACCATCCCGCGCTTGTCGAGCATCTGGCTGGAAGAGGCGCGCCAGGTGTACTGACCGTAGTCGTAGCGCAGCCAACTGCCGAGCAGGAACACCGTGCCGCAGAGGTAAGGGTAGATGTCGTAAAAGAAGACGTTGAGGTACTGTATCATTTCGGGCCTCCCGCACGGACGTCCACGTACTGTGGCGCCACGTCCTGGCTAAAGCGTCGTTGATAGCTTTGCAGCGGGGAACTGTCGCAGGCGGTGGCGTTATCTTCGATAAACTTCACCTGTTCCTCTTCCCAGACCGCATCCAGCGCCTGGCGGGTATCGTCTCGCGCTTCACCCGCCACCTGTTTTGTGACACTGTCACTTGATAATGATGTTTTAGCCAGCGCCAGCAGGGTATCGAACAGCTGATACCACGGTGCCTGACGCTGTTTCAGTCGACCGCCAATCAGCGCCAGAATCGGTGCGACGTTTTGTAGACCTTCCTGCGCCTGAGCCTGTGGCAGAATGCTGAGATACTCAAGATAGAGCGGCAGATGGTCAGGCAGCTCGCGGCAGTCGAGCTGCAAACCGGCTTGTTCATACTGCGACATGAGCTCAACCATCGCCTGACCACGATCGCGAGATTCCGCATGCACGTGCTCAAACAGCATGAGCGATGTCGCGCGACCGCGCTCGAAAATCTCGCACCATTCGGCCTGCTTATCGAGCAGCGAGGCCGACAGGTGCTGTTCAAGGAATGGTCGCAGCGCCGGGGCGTCGCTGTCGATTAACGCAAACAGCTCATCCTTGTTGTCCCAGCTGAGCTCATCGGGGTACTCCAGCAGCAGCCCGATTATTTTCAGGACTCGCATCAGTTTTTCTCCCCGATATTGATGGCGTCGATACGGTGGCTGTTAAACAGGTTGAACTTGGTGTCCGACCCGTGACAGCCGTCGCCGAAGGTGAAGCCGCAGCCCTTGCTTTCCGGGAAGGCATCTTCCGCCATTTCGCGGTGGCTGGTGGGGATCACGAAGCGGTCTTCGTAGTTGGCGATCGCCAGGTAGCGGTACATCTCTTCAACCTGCGCCTCGCTCAAGCCCACTTCTTCAATCGCGCGGGTGTCGGTCACGCCTTCCACGGTCTGAGAACGTTTGTAGTGACGCATTGCCATCATGCGTTTCAGCGCGCGCAGCACCGGGCCGGTATCGCCCGCGCTGAGCATGTTTGCCAGGTACTGTACCGGAATGCGCAGGCTTTCCACCGCGGGCAGAACGCTGTCGGTTTTTGGCAGGCCACCGGCATCGGCAACGGACTGAATTGGCGACAATGGCGGCACGTACCAGACCATCGGCAGGGTGCGGTATTCCGGGTGCAGCGGCAGCGCCAGCTTCCAGTCCATCGCCATTTTGTACACCGGTGAACGCTGGGCAGCGTCCAGCGTGTTCTGAGTAATGCCCTGTTTCAGCGCCTCTTCAATTACCGCCGGGTCGTGCGGGTCGAGGAAGACATCACACTGACGCTCGTAGAGATCGGTTTCGTGCTCGGTGCTGGCCGCTTCTTCAATGCGGTCGGCGTCATACAGCAGCACGCCAAGGTAGCGAATACGGCCTACACAGGTTTCTGAACAGACGGTGGGCTGACCAGATTCAATACGCGGGTAGCAGAAGATGCATTTTTCGGATTTGCCGCTCTTCCAGTTGAAGTAGATTTTTTTGTACGGGCAGCCGGTGATGCACATACGCCAGCCGCGGCACTTGTCCTGGTCAATCAGCACAATGCCGTCTTCTTCACGCTTGTAAATCGCGCCGCTCGGGCAGGTGGCGACACAGCTTGGGTTCAGACAGTGTTCGCACAGACGCGGCAGATACATCATGAAGGTGTTTTCGAACTGCCCGTACATCTCTTTTTGCATCGCCGCAAAGTTCTGGTCGTGGGCGCGTTTTTCAAACTCGCCGCCGAGCAGCTCTTCCCAGTTCGGGCCCCACTCAATTTTGTTCATCCGCTGGCCGCTAATCAGCGAGCGTGGGCGGGCGGTCGGCAGGTTTTTGCCTTCCGGCGCGTTGTGCAGGTGCTGGTAGTCGTAGGTGAACGGTTCGTAGTAATCGTCAATGCCTGGAATAAGCGGGTTGGCGAAGATTTTCGACAGCACGCCCAGACGGCCACCCATGCGCGGGGTGAGTTTCCCGCTGATGCCGCGCACCCAGCCGCCTTGCCATTTCTCCTGGTTTTCCCAGTCTTTCGGGAAGCCGATGCCCGGTTTGGTCTCGACGTTGTTAAACCACGCGTATTCCATCCCTTCACGGCTGCTCCAGACGTTCTTACAGGTCACGGAGCAGGTGTGGCAGCCAATGCATTTATCAAGGTTTAAAACCATCCCAACCTGTGAGCGTATCTTCATTTTGCTGCCTCCTGAACCTGGTCATTGCCTTCATCATCCAGCCAATTAATATTTTTCATTTTGCGGATCATAATGAACTCATCACGGTTCGAACCGACCGTTCCGTAGTAGTTGAAGCTATAGGCAAGCTGCGCATAGCCGCCGATCATGTGGGTGGGTTTTGGGCAGATACGGGTGACCGAGTTATGAATGCCCCCGCGTCGTCCGGTGACCTCCGAGCCTGGGATGTTCATGATGCGTTCCTGGGCGTGGTACATCATGGTCATGCCCGGCGGTACGCGCTGGCTCACGACCGCGCGGGCAGTGAGCGCGCCGTTGGCGTTGAACGCTTCAATCCAGTCGTTATCGGCGATCCCCAGTTCTTTGGCATCGGTTTCGCTCAGCCAGACGATTGGCCCGCCGCGCGACAGCGTCAGCATCAGCAGGTTTTCGCTATAGGTAGAGTGAATGCCCCATTTCTGGTGCGGCGTCAGGAAGTTCAGCGCTTTTTCCGGGAAACCGTTTGGCGGAATTTCCTTCATGTGGCTGACGCTGCGGGTGTCGATGGGTGGACGATAGGCCACCAGGCTCTCGCCGAAATCGCGCATCCACGGGTGATCCTGATACAGCGACTGGCGGCCCGATACGGTGCGCCACGGGATCAGCTCGTGTACGTTGGTGTAGCCCGCGTTATAGGAGACGTGTTCATCTTCAAGGCCGGACCAGGTCGGGCTGGAGATAATTTTGCGCGGCTGTGCCTGAATATCGCGGAAGCGAATCTTCTCGTCTTCTTTGTTGGTCGCCAGATGGGTATGGTTGAGGCCGGTAAACTCGCCCAGCGCTTCCCAGGCTTTTACCGCCACCTGACCGTTAGTTTCCGGTGCCAGGGTGAGGATCACCTCGGCGGCATCAATGGCCGTTTCAATGCACGGGCGGCCTTTCGCCGGGCCGTCGAGCTTGACGTAGTTGAGCTTGCCGAGGAAGTCGATTTCCGGTTGGGTTTTCCAGCCGATACCTTTACCGCCGTTGCCGAGTTTGTCCATCAATGGGCCAAGCGAGGTAAAGCGCTCGTAGGTGGCGGGATAATCACGTTCGACCGCGATAATGTTCGGCGCGGTTTTGCCTGGGATCAGGTCACATTCGCCTTTGCGCCAGTCCTGAATGGCAAACGGCTGCGCCAGTTCCGCCGGGGAGTCATGCTGTAGCGGTTGCAGTACTACATCGGTTTCAACGCCGAGATGGTCTTTACAGATTTCCGAAAACGCTTTGGCGATGCCTTTGTAGATTTCCCAGTCGCTTTTCGACTCCCACGCCGGGTCAACGGCGGCAGAGAGCGGGTGAATGAACGGGTGCATATCCGAGGTGTTCATATCGTCTTTTTCGTACCAGGTGGCGGTCGGCAGGACGATATCGGAGAACAGGCAGGTACTGGACATACGGAAGTCGAGCGTCACCAGCAGGTCAAGCTTGCCCTCAATGGCGGCGGTCTGCCATTCCACTTCTTCCGGTTTGACGTCGTCGGTCGAGCCAAGATCGTCGCCCTGAATCCCGCTGTCGGCACCGAGCAGGTACTTCAGCATGTATTCGTGGCCTTTACCGGAAGAACCCAGCAGGTTGGAGCGCCAGATAAACAGGTTACGCGGGTGGTTTGCGCCGTTGTCCGGCTGCTCGCTGGCAAAACGGATATCGCCAGATTTCAGTCCCTGAACGGTGTACTCCTGCGGCGTCATGCCTGCCGCTTCAGCTTTCGCCTTCACGGTCAGCGGGTTGAGGTTAAGCTGCGGTGCGGACGGCAGCCAGCCCATACGTTCAGCGCGGACGTTAAAGTCGATAAGATGACCGGTATACTTTTTCGGGTCGGCCAGCGGTGAGAGCAGCTCTTGCGCGGTCAGCTTCTCATAGCGCCACTGGCTGGCGTGGTTGTAGAAGTAGGAGGTGCTGTTCATCTGGCGCGGCGGACGGTTCCAGTCCAGCGCGAAGGCCAGCGGCAGCCAGCCGGTTTGCGGACGCAGCTTCTCCTGGCCCACGTAGTGCGCCCAGCCGCCGCCGCTCTGACCAACACAGCCGCAGAACACCAGCATGTTGATCATCCCACGGTAGTTCATGTCCATGTGGTACCAGTGGTTGACCCCGGCACCAAGGATGATCATCGAACGGCCGTGCGTTTTGTGCGCGGTGTCGGCGAACTCCAGGGCAATCTTTTCGATGTTGTGGCGCGATACGCCGGTTATTTGCTCGCCCCAGGCCGGGGTGTAGGCTTTTACTTCATCGAAGCTTTTCGCCGCCAGATCATCGTCCAGACCACGGTCAAGGCCGTAGTTCGCCAGCACCAGATCATAGACGCTCACCACCAGACGGCTGCTGCCGTCGGCGAAGGTCAGCTGTTTTGCCGGCAGCTTACGCACCAGAATTGGGTCTTGTTTGACGCTGCGGAAGTGTGGGTTTTCGTTGCCGCCAAAGTAGGGGAACGCCACGCCAGCGACGGTATCGCGGTTATCCAGAAGCGATAGCGTCAGCTCGGTCTCTTTACCGGCGGCCAGCGATTCGAGATTCCATTTGCCTTTTTCACCCCAGCGGAAGCCGATTGAGCCGTTAGGCACCACCAGTTCGCCGTCGCGGTTGTAGGCCACGGTTTTCCATTCCGGGTTGTTGGCTTCGCCCAGCCCATCCACCAGGTCCGACGCACGCAGCATCCGGCCTGCGGTATACGAACCATCGTCGCGGCTGTCGAGCATCACCAGCATCGGCATGTCGGTGTAGCGGCGGCAGTAGTTGATGAAGTATTCGCTTGGGTTATCGAGATGGAAGGCTTTGAGGATCACGTGACCCATGGCCATCGCCAGTGCGCTGTCGGTACCCTGTTTTGGTGCCAGCCACTGGTCGCTGAGTTTGGCGACTTCCGAGAAATCCGGGGTGATGGCGACGGTTTTAGTGCCTTTGTAGCGCACCTCGGTAAAGAAGTGGGCGTCCGGCGTACGGGTCTGCGGTACGTTGGAGCCCCAGGCGATGATATAGCTGGAGTTGTACCAGTCGGCGGATTCCGGCACGTCGGTCTGCTCGCCCCAGGTCATTGGTGACGCGGGCGGTAAGTCGCAGTACCAGTCGTAGAAGCTCAAGCAGGTGCCGCCAATCAAGGAGAGATAACGGGTACCCGCGGCATAAGAGACCATCGACATTGCCGGGATAGGCGAGAAGCCCGCCACGCGGTCGGGACCGTATTTTTTAATCGTCCAGACGTTGGCGGCGGCAATCAGCTGATTAAGCTCTTTCCACGATGAACGCACAAAGCCGCCTTTACCGCGTGCCTGTTTGTAGCTCTGGGTCTTTTCCGGATCTTTCATGATGCTATCCCAGGCCACCATTGGGTCCGGGTGCTCGGCGAGGGCGTCACGCCACAGTTCAATCAGCTTTTTGCGCGCCAGCGGGTATTTCAGACGGTTGGCGCTGTAGAGATACCAGGAGTAGCTGGCACCGCGCGGGCAGCCGCGAGGCTCATGGTTTGGCAGGTCAGGGCGGGTGCGGGGATAGTCGGTCTGTTGGGTTTCCCAGGTGACCAGCCCATTTTTAACGTAGATCTTCCAGCTGCATGAGCCCGTACAGTTCACCCCGTGCGTGGAGCGAACGATTTTGTCGAATTGCCAGCGCTGACGATAGCTGTCTTCCCAGTCACGGTTGTTGTCATAGACCTGTCCGTGACCGTTGGCAAAGGTCTCGCCTTTCTGCTTAAAGTAGCGAAAGCGATCCAGTAG
>CP070603.1:2560582-2571323 GCA_016939855.1 Kluyvera ascorbata
GTCGGTGTGCGGCGGCCATAGACCAGCCACGTCACCAGCACGCACACGACGTAGAAGACAAAGAACACTTTCATGGCGCCCACCGGCGAACCGGTCATGGCTAAAGAGGTGCCGAAGGCTTTCGGAATGAAAAAGCCGCCGACCGCGCCGATGGCGGAGATAAAGCCAAGCGCTGCGGCGGTATCGGTTACCGCTTCGTGCTGGGCTTCTTCATCGCTGCCGCCGCGTTTTTTCACGCTGTCGAGGGTGATTTGACGGAAAATCACCGCGATCATCTGGAAGGTGGAGCCGCTACCGAGACCGGCGGTGAGGAACAGGCCCATAAACACCACGTAGAAGGCGACGAAGCTGCCGGAACCGCTGCCCGGCAACGTCAGGAACAGCAGGCCGGTAAAGACCGCCATCAGCACGAAGTTCACCAGCGTCACCTTCACGCCGCCGAGACGATCGGAAATCACACCGCCGAATGAACGTGCCAGCGCGCCGATAAACGGCCCGAAGAAAGCGAGTTTGAGAATGTTAACGTCCGGGAACTGGGTTTTCGCCAACATGGCAAAGCCGGCGGAGAAGCCGATGAATGAGCCGAAGGTCGCCAGATAAAGCAGGCTCAGTAGCCACATGTGCGGGCGTTTCAGTACCGGAAGCTGGTCGCGTACCGAGGCTTTTGAGCTGGCGATATCGTTCATCCCCACCCAGGCCGCTATGGTGGCGATAATCAATAAAGGCACCCAGATAATGGCGGCGTTGGACAGCGACAGGATAGAGCCGTCTTCTTGCGGTACGCCGTGAATGCCAATAAAGGTGAAGATCGGCAGGAAGATCACCGCGGGCGCCACCATCTGCATCACGCTGACGCCGAGGTTACCGAGCCCACCGTTAATACCGAGCGCGCTGCCTTGCTTCGCTTTCGGGAAGAAGAAGCTGATGTTGCCCATACTGGAAGCAAAGTTGGCCCCAGCGAAACCGCACAGCAGTGCGATGATGATAAATACTTCGTAAGGAGTAGCGGTGTTTTGAATGGCAATGCCCAACCAGATGCACGGCACCACCAGAATTACCGTACTTAACACCGTCCATTTCCGCCCACCCAAAATGGGTACCATAAAGGAGTAGGGCACGCGTAATATGGCACCAGAAAGTGAAGGTAACGCGGTTAATAAAAAGAGCTGGTCGGTAGTGAAATTAAAACCAACTTTATTGAGATTCACCGCAACGGCACTAAATAACATCCAGACGCAGAAGGCGAGTAATAAACAAGCAACGGAAATCCATAGATTCCGCCTTGCAATTGATTTTCCTTTATTCTCCCAGAAGCCGGGATTCTCAGGTTTCCATTCTTTTAGAAGATAATGATTCTCTTTCTCATTGCTTGCCATATAATCCTCGAGGAACGCGTCATAAAAAAGAAACAAAGGAAAAACAGCGAGGTAGGTGGGGAGGGTTATTATTGTCAGGCCGTTTTATCTCTTTATCGTTGAAGAATAGATAAAAAAAACGCGTTGTAAGAAAACGCGCTGTGAATAAAACGTTGTTAATTGTTACTAAATGTAAATTAAATGGGGTTGAGCTCTAGCGTAATATAATGTTGTATATAGCGATTGAAAATTTCATCACTTATTTCCGCCATCCCTAGCGCATAAATTCCATCCAGTCCACACACTAATGCAATTAATCGCCACGCAATATTCTCCGCGCTATCTATTGGCCGGAATTCATTTGCTTGCGTCCCGCGCAAAATGAGCGATACGGTTTCCTTATGCCACATATCCATCGTGAGCAGATACGCCCCCTTTATTTCGCTATCGCTGTCCGCCAGCAGCTGCGCTTCACGCCACAGGCGTATATAGGGTTCGAGTCGACCGTCGTCACTGCCGAGCATAGAAAACAGACGTTCATGCCAGTTTGCGTCGTCCGCTACCAGAGGCATATCGAGCATTTCGCGGATCAGCCTGACGAAGGCGAGGGATTTGAGTTCACCAATAGAGGTGAAGTGGTGATGGACCTGACCGCTGGATACGCCGGCAACGCTGGCAATGTTGCGTACGGTCATGGCGTTAAATCCTCCGTTTAGTGCCACTTGCATGGCCGTTTTAAGGATCGCTTCGCGTCGTTCTTCTCGGGTTAAATAGTTCATTTTTCTTCGTTTAAGTAGGGTTTAGCTGAGAATAACAAAAAATTGGACATGCGTTCAACAATCCGGCAGGATCCGTTTCCTGGACGTGCGTCCAACAAATTAACGATGTGAGGAATGGAAGAATGTCACGCCAATGGTTAACGCTCATGGCTATCCTGATGGTCTACATCCCGGTGGCAATTGATGCCACCGTGCTGCACGTGGCTGCGCCGACGCTGAGCGTTGCGCTGGGCACCAGCGGCAATGAGCTGCTGTGGATAATCGATATCTATTCACTGGTGATGGCCGGAATGGTGCTGCCGATGGGGGCGCTCGGCGATAAAATTGGTTTTAAACGCCTGTTGCTGCTGGGAAGCGGGATCTTTGGTCTGGCTTCGCTGGCGGCGGCATTTTCACCGACCGCGATGACGCTGATTGCTTCCCGTGCGCTGCTGGCGATTGGTGCGGCGATGATCGTCCCGGCAACGCTTGCCGGGATCCGCACGACCTTTGCCGAAGCCCGTCACCGTAATATGGCGCTGGGGCTGTGGGCAGCCGTGGGCTCCGGCGGCGCGGCGTTTGGACCGCTGGTGGGCGGTCTGCTGCTTGAGCACTTCTATTGGGGCTCGGTGTTTCTGATAAACGTCCCGATTGTGCTGGTGGTCATTGCCATTAATGCCCGAGTGGTGCCGCGTCAGCCTGCCCGACGCGAACAGCCGCTTAATCTTTTCCAGGCGCTGGTGCTGATTGCCGCCATCCTGATGCTGGTATTTAGCGCTAAATCGGCGCTGAAAGGGCAGCTCGCGCTGTGGCTGGTCACAATGGTCGCGATTGCCGGTGCCGGAATGCTGTACTGGTTTGTCCGCAAACAGCTCTCCGCCACGCGCCCGATGGTCGATATGCGCCTCTTTACCCATCGCATTATCTTAAGCGGAGTAATGATGGCGATGACGGCGCTGATAACCCTGGTCGGTTTTGAGTTGCTGATGGCGCAGGAGCTGCAGTTTGTGCACGGCAAAACGCCGTTTGAAGCCGGGCTGTTTATGCTGCCGGTGATGGTGGCGAGCGGCTTTAGTGGGCCGATTGCCGGGATGCTGGTCTCTAAGCTTGGGCTGCGTGAAGTGGCGACCGGCGGGATGTTGTTAAGCGCGCTGAGCTTTATTGGCCTGTCGATGATTGATTTCAGCACCCAGCAGTGGCTGGCATGGGGGCTGATGACGCTGCTGGGCTTTAGCGTGGCCAGCGCGCTGCTGGCCTCCAGTTCGGCGATTATGGCGGCGGCGCCGAAAGAGAAAGCGGCGGCGGCAGGGGCGATTGAAACCATGGCCTACGAGCTGGGCGCGGGGCTGGGTATTGCGCTGTTCGGCCTGATCCTGACCCGCAGCTACACCTCGTCGATTGTGTTACCCGCAGGGATAGACGGCGCGGCGGCCGAGCAGGCGGCTTCGTCGATTAGCGAAGCCATTAAGCTGGCGCAGTCGATGCCCGCTATACCGGCACAAAGCCTGATTGAGGCGGCAAAAACGGCGTTTATCAACTCGCACAGCATCGTGCTGGCGGCGGCGGGGGTATTGCTTCTGCTGCTGGCCGCCGGTATCTGGCGCAGCCTGGCGAAGGTGCCGAATCCGGCATAATCTGCCAATCAGCCAGCCGTGCTCTCTCTGGTGGGTGTGTACATTATTGAACATTTGCACTACAATCGTTATTAAATGTACACAACCCTTTTCGGATGATGTACGGAGATAACGTACGGGAGGGCATATGGCCACAGTACAAGAAAGCCATGTAAACGGGAATGTCGACACCAGCAAGGCGCTGCCGGTTGTCTTTCGCATTCTGGAAAAATGGCAATGTAACACAGATGAACAACTTCGATTATTGGGTATTAGCTCACGTTCAACATTGAACAAATACAAAGAGTCGAAGGGGGGCATCCGCTTAAGTGTGGATATTCAGGAGCGTATGAGCTACATCCTGAACATTCATAAATGCCTGCGTTTACTGTTCACCGCCGATGACAGCATCTACGGTTGGGTGCGTAAACCGAACTCGCATCCTTTCTTTGCCGGACGCTCCGCTATGGACGTGATGAACGGTGGTCGGGTTGCAGACCTTTATGAGGTCGCCACGCGGCTTCAGTCCTGGCGAGGAGGCATGGCTTGAGCACTGAAGCGCCACCACTTATCGACTTAACCGGGGCTGCGGCGTACCGGATCATTCCCAGCCGCTATCCCACCATCGATTTGTTCGAAGACGTTGCCAGCAGTGATGAACTGGAAGCCGTCTGGGCGGTTGAAGCGTTGACCAACGAGCGATTGCTGGAGCAGGCGGGGGAATTGATGCGGGTGCCGAAAGCGGATTGGCTGGTCGGGCTGAACGGCAGCAGCTACGTGATGGCGGCCTTTACGCATATCAACCCGGAAGGGGCGCGATTCAGTACCGGCGATTTTGGTGGCTATTACTGCGCCCCTCAGCTTGATACCGCCATTAAAGAGACGGTGTATCATCAGGAACGTATTTTCGGCTATACCAATGAACCGGCGCAGAAGGTCCAGATGCGGGTGCTGTTTACCGAATTTGATGCAACTCTTGCGGATATCACCCAGGAACCCTTTATCTCATCGCCGCTCTATCACGCCACGGATTACAGCCAGTCGAAGGTTTTTGCCCAAACGCAGAAAATGCAGGGCAGAGACGGCATTCATTACTGCTCAGTGCGCCATACCGGCCACACCTGCTATGTGCTTTATCGGCCCTGCCTGGTCACCAAAGTGACGCAGGCAGAGCATCTGGAGTATCACTGGAACGGTCGTTCGATTACTAACATTCTGAGCATTAAGCTCTACGGCGACTAAGCCGTTTACCGCCGGGTGGCCTGCCAGCAGAGCAGCGAACCCACGCAGACCATCGCCGCGCCTTGCCAGAATGACCAGGAGAGCGCGGCGCTGAGTAATACCGCCGCCAGCGCCGAAGAGAGGACTGGCGTAAAGTAAGATGCGACGGCCAGCAGGCTGACGTTGCCGTGCAGAATGCCCACATTCCATGCCGCATAGGCTAATCCTAATGCCAGTGCGCACATCACCAGTTTAATCACCACCGGCCAGCTAAAGACCATCGGCGGCTGATCGCTTAGCAGGAATTTCACCCACAAGCTTAACGCCGTCAGTAAAACAAACAGCGTAATACCGTTTTTGCCTTTGGCGTATTTGGCGGTGACGGTGCAGTACGCCGCCCAGATAAAGGCCCCGGCAAACGCCAGAATATAGCTGAGCGGGCTGGAGATGACGTTGCGGGTTATTTCATTGAGATCGAGCCCTTGTTCGCCGCCTAATACCCAGGTCACACCGAATACGGAAAGCAATAAGCCCGGGATCACCAGCCAGCTGCTTTTCTGGCCGTTGAAGATAATGGCAAATAAAATCGTCAGGCTTGGCCAGAGATAATTGACCATGCCGACTTCAATCGCCTGCTGGCGGGTGCCGGCATAGCCTAGTGACAGCGCGAGACAGATTTCGTAGCTGACAAAAAGCACGCTACCGGCCACAAGATAACGCGGTGGGATCTGACGCAGCTGCGGGAAGCCGACGGTGAAGATGAGCAACAGGCCGCTCAGGCTGTAAATCATCGCCGCACCGCCCACGGGCCCAAGCCCTTCACTGACGCCGCGAATCAGCCCCACCATGGTGCTCCATAAGACGATAGCGGTGAGTCCCGTCAGCGTCGCTTTCTTATTATCCATCTCTAACCTGATGCTTTTACAAACGAAGTTTCCGGTTATAGCATTTTTTTGTGGCGGCGGGTGATATTTTTCCGCAATGCCTAACCCTAAAGGGTTAAGTAAAATCGCTGGCCCTGACTATTAAGGGGGGCTCAGTTTTCGACATTGATTTGACGCAAAAAAAACAGGGGCATTGCTGTTAATTTTCCTCTCGAAGTACATCCATACAATGAGGAAAATAATGGACGTCAGCCGCAGAAAGTTTTTTAAAATCTGCGCGGGCGGTATGGCTGGGACGACGGCTGCGGCATTAGGGTTTGCCCCAAAAATGGCGTTAGCACAGGCGCGAAATTTCAAATTACTCCGCGCTAAAGAAGTTCGTAACTCCTGCACATACTGCTCCGTAGGTTGTGGGCTATTAATGTATAGCCTGGGCGATGGAGCCAAAAATACCCGGGAATCGATTTACCACATTGAAGGTGACCCGGATCATCCGGTAAGCCGTGGCGCACTGTGTCCGAAAGGCGCGGGGCTGCTGGACTATGTACACAGTGAAAACCGCCTGCGCTATCCGGAATACCGCGCACCTGGCTCAGATAAATGGCAGCGTATTTCGTGGAATGAAGCCTTCGATCGCATCGCAAAATTGATGAAGGCCGACCGCGACGCCAACTTTATTGAGAAGAATGAGCAGGGCGTGACGGTTAACCGCTGGCTCTCCACCGGGATGCTGTGCGCATCCGCGGCAAGTAATGAGACCGGCATGCTGACGCAGAAGTTTGTGCGCTCACTCGGCATGCTGGCGGTAGACAACCAGGCGCGCGTCTGACACGGACCAACGGTAGCAAGTCTTGCTCCAACATTTGGTCGCGGTGCGATGACCAACCACTGGGTTGATATCAAAAACGCTAACGTCGTGATGGTGATGGGCGGTAACGCCGCTGAAGCCCATCCAGTGGGATTCCGCTGGGCGATGGAAGCGAAGAATAATAACGATGCCACGCTGATCGTTGTCGACCCGCGCTTTACGCGTACGGCGTCGGTGGCCGATATCTATGCGCCTATTCGTTCCGGTACCGACATTACCTTCCTGTCGGGCGTACTGCTGTATCTTATCGAAAACAATAAGATCAACGCCGAATACGTGAAGCATTACACCAACGCCAGCCTGCTGGTGCGGGATGACTTTGCCTTCGAAGACGGCCTGTTCAGCGGCTACGATGCCGAAAAACGCCAGTACGACAAATCGTCCTGGAACTATCAGTACGACGAAAACGGCTATGCCAAACGTGATGAAACGCTGACCCATCCGCGCTGCGTGTGGAACCTGCTGAAGCAGCACGTTTCCCGCTATACGCCGGACGTGGTGGAGAACATCTGTGGTACGCCGAAAGCGGACTTCCTGAAAGTGTGCGACGTGCTGGCCTCCACCAGTGCGGCAGACCGCACGACCACTTTCCTGTATGCACTAGGCTGGACACAGCACACCGTGGGGGCGCAGAACATTCGCACCATGGCGATGATTCAGCTGCTGCTCGGTAATATGGGGATGGCAGGCGGCGGCGTGAACGCCTTGCGCGGTCACTCGAACATTCAGGGCTTAACTGACTTAGGTCTGCTGTCGACTAGCCTGACCGGTTATCTGACGCTGCCGTCAGACAAGCAGGCGGATCTGCAAACCTATCTGACAGCGAATACGCCGAAAGCGCTGCTGCCGGAACAGGTGAATTACTGGAGCAACTATCCGAAGTTCTTCGTCAGCCTGATGAAGTCGTTCTACGGCGACGCGGCAACGAAGGATAACGACTGGGGCTTTAACTGGCTGCCGAAATGGGACCAGGCCTACGACGTTATCAAATACTTCAACATGATGGATAACGGCAAAGTCACCGGCTATATCTGCCAGGGCTTTAACCCGGTTGCGTCGTTCCCGGACAAAAACAAGGTGGTACGCAGCTTAAGCAAGCTGAAGTACATGGTGGTTATCGACCCGTTAGTGACCGAAACCTCGACCTTCTGGCAGAACCACGGCGAGTCTAACGACGTTGACCCATCAACGATCCAGACCGAAGTGTTCCGCCTGCCGTCGACCTGTTTTGCCGAAGAAGACGGTTCGATTGCCAACTCCGGCCGCTGGCTGCAGTGGCACTGGAAAGGTCAGGATGCACCGGGGGAAGCGCGTAACGACGGCGAGATTCTGGCCGGTATTTACCATCGTCTGCGCGAAATGTATCGCAACGAAGGCGGTAAAGGCGTTGAACCACTGCTGAAAATGGGCTGGAACTACAAACAGCCGGACCATCCTGAGTCTGAAGAAGTCGCGAAAGAGAACAACGGCTATGCGTTGGCCGACCTTTATGATGCCAACGGCGTGCTGGTGGCGAAAAAAGGTCAGTTGCTTAATAGCTTTGCGCTGCTGCGCGATGACGGTACCACTGCGTCCTCCTGCTGGATCTACACCGGTAGCTGGACTGAAAAAGGTAACCAGATGGTCAACCGCGATAACGCCGACCCGTCAGGGCTGGGCAATACGCTGGGTTGGGCATGGGCATGGCCGCTGAACCGTCGCGTGCTGTATAACCGCGCCTCGGCGGACGTTAACGGTAAGCCTTGGGATCCGAAACGGATGCTGATCAAGTGGGATGGTAGCAAATGGACCGGTAACGATATTCCGGACTTTAATACCGCACCGCCGGGCAGCAAAACCAATCCGTTTATCATGCAGCAGGAAGGTCTGGGTCGCCTGTTTGCCCTCGATAAGCTGGCAGAAGGGCCGTTCCCGGAACACTACGAGCCGATGGAAACGCCGCTGGGTACCAACCCGCTGCACCCGAACGTTATCTCGAGCCCGGTTGTCCGTATTTACGAAGAAGATGCCCTGCGTCTTGGGAAGAAAGATAAGTTCCCATACGTCGGCACCACCTATCGTCTGACCGAGCATTTCCATACCTGGACCAAGCATGCGCGTCTGAACGCTATTGCGCAGCCAGAGCAGTTTGTGGAAATCAGCGAAGGGCTGGCGAAGGCCAAAGGCATTGCCAACGGTGACCGTGTGACCGTCAGCAGTAAGCGCGGCTTTATTCGCGCGGTGGCGGTGGTGACACGTCGCCTGCAGACCCTGAATGTGAACGGTCAGCAGGTCGAAACCGTCGGTATTCCGCTGCACTGGGGCTTTGAGGGCGTAGCGCGTAAAGGCTATATCGCCAATACCCTGACGCCGAACGTCGGCGATTCCAACTCGCAAACGCCGGAGTATAAGGCGTTTCTGGTTAACATCGAGAAAGCGTAAGGAGCGTTTAAATGGCGATGGAAACACAAGACATTATTAAACGCTCTGCAACTAACCCGATTACCCCCGCGCCTCGTGCGCGGGATTATAAGGATGAAGTTGCCAAGCTGATTGATGTCTCCTCCTGTGTGGGCTGTAAAGCCTGCCAGGTGGCCTGCTCTGAGTGGAACGATATTCGCGACGAAGTAGGGCATTGCGTGGGGGTTTACGATAACCCCGCCGATCTCAGCGCTAAGTCCTGGACGGTGATGCGCTTTAGCGAAACCGAACAGAACGGCAAGCTGGAATGGCTGATTCGTAAAGACGGCTGTATGCACTGTGAGGACCCAGGTTGCCTGAAGGCATGTCCGTCCGCCGGGGCGATTATTCAGTACGCCAACGGGATCGTCGATTTCCAGCAGGAAAACTGCATCGGCTGCGGTTACTGCATCGCCGGGTGTCCGTTTAATATTCCGCGCCTCAATAAAGAGGATAACCGCGTTTATAAATGCACCCTGTGTGTAGACCGCGTCAGCGTGGGTCAGGAACCGGCCTGCGTGAAAACTTGTCCGACCGGAGCGATTCACTTCGGCACCAAAAAAGAGATGCTGGACGTGGCGCAGGAGCGCGTCGATAAGCTTAAGAAACGCGGCTATCCGCATGCCGGTATCTATAATCCGGAAGGCGTGGGCGGAACGCACGTGATGTATGTACTGCATCATGCGGACCAGCCGGAGCTGTATCATAAGCTGCCGAAAGATCCGGCCATCGATACCAGCATTAATTTGTGGAAAGGGGCGCTCAAACCGCTGTCTGCCGCTGGCTTTATCGCCACCTTTGCCGGGCTGATTTATCACTACATTGGTATTGGCCCGAACAAAGAAGTGGATGATGACGAAGAGGAGGATGGCCATGAGTAAGTCGAAAATGATTGTGCGCACCAAGTTTGTCGATCGCGCCTGCCACTGGACGGTGGCTATCTGCTTCTTCCTGGTGGCGGTATCGGGGATTTCGTTCTTCTTCCCGACGCTGCAATGGCTGACCGAAACTTTCGGTACACCGCAGATGGGGCGTATTCTGCACCCGTTCTTCGGCGTGCTGATCTTCGTGGTGCTGATGTTTATGTTTGCCCGCTTCGTGCATCACAACATTCCGGACAAGCAGGATATTCCGTGGGTGCTGGGGATTGTCGAAGTCCTGAAAGGCAACGAGCATAAAGTGGCGAAGGTCGGGAAATATAACGCCGGACAGAAGATGATGTTCTGGACCATTATGAGCATGATTTTCGTGCTGCTGGTGACCGGGGTGATTATCTGGCGTCCTTATTTCGCGCCGTTCTTCCCGATTCAGGTGATTCGCTATGCGCTGCTGATTCATGCTGCTTCCGCTATTATCCTGATCCATGCAATCCTCATCCATATGTATATGGCGTTCTGGGTCAAAGGGTCGATTAAAGGGATGATTGAAGGCAAGGTGAGCCGCCGCTGGGCGCAGAAACACCACCCGCGCTGGTATCGTGAAGTTGAGCGAGTCGAGGCGAAGAAAGAGAGTTCGGAAGGGATGAAGTAGGGGTTCTTTCCGGAAGTGAAGAGCGGTTTGATGTCTCTTGATGGGGAATGTTGAGCCGCTTTTTTTGTTTGTG
>CP070603.1:2571943-2574488 GCA_016939855.1 Kluyvera ascorbata
ATATTCTCCTGTTGCATTACGCACTCATGCCAGCATCGTGTATGAATCATTCGCGCTGTATATATGGATAAACCCGCCGTCGCACCTTTTTGTCTGGTCTGCTCCCCATGAATGGTCAATAATGCTCCTCTGCAAACCCAACAGAAACAAGTGATTAGAGGGATGAAAAAGACAATTTTTGCGCTGGCGCTGGGCACGTTTGGCCTGGGGATGGCGGAGTTTGGCATTATGGGCGTGCTGCCGGAACTGGCGCATGACGTGGGAATCTCGATCCCAGCGGCAGGCAATATGATCTCCTGGTATGCCTTCGGCGTGGTCATTGGTGCGCCGATTATTGCGCTGTTTTCCACGCGCTTCTCCCTGAAGTCAATCATGCTGCTGCTGGCGACGCTCTGCGTGCTGGGTAACGTTATTTTCACCGTGTCATCGAGCTACACGATGCTGGCGATTGGGCGACTGGTGTCAGGTTTTCCGCACGGGGCATTCTTTGGCGTGGGGGCGATTATTCTGTCGAAGATTGCACCGCGTGGCAGGGTGACGGCGGCGGTGGCGGGAATGATCGCCGGTATGACGGTGGCTAATCTGGTTGGCGTACCGGCGGGAACGTGGTTAGGCCATCAGTTCAGTTGGCGCTATACCTTCCTCGCGATTGCGCTGTTTGACGTGGCGGTGCTGGTGGCGATTATCGCCTGGGTACCAACGCTGTTTGATAAATCCGACGCGCGCCTACGCGAGCAGTTCCACTTCCTGAAAAGCCCTGCACCGTGGCTAATCTTTGCGGCGACCATGTTTGGTAATGCTGGCGTGTTTGCGTGGTTCAGCTACATCAAGCCGTTTATGATGAACGTCTCGGGTTTCCCGGAAGGGGCCATCATGTTCATTATGATGCTGGTGGGGCTTGGCATGGTGCTGGGTAATATTCTCAGCGGCAAGCTTTCCGGGCGCTACAGTCCGCTGCGCATAGCGGCAACAACCGATTTCGTCATCGTGGTCGCGCTATTGCTTATTTTCGCGCTCGGCGGTTTCAAAATCGCGTCGTTGGTCTTGGCATTTATCTGCTGTGCGGGGCTATTTGCGCTTTCCGCGCCGTTGCAAATTTTGCTGCTGCAGAACGCAAAGGGCGGTGAAATGTTAGGGGCGGCTGGTGGGCAGATTGCCTTTAACCTTGGCAGTGCGATCGGGGCGTTCTTCGGGGGGCTGATGATTACGATGAATTTCGGCTGGAGTTCTGTGGCGCTGCCGGCAGCGGCGTTGTCATTCCTGGCGATGTCGTCTCTGCTGCTTTATGCCCGTTACCAGCAGCAGCAACAGAAGCTGGTGGCTGCCTGAGAGTAGCCTCTCCCTCACAGGAGAGGCTCTGAACATTAATGGCGAAGATCGATAACCATACGGCCACGAATCTGGCCCAGCTCCATCTCTTTAAAGATGGCGTTGATGTCGTTTAACGGACGCAGCGCCACTTTCGGTACCACTTTCCCTTCAGCGGCAAACTGGAAGGCCTCGGTCAGATCCTGACGGGTGCCGACCAGCGAACCGACCACTTCGATACCGTCGAGTACCAGACGTGGAATATCAAGGCTCATTGCTTCCGGTGGCAGGCCAACGGCCACCACGCGGCCACCGGCACGTACGGCGTCAACGGCGGAGTTAAAGGCCGCTTTCGCAACGGCGGTAACGACTGCCGCGTGCGCGCCGCCGGTCAGTTCCTGAACCTGTTTGGCGGCATCTTCGCTGCGTGAGTTGATAATAAGATCCGCGCCCATCTCTTTGGCCAGCTTCAACTGCTCATCGTTCACATCGAGAGCGATCACTTTGGCATTAAAGACGTTTTTCGCGTATTGCAGCGCCAGGTTGCCCAGACCACCCAGACCGTAAATGGCAATCCACTGACCTGGTTTGATTTTCGAGATTTTGACGGCTTTATAGGTGGTGACACCTGCGCAGGTGATGCTGCTCGCCGCGGCGGAATCAAGGCCATCCGGGACTTTGACTGAATAGTCAGCGGTGACGATGCACTCTTCTGCCATGCCACCATCTACACTGTAGCCCGCATTTTTTACCGAACGACACAGCGTTTCGTTACCACTGTTACAGTATTCACAGTGGCCACAGCCTTCGAAGAACCAGGCAACGCTCGCGCGATCGCCCACTTTAAGAGAGGAGACGCCAGGACCGATAGCTTTGACGATCCCAATACCTTCATGGCCGAGGATAACCCCAGTCTTGTCGCCGAAATCACCGTTTTTCACGTGCAAATCGGTGTGACAGACCCCACAGCACTCCATTGTTAACAGGGCTTCACCGTGCTGCAGTGGGCGCAGCGTTTTTTCAGTGACGTTTACCTGATGGTCATGTGTGACAACAGCAGCCTTCATATCCTACTCCTGGTTAATATGTATTTGATAATAATACTCATTAATGATTAGTGAAAATGGCGGAAATTGCAAGGCGGAGGGTAGGCGGAATCTAGTGGTTTTTCATATTGATAGCACAGAGTGTTCACCGTTCTGTCACTAAGCGTTCATCATTTATTCATCAGTAAACT
>CP070603.1:2574510-2579780 GCA_016939855.1 Kluyvera ascorbata
CGACAGTAAAACGTCGCCCGGACGAGACGGAACGCCGACTCCGGGATTATCTGGAGTAGGGAGAAAACCCGGCGTTGCTGTGCAAGGCCGGGCTATGGGTAGGTTAAGTTAGCTGATTATTGATGTTGGCAATCTCCTCGCGCCAGCGCTGTTGCAACTGCGGTTTCTGATGTTTTGGCTTACGCGCCAGGTCTTCGGCTAACTGCCACTCAAGCTCAATTAAACGCTCCAGCAGGTCATCAGCCTCCGCTGTGACTTCCTCGTTTATAGCGGTGACTAAGCGCGGTGCGTCCGGACAAGTACGGTGACGAAGTTGCTCGTACACTGCGTCAGCATCAGGCCATTCGCTTAAACCCTTCTCGTCAATCAACCAGAAACGGTTGCAGCTATTGCTGATAAGCTGACGGTCGTGGCTGACCAGCAAAACGCCGCCGGGATACTCACAAAGCGTTTGCGCAAGCGCCGCTTTTCCGTCGATATCCAGGTGGTTTGTAGGTTCATCAAGCAATAGCAGGCTGTATCGGGCGAGCGATAACCCGACAAACAGCAGGCGAGAGCGCTCACCGCCGCTTAAGGTTCTGACCTTTTGCCCGTGTCGCGCCCAGCCAAAACCGGCGGAAATCAGCGCGCGTTTACGGGTTTCAGCATAGGGTTCAAAGGTTTCAAGTGCGTCCAGCAGGCTGTCGTCGTCGGCTAACTGGTGCAGCGTCTGATCGTAATAGCCTGCTTTAAGGCGAGGGTGAAGCTTAAGCCCAGCATCCGCTGATGTCTGCTGTATCTGCCGCCAGAGCAGGCGTAACAGCGAGGACTTACCGCCGCCGTTACGTCCCATAATGGCGACGCGATCGTCACTTTGTAGCCGCGCAATATCGGTCGTAAACAACGGCGCCAGGCCTGGTGCTGGCGGCACAGGCAAGTTGTCCATTTCCAACAGACGGTCTGCCCGCAGTGCATCGCCGTGAAGCGCGAGCGTCCATGGCGTGCCGGCGGTGAGTTCCGTCTGGCTCTCCTTCAATCGTGTGACCTGTTTTTCCATCTGCTTGGCTTTACGCGAGAGGTCTTCGTTGTCATACACCCGTCCCCAGGTGGCCAGCCGTTTGGCGCTGGCGGTGACGCGGTCGATCTCTTTTTGTTCCGCCTTATGACGCAGCGCATCACTTTCATCCTGCTCTTCTAACGCCTGGCGGGCCGCGGAGCAGGGCAGTGAAAACGCATGCAGGGTTTTATCACGCAAAATCCAGCTGGTATTGGTGACCGCATCCAGCAGCGGATTATCGTGTGAAACCAGAACGAAGCTGCCGCTCCAGCTATTCAGGAAGTTTTCCAGCCATAGCAGTGTTGGCAGGTCGAGATGGTTGCCCGGTTCATCCAGCAGCAGCAGGTCCGGTTGCAGGATGAGTGCACGAGCCAACAACAGTCGGGTATGCTGGCCACCACTTAGGGTTGCCGCCGGGTTATCTATCTCAATTGGGGAGAAGCCCATTTCCGTTAACAAACGCTCGGCTTGCCAGCGCTGGCTTTCACGAATGGATTCTGGCAGCTGTGCGAGTACCGCCTGAATCAGCGTGCGGTCGAGTAGTTCAGCAGGAAGATGCTGTTCTACACGGGCCATCAGACAATGGCTGGCTAACGCGACGCGTCCGGAAGAGGGGGCAAGCGTGCCATCCAGTACCTGTAACAGGGTACTTTTGCCGCAGCCGTTGTAGCCGATAAGGCCAATACGGTCGCCTTTTTTCAGGGTAAAAGAAAGGTCAGTGAAAAGAGGGCCGAAAGCCGTCTCAACGTGAAGAGATTGTGCAGTTAATAATGTGCTCATTTGCTTACTCAAGAGTTACAGGCATGGGGATGCCTCGTCAAACATCGCTGACGATAACTAAGTAAGCCCGAGGGAAGGGTTTAGGGATTGGTGTCTTCGCTCAAGCCGAAGTTATCGCAGCATGAAACCGATAACGCTTGAGCTGGTGCGATCACCAAATGTATGTGAAACATTGAGAATTTCACAGTACAGCATAATTAGCCTCCTTTTGATTTTGTCAGGTTGATAGGTGAAGGCAGTGTAGCGGCCATGTGAATATTAATCTAGTGAATATATCATTAGTTACAACATACATCATAAGAGGTGTAAAAAATTCAGCTTTAACCACCGTGCCAAACATCTTTTGTTCTGCAGGGGCGCGAGGAATGAACCCGGCGGCGCTGCGCTTGGCCGGGCTACTATTTTGCTACGATTTATATGGAGGTACGACGGTAGTTGCGGTATTCCGGCAGCCAGAAGTTCTCATCAATCGCTTCTTGCAGGGCGTCGGCGGAGGTATTGGTGGCAACACCTTGTTGCTGGGCCATTTTACCGACCGCGAACGCGATAGCGCGGGAGACTTTATGAATATCCTTCAGCTCTGGCAGCACCAGACCTTCGCCATTGTTAGCGAGCGGAGAGTGTTTGGCCAGCGTTTCACTTGCGGACATCAGCATCTCGTCAGTAATACGCGACGCGCCTGAGGCAATCACCCCCAGACCAATTCCTGGGAAGATATAGGAGTTGTTGCACTGGGCAATAGGATAGACGGTATCTTTCCAGGTGACCGGTGCGAACGGGCTGCCGGTGGCAACCAGCGCCTGACCGTCTGTCCAACTGATGATGTCCTGCGGCGTGGCTTCAACGCGTGAGGTTGGGTTCGACAGCGGCATCACAATCGGGCGTGGGCAGTGCTTGTGCATCTCACGAATAATTTCTTCCGTGAATAGTCCGGTCTGGCCGGAAACGCCGATCAGAATGTTTGGCTTCACGTTGCGCACGACATCGAGCAGAGAAATCTCGTCGTTTTCGTGCTGCCAGCCCTGAATTTTTTCCTGTTTCTGCGCCAGTTTGCTCTGGAATGGAAGCAGGTTAGGCATCTGGTCGGTCAGCAGGCCAAAGCGATCAACCATAAATACGCGGCCGCGCGCCTGCTCCTCACTCAAACCCTCGCGCTGCATCTGGGCGATAATCTGTTCGGCGATGCCGCAGCCCGCAGAGCCTGCGCCCAGGAAGACCACTTTCTGCTCATTGAGCTGGCTGCCCGCCGCGCGGCTTGCCGCAATCAGCGTACCGGCAGTGACCGCCGCGGTGCCCTGGATGTCATCGTTAAAACAGCAGATCTCATCGCGGTAGCGGTTGAGCAGCGGCATCGCGTTTTTCTGCGCGAAATCTTCAAACTGCAGCAGCACGTTTGGCCAGCGGTGTTTCACGGCCTGGATAAAATCATCCACAAACTGATAGTACTCGTCGTCGCTGATACGCGGGTTACGACAGCCCATGTACAGCGGATCGTTCAGCAACTGCTGGTTATTGGTACCAACATCGAGCACCACCGGCAGCGTATAGGCCGGGCTGATACCACCACAGGAGGTGTACAGGGAAAGCTTACCGATAGGAATACCCATACCGCCGATGCCCTGGTCGCCCAAGCCGAGAATACGTTCACCGTCGGTTACCACGATAACTTTAATATTGTGATTTGGAACGTTTTGCAGAATGTCGTCCATATTGTGACGATTCTGATAGGAGATAAAGACCCCGCGGGCGCGGCGGTAAATCTCAGAGAAACGTTCGCAGGCAGCGCCAACGGTTGGGGTGTAGATAACCGGCATCATCTCATCAAGATGATTCTCTACCAAGCGATAGAACAGCGTTTCGTTGGTGTCCTGAATATTGCGAAGGTAGATATGCTTGTCGATTTCAGTTTTAAAACCCTGGTATTGAATCCAGGCACGCTCGGCCTGCTCCTCAATACTCTCAACCACTTCAGGCAGCAGCCCGAGCAGGTTGAAGTTGCTGCGTTCTTCCATGCTGAACGCGCTGCCTTTATTTAGCAGGGGAAATTCCAACAGAACCGGTCCCGCATAGGGGATATAAAGGGAACGATTTTTATTGCCTGGTAACATCTTACGTAACTCCGTTGTCTTTCACTTCAGCCATCGTTGGCGGGCTGGCAGAAACTGCAGCGCGCAAGATTATAGAGCAACGTTTAACACGATGCTGACAAATTGGACGTAACGGCACAAAAAAGCGCACGATTGCTTATAACATCGCCAATTAACCCTTTGTGCGATGGGAAAGGCGGGCCAGCATTCATGAACTAAGCTCATGACGGTATTGCACCAGCGGGCATAGTTTCAGTGAACAATGTGCTGTAGGTTGTACCCTGACTGAAAATGAAACAAGTAATGCGAGGTAACGTCATGAAAGTGTTAGGTTATGCTGCTACAAACCCATCGACACCCCTGGCGCCATTCACCTTTGAGCGCCGCGAACCGCGCTCGGATGACGTGGTTATCGATATTCTCTACTGCGGCGTATGCCACTCGGACCTGCACCAGGCACGCAACGACTGGGGATTCAGTACCTATCCGATTGTTCCCGGGCATGAAATTGTTGGTCGCGTTCGCTCCGTTGGCAGCGGAGTCACCAGGTTTAAGCAGGGCGACCTGGCCGCCATTGGCTGCATGGTTGACTCCTGTCGCGTATGCCAGCCCTGTCAGCAGGGGCTGGAACAGTACTGTGAAGAGGGTAACGTTCAGACCTACAACGGCCAGGATCGTCACGATCATTCCACTACCTACGGCGGCTATTCACAGACCACTGTTGCCAGCCAGGATTTTGTTCTGCACGTACCGGAAAACATGGATTTGAAAGGTGCCGCGCCGCTGCTGTGCGCCGGTATCACCACCTGGTCGCCGCTGCGTCACTGGAAGGTAGATGCCAACAGTAAAGTGGCGGTAGTGGGGTTAGGCGGGTTAGGGCACATGGCCATCAAACTGGCCAGCGCGCTGGGCGCGGAAGTCACGCTGTTTACCCGTTCTCCGGGTAAAGAGGCGGATGCCCGCCGCCTTGGTGCCCATCACGTGGTGGTTTCGACTGACCCGGCCCAGATGGCGAAAGTGCAAAATCAGTTCGATCTGATTATTGATACTGTACCGTACGTTCACGAGGTCAATCCCTATCTGCCAACTCTGACGCTCGACGGCACGCTGGTCTTTGTTGGCCTGCTGGGCGATATGCCGGAGTCGAGCACGCTGCCGCTATTGCTGGGTCGCCGTTCTATTGCCGGTTCCTGTATTGGCGGTATTGCTGAAACGCAGGAAATGCTCGATTTCTGCGGTAAACATGGCATCACTGCCGATATAGAAATGATTGATATTCATAACATTAACGATGCGTTTGAACGTATGCTCAAAAGCGATGTGAAGTACCGTTTTGTTATCGATATGGCGACATTGACCGCATAACT
>CP070603.1:2579884-2580014 GCA_016939855.1 Kluyvera ascorbata
AGGTCGGAAAAATAGTCGTGACACTGTAACTAATAATGTTGTTTTTGTAGGCCGGATAAGGCTTCGCCGCACATCCGGCAATGCGCCGTACAAAGCCTGATGGCGCTGCGCTTATCAGGCCTACACCAGG
>CP070603.1:2582042-2583682 GCA_016939855.1 Kluyvera ascorbata
TTAGCGCGCCTGAAACATAATGGTGTCGCTGACAAAGCTACCGTCGGCGGCAATCTCAAAGTGCGCACGCACTTCATCAGAGACTTTATCCTGTAAATAACGGATAGCGTTGACGATATTTTCTGGCGTTTTCATTCGAGTAACCCAGGATGAAAACTCCAGGTGCAGCTTATCGCCAATCAGTTTATCCACCACCATCCCACGGTTGTTGACCATCGCCAACCATTCACCCTGCGAGTAGTTATGAATGTGCGAAGGGTCACGCAGCATTTCAATCGTCTGCAACCAGACGTTGAGCAATGCTTTACCCGGAGACGCGATATCCATCATGATAAAACGGCCGCCTGGCTTCAGGACGCGACGAATTTCCATCAACGCCGCCTGAATATCGTGCCAGTGGTGCGCGGAATAGCGGCTGATCACAATATCAAAGCTGTTATCCGCAAACGGCAGAATCTCGGCCGGGCCCTGCGCGCAGGTGATATTTGCCATGCCTCGCTTTTGGGCTTCCTGCGCAACGACGCTCAGCATCCCTTCGGATAAATCATACGCGGTGACCTCCGCGACCAGCGGCGCCGCGGTAAAGCTGGCATGCCCGGCACCACAGCCAACGTCCAGCAGGTGAGCCTGCGCGTCATCGGCCAGCCATTCAGCCAGACGGCGTAAATCGGCCCCCTGGGCGTGGACGTTACTCTGCAAATAGGCGGCAGCCTGACCGCTAAACTGTGACTTCACTAATGTTTCATGATGGTTGCTCATACCGGTCTTCCTCTGTTGTTATGTTCTTGTTAAAACGGACTATACGCCGGGATTAATACGGGTACAATATTGGTACTTATACTGGTATATCGAGTTACTACCATGGACAACACGGGACTGAAAGGGCCAGAAGCGCTGGGGACATTCTTACGCGTCAAACGGGAAAATACCTCACCGGAAATGCTGGGGATCCCGGTGCTTTCACGCCGGAGAACAAAAGGGCTGCGCCGGGAAGAGGTGGCGCAGATGAGTGGGATCAGCACCACCTGGTATACCTGGCTTGAGCAGGGACGCGATATCACCGTTTCGGCTCAAACGCTGTCAGGCATTGCCTTTGCGCTCCAGCTCAAGCCTGCGGAGCGGGAATATCTGTTTTTGTTGGCGCATAAAAGCGATCCGCTGGTTGAGCAGGTTCCCGCCGTAGAGCAGACCATTTTGTCCGCCGTATACGCCGTGTCAGAGCCCTGTTATTTACTGGATCTCACCTGGCAGGTGCTGTCGTGGAACAAAGGTGCCGAAGCGCTGTTTACCGGCTTTCTCGATATCGAAAAAGCCCCGAACATGATGCACTTTATGTTCCTGAATCCACTCGCCCGAGAACTGGTCGATAACTGGGAAGTGCGCGCTCGCCGTATTGTCGCGGAGCTCCGCGCTGATGCTATTCACTATCCTAACGACACCACGCTTAATGCATTTGTGCAGCAAATGAGCGAAAACAGTAGCGATTTTCGCGAATTCTGGTCCCAACAGCAGGTTATCGTGCGGGAAGGCGGTGAGCGCATTTTTCACCATGTCACGCGAGGCGATCTGACCTATCGTCAGCTTAGCTGGCAACTGGCAAGCAACCGGGCGCTGAAAATGATCATGCTGGTTCCTGAATC
>CP070603.1:2583758-2585501 GCA_016939855.1 Kluyvera ascorbata
TTACTCGGTAAACAAGCGCATAAAACAACGGCGTAGCCAGGTGTTGGCCGCATCCTGATGCACATGGCTATGCCAGAACAGGTTAATCTGGATGGTGGGTAGATCGTAAGGCAAGGGGCGGATGGCAAGCCCGAACCGCTGCGCCGTCTGTAATGCCAGCTTTTCCGTCACCGTGACGATAAAATCGGTTTCGCTCAGAATATAGGGAATCGCCATAAAGTGGGGGACACACAGCAGCCCCTGGTCGGCGATACCCGCTTTGGCAAAAAGCTCAAAAATACGTTTATGCCCGGAGTCCTGCGCCATCACCTTGATATGCTGTGCCTCGCGAAAGGCGGCTTCGTCAAAGGTCGCGTTGCTCAGTGGATGGTCTTTACGCATTAAGCAGACATAGCGCTGATCGAAGAGCCGCCGCTGATAAAACCCGGCCTCCAGCTGCGGCAGCAGACCAATGGCCAGATCCACGCCACCGTTTTCCATCTCTGTTTTTAACGGCACCGCGGTATCACGCACTGTGGTGATACGCACGCCGGGCGCTTCTTTACTTAACAAATTCATCAGCCGGGGCAGCAGATAGATCTCTCCAAGGTCGGTCATTGCGACGCGAAATTCACGCTGACTTTCCCAGGGGTTAAAGCTGTTACGGTAGCTCAGCGTCTTTTCCAGCGCGCTGAGGATCTCATCCACATCACCGGCAATGGCTTCGGCATATGGCGTAGGGCGCATCCCTCGGGAGGCCTTTTCAAACAGCTCATCGCCGAGCATCGTGCGCAAGCGCTTGATGGCATGGCTGACGGAAGGCTGCGTGAGGCCCATCATTTCTGCGACTCTGCCAGTGTGACGCTCATTGTACATATGGCGAAACAGCACCAGCAGGTTCAGGTCGACTTCAGCTAAACGTGACATAGATATCGTTATCAATCCGATTAATAACCGCTATAAACCCCACGGCATATCTCACCGCTCCGTTTCTTTATACGATTCATTAACAAAATAACAACATTAATGGTAAGGAACTGTGATGCAAGTGGATTTCATGCCGTCTCGCCGTCAGGTCACCGTTACCCCCGGCAGTAATCTGTTGGATGTATTACGTGAGCACCAAATTCCTATCTCTTACAGCTGCATGGCCGGGCGCTGTCAAACCTGTCGTTGTCGGGTGATCTCGGGTGACGTTGCCCATACGCTGCCGGACGATGCACCAGAACTGGACGCCGGCGAGGTACTGGCCTGCTGCGCCACGCTGTTGTCACCGAGCGTTATTGAACTCCCGCCTGCGGATGAAATTGTGGTGCATCCGGCACGCACTCTCAAAACCACGGTGGTCTCTTTTACGCCGCTGTGTCATGACGTCTGGCGTCTTTGCTTAAAACCCGCCAAGCCGTTTTCCTGGTCTGCCGGGCAGTTTGTCCGCCTGACATTTCCCGGCGGCGGCCAGCGTAGCTACTCCATGGCTAGCTGCCCGCAAGACGACGAGCTGGAGTTTCATATTCGTATCGTTGCCGACGGGCGAGTGACGCCAGGATTACTGGAAACGCTTAAACCGGGTACCGCCATCAAACTCAACGGCCCACTGGGCGCCAGCTGGCTGCGTCAGAAACATGAAGGCCCGATGCTTTGCGTTGCTGGCGGCACGGGTCTTGCGCCGCAGCTCTCTATTATCCGTTCTGCACTGGACGCCGGTATGGATAACCCCATTTACCTCTATTACGGCAGCCGCTGGGCAGCCGATCTCTATGGCGT
>CP070603.1:2585615-2588174 GCA_016939855.1 Kluyvera ascorbata
TCAGGATTTATCGACGCTGGCGGGCTGGAAGGTTTATCCCGCCGGGCCTCCTGCGATGGTTGAGGCGATGACGCTTCAGGCAAAAGCGTTGGGGGCAAGGGCAGAGGATATTCACGCCGATGCGTTTTATTACCAACCGTAATGTCGTTTACCTGCACTGATAACAAAAAGGAGTCACGATGAACTTCACCTCTGAATCGCAAAACAATCTACTGTGGCCTGATGATGGCACTAGCCGGATCCCGTTCTGGGCCTATACCCGCGACGATATTTACCAGCGCGAACTGGAGAAAATCTTCTATGGCAAACACTGGTGCTATGTGGCGCTGGAAGCTGAAATCCCAGAACCGGGCGATTTTGTTCGCAGCGTGGTCGGCGAACGCTCGGTCATCGTGGTGCGCAATCAGCAGGGTGAAATCAACGTGGTGGAGAACCTCTGTGCCCACCGCGGCATGCGCTTTTGCCGTGAAAAATCGGGGAATCGCACCGATTTTGTCTGCCCATATCACCAGTGGAACTACGACCTTGACGGTAATCTGCAGGGCGTGCCGTTCCGTCGAGGCGTGAAGCAGGACGGCAAAGTGAACGGTGGTATGCCGAAAGACTTCAACCCATCTGAGCACGGGCTAAAAAGACTCAACGTCGCCTGCCATAACGGCGTGGTGTTTGCCTCGTTCTCATTCGATGTCGAACCGCTGGAGCGCTATCTTGGGCCGGATATTCTGGCCTATTTCGAGCGCGTATTCAGCGGCCGCCCGCTAAAGCTGCTGGGCTATAACCGCCAGCGCATTCCCGGCAACTGGAAGTTGATGCAGGAAAATATTAAAGATCCGTACCACGCGGGGCTGTTGCACACCTGGTTTGTCACCTTCGGTCTATGGCGCGCGGATAACCGCTCACAGCTGATAATGGACGATAAATACCGTCATGCGGCGATGATAAGCCGCAAAGGAAACGGCGGGAAAAGTGTGGTAACGCAAGGGGTGAGCAGCTTTAAAGAACAGATGCAGCTCAATGATTCCAGCTTCCTCGACGTGGTTGAAGAACTGTGGTGGAACGGCCCGACGGTGGTGATGATGACGCTGTTCCCAAGCCTGGTGATTCAGCAGAACGTGAACTCAATGTCGGTACGTCATATCCAGCCGCGCGGGGCGAATGAGTTTGATTTTGTCTGGACTCACTTCGGTTTTGCCGATGATTCCGAGGAGATGACCCAACGCCGCCTGAAGCAGGCGAACCTGTTCGGCCCGGCCGGGTTTGTCTCCGCCGATGATGGCGAAGTGGTTGAATTTTCCCAGCAAGGACTACGCCAGAACCCTTCTCAACGCACTATCGCGGAAATGGGCGGCACCGGCTGTGAAAATACCGATCATATGGTTTCGGAAACCTTAATCCGCGGGATGTACCACTATTGGCGGGGCGTGCTGGAGATTTAAAACATGATGATTAACAGTGAAATCTGGCAGCAGTTGGTTACGCTGCAAACGGAATATAGCGATATCGTAGACCGCGCCGAATGGGATAAATGGACCGAACTCTTCACCGATGACTGTGTGTATAAGGTTATCCCGCGCGAAAACTACGACCGCCATCTGCCGCTCTCCACCATCAATCTGGAGAGCAAAGGGATGCTGAAAGACAGGATCTACGGCGTGGCCGAGACGCTGTTCCACGATCCGTATTATCAGCGTCACGTGGTGGGGCTGCCGCATATAACGGCGATCACCGAGGAAGGGATTATCGCGCGCACCCACTATGCCATTTTCCGTACCAAGGCGGATGGGCATAGCGAAGTATTCAACGTGGGTTACTACCTGGATAACGTCGTACAAACGCCAGAAGGGCTGCGCTTTGCCAGCCGTCTGTGCATTTTCGACAGCGAACTGGTGCCTAACTCCTTAATCTATCCAATCTGAGGTGAGTATATGTCCGATAACTGGATTTTAGCCGCTGAACTCGCCGACTTGCCGGAAGATGATGTCATCGGCATTGACGTGAACGGTCATGATATTGCGTTGTACCGTACCGAAGATGGGGTATTTGCCAGCGCCAACCTTTGCTCTCACGGTAATGCGCGCTTGAGCGATGGTTTTCTGGAAGATGGCGAAATTGAGTGTCCGTTGCATCAGGGGCGCTTTTGCATCAAAACCGGCAAGGCGATGTGTAGCCCGTTAACCGAAGGGATCGCCACCTATCCGGTGCAGATTGAGGGTGAGCAGGTCTACCTGAAATTTGCCTGATATCGATGCGGCCTGGCTTCCACCAGGCCGCATTAATATGGGCTTACGCCGTCAGTTGTTCCACGACATCCGCTACGCTCATCACTCGGTGAATACCACCAATACCGGTTCCCAGTGCGACATAACCTTCATCGGTGTTGCCTTCCAGCATCCCCACGCGCAAACCGCGCAGGCCGCCCATGGTATGGGCAATTTCTTCCTTGCTGGCACCGGCTTTATCCATCTCAACCAGCGTTGATGTCAGCTTACCCGGCAGTGAACGATAGTAATCGGGGAGGGTGCGAAACAGGTTCAGATCCAGACCATTGGCGTCGACAAT
>CP070603.1:2588193-2592578 GCA_016939855.1 Kluyvera ascorbata
GGAACGCGGCTTTCTTCGGTACTGATAAAGACGGAACCCGCGAATACGCCTTCTGCGCCCAGCGCATGTGCGGCGCGCGCCGTACGCTTATCCACAATCCCTCCGGCGGCCAGAACCGGGACACTTTCGACGGCGTCAGCAATCAGCGGCACGATAGAAAAGGTACCGAGCACCGTTGCCGGGAGCGTACCGCCTTCATCGAAGCCCGTTGCCACGATAATGTCCGCCCCAGCACGTTCAGCTTCTCGGCTGTTTTCAGGAGTCGGGTTGATATCGCGGTAGATAATCGTAATGCCAGCGGCTTTTAGCTCATTAAACAGCGCGGGGATAATCGCCCCCTCGCCATAACCGGTATACACCACCACTTTAACCGCTTCTTCTTTGATAACTTTAAGAATATCTGGCGTCCAGATATCGTTATCCGGGCTTGGGATCAGGTTCACACCAAAGGGTTTATCGGTCAGCATTTTGGTTTTACGTATCTCTTCACGCATTTTCTCTGCCGTTTCTTCCGGCGTAGAGACCGCCGTTTCCGCCGTTAAGCCCGCGTTTGGCCCCAGCACGCCCAAGCCACCGGCATTGCTGACGGCCGCGACTAGACGCGCGTCGGTGAGCCATGAGAGCGGCCCCTGAATCACAGGTTTTTCAATGCCGAGGATCTGGCTGATACGGTTATTTTTCATGATGTTATTTCCTGGTTGCAGCGCAAAATGGCTGGTATGCGTGCAGTGTAGGCACCTTCATTATTCAGAAAAATAGTGAAAAATGTTCATCACTATTATTAAATAAATAACAATAAGAACTTACTCCACAAAGGCAGTCCGTATGCAGATGAATCTGTTTGAAAATATTAAGATTTTTATTGAAATTATTGATTCAGGCAGCTTCAGTAAGGCCGCTGAAAATTTGCAGTTGCACCGGCCAGCGGTTACCAAAGCCTTACAGCAGCTGGAAAAAGAGAGCGGGGTGAGACTATTGCATCGCACCACCCGGCGGATTTATCTGACGCCGGAAGGCGAAGAGTTTTACCGCCGTAGCAAGCCGCTGTTGGCGCAGGCGGACGATCTGCTGACGTCGTTTGCGCCGGAAAAACCGTTACATGGTCAGCTCCGCGTCGATATGCCCATCGCTTTTGCACGCCTGGTGGTGGTGCCGAAATTACCCCAGTTCTACGCCAAACATCCGAGTCTCGAAATCATCCTCAGCAGCTCTGACATGCGCCGGGATATGCTGCGCGATGGCCTGGACTGCGTGCTGCGCATGGGTGACCTTGACGATGGTGACTATGTAGCGCGACCGTTGGGGAATATCAAAATGACCACCTGCGCCAGCCCCGAGTATCTGGCGCGATACGGTACACCAAAAACGTTGGACGACCTTCGGGTACATCACCAGGGGGTAAACTGGATTAACAGCAGCAGTCGGCAGATCATGCCATGGCGTTTTGAAACGGCAACGGGGACTGCGGAAATCGCGCTGCCGGGGAAACTTATCCTCGATAATTCCGAAGTGTATATCGCCGCCGGTATCGCAGGACTCGGTTTACTACAGGGTATGAATTTCTTTTTACAGCCCTATATCGACAATGGTCAGTTAGTTGAGGTGCTGCCAAATCATCCATGCCCTCGGCGTCAGCTCTCGCTGATGTACCCACACCGACATCTGTCACATAAGGTTCGCGTATTTGCTGAATGGGTGGATAGCCTGCTGGATGATTTACGTTAGCGGCGCGGACACATTTCGTTGTCTGACGAAGCATTGCTATTTCGTCGCTCTATAGTAGTCCCACTTATCTGGAGGAGACCACTATGATTGCCGTACTGTTTGAAGCCAACGCCGTTGCTGAAAAGCAGGCCCGATATCTTGAACTTGCCGCCCAACTTCGTTCAGAACTCGACAACGTTGAAGGTTTTATTGCCATCGAACGCTTTCAGAGTTTGAGTACGGAAGGGAAAATTTTATCGCTCTCGTGGTGGGAAAACGAAGAAGCGGTGCTGGCGTGGAAACGGAACACGCTGCACCTGGCGGCGCAGCGAGAAGGACAACAAACGATTTTTGCTCACTACCGCATTCGGGTAGCTCAAGTGCTCCGTGAGTATTCATCTGATTCGAGGCATACCGCTCATGTATGATATCCACGTTATACTGCGTAATATTCCCGGTGAGCTGGCGCGTTTAGGCTCTACGCTGGGGGAAAATGGCATAGGGCTCGAAGGCGGCGGCGTTTTTAGCATTGGTCACGAATCCCATGCGCATTTTCTGGTCAACGACGGCGAGCGGGCTCGGGCAGTACTTGAGGCCGCGGGGATGCGGGTTAGCGCGGTAAGTGAACCGCTTATCCGGCGATTGAAGCAGGAGCGCCCCGGAGAACTGGGCAATATAGCTTCCGCGCTGTCCGAACACGGTATCAGTATCCGCGTACAATACAGCGATCATGCCAATCGATTAATTTTGCTAACCGATAATAACGAGCTTGCCGCTCAAGTCACCGGACAATGGGATGAATAAATCGCTTAACATCGCCCCGGCCAACGCTGATGGCAACACCCTCGAAAGCAGCATGTCAGAAGTGGCCGCCGCGATTGCCGATCCGTCAAGGGTCAGTATGCTGTGCGCGTTGATGGATGGTAGGGCGTGGACGGCAACCGAGTTGAGTACCGTCGCGGATATTGCCCCATCAACCGCCAGCGCCCATCTGGCAAAATTAGTGCAGGGGCAATTGATTAGTTGTTTATCTCAGGGGCGTCACCGCTATTACCGTCTGGCCGGGAACGAGATTGCGACACTGCTGGAGACGCTGATGGGCGTATCCATGCGGGCAAAACCGGCGCGAACTATCACGACGCCGGTGCATTTACGTAAAGCGCGAACCTGCTACGATCATCTGGCCGGCGACGTTGCCGTCCGGCTCTATACATTCATGCAGGAAAAGGGCTGGTTTACGGCGGAAGGGACTGAGCTTTCTGCGGTGGGATTAGCCGGTTTTCAGCAAATAGGCGCCACGCTTAATCCACTAACCCGGCGCAAAACGGTCTGCGCCTGTCTGGACTGGAGCGAACGACGGCCGCATCTTGGTGGCAACGCTGGTGCGACATTATTGGCGGCATTCGAACATCATGGCTGGGTTGAACGGATTGCTGGCTACCGGGAAGTACGCTTTACCGATGCGGGAAGAAGGGCGCTGGCAAAAAATTTTGCCATCACCCTTACCTGACATCTTCCGTTCACTACGATTTACGTTGCGCCACCATAAAGAGGCGAGGGAATGCCAGCAATATCTGGCCATCTTGCTGTACCGGATAATGTTCCTGTAGCCGTTGATGATAATGCGCTAAAAATTGCTGCTTCTGCGCTTCATCCAGATCCTGCAGCCACGGCCGCAACCCGGTGGCGCTAACCCAATCGATAATCGCCTGGTGCGAATTCATTTTGTGATAGTAGGTTGTACGCCATATATAGATCTCACATCCCGCCTGACTCAAAATATCATAGTAGCGATGAACGCTCGGTAGCGGGTCGCGGCCGCGATTAGGATAGCCTTGCTCTTTTGCCACTTCACGCATCAAAACATGCGAGGGTTCTTCCCAGTTATACGGCATTTGAACGGCCAGAAAACCGTTATATTTCAGCAGGCTGATAAGTTCAGGAAGCAGTTCGTCGTGATTCGAAATCCACTGTAACGAGGCATTGGCATAAATCAGATCCGGCGGTGTTGCTGGCTGAAGAGAGCGTATATCCGCTTCAATAAAATGGCATTTGGGTAATGCGTTTCGGGCTTCATTTAGCATCGCGGGAGAAGTATCGATACCGGTAATGGCTGCATCTGGCCAGCGTTGATAAAGCAGGGCCGTGCTGTTGCCCGGCCCGCAGCCAAGATCGAGAGCCGAAGCAACATCTTTGAGCGGAATACGCGCCAACAGTTCAGCGGCGGGTCGTGAGCGTTCCGCTCCGAACTGCATATACAGCGTTGGGTTCCAGTCGGACATGTCGATTATCCTTAGGCGTTGTTAGGTAAGTAGTTTATGGCATATGTTATTTCGATGTTAATAAGGAATATTCCATGAAAACACGCTTCCCGTCCAGATTAGTTTCTGGCGATTTAATTGCGATAACCGCGCCATCGTCGGGCGTTCCTGCGCATCGCCATGCTCGGCTTGATCTGGCCATTAATGCCTTAAAATCCAAAGGATTCAGGGTTATCGAAGGCCAGTGTTTGCGTTCGCAGCATAAGAATAAGAGTGCGGATAAAGCAGTGCGGGCAAGTGAGCTAATGCAGTTTCTGTGCGACCCTAAGGTCAAAGCCGTGATGCCACCCTGGGGCGGCGATCTGGCCATCGAACTGTTAGAACACATTGATTTCGATAAATTAAAAGCGGTTGAGCCAA
>CP070603.1:2594840-2596701 GCA_016939855.1 Kluyvera ascorbata
AATGCCGAAGGCCCGACGATATCCTCGGGCTTTCAGCTATGACGCGTCTGAACGCTAAATTTGCGCCAAACCACCGTCAACATAGATTTCAGCAGCATTAATAAAGCGTGAATCATCAGATGCGAGGAACGCGACGGTTTTACCCACTTCTTCAGGCTCACCCAAGCGGCCCAACGGCACGCCAGCAGCGAGTGCATCGAACAGCCCCTGACGATGTTCTTCGTCGACCAACCCACCGAGACCAGGCGTGCGGATTGGGCCTGGACTCACGACGTTAATGCGGATATCGCGATCTTTCAGGTCAAGCGCCCATGAGCGCACCAGACTGCGTAGCGCGGCTTTGCTGGCGCTGTAAACGCTGAAATTCGCCGTGCCTTTCACCGCGGCTGTCGAGCCGGTCAGGATCACTGAGGCACCGGGCGTTAACAACGGTAGCGCCTTCTGAACCGTAAACAGAACACCGCGCACATTGGTGCCGAAAATCCGGTCGAAATGCTCCTCGGTGATGGCGCCGAGTGGCATCATGTCCCCACCGCCAGCGTTGGCGAACAGCACATCGAGACGCCCCGCTTCACTCGCAATCGTCGAAAACACGGTATCGAGGTCACTTAACACGGAAGCATCCGCGCGAATCCCTTTCGCCGCAGGGCCGATTAACGCCACGGCAGCATCCAGCTCTTCCTGGCGACGACCGGTGATGTACACTTTCGCCCCCTGTTCGACCAGCACTTGTGCAGTCGCCAGACCAATACCTGAAGTCCCACCGGTTACTAAAGCAATTTTTTCCGAAAGTTTCTTATTCATAATGCATTTCCTTAACTAAAGTATGAATATGCTAATTGAGTCATCGACTTACAGAGATAATCAGCCGTCTCAGTTCGGTTGGTACTTTAGCGTTGTTAACCTATGCAGAAAAATACAGGAAAATGAAAAACACTCTTCACCTGTGTGAATAATGGCGCTTTACCGTCGGGAAAAAGTGAATAATGGATCGATTTTCAGCCCTCAAAGTGTTTACGCGCGTTGTCGAAACGAACAGTTTTACCCGCGCTGCTGACTCACTGGATATGCCCAATGCCACTATCAGCAAAACGATTCAACAGCTTGAAGCGCATCTGGGGACACGCCTGCTGCAGCGCACCACGCGACGCATTACCGTCACGCCGGAGGGGCAGGAATATTATGAGAAAGCGCTGCGTATTCTGACGGAGTTGGATGAGATTGATGCGTCGTTTAAAACCTCCAGCACGAAGCCCAAAGGTCACCTGCGGATAGCCATTGGCGGCTCAACCGCCCGTGACGTTCTGGTGCCATTGCTGGCAGATTTCATGACCATCTACCCGGATATTCGTATCGATCTGCAGGTTGCGGATAAACCGTCGGATCTGATTAGCGGCAATATTGACTGTGCTATCCGAGGCGGTCCGATGGAGGACTCCTCGCTTATCGCACGAAAAATCGGTGAAGCGGCATTAATTACCTGCGCCACGCCCGGCTACCTGAAACGCTACGGCGTCCCTGCCTACCCTGATGAACTCAGGAATGGGCACCGCCTTATCAGCTATTTGTCTCCCGCCAGCGGAAGACCGTTCCCATTCCGCTTTGAACACGACGGCGACAAAATAGAGATAAAAGCGGAACATCATCTCGGCATCAATGAGAGCAATGCGCATATTGCCGCCGTGGAAGCCGGGTTGGGGATCGTGCAGACGTTCACCTACTCGCTCAAAAAAGCGCTGGCCGCCGGGGCACTGGTGGAAATACTCGCTAAATGGCGGCCTGCGCCCTATCCTTTTCACGTTGTCTATGCGCAAAATCGCCATGTGCCTCCCCGCCTGCGAGTCTTCCTGGAATGGCTTGC
>CP070603.1:2596810-2597467 GCA_016939855.1 Kluyvera ascorbata
TTAAATGCATGGCCCAGTAGCGCAGCCATACATCATAAATAGCGGGAATAATGGGAGTAATGGGATGAGTGCGATGGAACCCGCGGTAGTCAGCGTCTGGGTTTTATCATTGATTGACACCACAATCGGCTGCTCCAGCCGATAAGGTGCCGCCAACTCCTCCGCATCAGAACTAGACCAGAACCCGTTGGCTTTAAACATCACGCCAAGGTGGTCGTTATCGAKWGAGGTCGCTTTATACTCATTGCGCAGAATAGTTTGCTGGCTGGCATCGACATTACGCTTATCGATAACTACCAGGTACTCTGCCGTGACTTCATGATCCTTAACCGCAAAATTCACCCGCACGCCGGATGCCTGCTGATGAAAACGCTGATAAAACGTGTTATAGCGTTGATATTCTTGAGGCATCCCCTTACGGAAGAAGCGATAACTGTGCTTTTCAGAGCTGGCAATAATGCCGGAATCAATCGGTTTAATCGCCACAATTGTTTCGGTCGGCGGTAGGTTTGGGGTATTGGCGCAACCGGCCAGCAGTAGCGCTACCAGCAATGATGCATATTTCAACATGTCTTCTTTTCCTGTTCGCTATCTTGTCATCCACAACATCATAGAACCTGGACGACGGTATTCGTAACCCCCAGATCCTTGTAGCGT
>CP070603.1:2597573-2599004 GCA_016939855.1 Kluyvera ascorbata
CGTGCGCTACGTAAATTCTGATATTTTACCAGTGCCATCGTACGTCAGAATTCACGTACAGCTGCCTTAAAATCGAGCGAAAATTCAACATGCCCACCTGCGCCATTGCCGGATGTTCCGCTTTCTTGTAACCTTCCCCCGCGCATCATTTTCACCTCAATTTTAACGGACCTCCCATGACAGAACATATTTCTAAAGATCCTTTGCACGGCGTCACCCTGGAAATGCAGGTCAATGCGCTGGTGGCACGTTATGGGTGGGAGCAGCTTAGCAAGCTGATTAACATCAACTGCTTTAAGAATGACCCGAGCGTGAAATCCAGCCTTAAATTTTTGCGACGTACCCCGTGGGCGCGTGCTGAAGTGGAAGCGCTTTATCTGGACTCATTGGCGGATGATGTGGAAATAACGCCGGAAGAACCGGCGTTTAATCCGTGGGGAACGGGGCGAACTAAGGGTTAACGCGAATCAGCGGTTTTCCACTGAACTGACGATGACGAAGCTGATTTAACAGCGCGGGCAGTTTGTCAAAATCAGAGACCACCGTCTCTTCTGCCACCAGACGCTTTGCCACGAGATCCAACATGACCTTTTCTCCGGCGGCCGTCAGCTGGCGCCAGGCGTCATCATCGCCGTACCAGTGAAGCGCGCCGAGCGCCACTTCATGCATCGACAACGTGCGGCCAAACGGCGCGCATGGCCACTGCGTCAGCCGCCCCTGAATCGCGATGATGTGACCATTTGCCTTCAGCGCGGGGGTCAGACGAGCAGCATGATCCTCGTTAACGCTATCAATCACCGCAAAGAACGATGCCGCTTTTTCCTCTGGCCACAAGCTGCCGGAAGTTAATGGCCCCTCAATGCAGGTTTGCGCGCCCAACGCCTTTAAGCGCTGCCAGTGACGCGGGTTGCACATCGCGGTGACCGCAAATCCCCTCGCCGCTGCGAATTGCACAAGATAGTGGCCTACGGCGCCACCGGCACCGCTTATCAACAGCGGCGCGCCGTTAATCACCGGCAGTTTTTCAATAGCAAGCCAGGCCGTCAGCGCCGGACAAGGAAGGCTTGCCGCCGTTTCAAAACTCAATGACTCCGGCAAACGCATCAGGGCGCGAGCCGCAACGGGCGTATGCTCCGCATAGCTGCCGGGCTTCGCGAGGCTCTGGTGATATGCGACGCGCTGGCCCAGCCAGCTTTGATCGACGCCCTCACCCAGCGCGACCACCGTTCCCGCGCCGTCAACGCCGGGGACATGGCCCTTTTCCCAGTCAACCAAACCCGGGCTTAATACCTTCCAGTCCACCGGGTTAAGCCCGATAACCGCGTTGCGAACCAAAACGTCGCCCGCCGCAAGCTGCGGGATGGCAATGCGCGTCAGCTCAAGCGCTTCTGGCTCGGGGCTGTTTTGCCACGTCCAGGCGAGATGCGTATC
>CP070603.1:2599011-2602075 GCA_016939855.1 Kluyvera ascorbata
TGTGAATATTCAGACATAGGGCTTCCCTTACTGTTTTCAGGATCGATAACCATCAACCTTAAGAAATTCGCAGAAATAAGGCAAATGACATATCGGGATGATCCTTATCATTTCGTGTGATATCACTGTGGCTAACCGATTGACTTCGCCTTGAATAGTACGAAAATGTTCATCACTCGCGATAACCCGAATAACGGCACCTATGACTCTCAGTTCTTTTAGTTTCTCCCGAATGTCAAAAACGAAAAAAGCCGCCGCGCTGATTGCCGCCGCGCTATTTCTGGTCAGTTGCGATTCAAAGACCCCCGTTAAAACGTCATCTGGCGTCAATACTGGCAAAACTCAGCAGAATAATGAACCGATGCGCGGCGTCTGGCTCGCCACGGTTTCACGACTCGACTGGCCGCCTATTAGCTCGATTAACGCCAGCAGTAGTATGCAGCGCGTTATCGAGCAGCAGGCCGCAATGCGCGACAAGCTTGATAAGCTGAAAAGCCTCGGCATTAATACCGTTTTCTTCCAGGTAAAACCGGATGGTACCGCACTATGGCAGTCTAATATTTTGCCGTGGTCGGAAACGCTCACGGGCACCATAGGCCAGTATCCCGGCTACGACCCGCTACAGTTTATGCTGGATGAGGCGCACAAGCGCGGCATGAAGGTTCATGCCTGGTTCAACCCGTACCGCGTTTCCACCAATACCAAACCTTCAACCGTGACCGCGCTGAATAATACGCTGTCGACGATGCCGCCGAGCGTTTACGTTCTGCATCGCGATTGGATCCGCACCGCGGGGGATCGCTTCGTACTGGACCCAGGTATTCCGGAAGTGCGTGACTGGATAACCAGTATCGTGGCGGAAGTCGTCTCCCGTTACCCGGTTGATGGCGTGCAGTTTGACGACTATTTCTACACCGAGACTCCCGCTTCAGCGCTGAACGACAACGCCACCTATCGCCAGTACGGTCAGGGTTTTGCCTCAAAAGCCGACTGGCGACGCCACAACACCCAACAGCTAATTTCGCAGGTTTCGCACACCATTAAGCAGCTCAATCCGAACGTTGAATTTGGCGTGAGCCCAGCCGGGGTATGGCGAAATCGTTCACACGACCCCGCGGGTTCAGACACGCGTGGCGCTGCCGCTTATGATGAATCCTACGCCGATACGCGCCAGTGGGTGCAACAGGGTCTGCTCGACTATATTGCGCCGCAGCTTTATTGGCCGTTTGCTCGTGATGCAGCGCGCTATGACGTCCTGGCAAAATGGTGGGCGGATGTCGTCAAACCTACCAATACTCGTCTCTACATCGGTATTGCGCTGTATAAAGTGGGCGAACCGTCGAAAAATGAACCAGACTGGACGGTCCAGGGCGGCGTGCCAGAGCTGAAAAAGCAAATTGATATGAATGAGTCCGCCACTAATATCAATGGCACAATATTGTTCCGCGAGGGCTACCTCGAACAGCCGCAAACTCAGCAGGCCGTGGATTATTTAAAAAGCCGCTGGGGTAATTAAATAGATAAAGGAATCGGCGAGCTGTCGTCGATTCCTTTGCTATAAATGGCAAGAAGTTATGGTGATGTAAAAGGTGTTATTAATCCTCTTGTAACTTCCAGTAAATACCAAAAAAGACTTGCGGGGTTTATCGCGCAACCAGTAGTATCGAAAAGAAGGCGCCAGAATAGCCTCATATAATAAGAAATCGTTTTCCATCCTTTTATGCTTTCCGCTTAGGTTACCCCCAATAGCTCCTCCATTAACTTCCGCGTTATTCTCGATATATATGAGTACTATGAATAAAGAAACAGCGATATCTCGTCCTCAATGGACGAAAAAAGATACCATCTGGATGATGGGTGTTTACGGCGCAACGGTCGGTGCGGGCACGCTTTTCCTACCGGTTGAAATTGGTACCCGCGGTCCGCTTGTCTTTATTCTGCTACTCCTTCTGGGATTTCCACTATCGCTCGTGCCGCACGTGCTGATCTGCCGCGTCTTTATGCGCGACCAGCAGAAGGACGACGGTAACGACCACACGCTGCCGCTGTTCGGCTCTTTCTTTGGCCCAAAAGGCCGTCAGGCCATGAAGCTGTTTTTCTGCGTGGCGCACTACCCGGTTACGCTGGTGTATGCCGTTTCATTAGTGAATGCGCTGAGCCATTTCCTGAGCGAACGCCTGCACATTGCCGGTATTAACCGTGCAACGCTTACGCTGGTGGTCCTGCTTATTCTCCACCTGGTGCTGAGCAAAGGTCGCGATAAAGTCGTGAGTACCATGAGTGCGCTGGCCCTGCCGTTTGCCATTGCTATCATCGTTATCGCCGCCTCACAAATCCCGGCCTGGGACCTGGGGAACGTCACCCATGCGTGGCAGCAAACGCATACCTCAACCCCTGGCAGCACGCTGAAAGATTTGTGGCTGACGCTACCGCTTATCGCCTTCTCACTGTGCTCGGCGCCGCTGATTCCCGCGCTGGCATCCTGGTATCGGGAGCCGGGTAACGGCGGTGAAGATCAGTCCGTGCGGGTTATCCGCCGCGCGTATGGCTTAATTTTCTTCAGCATTATTTTCTTCGTGCTGAGCTGCATTTTGAGTACGCCGCGTGAAACCTTTGAGATGGCGAAAGCGCAGAACCTGAATGTGCTGTCGGTCATTGGCGGCAACGGCGGCATGGGTGCGCTGCTCTATCTGGCGCCATTTATTGCCATTCTGGGCATGACAAAATCGTTTTTAGGGATATCAATGCCGGTTGCTGAGACCTTTAACGTGCTGGCGGCCGATCTCTTCAATATTAAACGGACCAGCCATATTAAACGGGTTAAATTAATCACCTCGGTGCTAATGTTTATCGTCACCTCAGTGGTGGTTTATCTTAATCCTGACGTGATTAATATGATTGAAACGCTCTGCGGGCCGTTAATTGCGATCTTCCTGTTTGTGATCCCAACCTGGTTGATTTTCACCCGCCCGGCGTTGAAAGCGATGCGAGGGTTTATCTCGGTGATGGTGATGGCGAGCGGCGTGTTGACCGTTTCAGCGCTGCTGTATGCGATGTTTTGAGT
>CP070603.1:2603884-2610264 GCA_016939855.1 Kluyvera ascorbata
TACGTCGCCCAAAAGCGACGTGACAAGCCATTAACGATAAACGTACATTCCACCCTCAGTACCGCGGCTGAACAGCACCTGCCAGAGTTCGATATCACGGGCGCGGAACGCACCGGCGCAGGCGCACAGATAGTAGTTGAACATCCGGCGGAAACGCGGCGTGTAGTTAGATGGCAAACCCGACCACGCCTGATTAAAGCGTTCATGCCATGCCATTAACGTTTTGTCGTAATCGCTGCCAAAGTTATGCCAGTCTTCCATTACCAGACGTGATTCACTGACGCTCGCAATCTGGCGAATCGACGGCAGGCAACCGTTCGGGAAGATATATTTGTTGATCCACGGGTCTACACTGAGCCCGGTTTGGTTACTCCCGATGGTATGTAGTAAAAACAATCCATTAGGCTTAAGGCAACGGTCAACAACGCTAAAATAGGTATCGTAGTTTTTTGGCCCAACGTGCTCAAACATCCCTACTGATACAATCCGGTCATAGTCGGTATCGAGGTCACGGTAGTCCTGCAGCAGGATATTCACATCCAGCCCTTCACAACGCTGCTGCGCTAGTTTTTGCTGTTCGCGGGAAATGGTCACCCCGTCTACGCTAACGCCGTAGTTTCGCGCCGCGTAGGCTGCCAGCCCTCCCCAGCCGCAGCCGATGTCCAGCAGACGCATACCGGGTTTGAGCTGCAGTTTTTCGCATATCATTTCGAGCTTGGCATTTTGCGCTTCTTCCAGCGACTGTGCGTGACGCCAGTAGCCGCAGGAGTACTGCATATGCGGGTCAAGCATCAACGCAAAAAGATCGTTGCCAATGTCGTAGTGTTCTTTGCCGACAATCCATGAACGGCTGCGCGACTGGAGGTTAAACAGGCGCGCGCTGACAACGCGTAAAATATCTTTCAGGTTGCCGGGAACCTGTTTATCCAGTTTTGCTTTCAGGATTTTGCAGAACAGAATGTCTAAACGCTCGCAGTCCCACCAACCTTCCATATAGCTTTCGCCTAACCCCAGCGAACCCTGCTGAAATACACGCTTAAAGAAATCAGCATGGTGAACCTGAATATCCCATGGCCGGGCACCATTGATTTTAATATCGGCCTGACTGAGCAGGTCATTTCCCATCCGCGACCAATTATCGTTCAATTCATCAATGCTAATTACGTCTGAGCAAACCGTGGCCATGTTTCTTATCCATAAACGAGTCAATATGATGTGCAGAAGATTATTATGGATAAGCGGATGGTATGTATTATGATGTGAGGACAATATTTATCGAACAGATGCCATAATGATGGATGGTAACCCTCCTTTCTCCCTTCAGCAGACCAAGCAGTGGTTTTCATCGCAAGATGACTCAATGAAAGAGCTGCCGCAGTCGGTCTATTTTCGCTCTTACATTCTGGCCGCAAGCAATCACGTCGCCAGGCACAGTCATAGCTTCGCGCAATTTCACTTTGCACGTAAAGGCAGTATGCGCATCGATGTGGCAGGGAAATGCTGGGTGATCCCGGCGCATTATGGTATCTGGATCCCGCATAACATCGAACACGCAGTATGGGCGCTGGATGACGTCTATCTGGAGAATCTGGATATCGACCCGGATTTTTTACCCGAATCGATCGACGATTGTAAGGTCGTGGCCATCAGCGATTTTGTACGCGAGTTCATCCACTACGCGACGACAACCACGCCGGAGCGTTATGACATTGCCGCCAAGGAAGGTCAGTTAGTGAGCGTGCTGCTTGATGTGATTCTGAAGCTGCCGGAAGTTGAACTGATGCTGCCCTGGCCGCACGATGCGGCGCTTATTAAGGTGTGCAGAACCATTCAGGAGTCACCGAGTCTTGAACATGCGATGGAAGACTGGGCTCATCATCTTGGCATGTCAGCCCGCACGTTTTCCCGTCATTTTAAGAAAGAGACCGGTATGCCTTTCAGCGCATGGAAACAAAAAATGCGGCTTCTGGAGTCGGTCGTTCATCTGAAGAAAAATAAAAATGTCACCGCCGTGGCGCTGGAAGTGGGATATTCCAGCACCGCCGCATTCAGCTACGCGTTTCGTCAGGCATTTGGCGTGCCGCCTTCAGGCTATTAATGGATGGCTTTATTTCTAGGGTTGTATTTATAGATAAAGGCTATCGACCTTCCGGTCATATGCTGCACTTCTTTAATACTATGTCCTTGTAAGAGCAGCTGCTGAATGCGTAATTTATCGCGCTCAACGTCCTGCTTTCGGCTATCGCGAGCAACAACCTCACGCGGCGTATTGATTTGCAACTGAAGATGACACGCGCCTATCTTCTCCCACGCTAAGCGACACTGGTCTTTAGTGGCATCAAAATGTGTCGATATTTCCTGCCAGAGACGTAAAGCGCGACGGTAAAATCCCTTAGATTCATTACATTGTGCAAGCAGGATGAGAGCGTTAACTTCGGCGGTCATAATCGTAAACCCACGAGTGAATGAGTGGAGCGCATATGCGCTATGGCTTAATTCATTTGTATGATAAATACAATTTAACGACCCTGTCTACGCCCGATCTGACCAAATTCCATACTCATTTTTCATGATTCCTATGCCTTGATGGCATGGACTAGCGTCATATTGGCCCAATTGCATCGAATGTTGGCTTTTAGCCAGCGGCGAAGTGGGATCGTAATGCGCATAATGTGTCTATCGAAACCGAATACGAGGATGCCACGATGAAAATTACCCAGATCCGCAATGCCACTCAGCTGCTTACCTACGCCGGAAAACGTTTTTTGATTGACCCGATGCTAGCACCGAAAGACACGTATCCCGGATTTTCCGGCACCGCTCGCGCGGAAATTCGTAACCCAATGGTGGAATTACCGTGTGAAATTGACGCACTACTGGATGTCGATGCAATCATCGTAACCCACACTCACCCCGATCACTGGGATGAAACCGCAGCCAGCGTCATCCCAAAATCCATGCTCATTTACGTGCAGAATGACGGTGACGAAGCGCTGCTGCGCGCTCAGGGCTTTACCCGGTTACAGCAGCTTTCGGCAACCAGTCACTTCGGCGATATCACACTGATTAAAACGGACGGCCAACATGGTTCTGATGAAGCCTACGCGGTTCCTGAACTGGCTGAACGACTGGGCGAAGCTTGTGGGGTAATTTTCCAGCATCCATCAGAGAAAACGCTGTATCTGGTGGGAGACTCTATCTGGGTTGATGGCGTAGCTGATAACATGCGTCAGTATCAGCCAGGTGTCGTTATCATGAACACCGGCTGGGCGCATGTGCTGGGGTTTGGCCCGATTATCTTTGGACTGGAAGACGTACTGAAAGCACACCATCTTCTGCCGCAAGCGCAGATCGTGGCGACCCATATGGAAGCGGTAAACCACTGCTTAGTCACGCGCCGTGCGCTGCGCACCTATGCTGAAGATAATCTGATGGCGGATGTTGTTCATGCTCCGGAAGATGGTGACACTGTCACTTTATAGTGGAGATAAATCCCATGCCCACCACCACAGTTGCGATAGTTGCGAGCGAAGGCTTCAGCACCTTTCACTTCTCAGTGCCGCTCATTTTATTTGGCGACAGCGTGAGCGAGCAGCCTCGTTTTACCCGCTATATCTGCGCGGAAACGCCGGGGCTGGTGTGGTCAAAAGAAGGAACGGCGGTAAAGGCTGATAGCGATTTTTCGGTGCTGGCCCACTGCGATATCGTCATTGTTCCCTTCTGGCAACATGTGGGTGAAAAACCATCAAAAGCGCTTCTCGAAGGGCTGATTGCCGCCCGAGCAAATGGCGCCACGCTGGTTGGCCTATGCCTTGGGACCTTCGCCCTGGCCTATGCCGGGCTGCTCGACAATCGGCGTGCCGTTACGCACTGGGAATTTGAAAAAGCGTTCGAGCAACGGTTCCCCAAGGCCAGGCTTGACGTCAACGTCCTCTATACCGATGACGACGGCATCATCACTTCCGCCGGTACCGCCGCCGCGCTGGACTGCTGCCTGTATGTGATTCGCCAGCGTTTTGGTGCCCGTGTGGCTAACCAAATAGCCAGGCGAATGGTGACGCCACCCTATCGTGAAGGCGGGCAGGCTCAGTACATTGAACAGGTGGTACCACATAGCACCGGGGATACACGCATTAACCAACTTTTGACCTGGCTGCAGGACAATCTTCAGCAGGTACACCAGATTGATATGCTGGCCGAGCGTGTCGCTATGAGCCGCCGAACGCTGACCCGTCATTTCCAGAAAGCGACCGGCATGTCGATTGGTGAATGGATAACCACTGAACGCCTGCGTCGCAGCCAGATGCTGCTGGAAAGCAGCGAACTCACCGTTGAACAGGTGGCGGAGCAGTCAGGGTTTCAATCATCCATCACCTTCCGGCAGATATTTCGCGAGAAACTGGGCGTCAGCCCGGTGGAATGGCGCAAAACCTTCCGGGGAATGGCAAACGAGCATTAGTCAAAAATGTTATCCACAGAAACGGTGCACAACCTTGTGGGTAATTAGCCTAAAAGCCGTTGATTATCTGAAGATTCGCCCCCTGCTTAAGGGCGCAGCCATGGTCTGCGCCCGAACAGGAGTGTGTTATCGAGGGTTAAGGCCTACCAGTTGAAGGCGCGAACCAGCGATAAATCCCAGGCGGTAGCGAAGAGTGAAATGAACACAATGATGTTCACGGCAGTTTCGATTCTTTTTTCCATTCTGATTCTCCTTATGTCGGTGCAACCATTAAACATGGAAAACCTTAATGATTTATTCTGTTTGTTACGGTTAAAGCGTAACAGAATAACGTACGAAATCATCGGCTGCGACAAACTCATCATAAAGCTTACGTGCCGGATTATGAATACGCGTATGCCAATAGAAGCGTGACCATCCCTGCTCTTTCCCCTCGTTTAGCACAAATTGTATGAGCGACCGCGCTACCCCTTTGCCCCGGAATGCAGGATCAACGAACAAGTCTTCCAGATAGCAAATAGGCGCTGTAACCCAGGTGCCTTCATGCAATACGCAAAGTGCAAAGCCAGCCAGTTGTCCTTCAACCAGTGCCACACGACAAAAAATGGGCGACTGCGGGTCAAGCATGCGCTGCCAGGTGTGCTCAGTAACGTCTGCAGACAGGTTGCTGGCGTAAAACCCACAGTATCCCTGCCACAGCGCCAGCCAATGCGCTTTATCTTCTGCCTGTACAGGACGAAATGTGACGGTCATTGATGCCTCTCTTAGTTCAGCTGATAGTATTTATCAGCGACGATCCGGGCGGGTATCTGCGACTCATCATTCATTTGCAGTAAATCTATCTCGATAGCGTTACAGATAGCGTCCAGCGGTAAGTCATTATTTTCCATACCGAAGGGTTCTTCAAGCTCTTCTGCCAGCGTATCCAGTGAGATAAAGGTGTACGAAATCAGCACCGAAATAAACGGCGTCATGTAGTGCAGGTCAACAACCAGCGCGAACGGCAGCATGATGCAGAACAGATAAACGGTGCGATGAAGGATCAGCGAATAGGCAAACGGCACCGGCGTATTGGCAATACGTTCGCAGCCTGCCAGCACGATAGACATATCGTTGAGACGAATATTGAGGCTGTGGAACAGAATATCGGACAGTGCCCCGGAGCGTCGGCGCTCGGCCAGCCATTCTCCCATGATAAGCAAAATACGGTTAGCCGGAGACTGGGCGGCCAACACCTGCGCCAGGTGCACTTCAGAGAGATATTTAGCCAGCACGGCGCGATTAGGCTGGCGGCGGAGCGTAAGGCGCAGGCAATGGGCAAAGGCAATTTGCAAACGGACAAACTCCCCTACGTGCGGGTCGTCATGGAGCGTGTTTTTCACCTCGCGCAGCAGAGACCGGGAGGCAATCATCAGTTGTCCCCACAGCTGGCGCGCTTCGACGTAACGTGCATAGCAGGCATTGTTACGGAAGCCGAGAAATATCGCGATAGCGACGCCCAGAATGCTAAATGGCGCGACGGTAAGCTTGAAGCCTAGCGAGGAATACCACGGCAGAATGAGGATAACGACTATCGACAACAGGAAATTGAGCAGTAAGCGAGAGAAGATTTTTGGCAGTACAGAACCATGCCAGACGAAAATGCGTGCCAGCCAATGCTGGTGAGGACGAACGATCATGAGTTTTTCAATCAGGTTAATAAGTTGTGTATTAAACGTGATCTTAGTCATGTATTCAAGCGGTACAGAGGGCGGAATGGTATGCTGATGGGGCCTTTTTTGTGCTGCTTAGCGTTGTTTGCACGGGGTAAAGGTGGGTATATATTGAAGATATTAAATGTATGTTGTAACTAATTAATGTGCTATTAGAAGGTATTGTGCGATCCCGGAGTCGGCTTTGCCTCGTCCGGGCTACCTATATA
>CP070603.1:2612136-2620832 GCA_016939855.1 Kluyvera ascorbata
TTATAAAAAAACCCGGCCGGAGCCGGGTTAGATTCGTGCATCGGGCACATTAGCAGAGCGGTTTCACCGCTTTACGCATGCCTTGAGTCAGAATAGCGTCTAGGTCAGCTGCAACCTGTTCGACCAATCCATCAACTTGTGTAAGATCTTGTTCCCAGTGCTCGCTCACGGACAGTACCGCTTTCACCAGATCGGTGGTGCTAATCTGCTGGTCACGATGTTCAGCCCAAAGCTGCTGGTAACGGTCAATCCAGTGCGCGTCGTCCTGCACCGGGTACGCTTCGCCGTTACGCTCTGCGCGGTAGAAGGCAATCAGCGCCGCTAGCGCAAAGGTCAGACGCGCTGGCAGTTTACCGCTTGCCTTCTGCCCTGCCAGCAGCTGCGGCAGGATACGGGTGCGGAACTTGGTCATGCCATTCAGCGCGATGGAAAGTAGCTGATGTTTGATGTATGGGTTACGGAAACGGCCTGTGACCGCGCTGGCGAAGGACTCCAGCTCGTCTTTTGGCAGATCCAGTACCGGGATAATTTCTTCGTAGATAGCTTTCTCAACAAACGCGCAGATCTCAGCGTCGTTCATCGCTTCGCCCACGGTATCAATCCCCGCCTGGAACGCGACTGGAACCAGCGCCGTGTGCGCACCGTTGAGGATAGCCACTTTACGTTCTTTATACGGTTTGATGTCGTCGACAATCAGCACGTTCAGCGCCAGTTTGTCCAGACGAAGTTCGCTGGCCAGTGATTTTGGTCCCTGGATAACAAACAGGTAGAAGTGTTCAGCGGTATCGAGGAAACCGTCTTTATAGCCGAGTTCAGCTTCCAGTTTCGCCGCTTCATCACGTGGGTAACCGGTAACAATACGGTCCACCAGCGTAGAGCAGAAGGCGTTAGATTCGTTAAGCCAGGTCATGAATGCTGCCGGCAGCGCCCACTCTTGCGCATAACGAACCACCAGCTCATGCAGCGCTTCGCCGTTATAGTCGATCAGTTCACAAGGAATGATCACCCAGCCTTTATCCGCAGCACCGTTGAAGTGGGTGAAGCGTTCGAACAGCAGACGCGTCAGTTTAGCCGGGTAGCTTACCGCTGGCGCATCATCAAATTTGTCACCCGCATGGTAGCTGATGCCCGCTTCAGTGGTGTTGGAGAACACGAAGCGCATGTCAGGGTTGTGTGCCAGCTTCAGGAACTCGGCATAGTCAGCGTAGGCGCTGATTTCACGGTTGACAGAACGAATCAGGCGCGCGTCGCTGACGGCTTCGCCCTTCTCATTCAGGCCGCGGATGATCGTAGTGTACAGACCATCCTGGGTGCTCAGAGATGGCGGGAAATCGCTCGCGATAGGACGAACGATCACCACACCAGAATTCAGGTCGGTATGTTCGTTCAGCAGGTCAATCTGCCAGTCAACGAAGGCGCGCAGGAAGTTGCCTTCGCCGAACTGGATAATACGTTCAGGGTATTGGGCACCGGGGAAATCATGGCGGTTCAGTGTTTTCACAATGGGTTCCTTTCTGGATTAGTCATACAACCTGCTCAATTGGTCTAATAACTTATCAGATTTTCCGCTTATGAAACCCTGTTTTGATCAAAAGTGAGAGAATAAATAGTGAATCTATAAAAATTTGTAAAATATAGAGGTTGCCGTGAGTTCGCCATCGGGCATATAGGCATAGCGCGGAACCTCGCCAACCTTCTGCCAGCCACAGCGCGTGTAGAATGTCTCTGCGCCGCTACCCGTGGCGGTATCCAGTACCAGCACGCTTTTTTGCGCATCCGCAGCAATCTCTTCCAGACGCTGCATCAGAGCACGGGCAATGCCGCTACGACGCGCGCTTTCATGCACCATCAGCTTAGCCACGTCAGCGCGATGTGGCTGGTTCTCCGGCTGGTCGACAACTAATTGCACCGTGCCCACAATATTCTGCTCGGCATTCTTCGCCACCAGCACTATGCGCTCTTCACGCGCGACGCTCGCCGCCATACGCTGCCAGAAAGCCCGCGCCGTTTCTGGCTTGAAAGGTTGCATAAAACTGACCGAAGCGCCGCCGTCGACGCAGTTGCAGAGCACGTCAGACAGCGGTTCCAGGTGGGTAAGAATGTCGGTCTCAGAAAAGGTGTGTAGAGTGAAGGTCACGGTCATGATGTTCTCCTTGTTTATATGCGCACTACTATCACGCTAACAATTTGATAACACAACGACCTTTATCATCGGATATTCTTATGCCTTTAATGGGCGAATATTTGGTTTTTACCGCGACGTTTTGCTTCATATAGCGCGCTATCCGCCGCCTGTAGCCAATCAGAAACTTCGTGCATGTCAGGAAGCGCATCGGCAATACCAATGCTTAGCGTCAGCGTCTGGTGATGATCCGGACGCTCTGTCACTACCGCAGTAGCATCCATAATTCGCTGCGCAATACCGCGCCCCTCTTCCAGAGACGTATCGGGCAGCAGGATAACAAATTCGTCTCCCCCTAGCCTTGCGGGCGTATCTGTCCCCCGCGTCGCCATTTGCAGGATCTGTGAGACGGTTTTCAGCATCACGTCTCCCACTTTATGACCATGGCGATCGTTAATCTCTTTGAAGTTATCAAGATCGATAAACATCAGCAGCGAATGGCCGCAGTGTTGCTTGAGACGAATGAGCTCCCAGGAAATGCGCTGCTCCAGAAGGCGACGGTTCGCGATATCAAGAAGGGGATCGAGCATCGCAATACGTTCCAGCTCCTGGCTTTTCAGCCGCAGCTTCACTGCAATGCTATCGGTCATGAAGCTAAGGGCGAGAAGATAGAGCGAGATAAGCGGTAGCGTCGCCAGCATGGTCTGCTGCGTCACGAACCCGTTAAACGGCATTCCCGTGAGCACCCAGGTACCGGCAAAGACGCTGAGCATCGTCGCCGCCGCTTTACGCATCAGCGGGGTCCCCCCGGCAGAGAGTCTGTCCGCCAGCAGGATCGTGGCAATGGTCACCGAAGGCAGCGGATTGACCGCCATCATGGCTATCCAGAATCCCCCAGCACCGGCATCAAACAGTAGATTCTGAAATTCAGCATCGCGGGGAATGGGCGCTTTAACCGCACGTAGATAGGCCACCGTTGGCCAGATGAAGGCATTACACGCCAGCAGTATCTGAAAATAGACTGGCTGATGACGTTCAATAAGCACGGAAACAATCGGCAGGAAGCACAAAAAGGTGCCAAGCATCCGCATCAGATACATTCGTCTGACAAACCGGGTACCTGTCACCCCATTATTCGTAATTTGCTTGCCAAATCCATTCATAACACAATTTATTCCGATACGTCGCCCGGCCTATCATATTCAACGAGCGATGTCACATCAACCTATCAAAATAGATAGCTTTTCAGAATAAACCTATAAATGTTAGCGATCGGGACGGTTCATCTGCAGCACCAGCCAATGGTGAATCACGCTGACCACATAATGCTGTTGCGCTGCGGTCAGCGGCTGCCCCTGAGGAATACGGTGCCATTTCTCGAGACAACCGCGACAGCAGGTTGCGGTTGCGTGCTGAGCAATGAACACAGGATGCCCGCGCATCGGCGTTTGCTTACCATCATTTTTGGGCCAGGCGGGAGCAAGTCTACCTGCGACGAAATCAGCCGCATGCTGGTCGATAGTCTCCGCCCCTTTGTCATAACAGTACTGCCGTTCTTTTACGCCCAGATGAAAACGGCTGCGAAACGGTGAACGTTGCAGTCGCGCAAATAGGCTTTCTAACGCGTCCATCAGTAAACCGAACGTCCTATTTGTTGCGTGAGTTTTTCCAGCACAGCGACCCCAGCCAGCGAGTTACCCGTTTCATCAAGCTCCGGGCTCCAGACGGCAATCGCCATCTCGTGCGGCACAATCGCCACGACGCCGCCGCCAACGCCGGATTTCGCCGGTAGCCCCACGCGCCAGGCAAATTCCCCGGCGTTCTGATACATCCCGCTGGTTGCCATTAACGCGTTCACCTGGCGCGCCTGCATTGGAGAGATAACCGGCGTATCAAGGTGCAGCGCCTTCCCCTGGTTAGCCAGAAACAGGAAGGTGTGTGCCAGTTCAACGCAGTTCATTTCCAGCGCGCAGTAGTGGAAATAGTTCTGCAGCACCGTCGTGACGTCATGATGGAAATTACCGAACGATTTCATCAGCCAGGCAATCGCCGCATTACGCGCCGAATGTTCAAACTCGGAACGCGCCACCTGCGCATCGTAGGCTATGCTGGATACGCCGCTAAGCTTGCGCACAATTTCAAGCATCCGCTGACGCGGTGCGCTCAGCCGCCCCTGCAGCATGTCGCAGACTACCAGCGCCCCGGCGTTAATAAACGGGTTACGCGGGATGCCCTGCTCAATTTCAAGCTGCAAAAGGGAATTGAAGGGTTGCCCGGAAGGATCTTTACCGACGCGGGACCAGATCTCCTCAGCCGGATAGTGATTCATCGCCACCACCAGGCTCAGAACTTTCGAGATCGACTGGATAGAAAAACGTTCATTGGCGTCGCCCGCGCTAAAATGCTGCCCGTTGACGGTGCTGATAGCAATCCCCAGTTTATTGCCGCTGATGCAGGCCAGCGCCGGAATATAATCCGCCACCTTCCCCTGCCCAATCAGCGGCCTGACATCATCAAGAATAGATGCCAGCATGGCATTATTGATAACCGTAGCCACTTACACTCCTTGCCCACAGGCTATTTTCGGCCTGGGAGTATAGCAGAGCCTAAGGGCTACGTCGTTTGGCTTAGTGTCTATCTTTCCAGACCGTCTGCACATTACAGAATTCGCGCAGACCAAAGTGCGACAGCTCACGGCCAAAGCCGCTTTTCTTCACGCCGCCGAAGGCAACACGCGCATCGCTGGCGCTATAGCCATTGATAAACACCCCACCGCATTCCAGCTCATCGGCGAAACGCTGCGCCTGGGCCGTATCGCCGGTAAAGACGGTCGCAGACAGACCAAACTCACTGTCATTAGCCAGCGCCAGCGCATGATCCGCATCACGGGCGACGGTAATCGCCGCCACCGGGCCAAACATCTCCTGGCGGAAAGCGGTCATGGTCGGTGCCACATTTGCCAGAACGGTAGCCGGATAGTAGTTACCTTCGGTACTCAACAGTTCGCCGCCGAGCAACAGAGATGCCCCCTCGCTAACGGTCGCCATCACCTGGTTATGCAGCTCATCGCGCAAATCAAAACGCGCCATTGGCCCCAGATAGTTCTCTTCGTCGGTCGGTTCACCCATTTTGAGCACCGCCGCCGCCGCAACGAATTTCTCGGTAAACTGTTCAGCAATGCCCGCTTCAACAATAAAGCGTTTCGCCGCCGCGCAGACCTGCCCGGTATTCTGGTAACGCCCAATCACCGCCGCCTGCACCGCCATGTCGATATCGGCATCGTTCAGGACGATAAACGGATCGGAGCCGCCAAGTTCCAGTACGCATTTTTTCAGCGCCGCGCCCGCCTGAGCGCCAATCGCTTTCCCGGCACGTACGCTGCCGGTCACGGTGACCGCCGCAATGCGCGGATCGTTGATAATCTGCGTCACGCCATCGTTCGTCGCGTTAACCCAATTAAACACGCCGGCCGGAACCCCCGCCTGCGTCACGATATCGCCGATCAGCGCCGCGCAGCCCATCACGTTAGGCGCATGCTTAAGAAGATAGCTGTTGCCCGCGAGCATAATCGGCACCGCCCCGCGCAGCACCTGCCATAGCGGGAAATTCCACGGCATCACCGCCAGGACCGGGCCAAGCGGACGGTATTCAATCACCGCCTGGTTGTTCTCAACCTGAGTCGATTCGGTCGCCAGCATCGCCGGGCCGTGTTCCGCATACCAGTCGCACAGATGGGCTGATTTCGCTACTTCGCCACGCGCCTGGTTAATCGGTTTCCCCATTTCACGGGTAATACATTGTGCCATCTCTTCGCCACGTTCACGCAGAACACGGCCAATCGCACGCAGCGCATCGGCGCGCTGTTCAATGGTCGTCTTGCGCCATTGACGAAATGCGGTATCAGCAAGCGTGATGGCCATATCCACTTCCGGGCCGGTAGCCCACGGCAGCGACGCGATGGTGTCGCCATTTGCCGGGTTAATAGAGACAGCGTGGGTTGCAGGTGAAGTCATCTTTTTTCTCTCTCAATCAATTGCGCAGTGATGACAGTTTCGCCTATCCTGCTATTTATGAAAAATGAATAATATTAACCGAACCATTCACAATATGAGAATGTCATGGATTTAACCCAGCTTGAGATGTTTAACGCCGTTGCCGAGACAGGCAGCATTACCCAGGCGGCGCAGCGCGTGCATCGCGTGCCCTCTAACCTGACGACCCGCATTCGCCAGTTGGAAGCGGATCTCGGCGTTGAGCTGTTTATCCGTGAGAATCAGCGGCTGCGTCTGTCGCCCGCCGGGCATAGTTTTCTGCGCTATAGCCGGCAGATCCTCTCGCTAGTCGATGAGGCGCGCATGGTGGTTGCCGGTGATGAGCCGCAGGGATTGTTTGCTCTCGGTGCGCTGGAGAGTACCGCTGCGGTACGCATTCCTGAAACGCTGGCGCGCTATAACCAGCGCTATCCGCGTATTCAGTTTGATTTAGCCACCGGTCCGTCGGGCACCATGACCGACGGCGTACTGGAAGGCACCCTCAGCGCCGCGTTCGTCGATGGGCCAGTGATGCATCCGGGATTAGATGGTATGCCGGTCTACCCGGAGGAAATGATGATTGTCGCCGCCCATGGTCACCCGCCGATTACTCGCGCCAGTCAGGTGAATGGCGCGAGTATCTATGCGTTTCGCGCCAACTGCTCTTACCGTCGACATTTCGAAAGCTGGTTCCATGCCGACCAGGCCACACCCGGGCGTATTCATGAAATGGAGTCCTATCACGGTATGCTGGCCTGCGTGATTGCCGGGGCCGGGCTAGCGTTAATTCCGCGCAGCATGCTGGAAAGTATGCCGGGACATCATCAGGTAGCGGCATGGCCGTTGGCGGAGAAATGGCGCTGGCTAACGACCTGGCTGGTGTGGCGACGCGGGGCGATGAGCCGACAACTGGAAGCCTTTATTGCATTACTGGATGAACCAGCGGTTTCATCATAAAGACGCTGAGCGGGTCCGGCTGATACGGCGCAAAAGCGTCACACACTTCATAGCCACAGCGCTGATACAGGCAAATAGCCGCATGCTGGTGAATTCCCGTCTCCAGTTGCAGCATGCGGCAACCGCGCTGCCATGCGGCGCTTTCAAGTTCTGCCAGCAGCTTTTCACCCAGCCGCTGACCACGGTGCGTCGGGTTAATAAAGACCCGTTTCATCTCGCCCTGACCTGCATCTCCCAGCACAATCGCCCCGCATCCCACCGCCTCTTCACCCTTGCGGATAAGCATCACGATAAGCTGTTCGGACGGCAACTGTGAGAGATCCAGCAGATGATTGCTCTCCTCTGGATAGAGCGCCTCCTGATAGCGGTCAAGCTCAGCAATCAGGGCATTGACATGCGGGTCAGCGGCGTGAGTCATGGCGGTCGAGTACATAGCAGGTTCCTGTTTTATTGTTGTTTTTCCACTCTACCATTCGCCTTCGCTTAGTCTCATATCATTAACTTATAATTCGCGCAGGCTATTGCGCTAATCACTTGTTAACGAGTAGTTTTATCCACTGTTGTTTGCCCATGCAATGGAATCACCATGAATACGAAAGCGCGTAAAGTCATGATAATTGGTGCCGGCAATGTCGGCGCATCGGCAGCCTATGCGCTGCTCAATCAGAATATCTGCGAAGAATTAATCCTGGTCGATCTGAATAAGACCCGTGCCGAAGCCCATGCCCAGGACCTCAGCGATGCCGCGGCCTATATGCCGGGGATGATGACCATTTCCTGTCGTGATGCCAGCGACTGCGCGGATGTCGATATTGCGGTTATTACCGTTTCCGGCGGCGCGCTCAAGCCCGGCCAGACGCGGCTTGATGAACTGAAAAGCACCGCGAATATCGTTCACAGTATTGTCCCGCAGATGATGGCTGGCGGCTTCAACGGTATTTTCCTGATTGCCACCAATCCTTGCGACATCATTACCTGGCAGGTATGGCAGCTCTCCGGACTGCCCCGCAGCCAGGTCGTCGGTACCGGCGTATGGCTGGATACCACGCGTCTGCGTCGCAAGCTGGCTCAGGACCTGGAGATTGGCGCACAGAGCATTGATGCGTTTATTCTCGGCGAACATGGCGATAGCCAGTTCCCGGTCTGGTCACATTCCTCGGTGTACGGCTCCCCTATTGAAAAGGTTTATCTGCACCGCACGGGAAAAGCACTCGACCGTCAGGCTATGGCGGAAAACGTACGCAAGCTGGGTTTTGAAATTTACGCCGGGAAAGGCTGTACGGAGTACGGTATTGCGGGAACGATTGCTGAAATTTGCCGCAACATCTTTACCGGTAGCCACCGCGCGCTGGCCATGTCCTGCATTCTGGATGGCGAGTACGGCGTTGATGGCGTGGCTATCGGTGTCCCGGCGGTGCTCGCCCAAAGCGGCGTACAGCAGATAATCGAGCTTCAGCTTGCCGATGATGAGCGGGAGAAATTTGCCCGCTCGGTGGAAATTATTAAGTCGAATATTACGCTGCTACCAGCGTGAAACCACAGGCACAATAGTGTCGCACAGTCCGAATCTACCCTCGGACTGTGCG
>CP070603.1:2620934-2624375 GCA_016939855.1 Kluyvera ascorbata
ATCCGCCTTATACGGCCTTGCGGTAGTCGCCGCAGCCCCCCACGGCGACAGCGCGTCGTAGCCGCTATCGATGGTGCTATCTACAATCAAAACCTGACCGTTCGCCGTTTTACCCGGCAGATAGCCCGTCTTGCCGGCCCCCTGGTCCCACGCGCGGCCGAGCTTCGCTTTGAAGGTGCCTTTGTATCCGTCATCGGTAGTAAAGCGACTGTTGGTCACCAGAAAACCGTACGGGTTATCCGGCAGCGTATTGGGCGCGAGCACGTATGCTTCCGGTGAGCGACGGCTGGAGACGGTATGAAAATGCACGCGGTCAAAGACCACGTTGGCGCGGCCAAACACGTAATCCACATCGCCCTCGACGTAGCTATCCTGCATCAATACCCGGTATATCCTATCAGTCAGCGCATCATTGTGGCGATCGCTGACATTGAGATACAGCGTATCCTGACGCCCCAGCAGCCGGACGCGCTGAAGCTGTATACGGTCGCCGTCGGTGCGCAACGCCACGCCCTGATGGGTACCGCCGTCCACCGTATCCAGCAGGCTGTTGGCGATAGTCAGATTATAGAGCTGTAAATCATGGCTTTGCGCCCAGAACACGGCGGCACAGTTGGTGCCAATCAGCGCGCTGGTATTTCCGGCGCACAGTGCGTACTGATAGTAAGCCGGTGACCCCGGCGGGTAGCGTTCTGCGTTGACGGTTTTGCGGTAGGTGGCTGGGCTAAACTGTGAGTCCAGCGCGAATTCGATTCTCACGTCCTGCGGCTGTTTGCCGGTGCCAAAAAGGGTTATTGGCGGCGCATTGTCAGGGATATAGACCGTTCCGGTGTAAACACCGGGGTCAATACGGATATACAGGCGTTCGCTTCCGCGATGCTGAGCAATGGCAGCATTAATCGCTTGCTGAATATCCTGATAGGGAGCCCCGGAGGGGGCGACGCGCCAGGGGGTATTGTTGTCGGGAACGATGGGTTTGGGTTGCCAGGCTCCCTGCAAATCATGAACCGGCCCCCCATGGGCGAAGTAATTCTCTGCGGTATAGGCGGCGGATTCCTGCGCCGTCAACAGCGGTCTGCTTACCGTACCGGTTGACGAAGCAGCGACGCAGCCCTGCAGCACCAGAGGCATACAGAGCAACGTCGACATTCCAGGGTAACGTAATCTTGTCATCGGTTCTCCATTAACAACGTTAAATAGAAAAGAGGACCGATAATAATGGAGCTACGTTTTATTTTTCAGGCTGAGGATCACGAATTCTCAGCATCAATTTCATCAAACACTTGCTGAGCGAGGTGCATCGTTGCATTTGCCGCAGGTAAACCGCAGTACAGCGCCGAATGCATAATCAGCTCTTTCAGTTCGTCGCGGGTCACACCGTTATTAAACGACGCGCGCAGATGCATTTTGAGTTCCGCTTCGCGGTTCAGCGCAATCAGCATGGCGATGGTTATCATGCTGCGGGTGTGGTGACTCAGGCCCGGACGGGTCCAGGTCTCCCCCCAGGCGTAGCGCGTGATAAAGTCCTGAAACTCTTCGTTCAGCGGGGAAAGTTTCGCCACCGTGCGGTCAACATGGGCATCGCCAAGTACCTTTCGGCGAACCGCCATACCCTGCTGATAGCGTTGGTTATCCGCCATGATTCCTCCGTAGAAAGGCCACCAGCGCGGCATTAAATTCGTCGCTGGCTTCAATATTTGATAAATGTGAGGCCGGGAGACAGACCTGGAACGCGTCGTCAATCTGCTGATGCAGAAAATCGGCGTCGTCCACGGTGGTAACCGGATCATATTCCCCGGCGATAATCAGCATCGGCACATGAATAGCCGCCACCTCGGCACGCAGGTCTGCTGCGGCAAGCGCATCGCAGCATTCGGCGTAGCCTTCTGCTTGCGACTCAGCCAACTGATGACACAGTTGCTCAACCACCGCGGGCTGATGCTCACGAAAAGCATGGGTAAACCAGCGATCCGCAGAGCCAGCGGCAACCACGCCCATGCCTTCGCTGCGCACGGTACGCGCTCGCGATAGCCAGCCCGCCTGCTCGCCAATTTTGGCCGCAGTGTTTGCCACAACAACCGCCTCGAAACGTTCCGGCGCGAAGCGTGCCAGCCACAGTCCGGTCAGGCCACCCATTGAAATACCGCAGAAACTGGCGCGCTCGATATTCAGATGATCGAGCAGCGTAATCACGTCCTCGCCAAGCTGTGACAACGTCACTTTTCCGCGTTTCGTCGTTTGCCCATGACCGTGCGTGTCGTAGCGCAGCACGCGGAAGTGTTCGGTCAGCGCGGGCATTTGCGCGTCCCACATCGTGAGCGTGGTGCCCAGTGAGTTTGATAATACCAGTACCGGTGCCTTTTCCGGTCCGTCGAGGCGATAATGGATATTCATGTCCCTAACTCCTGAAAGCGCGCCAATACCTGGCGCACAAAGTGGTCCGCGCTACCGACAGCGTTTGCCGGTTCCAGCAGCTGCGTAAGTTGCTCTGAAGAAAGATGCTGGCTCACCAGCGGGTCATTTTCCAGTAGCGGTCGTAACGGACAATCAAGCGCGATTGCCCGATGGCAAATTTTTTCAATCAGATGGTGAGCATCGGCTTTACCGATATGGGCCGCCAGTGCCTGAGTGACGGATTCGGCCATGATCAGGCCATGAGTGATATCGAGGTTATCGCGCATCTTTTGCGTATTAACCTGCATCCCTGAAAGCAAATATTCACTGTTTTCGAGCACGCCGCCCGCCAGCATCACCAGCTGCGGGAGCGTTTCCCATTCGGCCTGCCAGCCACCGAGCGCCCGTTCGTGCTGTTGGATCTGACTCGCATACAGCGTCGCCATCAACCCAGGCGTACGGGCGACCGCCGCCAGGATAGCGGCACAGCTAACCGGGTTACGCTTATGCGGCATCGCGGACGAACCGCCGCGCCCTTGCGCAATAGGTTCACTCACTTCAGCGACTTCCGTTTGCATCATTAACGCGAAATCATTGGCAAATTTGCCAAGGGTCGCGCAAAGGCCGGCGTACCAGCTTGCGAGCTCAATAATACGGTCGCGCTGGCTATGCCAGGGGGTGTCGGGGAGCGCGAGGTTCAGGTCATCGGCCAGCGCTTGCGCGACCTGCGGCCCTTTGTCTTTTAGCGAAGCAAGCGTACCCGCCGCACCGCCAAATTGCACAACCAGGACGCGAGGACGCAGTTGCTGGAGTCGTTCGTGCCAGCGCAGTAATGCATCCAGCGTGCCCGCCAGTTTCAAGCCGTAGGTGATAGGCAGCGCATGCTGCATCCACGTTCGGCCCGCCATCAGCGTATGTTGATAACGCGCCACCTGCTCGGCCAGCACCTGCATAAGGCGCTGAAGCCGGGAGTCCGTCTGTTGTAACGCCTGCTGAAGCTGAAGCATCAGGCCGGTATCAATAGCATCCTGGCTGGTTGCCCCCCAG
>CP070603.1:2624450-2630891 GCA_016939855.1 Kluyvera ascorbata
TTGCCGGCATTTGCCGCCGCCGTGGCGAGAGACGGGAAGTCGAGCCGTTGCGCCCGACAGGCCGCTACGATAGGCTCAACCGCCTCGTGGGGAATGATCCCGCAGCGAGCCTGCGCTTTTGCCAGCGAGCTTTCAAAATCCAGCATCCCCTGAACGAGCTGCTCATCGCTGAAAACAGCCGTTAGTGCATCCGTGCGCAATAGCGGGGTTAACAAACTCATTCCTGCTCCTTATACGCGTTCAATAATCAGCGCGATCCCCTGGCCTACACCAATACACATGGTGCACAGCGCATAGCGCCCACCGGTGCGGCGCAACTGGTAGGCCGCGGTCATCGCCAGGCGTCCACCTGACGCGCCGAGCGGATGGCCCAACGCAATCGCCCCACCGTTTGGATTAACATGCGCCGCATCATCCGGCAACCCTAAATCACGCAGGACTGCCAGCGCCTGTGCAGCAAAGGCTTCGTTCAACTCGATAACATCCATTTGCGACAGCGTTAAGCCCGTTTGCGCCAGCACTTTGCGGACGGCAGGAGCCGGGCCAAAGCCCATAATCCGCGGCGCAACCCCCGCGGTGGCAATGCCAACAACCCGGGCCAGCGGCTGCAAATCATTTTGCGCCATTGCTTGTTCACTGGCTAATAATAACGCACAGGCACCATCATTTACCCCAGAAGCATTGCCTGCCGTGACGGTTGCGTCTGGACGCACAACACCCTTCAATTTTGCCAGCGACTCCAAAGAGGTGCTGCGCGGATGTTCATCCTGAGTAAAGAGAAGCGGCTCGCCTTTGCGCTGCGGGATCCGGACCGAAATCAGCTCATCATTAAACGCCCCGCTCGCCTGCGCCAGCGCGGTTCTCTGCTGGCTCCGCAGCGCAAAAGCGTCCTGATCGGCACGCGCAATAGCAAAATCGGTTGCGACGTTTTCCGCCGTCTCCGGCATCGAGTCCACGCCATAGCGTGCTTTCATCTGCGCGTTAATAAAGCGCCAGCCGATCGTGGTGTCTTCCATCTTCATCGTACGGCTAAACGCGCTTTCCGCTTTGCCCATCACAAACGGCGCACGGGACATGCTTTCCACCCCGCCTGCAATCATCAACTGTGTTTCACCGCTTTTAATCGCGCGAGCCGCCACGCCAATCGCATCAAGACTCGAACCACAAAGGCGGTTGATGGTGGTTCCCGGCACCGTCTCTGGCAGCCCGGCCAGCAGCAGCGCCATACGTGCGACGTTGCGGTTATCTTCACCCGCCTGGTTGGCGCAGCCAAAAATCACATCATCAATCAGCGCCGGATCAAGCCCGGGATGACGCTCCATCAGCGCTTTCAGCGGCAGCGCAGCCAAATCGTCAGCGCGAACGCCTGAAAGAGTACCACCAAAACGACCGAACGGAGTGCGGACCGCGTCGCAGATAAATGCCTGATTCATCATTGTTCCTTAAGCGATTTCCGCTACGGCGTTGTAAGAGAGCGTGACCGGTGTGATGCGCTGCAGTTCTTCAAAGGAGAGGCCGTTGAATATCTCGCGTACCACCGGGCCGCTTGGGGTAATGTCGATAACGGCCAGGTCGGTATAGATGCGGCTAACGCAGCCCACGCCGGTCAGCGGGTAGGTACAGTGTTCAACCAGCTTGCACTCCCCGTCACGCGTGAGGTGGTCCATCATGACGAAGACCTGACGCGCGCCGACGGCTAAGTCCATCGCCCCGCCAACAGCCGGAATCGCATCTGGAGCGCCGGTGCTCCAGTTGGCGAGGTCGCCCTGCGCCGAAACCTGGTAGGCTCCCAATACGCAGATATCCAGGTGCCCGCCGCGCATCATGGCGAAGGAGTCGCCGTGGTGGAAATAGCAGCCGCCCTGCAATAAGGTGACGTATTCTTTACCCGCGTTAATCAATTCCGGGTCTTCTTCCCCGGGAGCCGGTTTTGGCCCCATGCCCAGCAGCCCGTTTTCGCTGTGCAGGAACACTTCTTTATCCGTCGGCAGATAGTTGGCAATTCGCGTCGGCAGACCAATGCCTAAATTAACGTAAGCCCCTTCCGGAATATCCTGCGCCACGCGCTTTGCCATATCGTCACGAGAGAGTTTTTGCATCATCGGCTCCTTAAGCGCGCAGTGCCTGGAGGTTGAGGTTTTCCAGCGAGAAAATGCGCTGAACGAAAATGCCTGGCGTCACGACGTTCTCTGGGTCGAGGTCGCCCAGCGCCACCAGATTGGTGACTTCGGCAATCGTCGTTTTTGCCGCGGTGGCCATGATAGGACCGAAGTTACGCGCCGCCTTGCGGTACACCAGGTTGCCCCAGCGGTCGCCCTGATGGGCTTTAATCAGCGCAAAATCGGCTTTAATAGGATATTCGAGTACATAGTGACGACCGTCGATTTCCCGCGACTCTTTACCCTCCGCCAGCGGCGTGCCGTAACCCGTTGGGGTAAAGATGGCCCCAAGCCCGGCCCCTGCGGCCTGGATACGCGCCGCCAGGTTGCCCTGCGGTACCAGCTCGAGCTCCACTTTTCCCCGGCGATAGAGGTCATCAAAAATCTGCGAATCGACCTGGCGTGGGAATGAACAAATCATTTTGCGTACCCGGCCCGCTTTCAGCAGCGCGGCAAGACCAAATTCACCGTTCCCCGCGTTGTTATTAATGATGGTCAGGTCGCGCGCGCCCTGCTCAATCAGCGCATCAATCAGTTGGGTCGGCTGTCCGGCAGGCCCGAAGCCGCCAATCATTATCGTCGCCCCATCGTTGATACCCGCGACGGCATCGGTCAGCGTCGGCACACTTTTATCGATCATCAGGTTGCTCCTTGATGTGCGACTATCGCACTTATATTCGTTGTTCGCACAAAATGTGACCCGCTTAACGATGCCGGTCAAGGGCGATAATCGAAATATGGTGCGATAATCGAACATCGTGTATGTTTAGCTGAAGAATGTGATCGATGGCATAAACGGAGAGAGAAATGGAGAAACATCCAGATGATATTTTGACGGGCGATAGCGATCCGTTTAAAGGTGACCCGAATTTTATGGCGTCGCTGGCACGAGGGCTGGAGGTGATCCAGGCCTTCACGCCACAGCGTCGGGTGCTGTCGATTTCACAAATCAGCCAAAAAACGGGTATTCCGCGCGCGGCGGTGCGTCGCTGTCTATATACGCTGGGCAAGCTCGGGTTTGTTTACGCGGAAGATGGGAAAAATTTTCAACTGCGCCCGCGGATTTTATCCCTTGGGCACGCCTGGCTTGCCTCAACGCCGCTGGCGCGTTCAGCGCAGCCGGTGCTGAAACACCTGAGCGATATGCTGAATGAATCCTGCTCAATTGCCACACTCGACGGCGACGATATTCTCTACATCGCTCGAGCATCCAGTTCACGCATTATGACTATCGATCTCGATATTGGCAGCCGTCTGCCCGCGTGGTCAACCTCAATGGGACGCGTGCTGTTAAGCCACCAGCCGGAAGAGAAGCTGAATGATATGCTGGCGCGCATTACCATGATTCGCTATACCCCGCAGACCATCTCCTCCGTTGCCAAATTGCGAACCGAACTAAAAACGATTCGTCAGCAGGGCTACGCGTTAAACGATCAGGAGCTGGAAATGGGGCTGCGTTCGCTGGCGGTGCCGCTGTTTAACCCACAGGGGCACGTGGAAGCGGCCTTAAATGTGGGCGTTCATGCGGGACAGGTTTCCGCCGCCGAGCTGTTAGAGCGGGTGTTACCGGAGCTACAAAAAGCAGCGACTGAACTGAGTTTGTTGCTGCGTTAGCGCCGGATGACGTTTCGCTTATCCGGCCTACAAAGAGATTATTCAGCGGCTACGTTTGGCGTGTCGCTCCCAGTTTTCTTGCTTCGCGGCGTCCGATTTCCGCAGCGCAACGTAGCACGCCCCGCTGCCGCCATGGTGCGGTAGCGCGCAGCAGAATGCCTGTACTTCGTCGAATTCACTCAACCAGCGGGCCAGATAGCTGCGAATGATATTGCCGTGGGAACCGTCCTCTTTGCCTTTACCGTGAATAATCAGCACGTTGCGTAGATTCTCTTTCTGCGCCTGGCGGATAAAGGCAAACAGGCTCTGACGACAAGCTTCAACCGGCTGATGCAGCAGATTCAGGCTGGCCTGCTGGTTATATTTCCCAAGACGAAGTTTATCCAGCACGCCGTTCTGTAACCCTTCACGCTTAAATTCAAGCGGCGTGGCAAGCGGGACTATCTCGAGAAAGCCGGTGGTGAGAAAGTTATCCAGTTGCAGCGTGTCTAACTCCTGCCGGGTACGAGCGTTACGAACGGGCTGCCAGTGTACATCGTGGCATTGCTTAAGCGGCTGGACATCCTCCATGGCGTCAAGAAACAGCGATTTGTCATCAAGATTCATGAGAGCTCCCCTTCGTTACGTCTGGCGCATACTATAGCCGTGTCGCCGGATTGGCTCAATGCGTTGTCATCCGGTTGCGTAATTCCTCATCACTCTAATATTTTCATTCGCAACTCATTATTTATTTGTATAAATTAATTCATGCTTAAATATCGTATATTGAGAATTAATATTAAAAGCGCATTTCAAATACGTGAAATAAATCACCAAGAATTATCTGGAAAATTAACGCGAACCCGTTATAAATAGTAATACCCGCTGTTCGGAGCAAAAGTGGGAACAAGTATGGACACAATTGTGTGGTTGCTGCGGGGTCTGGCGATGTCGACAGGCCCCGATTTTTATTTCAGGGGGTGCTCCCGCCTTTTCATTACCCCGCTATTCAATAGCTTACTTATAGTCCGTTATACATTATTTTATATTCCCCTCCATCGGAAAATTTAATTTTTATATCCCCTTAATTCGCACAATCAAGATTGGTTATATAAATCCATGTATTTTACGTGGTTATACGTTTGGGGTATAGAGCATCGTCGTATACACATGGTATGGTGGAGTATAGGAATAATTCATTTAAATGAGAGCGTACGTATGCTGGTTTTGCTCGAAGACAAAATTGCTACCCCGGTGGGGCCGCTTTGGATCCTGTGCGATGAGAATTTTCACCTGCGGGCGATTGAATGGGAAGAGCACAGCGACCGTATGGAGCAGTTGCTGGACATTCATTACCGTCATGAAGGTTATACGCGCGTCGCTTCCCGTAATCCCGGTGGGTTGAGCCAAAAGCTCGCGGATTACTTTGAAGGCGACCTGGCCGTGATTGAAACGCTGCCAACGGCGACGGGGGGTACTGACTTCCAGCGTGAAGTCTGGCAGACCCTACGCACCATCCCATGCGGACAGGTTATGCATTACGGGCAGCTTGCCGAACAGTTGGGCCGCCCCGGGGCAGCGCGAGCCGTGGGGGCGGCAAACGGGTCTAATCCTGTCAGCATTGTCGTTCCTTGCCATCGCGTGATTGGACGTAACGGCACCATGACGGGCTATGCGGGTGGCGTACAGCGAAAAGAGTGGCTTTTACGCCATGAAGGCTACCTGCTCCTTTGATTTTCTGTGCCTTATAGCCTGGTTATGACATCTGCTTTCACAATCACTCCTGAAAATTCATGAGATATATCAATCGGATATATCTCAATGGGAACTATCCCTTTTTAATATTGGGTGAATCCCTACGCCGAGACTTACCTGCTCCATAAAAAGATGTTAAAATTGACTAATATCAATTACGGCTTGAGCAGACCTATGATCCCGGAAAAGAGAATTATACGACGCATTCAGTCTGGCGGTTGCGCTATCCATTGTCAGGATTGCAGCATCAGCCAGCTTTGCATCCCGTTCACTCTTAATGAGCATGAGCTTGATCAGCTGGATAATATTATCGAGCGCAAAAAGCCCATTCAGAAAGGGCAAACCCTCTTCAAGGCCGGTGATGAACTGAAGTCTCTGTACGCCATTCGCTCTGGTACTATCAAGAGCTACACCATCACCGAACAGGGCGATGAGCAGATTACGGGCTTCCATCTGGCCGGTGATTTAGTGGGCTTTGATGCCATCGGGACAGGCCATCACCCAAGCTTTGCTCAGGCACTGGAAACCTCAATGGTTTGTGAGATCCCGTTCGAAACGCTGGACGATTTATCCGGTAAGATGCCAAACCTGCGCCAGCAGATGATGCGTCTGATGAGCGGTGAGATCAAAGGCGATCAGGACATGATCCTGTTGCTGTCGAAGAAAAATGCGGAAGAACGTCTGGCTGCCTTTATCTACAACCTGTCTCGCCGTTTCGCGCAGCGCGGTTTCTCTCCTCGTGAATTCCGCCTGACGATGACTCGTGGCGATATCGGTAACTACCTCGGTCTGACGGTAGAAACCATCAGCCGTCTGCTGGGTCGTTTCCAGAAAAGCGGCATGCTGGCGGTCAAAGGCAAATACATCACCATCGAAAACAGCGAGGCGCTGGCGGTGCTGGCGGGTCATTCCCGTAACGTTGCCTGATAGCTTC
>CP070603.1:2631118-2632230 GCA_016939855.1 Kluyvera ascorbata
TAATTTATCCTGTTTATTGATCTGGCAAAGGTTATCCCCTGTTTCATTCTTCATATATGAGTTATCTTTTACTGACAAACTGTGGTTACAGCTGTAAGGAGACCTGTATGGCCAAGTATCAAAATATGCTCGTTGCTATCGATCCGAACCAGGACGATCAGCCGGCGCTGCGACGCGCTGTCTATCTGCATCAACGGATTGGCGGACGCATCAAAGCCTTTTTGCCTATCTATGACTTCTCTTATGAAATGACCACCCTTTTGTCTCCTGACGAGCGCACCGCCATGCGCCAGGGCGTAATTAGCCAGCGAACCGCATGGATCCGCGAGCAGGCTAAATTCTACCTGGAAGCGGGTGTACCGCTGGAAATTAAAGTGGTGTGGCACAATCGCCCATTCGAAGCGATTATTCAGGAGGTGATCAACGGTGGCCACGACCTGATGCTGAAAATGGCCCACCAGCATGACAAGCTGGAGTCGGTCATCTTCACCCCAACCGACTGGCACCTGCTGCGCAAATGCCCTTGTCCGGTGTGGATGGTGAAAGACCAGCCATGGCCAGAAGGCGGTAAAGCGCTGGTGGCCGTCAACCTCGCCAGCGAAGAGGAATACCACAACGCGCTGAACGAGAAACTGGTAAAAGAAACGATTGAACTGGCAGAACAGGTTAACCATACCGAGGTTCACCTGATTGGTGCCTATCCTGTCACGCCTATCAATATCGCGATTGAACTGCCTGATTTTGATCCAAGCGTGTATAACGATGCGATTCGCGGTCAGCACCTGTTGGCGATGAAATCATTGCGTCAGAAATTTGGTATCGACGAAAAATTCACCCACGTTGAGAAAGGGTTGCCTGAAGAGGTGATCCCGGATCTGGCCGCACATCTGGATGCGGGTATCGTTGTGCTGGGAACGGTTGGCCGTACCGGTATTTCCGCGGCGTTCCTTGGTAATACGGCGGAACAGGTCATTGACCACCTGCGCTGCGATCTGCTGGCGATTAAGCCAAATGATTACCAGACGCCGGTTGAAATGGATGACGAAGAGGACGATTGATGGTCCTGGTGAGGGTATTAAAAAAACCGGCTCAAGCCGGTTTTTTTGTGTCTG
>CP070603.1:2632239-2637020 GCA_016939855.1 Kluyvera ascorbata
ACCTATCAGTGGAGCCCTAATCGCCAGGCAAAATCGATTTCTTCTTTGAGCTCAATGGCGGAAAGCGACATCAGGTCGGCAAATTCCAGCTCAAGCTGCTTAACGCGTTTCAGGTACTGCGCGGGGGTTAAAGGCGTGGTTTCACGGCGGAGATATTCGATGGCCAGTTGTGCAGGCGATAACAAGGTATCCATAACTTCCTCTTAGGTGTGGACGACTTGAAGTAGTATAACACCGTTGAGTGTGCAATTTTTGACCAAAAGCAACCAAGAGACAAATAAAAAAGCCGCCGGTCTGCGAGACCCGACGGCTTCATTTTTAAACGACCAATCAGAGCGCTTTCAGAATCGCATCTACGCTTGCTTTAGCATCACCAAAGAGCATAGAGGTGTTCTCTTTAAAGAACAGCGGGTTCTGCACGCCAGCATAGCCCGTGTTCATTGAGCGCTTGAAGACGATAACGTTCTGCGCCTTCCACACTTCCAGAACCGGCATCCCGGCAATTGGGCTCTTCGGATCGTCCTGCGCGGCTGGGTTAACGGTGTCGTTCGCACCGATAACCAGCACCGTGTCGGTATCGGAGAAGTCGTCGTTAATCTCGTCCATCTCCAGCACGATATCGTAAGGCACCTTCGCTTCCGCCAGCAGCACGTTCATATGGCCCGGCAAACGCCCGGCAACCGGGTGGATACCGAAACGTACCTTAATGCCGCGTGCGCGCAGCTTCTCGGTGATTTCAGCCACCGGATACTGCGCCTGCGCCACCGCCATACCGTAGCCTGGAGTGATGATAACCGTGTGGGAGTTTTTCAGCATTTCAGCGGTTTCTTCCGCAGTGATTTCACGGTGCTCGCCCACTTCTTCGTCGCTACCGGTAGAGGAACCATCAGTACCAAAGCCACCGGCAATAACACTAAAGAACGAACGGTTCATCGCTTTACACATGATGTACGACAGAATGGCACCTGAAGAACCTACCAGCGCACCGGTCACGATCAGCAGGTCGTTGCTGAGCATAAAACCCGCAGCTGCCGCCGCCCAACCGGAGTAGGAGTTCAGCATAGAGACCACCACTGGCATATCTGCACCACCGATCGAGGCGACCAGGTGCCAGCCAAAGGCCAGCGCGATAACGGTCATCACCAGCAGACACAGCACCTGAGTCCCGACGCTATCGGTACGAACGAACGCCACCAGCAGCAGGAATGAGACCACCAGCGCCGCAAGGTTCAGCTTATGACGGTTTGGCAGCATCAGCGGCTTAGACGACATTTTTCCGCACAGCTTGCCGAACGCCACGATAGAACCAGTAAAGGTCACCGCACCGATGAAGATACCGAGGAACACTTCGGTCAGGTGAATATTGACCAGAATCTGCTCCATGCCGGTTTCGTGCTGCAGGTAGCTGTTAAAGCCCACCAGCACCGCCGCCAGGCCGACGAAGCTGTGCAGAACCGCTACCAGCTCCGGCATCTCGGTCATTTCCACTTTCTTCGCCAGGCGAATACCGATCGCGCCACCGATGATCATCGCCAGCAGGATCCACGCCACGTTGCTGGTATCCGGCCCGAAGATGGTTGCCACCAGCGCAATGGCCATACCGGCCATACCGTAGTAGTTGCCCTGCTGTGACGTTTCGTGTTTGGACAGCCCTGCAAGGCTAAAAATAAACAGGATAGCGGCAACAATGTATGCAGCTGTAACTAATCCTCCAGACATGTGCTACCCCTTATCCTTTGCGGAACATTTTCAGCATGCGCTGAGTGACGGTGAAACCACCAAAAATATTAATGCTGGCGATCAATACCGCGATAAAACTCAGGAAGCTGACCCAGCCACCATGGCCAATCTGCAGGAGCGCCCCGACCACAATAATGCCAGAGATGGCATTGGTGACCGACATCAGCGGCGTGTGTAAGGCATGAGACACGTTCCACACCACGTAGTAACCCACTACGCAGGACAGCGCGAACACCGTAAAGTGACCGAGAAACTCTTTTGGCGCGACGTTCGCCAGCCAACCAAACAGAATAATCACCAGCGCCATCAGCGCGTACTTGCGCCATGGAGAAGCCGGTTTAGCCGCTTCTTTTGGCTCTTCAACCACTTTTTTCGCCGCCTGAGGCTGCGCGGAAACCTGAATCGGCGGTGCCGGCCAGGTGACTTCGCCTTCGCGGATCACGGTCACGCCGCGAACCACGACGTCGTCAAAGTCGATGGTGACGTTACCGTCTTTCTCTTTGCACAGCAGCTTCAGCAGGTTAACCAGGTTGGTACCGTACAGCTGGGAGGATTGCGTTGGCAGACGACCAGCAAGGTCGGTATAACCAATCACCTTCACGCCGTTTGGCGTGGTGACGATTTGGTTCGCCACGGTGTATTCGCAGTTACCGCCGTTTTGCGCCGCCAGGTCAACAATCACGCTGCCCGGGGTCATGGAGTCCACCATTTCACGGGTGATCAGTTTCGGTGCCGGTTTACCCGGGATCAACGCCGTGGTGACAATGATGTCGACCTCTTTTGCCTGCGCGGCAAACAGCGCCATTTCCGCCGCGATAAACGCTTCGGACATCACTTTAGCGTAGCCATCACCGCTGCCCGCTTCTTCTTTGAAGTCCAGCTCAAGGAACTCGGCGCCCATACTCTGCACCTGTTCTTTAACTTCTGGACGCGTATCGAAGGCGCGGACAATCGCACCGAGGCTGTTCGCAGCGCCAATCGCCGCAAGGCCTGCGACGCCCGCACCAATCACCATCACTTTTGCCGGAGGGACTTTACCCGCCGCGGTGATCTGGCCGGTGAAGAAACGACCAAATTCATGAGCCGCTTCAACAATCGCACGGTAGCCGGCGATATTGGCCATTGAGCTTAAAGCATCGAGGGACTGCGCGCGTGAAATACGCGGCACGGAGTCCATCGCCATGACGTTAATACCACGGGCGGCCAGCTTCTCCATCAGCGGAGCGTTTTGCGCAGGCCAGATAAAGCTAATCAGCGTCGTGCCCGGATTCAGCAGCGCAATTTCTTCATCCAGCGGCGCATTTACTTTGAGGATAACCTCTGACTGCCAGACTGCGTCGCCTGTGACGATTTCTGCCCCAGCCTGAACAAATGCCTCATCATCAAAACTTGCCAGTTTTCCTGCACCACTTTCAATTGCCACGCTGAAACCGAGCTTAAGCAGCTGATCCACCGTCTTCGGTGTTGCTGCGACTCGCGTTTCCTGGGCCCACCTCTCTTTTGGTACACCAATACGCATAACTATTCCCTTACATCGGTTTTTATTTGATGGTTTGCTATTTTGTCAGTGTGTTGCGGATAACCCGTAAGCGAACAAACAGGCGAGCAACCTGAATAAATAAAACAGTAACAAACTGTCTATAACCTACTGAAAATCACGATTGTGATCTAGCTCCGGAAAACACTATTTTTGCATTAAATGCCAAACACCGAGTGATGACGGTTACAAACAGCGATATTTACCCCGATTTGTTTAGCGAGCCTCATAATTCGCTTCATCGACGAGTGAAAACATGATTTTTTGCGGGCAGGATATGCGAATTAACATTCCATTAACTTAAAAAAGTCATATGGTTGACCGGTTTTTCTGGTCAAGCGCCCGTTTTTTCAACATATCAGGAAAAGTTATCCAAAACCGTCATCGGGTTCGCATCTGAAGTGAAAAATGACGCAGACAGTAGCGTCATTTCAATGCCATAATCAGGCGTTTCCCGTTTACAACATTTCCCGATTTTGGTTTGCGCAAGGCGAAGGATTATTTTTATGAAGCTTAAGAACACCCTCCTCGTGTCCGCCATGCTGTCTGCCGCGGCCTTGTCCGCTCATGCAGCTACCGAGCTGACCCCGGAGCAAGCGTCCGCACTGAAGCCATACGACCGCGTTGTCGTGACCGGCCGTTTTAACTCCATTGGCGATGCCGTCAATGCGGTTTCCCGTAAAGCGGACAAAGAAGGCGCGGCCTCCTTTTATGTTGTCGATACCTCAGATTTCGCCAGCAGCGGGAACTGGCGCGTAACGGCCGATTTCTATAAAGCCGATGCAGGCAAAGCGGATGCGCCTAAGAACCGCGTCATCAACGGTATTGTAGAGCTGCCAAAAGATCAGGCCGTTGCCCTGGTGCCTTACGACACCGTTACCGTGCAGGGCTTCTACCGCAGCCAGCCAGAAGTGAACGATGCCATCACCAAAGCCGCAAAAGCCAAAGGTGCCGCTTCCTTCTTTATCGTTCGTCAGGTTGATGCCAACGACGGCGGCAACCAGCGCGTCACCGCCTACATTTATAAAGCCGATGCGGAAAAACGTGTGCTGCAGAGCCCGGATGCAATTCCTGCTGACTCCGACGCAGGTCGTAAAGCCCTGGCCGCAGGCGGTGAAGCCGCTAAACAGGTTGAAATCCCAGGCGTTGCTACCACCGCTGCCGTAGGTTCAGGCACCGGCGTAGGCCGGTTCTTCGAAACCCAGTCCTCTAAGGGTGGACGTTACAGCGTCACGCTGCCAGACGGCACAAAAGTTGAAGAGCTGAACAAAATCGCTGCTGCACAGATGGTGCCGTTCGACAGCGTCAAGTTCACCGGCAACTACGGCAACATGACCGAAGTGTCCTATCAGGTAGCCAAACGCGCCGCTAAGAAAGGCGCGAAGTACTACCACATTACGCGTCAGTGGCAAGAGCGTGGCGGCAACGTCACCATCAGCGCCGACCTGTACAAGTAATCATAAAAAAGCCGGTGATGATTCACCGGCTTTTTCCATCATCACGC
>CP070603.1:2637041-2644705 GCA_016939855.1 Kluyvera ascorbata
CCCATTTTTACACCAGCACCAACGCCCGGACATTCCATTTTTATTCCCCAAAATCCATTATCGCGACTTTTTAAGACATACATTGTTGCATGTATGCACTGCTCTCCGTAAAATCGCCGCCTCAGCGCAATCCTCCATTTTTATGCGATTTCGCCAAATAAATATTCTGGTTCGTCTTCTTCCACAACAGGATTCACATGGAAAAGAAATTAGGGCTTAGTGCTCTGACGGCACTGGTTCTGAGCTCTATGCTCGGGGCGGGCGTTTTTAGTCTGCCGCAAAACATGGCGGAAGTTGCCAGCCCTGCCGCGCTGCTGATTGGCTGGGCGATTACTGGCGTGGGCATTCTGTTCCTGGCTATCGCGATGCTGGTGCTGACCCGTATTCGCCCGGATCTCGACGGCGGCATCTTTACCTACGCGCGCGAAGGTTTCGGCGAACTGATCGGTTTTTGCTCCGCATGGGGTTATTGGCTGTGCGCGGTAATTGCTAACGTGTCGTATCTGGTCATTGTCTTCTCCGCGCTGAGCTTCTTTACCGATACGCCCGAACTGCGCTTTTTCGGCGATGGCAATACCTGGCAGTCCATCGTTGGCGCGTCGGTTCTGCTGTGGGTGGTCCATTTTCTGGTGCTCCGCGGCGTGCAGACCGCCGCTGGCATTAACCTGGTGGCAACGCTCGCGAAGCTGGTGCCGCTGGGGGTATTTATCGTTCTTGCCGCCATTGCCTTCAACAGCGACACCTTCACCCTGGATTTCCACGGCATTGATTTAGGCTTGCCGGTCTGGGAGCAGGTGAAAAATACCATGCTGATTACTCTGTGGGTATTTATCGGCGTGGAAGGCGCGGTGGTGGTTTCCGCTCGTGCCCGTAATAAAAAGGATGTCGGCCGCGCGACGCTGCTGGCCGTGGTTTCCGCGCTGGGCGTCTATTTGCTGGTTACGCTGCTGTCGATGGGCGTGGTCCCGCGCCCAGAACTCGCGGAAATGCGTAACCCGTCGATGGCAGGCCTGATGGTGCGCATGATGGGCTCATGGGGCGAAGTGGTGATTGCTGCCGGGCTGATTGTCTCGGTCTGTGGCGCGTACCTGAGCTGGACGATTATGGCGGCGGAAGTCCCGCTGCTGGCCGCTACGCATAAGGCATTCCCGCGTATTTTTGCGCGCCAGAATGCGAATAACGCACCATCGGCGTCGCTCTGGTTGACTAATATTAGCGTTCAGGCAAGTCTGGTGCTGATCTGGCTAACCAGCTCAGACTACAATACGCTGCTGACCATCGCCTCTGAAATGATCCTCGTTCCCTATTTCCTGGTCGGCGCATTCCTGCTAAAAATTGCGAATCGTCCGTTACATAAGGTAATTGGTGTCGGCGCTTGTGTTTATGGCTTATGGTTATTGTATGCTTCTGGCCCCATGCACCTGCTGCTGTCGGTCGTACTCTATGCACCGGGGCTATTGGTCTTTATTTATGCGCGCCGCACCCATGTCGACAACGTCATGTTGAAGCGTCGCGAACTGGCATTAATTGGTTTGCTTCTGGTTGCCGCCGTACCGGCAACATGGATGCTGGTGGGGTGACGCGCGTGGCCCCATCGTCTGCAATATAAGGAGAGTACGATGGGTTCAAACATGCTATCACGCCCAATTTTGATAACCGGTGGAGGCCGCCGCATTGGCCTCGCCCTTGCCCACCATTTTCTCACCCAGCAGCAACCGGTTATTTTAAGCTACCGGACTCACTATCCCGCCATCGATGTCATGCAGCGAGCAGGCGCGGTTTGTATTCAGGCAGACTTTTCTACCGATGAAGGCATTTATACGTTTGCGGATGCGGTAAGAAGCCACTGTTCCGGCCTGCGCGCGGTCATTCATAACGCCAGCGGCTGGCTGGCAGAGACTCCGGGCGCATCGCTGAGCCATGTGCTGAACGCCATGATGCAAATTCACGTCCATGCCCCCTACCTGCTTAACCATGCGCTGGAAGATATGCTGCGCGGCCACGGTCATGCTGAGGGCGATATTATTCACTTCACCGACTACGTTGTAGAGCGCGGCAGCGATAAGCACATCGCCTATGCCGCCAGTAAAGCTGCGCTGGATAATATGACCCGCTCATTTGCTCGCAAACTGGCGCCGGAGGTCAAAGTAAACGCGATTGCCCCGGCGCTGGTGCTGTTTAACGAAGGGGATGATGCGGAATATCGTCAGAAAGCGCTCAACAAGTCGCTGATGAAGATTGCCGCCGGGGAGAAAGAGATTATCGATCTCGTCGAGTATATCCTCGGCAGCTGCTACGTCACCGGGCGCACCTTCGCCGTCGATGGCGGTCGCCCGTTGGTTTAGCGTTTAGTGGAAACGTCCCCACAGAAAGATAAGCAGCCAGGCGCTGACGCCCCAGCAGGCCACCGCGCCTGCCAGGGCTAGCGGCAGGCGCATCATGCCGGTGAAATACCACAGCGACAGCAGATAGAGAAAATAGGGAATAATCGACCACATGCCGAAAACAATGGTGGCACGCAGCGCCTCGGTGCCACGCTCGCTGGCGACAATGTAGTGCGCAATTAGTGCAAAGGTCGGGAATAGCGGGATCAAACCGGCGATCGCGTAGTTTTTAGTTTTCGCTAATACCCCAATCAACACCACCACTAGCGCTCCCAGCAGCGCTTTAATTAACAACCCCATTTTTTTGTTCACCAATAAACAACATGTTGTCCGAGCATAACGGAAGTCTGCTTATTAATGAATGGTTAATGATACGCGGAAATTAAGAAAGGAATGATGGCGAGCAACGGACGCTCAGTGTATCGTAGCCTTTTTTCCGCCAGTGCGTAGAGTAATGAATAAGATCGTTTATGTTGAGGATGATCCGGATGTTGGGGCGCTGATCGCCGCGTATCTCGGAAAGCATGATATGGAAGTGGTGGTCGAGCCGCGTGGTGATAACGCCGAGGCGACGATTACCCGGGAAAATCCTGACCTGGTGCTGCTGGATATCATGTTGCCAGGCAAAGATGGCATGACGCTATGCCGCGACCTGCGCGGTCAATGGGCCGGCCCTATTGTGCTGCTCACCTCGCTCGATAGCGACATGAACCATATTCTGTCGCTGGAAATGGGCGCTAACGATTACATACTCAAAACGACGCCCCCGGCGGTACTGCTAGCACGTCTGCGTCTGCATCTGCGCCAGCGCCCGGCCTCCGCAAACAGCACGGCACCGGCACAACCCACGCTGACGCCGCATAAAGCCATTTGCTTCGGCACGCTCTCCATTGACCCGGTCAATCGCCAGGTATTGTTAAGCGGTGATAACATTGCGCTGTCGACGGCGGATTTCGATCTTCTTTGGGAGCTCGCTACCCACGCGGGGCAAATTATGGACCGTGATGCGCTATTAAAAAATCTGCGCGGCGTGACTTACGACGGTATGGATCGCAGCGTTGATGTGGCGATTTCACGCCTGCGTAAGAAGCTGCTCGACAGCGCGACCGAACCTTACCGCATTAAAACCGTGCGAAATAAAGGCTATCTTTTCGCACCGCACGCCTGGGAGTAATAATAAGCCAGGCAGCATGAAATGCTAGGTGAAAAACTATAACCCTCGAGAGAAGCGACACCACTACCTTCAAAAACAGCGTGTTTATGCTACTAAGAGAACAATAAACACGCTGTCAGCCATATTTTATAAAATCAGTGACTCTGCAACACCAGTTCAGCCGCGTTAACACCGCTGGCAAAGCCCGCTTCCAGCAATCCAAGCGTGACGTTGAAGATGTTCTCTGCGCTCAGTCCGGCATTTTCTAGCGGGAAACTCAGGACAGCATCGCGCACCACCGTCATTTTGAAGCCCAAATCGGATCCAGAGCGAACCGTTGAGTTCACGCAAAAACCGGCCACGGCGCCAATCACCGTCAGCTCGGTTATCTGTGCCCGCTGCAGCCAGCCCTGAAGGTGGGTAGAACTAAACGCTGAAGACGTCTGTTTAATCCAGACCGTTTCCTCGCCCTGCTCTTCAAAGCCGACGACGGGAGGATAATGCGGTGAACTTTTATGTAGGTCAGAATCCGGTTCCGTTGTTTCGTGACGAACGTGAATCACCGGTTTTCCGGCTGAGCGGAAAACGGCAATAACGGATTTCATGTTTTCAATGCTGTTAGCGGGAAAATAGGTTATCCCGCGCGCGATTCTATCGCTGACAAACCGTTGCATATCAATAACCAGTAAAGCCTGCATACTGCCCCCGAATGGAGAGAAAAAAACAACCTACGAGATCCCTGTGCTGAAAACAAGCCGCCAATGATGGTGTAGACCGTAAATAGCATCAGGGGGCAGCAAACGCATAAAGTCACACTTTTTGTGTGACATTGCAGAGTTTTACTCTTTATAATTCGCCGCGTCATTATTATCCATCCGGGATAATAGGTTAATTAATTGAAAACAACTCTTTCCGGCATTTCAGGTGCTGAATGGGGCAAGAGGCTTAAAGATGTTCACTACGCTCGCGTATATTGCGCTTTTTTTGATCTGCTCATGGGGCATTTTCGAAATAGATAAACGCAGTCAATCGCTCTCCCGCTCGGTCTTCGTCGCCATTTTCATGGGTGCAATCCTTGGGCTCTCTCTTCACTTTATCTCTTCTGGCAGCAAAGCCACTATTATTGATTGGTATAGCGTCATTGGTAACGGGTATGTGAATTTATTAAAATTGGTCGCGATTCCGCTGATCTTTATTTCCATTCTGTCTGCCATTAATAAGCTCGAAAATAACGCAGGGATCGGCAAACTGTCCCTGACTATTGTCGCTTGTATGCTAGTGTTGGTCATGATCGCCGGGTTTATTGGCCTGACAACCGCCCACGTTATTGGGCTCAACGCCAGCACCTTCGGGCAGATGCAGTCCACCTTAACGGCTGATGACGTCTCGAAAACGGCCGCCGTTTCACTGCCACAGCTCATCACGTCATTAATTCCAACCAACCTTTTCCTTGACCTGACCGGTGCAAGAAGCGTTTCGGTGATCGGGATTGTGATATTTACCCTGCTGGCGGGCGTTGCACTTCTGAAAGTGAAGAAAGAGGCACCGGAAGAAGGTGAAAAATTAAGCGCCGGGATTAATGCCATTCAATTCTGGGTAATGAAGATGGTGCGTATCGTTATTGCGCTCACGCCTTATGGCGTGCTGGCATTAATGGCAAAAGTCTTCTCCACTTATCAGTTGGCGCAATTTACCAGCCTGCTTGGCTTTATTGTTGCCTGCTATCTGGCGGTGGCAATGATGTTTATTGTGCATGCGATTTTGCTGGTGCTGAGCGGTCATAATCCGCTGCGCTATTATAAAACAGTCTGGCCAGTGCTGACCTTTGCCTTTGTTTCCCGCAGCAGCGCGGCGGCCATTCCGCTGGCGATTACCGCGCAGGAGAAATTCGGCGTACCGAGTACTATTGCCAATATCGCCGCCTCATTTGGCTCCAGCATGGGACAAAACGGCTGTGCCGGGATTTATCCGGCGATTATGGTGGCCATGATTGCGCCAACCCTGGGTATCGATCCGTTCTCAGTGCATTTTTTGTTGACCTTGCTCCCCGCCATCGCGCTGGGTTCCATCGGTGTGGCAGGCGTTGGCGGCGGCGGAACATTTGCCGCGCTGATTGTCCTCTCCACTCTTAATTTCCCGGTCGCGTTGGTCGGTATCTTTATTGCAATTGAACCGATTGTCGATATGGCACGTACAGCGCTGAACGTGAATGGTTCAATGATGTCCGGGGTTATTGCTACCCGGCTGTTGAATAAAAACGAAGCGGAACAAGAAAAACCGGTTTCCGTTAACTGATAAAACACGCCTCAGTGCCCTGAACGCTGAGGCGCGTTACATCGCTATTGATAAGCGATCGTTAATTTCGTTTCTGCAGTTTTATCCGCACGCATAAAATAGTGCGTCATCAGTAGCAGCCCTATCATGAACGGCGTTTCATACAGCTCTTCCATCATATCGGCATAATGCAGATCGCGAACAAACAGCGGTGCCAGCAAACGATGATGTTCTACAGTATCCGAGATTAAGAACGTGGCCACCGTAACCACCAGCAACCAAAGCGGTATTGGTTGTTCCTTCATCCGTCGCTTAATTTCGCTACGCAAGTTACGCGATAGCAGCGACAGCAGCAGTGCGCCAATCAATATGACCGAGATAATTTTGAAAACAATATGCGGTACCTGCGGAAAATAGACGCGTCCCCAACTGGTGCTTCGTCCCAGTAAAACCACCCACCACAGCGCGGCCCACAGCCAGAACTGCTTTTCGCCTTCGGGGCGCGAGAGCGGTCTGATATACCAGACGGTAAACAGCGCACCACACAACAACCAGAGCGCCTGACCATTCTCAATCCAGGCCACCACGACGCCACCCAGCAGCGGAACGTGCCAGTCCGCAGCAAAAGGAAATAGCACCGATAAACCAGCAAGCAATACGACGGAAGCCGTCAAACGAGTATCAAATTTCATAACTAGTATTCATGAAAACAATGTAAACCTGATACTAATAATAAATTTTTGCCCCTCATTAGCATTGGATGCGATCTTCTTAAGGTTATCTTAATGTTCGCATAAAACGCGAAAAAAAGGCGGTTGAACACAACCGCCCCATGCGCGCTTGCACGATACCTATCGTAATAGCACTTTACCTATCAGGTACGTAGTGGCCTGCCCACCGATGTGCACGCGATCCCCCGTAAACTGACAGCGTAACTCCCCGCCACGCTCAACGCCTTGATGCGCCAGCATGTTCGTTTTGCTGAGCTTTTCCGCCCAATAGGGGATCAACATGCTATGGGCTGACCCCGTAACAGGGTCTTCCGCAACGGCTTCGCCAGGACAGAAGAAACGGCTGACAAAATCGTATGTTCCCTTGCCTTTGGCGGTCACGCAGACCATTTTCCCCAGCGGGATCATGGCATGAATATCCGGGCGCAGCGCCTCTACCTGTTGCTGATTTTCCAGCACAATCAGATAGTCACGCGCGACGCGGGCTTCTTTGTATTCTGTAATCCCCAATGCTTCCAGCAATAACGCTGGGGGAACCACGGGTTCTGTTTTCCAGGCGGGAAAATCAAGCGTTAACCACTCACCGTTGCGGGTCACCGTGAGCGGCCCGACGAATCGAGTATCGAAATGAATCGTCGCCTCGGGATAATCAAGATATTCAAAGATAACGTGAGCGGCAGCCAGGGTTGCATGGCCGCAGAGGTTAATCTCCCCCTGAGTCGTAAACCAACGCAGCTCAAAACCATTATCATTGGTGACAAAATAGGCGGTTTCCGACTGGTTATGCTGCTTTGCCATGTTTAATAGCGTCTCATCCGGCAACCATTCGGTCAGCGGGCAAACCGCAGCGGCATTGCCCTCAAACGTTGCGGTAGCAAAAGCATCTACCATATAAAAATCAATTTGTTGCATAGCATTTACCTCAAATGTAGCGCGGATATTTGCCTCTTATCCAGGCGAGGAACGACCCAATTTCTTTTTTTTATGCACTCACCACCCTATCAGATCGCATTGTTGTCGCTCCAGACTTTCTCGCCTTTCAGTAAGTTATCTGATTTGATAGCACCAGGACTCTCCAACGATAAAGGCTCACGCCGATGATTTTAAGCCACGCTTTCCAGG
>CP070603.1:2644732-2646379 GCA_016939855.1 Kluyvera ascorbata
GGGCATTTGAGAAATGCTTATCCGGTCAAGCGGGTTAGCGCAGCAATTTTGCCATTAAATCAGGGAACATCGGCACATCGACGCCCAGCGAAAACGCCGGATTAATCGCCTTACGGGCAATTAAGCCATCAATAAACGCAAACAGAATAATGGTCATTTCTTGCGGGTTAAGATCCCGGCGGAACTCGCCTGCGGCAATACCGTGCTCGATGATTGTCGCGAGGCTTTGCCGCATGATGGTGTCGCTGGCGATAAAGGTGTCCTGCAGTTCAGGGTTCCGTGAAGATTCCGCCATAATTTCAACCCACAGACGATGCGTCACTGGATAACCTACATCGCTGATGCAGGACGCGACCTGATGACAGAGGCGGTCAAAATAGGTTCCCGTTGCAGCTTCTTTATGGCTAGCCAGCGCGGTGTTTTGTTCTTCCAGCACGATAGCCCTTATCAGCTCATCTTTGCCTTTAAAGTAAGTGTACATTGCGCCCTGGCTGATACCGGCTCGGGTAGAAATCTCGCGCACGCTGGTCGCGCTGAATCCTTTTTCGGCAAAACAGGCTGCGGCCGCGGTAATCAGCTTATGGTACGTTTCGGTATCCTTTGACATATATAACGTTTCCCATCATTCAATGGCCCTGACTTTACCGTCCTTTAAAGGTTGGAGCCAGCGTTTAGCACCACGCGCTGGCCCTCAATCCTCCCCATTATTTGAGTAACGGTAAGCCGTTAAGCATGTTTTTGAGGTTCAGCATATCCCACGGCAAATGTTCGGCGAGCGTAAGCCCGACAGCCTCTGCTTTTGACGTCGCCAGATTAACCAGCATAAGTACCTCCTCAATGGTCAGCTTACCTTCAGCTACATCGCCAAAGTCATGCTCGCCACGCCCCGGTTGAGCAAACAAAACGGATCGGAAAAATGCGGGATCCAGAACGTCCAGGTCGATGTGAATCGCCAGATATTCGATGTTCTCCCGGTCTATCCACTCCAGCACCTCCTGAGCCCCCGCTCTGACGGCTTCCGGGCTTGATGTCGCGATATTACGGTGTGTCAGATATTCACTTTCGTAAGCCAGAGGGTCATGGATACCGGCAATCATCACTTTTTCAGGAGAAAGTGTATTGGTGACATGAGCCACTAAGTCATTATCGCCCGTCCCCAGTAGCGCTCCCAACACATGTGCATGCGCATTCGGATACTGCACCGCCGTCTGGACGTCAGGATGAGAGTCAATCCAAAGCACACCCAACTTATTGCCATATTTATTGAGCAAATGCGCAAACGGCGCGAGCGATACTAAACAATCGCCGCCTAACACCACAATGGACTCAGGATTATGTTTCTCAATAAGCCTGGCGGCGTCATTCAGTTGGCGGAGTATCTGCGTTTTCCCTCTGATACCATCGACTTCAGCCAATGGGGTGTCATCCGGCAAAGCCACGGGGACTTCGTCAACCGGCCCGGTGGGTTTAGGGGCAAGGAAGGAGAGCAGCAGCGAGCCAAGATGATATGGCGGGTTGTTCCCTCCCTGCCATTGTGGGAATAAAAGTCGAAGCGTTTTTCTGGACATTGTTAACCTACCGTTGGAATCGAGGGTGGCGTCTGGTGATATTGGCACCACCAAATGAATGAACGTTCATTCATTATGT
>CP070603.1:2646419-2646494 GCA_016939855.1 Kluyvera ascorbata
TGAAACAGAAATCAGTTTGCGATTGCGTCCATGGGCATGCAGAAATGCGTTATACAGTGTACTCTGCCTGGATAA
>CP070603.1:2646576-2655113 GCA_016939855.1 Kluyvera ascorbata
AGCTAACACATTGAACGTTCGGTGATTTTCCATGAAAAAACTGTTTGTGCAGTTTTACCTTTTACTGTTTGTCTGCTTTCTGGTCATGACCATGCTGGTCGGGTTGGTTTATAAGTTCACCGCCGAACGGGCCGGTCGTCAGTCGCTTGACGATCTGATGAAAAGCTCCCTGTATCTGATGCGTAGCGAGCTACGTGAAATCCCGCCGCGCAACTGGAGCAAAACGCTCAACGAGCTTGATCTTAACCTGTCGTTTGACCTGCGTATTGAGCCGCTAAGCAAATTCCAACTGGGCGAAAGTTCCATGAAGCATCTGCGGGCGGGCGATATTGTGGCGCTGGACGACCAGTACACCTTTATTCAACGCATTCCACGCAGCCACTACGTGCTGGCCGTCGGGCCAATACCCTATCTGTATTTTATGCATGAGATGCGGCTGCTTGATATTGCGCTGATGGCATTTATCGCGATTTCCCTCGCCTTTCCGGTCTTTATCTGGATGCGGCCCCACTGGCAGGACATGCTGCGACTGGAAAGCGCCGCGCAGCGCTTCGGTGAAGGTCATCTGACCGAACGCATTCACTTTGACAGTATGTCCAGCTTCGAGCGCCTTGGCGTTGCCTTTAACCAGATGGCAGATAACATCAATGCGCTGATTGCCAGCAAAAAGCAGCTGATTGACGGTATCGCCCACGAACTGCGAACGCCGCTGGTGCGCCTGCGCTATCGCCTTGAGATGAGCGAAAACCTGACCGAAGCTGAGTTGCTGGCGCTCAACCGTGATATCGGTCAGCTTGAAGCATTGATTGAAGAACTGCTGACCTACGCGCGCCTCGACCGTCCACAGACCGAACTCTCTCTGACATCGCCCAACCTGCCGCAATGGATTACCGCACACGTTGAAGATGTTCAGGCCGTCAATCCGCAGCGTGAAGTGACCGTCAACCAGATAACGCCTGGGGATTACGGCGCGCTGGATATGCGCCTGATGGAGCGCGTGCTGGATAACCTGATTAATAACGCCATGCGTTACAGCCAGTCGCAGATTCAAGTCAGCCTGACGCTTCACGGCAGCCAGGCGTGTCTTCAGGTCGACGATGACGGCCCCGGCATTGCTGAAGGCGAGCGCGAGCGTGTATTTGAGCCGTTCGTCCGCCTCGACCCAAGCCGCGACCGGGCCACCGGCGGCTGCGGCTTAGGGCTGGCTATCGTTCACTCTATCGCCGTGGCGATGGGCGGACAGGCGCACTGCGACGTTAGTCCATTGGGCGGCGCACGGTTCAGCCTGACCTGGCCTATCTACCACCACATTTCCCTGCCCGCGGCTAGCTGACCGCGGTTTGCACGGTGCCAGATTCTGGCTTATAGTTAGCGGCACGAATAGTATGTTGTAACTAATTTCCTTACGGAGAGCGAATCATGGCCAGCTACGACCTCGTTGAGCGTTTAACCGACACCTTTCGTCAGATAGAGCGCAACCTGCTGGCACTGCGCGACGAACTCTCTGACTGTCGCCTGCTCACTGCGCGAATATTTGAGCTACCGGAAGTCCAAAAAAACGCCGAGCACGCCCCGCTATCCCAGATTCAGGTCGTTCAACATCTGGGGCAAACCGCCTTTGAAATGGCGCTGAAGCATTTTAATCATCTGTTTATTCAGCAGCAGTCTGAGAACCTCAGTAGCAAAGCTGCGGTGCGCCTTCCCGGCGCTATCTGCCTACAGACAACGACCGAACAGCATGAAGCGCTCATTGCTCGCGTACAGCACATCAATGCGTTAAAGGCAGCGCTGGAGCAGATAATCACCGTGGATTCCGGCCTGCCGCCGGTGGCGCGTTTCGAGTGGGTACACCGCTATATTCCCGGTTTGATCACCCTCAACGCCTACCGCTCGCTCACCCTGCTCTCCGACCCAAGCACCATTCGCTTTGGCTGGGCGAACAAACATATCATTAAGAATTTAACTCGCGATGAAGTACTGGCGCAGTTAGAAAAAAGCCTGAAATCTCCGCGCGCAGTACCACCGTGGACGCGGGAACAATGGCAGTCGAGGCTGGAGCGAGAATATCAGGACATTGCCGCGCTGCCGCAGCAGGCAAAGTTGAAAATCAAGCGCCCGGTGAAGGTACAGCCTATTGCTCGCGTGTGGTACGCCGGTGAGCAAAAGCAGGTGCAGTACGCCTGCCCTGGCCCGTTAATTGCGGTGATTTCCGGGCGCAATGGCGTCAGCGTGCCGGATCTTGGCGAACTGCTGAACTACGATGCCGATAACGTACAACACCGGCACAAGCCAGAAGCGCAGCCGCTTAAGTTGATGATTGAGCGGCTGCACCTGTGGTTAGCGCCGGATTAACCGCCGCTGACCTGACTGCCGACCATCTCTTCTGGCCGCACCCAGCGGTCAAACTCCTCGGCGCTGAGGTAACCTAACGCCAGCGCCGCGTTCTTCAACGTCAGCCCCTCTTTGTGCGCTTTCTTGGCAATCTCCGCCGCTTTGTCATAGCCGATGTGGGTGTTCAGCGCCGTCACCAGCATTAACGACTCGTTAAGCAACTGGTCGATACGTTCGCGGTTAGGCTCAATCCCCACCGCGCAGTGCTCGTTAAAGCTCTCCATACCGTCAGCCAACAGGCGCACGGATTGCAGTACATTGTGGATGATCATCGGGCGATAAACGTTAAGCTCGAAGTTGCCGGACGCACCGCCGATATTGACCGCCACATCATTGCCCATCACCTGGCAGCACAGCATGGTCATCGCTTCACACTGGGTCGGGTTCACTTTACCCGGCATGATCGAGGAACCCGGTTCGTTTTCCGGAATAGAAAGTTCGCCGATGCCGCAGCGCGGGCCAGAGGCCAGCCAGCGCACGTCGTTGGCAATTTTCATCAGCGATGCCGCCAGACCTTTCAGTGCCCCATGCGTATGCACCAGCGCATCGCAGGTGGCTAATGCTTCAAATTTATTCGGTGCCGTGATAAATGGCTGCCCGGTTAACGATGCCAGCTCTTTTGCCACGCGTACCGCATATTCCGGGTGGGTATTTAACCCGGTCCCCACCGCGGTGCCGCCTAAGGCTAGCTCGCTGAGGTGCGGCAAGCTGTGTTCAAGGTGGCGGCGATTGTGCTCGAGCATCGCCACCCAGCCGGAAAACTCCTGGCCCAGCGTCAGCGGCGTAGCGTCCTGTAAATGAGTACGGCCAATTTTGACGATGTCACGGAAGCTTTCGGATTTCTGGCGCAGCGTCTCCTGCAACACCGCGAGCTGCGGTAGCAGATGCTCGCGAAGCGCAATCAGCGCCGCCACGTGCATCGCCGTTGGGAAGACGTCGTTCGAGCTCTGGCTTTTGTTCACGTCATCATTCGGGTGAACCTTACGCGACATACCGCGCTCGCCGCCCAGCAGTTCACTGGCGCGGTTAGCCAGCACCTCGTTCATGTTCATATTACTTTGGGTGCCGGAGCCGGTCTGCCAGATAGCCAGCGGGAACTCATCGGGGTGCTGATCTTTCAGGACTTCATCGGCGGCCGCCATAATGGCTTCAGCCTTATCCGCCGCTAACAGGCCCAAATCCAGGTTAACCTTAGCCGCCGCGCGCTTGGTCAGCGCCAGGGCATAAATCAGCGAAAGCGGCATTTTCTCGGTGGAGATCCGAAAATGCTCCAGTGAGCGCTGGGTTTGCGCGCCCCACAGTTTGTCAGCAGGAACCTCAATCGGCCCCATCGAATCGCTTTCGCGGCGTGACGTTGTCATTACCTTCTCCTTGAATTCAAAGTGATTGTGAAGTGACATTGCTCTTGCGAAAAAGATAAGTATGGACGGAGAAACAAAAACCGCCCCGAAGGGCGGTAAAAGAGATTACTTCACGCAGCGGGCGCACTGCGACGCCTGAATCTGCTGGAAGAAGTCGTTGCCTTTGTCATCCACCAGGATAAACGCCGGGAAGTCTTCCACTTCAATTTTCCAGATGGCTTCCATACCCAGCTCCGGGTACTCCACGCATTCCAGACTCTTAATACTGCTTTGCGCCAGCACCGCCGCCGGGCCGCCGATGCTGCCGAGGTAGAAGCCGCCGTGCTTGTGGCAGGCGTCGGTCACCTGCTGGCTACGGTTACCTTTTGCCAGCATGATCATACTGCCGCCTTCCGCCTGTAGCTGATCGACGTAGGAGTCCATACGCCCTGCGGTGGTTGGGCCAAGGGAACCAGAAGCATAGCCTTCAGGGGTTTTTGCCGGGCCCGCGTAGTAGATCGGGTGATCTTTAATGTACTGCGGCAGCCCTTCGCCTTTGTCCATGCGCTCTTTCAGCTTAGCGTGTGCAATATCGCGACCCACGATGATAGTGCCGCTCAGCGACAGACGCGTAGAGACCGGGTACTGAGAGAGTTGCTTGAGGATGTCGCTCATCGGACGGTTCAGGTCAACCTTCACCGCTTCGCCTTCACCCGCTTTACGCAGCGATTCCGGAATGTATTTACCTGGGTTGTTTTCCAGTTTCTCAATCCAAATGCCGTGGCGGTTGATTTTGGCTTTGATGTTACGATCCGCGGAGCAGGAAACGCCCATCCCAACCGGGCAGGACGCGCCGTGACGCGGCAGACGCACCACACGGATATCGTGAGCGAAGTATTTACCGCCGAACTGTGCGCCGAGGCCCAGGTTCTGCGCTTCAACCAGCAGCTCTTTTTCAAGCTCAACGTCGCGGAATGCCTGGCCGTGTTCGTTACCTTCGGTTGGCAGACCGTCGTAGTATTTGGTCGACGCCAGCTTCACGGTTTTCAGCGTCGCTTCCGCCGAGGTACCGCCAATCACAAAGGCAATATGGTACGGCGGGCAAGCCGCAGTGCCGAGAGTACGCATCTTCTCAACCAGATAATTTTTCAGCTTGGCTGGGGTAATTAACGCTTTGGTTTCCTGATAGAGGTAGGTTTTGTTCGCTGAGCCACCGCCTTTGGCGATGCACAAGAACTTATATTCATCGCCATCAACGCTGTAGAGGTCAATCTGCGCCGGCAGGTTGGTCCCGGTGTTGACCTCTTTGTACATATCCAGCGGCGCGTTTTGCGAGTAGCGCAGGTTATCTTCGATAAACGTATCGTAGACGCCACGAGCCAGGGCCGCTTCATCACCACCGCCGGTCCAGACGCGCTGGCCTTTTTTACCCATGATGATCGCGGTGCCGGTGTCCTGACAGGTTGGCAGGATACCTTTCGCCGCGATATCGGAGTTGCGCAGGAACTGCAGCGCCACGTATTTGTCGTTTTCGCTGGCTTCCGGGTCGTTCAGGATGTCGGCGACCTGCTGCTGATGCGCGGGGCGAAGCATGAAGGAAGCATCGTGGAAGGCGTGTTTAGCAAGAAGCGTCAACGCTTGCGGGGCAACTTTGAGGACTTCCTGCCCTTCAAATTCTGCGACGGAAACGTAGTCGTTGCTTAACAGGTAATACTCGGTCTCATCCTTTTCTAACGGAAAAGGATCCTGATAATAGAAAGGTTTATTCGACATTGTACTCTCACTTACTGCTTTGATGATGTTATGAAGGGCAGTCTTTCCATTTGCCCAGGTTAAAAGCGAGTTACCCTATCGTACACAATTTTTTAACAAAAACTGAGACAAGTACGACTTTTTATTTCTACGGCATACGGCAGCGCTTTTTTTTGCTTTAATACGACCCAAAGAATCCACATTGAAACAGGGCTTGATAATGCAAAAACTCATCAACTCAGTGCAAAACTATGCCTGGGGTAGCAAAACTGCGTTAACGGAACTCTACGGAATGGCCAATCCTGACGGTCTGCCAATGGCCGAACTCTGGATGGGCGCACACCCGAAGAGCAGCTCAAAGATTACCGACAGCCACGGCACCGTGCAGTCGCTGCGCGACGTTATCGATGCCGATAAAACCGCGCTGCTGGGCGCTAACGTTGCCAATCGCTTTGGCGAGTTACCTTACCTGTTCAAGGTGCTTTGCGCCGCACAACCGCTCTCTATTCAGGTCCACCCGAGCAAAAAAGCAGCGGAAGCGGGTTTTGCCAAAGAAAACGCCGCTGGGATCCCGCTGGATGCCGCAGAACGTAACTACAAAGATCCAAACCACAAGCCGGAGCTGGTGTTTGCGCTGACGCCGTTCCTGGCAATGAACGCTTTTCGCGAATTTGCCGAAATCGCGACCCTGCTTCAACCGGTTGCCGCTGCCAATCCGCTTATCGGTAAGTTTATCGCCCAGCCAGACGGCGAACGTTTGAGCGCGCTGTTCGCTGGCCTGCTGAATATGCAGGGTGATGAAAAAGCACAGGCGCTGAAGGTACTGCGCACCGCGCTGGAAACCCAGCAGGGTCTCGCCTGGGATGCCATTCGCCTGATAGCCGAATTCTATCCGGACGATAGCGGCCTCTTCTCTCCGCTGCTGTTAAACATCGTTCAGCTCAACCCGGGTGATGCCATGTTCCTGTACGCCGAAACCCCGCACGCTTATCTGCGCGGCACCGGCCTTGAAGTGATGGCAAACTCCGATAACGTGCTGCGCGCGGGTCTGACGCCGAAGTATATTGATATTCCGGAACTGGTCGCTAACGTCAAATTCACTGCTAAACCGGCAAACGAGCTGCTGACCCAGCCCGTGCTGCGCGGCGATGAAATGGACTTCCCGATCCCGGTTGAAGATTTTGCTTTCTCCCTGCACGCTCTGGGTGACAACGCCGCGACGTTGACTCAGGATGGTGCCGCTATTCTGTTCTGCGTTGACGGTGAATCCGTGCTCAGCAAAAACGACCAGCGTCTGGTGTTAAAACCGGGTGAATCCGCGTTCGTCGCGGCGAATGAATCGCCGATTCAGGTCAGCGGTAACGGTCGTTTAGCGCGTGTATATAATAAGTTAAAGTAAATACTGAAGTTTCAGGACAGGCTTGCTACTCTTTTGCATAGCCTTATGACTCGACCAGGCGGCTGTCCCGCCTGGTTTCATTTTTATGGATAAAACACGATGAAAAAAACGCTGGTTGCCGCAGGTATTATTGTCGCTTTAGGGGTGGTCTGGACAGGTGGAGCCTGGTACACGGGCAAACAACTGGAATCGCATATTGCGGATATGGTCTCTCAGGCAAACGCACAGCTTAAGCTGAGCGCGCCGGAAGCCGGTCTTGAGATTAGCTATCAGGACTACCAGCGTGGTGTTTTCAGCAGCCAACTGAAAATGGTGGTGAAGCCGCTGGCAGGCGCTGAAAATTCATGGTTAAAAGCAGGTCAAAGCGTGGTTCTGGATGAATCCGTTAGCCACGGCCCAATCCCACTGGCCTCGCTGAAGTCCTTCAACCTTGCCCCGGCGATGGCAAGCGTGAACACCGTGCTGGTCAACAATGAAGTGACCAAGCCGCTGTTCGACCTCGCCAAAGGGCAATCTCCGTTCGATATCAACACCCGCATCAGCTACAACGGCGACACCGAATCCGCCATTGCGCTCAAACCGCTGGATTATGAAAAAGATGCCGAGAAGGTCACCTTCAGCGGCGGAGATTTCGTGCTTTCTGCGGACAGCCAGGGTAGCCTGGTATCACTGACCGGGGAAGCCAAAAGCGGCCTGGTCAATGCGGTAAACGAATACAATCAGAAGGTTCAGTTCGTCTTTAACGGCCTGAAAACCGACGGCTCCAGCAAGCTGACGACGTTTGATGAGCGCATCGGTGACCAGACCCTCTCCCTAGAACGCCTCGCGGTCTCTGTTGAAGGTAAAGATCTGGCTGAGTTAACCGGTATGCGTATTGCCGGGAAGTCCTCCCTGACGCCTGACGGTAAAAAGATTAACAGTCAGCTCGATTACACGCTGAATAACCTCAAGCTGCAAAATCAGGATTTCGGCAGCGGGCAGCTAACGCTGAAGGTTGACGGTATCGACGGCGTAGCAATGCATCAGTTCAGCCAGCAGTATCAGGCGCAGACCCAGGTGCTGATGGCACAGCCGGATCTGGCGCAAAACCCTGAGCTGTATCAGCAAAAAGCGGTCGACGCGCTATTCAGCTCCCTGCCTATTCTGCTGAAAGGCGACCCGGTTGTGACACTGTCACCGCTGAGCTGGAAAAACGCGAAAGGCGAAAGCGCGCTGAACCTCTCCCTGGCGCTGAAAGACCCGGCACAGGCTACCGGTGAAGCAACCACGCTGGCGCAGCAGGTCGATCGCGGTGTGAAATCACTGGATGCCAAACTGTCTATTCCGATGGATATGGCAACCGAGCTGATGACTCAGGTCGCGCGTCTGGAAGGTTATCAGCAGGAAGATGCCACCAAGTTAGCCACTCAGCAGGTTCAGGGGCTGGCGGCGATGGGTCAGATGTTCCGTCTCACCACCACTCAGGACAATGCGATTAGCAGCAGCCTGCAGTACGCTGATGGGCAGGTGACGCTGAACGGGCAGAAAATGCCGCTGGAAGACTTTGTCGGGATGTTCGGCATGGCGGGCTTAGCCCAGCCGGAAGAGCCCGCAACCCTTCCTGCACCATAATCAAAAAAAGCGCCTTTTCAGGCGCTTTTTTATTACCGCAATCG
>CP070603.1:2655159-2665021 GCA_016939855.1 Kluyvera ascorbata
ACGTAGCCCGGCCAAGCATAGCGACGCCGGGAACATGCTCCGTACCCTATTTCCGCGCCACCAGCCGCGGCGGCATAATCAGGTTTCTGGCCGTGCCTTGCCCGGTATCAATTCGCTGTAAAATCCGCTCTGCAACGCTTTGCCCCATTTCACGCGCAGGTGTCGTCACCCAGGTCAGCGGCACATCGTCCAGCGCCTTTTCCGGCACATCAGCAAACGCCGCCAGCGCCACGCGCTGCTCAAAATAACTCTCAACGCTATCTTCGCCGCTCTGCTTACCCGCCCGCATCAGGCCAAACCACGCGCCCATCGCTATCACGCTGTTGTAGCACAGCACGGCGCTAATGGTCGGGTTGTGCCGCAGCAGGCCGGTAATAGCTTCCGATGCCTGCTTCTGGCTGGTTTCACACTCCAGCACCCATTCGCTATGGAACGGCAGACCGTACTTAATGAGCGTGGAGCAGTAGCCGCCGACCCGCTCAGCACGGGTTAACGATGAGCTTTGCCCACCGAGCCAGGCAATGCGCTGATGCCCGCGGCGGATCAGATGTTCGGTCACCAGTTGCGCCGCCTGCATATTGTCCGGGCGAATAATATCGACTTCATCGAGGTAGCTGGCGCGAGACGCGAATACCAATGGCGTTTCGGTTTCTGCCGCTTTGGCCCGCAGTTCGGCGGCCTGGTCGACCGAACCGGCGATCACCACACCGTCAACGCCCTGCGACACCAGCGCGTCGAAACGTTGCAGCATCTGCTCGCCCCGCTTGCCACCCTGGGTCAAAAACACCATTTTGCCCTGCGATTCGAGAGCGGCGGTCATGCCCGCCGTCAGTTCAGCATAAAACGGCGACGAGAGATCGCCGACAATCAGGCCAATCACTCCCGTCTGCCCGCCGCGTAACGAGACGGCCTGCCGGTTGCGCACAAACCCCAGTTGGTCGATAGCCTGGTAAACGCGCTCACCCGTCGCGGAAGAGATTCGCCCTTTACCGCTGAGAACCAGCGAGACGGTACTGACGGACACGCCGGCCGCCAGTGCTACATCGTTAATGGTGACTTTTTTTGCAATCGCCATGGTTCCCGCAGGGCTCCTTTTGCTCAACAGATAAAACGTTTTATCAACAGGTGTACTTTATAAACCTTATTATCACTTGCTTTTGTGATTTGTTTCTCACTAAAAAATGGTAAAACGTTTTATCTTCCTGTCCCGTGATTGTTAGAAACCCTTTTTTCAGGATTAAGGAGTCGTTTCATGACGGCGAATACCGCACCAAAAGTCACCCTCTGGGAATTTTTCCAGCAGCTTGGCAAAACCTTTATGCTGCCGGTTGCCCTGCTTTCCTTCTGCGGGATCATGCTCGGGATCGGCAGTTCGCTAAGCAGCCATGACGTCACCACGCTGCTGCCGTGGCTTGATACGCCATTCCTGCAAGCCGTCTTTATCTGGATGAGCAAAGTCGGCTCCTTCGCATTTAGCTTCCTGCCGGTGATGTTCTGTATTGCCATTCCACTGGGGCTGGCTCGCGATAACAAAGGCGTTGCGGCGTTTGCCGGTTTCGTTGGCTATGCGGTGATGAACCTGGCGGTGAACTTCTGGCTGACCGCCAAAGGTATCCTGCCGACCACCGACGCAGCGATTCTGAAAGCCAATAATATTCAGAATATTATCGGTATCCAGTCTATCGACACCGGGATCCTCGGCGCGGTTATCTGCGGGATCATCGTCTGGATGCTGCACGAGCGTTTCCACACTATTCGCCTGCCAGATGCGCTGGCCTTCTTCGGCGGCACCCGCTTTGTACCAATTATCACCACCGTTGTGCTGGGCCTGGTTGGCCTGGTTATCCCGCTGGTTTGGCCAATTTTTGCCATGGGTATTAACGCGCTGGGCCATGTTATCAACAGCGCCGGTGATTTTGGTCCGATGATTTTCGGTACCGGTGAACGTCTGCTGCTGCCGTTCGGCCTACACCATATTTTGGTGGCGCTGATTCGCTTTACCGAAGCGGGCGGCACCATGGACGTCTGCGGCCACGACGTGAGCGGCGCGCTGACTATCTTCCAGGCGCAGCTGAGCTGCCCAACCACCCACGGCTTCTCCGAAAGCGCGACCCGTTTCCTGTCTCAAGGTAAAATGCCGGCCTTCCTCGGCGGCCTGCCGGGCGCGGCGCTGGCGATGTACCACTGTGCTCGTCCGGAAAACCGTCATAAAATTAAAGGCCTGCTGATTTCCGGCGTGATTGCCTGCGTGGTTGGCGGCACCACCGAACCGCTGGAATTCCTGTTCTTGTTCGTCGCGCCGGTACTGTACGTTATCCACGCGCTGCTGACCGGTCTGGGCTTCACCATGATGGCCGTGCTGGGCGTGACCATCGGGAACACCGATGGCAACATCATCGACTTTGTGGTGTTCGGCATTCTGCACGGCCTGTCCACCAAGTGGTATCTGGTACCGGTCGTGGCGGCGGTCTGGTTCGCGGTTTACTACGCGATTTTCCGCTTCGCTATCGTACGCTTTAACATCAAAACGCCGGGTCGCGATGTGGATACCGCTCCTGCGGCAGAGCACACCACCAGCGGTGCGACCGGTAAATCGGGCTACAACGTGCCGGTTATCCTTCAGGCGCTGGGTGGCGCTGAAAATATTTCCTCTCTTGACAACTGCATTACTCGTCTGCGCCTGTCGGTAAACGACATGGATAAAGTGGATGTCGATACGCTGAAAGCCAACCGTGCCATTGGCGTGGTGAAGCTGAACCAGCACAACCTGCAAGTGGTCATCGGCCCACAGGTTCAGTCGGTGAAAGACGAGATGTCGGTACTGATGAACTCCGTGCAAGCGTAAAGCCCTTTGCCCCTGTCTCCAACAGGGGCAAAATAGTCTTATCTTCTCTTCGTTAGGATCTCCACATGTTTGATTTTTCAACGGTGATTGACCGACACGGCACCTGGTGCACCCAATGGGACTATGTTGCCGACCGCTTTGGCGATGCCGACCTGCTGCCCTTTACCATTTCTGATATGGACTTCGCCACCGCGCCCTGCATCCTGGACGCCCTGAGTAAACGGCTTTCCCACGGCGTATTTGGCTACAGCCGCTGGAAAAACGATGAATTCCTTCCGGCTATCGCCCACTGGTACGCCCATCGTTTTCATGCGGTGATTGATACCAACACGCTGGTTTACGGCCCATCGGTTATCTATATGGTGGCCGAGATGATTCGCCAGTGGTCCGCGCCCGGAGACGGGGTCGTGGTTCATACGCCTGCCTATGACGCATTCTTTAAAACTATTGAAGGCAACCAACGCCGCGTGGTCGGCGTTCCGATGGATAAGCAAAACGGCCAGTGGTTCTGCGATATGGACAAACTGGAAGCGGTGCTTGCCGAACCACAGAACACCGTGCTGCTGCTGTGTAGTCCACAAAACCCGACTGGCAAAGTCTGGACCCGTGGTGAGCTCGAAACCATGGCCACGCTGTGTGAAAAGCATCACGTTCGCGTCATTAGCGATGAAATTCACATGGATATGACCTGGCAGGGCCACGCGCATATTCCGTGGAGTGAAGTGGCTCGCGGCGAGTGGGCGCTGTTCACCTCAGGGTCAAAGAGCTTCAATATTCCGGCATTCACCGGCGCATACGGCATGATTGTTGGGGATACGGCACGCGAAGCCTATCTTACCGCGCTGAAAAACCGCGATGGCCTCTCCTCACCTTCTGTTCCCGCGCTGGTCGCCCATATTGCCGCCTACGAGCAAGGGGAAACCTGGCTGGATGCGCTGCGCGATTACTTACAGGATAATATGCGCTATATCGAGCAGACGCTGAATGCCGCCTTCCCGGAATTAAAGTGGGCGGTGCCACAAGCGACCTATCTGGCGTGGATTGATTTACGTCCGCTGAATATTGACGATCGTGAGTTGCAAGACGTGTTAATAAAACAGCAGAAGGTCGCCATTATGCCGGGGTATACCTATGGCGTAGAAGGTAACGGTTTTATTCGTCTTAATGCCGGCTGCCCGCGTGTGAAGCTGGAGCAAGGCGTTGAAAGGCTGATCGCGGCTATTCGTACCCTACGTTAGCCGCCTTTGCGCAATACCGCCAGGCATTGCGCAAGCATTACCTACTAGTCTTCAATTGTTAATATCAGATCTTATCATTCACATATCCTAGACATAGCACGATTGCTCAATCTAAGACTATTCCTAACCCCTATTCTCCGCTCCGTTATTATCCCACCCCGAAAATTATTAATATTTAGCGAGTTTTAAAATGATTAACCGTCAAGCCACTGCGTTAACTCTGACTGCGATTAGCATTTTATTTTCATCTGCTGCGTTTGCAGATGATTCACCCCTGACGGCATCTGCGAATATGCACGTCAAGTTGACCGTCGAGAAATCTTGCCAGATAAGCGTTGCCGATATGGATTTTGGTTCACACGCCAGCGACTCCGGTGAAATTGACGTTTCTGCTGACGCCTCTGTGACCTGCACCAACGGCACCAGTTATAACCTCATCAGCGAGAGCGGTCGCACTTATGCAATGAAAAACAAAGACGCTTCGGAAACGGTGGCCTACAACCTCTACGGTGACTCCGGCAGGACAAGCGATCTCTCTACGACAGCAATTTCTGGCAGCGGTAACGGCTCCGCTCAGATGATCTCAATTTACGGCAAAGTGGCTGCCGATGCGCTGGCGCAAGCGCCCGCGGGCGATTACACCGATACCGTAACCCTCACCGTCACTTACTAATTTCATTTCAGGCTTAGCATATGAAACGCAAACTGGCTGGCATCATTCTTTCTACTTTAGGAACGTTAGTAGCTCTGCCTTCGTATGCAGCCACGCTGCAGGTGTATCCGGTTAACGTCGGTTTTTGTGCCGGGGAAACCGCCCAGGCTATCTACGTGAAAAACGTGGGTAGCGCGGCTATTGGCGCGCAGATTCGCGTTTACGCCTGGCATCAGCAAAACAATAAAGACACCCTGAGCGACACCGAAGATTTGCTGGTCAGCCCGCCGATGACCAGCATTCCCGCGTCTCGCCAGCAGCTTATCCGCGTGATCCTTCCGGTGCCGCCAGACGGTGATACCGAGCGGGCTTATCGTCTGGTGGTTGATGAACTGCCCGGCAGTAACAACATGGCGGAAAAAGATGGCGTGCGTTTTCTTCTGCGCTACTCCATCCCGGTTTTTGTGAACTGCAAAGACCAGCAGCCGGATCTCAACCGCGTGACCTTCTCCATCGACCGTCTCGCACATCCGGTGATGCTTAAAGTCCGTAACAATGGCACACAGCACCTCAAGTTAAGCGATATCACGCTTCACGCCGGTGCACAGAGCGTGCCAATGAGTAAAGGGTTACTCGGCTACGTACTGCCTCAAAGTGAAAAGGAATGGCCTCTCCCGAAAGGAATTACTAATGCGTCATCTTTATCACTAAATCTGAACGATAATGAGAAAAAACAGACCATCAATATTACTCCGTAATACCCTACCACTCTGGTTTTTGGTCTGTACTCACGCCTACGCCGCAGAGAATACGACACTTTACCTGACCGCAACGGTTAACGGGCAGGCCATTAAAGGTTTTGTGAAAGCCAAAAATATTGATAATAAACTCTATATTTCCGCCAATGATGCCAAAAAACTCGACATCAAAACGGCCTCTCTACCCGAAAAACAGGGCTATCTCGAACTCAGTCCACAGGACGGTCTGGACGTCACCTTCGATAATCTGAGCCAGAGCATCAACATTGTGGCCAGCAAAGATTGGCTAGGACGTGACAGCCGCCTGGCCAACCGCAATGGTTCGCACCTGGTTCATAGCTCTCAGCTTTCGCCTGAAGTCCGCGGGCTGGCGCTGAACTACAACGTTTTTACCAGTCACGAAAGCGGTGAGCAGGATGCATCGCTGTTCAGCGAGTTTCGGACCTTTGGCCTGGGCCCCGGCTTTTTTAGCTCATCGTTTAACAGCAAAGACTCGACCAGCCCAACCGACGCCGAACGCGGTACGCATCGGTTAATGAGCAGTTGGGTTTATCAAAACGTCGATAAGCTGTTCTCAATGACGCTGGGCGACAGTTTTACCACCACCCAAAGCTGGAACAGCAGCGTACGTTTTGGCGGCATCAATATTGCTCATAACTACGCCACGCAGCCTAACTTCAGCACCTCATCGCAGGATATTCTGACCGATAGCGTCACTCTGCCATCAACCGTGGATTTGTACGTCCGCGGGGTGAAAGCGTCGTCGCAGCGCGTTGACCCCGGACAATTTACCCTCAATACCGCGCCAATTTTCACCGGCAATGAAGGCGCGCAGGTGGTGATTACCGACATCAACGGCCAGCAGCGCGTGGTGAATCTCGATCTCTATGGCGCCACGCAACTACTCTCTGCCGGGCTGAACACCTGGGGTGTCAGCGCGGGCTGGGTACGAAAAGATTACACATACCAATCAAATAGCTATGACAGCGAATTTGTCGGCGTCGGCGATTGGCGCTATGGAGTCAGTAATAAATCGACGGTTGGGTTACATGCCGAACAAAGCGCAAAGTTGCACAATGAAGGCATGGGATGGGATTACCTGCTGTCACCGACGCTCGGCGTATTTCACCTTAACGCCTCTAACAGCCAGTATGATGAAAATAGCGGCTCACAGTGGGGTTCCGGCTGGCAGTGGAATAATCGCCGCTATAACATCGCGCTAAACCATTCACAGGCCAGCAACGGTTATCGGGACGTGTCATCCATTGCGGACAATACTCTGACAACCCGTGAAGATTCAGCGTTTGCCAGCGTGACCTTTGATGCAACCGGCACTTTCGGGGTGAGCTGGGTGAACCAAACCTACCCGGACTCCTCATCGCAGTATGCTGGCGTGTCATGGTCGAAGAGCTACGTTCATGGCATTACGCTTGCCACCAGCCTGACCCGCGAACTGGGTGACGAACGTAATACGACGGTTTTCCTGAACTTCAGCATGCCGCTGAACCAGCACAAAGATTACCTCTCGCTGCAAGACAGCCATGATAACGATGGCAACGCCATGCAGGCGAGTCTGGCCCACTCGCTCGATGCGAATAAACCTGGCTGGGGTTGGAACATGTCAGCCCAAAGTGGGGACAACGCCGCCGTCCACGCCACCGTCCAGCACCGTAATCACTGGAGCGATATGGCATTGGGCTTTAACCGCCAGGACAACGCCAGCGATTATTATGGCTCTCTGTCCGGCGCCCTTGGCCTGTTTATGGGCCATCTGTACGCCACCCGCGTGTTGGGTAGCGCCTTTGCCATTGTGGATACTTCACACGTGCCGAATGTACCGGTTTACCTGGAACACCGCCCCGTGGGGCGTACCGATAAAAATGGGATGTTATTCCTCAACAACCTCAATCCTTATCAGGAAAACCGTCTGGATATCGATGTGCTGCAGTTGGACGAAGAGTACCGCGCACCTTACACCGGTGAGGTTTTGATCCCGAAAACTGCCAGCGGGGCGCTGGCTAAATTCACCATTTATAAAACCCATGCGCTGTTGATGACGGTGAAAACCGCCGACGGTAAAAACGTGCCGTTCTCGGCACAGGTCAGCGTGAGTACGCCGCAAGGTGAAGCGCCATCACACGGTACGCAACAAACCATCGCTGGCTACGATGGCAAAATATACCTTGAAGACCCACCGACTGGCGGCAAAGTTAGCGTTCAGTGGGCGTCCTCATCCTGTCAGGTGACGCTGCCGCAGCAGCTCAGCCATTCCCATTCTGTAGAGGCCATCAACGCGCTATGTCAGCCACTCGCTCATTAGGATTCATCAGCCTGCTTCTGGCGCTGATGGTGGTATTATGCCCGGCCGCTAAAGCGGCAGACTGCTGGAACGGCAGCCCTCCCGGACTCAATTTTGGCACCGTTACCCCTGGCGCAAGTAGCACCACCAGCACGAAGCTGTCGTTCACCTGCAATAACTACGATGGTCAGGCTGAGTATGTTCGCGCCTGCCTGAAGCTCATGGCCAATGACCCTATCCCCATGAGCCAGAATGAACCATCCACCACACCGCTCTATTTTTCGCTCTACTCCATTTACGATCTGCATCATCCGCTGAGTCAAAACAGTGATGTTTACGCGCAAATTGATATGGAACTGGGGAGTGGTCAAAGTAACGTCGAGCATGATATTCCGCTCATCGGCAAGATAAATCCCGGACAGAAGGATATCAGCGCCGGGACCTATTACGATTATGCTACCAGCGTACAGATTCGCTACGCTTCAGCATCATCAATGCAGTCGTTGCCCTCATGTAGCGGGCTCTCGGGAACGCTGGTCACCGACCAAATCAGCGCCACGGCGACAGTGAAAAATGGTTGTGAGATTGTCAGCGTCGATGACATGGAATTTGGCAGTAAAACCCCTGCCGCAGCGAATGCGTTGCAGGCAAGCTCAACGGCCAACATCAGCATTCAATGCCCAACGGGTACCTCATATTCCGTCGGGATAGGCCATGGCCTGCATCCTGACGGCAATGCGCGTTCGCTGTGCCATAACGGCGAATGCGTCAGCTATGGTCTCTATCAGGATGCCGCACATTCTGTTGAATGGACACAAGATAACCAGGAGAAACAGTATTCCAGCAGTGGACAGCCGCAGGAGCTGGTGGTCTACGGGAATGTCCCCGCGCAGAAATGGCCCTCTCCCGGCGCGTATACCGACACAGTAGTGATTACGCTGACCTACTAGCAGCCAGCAGCGCGGTTAACATCTGGCGTAGCTGCCCTGTAACCCGTTCGACGGGATACCCCATCTGCGCGTGCATAATCGCACCGTCCAGTGCCATGACAACGGCAGCAAGCGCTGAATCATCAAGTGGCCACCGTGTCGCCAGCTCGGCGACCACGGCGGCTTTATGGTCACGCGTCAGTTGCTCAACCTCCGGCAGCGCCTCACTCATCTCTGCCGTCGCATTCAAAAACGCGCAGCCGCGAAAGTCAGGCTCGCTCCACCAGAGGCACAGGGTGGAAAGCAACGCTTCCACTGGGTCAGGCATCGTTACATCGTGCTGCTTTAACGTATTGGAAAACCAGTCCATCCATAGGGTATGACGGTAATCCAGATAGGCGAGGATCAGTAAATTTTTACTGGGAAAGTGGCGGTAAAACGTCACTTTGGTGACGCTAGCATGCTCGATGATTTTATCGATTCCCGTGGCGCGGATGCCGTGGAGATAAAACAAGGTGTGCGCGGATGTCAGAATTTTCGCTTTAGCACTCACCGCACGCGAGCTGCTGTTTTCCCTATTCATCATCTTTTTTCTCCGTTGACAAACACAGGCGGTCGGAATACGTTAGCACCAAGTAGACAGATCTGTCTACATCACAAAACCGGAGATTCCTATGAGCACTAGCCGCCCGCCGCTTCCTCCTTTTACGCGTGAAAGCGCGATCGAAAAAGTCCGCCTCGCAGAAGATGGCTGGAATAGCCGCGACCCGGCCAAAGTCGCTTTGGCCTACACGCTGGATACGCAATGGCGTAATCGTGCGGAGTTCGTCAATAGCCGCGCTGAAGCGCAGGTATTTCTGGCGCGGAAATGGAAAAAGGAGCGTGAGTATCGGCTAATCAAAGAGCTTTGGGCGTATGAAGGTAATCGCATTGCCGTGCGCTACGCCTATGAGTGGCATGATGATTCCGGCAACTGGTATCGTTCATACGGTAATGAAAACTGGGAATTTAACGACGATGGTCTGATGCAGCGCCGTTTCGCCTGCATCAACGACCTGCCCATTCGCGAAGATGAACGTCTGTTCCATTGGCCACAGGGACGCCGCCCGGATGATCACCCGGGGCTCAGCGAGCTGGGGCT
>CP070603.1:2675535-2676733 GCA_016939855.1 Kluyvera ascorbata
CAGCTTTAGTTCCACGCACTTTTTGAGAGTTCCGGTTTTTCAGCCATCAGCCGGCACTCTTCCGGCGTCAGGTTGTTCAGGGATTCGTGAGGTCGCTCGTTGTTATATTCCATCAGCCAGCGTCCGGTGATTTCCCGTGCTTCATTCAGTGTTCTGAACAGGTAAAAATCCAGGATTTCTGTCCGGTATGTCCGGTTGAACCGTTCGATAAACGCATTTTGCGTCGGCTTACCCGGTTTGATAAATTCGAGCTGCACGCCATGTTCTTCGGCCCATTGTGCCAGCGCCAGTGAGACCAGCTCTGGCCCGTTGTCCATCCGCATCTTCAGCGGGTAGCCGCGGTTTGCCGCGATCCTGTCCAGCACCCGGATGACTCGCTGAGCCGGGATATTCAGGTCGATTTCTATCGCCAGTGCTTCGCGGTTAAAATCATCCACCACATTGAAGGTCCGGAAGCGTCTGCCGCAGACCAGGGCGTCGTGCATAAAATCGATGGACCAGCTCTGGTTTAATGCTTGCGGTGTCGCCAGTGGTGCTGGATTACGCACTGGCAGCCGCTGTTTTCCCTTGCGACGAAAATTCAGTTTCAGCAGGCAGTAAATCCGGTGAACACGTTTATGGTTCCAGGTATTGCCCTGCCTGCGCAGCAGCTGGAACAACTTCTTAAAACCGTAGCGCGGATAGCGTTCTGCCAGTTCAGTCAGCGCACAGATCACCGGTTCATCACGTCGGGTATCGGGCTGGTAAAAATAGACCGTCCTGCTCAGCGATAACGTCCTGCAGGCCTGGCGTAAACTCATGGCAAATTGTGCCGTCAGATAGCTGACGAGTTCACGCTTTATCGCTGGTTTTAAAGCTTTTTTTCGATGACGTCTTTCAGTGCCCGGCACTCAAGGCTGAGATCAGCAAACATCTGTTTCAGACGTCGATTCTCATCCTCAAGGTCTTTGATTTTTTTAATATCGGCCGCTTCCATCCCGCCATATTTTGCCTTCCAGTTGTAATAACTGGCTTCCGAAATAGCGGCCTCACGGCACACATCCTTGACGGTACGTCCGGCTTCGACGGACTTCAATACGGCGATGATCTGGTGTTCAGTGAATCGGATCTTACGCATAGCGATCTCCTCAGGGGACATAATCAGTATGTCGGAAGATCTCTAAAAGTGAATGGGTCGTTTTGCCGGGATACTTACAGG
>CP070603.1:2680363-2687330 GCA_016939855.1 Kluyvera ascorbata
GCTTTTAACTGGTTACTAACCTGTTGTATAATGGTTTGCACTTTAACTAAAAAAACGAGTGCGATCATGATTGATATCAACCTGCCTTTAACCGATGTCCACCGCCACCTTGACGGTAATATTCGTGCCCAGACCATCCTCGATCTTGGCCGTCAGTACAATCTCGCGCTCCCTGCTACTACGCTTGAAACCCTGCTGCCACACGTGCAGGTCACCAGCAATGAACCCGATCTGGTGAGCTTCCTCAGCAAGCTTGACTGGGGAGTAAAGGTTCTGGCCTCTCTGGATGCCGTACGCCGGGTGGCTTATGAAAACATTGAAGATGCGGCCCGTAATGGTCTGCACTATGTTGAGCTGCGATTTTCGCCACGCTATATGGCTATGACGCACCAACTGCCCGTCGACGGCGTGGTAGAAGCGGTCATCGCCGGGGTTAAAGAAGGCTGCCGCGCGTTTAACGTCGACGCACGTCTTATCGGCATTATGAGCCGTACCTTTGGCGAAGCGGCCTGTGAAGAAGAGCTGAACGCGCTGCTTGCACACCGCGACGGTATTACCGCGCTCGATCTGGCGGGTGATGAGCTGGGTTTCCCGGGACATCTGTTCCTTAACCATTTCACCCGCGCGCGCGATGCTGGCTGGCGTATTACCGTACACGCGGGCGAAGCCGCGGGCCCGGAAAGCATCTGGCAAGCGATTCGCGACCTCGGCGCGGAGCGAATTGGCCACGGCGTGAAGGCGGTACAGGATCCAGCGTTGATGGATTTCCTCGCGGAAAAACGCATCGGCATCGAGTCCTGCCTGACCTCCAACATTCAGACCAGCACTGTGCCATCGCTGGCTCAACATCCGCTGAAAACGTTCCTTGAGCACGGCGTATTGGCGAGCATCAACACCGATGACCCGGCAGTCCAGGGGATTGATATTCAGCACGAATACCATACCGCGGCTCCGGCAGCGGGTCTGAGCAAAGAGCAGATTCGCCAGGCGCAAATCAACGGTCTGGAAATGGCATTCCTTACCATAGCTGAAAAACAGGCGCTTATCGCACGCGTCAAACAGGCATAAAAAAAACCGGCAGGTACACCCTGCCGGTTTTTCCATTTCTGGATTCTTACACTAACGTCAGTGCCGCTCTGTGCTTCGCAGACTCAATACCCAGTTCAATCAGTTCCATAATCTGGATAGCCTGATTTGCCGGAACCGGGTTCTCACCAATGCCGTTCAGCGCATCGCGAATCGCAGCATAATAGGCAGGATAATTGCCCGGCTGCGTCAACAACGTGGTCTCCACCCGCGTTTCACCTTCAACCGTGGTTAAGATACCGTCGCGCATATCGTAACCCCAGTCTGACTGCGGTAAACGCTCGCCGTTTTTCAGGCGATCTTCTTGCGGGTCAAGACCAAATTTGACATAGCTTGCCTCGGTACCGTGCACGATATAGCGCGCCGTTTCCGCTGCCGCCAGCAGTGTGCCATGCAGCACCACGCGACGCTGTGGATACGTTAAGACCGCATGGAAGTAATCGGTCGACTGCGCGCCCGGGCGCAGTTGACCAAGATCGACATACAGGCTTTGTGGTAAGCCAAACAGGCTGACGGCCTGATCAAGCAGATGCGGGCCTAAGTCGTACCAGATACCGCTCCCCAGCCCAGCCTGTTCACGCCAGCGGGCGCGTACCTGCGGTCGATAGCGGTCGAAATGCGATTCGAAATGGGCAACCTCACCCAACTTACCTTCGTTGATCAGCGCTTTTACCGTCAGGAAGTCGCTGTCCCAGCGGCGGTTATGGAACACAGAGAGCAGCTTACCGTGCTGCCTAGCGAGGGTATCCAGCTCACGCGCTTGTGACAGTGTCACGGTGAAAGGTTTATCGACCACCACGTTTTTGCCCGCTTCCAGCGCTGCTTTCGCCAGCGGGAAATGGGTATCGTTCGGTGTTGGGATAACAATCAAATCAATATCAGGATTGTTAAACAGCGCGGCGGGGTCTGATACGACCTGCACCGTCGGCCAGTCGGCGTGGACCTTACTCGCATCGCTGCTGGAGACAACAGACAGCTCCATACCCGGCGTACCGCTGATAAGCGGCGCGTGAAATGTCTTACTGGCATAGCCATAACCCACTAGCCCAACACGGATTTGGTCACTCATGTGTCGCCTCACTTCTTTATTTGATGTGCTTGATTGCATTTTGTAATCGATTTCATTATTTGAACTCATCTGATAGTTTCATACAACAGTTTAATAACATTATGGCGTATCAACCCATCAATTGATGAAATAAACACCACCTGTCGAAACGATTCGGCTGAAAACTTGCGTTGTGACGCCAGCACGCTAAGATCTTGCTCTGGCATTATTTTCTCAATGGACTGTTAGCTAAATTTCATGAATTCCGTATTGACTCGTATTGTTGAATTAATTGGTTGGATTATTCTGGGCTTCTCCGTTCTGTTGTTGATTGTGGCCCACCACATTGATAACTATCAGCCGCCTGAACCGGCTACTGCCACGCTGCAAAAAACCGTCACCCCTTCTTCTTGAAAAAGTGATTCGGATCTCATCTATGGAACCGGTTTCTGAAACCGGTTGCACAGCTTAATCTCACTCTTTACACTCGTGATATCACACAGGTAAGGAGTGTTTTATGTCTGCTTTTCCCCCAAATTTCCTCTGGGGTGCTGCTACCGCAGCGTACCAGGTTGAAGGTGCACACGATGAAGACGGTAAAGGCCCGTCTATCTGGGATATTTTCTCCCACCAGCCAGGGACAACCTATCAGGGTACGAACGGCGATATCGCCGTCGATCACTACCATCGCGTAAAAGAAGACGTCCAGCTCATGGCCGAAATGGGGCTGCAAAGCTACCGTTTCTCTATCTCGTGGCCTCGTCTGCTGCCAAACGGCCGTGGCGAGATAAACGAAGCGGGCGTGAAGTTTTACAGCGATCTGATTGATGACCTGTTAGCACATAATATTGAGCCAATGATTACCCTTTATCATTGGGACCTCCCGCAGGCGTTGCAGGATGAAGGCGGCTGGGAAGCCCGCTCAACGGCAGAAGCCTTCGAAGAATATGCGCGACTGTGCTATGCCCGCTTTGGCTCACGCGTCCAGAAATGGGCGACGTTTAATGAAACCATCGTCTTTATTGGTCACGGTTACATTACTGGTAGCCACCCGCCTTCAGTCCGCAACCCGGCTCGCGCCATTCAGGCCTGTCACCACGTATTTATTGCCCATGCGCTGGCGGTTAAAGCCTTCCGAGGGATGCAAATCAAAGGCGAAATTGGCTTTGTTAACGTACTGCAACCGCATTCACCGCTGACCGATAGCCCAGAAGATAAAGCCGCGACGGCGCTGGCGGACGCCATCCATACTCACTGGCTCTACGACCCGGTGCTAAAAGGCCGCTACCCTGACGAACTGCTGGCGCAATCCCAGGCCCTGTGGGGTGTGCCGCGCTTTGCTCCGGGTGATGACGAATTACTGCGTAACAACCGCTGTGATTTTATTGGCCTGAACTACTATCGTCGTGAAACCGTCTCTGCCACACCGCCGGTAGAGAAAGTCAGCGGTGAGCAAGGTGTTGAAGGGCTGTTCTATTTCGTGCGCAATCCGCAGAGTGTTTACACTGAATGGGGCTGGGAAATCTGGCCGCAGGGGTTAACCGACGGCATTATGATGATCAAAGAACGCTACGGTGATATTCCTATTTATATTACCGAGAACGGTCTGGGCGCTGTCGATCCTATCGTCGATGGCGAAGTGGTGGACACCCCACGCATCGATTTCTTACGCGTGCACATAGAAGCGCTGGAAAAAGCCATTGCGTTGGGAGCCGACGTTCGAGGTTATTATCCGTGGTCGTTTATCGATCTGCTGAGCTGGCTCAACGGATACAAAAAACAGTATGGCTTTGTCTACGTCGACCATAAGCAAAATCTGGCGCGCAAACGTAAGAAAAGCTTCTTCTGGTATAAAGACGTGATTGCCAGCCGCGGCGAAAATCGTTAATTCCCCTTAAAATCAGGGTGCGGCAACGCGCCCTGATTGCATAAAAAATCGCTTTTTCTGGCTCAAAATCAATAAGCACATTTTCTGTTATTGTAATTCCCGCCTATAACCCAAATAATCCAGGCTATCCTGCTGAGGTTTAGTCATCTGCACTGAACGCTCGATAAAAACGGATGTCGAAACACCTATTAGCAGTACAAACTCTATTAACCGCTTCGCGTATCAGCCTTCCTGGCTGCTTTAAACACGTTGTTCGGTGAGCCTTAACATTATAAATGGATACCTACAAATGACCGTTTTGGATTATTTATTGAAATTCCGCAAAGTCAGTTCATTGGATAACCTTGAAAAACTCTACGATCACCTTAACTATTCGCTGACCAACACTGAAGAACTTATCAATATGTATCGTGCCGCCGACCACCGTCGAGCAGAGCTGGTATCCGGCGGTCGGCTGTATGATGTTGGCCAAGTGCCAAAATCCGTTTGGCGATTTGTGCAATAGTAGTTTTTTCCAGAGCGCCAGTTGCTTATACTCCTCGGCCTGTATTTTTCTCTCTTCACTGGCGCTGATTTTCAGGAGACACAATGTCAGATAATTCTGCAGAACGTATTGGCGGATGGCTGCTTGGCCCGCTGGCCTGGCTTATCGTTCAGTTAATAAGCATCTGCCTGACGCTTATCAAATTTGGCTATGTGCTACTGACACCACAAACGCTGGGGCTGGTTAAAGAGATGGGGGCTGCGAATATCACGTTGCTCGCCCTGTCCTTCCTGTCGTTTATTGCCATGTGTTATTACACGCTGTGGCTGACTATCGCCTTCTTCAAGCGTCGCCACAACGTACCGAAACACTACATTATCTGGCTGATGATCGGTGTGCTGCTGGCGGTTAAAGCTTTCGCCTTTTCCCCGATTTCTGACGACCTTGCCGTACGTCAACTGTTGCTTCCGCTACTTGCGGCGGCGTTGATTGTGCCGTATTTCAAACGCTCGCAGCGGGTAAAACGCACCTTTACGCACGCGTAATAACCCCACACTTAGCCTGTTGTCGCCCGCGGCACTTTATCAGATAATAGGTGGCTTTTTTTGTTACAGGTCGAAAGATGACTGACTATTTATTGCTCTTTATCGGTACCGTTCTGGTAAATAACTTCGTCCTGGTGAAGTTCCTGGGGCTATGCCCTTTCATGGGGGTTTCCAAAAAACTGGAAACCGCGATGGGGATGGGCCTGGCAACCACCTTCGTGATGACGCTGGCCTCTATCTGCGCCTGGCTGATTGACACCTGGATACTGATCCCGCTGGATTTGGTTTACCTACGCACGCTGGCATTTATTCTGGTTATTGCCGTGGTGGTCCAGTTCACCGAAATGGTGGTGCGGAAAACCAGCCCGGCGCTCTATCGCCTGCTGGGTATTTTTCTGCCGCTCATTACGACTAACTGCGCCGTACTCGGCGTGGCGCTGTTGAACATCAACCTCGGCCATAACTTCCTGCAATCCGCGCTGTACGGTTTCTCAGCAGCCGTCGGGTTTTCGCTGGTCATGGTGCTGTTCGCCTCTATTCGCGAACGTCTGGTGGTATCCGACGTTCCCGCGCCCTTCAAGGGCAACGCCATTGCGTTGATCACCGCAGGTTTAATGTCATTAGCCTTTATGGGCTTTAGTGGGCTGGTGAAGTTGTAATGATGACCTTCTGGATTGCTGTCGCTGCAATCAGCCTGTTGGGGCTGATTTTTGGCGTCATTCTGGGTTACGCCTCACGACGTTTCGCCGTTGAGGATGACCCGGTTGTAGAAAAAATTGATGAACTGCTGCCACAGAGCCAGTGCGGCCAGTGCGGCTACCCGGGCTGTCGCCCGTATGCGGAAGCGGTCAGCAACGGTGAAAAAATTAACTGCTGCGCACCCGGCGGCGAAGCCGTGATGCTGAAAATCGCCACGCTGCTCAACGTTGATCCGCAGCCGATTGGCGGCGATGAAAATGCAGCAGAGCCCGCGCGTATGCTCGCCATTATCGATGAAAATAACTGTATCGGTTGTACCAAATGCATTCAGGCTTGCCCGGTAGACGCCATTATTGGCGCGACGCGAGCGATGCATACGGTGGTCAGCGACCTGTGCACCGGCTGTAACCTGTGCGTCGCACCTTGCCCGACGCAGTGTATTGAGTTACGTCCCGTAGAGACGACAACCGACAGCTGGAAATGGGATCTGCACACCATCCCGGTACGAATTATTCCTGTGGAACACCATGCTTAAGCTATTCTCCGCCTTCAAAAAAGACAAAATCTGGGATTTCGACGGCGGTATTCACCCGCCCGAAATGAAAACCCAGTCTAACGGCACGCCGCTGCGCCAGGTTCCCCTTGCTCAGCGTTTTGTTATTCCGTTGAAGCAGCATATTGGCGCAGAAGGTGAACTCAGCGTGAAGCCAGGCGATCGCGTGCTCCGCGGTCAGCCGTTAACGCGCGGCTGGGGACGTATGCTGCCGGTCCACGCTCCCACCTCCGGGACCATCGTTGCGATTGAGCCTCATGCTACCGCGCATCCTTCCGCCCTGCCGGAAATGAGTGTCATTATCGAAGCAGACGGCGAAGACCGCTGGATTAACCGTGACGGCTGGAGTGATTACAAAAATCACAGTCGCGAAGCGCTCATAGAACGTATTCATCAGTCTGGCGTGGCCGGTTTAGGCGGCGCGGGTTTCCCGACGGGTAACAAACTGCGCGGCGGTGGTGACAAAATTACCACGCTGATAATCAACGCCGCCGAGTGCGAACCGTACATCACCGCCGACGACCGATTGATGCAGGATTGCGCTGCGCAGATCGTCGAAGGCATTCAGATCCTTGCGCACATTCTTCAGCCGCAGCAGGTACTGATAGGGATTGAAGATAATAAACCGCAGGCTATCTCAATGATGCGCGCGGTGCTGGCAGAC
>CP070603.1:2687339-2700210 GCA_016939855.1 Kluyvera ascorbata
ATTAATCTTCGCGTTATCCCGACGAAATACCCTTCTGGCGGCGCGAAACAGCTGACGCAAATTCTCACCGGCAAACAGGTTCCACACGGTGGTCGTTCATCAGACATCGGCGTACTGATGCAAAACGTCGGTACCGCTTACGCCGTAAAACGTGCGGTCATTGATGGCGAGCCGCTGACCGAACGCGTGGTTACGCTAACCGGTGAGTCCGTCGGCAAGCCGGGCAACGTCTGGGCGCGTCTGGGGACACCGGTTCAGCATCTGCTCAAACACGCCGATTTTTGCCCTACCAGCGATCAAATGGTGATTATGGGCGGCCCGCTGATGGGCTTTACCCTGCCCTGGCTTGACGTGCCGGTGGTGAAAATCACCAACTGTCTGCTGGCACCTTCTGCTGCCGAAATGGGTGAGCCAGAAGAAGAGAAAGGCTGCATTCGTTGCAGCGCCTGTGCCGATGCCTGCCCAGCAGATTTACTGCCACAGCAGCTTTACTGGTTCAGCAAAGGCCAGCAGCACGATAAAGCGACGGCACACAATCTTTCTGACTGCATCGAGTGCGGAGCCTGTGCCTGGGTCTGCCCAAGCAGCATCCCGCTGGTGCAGTATTTCCGCCAGGAGAAGGCTGAAATTAGCGCCATCCGCCAGGAAGAGCAGCGAGCGGCAGAAGCCAAAGCGCGCTTTGAAGCTCGTCAACAGCGTCTGGAACGCGAGAAAGCCGCCCGCGAAGAGCGCCATAAAAAAGCTGCCGTACAGCCAGCGGCCAAAGATCAGGACGCCATTCACGCCGCGCTTGCTCGTGTTCGTGAAAAACAGCAGCAGGCCGCTCAGCCTATTGTGATTCAGGCTGGGGCACAGCCAGACAATAGCGCGGTTGCCGCCGCACGAGAAGCGCGTAAAGCGCAGGCGCGCGCGGCACAGGCCGAAAAACAGCAGGCAACGGCAGAAACCGCTGACCCGCGTAAAGCCGCGGTAGAAGCCGCCATTGCACGTGCTAAGGCACGTAAAACGGAACAACCCGCTGGCGTGGGAGCAACTGCCGTAGATACCACCGTCGACCCGCGTAAAGCGGCCGTCGAAGCGGCTATTGCCCGCGCCAAAGCACGCAAGGCAGCCGAGCAAGCTCCGGTTGAGCCCACAGCTACTGAAGAAGCCATCGACCCGCGTAAGGCGGCCGTCGAAGCGGCGATTGCGCGCGCCAAAGCGCGCAAGGCAGCCGAGCAAGCAACCGTTGAACCCGCTGCCGCTGAAGCAGCCATCGACCCGCGTAAGGCAGCCGTCGAAGCGGCGATTGCGCGCGCCAAAGCGCGCAAGGCAGCAGAGCAAGCAACCGTTGAACCCGCTGCCGCTGAAGCAGCCATCGACCCGCGTAAGGCAGCCGTCGAAGCGGCGATTGCGCGCGCCAAAGCGCGCAAGGCAGCCCAACAGGATATCAGCGAGCCTGCCGCCAACGACGACCCACGCAAAGCCGCCGTTGCCGCTGCTATTGCCCGTGTTCAAGCCAGGAAAGCCGCTCAGGCCGTTAACGAGGATTAAATGGTTTTCAAAATCGCAAGTTCCCCTTATACCCACAATCACCGCCAGACATCGCGGATTATGCTGCTGGTGGTTATCGCCGCCCTGCCGGGCATTGTGGTCCAGAGCTGGTTTTTTGGCTGGGGAACCGTCATTCAACTAGTGGTGGCAATACTGGCCGCCTGGCTTGCTGAGTCACTGGTGCTTCGTCTTCGCAAACAAAATGTCGGCCAGACGCTTGCCGATAACTCTGCGTTGCTGACCGGCCTGCTACTGGCTATCAGTATTCCGCCGCTGGCGCCGTGGTGGATGGTGGTATTGGGCACCGTGTTTGCCGTTATTATCGCCAAGCAGCTTTATGGTGGGCTGGGGCAGAACCCGTTCAACCCGGCCATGATTGGTTATGTTGTGCTGCTGATCTCCTTCCCTGTGCAGATGACGTCATGGTTGCCGCCGCACGATATCGCCACCACGGCGCCTGGCTTTATGGATGCTATCCACGTTATTTTCAGCGGCCATACGGCGGGGGGTCAGGATATGAATGCCTTGAAGATGGGCGTTGATGGCATCAGCCAGGCCACGCCGCTCGATACCTTCAAAACATCGCTTCATGCCGGACATCCGGTAGATGAGATCCTGAAATCGGCAATTTATCACGGTGCGCTTGCGGGAGCGGGATGGCAATGGGTCAACGTCGCCTATCTGGTTGGCGGTCTGTTCCTGCTGTGGCAGAAAGCGATTCGCTGGCATATCCCGGTGAGTTTCCTGGTGAGCCTGGCCGTCTGCTCCACGCTCGGCTGGCTGTTCCACCCGGAAAGCGTCGCCTCGCCGCAGATGCACCTGCTCTCTGGTGCCACCATGTTAGGCGCGTTCTTTATCCTGACCGACCCGGTGACCGCGTCAACCACCAACCGTGGTCGTCTGATTTTTGGCGCGCTGGCAGGTCTTCTGGTGTGGTTAATCCGTAGTTTTGGCGGGTATCCGGATGGCGTGGCGTTTGCCGTGCTGTTAGCCAACATCACCGTACCGCTGATTGATTACTACACGCGCCCGCGCGTTTACGGACACCGCTGAGGATTCACATGTTAAATACCATGCGTAAACACGGTGTCACGCTGGCGCTGTTCGCAGCCGGTTCTACCGGGCTGACGGCGGCAATCAACCAGTTGACCAAACACACCATCGACGACCAGGCCGAAAAGCAGCAAAACGCCCTGTTCCAACAGGTCATACCGCCGAGCAGCTATAATAATGACCTGCTGAAGAGCTGCTTTGTGGTCGAAGCCGCAGAGCTTGGCAAAGGCACACATAAGGTCTATATCGCTCGTCAGGACGATAAGCCGGTCGGCGCCGTACTCGAAGCCACCGCACCAGACGGCTATTCTGGCGCCATTCAGTTGTTGGTCGGAGCCGATTTTAACGGTACCGTACTCGGAACTCGCGTAACCGAGCACCATGAAACCCCGGGGCTCGGCGATAAAATTGAGCTTCGCCTGTCTGACTGGATAACCTTCTTCGCCGGGAAAAAAATCGACGGCGCGAACGATAGCCAGTGGGCGGTGAAGAAAGACGGCGGCCAGTTCGACCAGTTCACTGGGGCGACCATCACCCCTCGTGCGGTGGTGAACGCGGTAAAACGCGCGGGGCTGTATGCACAAACGCTGCCCGATCAACTGTCACAACTGCAAGCCTGTGGAGAATAAACGATGAGCGAGGTTAAAGAGGTTATTGTCCAGGGGCTCTGGAAAAATAACTCCGCACTGGTTCAGCTTTTGGGGATGTGCCCGCTGCTGGCGGTCACCTCGACCGCGACCAACGCCCTTGGTTTGGGCCTTGCCACGACGCTGGTATTGACGCTCACCAACCTGGCTATCTCCAGCCTGCGTCGCTGGACGCCAGCGGAAATTCGTATTCCTATTTACGTCATGATCATTGCCTCGGTGGTCAGCGCCGTACAGATGCTGATTAACGCCTATGCATTTGGTCTGTATCAGTCGCTCGGGATCTTTATTCCGCTTATCGTCACCAACTGTATCGTGGTAGGACGTGCGGAGGCCTTTGCCGCGAAGAAAGGCCCGGCGCTCTCCGCGCTGGATGGCTTTGCTATCGGTATGGGCGCAACCTGCACGATGTTCGTGCTGGGCTCCATTCGTGAGCTACTCGGCAACGGGACGCTGTTCGACGGCGCTGACGGGCTGCTCGGCAACTGGGCAAAAGTGCTACGAATCGAAGTCTTCCATACCGATACTCCTTTCTTGCTGGCGATGCTGCCGCCAGGCGCATTTATCGGTCTGGGAATGCTACTGGCTATCAAATATCTTATCGATGAACGGACTAAGAAACGTCATGCTCAGCAGGCCGCCACTGCCGAAAGCGTGAACGTGGATGGGGCAGAGAAGGCCTGATGAACAAAACCAAACGTCTGGAAATATTAACCCGGCTTCGGGACAACAACCCGCACCCGACCACCGAACTCAACTTCACTTCGCCGTTCGAATTACTGATTGCGGTTTTGCTCTCCGCACAGGCAACGGACGTTAGCGTGAACAAAGCGACCGCCAAACTCTACCCGGTGGCGAATACACCGCAGGCGATGCTCGATTTGGGCGTCGATGGCGTGAAGGCGTACATCAAGACGATTGGCCTGTTCAACAGCAAAGCGGAAAACGTTATCAAGACCTGCCGCATGCTGCTGGAACTGCACGACGGTGAGGTTCCTGAAGACCGGGCAGCGCTTGAGGCTCTCCCTGGCGTCGGGCGTAAAACCGCTAACGTGGTGCTGAACACTGCATTTGGCTGGCCGACCATTGCCGTCGATACCCACATCTTCCGCGTCTGCAACCGCACGCAGTTTGCCCCAGGAAAGAACGTAGAACAGGTAGAAGAGAAGCTGCTGAAAGTCGTACCCGCCGAATTTAAGGTCGACTGTCACCACTGGCTCATCTTACATGGACGCTACACCTGCATCGCCCGCAAGCCACGTTGCGGATCTTGTATTATTGAAGATCTCTGTGAATTTAAAGAGAAAGTCGAGCTGTAGACCCTATTTCGCGGTTTGGCAAGTCTGCCTGCCGCGTCCCTCTGAATGACTAAACCGCTTTTAATCCTATCTATTTATTCATTTTTTGGCATTTCTCACGCCTATATAATGCTTTTACAGATTAAACAGGTCATCACTGCTAAAATTATCTATACAAAAACTGACCAGATCATCACCACAACATGATGTTGCATTTATGTTTCTTTACTAGCAATTCGCTTACATCATTAGGATGAATCCTCCGTAACGCACAATATGATCATCCAGTTATTTTTCAGAATCCAGCCTATATCACTATATGAAAGCGCGATCAGCAGAAGATATCGTTGAATTCCGGTTTTCTCCCCTCTTCTTCAGAATAAAAAACCGCTTAAATTTAAAGCGTGAAATTTAACGCTAAATAACATTTATATGTCTGGTTAATTATTCCACTCTTTTTATTTGTAACAGAGTATTGCAAAGGCCTTGTCTGAAAGCGCAGGATAGTGAACATTACTTCCCGTTTCCCTCCAGAATAACTATAAGGTGGATGCCAATGAGCACTCCGCCCAGTACACCCCCCATTAGAATGGGATGTAAATAAGAGGTATATGTGTCTACTGCAAACAATAAACCAACTGAAAGCGTAAGTTTAAACGCCTTCAAACAACCTAAAGCGTTCTATCTCATCTTCTCTATCGAGTTATGGGAGCGTTTCGGTTTCTACGGCCTGCAAGGTATTATGGCCGTTTACCTGGTTAAACAACTGGGTATGTCAGAAGCAGATTCCATCACTCTGTTCTCTTCCTTTAGTGCATTAGTTTACGGTCTGGTTGCTATCGGCGGCTGGCTGGGCGACAAAGTACTGGGTACGAAACGCGTGATTATGCTGGGTGCTGTGGTACTGGCTATCGGCTATGCGCTGGTCGCGTGGTCGGGTCACGATGCAGGCATCGTTTATATGGGTATGGCGGCAATCGCCGTAGGTAATGGCCTGTTTAAAGCTAACCCGTCTTCCCTGCTCTCTACCTGCTATGCAAAAGACGATCCGCGTCTGGACGGTGCATTCACCATGTACTACATGTCCGTCAACATCGGTTCGTTCTTCTCTATGCTGGCAACCCCGTGGCTGGCTGCTAAATACGGCTGGAGCACCGCGTTCGCGCTGAGCGTTGTCGGTATGCTGATTACCGTTGTGAACTTCGCATTCTGCCAACGTTGGGTTAAACAGTACGGTTCCAAGCCAGACTTTGAGCCGGTTAACTATCGTAACCTGCTGCTGACCATTGTCGGCGTGGTAGTTCTGGTAGCCGTAGCGACCTGGCTGCTGCACAACCAGGGCATCGCACGTATGGTTCTGGGTGTGATTGCACTGGGTATCGTGTTCATCTTTGGTAAAGAAACCTTCGCAATGAGCGGTGCGCCGCGTCGTAAAATGATCGTGGCGTTCATTCTGATGCTGGAAGCGATTATCTTCTTCGTGTTGTACAGCCAGATGCCGACCTCTCTGAACTTCTTCGCGATTCGTAACGTTGAGCACTCCATTCTGGGTATCGCGTTCGAACCGGAACAGTATCAGGCACTGAACCCATTCTGGATCATCATCGGTAGCCCAATTCTGGCCGCTATCTATAACAAGATGGGCGACAACCTGCCAATGCCAACTAAGTTCGCGATTGGTATGGTGCTGTGCTCCGGTGCCTTCCTGGTACTGCCGCTGGGCGCTAAGTTCGCTTCCGACGCGGGTATCGTTTCCGTTAACTGGCTGATCATCAGCTACGGCCTGCAGAGCATCGGTGAACTGATGATTTCTGGTCTGGGTCTGGCGATGGTGGCACAGCTGGTTCCACAACGTCTGATGGGCTTCATCATGGGTAGCTGGTTCCTGACAACTGCCGGTGCAAACATCATCGGTGGTTATGTTGCAGGCATGATGGCGGTTCCAGAAAACGTGACCGACCCACTGATGTCCCTGGACATTTATGGCCACGTATTCCTGCAGATTGGTGTGGCAACGGCCGTTATCGCCGTGCTTATGCTGCTGACCGCGCCGAAACTGAACCGTATGACTCAGGACGACGCAAAACCTGCTGCTGACGGTAAAGTCGCTTCCGTATAACGTCATCGGGAAACGGATAAATATTTAGGCCGCTAACTTCTGTTAGCGGCTTTTTTTTTATCGCTTCAGGCACTAACATACCTCCATATCCCTCGGCTGCCCTTCCGCCGCGGGAAAACAAAAATAACCAAGTCTGAAGGAGTTACCCATGAAATTGTTCTACAAACCCGGCGCCTGTTCCCTTGCATCGCACATCACCCTGCGGGAGAGCGGAAAGGACTTCTCGCTTATCGGCGTCGATCTGATGCAAAAACGCATGGAAAACGGTGACGATTTCCTGAAGGTCAACCCAAAAGGCCAGGTTCCTGCCCTGCTACTGGACGATAACACTCTGCTGACGGAAGGCGTGGCTATCATGCAGTACATCGCCGATAGCGTTGCGGACCGCCAGCTGCTGGCACCGGTTGGCAGCATCAATCGTTACAGAACGCTGGAATGGCTGAACTACATCGCGACAGAGCTGCACAAAGGCTTTACGCCGCTGTTCCGTCCTGATACTCCGGAAGAGTACAAACCAACGGTGCGCGCACTGCTGGATAAAAAGCTGGCTTATATCGATGAATCACTGGCGCATGCACAGTGGATCAGCGGCTCACGCTTTACTATTGCCGATGCCTATCTGTTTACCGTGCTGCGCTGGGCGTTTGCTGTGAAGCTGGAAATGGCGGGATACAAAAATATTGCGGCCTACATGGAACGCGTTGCGGCGCGTCCAGCGGTTGCAGCAGCCATGACGGCTGAAGGTCTGAAGTAATATCGGTGCGCTGRSTCGGCGCTTCGCACCTCGGCCGGGCTACCACAAAAGTGGTAGCCCGGCCGAGCTTCGCGACGCCGGGAACGGCGCCGAACGAAAAGTTTACAGCTGAGTCGCGCTAAAACAATGCACTGGCTTCGCAATACGATCCTGCGCCGCCACTACCTGCAACTCATACTCACCCATCTCTTTCGTCGTCACCATAATCTCATACACCGCCGCAGTTACGTGCTCCAGCGCATCGCGAAGCGTCGCCCCCTGTAGCAGCTTAACCAGCAGCAGACCGCTGGTCACATCGCCAACGCCCACCGGGTGACGCGCGCCAAAGTCGATCAGTGGACGGCTGATATGCCAGGCTTCATCCGCCGTCACCAACAGCATCTCAAAACGGTCCTGACTGTAGCCTGCGCGCGCCAGATGTTTCACCAGCACGATTTCCGGCCCCTGGGCAATCAGCTCACGCGCGGCCAGCACCGCATCAGCGACATCCTTCACGTCGCGACCGGCGAGAATTTCCAGCTCAATCAGGTTTGGCGCAATAATATCGCTGGCTGGCATAGCATAGCGCTTATGGAACTCCGCCACGCCCGGTGCCACGATACAGCCTTTTTCCGGGTGCCCCATAACCGGGTCACAGAAAAACTTCGCCTGTGGGTTTGCCGCTTTAACCTGGCGCACGATGCCAAGAATATGCTCCCCCTGCTCCGCAGAGCCCAGATAGCCGCTCAGCACCGCGTCACAGCGTTTCAGCTGATCGATAGCCGCAATGCCCTGCACAATCTCTGTCAGATGCGCTGGCGGCATCACACAGCCCGTCCACTGACCATACTGGGTATGGTTGGAGAACTGTACCGTATTCAGCGGCCAGACGTTTGCACCAAGGCGGCGCATAGGAAACTCCGCGGCGCTATTGCCCGCATGCCCAAAAACGACGTGAGATTGAATGGCGAGGATGTTGTTCATTAGCTCTACTCAAACGACAAAAAAGAAGGGGGCGTAGTTTCCCACGCCCCCTCGTTTCGGAATATTACTTCCAGCAGATCAAACAGTAATTTTTCTTACCACGGCGTAACAGGGTGTAACGACCGAAGAGAATATCGCTATCCTGGAAGAAATATTCCGGGTCAGCCTGTTTTTGACCGTTGATGGTGACCGCGTTAGAGGCGATGGTTTTACGCGCCTGGCCGCGAGACGGCTGCAGTTCGGCGTCCACCAGCGCCTGCATCAGGTCGGCACCTTTATCCATCTCAACCATCGGCACGCCGTCCTGCGCCAGCTGTTCGAAGTCTGCTTCGCTCAGCGCGCTCAGTGAACCACTGAACAGGCTGTCGGTGATGCGTTTTGCAGCTACCAGACCTTCTTCGCCGTGCACCAGACGAGTCACCTGCTCGGCCAGCACATACTGGGCGCGAGGTGCTTTACCGCTGTTTTTGTCTTCTTCTTCCAGGGCATTAATCTCTTCAATGTCCATAAAGGTGAAGAACTTCAGGAAGCGATAAACATCGGCATCCGCGGTGTTGATCCAGAACTGGTAGAATTTGTACGGGCTGGTTTTCTTCGGATCCAGCCAGACTGCGCCGCCCTCGGTCTTACCGAACTTAGTGCCGTCAGCTTTAGTGATCAGCGGAACGGTCAGACCGAACACTTGATTCTGATGCAGACGACGGGTCAGGTCGATACCGGAGGTGATGTTACCCCACTGGTCGGAACCGCCAATTTGCAGCGCCACGCCGTGCAGCTTGTTCAGGCAGGCAAAGTCATAGCCCTGCAGCAGGTTGTAGGAAAACTCGGTGAAGGAGATGCCCTGATCGTCACGATTAAGACGCTGTTTCACCGCTTCTTTGTTGATCATCTGGTTAACAGAGAAGTGTTTGCCGATGTCACGCAGGAAGGTCAGCACGTTCATGCCGCCAAACCAATCATAGTTGTTGGCCGCGATAGCCGAGTTGTCGCCGCAGTCGAAATCGAGGAACGGTGCCACCTGTTTGCGGATTTTATCCACCCACTCCTGCACGGTATCTTCGGTATTCAGTTTACGCTCGGCCGCTTTAAAGCTTGGGTCGCCAATCAGACCGGTTGCGCCGCCGACCAGTGCAACAGGCTTATGCCCTGCCTCCTGGAAGCGTTTCAGGCATAACAAAGGAACAAGATGCCCCAAATGCAAGCTGTCAGCGGTAGGATCGAAGCCGCAATAGAGCGCGATCGGGCCTTGCGCCAGTCGCTCTGCTAACGCTACCTCGTCCGTTACCTGGGCGACTAGCCCCCGCTCTTGCAGTTGTTTAATCAAGTTACTGCTTGCCATCAAATTCTCCATCTATATCCGACTGCACCTTTGCCGGTACACGACTTTTCGCCAGACGCGAAAGCTCTATAGAATAAAGCGCTGACGCATTCAGCGCTAGCGCTTAAAACAACAAATTTCGGGGTTTACGGTGCCAAACGGTCGATTTTCCAGGCATCCGCGTCGCGCTGGTACAAAAAACGATCGTGCAGACGGTGCTCGCCACCCTGCCAGAACTCCATCTGCTCAATGGAGACACGGAAACCACCCCAGAAACTCGGTAGCGGGACTTCACCCTGCTGGAATTTCTGTTTCAGTTCCATGAACTTGCTTTCAAGGATACCGCGCGCCGAGATGCGACTGGACTGCTTTGATACCCAGGCGCCAATCTGGCTGTCACGTGGGCGGCTATGGAAATATTTCACCACTTCCAGCGTCGACAGGCGTTCAGCTTTGCCGATAACCATCACCTGACGCTCCAGCATATGCCACGGGAATAGCAGGCTGATGCGCGGATTGTTCTCAAGTTGATGCGCCTTACGGCTTCCAAGGTTAGTGTAGAAAACCAGCCCTTTTTCGTCATAGTGCTTCAATAGAACGATACGCTGGTACGGCTGACCGTTTTCATCAACCGTGGCAACCACCATTGCCGTAGGATCGGCAAGTCTGGCATCACAGGCCTGGCGTAACCAGCGTTCGAACAGGGGCAGCGGTTCAGCAGGAAGGTCGTGGCGACGTAAGCCGCCACGGGTATACTCACGGCGCAGATGCGCGATTTGTTGCAGATCGTCGTTATCAGACATGGCGTTTAAGAGAGTAGTCAACGGGTGGCGTTATTGTGCGCCGCCCGCCTGAAAATCTCAACGCTTGGGGTTTTGTAACTGGCAGTTATTCAACACGATGTGGTCGCGTTTGTAGACGGTCGCTTCGTTGCCTTTCGACCAGAATACGTAGATCCCGTCGGTATAGCGAGCGCCCGACGCGGAGATCCCCTGCTGGAGATTCAGTTGCTGGTTGTCATAGATAAAGCTCACCTGCTGGCGCTGATTGTTGAGCTGCACGGTCAGCGGTTTTTCCTCACACTGGTATTCCAGCGTGTCGGTCTGCATGCGTTCCATAAACTGATTGTACGCACTGCAGCCAGCGAGCATAAAAGGGAGAGCAACGATAAGTAGTTTTTTCATTGTTTTGGGCCTTTCGACATTCCTGGTCAAGGAGCGATTGTCACACTCCCGTTCAGCTTAAGTCTACCGGCCCACTGTAAAAGAAGATGTCAGTTAACTCTGATTATGCTGGGGATTTGCGGGAAAAATCGCCCCGAGTACGGTCGCCTGCGATGCGCCGGTCACCGAGGGTAAATTTCCCGGGAGTCCGGCAACGGTTCGCCAGGCAAGCCAGGCGAACGCCAGCGCTTCCATGTCGTCGCCGCTGATGCCGTATTCGTCGGTCGTTGCCACTTCGGTGCCAGCCAGCAGCCCTGCCAGACGAGCCATAATCAGAGGGTTGCGGCTTCCGCCACCGCAGACCAGCAGCCGCTCGCAGCCGCCGCTTAACATCACCTGTTCGCTGATGGTGACAGCGGTAAGCTCAGTCAGCGTCGCCTGGACATCCTGCGCGCGCAAACCCGGGTAGCGCGCCAGATACTGCGCCAGCCAGCCATAATTGAAGTATTCGCGGCCCGTGCTTTTAGGCGCTGGCGCTGCAAAATACGGGTCGCTCAGCATATCCTGCAGCAGCGGCAAAATGACTTTCCCTTCGTTGGCCCACAGGGCATCTTTATCGTACGGCTTACCCAGGTTGCGCCAGATCCAGGCATCCATCAGCATATTGCCCGGCCCCGTATCAAAGCCGCGCACCGGCATTCCGGGCACCAGTAGCGAGAGATTGGCAATACCGCCAATATTGAGGATCATGCGACGTTCATCCGGGTGCGCCAGCAGAGCCTGATGGAATGCCGGAACCAGCGGAGCACCCTGCCCACCCAGCGCCATATCGCGGCGGCGAAAATCGCCGACCACGCTCACGCCCGTGCGCGCAGCGATAATATTGTTGTCCCCTATCTGCATGGTATGCGGCACTTCGCCCGTTGGTTCATGCCACACCGTTTGCCCATGGCAACCAATCGCAACAATATCGTGACCCTCGAGCCGCTCCTGATTCATTAGCGCCATAACGGCATCAGCAAACAAATTCCCTAACCGATTGTCGAGCTGACCCAACTGTGAAAGCGTCAACGGCTGCCCCTGACAGATAGCGAGAACCGCCTCTTTAAGTGCAACAGGAATGGGCCAGGTGAGGCTAGCAAGCTGGGCAACCCTGCTTTCGTCAATCGCCGCCAGAACCACATCTACGCCATCAAGGCTGGTTCCTGACATCACGCCAATATATCGCCCGGATTTCATATGACATCCTTAGTCATCTATGCAAAGTCAACACTCCATCATAAAGTGACACTTAATGCTATTAACTAATAATACTTTTTAACAATATACGTCATCGTTCCTTCTCAGTGTGATACAGTGAGATTTTTCCTTGCGTTTAACCTTGGTTAAGCCATGATGGATTATTCTTTTTATTATTAAATGCAGAATATATGACCGCTCGAATCAAATACCATATAATTGCTTAGTACGGATGCTCTTAAGAGCAATTCTTATTGAACTGGAGATTCAAAAATGATGTTACGCGTATTGGCTGTTTCAATGATTGGTTTATCCCTGGCTGGATGTGTCAGTAACAGTGGCCTGTCAGGCGATGTTTACTCTGCATCCGAAGCGAAACAGGTCCAGAACGTGACCTACGGTACCATCGTCCACGTACGTCCTGTGCAAATTCAGGGCGGCGACGAAAACAACGTGATTGGTGCGATCGGCGGTGCAGTTCTGGGTGGCTTCCTGGGTAACACCGTTGGTGGCGGTACCGGTCGTTCGCTGGCAACCGCAGCGGGCGCAGTTGCCGGTGGCGTAGCTGGCCAGGGCGTTCAGGGTGCGATGAACAAAACCCAGGGCGTTGAACTGGAAATTCGTAAAGATGACGGTAACACGATCATGGTTGTGCAGAAACAGGGTGATACCCGCTTCTCCGCAGGCCAGCGTGTCGTGATGGCGAGCAACGGCAGCCAGGTTACCGTTTCTCCGCGCTAAACCCCACTCTGGGTACGTGGCCACCAGGCCGCGTACCTTTCAC
>CP070603.1:2700278-2709637 GCA_016939855.1 Kluyvera ascorbata
ATTTAGCTTATGTATTATTTGCGCGCGGACAATATTTCCTGACAGTTTATCCATTACACTTCTAGCATAAAGGGCCGGATGCCCGGCGCGCACTACGCGTTGCGTACATAGGATGCATATATGCTGATAAAATTTCCGCTACAGCGCTTTTTGATTTATCTGACCATCACCATGATTGGGACACTTGTCCTGAACCATTTCTCCAACAGTATTATTAACTACGCCCCAGCCATTGCGCCGATATTGTTTCCGACATTGACCATGTTCCTGATGGTTTTCCACACGATGATCGCTGTGTTTATGATCATGAAGTACTTGTGTGATAAACGCCGGCTTTACCTCATGCCTATCGCCTGCGCGTTCGCCAGCTCAGCACTGCTGATGCTAGGGACGCTGAAGAGCTATCCCGATTGGTTTCTCTGCGGCGGCGTCACTGACACGAATTATAATGACGCTCTTATTTTTTATGTATTTCGCAACGTTTTAATGGCAGCGCTTTTTATGAGTTCTGTCATTCTTTACATGTTTAAACTACGAGAAATGCACTCTCGTAAAACTCACGCTTTCATTCTTAGTGGGATTATTATATTTTGCGCTATCATCATGGAGCTTGCCTGGTTATATTCCAGCAACGACCCATTACTGAGCGTTAATTTTATTGATAATTTAACATTTAAATATACCACGATATGGAAAGACGTCATCAGTTGGGTACTTATTGTTATTTGGGTTATTACCCTAATAATTATTTTACTGGTTACACAGCTGCGCAATATTTTCTGGTATAGCGGAGCCTTCTTCTGTGCCTGCTATATTTTTACCATGTTTGTGCTGATGACCGGGCAAGACACGGCCAGTTACAGTTGGTACCAGGCGCGACTGTTTGAGACCATCTCAACGCTGTTCCTGATCTTTGTGCTGTTTTGCGATGTCTTCACCCTCTACCGCCAGTCCAACGTGAAGTATCAGAACTCGTACCAAAACTCCATCCGCGATCCATTAACCCGGCTTTACAACCGCAGCTACTTTTATGACTCCTTTACCGCACTGCGACCGACCATTGCCAACGGACATCCGGTATCGGTCATTGTCAGCGATCTGGACTACTTCAAGCGCATCAACGACAAATATGGCCACCTGCAGGGCGATAAGGTGATTCAGTTCGTGGCGAAAGTTCTGCAGGATTCGGTGCGGCAAAATGACGTTGCCGCGCGTATCGGCGGTGAGGAATTTGCCCTACTGCTGGTCAACACCACGCCAGAAGTCGCACGCTCAATTGCGGAACGTATTCGTATTGCTATCAGCCAGCATGATATCCACAGCAGCAATGCTCAGTTGCCGGAGTCCATTACTATCAGTATGGGGGTCTTTACCGCCGTGGATCTATCGGTACCGGTTGAGGAGTGCGTAAGACGAGCCGATGAAGCGATGTATCGCGCAAAAGCCGCGGGACGAAACCGGGTCGTCGTCTGGGAATAAGTCGAAGAATTGAAAAACCCGCGAATTTCGCGGGTTTTTTGAGAATCAATCGCGGGATTGTAGCTCGTTGATATTCTGCTCGAGTTTACGAATGAGCGTGGTCAACATCTCCAGCTCTTCAGCAGAAATCCCGGCCAGGATATCACCCCGTGTGTGGCTAATCACCGCTTCCATCTCCTGGATCAGCGGTTCCGCTTTCTCAGTTAACTTAATGCGTTTAGCACGACGGTCGTTCGCACAGGTCTGGCGAGAAATAAGTCCTTTCTCTTCCAGTTGATCGAGTGTACGAACCAAAGATGGCTGCTCGATGCCGATCGCTTTGGCCAGTTGGATTTGCGACTGCTCAGGCGGTAGCTGATGAATATTATGCAGCGTGACCCAGTGAGTCTGCGTGAGTTCCAGAGGTTTGAGGCGATGGTCAATCAAAGCACGCCAAATGCGCACCAACCGTGCCAGATCAGAACCTAATGGCGATTCCAATTTCATCTCCTTATAATTAGCTTGCTAAGTTATTATACTGATTTTAGAATAGTGTGCAGTATTTAAATTAGCAAAACAAATGAATTGCCACGTGCACGCAAACCAGATCCTTGAGTTACACTGTTTCAAATAATGTGATTTTATGTCAAAACACGACACACTATCGAGCCATAACTCTTCAATTGCAAAGGATTTCTGCTTGTGAAGTCGATTTTCCACATCCCCGGAGTCCCACTACAAGACCTTATGGTCGGTGCTTCTATTTATTTTCCTCCTGTATTTAAAGCTGTGCTGCTTGGCTTCCTGTTTTGGCTCATTATTCACCGTTTATTGCGCGACTGGATGTATGCCGGTGACATCTGGCATCCACTGTTAATGGATCTTTCTCTCTTTGCCCTCGCGGTCTGTGCTGCGCTGATGGTTCTGGTTTGGTGGTGATGTAATCCAATGAAAAAATTAAAATATTTCTCTACGCTACTCATTGCTGCCCTGGCTATCATCGCCTGCTGGCTGGTCTGGAACTACTACATGCAGTCGCCCTGGACGCGCGATGGCAAAATTCGTGCTGAACAGGTCGATATTACACCGCAGGTCTCCGGTAGCATCCTCACGCTTAACGTGAAAGACAACCAGTTCGTCAAAGCGGGTGACGAACTGTTCCAGATAGACCCAACGCCGTGGAAAATCGCCGTGATGAACGTCGAAGCAAAACTCGCTAAAGCCCAATCAGATCTCTCCCGTGCGAGCCATGAAGTTGAACGCCGCCGTGGGTTATCACAGAATTTTATCTCCGCCGAAGACCTCGACACCGTGAATATCGCCTTGAAAGCCGCACAAGCTAATTTTGATGCGGCAAAAGCAGAGCTGGAACATGCCCGCTGGCAGCTTGCGCAAACGACGGTCAAGGCCCCGGTAGACGGTTGGGTAACGAATCTGACGACACGTATTGGCAACTACGCTACGGTCGGGCATCCGGTCTTTGCGCTGATCGATAGCCACTCCTTCTATGTTGTTGGTTATTTTGAAGAGACGAAACTGCGGCATATTCGCGAAGGAGACCGTGCGGATGTTGTGCTGTACAGTGATGACAAAAAGTTACAGGGTCACGTTTCCAGCATCGGTCGAGCCATCCATGACCAAAGCCTGGCAACGGACGGCAAGCTGGTTGCCGACATCAAACCCACCATTCCATGGGTACGCCTCGCCCAGCGCGTACCGGTTCGTATTGAATTAGACGCACTGCCTACGGACACCGTATTGGTTGCGGGTACTACCTGTACCGTCTCTATCACGGGCGGGAAGCAATGACCCTACCCGCCTTGACATGGAAGTCACTGCCTTGGGTTAAGGCCACCGTACCGCAGTGGCGCTATGCCATGCGTAACGCCATCGCCATGTGCCTGGCGTTAAGCATCGCCTACTGGTTAAACCTCGATGAACCCTACTGGGCGATGACGTCTGCCGCAGTGGTCAGTTTCCCGACTGTCGGTGGCGTTATCAGTAAAAGCCTGGGACGTATTGCCGGCAGTATGCTCGGCGCCTGCGCTGCGCTGGTGATTGCTGGTCACACCCTGACTGACCCCTGGCTATTTCTCTTTGCCATGTCAGGCTGGCTGGCGTTCTGTACCTGGGCATGTGCGATGTATACCAACAACGTCGCCTACGCTTTCCAGCTTGCCGGCTATACCTGCGCCATCATTGCCTTTCCTATTATTAATGTGGTCGATGCCACTAAACTGTGGGAGATAGCGCAGGCACGCGTCTGTGAGGTAATTGTCGGTATTCTGTGCGGTGGTCTGATGATGATGATTCTGCCCAGCACCTCCGACGGCAGCGCCCTGCTAACAGCGCTCAAAAATATGCATGCACGATTGCTGGAGCACGCCAGTCTGCTGTGGCAACCGGTCACAACCGACGCTATCCGCACCGCACACCAAAGCGTTATCAGCCAGATCCTGACCATGAACCTGCTGCGTATTCAGGCATTCTGGAGCCACTATCGTTTGCGTCGGCAAAACACGCTGCTTAACTATTTGCTTCACCAGCAGTTGCGTTTAACCAGCGTTATCTCAAGCCTCCGCCGCCTGATGCTGAATTGGCCAGACGCGCCGCAAACCATCCGCCCGGTGCTGGAAGCGTTATTGCTAGCGCTGGCAAAACCCGACTGTGATGCCTACACCGTGGCGCGAATTATCGCGCCGCTGGCGCCGAGCGACCCGCAGGACTATCGCCACCACGCGTTCTGGCACCGTTTACGCTATTTCTGTCGTCTCTATCTCACCACCAGCCACTGGCTACAACGGCTGGAGAACGCCACGGCGGTGACCGAATTCTCCGTGCCAGCCGCCCCGGCATTGATGCGCCACACCGACCACGCAGAAGCAGCATGGAGCGGTATCCGCACCTTTTTTGCCCTGGTCAGCGTCGGTGCGTTGAGCATCAGTACGCAATGGGAATCGGGCGCGGCGGCGTTAACCCTCGCGGCTATCTGCTGCGTGCTCTACTCAAATGTGCCGTCACCGTTCAGTTCACTGACGCTGCTGATGCGCACGCTTATTTTGCTGTCTATTTTCAGCTTTGGCGTGAAATTTGGCCTGATGGTGCAAATCAGCGACCTCTGGCAGTTCATGCTGTTCCTCTTCCCGCTGCTGCTCACCATGCAGCTACTCAAGCTGCAAATGCCGAAACAGGCCAGGCTCTGGGGTTCGCTTATTGTCTTTATGGGGTCGTTTATCGCGGTAACAAATCCGCCGGTTTACAACTTTGGTGATTTTCTTAACGATAACCTGGCCAAAATCATCGGCGTAGGCCTTGCCTGGCTGGCGTTTGCCGTGTTGACGCCTGGGTCAGATGCACGAAAAAGTCGGCGTCATATTCGTGCGTTACGGCGTCACTTTGTTGACCAGCTAAGTCGCCACCCAGAGAACAGCGAACACGAGTTTGAATCGCTGGTTTATCATCATGTTAGTCAGCTTAGCTCCAGCCAGGATGAACCCGCTCGTCGCTGGCTGCTGCGCTGGGGTGTTGTACTACTGAACTGCTCTCATGTTGTGTGGCAGCTACGCGCCTGGGAAGCCCGTTCTGACCCGCTCTCTCAGGTTCGCGATATGTGTATCAGCCTGCTACGCGATGTCATGAGCGAACGAGGGGTTCAGCAGCGACCGCTGGCCGCTACCCTTCAGGAGCTACAGCGAATTTGTGACACGCTGGCGCACCATCATCAGCCGGCAGCACGCGAGCTGGCCTCCATTCTGTGGCGGTTATACTGTTCGCTTTCGCAGCTGGAAACGGCACCACCTCCCGGTACGCTGACCGAAAAGACGGCGTGAGTGAAAGGATGCAGGCGGAATATCCGCCTGCATTTGAGACATTACGGAACGTCGTAACCCAGCGCCGCTTTACGAATACGGAACCACTGTTGGCGGGTCATATCCAGTGACTGCGCGACGATAGCCGAGCGAACTCGCTCAATTTTCCCGGAACCAATCAGCGGCAGCGGCTGAGACGGCAAGCGCATCACCCACGCATAGACCACCTGTTCAATACTTCCAGCATTCAGCTCGTTCGCTACCTTGGCCAGTTCATCGCGCAGCGGCTGGAACGCATCGTCATTAAACAGACGACCGCCGCCGAGGCAGGACCAGGCCATCGGGCGAATGCGTAGCTGTTGAAGCTGATCCAGCGTACCGTCAAGAATCGTCGGCTGATGAACCGGCGAGATTTCCACCTGGTTGGTGGCAAGGGTAAACGGCAGACGTGATTGCAGCAGCGTAAACTGCGCAGGGGTAAAGTTAGAGACACCGAAATGGCGCACTTTGCCGCTCTGATGCAGCATAGAAAACGCTTCAGCAACTTCATCGGCATCCATTAGCGGGTCAGGGCGATGGATCAGCAACAGATCCAGCACGTCGGTCGACAAGTTGCGCAGCGACTGCTCGGCACTGTGAATAATATGATGGCGATCGGTAATATAATGCCCAAGCGCGTGTTCTGGTTTCGCCGTGGTGGCGATACCGCACTTGGTGACAATCTCCATTCTTTCACGCAGATGCGGTGCCAGCTTCAGCGCTTCACCAAACGCGGCTTCGCACGCGTAGCCGCCGTAGATATCAGCGTGGTCAACGGTTGTCACCCCGAGATCCAGATGCTCTTCAATAAAGCTCACCAGCTGGCGTGGCGTCATATTCCACTCCATCAAGCGCCAATAGCCCATGACGAAACGTGAAAATTCCGGCCCCTGCGGTGCCAGGGTAATACGTTGAACCATAACGACTTCCTCAACAAATAATTTGAATTGAGTATACCCGGTTTTACGCTTAAAACAGTGAGGGCTGCTGAGGATCTTCAGAACTCGTCGCTTTACCCGCGCGTAATTTACGCAGCAGACGCTGACGACAAAGCCGCAGCACCTCCTGTTTTTGCGCATCGTTCATGTTTTGCCAGTTAAAACGCTCATCGCGGCTGCGGAAACAGCCACGGCAAAATCCGCGCTCATCAGACTGACAAATTCCCCGGCACGGACTTTGAACCGGGAAAAACTCCAGTTGCTCCGCCACGTTAGCCCCCTTTTATCTCGCTATACTCTCATTGAAGACGTTTAATCATTGCGGCGCAACTTTTCTGCCACATCGTGCGGGCAAACCTTCATTTTCAAAAATTCATTTGCATTAGACCAATCGGTCTATTACAGTGCGTTCCATGAGCAAATCGATTGAACATGATACCCGTGAACACATTCTGGCTACCGGCGAGCGTCTTTGCATGCACCGGGGGTTTACCGGGATGGGACTTAGCGAACTCCTGAAGACGGCGGAAGTGCCGAAGGGATCGTTTTATCACTATTTCCGTTCAAAAGAGGCGTTTGGCGTCGCCATGCTGGAACGGCATTTTGCCGATTATCACCAACGCCTGGTGCAGCACTTTACCCAAGGCGCAGGCAACTACCGTGACCGCCTGCTGGATTATTACCAGCACACGCTCACCCAGTTTTGCCAGCAGGGTCTTATCAGCGGTTGTCTGACCGTAAAGCTCTCTGCTGAAGTGTGCGATCTTTCAGAGGATATGCGCACGGAAATGAATAAAGGTGCCAGCCAGATTATGGCTCTGCTGGCGCAAGCGCTGGAAAATGGCCGCCGTGAAGGCTGCCTGAATTTCAACGGCGAAGCCGAAACCACAGCTCAGGTGCTCTACTCACTGTGGTTAGGGGCCAACCTACAGGCCAAAATGGCCCGTAGCTCAACCCCGCTTGAAAGCGCGCTGACGCACGTCAGGAATCTGATTGCCGCGCCGGATTAACCCCGGCGTTTTTATTTTGCTAATTACTAGACGACCGGTCTACTCAGGAGTCATCATGTCGCAAGAAAAACTGTTTACCCCACTGAAAGTGGGTGCGGTAACTGCCCCTAACCGTGTATTTATGGCCCCGCTGACGCGTCTGCGCAGCATCGTACCGGGTGACATTCCAACCCCGCTGATGGCCGAATACTATCGTCAACGCGCAAGCTCCGGTTTGATCATCTCCGAAGCTACTCAGGTTTCTGCCCAGGCAAAAGGCTACCAGGGTGCCCCAGGTCTGCACAGCCCTGAGCAGATTGCCGCCTGGCAGAAAATCACCGCAGGCGTTCACGCTGAAGATGGTCGAATCGCCGTTCAGCTGTGGCACACCGGGCGTATCTCCCACTCCAGCCTGCAGCCAAACGGTGAAGCACCGGTTGCGCCTTCAGCGCTGAGCGCCAATACCCGTACCTCTCTGCGCGATGAGAACGGTCATGCGATTCGTGTCGATACTTCTATGCCACGTGCGCTGGAAACCGAAGAGATCCCAGGCATTGTCAACGATTTCCGTCAGGCTATCGCTAATGCCCGTGAAGCCGGTTTTGACCTGGTTGAACTGCACTCTGCGCACGGTTACCTGCTGCACCAGTTCCTGTCACCTTCCTCTAACCATCGTACCGACCAGTACGGCGGCAGCGTAGAAAACCGCGCGCGTCTGGTGCTGGAAGTGGTTGATGCCGGGATTAAAGAATGGGGTGCCGACCGTATCGGTATCCGCGTTTCGCCAATTGGCACCTTCCAGAACGTCGACAACGGTCCGAACGAAGAAGCCGATGCGCTCTACTTAATTGAAGAGCTGGGCAAACGCGGCATTGCCTACCTGCACATGTCAGAACCAGACTGGGCTGGCGGTCAGCCATACAGCGACGCGTTCCGCGAAAAAGTCCGCGCGCGTTTCCACGGCCCAATCATCGGTGCGGGCGCCTATACGCCAGAAAAAGCAGAAGCGCTAATTGAGAAAGGGTTAATTGATGCCGTGGCCTTTGGTCGCGACTACATCGCTAACCCGGATCTGGTCGCTCGTCTGAAGCATAAAGCCGAGCTGAACCCGCAGCGTCCGGAAAGCTTCTATGGCGGCGGCGCGGAAGGCTACACCGACTACCCTTCGCTTTAATCCCACGTTGATTGATAGCGGCGGGCTTCCGCCGCTATACTAGCCAGATTATTCATAAGTAAGGACGAGGGATAACATGCGTTTACTGCATACCATGCTGCGCGTCGGCGACCTGCAACGCTCCATTGATTTCTATACCAAAGTGCTGGGCATGAAGCTGCTGCGCACCAGCGAAAACACCGAATATAAATACTCTCTGGCTTTCGTCGGCTACGGCGAAGAAAGTGACGAAGCGGTGATCGAGCTGACCTACAACTGGGGCGTAGATAAATACGAGCTAGGCACCGCCTACGGCCACATCGCCCTGAGTGTGGATAACGCGGCAGAAGCCTGCGACCGTATCCGCCAGAACGGTGGCAACGTGACTCGCGAAGCTGGTCCGGTAAAAGGCGGCACCACGGTGATCGCGTTTGTTGAAGATCCGGACGGCTATAAAATCGAACTGATCGAAGAGAAAGATGCCGGCAAAGGTCTCGGCAACTAACTCCTCCACGGGCGCATAATGCGCCCGTTTTTTTACCCGCCTTTCCAAGCCGCGGCAAAATTTGCCATAATGCGCGCTACTTTTTCTAAGTGATGAGATTCTGATGTCCGACAATGTGCAACTTAATGGTCTATGCGACCGTTTTCGTGGGTTTTATCCCGTGGTTATCGATGTAGAAACTGCTGGATTCAATGCCAAAACGGATGCCCTGCTCGAAATAGCGGCAATTACGTTGAAAATGGATGAGCAAGGCTGGCTGATGCCGGACAACACGTTACATTTCCACGTTGAACCTTTTGAGGGCGCGAACCTCGAGCCGGAAGCGCTGGCGTTCAATGGTATCGACCCAAACAATCCCCTGCGCGGCGCGGTTAGCGAGTACGATGCCCTGCACGCCATCTTTAAAATGGTCCGTAAAGGCATTAAAGACAGTGACTGTAACCGCGCCATTATGGTGGCGCACAATGC
>CP070603.1:2709693-2709959 GCA_016939855.1 Kluyvera ascorbata
ATCCGTTCCACCCCTTTGTAACCTTCGACACCGCCGCACTAAGCGGGCTGGCGCTGGGGCAAACCGTGCTGTCAAAAGCCTGCGCCGCAGCAGGCATGGATTTCGACAGCAGTCAGGCGCACTCGGCGCTGTACGACACCGAACAGACCGCGATTCTGTTCTGCGAAATCGTCAACCGTTGGAAGCGCCTGGGCGGCTGGCCGCTGCCGATAGCGACCGAAGAATAGCAGCATAAAAAAAGCGACCTTCAGGTCGCTTTTTTGTTT
>CP070603.1:2710017-2721517 GCA_016939855.1 Kluyvera ascorbata
CAATTATTCTGCTTTCGGCTCTTCAGCGTACTTAGCAGCGGTCTCTTTAATCAGAGGCTGCAGTTCGCCGCGCTGGTACATTTCGATAATGATGTCGCAGCCGCCAACCAGCTCACCATCAACCCACAGCTGTGGGAAAGTCGGCCAGTTTGCATACTTTGGCAGCTCGGCGCGGATGTCCGGGTTCTGCAGGATGTCGACGTAAGCAAAGCGCTCGCCGCAGGCGGACAGCGCCTGAACAGCCTGGGCTGAGAAACCGCAGCTTGGCAGTTTCGGGGAACCTTTCATGTACAGCAGGATTGGGTTTTCAGCGATCTGGCGCTGAATTTTTTCAATTGTCTCGCTCATTGTCTTGCTTCCTCAAACTTCTTTTTACGGCAGTAGTCTGACATTGTAACGTTTCAGACCCTGAACAGAAAATAACATTTTGTTCACGCTTTACTATTTTATCGTCTGACGCGGTAAGTTGCTTTATAAATATGAGTTTATCGGCAGGTGGGTGAAAAGCTTGCTCATTATTTGACTCATTATGTATCAAATGATGTTTTTTTTTGCAGTTGCTAACGAAACAACGTTTTATCCATAAAAACACTATTAACATTTCGTGTTTTTATGGATTAGAATCGTTGGGTTTTGTAAACCATACCCAGGCAAGGACATTTAGCCTGCATCTTACTCAGAGGGTTGTTCAGTGGCGCAGATAAAAAAATGGTCGTTCACGCTCTGTGCATTGCTGTTTACATCGTTATCCTTCACGCCGTTGGCGCATGCTACAGGGCATGCCAAAACCCCAACGGCGCAAAAGTCGCTTCCTGCAAAAAGCAGTGAACGTAAGAAAAAGAACGCGGACAATAAATCTAACGCTAAGAAAAAATCGACTCCGGTTGCCGCTAAAAAGAAAACCACCCCAGCCGTAGCGAAAAAAGCAGCGCCAGTCTCCAGCAAATCGAAAACCGCCTCCGCTAAAACCCGCGCGAAAAGCAGCGCAGTCAAAACCGCCAGCGTCACCACGACCTGCAAGGTTCGCAAAGGTCATAAGAAGGCCTGCACCACCACTCCTGTAGAGTCCAAACCAACGACCATCGCCGCTGCGCACAAAATTCGCGTGCAGAAAGTACAGAAAACCGCGATGAATAAGCTGATGGGGCAGTTAGGTAAGCCTTACCGCTGGGGTGGCAACTCCCCGCGTACCGGTTTCGATTGCAGCGGTCTGGTCTATTACGCTTATAAAGATCTGGTCAATATTCGTATCCCACGCACCGCCAACGAAATGTATCACCTGCGCGATGCGCGTCCGGTTGAACGTGGCGAGCTAGAAAGTGGCGATCTGGTTTTCTTCCGCACTCAGGGTCGCGGTACCGCCGATCACGTTGGCGTGTATGTCGGTAACGGCAAATTTATTCAGTCTCCGCGTACCGGCCAGGACATCCAGATAACCTCGCTGAGCGAAGATTATTGGGTACGTCACTACGTCGGTGCCCGCCGCGTTGTCACCCCTAAGACAATTCGTTAATCACTTACCCCGTTTGTTAATAAACGGGGTAAGCTTATCTTTTATCTCACCTTTTAATTTGCTACTCTATCCCTACTCAGTACATGGTTATTGAGTGTACAAATATAATAAGGAGAGAAGCAATGTCGTTCGAATTACCTGCATTACCGTATGCCAAAGACGCTCTGGTCCCACACATTTCCGTGGAAACGCTTGAGTATCACTATGGCAAACACCACCAGACCTATGTCACTAACCTGAACAACCTGATCAAAGGCACCGCGTTTGAAGGCAAGACGCTGGAAGAGATCGTGCGTTCTTCTGAAGGCGGCGTGTTCAACAACGCCGCGCAGGTCTGGAACCATACCTTCTACTGGAACTGCCTGGCACCAAACGCCGGTGGCGAACCAACCGGTGCAGTCGCTGAAGCCATTACCAAATCCTTCGGCAGCTTCGCTGAATTCAAAGCGCAGTTCACCGATGCCGCGGTTAAAAACTTCGGCGCTGGTTGGACCTGGCTTGTGAAGAAAGCCGACGGCTCCCTGGCTATCGTCTCTACGTCTAACGCAGCGACCCCGCTGACCACCGACGCGACGCCGCTGCTGACCGTTGACGTGTGGGAACACGCTTACTACATCGATTACCGCAACGCGCGTCCAAACTATCTGGAGCACTTCTGGGCTCTGGTTAACTGGGAATTCGTCGCTAAGAATCTGGCAGCGTAAGCAAAAAATAACCCGGCATCGCAACGCTTCGCCGGGTTATCTCGTATCACGCAGAAGGGAGACCTTCTGCGTTTTTGTTTTTACTGGCTGGCCAGGGCTTCTTCACCGCGAGAACGTCCACCGAGGAAAACCACTAGTAACGCCAGAGCCGCCACTATCGCCCCCATTACCGGCACGAAACTATACCCCAGACCGCCGGAGATAACCGCCCCACCCGCAACCGCACCCAGTGCGTTACCCAGGTTAAACGCCCCGATATTCACCGAGGAAGAAAGGCCTGGTGCTTCGTGAGCCACGCGCATCACGCGCATTTGCAGCGGTGGCACCACCGCGAAGGTTGCCGCACCCCAGACCACCATGCTGAACGCCGCACCTACCTGCGTTTGCGCAAGGAAAGGTATGGCCAGCATAATCACCATCAGCAAGCCGAGGAAGCCTTTCAGCGTCCCGCTCACCGAGCGGTCTGCGAATTTACCGCCAAGGTAGTTACCGATAGAGAAGCCTACGCCAATCAGCACCAGCATCAGGGTAATAAAGCCCGGAGTGGCGTGAGTGATGGTACGCAGCACCGGAGAAATATAGGTATAGAGTGTAAACATCGCACCCGCGCCCAGCACGGTGGTTAACAGCGCTGATAGTACCTGCGGACGCACCAGCACCGACAGTTCGCGTTTCACATCCGGTTTTTCGCCCGCCCCGCCCTTCGGTAGCGAGAACCACAGACCCAGAATCGCGATAATGCCAAGCCCGGCGGTCGCCAGGAACGACATGCGCCAGCCGATGGTTTCGCCCAGCCACGTCGCGGCAGGCACACCACCAATATTCGCGATAGTCAGCCCCATAAACATGGTGGCTACTGCGCTCGCCTGTTTATGTTTTGGCACGACACTCGCCGCCACCACCGAGCCCAGGCCGAAGAATGCACCGTGATTAAGGCTGGTAATAATGCGCGACAACAGCAGCGTGGTGTAATCCGGCGCAATGGCAGAGAGCACGTTGCCGAGGGTAAAAATCGCCATCAGAAAAATCAGCGCATTACGACGAGCACGATGAGAAAGCAGCAGCGTCATCAACGGCGCACCGACCATCACGCCGACCGCATAGGCGCTGATCAGCATCCCAGCCGCAGGAATGGAGACGTCCACCCCTTTAGCGATGACCGGCAAAAGCCCCATCGGCGAGAACTCGGTGGTGCCGATGCCAAAGGCACCGACGGCTAACGCCAGTAAGGGGAAGTTAATTTTCATGCTTAAGCTCCGATTGGCCGCACCACAGACGCGGCATAAGGACATAATGCAAAAGCATGACATCAATCACAGAAAAACAGAAGTGTGCAAAACAGCAAAAGATTATTGCGAATCAGGTAATAATCTAACAGGAGGGAGCGGACGCTCCCTCGCAGAGGAATTAGTGCAGAACAGCAGTCAACGCGGCGGCGACAATCAGCGCCAGCGTAATAACGGTGGTAGAGAGCGACAGCTTAAGTTCGGTACTCATCAATTTTTTCTCCTTTTTATTTCCACAGCAAAACTGAGCTAACTCATTTTTGCACAGTATTGCGCAAAAATCTTCACAGTTTTAGCAGGATGTTGGTTTTTGCTCTTCCACTTTGCGCCAGGATAAGTCAAAATTCGACGCTTATTTATAAGCGTACCGGCCATTGACCCCCTCCTGTCGTCCTGTATCGTTTTCCCGGCGAATCGCAATCCATAAAATTGCGTCAGGGTGTGTGAAGGCAAACGTTTTCCTTTCGATTTTATCAGGGGCAGGCCAGGGTCTGGAGTAAGATGGAATGGCAACTATTAAAGATGTAGCGAAGCGCGCAAACGTTTCCACTACAACCGTATCACATGTAATTAACAAGACGCGTTTTGTGGCTGAAGAGACACGTGAAGCCGTCTGGGCGGCTATTAAAGAGCTGCACTACTCGCCAAGCGCCGTTGCCCGTAGTCTCAAGGTCAACCACACCAAATCGATTGGCTTATTGGCAACCAGCAGCGAAGCGGCCTACTTTGCCGAAATTATCGAAGCTGTTGAGAAAAACTGCTTTGAGAAAGGCTACACGCTAATTTTGGGCAACGCCTGGAACAATCTGGAAAAGCAGCGCGCCTACCTGTCAATGATGGCGCAAAAGCGCGTTGATGGCCTGCTGGTCATGTGCTCTGAATACCCAGAGTCGCTGCTGACGATGCTGGAAGAGTACCGTCACATCCCGATGGTCGTGATGGACTGGGGTGAAGCCAAAGCGGACTTTACCGACTCCGTTATCGATAACGCCTTTGAAGGGGGTTACACCGCGGGCCGTTACCTGATTGAGCGCGGGCACCGCGACATTGGCGTGATCCCAGGTCCTCTGGAGCGTAACACCGGCGCTGGCCGTCTGGCGGGCTTTATGAAGGCCATGGAAGAAGCGCAAATTAACGTGCCAGCCAACTGGATTGTGCAGGGTGACTTTGAGCCTGAGTCAGGCTATCGCGCGATGCAACAAATCCTGTCACAGCATCCGCGCCCTACCGCTATCTTCTGCGGCGGCGACATTATGGCGATGGGTGCCCTGTGTGCGGCCGATGAAATGGGGCTACGCGTACCGCAGGATATTTCGCTGATCGGTTATGACAACGTGCGCAACTCTCGTTTCTTCACCCCAGCACTGACCACTATTCATCAGCCGAAAGATTCACTCGGCGAAACGGCCTTCAATATGCTGATGGATCGTATCGTCAGCAAACGCGAGACGTCACAATCGATTGAGGTGCATCCGCGTCTCATCGAACGTCGCTCCGTAGCCGACGGTCCGTTCCGCGACTACCGCCGCTAAGCGTTACCCACGGACACCCTACTCGGGTGTCCGTAACCACTCTTCATTTAACGTCTCGCTATCCCCCAGATACTCCAGCAGCCAGTTCAAGGCCGGCGACGCTTCGCTTTGCTGCCACGTCAGACAACAGGCGGCATCCGGGAACGGGTTTTCAAGCTGTAACACTACCCACTCTCCGCTTTCCAGCCACGGCTGCGCCTGATGTCCAGGCACCATTGCCGCGCAAAGCCCGGCCGAGATACAGGTTTCCGCGGAGGCCCAATCCGGTACGACCACACGTTTCTGGTTATCAAGCAACCAGGTCGTACGCTTCGGCAGAGATCGCGACGTATCTTCCCGCACCAGCGACGGCCAGTTGCGCAACACGTCATCACTAAGCGGACCGTGCATCCGCGCCAACGGATGGGTACTGGCGACCACACAGTGCCAATTGAGCATTCCCATATCGCGGAACGCGAATCGGCCACCGACCGGAATCGCCTGGGTGGCGCCAATTGCCAGCTCCACGCGACCATCGGCCAGCGCATCCCAGACGCCGTTGAACACCTCCTGGTAAACGATCAGTTCCACATCGCTGAAATGCCGATAGAAATCGACGATGAGCTGACGAGTACGCTGAGGCTTCACGATATTATCGACAGCAATTGCCAACTGTCCGCGCCAGCCGTTAGCGATTTGCTGGCACTGCTGACGGGTGATCTGCATTTTTTTGATAACAGATCGTCCTTCCTTCAAAAACCACGCCCCCGCTGGGGTGAGTTCTACGTCGCGATGACGACGTTCAAACAGCGGCACGGCGAGCCACTCCTCAAGCTGGCGTACCGTGTAGCTCACCGCAGAAGGCACGCGGTGTAATTCCTGCGCCGCGGCGCTAAAGCTGCCGTTGCGCGCGACTGCATCAACCACTTCCAGAGAATATTCAGACCACATTTTTTGCCTTCAAATATTTTGAATCCATGACGCAAATATTAGCGTTTCACAAGCCGTTATGCACTCTCTACACTCAGCGGCATCGTTTACTCATGATAAAAAGGGCGAAGTTTATGCAACCTGGGAAAGGATTTTTAGTCTGGCTCGCGGGATTGAGCGTATTAGGATTTCTGGCCACCGATATGTATCTCCCCGCTTTTGCCGCCATTCAGGAAGACCTGCAAACGCCGGCTTCCGCCGTTAGTGCGAGCCTCAGCCTGTTTCTGGCCGGCTTCGCCGTCGCACAACTGTTATGGGGACCACTGTCGGATCGCTATGGTCGTAAGCCTATTCTGTTGACGGGGTTAACCATTTTTGCGGTCGGCTGCATCGGTATGCTGTGGGTGCGCGATGGCACCACGCTGTTAGTGCTGCGCTTTGTACAGGCCGTTGGTGTCTGTGCCGCCGCGGTGACCTGGCAGGCAATGGTCACCGATTACTATCCGGCCCAGCGTACTAACCGTATTTTTGCCACCATCATGCCGCTGGTTGGGCTATCACCGGCGCTCGCCCCGCTGCTGGGTAGCTGGCTGCTGGCACACTTTGACTGGCAGGCTATTTTCGCCACGCTGTTTATTATCACGCTGCTTCTGATGCTGCCCGCATTCCGCCTGAAACCGGCCCACAAAAAACATGCGGTGAGCGAAGATAAGCTCACCTTTATGCGTCTGTTACGCAGCAAAGACTATCGCGGCAACGTGCTTATCTACGCCGCCTGTTCGGCAAGCTTCTTCGCCTGGCTTACCGGTTCGCCGTTTATTCTCCATGAGATGGGCTACAGCCCAACGGTAATTGGCCTGAGCTATGTACCACAAACCATCGCCTTCCTGATTGGCGGCTACGGCTGTCGTGCCGCGCTGCAAAAATGGCATGGGGCACAAATGCTGCCATGGCTTTTGGTTATATACGCGCTGAGCGTGGTGGGCACCTGGGCCGTAGGTCTGGCAGAAAATGCGTCACTGACCGCCCTGCTGATTCCATTCTGCGTGATGGCCATTGCGAACGGCGCTATTTATCCAATCGTCGTCGCCCAGGCTCTGAAGCCGTTCCCGCAGGCAACGGGGCGCGCCGCCGCGCTGCAGAACACGCTGCAATTAGGGCTGTGCTTCCTTGCAAGCCTGGCGGTATCTACGCTGATTGCAACACCGCTGTTGACCACCACCAGCGTCATGCTAGTCACCGTGCTGCTTGCTGGCGTCGGTTACAAAATTCAGCTGGCCGCGCGCCGCGCTGAGCGCGATGTAGAACACGCGACTTCCCACGCCTAAACATCATTCATATCAATATCCCAGGAAATGATTAGGGCGCTAAGATTTTTAGTTGAATCAACAAACTTAGCGTCCTATACTGGATCCGCATCACATAAATAATATAGATTGAACTTATTAAGCGGGAGCAGGATAGCTTCCCGTTGAACCATGGATTGGCTTTCGGCAAGGGATTCTTCCCTTCCTCTGTGCTACGTCGGATAGCAGGCTCACGAATTTCGTGAGATTTCTCACAAACCCATAAAAAGCGTCTACGCTGTTTTAAGGTTCTGATCATCAGGTCGGGATGGAGAAGCTATGAGCTCATCGTGTATAGAAGAAGTAAATGTACCGGATGACGACTGGTATCGTATCGTTAGCGAGCTGCTAAGCCGAGCAGGCATTGAAATTAACGGCAATGCTTCCTGCGATATTCAAGTCAAAAATCCGCGTTTGTTTAAACGTGTTTTACAAGAAGGTTCGCTGGGTCTTGGCGAAAGTTATATGGACGGTTGGTGGGAATGCGATCGTCTGGATATCTTTTTCGACAAGGTACTGCGCGCCGGATTAGAAACGCAACTCCCTCACAATATTAAAGACACGCTTCGCATTGCCGGTGCGCGTCTGTTTAACCTACAAAGTCGTAAGCGCGCCTGGCAGGTCGGTAAAGAACACTACGACCTCGGCAACGATCTCTTTAGCCGCATGCTTGACCCGTTTATGCAGTATTCCTGTGGCTACTGGAAAGATGCGCAGACGCTGGAACAGGCTCAGGAAGCCAAACTGAACCTTATCTGTCAGAAATTACAACTCCAACCCGGCATGAAAGTCCTGGATATCGGCTGCGGCTGGGGCGGTCTGGCGGAATTTATGGCCAGAAATTACGGCGTGAGCGTTAAGGGCGTGACGATTTCAGCGGAACAGCAAAAAATGGCGCAGGCGCGCTGTGAAGGGCTGGACGTCGAAATACTGCTACAGGATTATCGCGACCTTCACGATCAGTTTGACCGCATTGTTTCCGTCGGGATGTTCGAGCACGTTGGTCCGAAAAACTACGATACCTATTTCACCGTCGTCGACAGAAATCTTAAGCCCGACGGCCTGTTTTTGCTGCACACCATTGGCTCGAAAACAACGGACAATAATGTCGATCCCTGGATAGACAAATACATCTTTCCGAATGGCTGTTTACCCTCAGTACGCCAGATTGCGCACGCCAGCGAACCTCACTTTGTGATGGAAGACTGGCACAACTTTGGCGCTGACTACGATACGACGTTGATGGCATGGCATGAGCGCTTCCTCGAATGCTGGCCGGAAATCGCAGACAACTATTCTGAACGATTCAAACGCATGTTTAGCTACTATCTCAACGCCTGCGCGGGTGCGTTCCGTGCCCGAGATATTCAGCTTTGGCAGGTAATGTTCTCACGCGGCGTAGAGCACGGTTTGCGCGTCGCCCGATAAACAAAAAGCCCGGAGCACACCGCCCCGGGCCTTTTTTATCTGCCTATTCCGCGTCAGCCTGCTGCGCCGCCGCTTCTTTTGCCGCCATCACGCGCTCAACGGTATCGACTACCGCCTGCGTTTGCGGATCGATTTCAATGTTGACGCGATCGCCCAGGCGTTTTTTGCCAAGCGTCGTGCGCTCCAGCGTTTCCGGGATCAGGTGGACGCAGAAACGCGTCGCCGTCACTTCACCGACCGTCAGGCTGATGCCGTCAATACCGATAAAGCCCTTATACAGGACATACTTCATCAGCGTCGGGTCCTGAATTTTAAACCAGATCTGCTTATTGTTTTCGGAGGTCAGGATTTTTGACACTTCCGCCGTGGTCATAATATGACCGGACATTAAATGACCGCCAATTTCATCGCTGAATTTCGCCGCGCGCTCAACGTTCACGAGGTCGCCCTCTTTCACATCGCCAAGGTTAGTGATGCGCAGCGTCTCTTTCATCAGATCAAAACTTATCTGGTCGCCGTTAATTTCCGTCACCGTTAAGCAGCAGCCGTTGTGCGAAACCGATGCGCCCGTCTCAAGACCCGCCAGCATGTGTTCCGGCAGCGCCACAACGTGGGTACGGAAGTTCGGTTTCTCATCAATGGACACGATTTTTGCCGTGCCCTGCACAATACCAGTGAACATGCAGTTAACTCCTGTTGGTAATCATTACGGTACATCTACCGATTCGTCTGCTACGCACAATAGCAGTTGATAAAACAGGTTGCTACCTTCCCCGGCCCTCCTCTTATTTTTTGACTAGATTAAAAGCAAATCCTCGCTACAATGATGGAGCAAATCCTCTATTTATTCTTCTTGCTGCCGGTTAAGGCGGCTTTTCTGTCTCCCGTACCCGGCGTACGGCGAGAATAAATAACAACAATACAGGTGTTCACGTGCAGAAGTACTTTAGTGAAGCGCGGCAGTTATTAGCGCTGGCTATCCCGGTTATCCTCGCGCAGGTTGCCCAAACCTCGATGGGCTTTGTCGATACGGTCATGGCAGGCGGCTACAGCGCTACCGACATGGCTGCCGTCGCCATCGGGACCTCTATCTGGTTGCCAGCCATCCTCTTTGGTCACGGCTTACTGCTGGCCCTCACTCCGGTGATTGCCCAGCTCAACGGTTCCGGTCGTCGCGACCGCATTGCGCAGCAGGTACGCCAGGGATTCTGGCTGGCGGGGCTTGTCTCCGTGTTAATTATGGTCGTGCTGTGGAACGCGGGATACATCATCCGCTCCATGCATAACATTGACCCCGCGCTGGCAGATAAAGCGGTAGGCTATCTGCGAGCCCTGTTATGGGGGGCTCCGGGCTACCTCTTTTTCCAGGTTGCGCGTAACCAGTGTGAAGGCCTCGCCAAAACCAAGCCCGGCATGGTGATGGGCTTTATTGGTCTGCTGGTGAATATTCCCGTGAACTACATCTTTATTTACGGTCACTTTGGCATGCCGGAACTTGGCGGCGTGGGCTGCGGTGTCGCTACCGCATCCGTCTACTGGGTGATGTTCTTCAGCATGTTCTACTACGTTCGCCATGCGGGCTCGATGCGCGACATCCGTAATAAAGAACGCTTTGCCCGCCCGGATACGGCCATCCTGAAACGACTGGTCTCTTTGGGGCTGCCCATTGCGCTGGCGCTGTTCTTTGAAGTGACCCTGTTCGCCGTGGTGGCGCTGCTTGTCTCGCCGCTGGGAATCGTCGACGTGGCCGGCCACCAGATTGCCCTCAACTTCAGCTCGCTGATGTTCGTACTGCCAATGTCGCTGGCGGCGGCGGTGACCATCCGCGTCGGCTTCCGTCTTGGGCAAGGCTCTACGCCGGATGCGCAGGTTTCCGCGCGCACCGGGCTCGGCGTTGGTGTATGTATGGCAATGTGCACGGCGATTTTCACTACATTGATGCGCACGCATATCGCGCTGCTGTACAACGACAACCCGGAAGTGGTGACGCTTGCCGCGCAGTTGATGCTGCTGGCAGCGCTGTACCAGATTTCTGACTCGGTGCAGGTTATCGGTAGTGGTATTCTGCGTGGTTATAAAGATACGCGGTCGATCTTCTTTATTACCTTTATTGCGTATTGGGTTCTGGGGCTGCCGTGCGGCTACGTGCTGGCGCTGACCGATATCGTGGTACCGCGCATGGGCCCGGCAGGATTCTGGTGGGGCTTTATTATTGGTCTGACGTCGGCCGCAGTGCTGATGATGCTGAGAATGCGCTTCCTGCAACGCCAGCCTGACGTGGTTATTCTTCAGCGCGCCGCGCGCTAACGTTTCCCGGCGGCGCTTCGCTTGGCCGGGCTACACTCAAATGTAGCCCGGCCGAGGTGTAACGCGGCGATATCACTTAGTGGTGCAGCATCTCGTCAACCACCTGCTGTTTCGTTAACTGGAACGGATAATAGGTCGGCCAGTTATCCATTTCTGCCAGCAACGCTTCCTGAGACTGATTCCCCATAAAGATATGGAAATGGCTGGACTTGCGCGGGCCAATAATATGGTCACTGAACTGCACGAACTTCGGTGCCTCGCTCTTCGCGTCCTGACATTCAAACAAATAGCGCACGCCCTTCTTACCGGAGGTATAGGTCAGAATCTTGTGCCCCGCGTAACGGTACTGGCAGGCACTCACCTTGTCACCCACGTGGAACTCCATCGTACCGTTTTCGATACCAATCATATTCACATCGGTGGCATAGCCTGCACGGTAATACTCTTTAATCTGGGCGAACGTTTTACGCTTATC
>CP070603.1:2721721-2721852 GCA_016939855.1 Kluyvera ascorbata
GACCAGCGCACCGACAGCCAGCGTCACTTTACCCAGAAGTTTCATGATTATTTATCCTTATATGATACGAGAAAAAMYGAGATGTTATAATATAACAATTCATTTCTCAACCACACAGACCATCCTGTTTT
>CP070603.1:2721925-2723699 GCA_016939855.1 Kluyvera ascorbata
CGCGCTAAAACGCACACAATATGGGTAAAAGTTCTCCAGTCGGGTGAAATCACACATTTTCCGCTTGCCACCGACCGCCGCTGCCGCTAATATTCGTCCCCGTTGCCGCAAGCAACAATGCGTCTGTAGCTCAGTTGGTTAGAGCACCACCTTGACATGGTGGGGGTCGATGGTTCGAGTCCATTCAGACGCACCATTAATGCGTTTATAGCTCAGTTGGTTAGAGCACCACCTTGACATGGTGGGGGTCGTTGGTTCGAGTCCAATTAAACGCACCATTATGCGTCTGTAGCTCAGTTGGTTAGAGCACCACCTTGACATGGTGGGGGTCGATGGTTCGAGTCCATTCAGACGCACCATTCTGTTTTATCTCCGAATTTTCCTGCTGTTACCCCTTATCACGCTGATTCATCACGCAACCATCTCGCGTCATGACGTGGGAAGATATTTTGACCTCCCCACTACAACGATGCGCTACTCCGCTTTTTCAATACGAATAGTGCTGTTGTCGAAATCTGCGGTCAGGGTTTCAGGGCTGACCACCATCACATCAATCTCGTCGCAGGGCACCACTTTGTAGCGCGCCACCTGAGATATTTTTTCTGCCGTAACGGCGATAATGACCTCATTACTCTGCGCGATAACCTCTTTCTTAAAGCACGCATCTTCATAGTACACGGCGCTCAAACCCGCCTGTAGATCCATCCCGCACACGCCGATAAACGCCTGATCAAAGACCATTTCGCGTACCAGATTGACCGTATCCGAACTGAGCGTACTGCCGGTTTTTGGATTCACCTTCCCGCCGAGAAGAATAAGTTCTCCGTTCGTTCTGGCCCCTAACGCCGCGGCTATCTGCGGGCAGTTAGTGACAATCGTCAGCTCAAGGTCCTCAGGAATAAACGCCGCCATTGCCAGGTAGGTCGAACCGGAATCCATGAAGATGCAGGATTCAGGCTTTAACAGCTCGGCACATTTCTTAGCCACCTGCGACTTTTCGCTGACGTTCTGCTCAATGCGCGTAGCCAGCGAACTTGACGCAATAAGCTGGCTAACCGCCCCACCGTAAACCTTCTTGCATACTCCCTTTCTGGCGAGTTCCTGTAGATCGCGGCGGATAGTGTGCTCCGAGACGCCAAGCTGCCGCGCAACATCAGCGCCAATCACCCGACCAGTGGTCATCAATAGCTGATGAATAAACGCCTGACGCTGGTCAGGTAAAGCATCATAATCAATCAAAGCAACCTCCAATAAACGAGCAATATATTGCACAATCTATCACAATACATCATAGTAGCGCCATCTATCAGGCCGTGCTGAAAATCTTAGCCGGATAAACCCTTCCCGATAACCAGGAGCATCGCGTGCACATCACCTTACCTCAGGGTCTCAGCGCTTATCTGCAGCAGCTTGAACAGCGAACCTATGCCTGGTTTATCGCCCAGGATATCAACGGGACGGAAGAGGTGTTTATCCGTTACTACTACGAAGCGCGGCGCGGCAGCCTGAAACCTCTGTATGCGGAACTGATGCGGCATGCCGGTGAACAGCAGATTGCCGTTCAACCCGCGATCACTGACTGCCTGACCCGCGTGGTCTCGGATATCGTACCGGCATCGGGGCGCGCCATTCGCCTGATTCTGGGGATGCTGACCTACTGGCTCTCGCAATATCACTGCGGCCAGCATCGCGAGTTACCCGAAACGCGCGAGGCTCGCGATATTATCGCTGGGATCTTACACAACCAGGTCATTTCAGTCGGCTGACCATTTAT
>CP070603.1:2723720-2724256 GCA_016939855.1 Kluyvera ascorbata
CCAGGAGTTCAAATGAGCAATCAACCTATTGGCGACATCATCCTCAACGAAGCCGCCATTGCCTCCGGCGTGCGTCAGGTCGCCGCACAGCTAAACCGGGATTTCAGCGATGCGGTCGTGATAACCGTCGTTCCAGGCGGAATACTGTTCACCGCAGACCTGACCCGACAGTTAGATTTTGATATCAGCATGGACTACATTTCATGCCCCCATACCCCTGGCGAACGGCATAACGACTCAACCATCGTCTATCACCAGAATATTGATATCACCAACCGCCACGTCATCGTTATTGACGACGCGATTGAATCCGGCGGCACGATGAAACGCCTGGTCGCGCACCTCGCAGAAAACTATCACCCCGCCTCTGTATCAGTTGCCGTACTTTTTGTGAAGCCAGGCCGCGTAGCAATCCCGGTGAAGCAGTACTACGCCTATGAAATGGAAAGTGACTGTCTGCTGGTTGGCTATGGGATGCCGTGGGAGAATAAATATCGAAACCGGCCCAATGTCGCCCGCCTGAAAAAATAAATCCC
>CP070603.1:2724340-2731629 GCA_016939855.1 Kluyvera ascorbata
GTCTCATCAAACTGCAACAACCGGCCGGTATTGAGCAACACCAGCAGCGTGCTCAGGTTGTGCAGCACCGCCGCAATCAGCGCCCCGGCGGCGCCCAGCAGCCCCATGGCCGCGGCGGCGACAATCAGTATCGTCCAACCGAGGCCGATAAAAACGTTCACCTGCAGCGTGGCGCGGCATTTACGGCTCAGTCGAATCGCCGTGGGTAAACGCCTGAGATCGCCACCGGCAAGCACCACGTCTGCCGACGCCAGCGCGATATCCGCGCCGTTTCCGCCCATCGCAATGCCAACGGCCCCCGCCTTTAAGGCCAGCGCATCGTTGATCCCGTCGCCGACCACCATCGGTCTCCAGCCTTCGTCGACCATGTTCTGAACCTGACGCAATTTTTCCGCCGGCAACGCTTCACCCGCGAGCTCATCAATCCCCGCCTGCTGCGCCACGCGCTCAGCCACGGACATCCGATCGCCAGTTAATAGCTGTATACGGTCAATACCTAACGATTTTAGCGCTTCGACGGCCGCTGGCGCTTCGGCGCGCAGCGTATCATCCAGCAGGAACCAACCGAGGAATTCGCCGTTCAGCGCCAGTCCGACCACCGGCCCTTCATGCGCTGGCAACGTCGACGTCTTGACGCTGTAGCGCGTAAAGAGCGCCTGTCGTCCCAGCAGCGCGACGCCGTCATCGGTCATCGCCACAATCCCCACGCCCTGAATCTCTTCGACATCACGAAGCGCGAGTTCGCCGGCGTCGGATAAGGTCTCTGCCAGTACCCGACTAACCGGGTGGTTACTGGTCGCGCCCAGCGCCGCCGCGAGGGCAAGCACCTGCTCGCGAGGCATCTCAGTCACCAATAGCGCATCGACAAAACTGAGTCGACCTTCGGTTAAGGTTCCCGTTTTATCGACAATCAGCGCATCGACGTCGGCCAACTCTTCAAGAAACGCCGCGTTGCGAATCAGGATCCCGTGGCGAGCGGCAACGGCAATCCCCGCCATCGCGGTGGCAGGCGCTGAAAGCACCAGCGCGCAGGGACATGCCGCCACCAGCACCGCCAGCATCGCCTGGCTGTTGTAGGTTAAGAACCAGGTGGTCGCCGCAATCAGCAGCACCAGAATCAGATAGTGACCGGCATAGCGCTCAAGCATACGGGTGATCGGCGGTTTTGCCTGCTCAGCATCCTGCATCAGCGCAATCACTTTACCGAGCGTCGACTGGTCGCCCGTGTGGGTCACTTCAACGCGCAGCAGACCGTTGAGGTTAATACTCCCGGCAAAGACGTTCATGCCCGGCGCGGCTTCAACCGGCACCGACTCACCGGTAATATGCCCCACATCCAGACTCGCCTGACCGGAAAGGATGCGCCCGTCAGCAGGGAGCCGATCACCCGCCCTCACCTCAACCACATCTCCCGCGCGCAAATGCTGGCTATCAATCAACGCCACCTCGCCGTCTGCCCGCACGCGCCGCGCCTGACTGTGCGTCAGTTTAGTCAGCCCGGCGATCGCCTGCCGGGTTCCCATTACGCTTCGCTCTTCGAGGATATGGCCGAAAATCATGATGACCGGCAGCAGCGCCGCGGTCATTAAATCCCCCAGCGCCCACGCCCCCAGCATGGCCAGCACCACCAGCAGGTCGGTCACGCCGTGCAGGTCCGGGTGCAGTAGACTGTGCCATCCGGCACGGAAAACCGGCACCGCCACCAGCAGCCAGGCCACGCCGGCGAGAATGTCGCTGATGCCGGGCTGATCCGGCGCAATGGCTCGCCAGAGCAAGCTCAGCAGCAGCAGGCCAATGGTTATCATCGTGAGGGTAAGCTGGCGCTGCATCCGCCGCTGTTCCTCGGGGGTTTGCAGGTTGCCGCTGAAATGGATATGCCCGTGGCTACACTGATGACTCATGGTTGTTTCTCGCTATTGGTCGGCGTGACAGGCTGAGCCGGTAGCCCCTGCAAAATCAATCGGCTATCGTCACCGGGTGCGACGGTAATCACCTGTCCCGCCTGCGCCAGAATGCGGGTCACCTTATCGCGCCAGATACGCTGCAACAGCCCGCCATCCAGCCCCGCGCGGCGAGCGTCGGCAAGTTGGTTAATGGTCTGGGTGTCCACGTTGGCCTGCGCCAGTATCTCCTGACGGCTGGCCTCGGCCTGCTGGAGCGTGCGGTCCGCCTGCTGTTGTGCCCAGCGCCGCGGCAGTGCGGGCGCTCGCAACGGCCTGCTCCGCCTGCTGCCCGGCGGCCAGCACGGCGTTAAACGCGGCAACGGCATTTTCCGGCAGCGATGAGGTGATATCCACGCGCTCAATGCGAATCCCCGGATCGTTGCCGCCGTCGGCAAGCCTCAGCAGGCTTTGCGTCATGGCCTGTTTAAAATCACTGCGCAACTGGATACGTTCCTGCGCCGCACGGCTGTCGTTTTGCAAACTCTCCGGGCGGGTAACCAGAATGGAGTCGAGATCGCGCCCCACACAAACCACTGCCGCCGCCCGTTCCGTCAGACGGTCGATAAGCGGGTCAATGTGCGGTTGCTGTAGCGCAAACTGCACCGGGTCGCTTACACGCCAGAACACCCGCACATTAAGCTGCACCACGCCCGCATCGCCGGTTAACAGATAGCCCGCCCCCGCCCCAGCATCGTTATCCCGATCCCAACTGTTAATCTGGCTCAGTTGCTGTTCGCGCTGCAATGCCAGCACGTCGCGCTCCAGTATGCGCTCTGCCCCCGGCACCCGCTCTACGCGCTCAATAGGATAGGGCCACGCAAGCAGCAGCCCTGCGCCTTCAACCCGTACGGGTTTACCGAAGCGATAGACAATCGCGCGGCTGTCAGGCGCTATCTGGTAAATACTGGAAAATATCCACGCGCAGGCCGCAATAATCGCCGCGGCGTACAGCGTGAAAAAGGCTATTCGGTACGACTGCCCCCAGGGCGTCGCTGTTGGCGATTCACGCTTCATGGTTTGGCGGCCTCGTTTAGCTGATCCGGGCTTTGTACCAGCGCCTTGAACGGTTCCGCGTCGGTACGCAGCACCAACCGCGTGTTGCTATTAACGATGGTGCTCAGCGTATCCAGCGAGCGCAGCAGGCTATACAGCTGCGGGTCGCTGGCCCAGGCTTTGCCATAAATAGATGCCGCGTCGCGTTGCGCATTGGCCACAATCGTCGCCGCTTTGACCGAAGCGTCCGCTTCCACAATTCGCCCGTCGCGATCCGCCTGAGAATGAATTTCCGCCGCCAGTCGCTTCCCTTCAGCCGTGCGCTCTGCGGCGATGGTTTCACGTTCGGCGCGCATACGGTCAACGGTGGCATTAAGGGTGACCGCTGGCAGCGTCAGCCGCTCAATGCCGGTCTGAATCACCTCAATGCCATAGCTGTTGAGCAGTTGGCTTTTCAGCTGCGCCTGCAACCCCTGCTCTAGCTGGTCAATTTTAACTTTGTTACGGTCGACGTTGACGATATCCGCCAGCGCGTAGTTACTGGTGGTGGTTTCCAGCGCGGAGCCGATAAAAGTGCGTATCTGACGTGCTGCTTCATCCGGCTGATTCTGTACGGCGCGGATAAAGCGCAGCACATTGTTGTCATCCGGCTTCACTTTCCAGATAACCCACGCCTGTACCAGCACGCGCAGCCCATCCCGGGTTCCCACATCCTGTAAGCCGCTGGAGGTCGAACGCACGCGCAGGTCGACGTTAATCGGCGTCTCAAACGGTGCCGGTAGACGCCATGCCAGACCCGGCGACAGCAGCACCCGCTCCGGGTTACCAAAACGCGTGACGACCGTCGCGCTGCCGGCGCTCACGTTGAGCAAACAGGCCGTCAGTACGGCAAGCGTCAGTAAAAAGGCCGCAATACCGAGGCGCAGCGCCCGCTTATGCCGCAGCGGCTGGGGCGACGGTATCTGACGCACGCCAATGTTTTCCGTACGCTGCGCAGGAACGATTGAATGGATCTTCATGGTTTGCTGGCCTTCTGTGGTGCGGTGCTATCCGTAAGCGCGGGATACTGGCGCATATCGAGGACGGGTTCATTTGTGCCCTGGAGATGGCTATCCAGGATTAATAACGGCGTGTGCGCCAGCGTCTGGCTGAGAATGTGATAGCGACGCTCAAGAATAAAGGCCTGACCAGCCTGCTGCCAGGACTGGCTATCCGCGGCAAACTGCACCGCAGCGGCCCGGGCGCGCGACAGATTTTCGGCGGCAAAGGCCTCGGCGCCGTTCTCGCGGGTTTGCGCATTTTGCCGGGCGGTGATGGTCACCGTCGCCGCATAGCCGCGTTCACGGGCGACTCGTGCGCTGGCGGCAATTTGCGCCGCCTGAACGCCGTGATAGGCATCGGCCGCTCCCGCCGGTGGATGAATGGCTTCAATACGGGTCGAGAGCAGTTCGACGCCGGTATGCAGCGCCGTTAAACGCTGCTGAATTTGCTGGTTGAGCGCTGTCGCCAGGCTTGCGCGTTGTTCATTAAGCAGTTCATCGAGCTGCTTACTGGCAAATTCCGCCACCAGCACCTGACGGGCAATACTGCGCACCAGTACCGGAAGATCTTCGGCCTGATACTGGCTGTTTAACGCATCCTGGTTAGTCAGCCCTACCCGCCAGATCAGGCGAATATCCATATTCACTATCTGAAAGCTCTGCTTATCCGCCGCCTGGCTGGCAATCACCTGGGATTGGTCGGTCAGATGGCTGCTGTCCCACAGACGCCAGCTGTTTTGCGGCGCCGGGCCTTCTGCGGTATCGGGTTCAGCTCTGCTTGCCTGCTGCTCCGGTTCATCGCTCAGCCGCAGTTCATGTACCGCTCCATATTCCACGGCGCGAACGCGACCAAACGGCCAGGGTAGCCCGGCGTGCAGCCCAGGCGGAAGCACCACCATCGGTCGGCCAAAGCGTTCATAAATACCGCGCTGATGCAGCGGCACCTGCGTCAGACCGCTCAATAACCAGCCCACAATAGCCAGGCCGAACACAACCGGTAGCAACGTTTTCCCCATCAGGCGAAATGCCCGAACCTGGCGAAGATCGATGCCAAAACGTTGCTCAAGAGTATCCATCACGAGCGTCAGCGGCCGCAGCGGCCAACGGTACTGGACGGCAAACAGGCTGCGGGTCAGAAAACGCGGAGCAAGGTCTGTAGATAGCGGCGACGCCATCACCATCATCGTGCGCAGGAAATACTCCAGTGCCACCAGCAGAATCATCAGGCAGCCCAGCTTGATAAGCCACAGCGTCAGTGTCGGTGAATAAGTGACCAGCAGCAGCGCCGCAGCAAGCAAAACCAGCAGGCTGAGCATCATTCGCGCCAGCCCGATATACTCCTGCTGATAGCGCCAGTGACGCAGCGTTTTAAAGCTGATCGTGCGCTCAATTACCAGCAGCCCAAAGCTTAATGCCAGCAGTATTCCGGGAATGACGCGGCTGATTGCCGTATCGGCTTCGCTGGCGGGGCTGAGGTCGGCAAGACCCGCGATAGCAAACGCCAGCGCCAGCAACGACAGCGTGGCGGTTATCGCCAGGTTTTGCTGAAAATAGGTCAACCAGATCTGGAGCGCAGGCGGTATCGGCAACCACTTATTTGCCACCGTCGCCGGCTCGCCCTCCGGTAGAGGTGGCGGCGGGTTTTCAAAGCGCATGGCGTTATCGATAAAAGCCAGTGCAACCAGCACGACCGCCAGCAGCAGGCGAAACGCGGGCAACCAGATGCCCGTGCCCGCAATCATCGAGAGAAAGGCGTAAATCAAACCGACCAACATCAGCAGGCCGGCGAGAGAGATTTTGATAATGGTAAGACGCAGAAGCAAACGGCTACGTTGAGCGCCCTTCTGCAATAATGGCGGTAATGACACCCCGATGCTCCCAATGGATTCGCCTGACCGGCTGCAACACAAAAGGTAATAGCAGGAGTGGCAAACAGACGCGATTTTTTCCGTTACGATATAACATCATGACCATATACAAAACAGAATATAATTAGCCGTCGGAATCATTTTGGTATCAATATGTAACCAGATGTTCCGTACGGCTTTTCGCGTCTGAGCTCGCAAGTCTTACCCGCGCTGGCCTTTCATCACCATGACAAAACACAGCAACGTAAACGCCATCATGATCCACGCCATCGCCCACGGCGTGCCGTCGCTAAAGACCGACAACAGCAGTGAAGAGATAATCCCGCTGCCATATTGTAATGAACCAATCAGCGCCGAGGCGGAACCCACCATGTTTCCGGGTACGGTATCCAGCGCGGCAGCGGTCGAGGCGGCAGCCACAATGCCGTTCATCGAAAAGAAGATAAAGATGGTCAGCACCATCATCACCATCCCACCGACGTGCATTTTCACCGACAGCGCCAGCACAACGGTGGCCAGCGCCGCCACGCAGGCCGATACGCGCAGCAAGGTATGCAGCGGGTGACGTTGCACCAGACGGCGGTTCACCGAGCTCAGCGCCATCACGCCGATAATATTCACCGCAAACAGCCAACCGTAGTGCTGCGGGTCCACATGGTAATAGCTGATATAAACAAACGGGGAACCGGCAATAAAGGCGTACGCCGCCACGTAGAAAAAGCTCACACACAGGGTGTAGCGCATAAATTCACGGTTTTTTAGCAGCGAGCCGTAATTGCCAAAGGCACTGCTGATGGGCGTCGTTAGCCGTTTTTCCGCCGGCAGCGTTTCCGGCAGCCACCAAAGGGCAATAAACATCGCCGCCCCCATCACCACCAGCAGCCAGAATACCATCCGCCAGGAGGCAACGGTGACAATCTGACCGCCCAATAGCGGGCCAATAACCGGGGCAATGGCGCTGATAATCACCAGCGTTGACAGCATCTGCGCGGCGCGCGTACGCGCATAAAGGTCACGAATCATCGCGCGCGCCAGCATCGGCCCGGTACAGGCACCAAACGCCTGAAACACGCGCCAGAATACAATCTGCGGCATATCGGTCGACAGCGCGCAGCCCACGGAGCCAATCACGAACAGAACCATGCCGATAAACAGCGGAATGCGACGCCCGATACGGTCGCTTATTGGCCCCCAGACAAGCTGGGCAAACGAGAAACCAATCAGAAAACCGGTAATCGTCAGCTCGACGTTACCCTTTAGCTGCGCGGCCATCATCGGCATTGCAGGCAGGTAAATATCGGTAGAAAGGGAGGTAAACGCCATCAGCGCGCCAAGAATGACGATGAAAAAGACGCCGGAGGTGGCGGCACGCTTATTCGGTGCAGAATGCTCTGTTCGACTCATAATATCCTGAAAAAAGAAGAAGCCGGCAGTGTGTCGCTGCC
>CP070603.1:2731722-2732471 GCA_016939855.1 Kluyvera ascorbata
AAATTGCGCCAGCACCGCATTGGCATTCGCCGCCATATCCGGCGAGCATTTTGCTGCCAGCACCGCAATAAACTCGTGGAATTGCTCTGGGGTAATACCGTTATGCTGGCTGATAGCAAAGTGGCTTTTGAGCTGGCTTTCTGCACCAGGGATCGCCGCCAGCGCTGAAATGGTCGCCAGTTCGCGCGCCTGCCAGTCCAGCACGTCTCGCTGGAAAATATCCCCGAACAGATGCGATTTCAGGTAGGTATCAATAGCAGGAGCAAAATCGAACAGCGGCCCGCTGACGGCTCGGCCCACCAGCGCAGTCTGCGTATCGCGCCCGGCGGTCAGGCTATCCCATCCAGCAGGGGCTGGGGTGGCGTCCTTCCCTGCTTCATCCTTAATCCCCTGAGCCTGACGGGCGTTCATCACCGACATAAAACAGCCAAGGCCGTTCAGGCTGCGCGGGAAACCGCAGTAGGCGTAAAGCTGTACCAGCACTTCTTTGATTTCATTCACGGTCAGACCGGCATCGAGGCCTTCGTGAAGTGCCGTCGTGAGTCGGGTCATATCCCCGCTGGCGGTCAGGGCCGCAATCGGGATAATCGCCTGCTGGCGGGTATTCAGTGGGTTTTGCATCGTGGCATCTCCGAAGGGAGCCCTGAGGCTCCCGTATAAACGGGTAAATGGGGAAAGTATAGAGCGTTGGTATTAGGATGATTAGGGCGTAAATTCAGAACTGGCCTATGAATCAATTTCATTAATAC
>CP070603.1:2732491-2738998 GCA_016939855.1 Kluyvera ascorbata
TTTCCTTTTGTTATGCCGTGCGCAACTCGGCGGCAAATCGCGTCTGGAACTCGCTCAGTTTGTCCTTATTGCGCGCCGCCACTTCATAGAACGCCAACGGCTGACGGTAGTGCATACCCACGTAGAGTGCACTGGCTTTCATGGGCGTGAGAACCTCTTCCATCGTGCTGTTGAGTAGGCCTTCATGGGAGTAGGTGAACTCGCTCGCCCCCGCCGTGGTCACGACTTGCAGCTGTTTCCCTTTGAGTGCCTCACCGCCGGGACCAAACGCCCAGCCGTAGGTCCAGACCGCATTCAGGTACGCTTTAAGCATCGGCGTCAGGTTGAACCAGTGCGTAGGATAGAGGAATACCACGCGATCGGCGTTGGCATAGGCCGACTGTTCTGCCGCGATGTCGATGGCATCCGGAGAATCGCCGTACAACGCTTCCAGATTACGAACCGTCACGTTTTCCGCCGCTTCGGCGGTTTCCTGTAGAGCGTGAATCACCCGGGACTGAGAGAAATAGGGATGTGAAACAATCACCAGCGTTTTCATATATCGATTACCTTGTCGTGTTTACTTCGAATGACAAGCAGTATGCGACGTTAGATTGATAACTTTAATAGCGCCTATAGTTGATACACTTTCAACTCAAGGTTAATAATAAAGGTTATTTACCCGCGACCGGAGTCGCATATGGATCTCTCACAGCGCGTGCGCGCCATTACCTCTTTTATCGATGCCGCCGATGCCGGTAGCTTTGCCGCCGCCGCACGGCTTCAGGGGGTGAGCGCTGCCGCCATCAGTAAAAACATCGCCGGGCTTGAGCAGGCGCTTGGGGTACGGCTGATGAACCGCACCACCCGAAAGCTCAGCCTGACCGAAGAAGGCACCCTCTTTCTCCAGCAGGCGCGAATCGCCGTAGAAGCGCTGGATACCGCGGTAGATACGGTGGTTGCCGGAAAAATGGAAACGCGGGGCCACGTGCGCATCTCCACCAGCGCCGCTTTTGGCCGCGAGCAGCTACTGCCCGCCCTTCCCGGACTTCGCGAGCGTTATCCGGGCCTGTCCGTGGAAGTCGATTTTGACGATCGGGTGACGGATATTGTCCGCGACGGTTACGACCTGGCCATCCGCGGCGGACGTATTGTCGATTCGTCGCTGATCTCCCGTCCGGTCTGCCTGATGAATATGGTATTAGTGGCCTCCCCGGCCTACCTTGCGGAATATGGCGTACCGACCACGCCCGAGGCGCTAAAACACCATCATCTGATTGCCCGCCGTTTTCTCGGCGGCAAAGTGTCCCCCTGGAACTTCCACGGCCCCGATGGCAGCCTGATAACCCTTGAACCGGACGCCGCTGTGGTTACGTTGTCCGCCCCGGAAGCGCAGCTTCAGGCCGCCCTGCTGGGGCTTGGGATCGCGCAGGTCGGCGTACACCACGCGCTGGCGCACCTGCAAAGCGGGCAGCTAAAAACGCTGCTTTTTGGCCAACACGATACCGGCAGCTACGAAATGGTGATTCAGTATCCGCACCGGGCGCTGGTGGCGCCGCGCGTTAAGGCGACCGTTGAATACCTGCTGGAAACGTTCCGCCAGGACAGCAGGTTATACTTCCCCGTTGCCAGCCTGGCGGAGTTTGCAGCATAGTTCATAGCTTATATATTCATCACACAAATAATGCATTTCATGCCGGATTTTCGGCATTTCATTCCCATTTTCAGGCCGTTAATGCCTGGAGCGTCCGTTAGGCGACAAAAAACCCTACAGTAGCGTTTATTTGCAGGTGTGCCCTATGCCGAAGTCTCTGTTTCATCGCGAAAATCTGTTATCCGGTTTTCAGTGGTTCTTCTTTATTTTCTGCAATACCGTGGTGATGCCGCCGACGTTGGTTTCCGCCTTCCATCTACCAATGAGCAGCCTGTTGATGCTGACGCAGTATGCGTTTCTCAGCACCGCCGTGGCCTGCCTGTTACAGGTATTTTTCGGCCACCGTCGCGCCATTATGGAAGGCCCAACCGGCTTGTGGTGGGGTACAATTTTAACTATCACTCTAGCGGAAGCCTCACGCGGTACGCCGCTGAACGACATTGCCAGCAGCCTGGCCGTCGGCATCGCGATTTCTGCCGTGCTGACCATCCTTATCGGCGTCAGCGGGCTTGGCAACCGCCTGGCTCGTCTGTTTAGCCCAACGGTGATGGTCGCGTTTATGCTGCTGCTGGGCGCACAGCTTACCGCCATCTTCTTCAAGGGAATGCTGGGGCTGCCGTTTGGCATTGCGAAATCTGACGTTAGCCTTCAACTGGCACCGTTCGGCGTTTCCGCCGCGGTGATGTTCTTCGTGATTGGTCTGATTGTCTTTCTGCCTCAGCGCATCTCGCGCTATGCGCTATTGATTGGCACGGTGGTTGGCTGGTTGGTCTGGCGCCTGTGCTTTGGTGCATCAACGGTCGCCTTTGGCGAATTGCACTGGCAGCTGTTCCCCTTAGGTAGTCACGGTACGCTCTCACCGGGGATTATCCTCACGGCGGTCATGACCGGGTTGGTCAACATCAGTAATACCTACGGCGCCATTCGCGGCACCGATGTGTTTTATCCGCAAAGCCCGGCTACCGGCGCCCATTACCGCCGTAGCTTTGTGGTCTCCGGGGTTATTACGCTCGTCACCGTCCCGCTGGCGGTGATCCCGTTCTCCCCGTTCGTCTCTTCCGTGGGCTTATTAACCCAGACCGGCGATAGCTCCCGAAAGTCATTTTTCTACGGTTCGTTGCTGTTTTTGCTGGTGGCCATTATCACGCCGCTTTCGCGCTTCTTCTGCGCCATCCCGTTAGGGGTCAGTAGCGCGGTCATGCTGGTGTCTTATCTGCCGTTGCTTTATTCCAGCCTGGTATTCAGCCAGCAGGTGAAGTTCACTTCACGCAATATTTATCGTCTGGCACTGCCGTTATTTACCGGGTTATTTTTAATGGCGCTACCTCCCGCATATTTACAGGATGTTCCCCTGACTATTCGTCCGCTGTTAAGTAATGGCTTATTGATGGGAATTCTGTTGTCCGTATTGTTAGATAATATTATTCCGTGGGATCGTTTTAAATAATTCTTATTTCGCTCCCTACGCCGTGGGGAGCAAGCCCTCCGGCTTCCCACTCTGACCGCTTTACATACCCTCACAATGTGCTATTAATAACGGTGTTGTCTGGCGAGAGAATAATACAACACCCCATCACGCAAGCGTTTCCTGTTGCATAAGAGAGAACGGCAAGAAGCTTTTTATCCCTTCCATAAAGATGTGAATAAAGTGTTTCTTTACGTAACCAAATAATAGGCAGATCGTAATGAAAAAACGAATTGATAGCGACAAAATAACAAAAACCTTTCTCGAATATACCTTAATCAACACCACCTCCGTCCCCACTAGCCAGAATTTACCAAGCAGTGAGAATCAATTTAAACTCGCCCAACATGTTGTCAGTCAATTTGCCCATCATGCCGGTGTCTCCGTTGAGATAAAAGATAACGCCATCACCACGATTACCCTTCCCGCGAATATTTCCAACGCGCCTTCCATCGTATTCTTCGCTCACCTCGACACCGCGCCGGATCATACCGGCGATACCCATGCGGTGCGCGTAAACCACTACGACGGTAAAGCCATTGTGCTGCCGGGAAGCGGCGAGGTGTTCTCCCCGGAAAATCACCCGGAGCTGCTGGACTACGTTGGTCAGGATCTCATCACCACCGACGGCACCAGTCTATTAGGCGCCGATGATAAAGCGGCCATCGCTGCGGGTGCCGAAGCGCTGCAATATCTGATTGCTCACCCGGAAGTGCCGCACGGCGATGTCCGTCTGGTTCTGCTGCCGGACGAAGAGATTGGTATTCGCGGGGCGAAAGCGCTGGATGTGGCTGAACTTAACGCCGACTTCGGCATTTGCCTCGACTGCTGCGGCGTGGGCGAATACGTCATTGAAAACTGGTACGCCGGTAGCGCGCAGATTACGGTGAAGGGCACCACCGCCCACCCGATGAGCGCCAAAGGTAAGCTGGTGAACGCGCTGTGCATCGCCACCGAGGTGATTACCGCTCTGCCGCCAAAAGAGCGCCCAGAGCACACCGAAGGCCGCGAGGGTTATTACTGGCCGCATAAGCTAAGCGGTGACACCGCCAGCGCGACGCTGGATATTGCCATCCGTGATTTTGAAATCGACGGCTATCGACAACGTAAAGCCACGCTGCAAGCCATTGTCGCCGACCTCAAGCAGCGCTGGGGCGACGAGCGGGTCTCCATCACGCTGAATGATATTTACGACAACGTGAAGCCAAGCCTCGACCGGTCGCCGGAAATTCTCGAAAACGTGAAGCGGGCAATGCATAACCTCGGCATTACGCCAAAACCGCTGATTATGCGCGGCGGTTACGATGGCAGCGTGATCACGCCCAAGGGCCTCCCAACCATCAATATCTTCACCGGCGCCCACAACTTCCACTCCACCAAAGAGTTTTTACCGGTTGAATCTCTGCGTCTGGCAAGCGAGATGCTGCTGGAGATGGTTGAACTGAGCATCAGCGAGGCTCGCGCGTGAAAAAATGGACCATTGAATTCGTACTCTATGCCGTCTACATGGTGTTTGGCGCTGCCTGGGCCACGACCGGCTCGGTGATGCCGCAGATCATGAGTGACTTCAACGTTGACGTCTCGCACGCGGCGCTGATGTCGAACGTGATTCTGTGGGCCAAAATCGTGGGCGCAGTGTGCACCGCGGTGCTGGTTGCCCGTATGGGCACCCGGAAGTCATACCTGCTGGGTTGCGTGATGATTGGGGTATCGGTATTTATTCCGTTTATTGATAACTTCACGCTACTGCTGATTATCCGCTTCCTCGGTGGTCTGGGTGGCGCGGTGTGTCTGGTTTCCCTGGTGCCGACGGTGGCCCGCTTCTTTGATAACAAAATGGCGGCAACGCTTAACAGCATCAACTGTACCTCGAACATCATCGGCACCATTATTGCGCTGACCCTGGCGGGCTATCTGTCGACGCTGTTTGGCGGCTGGCGTAATCTGCTGGCGGGCTATGGCGTTATCACGCTGCTACTGGGTGTGATATGGATGCTGTGCTTTACCGACGAAGAGCGCAGCGAGGACAATACCGCGAATCTGAGCCGCGAGAGTAAAATGGCGGTGCTGAAAGAGGCTGTTTTCAGCCGTATCGTCTGGGGGATGATTGCACAGTATGCCGGGGCGATGATCATGATGGTCTTTATGTTCACCTTCCTGCCGCTTTACTACGCCAAATACGCGCATCTACCGGCGGACTCGCACGCGCATCTGAGCGGTACGGTAAACCAGGTGGGGATCATGCTGGGCGCGCTGGTGGGGCCCTACTTTAAAAACCGCGGCTATCACTATAAAAACTGGCTGTTTATCTCCAGTATTTTTATGGCCATCACCACCTTCGCTATGCTATTTGCCACCAACGACATCGTAATTCTGGTTTGTTCGTTCCTGACCGGCGGTATCTTCGCCACCTGGTTTGCGTTTATCTTCTCAATTCCTAAAGAGGGGCTCAAAAACGCCACCACGCAGACCGTCACCTACGCCATGTCAACCTTCTGGGTCTGTACCTTCCTGCTGGCGACCATCAACAGCCAGCTTATCGGCTGGTCGGTTGACCTGACCGGCGGCTTTAGCGTGGGCTTTACCTACGTCTTCGCCCTGATGGTGATTTCACCGGTTGTGGCGCTGCTGGTCTTTCCTAAAAAAGCACGTTAATCAGAAACAACAACGGGCACATTTTGTGCCCGCTTAGTATGAAAAACGGGCCGCCCGGCCCGTTAATGATTAACACGCTTCAAGTACCTGTTGCTTTGCGCTTTCTGCCTGCGTTAGGTAGTACTCATACCGCGCGCAGAACCACGTTCTTTGCTGCTCGTTCATATTGCCGGTTACCGCGCAAATATCTACAGGGTAGCCTCGCGACTGCATTTGGGCAAAACTGCGGGCCAAAAAATCAAAATTCATTAACGCTTGTTGATCCTGTTGTTGCATTGCATATCCCTCCGTTCTGATACTCGTTTTCAAGGCTATATGCTCTACTGTTTCCAGTATTCGCCTGTTATCAGTTACTTTTTGAACACTGCGTGCGTATTCCCTTTGCGCGCCGTCACACTTCAGCCATCTCTCTCTTTTTTCATTACGACCGGATCGTGCTGAATACGTGTGCGGGTCCAGATGCGGGTACATCAATCAACATTTTTGCAATATACTGTGACAATTGTAGAACAGAGTGAGCAAAGGTGAGCGATGGAAATTGATCTCGATAATCTGGTCTTTGACGGACTGGAAGAAGCGCAAGAGCGTAACGCGGAGCGTCTTGATGATGCAGACAAGAAAGCGCAGGCGATTGTTGCCGACGATGATTGCGGCGATGCCTGCAAAATCTGATGAAAAACCGGCCTCAGGGCCGGTTTTTTTATGTGCGGTGGGTGCCTTTCCCGGCGTCGCTGCGCTCGGCCGGGCTACAACT
>CP070603.1:2739613-2740344 GCA_016939855.1 Kluyvera ascorbata
ACGCGTAGATACCCCCGTTCACCCCGCGCCACGCTCTGCACCCTCGCCTTTGCCTGCTCGGCCTGGCGGATTGTGGCTTCCGCTTCATCACGCAGCGTTTCCCCAGCCTGCGTGAGCTGCACACGTCGCTGGGTGCGCACAAATAGCGGCGTGCCCAGCTCTCGCTCTAATTGGGCTATCTGCACGGAGAGCGTCGGCACCGCAATATCCAGCGCCTGCGCCGCCGCACCAAAATGCAGAGTATTCGCGACTTCGAGAAAATATCGTAGATGTCGAAGCTCCATGACGGTTCCTGATTGTTAGGTTTTACCTAATAATAATCCCCGAATGAAGAATTGAACATGGTCGCCGGAACGCCGATGCTACAGGCATCTTAGAGGTTGATGGATAAATACCATGTGTAGCCGTTTTGCCATTTTTAGCGATGTTCACGCCAATCTGCCGGCGCTCAACGCCGTGCTTGACGATATTGACAGCCACGGGATTACCCGCATGTTTTGTCTGGGTGATGTGGTCGATTTTGCCCCCTGGCCCAATGAAGTGATTGCGCGGCTGCGCAAGCGTCAGATACCGGTTCTGCGCGGTAATCACGACCAGCGCGTTGCCTGCAACGAACCGGTCACGCCGATGGCAAAACATAGCCCTGAGGAGCGCGATGCCCGCGTCGACGCCATTGCCTTAAGCAAACGGGTGATCACGGCGGAAAACCGCCGCTGGTTGCGGTCACTGCC
>CP070603.1:2740442-2742554 GCA_016939855.1 Kluyvera ascorbata
CGCTGCTGGCCTTCCCACAGCTACAAAACGTTGACGCGCTGATTTGTGGGCATACCCATTTTGCTCACGTCAGAACCATTAAAACGCCAGAGGGCAGACCGCTGCTGTTTGCTAACCCCGGCGCCGTGGGTCGCATCAAACCGGGCCAACCGCCGGCAAGCTGGCTTTCAGGCGAGGTTCGGGAAGGGGTGCTCTCGCTCACGATACAAACGGTGAATTATGATGTTCTGCAGGTCGCCAACGCCATTCGACAAAGCGACGTTCCGAATTTTTATGCTGACGAACTGACCCGCCGCATCGCACAGTGATAAGCACCGTTACGCACGGAACGACGCAGTACCGCCGCAATGGTGTGAACCCCACCGCGCACAATGCGCTGTTCTAACGGGCTCAGCCGAAGATTCAGCATCTCCTGCGCCCAATCCGGCAGCAGGTCTATCCCCGCTTTCATTAAAATTGTGCCCGCGGGCTGCGCCAGCCTTCCCGGCAGCCGGGTGGTCATTAGCACGCGAGCCACCTCCTGCGTACGCGCATCGCAGCGCAATTGAGGCCGCATGTTGCGAAGGTAATCAGCTACCGCCTGCGGTGTTTTCGGTACGTTACGCGCGCCCAGCTGTTCGGCAATACTTGCGGACTCAATAAAATATTGGGTCTGCCTTTCCGGGCTCACCACCACCCGGCGATAGCGCAGGTGAGAGGCCATAAACGAACTGCACTCAGCGATGTGAACCCAGGTGAGCAAATCAGGGTCGCTGGCGGCGTAAGGCGTGCCGTCGATGTCCAGACCGTTTATCCGTTCGTGAATGGCTCTCACTTTGGCAATCAGCCGCTCGGCATCCGGTTCAGTGGCGAACGTTGTGGCGGAAATAAACTGGCTGGTACGGCGCAGGCGGCCAAAGATATCGTCCCGAAAGGAGGAGTGATCCCACACGCCTGCCAGCGCCAGCGGATGAAGCATCTGCAAGAGTAAGGCGCTGATACCGCCGCAGAGCATTGAGGTGAAGTCGCCATGCACCGGCCAGATAGCCGACTGTGGGCCAAACAGCCCCGGTTCGCCCGCTGGGTGCTCAAAGTCAATTTCATTGAGCGCCATTCCCGTCAGGCCAAGCACCTGGCGTTCAATGCGCTGGCGTAACCACTCCATGCTTCACCTCCGTGCTTATTTATGCCTGACGCGCGTTATCAAGCCAGGCATAAACCGCCGCCAGATCCTGCTCGGCGAGCCCGCTCTGCGACGCCTGCGTCCACATTTCGACGATTTCGCTCATCATCGGCATCGTGCCCTGCGGGGCGTTCGCCAGCGCCAGACGCGCATCCTTCAGCGCATGTTGAAGCTGCATCTGCGGGGTGTAATCGTCTTTGCGGATCATCTCCAGCTTGCCCTTCACGTACGGCGCAGCCAGCGGTCCACCGTCCAGCGTTTCCCACAGCTGTCCCGGCGTGAAACCAAACTGACGGGCAAGCTGCATACTTTCGGCAACGCCCTGCATCATCGATATCAGCCAGGCATTAATAACCAGCTTCATCTTCTGGCTGTTGCCTGCGTCGCCGTACCACTGCGTACCGCGAGAAATGGCATCGAAGACCTGCTGTGCGGCACCCGCGCGCTGTTGGTCGCCGCTGGCCATTACCAGAATCTGGGCGTTTTCTGCCGGGGCTTTCGTGCCGGAAACCGGCGCGTCGAGGTAGAGCATATCGGGGCGAAGCGCTTCGAGCAGCGCGATGGCGTCGGCCGTTTCCTGGATACCGATGGTTCCCATCTGGCAGAAGGTTGCATTCTGTGGGCAGGATGGTGCAATGGCGCGGATTGCCGCCAACGTGGCGTCGCCGTCGGTGAGCATAGCGATAATCACCTGCGCGTCGCTCACCGCCTGAGCGGCGGTTTCACGCTGAACCAGACCTTGGGAGACCAGGTCGTCGCCGCGTCCCGGCGTGCGGTTCCAGCCGTATACCGTGAAGCCTTTTTTCAGCAGGTTGGCGGCAAATGCGTGCCCCATTGCGCCTAAACCCAGTACCGCTACCGCGGGCAGTGCGTTCATGTCTCTCTCCTCAGATGTTCGGTCTTTTTGGTAGCGTGATGATTATTCGGCAGAAAAGCAACTGGTTAATGGT
>CP070603.1:2742620-2753655 GCA_016939855.1 Kluyvera ascorbata
AAAGGGTTCCGTTCACTTTACGTTGGGTGGAATATGAAGTYCCTTCACCGGTGAACGKGCCAAGGGGTGCGGCCGCGCMCCCCTTSGCAATCCCCGCGGCCCCGCAGGGAAATCGGTGCTTCGCACTACGCTCGCCTACGACTCCAGCCTGCGGCACGGCGAAACTCGACATCCTGTCTCGGTTCGCCTCAGTCCGCCATCCCTGGCGGACTGACCTTGTCTTCCGTGCTACGGCTCGCCGATTTCCAGCGGGGACTCACCGTTTCAGTGACTTTGGTTTTTGCTGTGAGCTTAAAGGCCGCACGGTTTTTGGTGGCGTCTAAATCGCCGAAGCGTTTCCCGTAGGCCGGGTCAGCCCACAGGGATGTGGGCTGAGGGCGTGGTTCACAGGGAYGTGAACTCACGCCCGACCCGAAGCCGGAGGGAATAAGCTGAGGGAACCGCGCAGCGGCGATTTTGCCGCCAGAGCCCGGGGGTGCAGGGGGCGGCGGCGATTGGCCTCACCCTGCGCGCTCCCTGCGCCCGCGCAATTTATATGGCTAGTGCTGGAAGGGAGCGCAACGGAGTGATAAACCTGAATGCAACTCAGAACGTAAAAAGCAACGCTCAAGCTACCCCCCTTTCCGCCCCCCAGACTTGCCAATCGCCTTATGCAAATCATTAATTCGCTTCATCGACCGCAGCGTACGCTGGGAATGCGTCGACGCCACCGACAGTACCAGCATCTCCAGGCACACCATCACCGTTCCGTGCAGCGGCACCCGGCCATTTTCTCCGCGCGGAACGTGGATAACCACCTGCGCCATATCGCTAAAGCGCGAATCGGTAGCCTGAGTGAGTAAAATCGTCGGAATGCCCAACCGCTCCGCCTCACGCAGCGTAGTGAGCCCTTCCCGGTGCGGCGATTTTTGTCCCATCATAATCAGCACATCGCCGCGCTGTAGCGCGATAAGCTGCTCGGCCAGACTAAAGCCGGTGCGATTAAGCACGCAGGAAGGCAGGCCAATACGGCTAAACAACCGCGCGGTGTAATCGGTCAAAATCCCCGATGCGCCAATGCCAAACAGCGCCACCTGCCGCGCATCACCCAGCAGCGCCACCGCCTGGGCTATTGCCGCGCGGTTGCTGGTGCTGGCGAGCATTTCACAGGCGCGCTGATGCCCTTCCAGCACAAAATCGATGCTTGAATTCACGTCGCTGGTCAGCGCCCCCACCGTCGAGGCCATTTTTTCCGACGAGGTAATGGTCGGACCAAACCAGTGCTGCATGGTCTGCTTGAGGTCGCGCAATCCCGCAAAGCCCAATGCCTGAATAGCGCGGACGACGGTGGCATCAGAGGTTTGCGTCGCGGCAGCGATTTCCATTGCCGTATGGTCCAGCACCGCTTCACGGTTATCGTCTATCCAGTGCGCAACGGCCAACAGGCGCGGTGAAAGCTGGCTGGTGCGGCTACGCAGACGTTCGCCAAACAGATCGACCCGGCGCTTCTCTTTACGGATCAAGGGCTGGCTCATTTCGCTTCCTTAGGCAATGGACGGCCGGCAATCTGCGATTGCACCTCCGCCACCAGCAAATTCAACGAGGCATAAGAGTTAGAAATAACTTCATCACGGGGCAGAAGAATGTAATGCCCGGTGTGGCACGCCCGCATAAAATCGCACCAGCCCGGCATCACTTTTTCCATATCGTTGAGTTCATCCTGCGGTTTACCGCCGGTATCCGAGCGCCAGGTGGCAAACAGGAAATCGGCGTCCAGTTCCGGCAATTGTTCAGCGCTGACGTCAATGCGCTGACCATCAGGAATGCCCTCAATCAGCGGCGGGAAGCGGAAGCCCGCATCGCGCAGTACGCGCCCCAGCGAATGATAGGAGTGATGCACCGTCACCTTGCCGTTATTGGCCTGAATCACCGAGACGGTGATTTTATGGGTATCGATGGTCTGTTTGAGCTGCTCGATTTGCGTCTGATAGCGGCGATTAAGGATCGCCAGTCGCGCCTGCGTCCCGGTCAGTTCCGCCAGCTTGCCATAAATGCGTGGCGCGCTGCCCAACAGATGGTCAATGCTGACCGTCGGCGCAATTTTCGCCAGCTGCTCTATCGGCACGTTGCGGTTGGGTTCGGTAATAATCAGGTCAGGTTTAGCCGCCGCCACCGCTTCGAGGTCGATATCAGCGGTGCCGATAAATTTGATATCGCTGTTGTCAAAATCGACGCCGGTCAGCATCGCGCTGGAGCGCAGATAGTGGCTCCCATCCGGACGAGTTCGCCCGTGGCTAGCGACCGGCGGCACGCCAAGCTCAATCAGCGGAATGGTAATATCGAGATCGTGCATCGACACAATGCGTTTTGGGTGATCGGGAACCTGAATCACGCGGCCCAGATCGTCGGTGAACGGGTGCGTTTGCGCGAACGCTGAAACGCTACACAGGCACAACAAAGACATCAGCCCACGAAGGGTCATCCTGAACCTCACAAGGCGTCACGGCGACGCCACAGCAGAAAAATAAAGAAGGGGCAGCCAATCAGCGAAATGATGATCCCTGCCGGAATTTGTAGCGGCGCAAAGGCCAGACGCCCGATGGTGTCGGTCAGCAGCACCAGTAGCGCGCCAATCAACGCGCTACCGGTCAGCAGCGCCACCTGCCCGCCGCGCAGCATAAAGCGCGCCATATGCGGAGCCATCAGGCCAACAAAGCCCAAACTGCCGACACAGGAAACGCTCGCCGCCGTCAGCAGCACCGGGGCGATAAACCGCAACATCGTCAGGCGCGATAACCGCACGCCCAACCCGTTGGCCACCTGATTGCCCATCAGCGCAACGTCCGCTGCCCGTGCGGTCAGATAGAGAATCGCCACCGCCGGCAGTGCCCACGCCACGGCGACCGCCAGCAGCGGCCAGGTAGCGGCGTGCAGGCTACCCGCAAGCCAGGTCATCGCCGTTTGTACATCGCGGATATCGGCGGTGGTGATAAAGAGCCCCATCGCCGCCGAGAGCGCCCATGACACGCCAATGCCAATCAGAATGAAGCGTGGGCGCGAAAGATCACGAGCCAGCACGATAACCAGCAACGCCACCAGCACACCGCCGATCATCCCCACCAGCGGCCGCCAGGCAAGGCTGACGGCGGGGAATGCGAGGATAAGCGTCAGCACAACTACGCAGGTACCCTCTTTTACGCCAATCAATCCAGGGTCAGCCAGGCCATTGCGGGTTATCGACTGCATTGCCGCCCCGGCAAGCCCGAGCATCCCACCGCAGAAGATAGCCATAAACAGCCGCGGTAAACGGATATCACGGACGATGTAGACCTGTTGTGGGCTTAGCGCCTCAGGCATGAACAGCGCTCGTCCAATTGCGCCGGTGGGAATCGGCAGCGAACCTCGCGTGACGCCAAAAACCAGCAGCAGCACAATAATGGCCAGCAGCGCGGCGGCGATTTTCAGCAGTCGCGGGCGCAGCAGCAGACGTAATGGACCAAGCGTGACGGCGCGAAATCCCGCGCGGGTGACTGCTCGCGTCATTTAAAGAACCTCACCGCAATGGCAATAAACACCGGCGCGCCGACCATCGCGGTCATGACCCCGGTCGCCAGCTCCTGTGGCGCCAGCAGCCAGCGGGCCAGAATGTCCGCCGATAACAGCAACAGCGCGCCGGTCGGCAGCGCCAGCAGCAGCCCAGTGCGAATGTCCTGCCCCGCCCAGCGGCGAATAACGTGCGGCACCACCAACCCGATAAAACCAATCGGCCCCGCAACGGAGACCGCCGCGCCGCACAGCAGCGCGATAGCGATAACGCCGAACACACGCGTGCGCGCCACCGGGACGCCAAGGCCGCTGGCAACCCGGTCGCCCAGGGCCAGAATATTGAGTCGAGGCGCGAGGAATCCCGCCAGAAGTATGCCCAGCAGCGTCGGAATGGACGCTATCTGCAAGGTGGCAAGGCAAATACCGGAGAGGTCGCCCGCAAGCCAGGTGCGCATCGCCTGTAGTGTCTGTTCGTCCAGAATCAAAATGGAGGCGGTGATGGCCGAGGCAAAAGCCGAAAGCGCCACCCCGCAGAGCGTGATTTTCATTGCCGTCGCGCCAGCACGCCCAGCGGAAGCCAGCAGCATCACCAAACCAAACAGCGCCGCAGCGCCCAAAGCAGCGGCCAGCGGTTGGCTCACACCGGCGGTTATCCCGATGGCGGAACACACCACCACGGCAAGCGTTGCGCCGGCGTTCAGGCCAAGAATATGCGGCTCGCCCAGCGGGTTACGGATAACGGTTTGTAGCAGCAGGCCCGCCGCCCCTAGCGCCGCGCCGGTCAGCAACGCCGCCAGAAGACGCGTCAGGCGCAGGTTGACGATAATGCGGTGATCGAAGTTGCGCGGGTCGTAGTGCAGCAACGCCTCCACCACGACGCGCGGCGCAATGGCGCGCGCGCCCAGCCCCAGGTGGATAATCGCGCCAATACACAGCAGGCTGCTCACCAGCAGCAGCGCCCCCAGTGGGCGTAGCCGATGTTGGCGCTGGATCAGGCTTTGCGTCACCATCAGACCGGCTCCGGACGCGCGCAGAATGGCATAAACAGCGGTTTACCGGTCTGTGGATTGGGCAGCATCAGCACATCGACGTCAAAAACCTGCTTGATGATTTCCGCCGTACAAGGAGACGTCTCATCCACAATGCTGGCAATTTGTCCCTGCTTCATAAAGATCAGCGTATCGGCGTAGTTCACCGCAAAGTTGAGGTCGTGGAGAACGGTGACGACGGTACGTCCATGCTCGCGGGTGAGCTGCTGGAGCAGTTCGAGAATTTCAACCTGATAGCGTAAATCAAGCCAGGTGGTGGGTTCATCCAGCAGAATGGTCGGCGTTTGTTGCGCCAACGCCATGGCTATCCAGCAGCGCTGACGCTGGCCGCCGGACAGGCTGTCGACCGGTAAATGGGCAAACTCCAGCGTACCGGTCAGGCGCAGCGCCGTCTCAACCGCCGCTTCATCTTCCGGCGACCATTGACGAATCAACCCCTGCCACGGATAACGCCCGCGCGACACCAGCTCAAACACGGTGAGCCCTTCCGGGGTCAGCGGCGACTGCGGCAACAGGCCTAGCTGACGCGCCACCTGTTTGGTCGGCTGCTGATGAATATCGTGACCATCCAGGCGCACGCAACCACCCAGCGGTTTGAGCATCCGCGCGATGGTGTTGAGTAAGGTGGATTTGCCGGAACCGTTGGCGCCCGCCAATACCGTCATTTTACCGACGGGTAGCGTCAGGTTGATGTTATCAACGATGCGCTGGTTGCCATACCCGGCACAAAGGGACTCCAGCACAATTCCGCGTTCCTGCGGGGTATTTTGCCGCTGTGGCATGTTTCTTTCTCTCCGGCGGCAACGACGTGGTATCGTTCTGCACTATAAATAAATCTCATTCTCTTTTGATCATGCAATGCCGTAATGTAGTAGTCAAGATCGCTACATTATCACTTCACTTCATAAGGCCTTAGTGAGACTCCGTGCTTTTAGCGCCTGACGTTAATTATTAATATTATTTAAATTCAACATATTATGAATATCACCCCTGATTTCCCACACCCTGTAATCGCCCTTTTACTGCCGCTGATAAATTTATCACCTGCTGCATTTACTACTACATTTTTGCATGTTTGAATGATTCTCAATTACACATCCTGAACATCACATGGCGGTGTGAACGGATGATTTTCGCTATTCAGGGCAATGATTTTTATCACTTTTGACTGCCATCTTTCGGCGGTTTTTTTATGGGAAACAGAGAGATGAAACAACTATTCCCGACGTTCACGGGAACGTCCGGACGCGCGCTTTTTTCACTGCTTTTTCTGGGGGCGGTTGCCTCCCCTTCGCTGATGGCGGCCGAAAGCACAACCAGTGGGGATACGGCGAAAAAAGAAGAAGCGATGACGGTGGTTGGCACCACCGCGCAGGCTGATGAGACCGTCACGGAAGGCTATCAGCCCATCAGTAGCTCCACCGCTACGCTCACCTCTATGCCGCTGCTGGATATTCCGCAGGTGGTGAACACGGTGAGCGACAAAGTGCTGGAAGACCAGCACGCCACGTCGCTTGATGAAGCGCTGTATAACGTCGCAAACGTCGTACAAACTAACACCCTGGGCGGTAGTCAGGATGCCTTTACCCGTCGTGGTTTTGGCGCAAACCGCGATGGTTCAATCATGACCAACGGCCTGCGTACCGTGCTGCCGCGCAGCTTTAATGCCGCGACATCACGCGTCGAAGTGCTCAAAGGGCCAGCCTCAACCCTCTACGGGATTCTGGACCCGGGCGGCCTGATTAACGTCGTGACCAAACGCCCGGAGCGCACCTTCTCCGGCGACATTTCAGCCACCTCCAGCAGCTTTGGCGGCGGCACCGGGCAAATCGACGTCACTGGGCCTATCGAAGGGACTCGACTGGCGTATCGCCTGATTGGCGAATATCAGAATGAAGATTACTGGCGTAACTTCGGCAAATCGCGCAGCAGCTTTATTGCCCCTTCCCTGACGTGGTTTGGCGACGATGCAACGGTGAACCTCTCCTGGTCACATCGTAACTACAATACCCCGTTCGATCGCGGCACCATTTTCGATCTCGATACCGGGCACGCGGTGAACGTCTCCCGCAAAGAGCGTTTCGACGAGCCGTTCAATATCACCGACGGTAACTCCGATCTGGCGCAGCTCAACGCGGAATACCGCCTGAACAGCCAGTGGACCGCGCGTTTTGACTACAGCTTTAGCCAGGACATGTATAGCGATAACCAGGCGCGCGTGATGGCTTATGATGCGAAGACCGGCAACCTGACCCGCCGTGTCGATGCCACCCAGGGTTCTACCCAGCGTATGCACTCCACCCGTGCCGACCTGCAGGGCAACGTGGTGATTGGCGGGTTCTATAACGAACTGCTCACCGGCGTCGCCTATGAGAATTATGACCTGCTGCGTACCGATATGATCCGCTGCAAAAACGTTAAAAATGGCTTTAACATTTATGACCCGGTTTATGGTTCGCTCAGCAAATGTACCAGCGTATCGGCCGCCGATAGCGACCAGCGCATTCAGCAGGAAACCTACGCGACCTACGTCCAGGACGCGCTCTACCTGACCGATAAATGGATTGCCGTCGCCGGGGCGCGCTACCAATATTACACCCAGTATGCGGGTAAAGGCCGCCCGTTTAATGCCAACACCGATAGCCAGGATGAGAAGCTGACGCCGAAGTTCGGGATGGTTTATAAGCTGACGCCAAACGTCTCGCTGTTCGGTAACGTGGCGCAGTCGTTTATGCCGCAGTCCTCCATTGCCAGCTACATCGGCGACCTGCCGCCGGAAGAATCAACGGCGTATGAAATGGGTGCCAAGTTTGATCTCTTCAACGGCGTAACGTCGAATATCACCTTCTTCGATATCCATAAACGTAACGTGCTGTACACCGAAACCATTGGTGATGAAACCTATGCCAAGACGGCGGGGAAAGTGCGTTCTCGCGGGATTGAAGTGGATGTTGCAGGCTCGCTCACCGACAACCTGAATGTGATTGCCAGCTACGGCTACACCGATGCGAAGGTCATTGACGACCCAGACTACGCGGGCAAACCGCTGCCAAACGTTCCGCGCCATACCGGTTCACTGTTCCTGACCTATGACATCAATAACGTCTATGACAGCAACACGCTGACCCTCGGCGGCGGCGGGCATGCGCTGAGTCGTCGTTCAGGTACCAACGGCGCGGATTACTACCTGCCGGGTTACGCGGTGGCGGATATCTTTGCGGCCTATAAGATGAAGCTGCAATACCCGGTCACGCTGCAGCTTAACGTCAAAAACCTGTTCGATAAGACCTACTACACCTCGTCCATCGCCAGCAACAACCTGGGCAACCAGATTGGCGACCCGCGCGAAGTGCAGTTCACGGTGAAAATGTCCTTCTAACCGCCCGCGGCCCCGTCTCCGGGGCCGCGTTTACATACTCTTTCAATCCCTTAGCACTTCCCTACAGTTCCCCTCCGCATAATAGTCGCTTTAACTTTTAGGCAACACATTCTGACTTTGGGGATTATCGTCATGAGACAAACACTGCAACTTTCACGCTGGTTGGTGGGATTCTTCCTCGCGGCCTGCGTGGCGCTGCCCGCCAGCGCCAATAGCTGGCCGCTGCCACCGCCGGGGAGTCGATTGGTGGGCGAAAACCGTGTCCACGTTGTCGAGAACAACGGCGGTTCGCTGGAATCGATCGCGAAAAAATACAACGTGGGTTTTCTGGCGCTCTTACAGGCCAACCCAGGCGTTGACCCCTACGTTCCCCGCGCCGGAAGCGTATTAACCATTCCGCTGCAAACGCTGCTGCCGGACGTGCCGCGCGAAGGTATCGTGCTGAATCTGGCGGAGCTGCGCCTCTACTATTACCCGCCGGGCAAAAATACGGTCACCGTCTACCCTATCGGCATCGGCCAGCTAGGCGGCACGACAGTGACGCCAACCATGGTGACCACCGTATCCGATAAGCGCGCCAACCCGACCTGGACGCCTACCGCCAATATCCGCGCGCGCTACAAAGCGCAGGGCATTGATCTTCCTGCGGTAATGCCAGCCGGCCCGGATAACCCAATGGGCCATCACGCCATTCGTCTGGCCGCTTACGGTGGCGTATACCTGCTGCACGGCACCAACGCCGATTTTGGTATCGGTATGCGCGTGAGCTCTGGCTGTATTCGTCTGCGCGATAACGACATCAAAGCGCTGTTCGAGCAGGTCACGCCAGGGACAAAAGTGACCATCATTAATACGCCGATTAAAGCGTCGGTCGAGCCCAACGGCGTGCGTCTGGTCGAAGTGCACCAGCCGCTATCTGAGCATATTGATGACGATCCGCAAACCCTGCCAATCGTTCTGAACGCGGGTATGAAGGCGTTTAGCCAGGATGCCAACACGGATGCTGCGGTGATGAATAAAGTGATGGATGTGCGTTCCGGGATGCCGGTCGATGTCACCCGTCATCACGATGTTGCTCAGCAAAATATGTAACCTGAGCCACAAAGTAAAAGGCCCTGAGCGGGATACGCTCAGGGCCTTTTTTATAGCAGTGACATAAGCATTATGAGGGTTTTAACGCTTATTTATAGATTACTGCGGTACCGTGCAGGTTGTTTGGACCGCTAACGGAAGTGATACGGAATGATTTCGCACCCATGTCATCCGCTTTCTGAGCCAGTTCTTGTTCCAGAGACGCCAGGTTAGGGCCTGCAGAAGCAGAGACGCTACCGACTTTATGCTGGTCTGCCGGAGTAGATTGCACTTCAACGGCGGCAAAGCTTGCAAATGACAGAGAGCTTAGTACGGCTGCGATGGCCAGAGCTTTTACGTTTTTCATAATTATTACCTTTGCAGATGATTTTTGTAGGTCAGACGTTAATAACTTAACGATCGATAGGTTAATCATAATGAGATCTGCGTCACACGTCAACGGATTTTTATAACGATCGTTTATTTAATAAAGATTCATATATTTTTCATATGAATATGTTCTTTTTATTTTTCGCTAAGGAAGCGCTAGCCCCTTGCATGGATTATTTTTATAATGAATGTTCACTAAACACCGACTAAGGTAGGCGGCACGATGACAACTGACACGCAAAGTTGCGCGAAAAAAGGCCGCGGTCGACCTAAAGTATTCGACCGGGAAGCGGCGCTTGATAAAGCGATGACGCTATTCTGGCAGTATGGCTATGAAGCAACATCCCTCTCCGACCTTGTCGAAGCTACGGGTGCAAAAGCGCCGACGCTGTACGCCGAGTTTGTGAATAAAGAGGGGCTGTTCCGCGCCGTTCTCGATCACTACATCACGCACTTTGCTTCCAAAAACGAAGCTTGCCTGTTCTGCGACGAGCAGCCGGTTGTAGAAGCGCTACGCAACTACTTCACCGCCGTAGCAACCTGCTTCACCAGCAAGGACACCCCCGCGGGCTGCTTTATGATCAACACCTCTGCGGCGCTGGCGGCCTCGTCAAAAGAGATTGCCAGGACGATTAAATCTCGTCACGCGGTACAGGAACAGACGCTGAATCAATTCCTTTCGCTGCGTCAATCGCGTGGGGAAATTCCGGCAGGGAAAAACGTTACCGAGGTGGCGCAGTTCCTAAGCTGTATTTTGCAGGGGATGTCGATTAGCGCCCGTGAAGGGGCAAGCTTTGAGACGCTGATGCAGATTATCGACACCACGTTGCGCCTCTGGCCGCAGATGATTGCCGAGCGGTAAAAAAACGCCCCTCACTCTGAAAGAATGAGGGGCGAACAGCATATTCACTGCTATTTTAGGCTTTATTCAGTACCAGCTGGCCGTTGTTATCCAACGGTATCTGGCTACCAGGCTGTTTATCCATACGGATTTTGCCCTGCTGGTCGCCGATTTTGTAGGTCACGTCATAACCGAGCGTTTTCTCAGACTTATCGTACACCGTCTTACAGCGCTGCTCGTTGGTGGTGTAGGTATCATTATTCTGCATTGCACCCTGCACCTGATTACCAGCATAGCCGCCGCCTAATGCACCGACCACGGTCGCGACACTTTTGCCGTGTCCGCCACCAAACTGATGTCCAATGACGCCACCCGCAACAGCACCCAGCACAGAGCCTGCGATACGGTTTTCATCCTGCACAGGACGACGATGAGTGACCGTCACGTTACGGCACTCCTGACGCGGATTTTTGACGGTTTCCTTGATTGGCGTAGCGGAGATAACCTGCGCGTACTGCGGGCCACGGTCGAAAACGTTCATACTCGCTACGGCGGCAACCCCAAGCGCGGCTGCAACGCCAATACCAATACCCGCCAACATTGATTTATTCACGGGAGATCCTCCTATGTTGCTATTGCTAACAATTGTGCAACCGATCGTTAGCAGTGCCTATCAGACAAAAGCGCAAAAGCAGGATTTAATGTCGGGAGATGGGTGTTTCGGAGGATTCTGAGGAGGAGATTTCCCGGCGTCGCTGCGCTCGGCCGGGCTACACCAAT
>CP070603.1:2753686-2763702 GCA_016939855.1 Kluyvera ascorbata
ACGCCGGGAAAAGCGCGCTGATTAATGCAGCTTCAGACGCGGACGAATCACGCGGTTAATGCTGCCCACCAGCATCATCAGGCCAGTTTTCACGTACCCGTGTAGCGCAATCTGGTGCATACGGTACAGCGAGATGTAAACCATACGCGCGATGCGGCCTTCAATCATCATCGAGCCGCGCATCAGGTTACCCATCAGACTGCCCACGGTGGAGTAGTTAGAGAGCGATACCAGAGAGCCGTGGTCTTTATAGCTATAGGCTTTCAGCTCTTTGCCCTTCATCTGCGCCAGAATGTTGTTCAGCGCGCAGGTGGCCATCTGGTGCGCAGCCTGAGCGCGCGGTGGCACAAAGCCGCCTTCCGGACGCGCGCAGGACGCGCAGTCGCCAATCGCGTAAATATCCTGGTCGCGAGTGGTTTGCAGCGTTGGCTCCACCACCAGCTGGTTAATACGGTTGGTTTCCAGTCCGCCAATCTCTTTCATAAAGTCCGGCGCTTTGATACCGGCAGCCCAGACCATCAGATCCGCCTCAATATACTCGCCGTCCTTGGTGTGCAGGCCGCCTGCGTCAGCGCTGGTGACCATCGTCTGGGTGAGTACGCGTACGCCCATTTTGGTCAGCTCGCTGTGCGCCGCGCCGGAGATTCGCGGCGGCAGCGCGGGTAGAATACGCTCACCGGCTTCCACCAGCGTCACGTTAAGCGCTTCGTTGCTCAGGCCTTTGTAGCCGTAGCTATGCAGCTGTTTTACCGCGTTATGCAGCTCAGCGGACAGCTCAACACCAGTCGCCCCGCCGCCGACAATGGCGATATTAACCTTGCCGTTCGCGCCCAGGTTCGCGGAATATTTCAGGAACAGGTTCAGCATTTCCTGATGGAAACGACGCGCCTGATGCGGGTTGTCGAGGAAGATGCAGTGTTCTTTGACGCCCGGCGTGTTGAAGTCGTTGGAGGTACTGCCCAGCGCCATCACCAGCGTGTCATACGCAACCTTACGCTCAGGCACCAGCAGCTCGCCCTTCTCATCGCGCAGCTCAGCGATGGTAATGGTTTTGGCTTCACGGTTGATGTCCATCACCGAACCTAACTGGAACTGGAAGTGATGATTGCGCGCATGTGCCAGGTAGCTCAGCGCATCCACACCTTCATCCAGAGAACCGGTAGCCACTTCATGCAGCAGCGGTTTCCACAGGTGGCTATGGTTACGGTCAACCAGCGTTATTTTTGCTTTTTTACTGCGGCCAAGCTTTCTACCCAGTTGAGTAGCCAGTTCCAGGCCGCCAGCACCACCACCCACAATTACGATTTTTTTCATTGGCGTAGTCATGTGACCCCCTTAAAATTTATTAACCAATTGTTAATTAAAGGTTATGAATATAGCCTTTAATTAACAACAAGTTACTTGTGTGAAACCATTCAGCTGCAATGAGAATAACATGAATGGTGCATTGGTCATACCAAAATTGATGTGCATCAAGTTTTATCGCGCAGAAGTTGAGCGAACGGTATTTTTAATGGCTGATAAACGTGTGGCGGGGTTAAAAATTAACAAAAAAAAGCCCCGACAACACCACGTTGTCGGGGCCTCTTCAAGCAGGATTAGCCTAAGGTTTTAAAGGCTTTGATCCGCTGCAGATGCGGGGAGATATTCTTGAACTTATGCCCCTGCTCTTCATCCCAGATAATTTCATAGTAATGATGCAGCATCTCTGCGGAACGCTGGCTATCCAGCGCATCATCGTGGCGCGAGAGAATGGCCAGGCAGCGGTCACGGTTCTTCTCGCGGAAGTTATTCACGCACTTGGTGGCGATATCGGCATACTCTTCCGGGCGGTCAATCTTGCCGTCCATGTTCTCATCCGGGAACAGGTTCGGATTGAACATCACCTGGCGGATATCACACAGGAAGCCGATACGCTCCGCCCAAAAACCACCGAGCCCTACGCCGCAAATCAGCGGACGTTCATCAGCGCTCAGTTGCAGCATCTTGTCCACTTCCTTGAGTAAATGCTGCATGTCATGTTTCGGGTGCAGCGTACTGTAGCTAATCAACCGCACGTCCGGGTCGATAAACTGCAGCTGCAGCACTTTTTCATGGTTGCCTGGGCTATTCGAGTCAAAACCGTGTAAATAGATAATCATCGTATCCTCACCACACCATTACTCCCACACCGGGAGGGTTAATGACCAGCCTTCTCTTCCTGCCAGCGTTCGTGGAGTTGCTCCAGCTCTGCGCTAACCGTTTTCCAGCGGGCGGAGTCCATCAGTTCCTGACGGCTAAATGAACCTTTATGATACAACTTCGTAACACGCTCAGCGTTGATCGGCGACAGGTTATCTAACACGCTGACGGCCCCTTTACGATTATTGCAGACGAGGATCATATCGCAACCTGCATCCAGCGATGCCTGGCCACGTTCGGCATAGCTACCCATCACCGCCGCGCCTTCCATCGATAAATCGTCAGAGAAGATAACACCGTCAAAGCCCAGCTCACCGCGGAGCACCGTTTTCAGCCAGTGCGGCGAACCGCTGGCCGGGCGCGGGTCTACGTCATCATAGATAACGTGTGCGGGCATAATGGCGTCGAGCGCGTTTTCAGTAATCAACGTTTTGAACACCGCCATATCTTTGGCGCGAATTTCAGCTTCTGAGCGCAGGTCGTGCGGCGTCTCTTTATGCGAGTCGGCGGTGACCGCGCCGTGCCCTGGGAAATGCTTGCCGGTGGTCTTCATGCCAGCGCTATGCATGCCGTCAATGAAGTGACGCGCCATCGCCAGCGCTTTGTGCGGGTCGGCATGATAGGAGCGCTCACCGATGGCGGTGCAGATATGGCCGACGTCCAGCACGGGCGCAAAGCTGATATCGATATCCATGGCAATCATTTCGCTCGCCATCAGCCATCCAGCATCAACCGCCATACGACCGCCCGCTTCTTCACCCAGCACGGCAGCAAAAGATTGCGCCGCGGGCAAACGGGTAAAACCTTCACGGAAACGCTGGACGCGCCCGCCTTCCTGATCGACCGCCACCACCAGATGGTTACGAGAAGCGCTGCGGATCTGACGTACCAGCTCGCGAAGCTGCTCGGGGTCATGATAGTTCCGGGTGAAGAGAATTAACCCGCCCACCAGCGGATGCGCCAGAATCTCGCGTTCTTCGGCATCCAGCTCGTAACCTTCAACATCCAACATTACTGGCCCCACACGGCCTCCTTTTTGTCGCTTAGCTGACGCCATATTTCATTCGCCAGCATAATAAATTGTTTGTCACCGCTTTGCTGCCAGCGACATTCGAACCAACCTGCCATTAGCATCAATACCCAAGGCCGCCAGCGCATGACCTGCCGCCAGAGGAGATCAGGGGCGATTTTCGCCCGTTCGGCATACACCTGCGTAAGCTGGTAACGCTGTTCATCATCGGGCGTCCAGACGGCGGCCAGTTCGAGCGCCACGTCTCCGTCTCCGGCATACTCCCAGTCGATGAGCCGCAGCCCCTCCGGGGTATGGACGATATTACCCGCATGAACATCCATATGCAGCGGCGCCAGTCTCAGCGCTCGCGGTTCACCCTGTTTTTTCAAACGCTGTAATTCACGTAGCCACAGCGGCGTGCGGCGCGCCGGGTCGCACTGCTGCCAGTAGGCTTCAAGCAGCGGCCTAAGCGACAACGCCCAGCCAAACCGGTGCTGCTGGTGTAAATCATACAGGAGAGTGGCCAGCGGACGATGCGCCGGGAGCACGCTTTTGATCTCTCCGGCTAAAAAATCGACCGCCATCCAGCCGGGCGTATAAAAAACAGGCTTAGGCGCCAGCGTCGACGGAAGCCGTCGCAGGGCATGATACTGCCGAAGGAAGTCGCTTTCAGGTGCATCCGGGTCGTGGTGCTGTCGAAGCACCAGACGCCGTTCACCGTTTTGCAGAATACAGCTACTGCCGCTCAGCCCCGCGGTTTCGGGGCTGGCGACAATGTGATAGTGCGGGAATTCGCGTGACAGAAGCGCGTCACGCGTGAGCTTATTGTTGCGCAACCGCACCCTTACCTGACCAGACAATTTCCCCGGTCTGAACCAGCATCAGCTGCATTTGCAGTACCGGCGAATTAACGTTGCCGGTGGCGTTGGAATACAGCACGTACTGTGCGCCAACGTTACGGGCAATGCCCATCGCTTTGCTGCGCGAGCCAAGGCTATCCTGCGGCGACAGGCCTAACTGCTGCTTCGCCACCGCCAGCTGTTGAGCTGAAACCAGGGTGAATTTACCGTTGCCCGCCAGCGCGTTGCGCAGCGCGGTGGTCGCCTCACCGGCGTTCAGCGAACCGTTAGTACGGTTGTTGACGCTATCGACCAGCAGAATGCTTCCGGCAGTGACGCCGCTCGCCTGCAACATCTGACCGGCCAGCGGCTGCGCTGCGCCGTTCCAGTCATAGTGACGTACGCGCGGCGTTGGCTGCGCTGGCGTTTCGCCACCGTGTTCAATCGGCCCAGGCTGCTGCGGGATCGTCGGCACACTCGGTACCGTTGGAACCGGCTGTTGCGGCTCGGTTGGCTGCTGCGGCTGCTGTGGATTGGCCGTGTCGACCGGTGCCGGTTGTTCACGCACCGCACACCCGGCGAGGAACATCGCCAGGGAAGCAATTAACGCATAGCGACCCAATTTACTCATTCCAGTTTACCCCTCAGAGATAAAGATAAAGCCGGGCTTTATGCGCCCCTAGACCGTCAGCCGTCCCGTACAGCGTGACCGATCCCATCGGAGGAACCGTGATGCTGCGCGGCGCTTCAAGCGGGTGCATTTCCAGCCCTCTGGCGTCATACCAATAAAAACGATAGTGAACGGTGACTGGCTCTCGCCTTTCGTTATACAGCTTTGAGCTAGCGGTAGCCTGGATATCTGACGAACTCAGCTCCGGTTTTTCCGCGCTGACTCCCGCCGCCAGAACGTTGGATTCCATCACCAGCGTTTGCTGTTCGCTCACCGCAATTTCCGGGCGCGAATGGCACCCGGCAAGCAGCGTCGCGCAAAGTACAAGACCCAGACAGACCGGTTTCATAGATTAGCCTTTATGCGCCAGCATTGGCCCCAGCGGGCGGCCGCCCACCAGGTGCATATGAATGTGGTAAACTTCCTGCCCACCGTGACGGTTGCAGTTCATGATCAGGCGATAGCCGTCTTCAGCAATCCCTTCTTCCTGCGCGATTTTCGCCGCCACGGTCACCATACGGCCCAGCGCCAGCTCATGTTCGGCGGTCACGTCGTTGGTGGTAGCAATAAGCGTATTCGGGATGATTAAAATATGGGTCGGCGCCTGCGGGGAAATATCGCGGAAGGCGGTCACCAAATCGTCCTGATACACGATATCTGACGGGATTTCACGACGAATGATTTTGCTGAAAATCGTTTCTTCTGCCATTAGGAGTTCCTTTATTATTCTCATGTGCAGCCGGTAAAATCGTTACCGACGAACAGGTTACATGCCGAGAGTATGAGCGAGTTGCCGCCCCTCTTTCAACCGTAATGCGTTTTTTCTTATACGTTCCGACCTTTACTTGCGCACCCACTGGCCGTTAATGCCCTGGACGTATTCTCCCGGCTGCGCTTTTTCAATCAGCTTTTTCCCTGCAAGCCTCGCAACCTCCTGCTGCGGCAGATTGTTACTCTGCGCGAGCTGCTGGTAGCTTTGGCTGCGCGCCTGGTTGATTTTTTTCACCAGAGTCAGTGTTTCACTATCCTGGGCAATGGCCGCCAGATAGCCGCCCTGCGTCTCACCGACGCGGCCCTGCTGACGCGCTTCGGGAAGCGTAAGCGCCAGCGCCTGCACGCTGAAGAGACTGAACGCCAGCACGGCGATAATCCGCATTTTTCTCATCATGGCCTCAGAATAGATCGCTACGAGATTTCAGCAGGTCCTCAACGTCCTTATCGGCCTTGATGCGGATCTCGTGCTCAATTTTCACGTTCATATTAATGGTAATCGGCTCTTTCGGCGCCGCCACCTCAATGCGCGGCACGCATCCTGATAGCAGTCCCGTTGCCATCAATCCCAGTACGGCGATGGTGAATTTCATTGTTGCTCCTTACATTCCGTGCCACTGCGACACGGCACACCGGGAAGGGTTGCGTGTTGCTCAAGCCATGACTGAAGTTTGTCGCCAAAGCGCAGGCTTCGCCACAAATCAAAAACATTCTCCTGGTGCGTATAGTTCAGCCGCACCGTGCTGCGTTTATCATCCATCACCCCGGTGCCGGTCACCGTCGCTTGCAGGGTCAGTTGACCAAGGCTATCGAGGTTAATTCGCGTCCACGAACGCGAGATCTCCATATAGCGTAACCAGTTAATCGCTGCCCCGGCGGCAATATTGTCGTCGGCGACGGCATCAGCGGTGTCTTTATCCAGCCGTAGGGTCATCGGTCCGGGATTATGCAGCCAGCCGTCTTTGATTATCCATTTGCTGTCGTTCAGCCACAGCGGCAGCGCGCCGTCGACCGGTCCGGACATCGCGAACTGTTTCGGGTTTACCGCGCTCACCAGTTCACTGGTTGAGATATGCTGCAAGCGAAGCAACGCCGCATCGTGCTGCGGCATACGTAGCTGCTGCATCGTCACTTTGCCGCCGAGCACGTCGACGCTAACATCGCTCAGTTGCAGCGGGGTCTCTTCGGTCCAGGGCCAGGTGCCCTGTAGGTCAGCCGTCACGTTTCGAGCCGTCACCTGGTTGACGATTTCCGCAATGCGCAAAGAGACCGGACGACGCGTGCCAAACTGCCAGACTCCCGCCTTCAGGCGGAATGGCAGGACAAAATCCACGCCGTTAACTTCGTTATCCGGCATCCAGGCGCTGCCGTTACGTAGCACGCCATGACCACCGGCTTCAAAACCTTGCCCCGCCGCTGCGGAGAACGCCACCTGGGCATAAAGCGAGCCATCACGCAGCTTCATTTTCCAGTCCGGCGGGACCAGCGGCTGGAACACCGTCAGCGACTGTTTCGGCCACCAGGCCTGCCCGCGCAGACGTTCGCCGTCCCAACGGCCGTTCACGCGAATCGGGCCAATCTCCTGCGCTTTCAGGTCGCCTTTAAACTGGAAGAAAGTCGGGTCACGCCCCTCTACGCTGAAGTTCAGCGCCGACGCGGGCAGCACGCTGCCGCCGGTAAAGCGGGTCTCTTTGGCATCAAGCGCCAGCGCGCCGGTAAATTTAGGATGCTGTTCATCCCGAATCCAGTGGATCGGCTGCTGTAGCGTCAGACGCGGCTGGTCGATAGTCATCGTGCCATACTGCAATTTATCAAAGCCGGTAGAGAGCGTATTCAGCACAATGGCACTGTCGCGCCATTCGCCAGTGCCGGTGACATCCCAGCGCGCCTGCATCGGCGTGAAGTGGCCGTCACCCCAATAACGCCACTGCCAGGTGCCTTTATCCGGTAGGAAGTTATCGGCCTTACCGTCGAGGTGTAGAACAAAATCACCGGTTTGCCGTTCATGGGCACGAAGTATTGCCTGCAGACGGCCATCAATACCCTGAGTCGATATTTTCACCCCGGCCAGCGGCCAGCGGACGTCGTCGATATTCAGTGCATCAATAACTCGACCGCGAGATCGCAATAGGGAACCCGGCAAAAAGGCAAGCGTTGGTGACGCCAGCGAGCCGCTCAGGTGGGCGGGCAGTTTGGCATAAAAAATAAGATCGCCCTGCTTAGCTTCACCAACCAGATGCATTGGCATATCGCTGTTATCCATGCTCAGTGTGCCCGGTCCAACGTTCAGCACTGCCACACCCTTTCCGGCATCACCGGAGGTCAGGACGCTCAGACGGCCGGTAATCTGCGTGTTATCAATGCCCTGCTGCCAGTTATCAAGCTTCACGCCCACGCGTCCGCGCAACGGGATACCCGCCTGGTATGGCCAGCTCCAGCGGCCATCGCTGATAACAAGCTGCTGTTCCGTTATTTGCCACGGGAAATCGGCAAGCGGGTCATCCTCACCGCGCGCCATCATCACCAGTTGCCCCTGATTACCGTCCCAATCCAGCTCGGCATCAACCAGCGACGGCACCTGTGGCACCTGGAACGTGGATTCAAGATGACCTTTTACCGGCAGGCCATCCGGTACCAGCGGCATGGTAAATTCACCCAGTAGCTTCACCGGAGGCTCACCTTCAAGCAGGCTGGCGTGGAATTCACTGATGGTCAACGCCTGTCCTTGCAGACGCGCATGCAGCGTGACCAGGTCGCCTTCGTACTCCAGTTCCTGACGTTTTTCCGTGAGCGACACCTTGAGTTTACCCTGCCACTTTTCCCACGGTGAGATACTCAGCGAATCGATGGATAGCCACGTGTTTGGCAGCATTGATTGCCATTCAGCCAGCGTGCGCGGTGCGCCCGGTACCGCATCATTTTGCGGCAGCTTATTAAAACAAACGGAATTCAGATTGACCGCAGCAGCATGTAATTGCCAGCGGCTAGGATGTGACAGCGTCACATCTTTCAATGTGGCGAGCTCGCAGTCGCCCACCAGATAACGTAAATCAGGAATGCGCAGCGACGTGCGGGTAAAACGCGGGCTTTCATTGAGCGCAATGCGGGTGCCAGCCGGTAGCCAGATGCCCACCAGCGTAGGAACCCAGTACCCCAGCGTCATGACCAACGTTAACGGTAGGAGCACTAATAACAGGAGTAGCGCAATAACGGCTTTATATTTACCCTTCATGGGTGCAGTGATATCCAGATTAAGCAGGCAATCATGCCGTGAACGCGCAGCAGGCGATCCAAAAGAGCATATTGTGGCATGTCAGACCTGTGAGTGAAAGCCGCTGTAATGCATTAAGAATAGCTGCTGCAAAATAAAATGTGAGGGATTTCAGTTGATTCTGATTGAGCAGGCAATTTCGCCCCCCTCACCAAAACGCGTATACTGGTGATAGTTTCTTTACGTAACTTTAGTCTTCAAAACATTTTTATATTTTGTAAGATTTTTTGAATTATGCTAAATTAACGCCAAAATCATTGGAGAAAAGTCTTATGAAAATCGCCGTTTATAGCACCAAGCAGTACGACAAAAAGTACCTGCAAAATGTTAATGAAACATATGGCTTTGAACTTGAATTTTTTGATTTCCTGCTGACGGAAAAAACCGCCAAAACCGCTCACGGCTGTGAAGCGGTGTGTATTTTCGTCAACGACGACGGCAGCCGTCCGGTTCTGGAAGAGCTGAAGAGAATCGGCGTGAAGTACATCGCGCTGCGCTGTGCTGGTTTTAACAACGTTGACCTTGACGCGGCCAAAGAGTTGGGTCTGCGCGTCGTGCGCGTTCCGGCCTATTCACCTGAGGCCGTTGCGGAACACGCAATCGGTATGATGATGACGCTCAACCGTCGTATTCACCGTGCTTATCAGCGTACTCGCGATGCCAACTTCTCTCTTGAAGGTCTGACCGGCTTTACCATGTTCGGCAAAACCGCCGGGGTTATCGGTACCGGTAAAATCGGCGTTGCCGCGCTGCGTATTCTGAAAGGCTTTGGGATGCGTTTGCTGGCGTTCGACCCGTATCCAAGCGCAGCGGCGCTGGAGCTTGGCGTTGAGTACGTTGACTTGCCGACGTTGTTCGCCGAGTCGGACGTTATCTCTCTGCACTGCCCGCTGACTGCGGATAACTATCATCTGCTCAACGCGAGCGCGTTTGAGAAAATGAAAGATGGCGTGATGATCGTCAACACCAGCCGTGGTGCGTTAATTGATTCGCAGTCGGCGATTGAAGCGCTGAAGACGCAGAAAATTGGCGCGCTGGGGATGGATGTGTATGAGAACGAGCGCGATCTGTTCTTTGAAGATAAATCTAACGATGTGATTCAGGATGACGTGTTCCGCCGCCTCTCCGCCTGTCACAACGTGCTGTTTACCGGCCACCAGGCGTTCCTGACCGCGGAGGCGCTGACCAGCATTTCGGAGACAACGCTGGAGAACCTGCGCCAGATTGATACTGGGGCGGATTGTCCTAACGCTATTGCTTGATGCGTTTTGC
>CP070603.1:2763812-2764097 GCA_016939855.1 Kluyvera ascorbata
AGGGGTGCGACCGCGCCCCCCTTAACAATCCCCGCGGCCCCGCAGGGAAATCGGTGCTTCTCACTACGCTCACCTACGAACTCCAGCCTGCGGCACGGCGAAACTCGACATCCCTGTCTCGGTTCGCCTCAGTCCGCCATCCCTGGCGTCCTGACCTTGTCTTCCGTGCTACGGCTCGCCGATTTCCAGCGGGGACTCATCGGTTTCAGTGACTTTATTTTTTTGTCGTTAACTTAAAGACCGCACGGTTTTTGGTGGCGTCTAAATCGCCGAAGCGTTCCCTGT
>CP070603.1:2764373-2769056 GCA_016939855.1 Kluyvera ascorbata
ACTAAGAATTTGACGAATAACGTCAGCCCACCACCCGAGAAGCATTTTCCGCAAAGTCCCATAGCCCGATCTCGCTGTACAGTAATCCCTCAGTAGTATTCACCTGATCAATATTTTTAGAAGAAGTCTAGTGCAATGAAGAAAGTGTTTTTCCTGCTGGCTGCAGCCGCCCTGCTTTCAGGCTGCGTCTATAACAGCAAAATGTCGACCGGCGGCGATCAACTACAGCATCACCGTTTTGTACTTGAAAGCGTGAATGGCAATACCGTCAATAGCAATGGCGCCCCGCTCGAAGTGAGCTTTGGTGAGAAACAGCCGCTATTAAATAACATTTATCTCTCCGGCGAGATGTGCAACCGCTTCTCCGGAACCGCAAAAATCAGCAACGGCGAGCTAAAAGCCTCCGACCTGGCAATGACCCGTAAGCTTTGTAGCGACGCGCAGCTAAACCAGCTCGACGCAACGCTCAGCGACATGCTCCGCCAGGGAGCCCAGGTCGATTTAACCGAACATCAGTTGACGCTGGCAACCGCCGATCACACGCTGACCTTCAAACTCGCCGACCTGGTGAGTTAACACTCAGTAGCTACCGCAGCTTCCTACCGCCAGAGATTGCTCGCTGCAACGCTTACCGTTTGGCAGCGCGCACATCCCGATGCTGGACCCGTCCAGCTGGCGGGCCGCAGAAAGCGTTCCGCCAATCATCGCGCAGTTTGCTTCGCCTGAGCTGGACATTGCCGCTCTCATCCCTGGCGTAACGTGTGCCGCGGTGGCCTGCTGTTCAGGTTCACTGCTGCACGCGGACAACAAAAGCGCCGCACACCCCACAAAAAAAGCAGCTCGCATCACTTCCCTCCGAATCGCAAAAATAGGAACAAACCTATGCATCATAGGCACCGAGCGCGCGCACGTCGAGAGAGGAAGCGCGCATTTATGCACCTCAGAAACATTTTCTGTCAATTTTGTGGCGAAAAACATTCGCGTCATTGATGTAGACGCGCCCCAAGGACACAAAAGCAAAAATGATTCAGCGTGGGGTTTGCTAAACTTTATCTAACATCATCGACAAGAGCGATGAGTCTATTAAGGATACATTCCCGGTCTGCGGTTGCGCCCGTGGACCACTTTTCTGCGCAATGTAAGGTGTCATAACCCATGATCACAACTGACGGTAATGGTGCGGTCGCCTCGGTGGCGTTCCGAACCAGTGAAGTCATCGCCATTTACCCGATCACGCCGAGTTCAACCATGGCCGAACAGGCCGATGCCTGGGCGGGGAACGGGCTTAAAAACGTGTGGGGCGATGTCCCGCGCGTGGTCGAAATGCAGTCCGAAGCCGGTGCCATTGCCGCCGTGCATGGCGCATTGCAAACCGGCGCGCTGTCGACCTCTTTCACCTCATCGCAAGGCCTGCTGCTGATGATCCCGACGCTTTACAAGCTGGCCGGTCAGCTGACCCCGTTTGTATTGCACGTCGCTGCCCGTACCGTGGCGACCCACGCGCTCTCTATTTTTGGCGATCACTCCGACGTGATGGCTATCCGCCAGACCGGCTGTGCGATGCTGTGCGCCGGTAGCGTTCAGGAAGCGCAGGACTTTGCGCTGATTTCGCATATCGCCACGCTCAAAAGCCGCGTGCCGTTTATTCATTTCTTCGACGGTTTCCGCACCTCGCACGAAATCAACAAAATCGTGCCGCTGTCGGACAACACCCTTCGCGATCTGCTGCCGCAGGATGAAATCGCCGCCCATCGCGCTCGCGCACTGAACCCGGAGCATCCGGTGATTCGCGGCACCTCCGCAAACCCGGATACCTACTTCCAGTCTCGCGAAGCCACTAACCCCTGGTACAACGCGGTATACGACCACGTTGAGCAAGCGATGGCTGACTTCGCCGACGCCACCGGCCGTCAGTACAAACCGTTCGAGTACTACGGTCATCCACAGGCCGAACGCGTTATCGTCATCATGGGCTCCGCTATCGGCACCTGTGAAGAGGTGGTGGATGAACTGCTGACCCGCGGCGAAAAAGTCGGTGTGCTGAAAGTTCGCCTTTACCGCCCGTTCTCCGCGCAGCATTTACTACAGGCGCTGCCGGAAAGCGCACGCAGCGTTGCCGTGCTCGACCGCACCAAAGAACCTGGCGCTCTCGCCGAACCGCTGTATCTTGACGTGATGACCGCGCTGGCGGAAGCCTTTAACCGGGGTGAACGTGAAACCCTGCCGCGCGTGATTGGCGGCCGCTACGGCCTGTCGTCAAAAGAGTTTGGCCCGGACTGCGTGCTGGCTATCTTTAATGAACTCTCGGAGGCGAAGCCAAAACCGCGCTTTACCGTCGGCATTTACGACGATGTCACCAACCTCTCCCTGCCGCTGCCGGAAAACACGCTGCCGTCGCGTGCGCGTCTGGAAGCGCTGTTCTACGGGCTTGGCAGTGACGGCAGCGTCTCGGCCACCAAAAACAACATTAAGATAATAGGTAATTCCACGCCGTGGTTCGCGCAGGGTTACTTTGTCTACGACTCCAAAAAGGCCGGCGGCCTGACGGTCTCTCACCTGCGCGTGAGCGATACGCCTATTCGCTCCGCCTATCTGGTGGCGCAGGCCGATTTCGTGGGCTGCCACCAGCTGCAGTTTATCGATAAATATCAGATGGCCGAGCGCCTGAAGCCCGGCGGTATTTTCCTGCTCAACACCCCGTATAGCGCTCATGAAGTCTGGGCGCGACTGCCGCAGGAAGTCCAGGCCGTACTGAATCAGAAAAAAGCGCGCTTCTACGTGGTTAACGCGGCGAAGATCGCCCGTGAATGCGGGCTGGCCGCGCGTATTAACACCGTGATGCAGATGGCGTTCTTCCATCTGACGCAGATCCTGCCGGGTGATAGCGCGCTGATGGAACTGCAAAACGCTATCGCCAAGAGCTACAGCAGTAAAGGTCAGGATCTGGTTGAGCGTAACTGGCAGGCGCTGGCGCTGGCGCGCGAGTCGCTGTTTGAAGTGCCGTTGCAGCAGGTCAACGCCACCAGCCCGAACCGCCCGCCAGTGGTATCCGACGCCGCGCCAGATTTCGTCAAAACCGTGACAGCGGCGATGCTTGCCGGACTTGGCGATGCGCTGCCGGTCTCCGCGCTGCCGCCGGACGGCACCTGGCCGGTGGGCACCACCCGCTGGGAGAAACGCAACATTGCCGAAGAGATCCCCATCTGGAAAGAAGATCTCTGTACCCAGTGTAACCACTGCGTCGCCGCCTGCCCGCACTCGGCCATTCGTGCCAAAGTGGTCTCTCCTGAAGAGATGGAAAACGCCCCGGCCTCCCTGCACTCTCTGGACGTGAAATCCCGCGATATGCGCGGCCAGAAATACGTGCTACAGGTTGCACCGGAAGATTGCACCGGCTGTAACCTGTGCGTTGAAGTCTGCCCGGCGAAAGACCGTCAGGACCCAAGCATCAAGGCCATCAATATGATGTCCCGCCTGGAGCACGTTGAAGAAGAGAAAGTGAACTACGACTTCTTCCTCGACCTGCCGGAAATCGACCGCAGCAAGCTGGAGCGTATCGATATTCGTACCTCGCAGCTGATTACCCCACTGTTTGAATATTCCGGCGCCTGCTCCGGCTGCGGCGAAACGCCGTATATCAAACTGCTGACCCAGCTCTACGGCGACCGCATGCTGATCGCCAACGCCACCGGTTGTTCTTCTATCTACGGCGGCAACCTGCCTTCTACGCCGTACACCACCGATGCCAACGGTCGCGGCCCGGCGTGGGCCAACTCGCTGTTTGAAGATAACGCCGAGTTTGGTCTTGGCTTCCGTTTAACGGTCGATCAGCATCGTCAGCGCGTCATGCGACTGCTGGACGGTTTTGCCGAGCATATTCCGGCTGAGCTGAACGAGGCACTGCACGCCGACGCTACGCCTGAGGTCCGTCGTGAACAGGTCGCAGCGCTGCGCAATGCGCTGAAAGAGGTGGAAGGTGCCGAAGAGCTGCTGACCGACGCCGATGCGCTGGTAGAGAAATCTATCTGGCTGATTGGCGGCGACGGCTGGGCCTACGATATTGGCTTCGGTGGTCTGGATCACGTGATGAGCCTGACCGAGAACGTCAATATTCTGGTGCTCGATACCCAGTGTTACTCCAACACCGGCGGTCAGGCCTCGAAAGCAACGCCGCTCGGCGCGGTCACCAAGTTTGGCGAACACGGCAAGCGCAAAGCGCGTAAAGATCTGGGCGTCAGCATGATGATGTACGGTCATGTTTATGTTGCGCAGATTTCGCTCGGCGCGCAGCTTAACCAGACGGTGAAAGCGATTCAGGAAGCGGAGTCCTATCCGGGGCCTTCCATCATCATCGCCTACAGCCCTTGTGAAGAGCACGGCTACGATCTGGCATTGAGCCACGATCAGATGCGTCAGCTTACCGCAACCGGCTTCTGGCCGCTGTTCCGCTTCGACCCACGTCGCGGCGATGAAGGCAAAATTCCGCTGGCGCTGGACTCTCGTCCACCATCAGACGCGCTCGCGGAAACGCTGATGAACGAACAGCGCTTCCGTCGTCTGAACAGCCAGCAGCCAGAAGTGGCCGAGCAGCTGTGGAAAGACGCGGCGGAAGATTTGCAGAAGCGTTATGACTTCCTCGCGTTAATGGCGGGAAAAGCCGAAAAACCAACCCCGCAGGAATAA
>CP070603.1:2769470-2769954 GCA_016939855.1 Kluyvera ascorbata
TCAAAAACAGAGGAATAAAAAAAGCCCGAATGAGGGTTCGGGCTTGTCACTTCATATGACGAAGAATATAAATGACACACGGCAACATAAAGGCGTTGTGTGACAAAAAGGCATATAACGTGGATAGATTACGTCAGCGAATATTATTTGTATAATTTTTATTATATATATTTAATGACGATTCATTCACGATATTTATCATCATTTCATTTGAATTATATACTTTAGATTTTACTCATACTGTAACAAATGTTATTTACCATCTCAGATAGGTCTCCTTTAGCATTGCCCTACTTCCTCTATTTGATTGGAAGTGCGCGAATAAAAAACTAAAGGAATAATTTCAATGAACAGAAAAGTACTGGCCCTCGTTATCCCTGCGCTGTTAGCAGCAGGCGCAGCTCATGCCGCAGAAATTTATAATAAAGACGGCAACAAATTAGATATGTATGGCAAGGTTGATGGTCTGCATTACTTCTCTAGC
>CP070603.1:2770116-2770334 GCA_016939855.1 Kluyvera ascorbata
GGCCTGAAATTCGGCGAGTACGGTTCATTCGACTACGGTCGTAACTACGGCGTGCTGTACGACGTAGAAGGCTGGACCGATATGCTGCCAGAGTTCGGCGGTGACACTTATACCAACGCTGACAACTTCATGACTGGCCGTGCTAACGGTGTTGCGACTTACCGTAACAATGACTTCTTCGGTCTGGTTGATGGTCTGAACTTTGCTCTGCAGTATCA
>CP070603.1:2770557-2770764 GCA_016939855.1 Kluyvera ascorbata
AAAGCTGATGCATGGACCGTTGGTCTGAAATACGATGCGAACAATATCTATCTTGCATCTATGTATGCTGAAACTCGCAACATGACTCCATTCGGCGACGACGGTATTGCCAACAAAACTCAGAACTTTGAAGTGACGGCTCAGTACCAGTTCGACTTCGGCCTGCGCCCTGCAATTTCCTACCTGCAATCTAAAGGTAAGGATCTG
>CP070603.1:2770797-2772914 GCA_016939855.1 Kluyvera ascorbata
GATCTTGTTAAATATATGGATATTGGCGCAACCTACTACTTCAACAAAAACATGTCCACCTACGTTGACTACAAAATCAACCTGCTGGACGGCAACGATTCCTTCTACCAGGAAAACGGTATCTCTACCGATAACATCGTTGGCGTAGGCCTGGTTTACCAGTTCTAATGCAACAAAAAACCCGCTGGCAACAGCGGGTTTTCTCTTATACGGCATCAGCACAATTTCACTGCACCGCACTTTCCCCGTGAATCTCACCTTTAAACCCGGTTTTGGCAATCGCTGTCAGCAGCTGCTGGTTATCGAAACTTTCCGGTACCACCACTTCAGCCTGTCGCGTTTTCAGCGACGCTTTCGCCTTGATAACGCCGTCGGTCGTCCGCAGCGCCTGGTTAATCGAAATTACGCACAGCGGGCAGTTCATCTCGCCAATATCAATGGTCACCAGCTTATCGGCGGCCCAGCCTAACGGCGTGAAGAGCATCAACGCCAGGCAAACTGCTTTTTTCATTCCATCCACTCCCAAATCCAGGGCAGAACATAAGGATAGGTGATAAGCGCCAGCACCAGCGGTACCGACAGCCAGTAGAGCCACACCAGCACTCGACGGCTCACCACGTTGACACATACCGGCTTCGACGACAAATGCAGACGCCAGAAGCCCCGCGCCATCAGACCTACCGCCACCACAATCATCGGGATCTGCAGCCAGGAGGCACCGGGGATCCCCACCAGCCCTGCCGCAGAGATACCAAACAGCAGGTACAGCAAAGGACCAATGCAGCAAAGCGTTGATGCGCCAGCGGCGACAATCGCCGCCAGCAGCGTCAGTACGCCACCCTTAATGCTGTTCGACGCTGACATAGTCGTAGCTAAAGAGCGCAGGATCGTAGAAATTCAGCGGGTCGCCATCGACTTCCGCATACGGATAGCCTAGGTTGTTAACGTCACCCTGTTCAGCCGCTGGCGACAGCGCGAAATCACGCGCGTGGTTAAAGCCCACCCAGTTCATTTCCCAGTTACCGAACAGATAGTCGTTCACCGCCGTCACCGCCGGGTCACCGTTCTCTTTTTTCTCGGTCAGGCGCATTTTGGTCACATCCGCGGGATCAGCGGGCATCCAGCCAAAACCTGCCAGCCAGAACATCGCGCGGCAGTGCTGACCACCGCTGACTTTCGCCACGCCCTGCGCATCGGCGCTGCCGAAGGCTTTTTTGGAGTAGCCATCGAGCTTACGGCTCGCGCCCAGGCGGATACCGAACATTTCGCGCGCCGGGATGCCAACCGCGCGGCACAGCGCGACAAACACCGAGTTAATATCGGTACATTTACCGCCCAGTTTGCCGGTTTTCAGGATTTCACCCACATCGCCGGTACCGCAACCAATCACCGCATCATCGCGATGCATATGCGTACTCACCCAGTCATGAATCAGACGCGCCTGCTTCAGCGGCGCTTTTTCGCTGCCGATAATTTTCAGCGCGGTTTCTTTCACCAGGCCATCTACCGGAATATGCGGGGTGGCCTGCAGGAATGGTTTGATTTCGTCTGGGATAACGATGCCTTCCACCGGCAGTTGCCAGTCGGCAAGACGGTTTTCTTTCAGCACTTCCCAATCACGGGTCTCAATTTCCATTTCCACTTTGATCTCCAGCGGGCCGCCAGAGGCAGGCCAGGTCACAAAGAGCACTTTCGCGCCGTAACGGTTATTCGCATTGAGGGTAGCACTCTGGTAATTACCGCTAAAAGAGAGGTCAAGCAGCTGCTGGAAAGCGGTATCTTCCGGGATGGGGATCCACAAATTAACCTTGCCGGAAGAACCCTCAGGGGCCTTAAGGCTGTAGGTCTGGGTCATAACAAAACGGCGGGATTTGCCTGAAGATGAGACGGCAGGCTTAGCAACAGCTTCGGTTTTTGCAAAAACCGGGCTCACCAGCCCAAGGGTGGAGAGTGCCGCAGCACCTTTCAGAAAGTTACGCCTTTCCATTGTGTTTCCTTCATCACCAGAAAAAGCTGGCGCTTAACCCCGCACCTGCGGAGGTTGGCCGCTATTATGCGACCTTGTATTCATCACCACAATGAATTACCGGGCATTAAAGGCGCAAAATGCCAAGCGG
>CP070603.1:2772938-2773355 GCA_016939855.1 Kluyvera ascorbata
ACCTATAATCTGGCATCGTGACAAAAATTATAGGTATAATCCTCATTATTATTCATCAAATTCAGAAGCGAAAATGACAAAACTGACCTTACAAGAGCAGATGCTAAAAGCGGGATTAGTCACCAGCAAAAAGGTGGCGAAGGTTCAGCGTACAGCGAAAAAATCACGCGTTCAGGCTCGTGAAGCAAGAGAAGCGGTCGAAGAAAATAAGAAAGCTCAGCTTGAGCGCGATAAGCTGCTCAGCGAGCAGCAAAAGCAGGCCGTGTTATCTAAAGAGTATAAAGCCCAGGTGAAGCAGTTGATCGAGATGAACCGGGTCATCCCAGGTAAGGGCGATATTGGCTTCAACTTTACCGACGGTAACTTCATCAAAAAGCTCACGGTGGATAAGCTGACCCAGACCCAGCTGATTAATGG
>CP070603.1:2774676-2774863 GCA_016939855.1 Kluyvera ascorbata
GAATAATACCCGGGCTAGATTAATTTACTTCATTCATAGGTACTGAAATGAAACGTGCGTTACTTGTCTCTGCATTAATGGTCTCCTGTTCTACTTTCGCGGCATCTAATCATCTTGACCAGTGGACCGGTTTTTATGTTGGGGGCAACCTGGGTTATGGTTCTGGTCATAGTCGCGATGAAGGGAA
>CP070603.1:2774869-2775094 GCA_016939855.1 Kluyvera ascorbata
CTCCTGGGGTGATTCCATTGATGGCGTAGTCGGTGGTATCCAGGTCGGTCATAACTGGCAGTTTGATAATAATATCGTGCTGGGTGTGGCAGCGAACCTGAACCTGTCTGATATGGGTGATGCTTTCAAAAACAGTGAGCACAATCAGTATGACCCGTATAACGGCTCCGTGAATATCAAACTGAACGGTTCCGTCGACATGCTGATGGGCTATGCTTTTGATCG
>CP070603.1:2775218-2775326 GCA_016939855.1 Kluyvera ascorbata
ATTGCCGCTGGTCTGAACGTTGGTGCGGGTATTCAATACCGTGTTACCGATAATTTATCTGCAGGTCTTGAGTATACTTATGTTGATTTAGGTACATCTTCCGTTTAC
>CP070603.1:2775678-2779708 GCA_016939855.1 Kluyvera ascorbata
GCCCAACGCTGTAAAACGTGCTGACATTCGTCCTCGTAATCCGTACCATACACGCCACACATTCGCTGATTCGCTTTTGACCGGTCAGCGCGAGACAGGTCTTTTATCGCAAATCAAATGGACGGGAAGACGCTGTGTTCGGCCTGAATTTCCATTTAGATTTTTGAGTAACCATTAAATGCAACAAAATCAAGAAATTAGCCAAAAAGAAAAATACAACCTGAACAAATTACAGAAGCGTCTGCGTCGTAACGTGGGCGAAGCCATCGCTGACTTCAACATGATTGAAGACGGCGACCGCATTATGGTCTGCCTGTCCGGTGGTAAAGACAGTTACACCATGCTGGAAATTCTGCGCAACCTGCAGCAGAGCGCCCCAATCAGCTTCAGTCTGGTGGCGGTAAACCTCGACCAGAAACAGCCGGGCTTCCCGGAGCACATTCTGCCAGAGTATCTGGAGAAGCTGGGCGTGGAGTACAAGATTGTCGAAGAGAACACCTACGGCATCGTGAAAGAGAAGATCCCGGAAGGCAAAACTACCTGCTCGCTCTGCTCTCGCCTGCGTCGCGGTATTCTGTACCGTACCGCCACTGAACTCGGGGCTACCAAAATCGCACTCGGTCACCACCGTGACGACATCCTGCAGACGCTGTTCCTGAACATGTTCTACGGCGGCAAAATGAAAGGCATGCCACCGAAGCTGATGAGCGACGACGGCAAACATATCGTTATTCGCCCACTGGCCTACTGCCGCGAAAAAGATATCGAGCGTTTCTCTGAAGCCAAAGGGTTCCCAATCATTCCATGTAACCTGTGCGGCTCGCAGCCAAACCTGCAGCGTCAGGTGATTGCGGACATGCTGCGCGACTGGGACAAACGTTATCCAGGCCGTATTGAGACCATGTTCAGCGCCATGCAGAACGTGGTGCCATCGCACCTGAGCGATATCAACCTGTTTGATTTCAAAAGTCTGACCCACGGCGGTGAAGTCATTAACGGCGGAGACCTGGCATTTGACCGTGAAGAGATGCCGTTACAGCCTGTAGGCTGGCAGCCAGAAGAAGAAGACGGTCAGTTAGATGAGCTGCGTCTGAACGTGGTTGAAGTGAAGTAATACGATTGCCGCGTCTCAGGTCTGTGCCTGAGACGCATTATTCCGCGCTTATTTCAGCAGACGCACCCGGCACGCCTTGCCTTTGATTTTCCCTTTCTGTAGCAGTTTCCACGCCTGATGTGCTACCCCTTCGCGCACCGCCACGTAAACGTGAGCCGGATGAACGTCGATTTTACCGATATCCGCCCCAACCAGCCCAACGTCGCCGGTTAACGCGCCCAGCACGTCACCGGCGCGCATTTTGGCTTTCTTACCGCCATCGATGCACAGCGTCATCATTTCTGGCTCCAGCGGCACAATACGCGCTTTACCCGGCTCAGCCATCCAGTTGAGTTTGATCTGCAGCATTTCAGCAAGAATATTGGCGCGCTGAGCCTCTTCTGGTGCACAGAAGCTGATTGCCAACCCGCTGTTACCGGCACGCGCGGTACGACCAATGCGGTGTACGTGAACTTCCGGGTCCCACGCCAGTTCGTAGTTCACCACCATCGCCAGCGATTTAATGTCCAGACCACGTGCGGCAACGTCGGTAGCGACCAGAATACGTGCGCTGCCGTTTGCAAAACGCACCAGCGTCTGGTCGCGGTCGCGCTGCTCGAGATCACCGTGCAGCACGATGGTGCTCTGGCCCGCGGCATTCAGCTCTTCATAGACTGCCTGGCAATCTTTTTTGGTGTTACAGAACACCACGCAGGACGCCGGTTGATGCTGACTCAGCAGTTGCTGCAACAGGGCGATTTTGCCGTGGCGCGGCACGTCGAAGAACTGCTGCTCAACGGCTGGCAGCGCGTCCACGGAATCAATTTCGATGGTTTCCGGCGAGCGTTGTACACGGCCGCTGATCGCCGCGATGGCATCCGGCCAGGTGGCGGAAAACAGCAGCGTCTGGCGAGAGGCTGGCGCAAAGCGAATCACTTCATCAATGGCGTCGCTAAAGCCCATATCAAGCATACGGTCCGCTTCGTCCATCACCAGCGTTTGCAGCGCATCCAGAGAAACGGTGCCTTTTTGCAGGTGATCCAGCAGACGCCCCGGGGTCGCCACAATAATATGCGGCGCGTGCTGCAACGAGTCGCGCTGCGCGCCGAGCGGCTGGCCGCCGCACAGCGTGAGCACTTTAATGTTTGGCAGGAAACGCGCCAGACGACGAATTTCCCCGGCGACCTGGTCTGCCAGTTCACGGGTTGGGCACAGCACCAGCGATTGCGTCTGATACAAACCCGCGTTCACATGTTGCAACAGGCCCAGACCAAATGCTGCCGTTTTGCCGCTACCGGTTTTTGCCTGTACCCGCACATCCTTTCCAGCAAGGATGGCTGGCAGCGCTGCCGCCTGTACCGGGGTCATAGAGAGATAGCCCAGGTCGTTAAGGTTTTCGAGCTGGGATGCGGGGAGGATATTCAGGGAGGCAAAAGCGGTCACGGTGTAGTTCTCACGAATTAGGGGCTGACGTTCAGCAGGCGCGTATCCTCGCAGATCTCGCCGCGGGATGCGACAACTAATCAACGAGTGTAGCCAGGGTAGCGGAAAAAAAGATAAAAAAAAGCCGACTATTCTAAGCCGGCGTCGTACGAATCAATTGTGCTATGCAGTAATTCAAAAAAAGGAAGTAAGACAATATGGAGCGCAACGCCCATCGCTTGACGTTGCATTCACCTGCAGGAACGATATTGCCTCGATTGGAGCGCTGGTTTATTGACCTCGCTCAAATTAAGTTGCGTTATCGTCACCTGACAGAATATAAAAGGTGATTTTTTACAACCAGTTACTGCGGTGTAACCACCACGTAACACCACCAATGAGTACGACCAGCATAATACAAAAGAGGGAGAAGCCCAGATGCGAACCGCCGCCGGGAATACCCCCCAGGTTGACGCCGAATAGTCCGGTCAGGAAAGTGCTGGGTAAGAACACCATGGCCATCAGCGACATCGTGTAGGTCCGGCGCGAAAGCGACTCTTGCATCATTTGCGCGATTTCGTCGGTCATCACCGCGGTGCGGGCGATACAGCCATCAATCTCATCCAGCCCGCGGCCAAGTCTGTCTGCAATGTCCTGCATCCGGCGACGCTGATCGTCCGTCATCCACGAGAGCCGTTCACTGGACAAGCGCGCGTACACATCCCGCTGCGGCGCCATATAACGGCGCATCACGATAAGCTGTTTGCGCAGCAGCGCCAGAAAGCCACGCGGCGGCACCTCCTGCTCAAGCAGATTGTCTTCGAGGTCGATAATTTTATCGTGTAGCTGTTCGATAAACTCGCTGGCGTGATCGGTCAGCGCATCGCAAACGTCCACCAGCCAGGAGCCGCAATCCGTTGGGCCGCTGCCCTCCTGTAGATCGCTCACCACATCATCCAGCGCCAGCACCTTTCTCTGCCGCGTCGAGACAATCATGCGTTCATCTATATAGAGACGCATCGCCACCAGTTGGTCAGGGCGTTCGTCAGTACTGCCGTTAATGCAGCGCAGCGTTATCAACGTGCCTTCACCTAACCGGCTCACGCGCGGTCGCAGGCTTTCGCCAGCAAGCGCATCGCGTACCGTTTGGGGTAGCAGCGGCGTTGTTGCCAGCCATTCGGCGCTGTCGGGATGGGTGTAATTCATATGCAGCCAGCACGGGTTCTCTTTGCTGACGGTTTCGTCGTTGGTCAGGGGTCTGACTCCGCCCTGGCCGTCGAGTAACCACGCAAATACCGCATCAGGTACGTTCAGTTCTGATCCCTTTATGGCTTCCACTTCGCCTCCGGTCACGACTATTCATCCTGATAGTCTAGCTATCTGCTTTTGTTAAGCAATAAGAGCATGTGCCATCGCGCTGAAATTGTTCATAAAAGGTAGAAGGTAGTAGTGATTGGGTTCGTACTGCCTTGCAGTTGTAGGCCGGATAAGCGAAGCGCCATCCGGCCTACAGGG
>CP070603.1:2779756-2783349 GCA_016939855.1 Kluyvera ascorbata
CTAAAACGACTGCCAAAAATCCTTATCATGGCTCCCGGCCACCGCCGGCTGCAACGCCCCCACCGCCGGTGCATCCACCGCCCGTGGTTCCCCACCAATACGGAAGTTCTGCGTCCGCGACTGCAACTCAATCACCTGATGCTTCAGAACATCAGACGATCGCGCCAGCTCCTCAACCACCATCCCATTACTCTGGGTCACGCTCTCCAGCTCCGTCAGAGCCTGAGTGATCTGGTCAATCCCCTTCTCCTGCTCATTGGTTGAGACGGCAATCTGCTCCATCAGGCTGTTGAGTTCGCCAGACCCGGCGACAATATCCTGCATATTCTTCTCGGCTTCGGCGACAATATTCGCCCCTTGCGTCACGTTATCGCTGGTGACGCTAATCAAGGTCTTAATACTTTTCGCCGCCTCGGCGCTGCGATGCGCCAGATTACGCACTTCGCCCGCCACCACCGAGAATCCTTTACCATGATCGCCGGCGCGGGCAGCCTCTACCGCTGCGTTCAGTGCCAGAATATTGGTCTGGAATGCAATGCCATCGATCATGGCGATGATTTCCGTCATCTGGCGAGCGCAGTCGGTGATCGACTGCATATTGTTCGCCACTTCGCCCATCAGCGCACCGCCTTTGCGGGCGCACTGGGTGGCATCTCCCGCTCGCTCACTGGCCAGTCGGGTATGCTCGGCGTTATTTTTAGTACTTGCCGCAATCTCTTCCATGCTGGCAGCCGTTTGCTGCAGCGTTGCCGATTGCTCTTCGGTTTTGACCGCCAGTTCCGCACTGCGGTTAGCCAACTGTTCAGATAGTGACATCGCGGAATCAGACGAAGTGCGAATCTCTGCCACCAGCGTTGATATATTATTCGATAAGTTATTGATACCCGGAATTAAGCGCCCCGCGCAGTTATTGCCGAATATGGGAATACGAACCGACAAATTCCCATCATTAACCTCATCAATGCTGCGTTTGACCGCGTTAATCGGGGTGACGAGATATTTCGTCATATAAAGCCAGAGCAACCCTAGTGCCGCCACCCATACGATATTGACGGCCAAATGCAAGAATATATTCTTTGATAATATTAAACAGATCACATCTGCAATAATAAAAACCGCCAGAATAAATACCAGGATAAAAGTTCGGACGCTAATGTTTTTAAACATAATCTATTCCCCAACTCCTGCTGTGTCATTTTGTTATATCACCAGAAGTTGCATTTTTCAGACTATTTCTATGTTTTTAAGTAGTTTAATTGTTAGCAACGCCAGTTTTACTTTTTGCAGTTTTTTCAACCAACCAAAGTTAAACTAGCAAAGTCAAAAATCACACCGACAGTTAAGCCGCCATAAAATAAGAACAATATAAAAAAGCAAGGCTTAACATTTACTGGCATTTCATTATTCGTTAGCCATGCTTAATAATATCCAATGGCGAAAAAAGAGCGTCTGATAAGTGTTTTTTCATTGTGTAAAATTAGGAATTTACTGATAGATTAATTAAATCACGTTTATGAAAAGGTATGGATTGCATGATGCTGCACGCTTCGTGGGACCCGATACTAGTCGGTATTTCATTTCTGGTGGCCTTCATTGCGTCTTTCGTTGCGCTTGATAGTGCTGCAAAAATAGCGGCTTCTAATAAAAAGGCGGCCATCTTCTGGCGTATTACCGGCGGCGCAACGCTGGGCATTGGTATTTGGTCAATGCACTTTATCGGCATGCTGGCAATGAAAATGCCGATGCCGATGAGCTATCACCTTGAGCTCACGGTTATTTCCCTGTTAGCCGCGATTATTGCCTCTTCATTGGCTATTAATATTGCGGTTGCAGGCAATACGTTATCACTAAAACGCCTCTGTATTGCTACTGCCTTGCTCAGTTCCGGGGTCGTGACCATGCACTATGTCGGCATGGCGGCGCTGATGGCCCACGACGAAATCACCTGGAGCATTCCGCTGATTATCACCTCGGTGATCATTGCTATCGTGGCATCGTGCGTAGCCCTTTGGCTGGCTTTCAGTCTGCGCCTTAACAGTAAAGGCGTGCTGCTGACCCGCGTCGGCGCGGCGCTCGCCATGGGTATTGCCATCGCCGCTATGCACTACACCGGCATGAGCGCCGCCACCTTCACCGGCGATGGTCATATGATGATGAACCACGACGCCATGGTCAGCGAAGAGGGGCTTTCTATCTGGGTATCGGTCACTACGCTGCTTCTGCTGGGACTGATGCTGATGATTTCCATGGTGGATTCGCAGGTGCGCACTACGCGCCTGACGGAGAATTTACAGCGCCTAAATCAACAGCTGGAGCAACAGGCGCGCTTCGACGGGCTGACGGGGCTTGCGAACCGCAGCCAGATTGATATGCGACTGCTGGCCTGCCTGCATCAATCACGCCTGGCCGGCAGCACTTTCGCGCTGGTGCTGATGGATCTCGACCGTTTTAAGTTAATTAACGATGCCTGGGGCCACCACGTTGGCGATAACCTACTGGTGTCCGTTGCAAACCGTATGAGCGCCTGCATTAATCCAAAAATGACGCTCGCGCGTATCGGTGGGGATGAGTTTATTCTACTGGCTCCAGACTGTAATGAAGCGGAAATTGCCGATATTTGCACCCGTATGGTGGAGAGTATTCGCCGTCCGTTTTATCACTCCGGGCAAATCCTGCAAATCTCTTTAAGCGTGGGGATAAGCCTTTATCCCGGCCACGGCGAAACGCCTCAGGAACTGAAGCTGTCCGCAGACACGGCGATGTACCATGTGAAGCACAGCGGTCGCAATGGTTGGGTCTTCTATCATGAATCGATGCTCGACAGCACCTGGCAAGGAGCGCATTTCCTGCAGGATCTGACCCAGGCGCTGGATCGCGGTCAGTTTGAACTGTGGTATCAGCCCAAATATCACGTCAAAGAACAGCGCATTTACGGCTTTGAAGCTCTTCTGCGCTGGCGGCATCCGAAAAAAGGCATCCTGCTGCCCGAGGTTTTCCTGCCTACGCTACAGAACACGGGGCTTATTGTCCCGGTCGGTAACTGGATTGTGGACCAGGCCTGTCAACAGTTGCACCAATGGAGTCTGTCAGGGCATGACGATTGGACGGTTTCGCTGAATATCTCTCCGGTGCAGTTTGAACAGCAGAACTTTTATGAACGCGTCTGCGATGCGCTGGTACGCCATCACGTTTCCCCTACTCGCCTGACCATTGAGCTTGCGGAAACCACCGCGCTTCACGGCTTTGACCGCAGCGTGCAGATATTTAACGATTTCTGTCGCATCGGGATCACCATTTCCATCGACAACTTTGGCGTGGGCTACTCCAACATGCTGGCGCTGCAGGATCTCCCGGCGGGGGAACTTAAAATCGATAAAAGCTTTATGAAGGATATGCGCGAGAACAGCAAACACGTCCGAATTGTCTCCACTATCATCAACATCGCCCACTCGATGAATATGGATGTCGTGGCCGAAGGTATAGAGACCCAGGAACAACAGCGGATCCTCAGCGGACTTGGCTGCGATGCCCTCCAGGGCTTCTGGTTCTCCGACCCAGTTCCTGCGGAAGACATTGAAGTCATGCTGAATAAT
>CP070603.1:2783688-2783800 GCA_016939855.1 Kluyvera ascorbata
TTGATACCGCCGCGTCTTACCAGAATGAAACCCAGGTCGGGAACGCGCTGAAACAGACCGGCATCGCCCGCGATGAACTGTTTGTCACCACCAAACTGTGGCTGCAGGATAC
>CP070603.1:2784020-2784128 GCA_016939855.1 Kluyvera ascorbata
GCCGTTAACCAGATTGAAGTTAACCCGTTCAACCAACAGCTTCACGCCGTTCCATGGAACCAGAGCCATGGCATTCAGCCGGAAGCCTGGGCACCGTTTGCTGAGGGC
>CP070603.1:2784587-2784760 GCA_016939855.1 Kluyvera ascorbata
ACCGCTGAAGTCTATGGCCCCTTCCTTAATGAAGAGGTTGTTGGCGAGGCCTTAAAACCGTTTCGTGACCGCGTGGTCATCGCCACCAAGTTTGGTTTTACCTTCGGTACGGACAATAAGCAGCAGATTTTAAACAGCCGACCGGAGCATATCCGTGAAGCGGTGGAAGGCTC
>CP070603.1:2785477-2793613 GCA_016939855.1 Kluyvera ascorbata
GCCTTGCTGCTTGAATAGATAAAATAGAGCGCAATGCCTAAGCAAATCACCGCGCCCAGACGGGTATAGGTGAAGTGAATAGACGAGTTGCCCAGCCAGCCAAAGTGGTCAATCAGCATACTCATGGCCAGTTGGCCGAAAATAACCGCCACCGTGGCGATGCCGGTACCAATTCGCTGTACCGCCACGACCATAATCACAATGTACGGAACGCCGAGCATCGCCCCCATCAGCTGCCATTTTGGCACGTCCAGTAACGTCACCGCCTGCACCGGCTCGAAATAGAAAATCAGCAGTGCCGTTACCAGCGCCCCCACCGAGAAGGTCAGGAATGCGCTTTTCAGAACGCCCACCTGGCTGCCCAGCCGACCGTTAATTGCCGCCTGAACGCTCAGCGTCGCGCCGCCCAATACCGCCAATAGCATCATAATAACTATCATCATTTACCCTCTTGCCACCAGCAGCAGCGCCGCCAGAATAAACCCCAACGCGTACAGACGCTGGACGTTGATTTTACGATGCGGCGTGCCAAACAGGCCGTAATGATCAATCAGCAGGCTTTTAAAAACCTGCCCCGCCAGCACGCCTATCATGGTCATTGCCACGCCAATAATCGGCGCCGCCACCGTGAGGATCACCACGTATATCGGCCCGAGCACCCCACCCAATAACGTCCAGCCCGGCTGGGTAAAAAATGAGGGCCCCGAACGCGGACTGAAAAACAGCATCAGTAAAAACGTCAGCGCCGCCCCGACGCCGAAAATGCTGAACGTCGCCCATAAATCACCCACTTCCCCGCCGAGCGGCCCCAGAATACCGGCCTCAATCGACAGCCCCATACCGCCGGCTATCACCAACGCAATCAATAACAGTTGCATCAATACCCCCCATCGTTAAGGCGGGTGAAGATAGTCGATTTTGATTGCCTTAAAAATGGTATAAGTAGAGAAACACTTTTTCAGGATTTGCATTAATGTTCGATCTCAGCGCGGTAAATATCCGCACCCTGATGTTCTTTATTGCGGTGTACGATGCGCAAAGTTTTTCCGTTGTCGCCCGCAAAGAAGGGGTCTCGGCATCGATGATTTCGCGCACCATGCAGCAGTTTGAAGAGGCCATCGGTCAGCAGTTGTTTTATCGCAATACGCGTTCGGTTATCCCAACAGAAGCCGCGCGGCAGCTGATTGACCATGTCCGTGCCATTGCCGATGAACTTGAGCAAGCAAAAGAGACGTTGCAGAGCCGTGCCGCCTCACCGTCTGGCACGGTGCGCATCAATGCACCGGTCTTTTTTGGCCAACGGCACATCGCTCCCGCCCTTGTCGGGCCCATCGAACGCTACCCCGCATTGCAGGTTGAGCTGACGCTGACCGATGATTTTGTCGACCCGCATCGGGAGGCTACCGACGTTATTTTTCGCATCGGCGCTTTGACCGACTCGGCGTTTCACGCCCGGGTGTTTGGCAATCAGCATTACCATCTGGCCGCCTCGCCCGCCTATCTTCGTCAGCACGGCGCACCGCAATCGCCGGCCGATATCCATCAACACGCGTGTTTGGTTTATAAAGGTTCGTCAGGCCCTAACCGCTGGTTGTTGAAGCAAGGTGAAGCACCATGGGTCCACTACCCGCTGTCGCCGAGGCTGGTTTCCAATAACGCCGACGCGCTGCTGTCTGCCGCACTTGGGGGAATGGGGCTGGTGCTGTTTCCTGACTGGCTTATCGGTGACTGTCTGAAAAACGGCACGCTGATTAAGCTATTAGCAGATGTTGATGCGGCGATTCATACCGATACGCAGCAAATTGCGGCACTCTATCCAAACGCCCGCCACCCGCCGCTGAACGTGCGTGCGGTGATTGATTACTATGTAGAAAAATTTGGCTCTCCGCCGTACTGGCAGGTGAAATAGATAACCCGGCGTTGCTGCGCGCGGCCGGGTTGATGTGCGGAAAAACGAATTACAACAGCGCTCTCGCCTTCTCCAGCACGTTTTCTACGGTGAAGCCGAACGCGTTGAACAGCAGATCCGCTGGCGCAGACTCACCGAAGGTGGTCATGCCAACGATAGCACCGTTCAGGCCCACGTATTTGAACCAGTAGTCGGCGATGCCCGCTTCGATTGCCACGCGTGCAGAGACCGCTTTCGGCAGTACAGATTCGCGGTAAGCCGCATCCTGTTTGTCGAAGGCGTCGGTGGACGGCATGGAAACCACGCGCGCCTTCACGCCTTCAGCGGTCAGTTTTTCGTAAGCGGCAACGGCCAGCTCAACTTCGGAACCGGTCGCAATCAGGATGATCTGCGGCTGGCCATCGCTGTCTTTCAGCACGTAACCACCACGCGCCACGTTCGCCAGCTGCGCTTCGGTACGGTCCTGTTGCGCCAGGTTCTGACGGGAGAGGATCAGCGCGGTTGGGCCGTCGTGACGCTCTACGCCGTATTTCCACGCTATCGCAGATTCAACCTGGTCACATGGGCGCCAGGTGCTCATGTTCGGGGTCACGCGCAGGGAGGCAATCTGCTCTACCGGCTGGTGAGTTGGGCCATCTTCGCCCAGACCGATAGAGTCGTGGGTGTAGACCATCACCTGGCGTTTCTTCATCAGCGCCGCCATACGCACCGCGTTACGGGCATATTCAACGAACATCAGGAAGGTCGAGGTGTACGGCAGGAAGCCACCGTGCAGCGAGATACCGTTGGCAATCGCGGTCATACCGAATTCACGCACGCCGTAATGGATATAGTTACCCGCGGTGTCTTCGTTAATCGCTTTAGAGCCGGACCAGATGGTCAGGTTAGACGGCGCCAGGTCAGCGGAGCCGCCGAGGAATTCCGGCAGCAGAGGACCGAAGGCTTCAATCGCGTTCTGAGACGCTTTACGGCTGGCGATTTTCGCCGGGTTAGCCTGCAGCTTAGCGATGAATTCGTTCGCTTTCGCGTCGAAGTCAGACGGCATGTCACCTTTCATACGGCGGGTGAACTCTGCGGCTTCCTGCGGGAAAGCTTTCGCATAAGCGGCGAACTTGTCGTTCCAGGCGGCTTCTTTCGCCTGGCCTGCAGCTTTCGCATCCCACTGTGCATAGATGTCAGCCGGGATTTCAAACGGACCGTATTTCCAGCCCAGTTTTTCGCGGGTCAGCGCCACTTCGGCTTCACCCAGCGGTGCGCCGTGAGAGTCGTGAGTACCCGCTTTGTTTGGTGAACCGAAACCGATAACGGTTTTGCACATCAGCAGGGATGGCTTGTCGGTGACTTTACGCGCTTCTTCTACTGCACGTTTAATCGCTTCTGGATCGTGGCCGTCGATGCCACGGATCACGTGCCAGTGGTAGGCTTCGAAACGTTTAGCGGTGTCATCGGTGAACCAGCCTTCAACGTGGCCGTCGATGGAGATGCCGTTGTCATCGTAGAACGCAATCAGTTTGCCCAGTTTCAGGGTACCTGCCAGGGAGCACACTTCGTGAGAAATGCCTTCCATCATGCAGCCGTCGCCCATGAACGCATAGGTGAAGTGGTCAACGATGTCGTGACCAGGACGGTTGAACTGCGCCGCCAGCGTTTTTTCTGCGATAGCCATACCGACAGCGTTCGCAATACCCTGACCCAGTGGGCCAGTCGTGGTTTCAACACCTGCGGTGTAACCCACTTCCGGGTGGCCTGGGGTTTTGGAGTGCAGCTGACGGAAGTTTTTCAGTTCTTCGATAGGCAGGTCGTAGCCGGTGAGGTGCAGCAGGCTATAAATCAGCATGGAGCCGTGACCGTTGGACAGCACAAAGCGGTCACGGTCAGCCCAGGACGGGTTCTGTGGGTTATGGTTCAGAAAATCACGCCACAGGACTTCGGCAATGTCAGCCATACCCATAGGGGCACCCGGGTGACCGGAATTCGATTTTTGTACACCATCAACAGAAAGCATGCGCAAAGCATTCGCAAGCGTGCGACGAGTCATCATGAGGGGAACTCCAGAGAGAAAGAGGTTACAGCGCCCTCAACCGTAATGATCAGGCGGGAGCGCAAAGAGACGGGACCGGTTAAATAGACTCTTTGCGCATCGCTAATGCTCAATACGGCTGAGCGCGCTGCAATTTTAGGCAGCGACTTCGCGCTGGTAGATATCGATCATTTTATCCCAGGCATCGCTGACGTTTTCCGCCAGCGAGAACAGGCCTGAAGTACCGACGATGAACACATCGACCCCGGACTGGGAAATGACGTTGAAAGTTTTTTCGTTGCAGGAGCCGTCAATCTCGGTCAGGTAGTGGTACCCATTCGCTTCACGCATCGCAATCAGCTGTTTGATTTTGTTGAGCGATTCCGGGATAAACTTCTGCCCCGCGTAGCCTGGGTCAACCGACATTACCGTCACTTTATCCAGCAGATGCGCGTACTCTTTGATAGCATCCGCCGGAGTTGCCGGGTTCAGCACCACGCCGCAGCGACGACCAGCATCTTTAATCTGGTTCAGCAGACGGAAGATTTTGTTATTCGCCGTCTCCGGGTGGAAGCTAATGATGTCGGCACCGGCATCAATACACATCGGAATAATGTCTTCCGGATGGTTAACCATCAGGTGCACGTCAATCGGCACATCGGTTATCTTTTTCAGGTTTTCGATAAAGAACGGTGACAGCGTGATGTTCTTCACATAGCTACCGTCCATAATATCGACGTGGTAGAAGTCTGCCCGGCCGTTCATGGCCGTGATTTGTTCTCTGAACTGCGTTAAATCCATGCACATTAACGAAGGCGAAAATTTAGCCGCCATACCTCACCTCACTAGAATCAATTAGTTAAAGAGCGCCACTACATGCCCAAGAATGATGCCTACCACGCCGAAGTCCGCATCGCCAAAGGTGGTGGACGCAAAGCCCAAATCCCCCATCAGCGGCAGCAAAATGGCCGGTAAGAACGAAATCAGCAGACCCTGTGCGAAAGCACCAATAATCGCCCCGCGTCGACCGCCGCAGATGTTGCCGTAAACCCCCGCCGTTGCGCCGCAGAAGAAGTGCGGGACCAGGCCTGGAACGATGACGCTTAAACCAAACAGTGGGCACAGGAACATACTCACCAGGCCTGCGGCAAAGCTCGACAGGAAGCCGACAATGACGGCGTTTGGCGCGAATGGGAAGACCGTTGGGCAGTCCAGTGCCGGTTTGGCGTCTTTCACCAGTTTGTCTGCGATACCTTTAAAGGCAGGGACGATTTCGGCAATAATCATGCGTACGCCCGCCAGGATAATCCACACGCCGGCAGCAAAGGTCAGCGACTGAATGATGGCGAAGATAATGAAGTTCTGACCGCCGCTAACGCTGGTTTCCACGAATTCTTTACCGGCTACCAACACCAGGATTACGAACAGGATCATCATCGTCAGCGAGATAGCGACCGACGAGTCACGCAGGAAGTTCAGCGACTTCGGTACCTTCAGCTCTTCAATCGACGGGCTGCCCTTACCGACCACTTTCCCCACCCACGCCGACAGCAGATAGCCGGTTGAGCCAAAGTGGCCCAGCGCCAGGTCATCGGTGCCGGTGATTTTCCGGGTGAATGGCTGCAGGATGGCCGGAGAGACTACCATCATGATGCCGAGGATCACCGCGCCAACCAGCACTACCCAGAACGGCGACAAACCGCCGACGGAGAGAATAACGGCCAGCATTGCCGACATGTAAAGCGTGTGGTGCCCGGTCAGGAAGATGTACTTCAGCGGCGTAATACGGGCGAGAACGATGTTAAACAGCATCCCCAGCACCATAATCATCGCCGTCGCAGTACCGTAGTTTTTCTGCGCCAGCGCCGCCATGGCGTCAGTGTTTGGCACCACGCCCTGAATATGGAACGAATGCTCAAACAGCTGGCTAAACGTGGTCAAGGTCGTGGCGATAATCGCCGCGCCGGATGTTAATATCACAAAACCCATAATTGTTTTGAGGGTTCCGGAAATAACATCGGAAAATGCTTTCTTCTGCAATAATAAGCCAATCAGGGAAAACAGACCGACCAGAATTGCTGGCGTACCCAACACATCATGAATAATAAACTGCAGCATAGAATAGCTCCGTAGGGCCGCAAATAATTAATCAGATATTCTCAGAGAGAATTTCTTTAATTTTATTGTTGTCCAGCAGATTAGACAGACCAAAGACCTTCGCGGAATGACTGGACAGATGTTCAGCGATATCTTTCGCGCTAAGGATAATGTCGGCAGTTTCGCTTTTCGCCGACGTAAGGTCTGTATGGGAAACCTCTGCGTCTTTATTCAACTCTTTGAGGATTTTTTTAACGTTCATTTCAACAATGAAGCTGCTGCCTAAACCATTACCGCAAACAATCAGAACCTTTTTCATCTTTACCTCATTATCCGTTGATAACGCTTTGAATTGCTTCCATTGATGATGCTTTCAGCAGTGCTGAGAGACGTTCATCATCACTAAAAATCTCTGCCAGTGCCGTAATCATGTTGATGTGTTCTTCGCCTGAAAGTGCGCACAACATAATCACAACATAGATAGGGTCATTCTCATCAGCGTCAAAAGAGACACCTTGTTTAATATGTAAAAGTGACAAACCATTTTTAATCGCCCCCTGCTCCGGGCGTGCATGTGGCATTGCCAGGCCGGGTGCTAAAACATAATAAGGGCCGAGTTCCTGATGGCTGTTAAAAATCGCGTTAATATAATCTTCAGTAATCGCGCCTTTCACCAATAAAGGTTGTGCCGACAGCGTAATGGCCTGCTTCCAGTCACTGACTGAATCCACAATCTGGATATTTTCTACAGGTAGCCAGGTCGTAATCATAAATACCCCGAGAGCGTTGAAAGTGGGCCTACTATAGTGGAATGCCTTTACGGCTTACCGTGATCCATATCGCAAAGTTAGCGCTAACATGATAACAATGTTAAAATTCTTGTTAACGCTAACTTTATTACCCATACTTATCATTACTTTGCAGTTGGGCAATGCGCAAAACGCTAAACATCTATTACAATGGGTGCCCAGACAAGCTGAAGGAGGACATCAGTGCAGACGCTACAAACGGATGACGGTGCGAGAGAAAAACGCAGAAAAAACACCGGTAAGATTACGCTTGCCGAAGTGGCAAAACTGGTCGGTGTTAGCACGATGACCGTGTCGCGTGCGTTACGAATGCCTGAAAAAGTAAACCCAGAGCTGCGCTCCCGCATTGAAGCTGCGGTGAGCGAATTAGGCTATGTACCAAACCTACAGGCGCGTAATCTCGCCTCTGCCGATTCCAGCCTGGTCATGGGCGTTGTACCCACCTTCTCTTCCCCCGGTTTTCTTGCCGTCTCCGAAACGCTGCAGACCGTATTGTCTACGCAAGGCTTCAGCATGATGTTTATTGAGTCCGGACAGGGGGGCCAGAGCGAAGAAAAAGCGTTTGCGCAGATGCTCGCCTATAACCCAGCGGCGATTGTCCAGTTCAATATTGATAACATCAGTAGTTGTTCGCAGATGCTCATCAACACCGGCGTACCTGTGGTCGAAATTGGCGCGATTAACCGCGATGCCAGTTGGGTCAGCATTGGCGTTGACTACGCCGCAGCCATTAAAAAGCTGGTGACTTCGCTTGCGAAAAGTGGCTATAAAAACATCGGCCTGCTCTGTACCGCATCCAATAACATCATGTTCCGCCAGGTGCTGAGCGGCTGGAACAGCGCCATGCTCTCAATTAACCACTCCCCGCATCGCGTGGTGACGTCGCATCTGCCGCCTGGCATTACGACCGGTTTAAACCTGTTGGGCGATATTCGTATCACCTGGCCTGAACTGGATGCGCTGATTTGTACTTCTGATGAAATTGCCTGTGGCTGCATTATGGCCTGCCACGGTGCCGGGGTAAAAGTCCCCGATACGCTGGCCGTGGCGAGCCTGAGCGGCGGTACGCTCGCCGCCGTCTGCTCGCCTGCGCTCACTGCCGTGGAGTTTCCGTGGAGTGAAACCGGGACGTTGGCGGGGCAAACGCTCCTCGATTTACTGGCGGGCAACCCACCAGAAAAAACCATTGAGCTGCCTTCAACGTTACAGTTACGAGCCAGTACGAAGCGCTAGCGATCCGCATCCTCAAGATAGGCCAGCATATAAGATTGATATTCGCTGGCCTGAACTCTCTCCTCTAC
>CP070603.1:2794487-2794641 GCA_016939855.1 Kluyvera ascorbata
GGCGCCTGAATGAAAATGGGGCTGCTCTTGTCCGCAGCCCCCACTTCCCCACTCATCACCCTATCCGTGACGCAGCACGCGGTTTACGGGTCGCGAAGCCACCTCAGACAGGCTATATCTTAAACATCTTTACTCAATGAGGAGGGGTTATGAC
>CP070603.1:2794944-2795064 GCA_016939855.1 Kluyvera ascorbata
TTTCAAAGCCTGATTGAATGCAACTACTGTGACAGGTTTATCCTGAAACTTGACCCTGTTTGAGTGGCTCTGAAAAATATAGATGTCATCGGGATATCTTTCTCTGCGCCTCTGTATGAG
>CP070603.1:2822029-2822107 GCA_016939855.1 Kluyvera ascorbata
TGGAGCGGGCAGCGGGAATCGAACCCGCATCATCAGCTTGGAAGGCTGAGGTAATAGCCATTATACGATGCCCGCATT
>CP070603.1:2833826-2833947 GCA_016939855.1 Kluyvera ascorbata
TTCAAAGCCTGATTGAATGCAACTACTGTGACAGGTTTATCCTGAAACTTGACCCTGTTTGAGTGGCTCTGAAAAATATAGATGTCATCGGGATATCTTTCTCTGCGCCTCTGTATGAGTT